>CAXIDF010000004.1:0-180160 GCA_964022665.1 uncultured Halieaceae bacterium
CTGAGCCCAAACCTGAGCCCAAACCTGAGCCCAAACCTGAGCCCAAACCTGAGCCCAAACCTGAGCCTGAGCCTGAGCCTGAGCCCGAACCGGAGCCCGAACCGGAGCCGGAGCCGGAGCCGGAGCCGGAGCCGGAGCCGGAGCCGGAGCCGGTTGCGCCCGCGGTGCCTCGTGTCACTGCGGGCCAAAAGCTGTCCTGGGCCCTGTTTGCGTCAACACTGGTGATAGGAGGGCTGGTCTACGGCTATCTGGTGCAGCAGCGCGAGGCGCTGCGTGCGGAGTTCTTTGCCCTGGAACAACGCCGGGCAGAAGTGGTGTCGCGAGAGGATCTGCTGTTGCAGGAGCGCCTCGCCCGCGTGGTGGCAGATGGCAACGCGAGGCTGGAGCGCGACCTCGAGCAGCTGCGCGATGAAAACCGCGAGTTGTCCGCCATGATTGAACAGCTTGAGGTGGGGCTGTCGCAGCGCGTGCCCGCGTCGGAGCGCCCGCCAGTGCAGGGAAGTCCGGGAAGTGCGGATGCTGCCGAGGCTGCAAATGCTGCAGATGCTGGCGTCACACGCGACCCGGTCAGCACTGAACCCGAGGTACCCGCGCCGCCGAAGCTCTCAGCGCAAGAGCTCGATGAGACCACCCCGGCTGCGGCGTCAAACGGCGCGTGGTTTGTCAATTTCGGTTCTTATGTGCAGCGCGCTATCGCCGAGCGTTGGGCACAGCGACTCGAGCGCGACGGCGGCAATGCGGTTGCGGGCCGCGTAGTGGTTCAAGCGGCCACGGTGTCCGGACAGGATCTGTTTCGGGTACGGGTTATCGGGCTGGAATCCCAGCAGCAGGGGCGTGGTATTGCCGCAACGCTGGAGGCCCGCTACGGTCTGGCACGGCTGTGGGTTGGGCGCAGCGAGCCGGGCTAGTCGGCTAACGCCACACTGGCGTCAGGGGCCATCGCGGCTTGCAGGTGTTCCAGGCGGCTGAGTAATGCCCGATTGGATGCCTGAATCTCCTCTACTTGCGTGATCAGCTGTTGTTGCGTGTCTTCCAGGGCATAAAGAGCGGGCAGGGTGCTCGCGGGCTCGGCGCGCTGTGCTGGCACCTCGGTGTGCATGGGTGACTCAGTGGCCGCCACGATCGGGTGGGACGGCTCTGCTGCCGGTGGCGCTTTCGCTTCCGTGGCCAGAAAACCGTGGCCTGCCGCCGCAGTTGTCACCAGCAACGCACCGAACAGCGTCCAGGTCATCCAGCTGCGCACGGCGGGTCGTGCAGCACTGTCGGTTGCGGAGCGCCGTAACGAGCGTGCGGGTTTGCCTGCTGGGGCAGGGCGGCGCAGATCGCTGCGTAACCAGAGGTTGCCGTTTGTGGCCGGGGCCTCCGGGGCATTGCGGCGTCGCGCTAGACGCTGATGCATACCCGCCCCCGGCCCTGTGCCTTCGCGTGGTACAGGTGTGTGTCGGCGCGCTGCATCAATGCTTTGTCGTCATCACCGGGGAGCAGGTCGGCCACGCCGATACTCACGCGCGGCAGCACCCCACCGGCGCGGGTGGCTAGCCCCACGGTGACGTGCTCTACGGTCTCGCGTATTTTGCGTGCCACGTCTGCGGCGCCACTGAGGCCTGTGCGTGGCAGCAGGATGGCGAACTCGTCCCCGCCGAGGCGAAACAGGAGGTCTGATTCGCGCACACAGCCACGAAACGACTCGGCCAGGCGACACAGCACTTCGTCACCTACGAGGTGGCCAAGCTGGTCGTTGATGTCCTTGAAGTGGTCGATGTCGATAATCATCAACGACAGCGCACTGCCATGGCGCTTGGCCAGCAGGAGCTCGTGGCTCAGGCGCTCGTCCATTGCCCGGCGGTTCAACAGCCCGGTGAGCCCATCGTGCAGGGCCGTAACCTGGGCGTGGGCCAGCTGCTGCGCAAGGCGCACGGCGCGCGCCAGGCCGCCGAGGGCGCGCTCCAGCAGCGTCAATTCGGCTTCGCTGAAGCGCTGGCGACGTGAGAGGGTCACTGCGCCGAGTGTTTTTCCGTCAATATCCAGTTGGTAGAGTGCGCGGTGGTGGCGCTGCTCACCGAAAATGAGCTCGCGCCGATCGCCAGGGGCGGTAAACCCCAGGCTGTCGGCGAGCCCGCAGCGGCTGGCCCAGCGGTGAAAGCGCTCAAGCAAGACGTTCTGGTCTGCTTCACCGATCAAGGTATCGAACAGCCCCAGCATCTGGTCGGCGGCTTCGATGTCCCCCATGGGCGCGGCCAGGGGCGTGGCGGGGGACGTCGCCAGGTTGGCGGCGCGGTCGCTGACAAGCGTGAACGGTGATCTGTCGGTCATGGCGTCAATGCTCGAGTGAAGGTCCATCGAACAAGTAGAAGCAATTGCCGTGCCAAAAATTATTTATCGGATTTTCAAAGGAGTTAAGTATTATTAGGCTAATTTGGCGTATTTTGGGCGAGGAAAGTGCAGCCGGTGACATGCCATAGAGCGCCGTTTACGCGGCGACCGGCAAGAAGCTGCCGGTCAGGCAGTCAAATAATTGACGTTATCGGGCTGTTAGGCTCAGGCTTTACCCAGGCTTTGACTGTCTCGGGTGCTGTCCGCCCCGCCGGTACCCGAGTACAACCGCGGATCGCCGTCTTGCTGGCGCAATACGCGCAGGGCGCTGCGGGTGTGTTCAGCCATCCGGTCAATCAATAGGCCATTGGCCGCGTTCAGTTCGGCGCAACGCTCGCCGAGCGCAATCAACCGGGCCTGTAGGCCCTGATTCTCCGCCGCGTTGTCGAGCTGGGCTATTTGACGGGACAGAGAGCCTTCTACCTGGCCCGAGGAGAATCCCTCGGCCTGGCCAGCAAAAGCGCCCTCGGCTGGGCCTGAAGTGGCGCGCTGAGTCAGTTGGGCTGCTTCCGTGGGCCGTTGCTGTTGCAGACTGGAAAGCGCGCGTATAGCCGCATCCTTAGCCCGGGCGGTGCTTTCTATTTGTTGCGCATCTGCGCTGCGCAGCGCCTGCTGCTCAGCTGCAAGGTGGGTAAGTACGTTTTCCAGCGCGGTGATTTCGGCGCGCAGCGCCTGCGCAAGGTGTTCACCGGCGGTCACGGTCAGGACAGGTCCTGCTCGGCCTGCAGCAGGTTGTTCACAATGCGCTCCAGGTCGACCTTGTAGCTGCCGTCGCTGATGGCGGCGCGCAGTTGTTCCACGCGTTCCATGTTGGCATCGGGCACGTCGGCCAACTGGTTTTCCAGCTGCAGCATGTCTGTTGCCATGCGTGTGATGGTCACCGCGTCGGCTTCAGCAGCTGGCTTGCTGCTGCTGGCAGCACTGCTGCGTCCAGCCTGTTCCACGCCGCCCGTGCGCGCATCACCGCCGGCGCGCGACGGTTTGATGTTGGCATTGTTGTCGATTGGGTCCATGGCAGTGTCACACAGTCAGTGAATGGCGGGCACTCGCGGGTGCCTTGATAGGTATAGCGGCAGCGGCGCGGAAAAGTTTAGCACAAGCGTGATCTCGTCGCGCTCACGGGATGTGCACGCTGCCATCGGCGCTGACAATGCCTTCCACTCGCCGGCCGGACGCCAGGTTGGTGACCAGCAGGCGATCTCCCGCGGCGGCGTTGGCCATGGCGCGGCCCTGCATGGTGACCTGCAGGCCCTCACTGCCGGCGATCAGCGTCACTGTCTGCCCGCGGGCGATCAACTGGGGCGGTCGCAACTGGCTGTGCCGCAGGGTGGAGCCGGCGCTCGCCGGGCGAACCAATTCGAGCCCGATCGCCTGTTGCGGGTCCAGGATCACGGCGTCGGTGGCGTTGGTGATGGTGCGTTCCACCAGTGTGAGGTCGCGCTCGCTAATCACCGTGCCGCGGGGCAGATTGTCGGTGAGCACCGGCAGCGTGGCGCGGGTGCTGACATCCAGGCGCACATACAGGGTCCAGGCGCTGGGCTGGGCGCAGCGCACGCCCACACTGACCGGGCCCAGTACGCTGGCGTTGGGGCTGCTGAAGGTTTCCAGTGGCTCGGCACAGGCCTGCAGTCGCAGGCGTGAGTCCAGCGGCCGCGCGCTGGTTTCCAGGTCGCTGTAGCCCTGTGCCTGTGCGGCATCGGTGGCCGCGCGGGTGGCAGCCGCTACCACGTCCTCCAATGAGTGCAGGGTTTCGGCACGCGCATCGGTGCCGAGCAGGCCGGGCATGGCCATGGCAGCGAGCAGAAGAAACGCGGTGGCGCGCCGGAAAATTGACATGATGCCTCCCAAAAGTACGGTCGGTGAGGTTTGAAGCAGGAACCATGCCACTTGCTGGCGGCGACGCCCGGGGCGGGGAGGGCGGCAATTCTTGCCGCTCAGGCGGCAAGGGGGCTGTCGACAGCGCTTCAATGGCGCCCGGGAAATATCATAACCTATTGTATTTATTAACTATTTAACTGTTGGCATGGTTCCTGATAGGTATCTCCTGCAGACGTTGTACGCACAGGGCACAGAGGAGCAATTGAGCATGAGTTTTACCGACCGGGTATTTGGCGTGAGTGGGCAGGCGATGGCACTGCGCTCACAGCGGCTGGAGCTGATTGCGGCGAACCTGGCCAACCAGGACACGCCGGGCTACAAGGCCCGTGACATCGACTTTGCCGCGGCCATGCAGGCGGCAACGGCAGGCGGGCTGCGTCGCACCCATGCCCGCCACCTCGATGCCAACGGCGGCATGAACGGCGCGGATCAGCCCCTGCTGTATCGGGTGCCGAACCAGCCCTCACTGGACGGCAACACCGTGGACGCGCAGCGCGAGCACGCCGAGTTCATGGATAACGCCATCCGCTACCAAGCTAGCCTGACCATTCTGGACAGCCGCATCAAGTCCACCCAGCGCGCAATCCGGGGCGAATAACCATGAGCCTGTTCAATATCATGGCGGTATCCGCCTCGGCACTTGAAGCGCAAAGCGTGCGGCTCAACACCATCTCCAGCAACCTGGCCAACTCCCAGGTGGTCAGCAGCACACCGGAAGGGGCCTATCAGGCGCGCTACCCGGTTTTTCAGACCATGCTGCAGGACAGTTTTGGCGGTGGGGATGGCGCGGCTGAGGGGGTGCGTGTCGCCGAGATCTACCAGTCGCAGTTGCCACCGCGGCAGGAGTTCTCGCCCTCCCACCCGTTGGCCAATGAAGAGGGCTACATCTACCGCTCGAATATCAACCCGGTGGATGAGATGGCCAACATGATTTCCGCCTCACGCTCCTACCAGAGCAGCATCGAGGCCATGAACACGGCCAAGCAACTGATCCAGCGCACCATCACGCTGGGCCGATAACCACAGAGGATTGCACAGATGAGCACGCTTGCCGGCATTAACGAACTGTTTCCGCAGCCAGAAGCGACCCAGCGCCAGAGCAGCTCGGTTGAGGATATGGGCTCCGAGGAGTTCCTGACGCTGATGGTGGCGCAACTGAAGAACCAGGACCCGACCAAGCCGCTGGACAACATGGATTTCATGGGCCAGCTGGCGCAGTTCGGCACCGTATCCGGTATTCAGGACCTGAACAGCGGCTTCGGCGGGCTGGCATCGGCAATGACCGGCAGCCAGGCCCTGCAGGCGGCCAACCTGGTAGGCCGCGATGTGGTCACGGAAGGCAATGTCGGGTTGTTGCGGCCGGTTGCGGGGAGTGGGGAAGGCGAAGGCGCCGAGCCCGCGTTGGCGCTCGATGCCACCGTCGCCTTCAACGGCAACGCCACGGCGGCAACACTGTTTGTGCAGGATATGAGTGGTCGGCTGGTGTACAGCGCCGCTCTGCCGCCCGGTGTGGATTCCGACTTCCGGGTGCAGTGGGATGGGCGTGACGGCAGTGGTGCGCAGTTGGACGCGGGGCAGTACCGCGTGTCTGTGGAGGCGCTGATAGGTGGCGTGTCCACCACCGTGCCGGTGTACGCCCATCAGCGTGTGGAGTCGGTGGCGATAGCCGCCGGTTCCGGCGATGTTGCCCTCAATCTGGGCAATGGCCAGACCGTGGGCATGAGCGCGGTCAAGAGCATTTTATAACGGTGTGCGCCCTCTGGGGTGCGCGCCAGACAGTGTGTTGAGCCAGGAGAGAGACAATGGCCTTTGATACAGCAATTTCGGGCATTAACGCTGCAAGTGCAGACTTGAATGTCATCAGTAACAACATCGCCAATGCCTCGACGGTGGGCTATAAAACATCCCGCGCGGAATTCGCGGATGTGTTTGCCACCAGCCTGCTCGGCGCCGGGGGCAATGCCATCGGCAAGGGCGTGAGCCTGTCGGCGGTGACGCAGGAATTCGGCCAGGGCAACATCAGCTTCACCGATAACGCCCTGGACCTCGCCATCAGCGGCGGCGGCTTTTACCAGCTGAGTGTTGACGGCGCGCTGCAATACACCCGCGCGGGTAACTTCAAGGTGGATCGCGAGGGCTTTGTGGTCAGCAATGCGGGCTCGCGCCTGCAGGGCTTTCAGGTGAACGCCGCGGGCGACGTGACCGGCCAGCTGGGTGACATTCAGATCGACACCTCCCTGCTGGACCCGAACCCGACAGGGCTGGTGGACCTCACCTCCAACCTCGATTCGCGCGAAGTGCCACCGACAGTGCCCTTTGGCGGCCCGTTTGATGCTTTTGCCGCGCCACCCACAGCGCCGGATCCCAGCTCGTTCAACGCCACTACGTCGACCACAGTGTACGATGGCCTGGGTAATCCGCACGTGCTCAGCCTCTACTTCGTCAAGACTGCCACGCCCAACGAATGGGAAGTGCACTCTCTGGTCGACGGGGTGACGACCTCCGGCCCGGATACGCTCACTTTCCAGTCCAATGGTCAGTTCGACCCGCTCACCCTGCCGGTAGAGGTGAACATCTCGGGTTGGCAGCCCCTGAACGCGGCCGGTGTTGGCACCGGTGCCGACCCGCAGGACATCACCGTATCGCTCTCTGATACCACGCAGTTCGGTACGCCCTTCGCGGTGAGCAGCGTGGTGCAGGATGGCTTCTCCGCGGGCCAGCTGCGCGGCCTGGAGATCGATTCCACGGGCATCGCCTTTGCCCGCTTCACTAACGGTGAATCGCGCGCACTGGCGCAGATCGCCCTGGCCAACTTCAACAACCCCAATGGCCTGCAGCCCATCGGCGACACCAACTGGGTGGAAACCTTCGCCTCGGGGCCGTCGAACGTGGGTGCACCGGGTACTTCTGGCCTGGGGGTCATCCAGTCGGCGGCGCTGGAGGAATCCAACGTGGAAATTACCGCGCAGCTGGTGGACCTGATCATTGCCCAGCGCAATTTTCAGGCCAATGCGCAGGTGATTCAGGCGGAAGACGCGGTCACCCAGACCGTGATCAACCTGCGCTAAGTTACGCCGAGCCTGACTGATGGACCATTTCGTCTATATCGCCGCCTCCGGTGCCCAGGAAATGATGTTGGCGCAGGCCGCCAACAGCCACAACCTGGCCAACGCCTCCACGCCCGGCTTCAAGGCCGATATGGTGAGTGCGGAAAGCCGCTACCTCGACGGTGTGGGCGTCGACAGCCGCGTGTACACCATCGAGAGGCGCAAGGGCACGGACCTGGCTCCGGGCAGCCTCGAGCAAACCGGGCGCGACCTGGACGTGGCCATTGTCGGCGAAGGCTGGATGGCGGTACAGGCACCGGATGGCACCGAGGCGCTCACCCGGCGCGGTGACCTGCGGGTGGATGCGTTCGGTCAATTGCTCAACGGCGCGGGGCAGCCGGTACTCGGCGAGCGCGGGCCCATTGCGCTGCCGCCGTTCAGCTCGCTGACCGTCGGTGCCGATGGCACGGTGTCCATTGTGCCGCTGGGCGAGCAGATCAATGCGGTGGCGGTGCTCGACCGCATCAAGCTGGTGAACCCGCCGGCGGAGCAAATCGACAAGGGCGCGGACGGACTGCTGCGCCTGGATGACGGGCTGGCCTCCGAGCCCGCCGCAGACGTGCGCCTGGCTTCCGGCATGCTGGAATCCAGCAACGTCAACCCGGTGTCGGCGATGGTGCAGATGATCGAGCTGTCCCGGCAATATGAAATGCATGTGCGCATGATGTCCACCGCCGAAGAGCTGGACACGGCGTCAACCCAATTAATGCGACTCGAATAAGGAATTCAGGCCATGTCACAGTCACTGTGGATTTCCAAGACCGGCCTCGACGCGCAGCAGACGCGCATGTCGACCATTGCCAACAACCTGGCTAACGTCGGCACCACCGGTTTCAAGCGCAGCCGCGCGATCTTCGAGGACCTGGTGTACCAGAATGTGCGTCAGGTCGGCGCGCAGTCGTCGCAGGACACGCTGCTGCCCTCGGGCCTGCAGATCGGTACCGGCACCCGGGTGGTGGCCACCGAGAAGCTCTTTACCCAGGGCAACCTGACCAAAACCGACAATTCGCTGGACCTGGCCATTCAGGGCCGCGGCTTTTTCGAGATCCTGCTGCCCGACGGCACCCAGGGCTACACCCGCGACGGCTCCCTGCAAATCAACGACCAGGGCATTGTGGTGACGTCCGCCGGCTACCAGCTGCAACCGCCGATCACCATTCCCCAGAACGCCACCTCCATCAGCATTGGTGGCGACGGCACGGTCTCGGTGACGGTGCCGGGCAGTGCGGCGGTGAGCCAGGTGGGTAATATCCAGCTCACCGATTTTATCAACCCCGCCGGCCTGCAGGCCCGCGGCGAAAACCTGCTGGTGGAATCCGGTGCCAGCGGTGCGCCGCAGCCGGGCAACCCGGGTATCAACGGCCTGGGCACGGTGGTGCAGGGGTATGTGGAAAGCTCCAACGTCAACGTGGTGGAAGAGCTGGTGAACATGATTGAAACCCAGCGCGCCTACGAGATGAACTCCAAGGCCATCTCCACCGCTGACCAGATGCTTCAGTTCGTCTCCAACAACCTGTAAAGGAATGACCGTGTCTGCTTCATTCATCACTGTGATTCTGGCGACGCTCCTGCTGCTGGCAGGCTGTGGCGGTGTGCCCGAGAAGAGCCACGAGCTGTATGGCCCGGTGGACCCGATAGACTACTCGCAGCTGCCGCAACCACCCGGCAATGGCGGTGTGTTCCTGCCCTCCAGCGGCCTGGCGCTGTTCACTGATACCCGCGCGGTGCAGGTAGGCGATATTGTCAGCGTGGTACTGGTGGAAGCCACGACCGGCAGTAAGAGCAGCGACACCGAGCTGGATAAAAGCAGTGAGATCAACCTCACCAGTCCCACCGTGTTCGGTCAGCCGGTGACCGTGAACGGTCGCTATAACCTGGGCGTGGATATCAACGGCGCCAGCGCTTTCTCCGGTGAAGCGGCGCTGGGTCAGAGCAATAGCCTGCGCGGCGCCATCGCGGTGCAGGTGGCGCAGGTGTTGCCGAACGGCAACCTGTATATCCAGGGCGAGAAGTGGATCAATATCAACCAGGGCGACGAGTACATCCGCCTGCGCGGCATTATCCGCCCCGAAGACCTGAGCCCTACCAACACCATTTCCTCTACCCTGATTGCCGATGCGCGCATCTCCTACAGCGGCACTGGCGTCAGCCAGGAAACCAATACGCCCGGGTGGCTCACCCGGTTCTTTATGAGCCCGCTGGTTCCTTTCTGAGGCATGCTGATGTTAACGCTACTCTGGACTCGTCTTTCCCCGCTGTTGCTCGCGCTGCTGCTCTCCACCTCCGCCAGCGCCGAGCGCATCAAGGACATTGCCAGCGTCAACGGTGTGCGCAGCAACCAGCTGATTGGTTACGGTCTGGTGGTGGGCCTGGACGGCAGTGGTGACCAGACCATCCAGGCCCCGTTTACCATCCAGAGCCTGAAAAGCATGCTGGCGGAACTGGGGGTGAATATTCCGGCCAATGTGAACCCACAGCTGACCAACGTGGCGGCGGTGATGGTGCACGCGGACCTGCCGGCCTTTGCCAAGCCAGGGCAGACCATTGACGTGACGGTGTCGTCACTTGGCAACGCCAAAAGCCTGCGCGGCGGCACCTTGCTGATGACGCCATTGAAGGCGGTGAACGGGGAAACCTACGCCCTGGCGCAGGGCTCGCTGTTGGTCAGCGGTTTCGGTGCGGAAGGCGCGGACGGTTCGCGGGTGACGGTAAACGCCACCAGCTCCGGCCGCATACCCAACGGTGCCACCGTCGAGCGCACGGTCGACAGCCCCTTTGCCACGGCGCCGACGTTGATCATGAACCTGAACTCCGCGGACTTCACCACGGCGCAGCGCGTGGCGGGGTCGATCAATGCGGCCCTGGGTGTGGGCACGGCGCAACCGCTGGATGCTGTGTCTATCGAAGTGCAGGCACCCGCCGATCAGGCGGACCGCGTGGCGTTCCTGTCTATTGTGGAGAACCTGCAGGTCGACCCGGCCTCGGCGCCCGCACGGGTGGTGGTGAACTCGCGCAGCGGCACCATTGTGATTGGCAGTGAGGTGAGGGTGGAGACCGCCGCTGTGGCGCACGGCAATCTGGTGGTCACGGTATCGGAAGATATCGGCGTGAGCCAGCCCGGTCCGTTTTCGCGCGTGGGTGAAACGGTGGTCGCTCCGGACTCCGAAGTGGCCGCGGAGCAGGAGGATGCGCGCATGTTCCTGCTGGATGCCGGCATCACGCTGCAGGAACTGGTGACCGCGGTGAACCGCGTGGGCGCTGCCCCGGGTGACCTCATTGCGATCCTGGAAGCACTGCAGCAGGCGGGTGCCCTGCGTGCCCAGTTGATTGTGATCTAGGCGCTTCTGATGCAGGCGGCACAGGCTTCTCTCTACCACGACTTCAGCGGCCTCGCCGCCCTGCGCCGCGATGCGCGCAACGATGCGGCATCCGCGGTGGAGCCGGTGGCGCGGCAGTTCGAAGCGATTTTCGTGCAGCAGATGCTGAAATCCATGCGCGATGCCACGCCCGAAGGCGGCCTGTTCAACAGCAGCCAGCTGAAGAGCTGGCAGCAGATGTTCGACCAGCAGCTGTCGGTGGACCTCGCGGATCACGGCGGCCTGGGTTTGGCCCAGGTGCTGGTGGAGCAGCTGCAGGCGGCGGGTGCAGTAAGCGGCGCTGCGGAATCCGGTGGCACGCAGGCTGTGGTGCCGCCGCAGGGTGGTCAGCAGGGCCTGGCGTTGCCGTCGGCACGCTATGGCAGCACACCGGTCGTTACCGGCGCGGCGCTCGCGGCTGAACCGGCGTCTACCCACTCTTCACGGCAGCAGCCATCCCCGGCGCAGCCGCCACTGGCCGCCGCCGGTGGGCCGCCGGCCGCACCCACGCCCCCCGAAGCGTTTGTACGTGAGCTGTGGCCCCTGGCCGAACCGGCGGCGGCGGAGCTGGGCGTGGACCCGGCGGTGCTGATTGCGCAGGCGGCGCTGGAAACGGGTTGGGGCCAGCGCGCACTGCCCGCGTCCGCCGGAAGCAGCCACAACCTGTTCAATATCAAGGCCGGGCGCGGCTGGCAGGGCCCAGTCACCAGTGTGCAAACCGTGGAGTATGACGGCGCGGCGGCCCGCCTTGAGCGCGCGGCCTTTCGCGTGTACGACTCCCCGGCGGATTCCTTTGCCGATTATGTCGACCTGATTCGCAGTGCCCCTCGCTACCAGGACGCGCTGGCCAGTGCGGCCGAGCCCGAGGCCTACCTGCGTGAACTGCAGGCCGCAGGCTATGCCACCGACCCGGCCTATGCCGACAAAATCCTGGCGATCCTGCAGCGCGGCACCGTGGCAGACACCGTGGCAGAGCTAAAGAATTCCGCGCAGCTGCCGCCAACACAACCAGACATGCGGCCCGAGGCCGCTTGAACCCTGACCGAGGCTCACCGTGGCAGATCTGCTGAACATTGGGACTTCCGCGCTGCTGTCACTGCAGCGGGCGCTGTCGACGACCGGCCAGAATATCGCCAACGTCAACACCGCAGGCTACAGCCGGCAGCGCGTGGATTTTGCCACCCTGCCGCCCGAGGCGACCGGTGCCGGTTTCCTCGGCACCGGGGTCAAGGTGGACTCCATCACCCGCAGTTACGACCAGTTTCTGGCCC
The DNA here is from genome assembly GCA_964022665.1 of uncultured Halieaceae bacterium. Taxonomy (GTDB): domain Bacteria; phylum Pseudomonadota; class Gammaproteobacteria; order Pseudomonadales; family Halieaceae; genus Haliea. The sequence goes on from CAXIDF010000004.1 coordinate 11,986, forward strand.
AGGACGTACGCAGCCGCAGCTCCTCCAGTGCCGGTTTCAGCACCCTGAGTGGCCTCACCTCCCGCATCGACAACCTGCTGGCGGACCCTGCCGTGGGTATTGCCCCGGGCATCGAGGGCTTCTTCGGCGCCCTGCAGGATGTGGCCAACAACCCGGGCTCCATTCCCGAACGCAAGGTGCTGTTGGGCGAGGCCAGTGAGCTGGCGGGGCGCTTCCAGGCCCTGGATACCCAGCTGCGCAGCTTCAACAGTGAAGTCAGCCAGCGTATCACCACCACGGTGAAAGATATCAATGCCCTGGCCAGCAATATTGCCTCCCTCAACGAGCAGGTGGTGCGCGCCACCACGGCAACCGGCGGCCAGCCACCGAACGACCTGCTGGACGCGCGCGACCAGGCCATCAACCGCCTGGCGGAAAAGGTCGGGGTGACCACCGTCACGCAGGAAGACGGCGCCATCAACGTGCTGGTGGGCAATGGCCAGGCGCTGGTGGTGGGCTTTACCGCCAGTGAGCTGCAGACCTTTCGCGATCCCTTCGACGCCACGCGGGTGAATGTGGGCATAGCGGGCCTCGCCTCCAGCACCGACATTGGCCGCTTCCTGACGGGCGGGGAGCTGGGAGCGGCGTTGTCTTTCCGCGGCGGTGTGCTGGACAGCACCCGCAATGAGCTCGGCCTGCTGGCGGCCGGCATTGCAGCCACGTTCAACGAACAGCACAGCCGGGGCATGGACCTGACCGGCCAGCTCGGCGGCAACTTTTTCCGCCCGCTGGAGCCCGCGGTAGCCGCTTCCTCTGGCAACACCGGTGCCGCCACCGTCAGCGCCAGCCTGGGTGATGTGAGCGCGCTCACCGGCGCCGACTACCGTATCAGCTTCGATGGCACCCAATGGACCTTGCGCAACGAACAGACGGGCGCCAGCCAGACCGGAGCGGGCCCCACATTTACCGTGGACGGTGTCGACATCGCCATCAGCGGCACACCGGCGGCGGGTGACAGCTTCCTCATCCAGCCTGTGGGCCAGGGCGCCAACCTTTTCGCGCTGGAAATCACCAACGCGGCGGATTTCGCCGCCGCCAGCCCCGTGCGCAGCAGTGCCGGCAGCGCGAACCTGGGCGACGCCAGCCTGTCGGCGTTGTCCGTAGATGATGCCGCCGGCCTGCCATTGGGCGGCGCCATCACGCTGACCTTCAACCCGGACGCGCTGGGCGTGGGCGTGCCCGGCTACGATGTGGCCGGTAGTGCAGGTGGGCCCATTGCCTACAACCCGGCCACTGACAGCGGCGGCATCGCCGTGACCCTGGGCGGTCTGAGCTTTGAGCTGGGCGGCACGCCCACCGCTGGCGACACGCTGAGTATTGCCAACAACACCGATGGCAGCGGCGATAACCGCAATGCGCTGGCTCTGGGTGCCCTGCAAACCGCACAAACCCTGGATGGCGGCACCGCCAGCTACCAGGATAGCTATGCCGGCTTGGTAGCGGATGTCGCCGTGAGCAGCCGTCAGGCCAGCGCCGCCGCCGATGCCGAGTCCACCCTGCTGCAGCAGGCGATTTCCGCCCGTGACAGCGTGCAGGGGGTCAACCTGGATGAAGAGGCTGCAGACCTGTTGCGCTTCCAGCAGGCCTACCAGGCCGCCGCGCAGGTGATTTCCGTGGCGGACACCGTGTTCCAGACCCTGCTCGACGCCACGCGTCGCTAACACCGGAGCTCCCCATGCGCCTGTCAACCGCCCAGATTTTCCAGCAGGGAATCAGCAACATCCTGAATCAGCAGGCACAACTGCAGAAAACCCAGCAGCAGCTGGCCAGCGGCCTGCGGGTGACCACCCCGGCTGATGACCCCATTGCCGCCGTGCAGATTCTGGACCTGACGGAAGACCTGTCCCAGCTAGACCAGTTCCAGCGCAACGGCAACCTCGCCGAAGGGCAGATTGCCCTGGCCGACACGGTGCTGCAGGACGTAACAGACGTGCTGCAGCGTGTGCGCGAACTCACCGTGCAGGCCAACAACGCTACCCAGACACCGGAAACCCGCCGCGCCATCGCCACTGAAATGGAAGGGCGCCTGGATGAACTGGTCAGCCTGGCCAACACCCGCGATGCCAACGGCGAGTTCGTGTTCGCCGGCTTTCAGGCCCAGACCCAGCCCTTCAGCCGCAGCGGCGGAGAAGTAGTGTACAGCGGTGATGAAGGGCAGCGCTTTCTGCAGGTGGCACCCAACACACAGTTGGCGGTACGTGATTCCGGCCGCGCCGTGTTCATGGATATCCCCGCCGGCAACGGCAGCTTTGACATCCGCGCGACCGCCGGCAACACGGGTACCGCGGTGGTGGATGCCAGCAGCGCGGTGGCCAACTACCAGCGCGATACCTATACCATCAGCTTCAGCCAGCCAGCACCCGCCGACCCGGTCACCTTTGAGGTTACCGACAGCAGCGCCGCGGTGGTGGCCACTGGTCCTTACGAGCCGGGCGCGAGTATCGCCTTCAACGGCGCCAGCGTCACCTTTGAAGGCACGCCGGCGGACGGCGATAGCTTCACCGTGCCCGCTGCGCCGCGCCAGGACGTGTTCAGCAGCGTGCAGAACATTATCGACAGCCTGAAGTCCTCCACCACCGGCCCGGCGGCGTCTGCGGCGGTGAATAACGCCGTGGCCAGCGGCCTGGGCAACCTTGACCAGGCGCTGGGCCGCATGCTGGAGCAGCAGGCGGACCTTGGCGTGCGCCTGAACCGCATCGACAGCCTGCGGGAAAGCAACGATGCCTTTACCCTGCAGCTGCAGGAAACGCTCTCGGAAGTGCGCGATCTGGACGTTACCGAGGCCATCAGCCGTCTCAATCTGCAGCTGGTTGCCCTGCAGGCCGCCCAGCAGAGCTATGTGCGCATCCAGGGGTTGTCCCTGTTCAATTTCCTTTAGTAAAAAAATCTGACACCTGGCCTAAAGTTCCTTCAAAACCGTCCGCTAACTCTTTTGAGCGGGGAGCTCTCTCCCCGGGCCGATGGACGGTGACCAGCGACGACTCCACAGGGGAAGCCGGCGCGAAACGAGAAGGAATGAAACCATGCCTCAGATTATCAATACCAATATTCCCTCGCTGACTGCTCAGCGTAACCTCAACAGCTCCCAGAACGACGTGGCTACCTCGCTGCAGCGTTTGTCCTCCGGCCTGCGTATCAACAGTGCCAAGGATGACGCGGCTGGCCTGGCCATCTCCGAGCGTTTCACCACCCAGATCCGCGGCCTGAACCAGGCTATCCGTAACGCCAACGACGGCATTTCGCTGGCGCAAACGGCTGAAGGCGCACTGGGCGAGGTGTCCTCCAACCTGCAGCGTATCCGCGAACTGGCGGTACAGTCTGCCAACGCCACCAACTCCGATTCCGACCGCGCCGCCCTGAACCAGGAAGTGCAGCAGCGTCTGGCGGAAATCGACCGCGTTGCCAGCCAGACCTCCTTCAACGGCCGCAACGTACTCGACGGCAGCTTCGGCAGCGCCCTGTTCCAGGTGGGTGCCAACGTGGGTGAGACCATTGGCCTGAATCTGTCTACCAGCATCCGTACGGCGGATCTGGGTGCCGTGGCAACGGCGACTTCTGTGGATCTGGGTACGTTGATTGCTGAGGGGACTGATGCGGTAACCGGTTCAGCTGCGACGTACACGTTCGACGCAACGAATCTGATCGGTGACTACAGCACGGTGCCCGCAGTAGCCGGTACCGACACGGTCGACTTCTCTACGGGCACGGTAAACGCGGCCGATGAGGTCGTCGTAAACGGCGTCACCTTTACCTTTGCTGACTCCGCAGGAGCGAGCACGGTTGACTCTGCGACTGGCGTAACGGTAAACGTTGATTTCGGTGGCGGTGCAACCCAACAAGATGCCGTTGACGCCTTCGTCGCCGCCTTTTCCCTCGCGGTTACTGACGCTGGCTCCGCCGGTACAGGTACAGCTCTGAGCGGCCTCAGTGCAACCAACGTCGGTGGTACGTCGCTGACAGCCACTATCGCGGATACCGCAGCTGGCTTGGCGGCAACAGTGGGCCGGACAGTGACAGCGACAGATGCGACAGTAACGCAGGATGTTACCGGGTCTGATGCCGATACGTCTGCAAACAGCACCTTTACGGTTACCGATCCGGAAAGCAACGTGCTTACGGTCACGCTCGACAGTAATATCACCTCGGCGGCAGACCTCCTCACCGCAATCCAAGGGCAAACGGGCTACGGTGCTGCCACCTTCACGGCGGCCGCAGGTTCGGGTAGTGAAATCGTGTTCACGGATGCTTCCAATGCTGCTGGCAGCTTCGCCATTGGTGGCGCGGACGCAGCGCTGGTGACGGACGAATTGGTTGCCAGTGAAGCGGGTGTGGCAGATGTTGCGGGTGTGCCGGCAACATCCCTGACCCTGGCCGCCAACGAATTGACCTTCCAGTTTGGCGATGCGGACCCCCTCGCCGTTGCGGCGGGCACCTACTCTGACACCCAGTCCTTCGTTAATGCGGTAAATGTGGCGCTCGCAGGCAACGCCTCAGCGTCCCTTGACGACAACAATGTGCTGACCATCACTTCGGGTGAGGACATCACCGTGGCAGGTGCACAAGCGGGTACTGTGTTTACCGCAACTTCCGCCACTGCAGCGGGCAGCCTGGATGACGTCAGTGTACTGACGGTCGCCGATGCTAACTCAACCATCCAGCGTATCGACTCGGCGTTGACCTCCGCAGCGGACCTGCGCAGCACCTTTGGTGCCATTCAGAACCGCTTGGAGTCCACCATCTCCAACCTGAGCACGACCACGGAGAACCTGGATGCATCCCGCAGCCGTATCCTGGACGCCGACTTCGCGGCGGAAACGGCGGCTCTGGCGCGTGCCCAGATTCTCCAGCAGGCGGGCATCTCCGTACTGGCGCAGGCCAACGCCCAGCCCCAGAACGTGCTGGCCCTGCTGCAGTAAGCGGCTATACGAACGCCGTGATGAAGAAGTCCGGCCGCGGGGGCGAGGGAGTTAACTCTCTCGCCCTTTGCGGTTCGGGGACTCCCCCGGCAGTTGTGGTGAAGAGGTAAAGAATATGGCTAATCCGGTGGCGCCATCACCTCCAGTAGTATCACTCCCGGTGGCTGCGAAGTCCGCCTCGCAATCTGTGGAGCGGCAAGAGCCGGTCGCAGGCGGCAAGGCTGTTCCAGCGGTTGCCGCCCGGGAAGCACCAGCGTCGCCCCCCGCGGATATTGCCCAGGCGACTCAGGATATTTCCGCGTATATTCAGACGGTAAACAGATCCTTGCAGATATCCGTGGAACAAGACCTGGGTACAACGGTCATTACTGTTATCGATAAGGCGACGGAAGAGGTTGTGCGGCAGATTCCCTCGGAAGAGATTCTGTCTCTGGCGCGTTTCTTGTCGCAGCAACAGGAAGAACTCGGCGGCTCGGGCATGCCGGTGAAAGGTCTGCTGATGGATAGTGAGGGTTAAACCCGTTCGCGGGAAATTATTGGCATTACTTTTGCTTTGTTAACGCATCGGCACACGGGTGCAGGTGGAAACGAGGGGTTGTAAATGGTATCAGTGACAGGCGTTGGCTCTGGCCTTGATATCGAGTCGCTGGTGACGCAGTTGTTGACGGCGGAGCGCGCTCCGGCTGAAACGCGGCTGGCCCGTCGCGAAGCGACGCTGACCAGTGAACTCTCGGCGTTCGGCACCCTCAAGGGCCTGCTGTCGGGATTGCAGGGTAAAGCGAGTGCCCTGAAAAACGTGTCCACCTTTTCACAGCGCTCAGCGCAAAGCTCTAACGCGGAGGCCGTCGGTGTTTCCGCAGGCGCCAACGCAGCGGTTGGCAGCTACTCTCTGGCGGTGTCAGCGAGGGCCAGCGCCCAGACACTGGCTTCCGGCGCCTTCGCCGCGAAGGACAGCGAAATCGGCCAGGGCACGCTCAATATCCGGTTTGGCACCCTTGCCGCAACGCCGGCCGACCCGGGTCCGCAAACGGTGACCAGCTTTAGTGAGAACACTGAGCGCACCGGCGCGAGCATTACTATCGATAGCAGCAACAACACCCTCGAAGGTGTGCGGGACGCCATCAATGATGCGGATATCGGCATCAGCGCATCCGTAGTGAAAGACGGCGAGAGCTTTCGCCTGCTTCTGACCGGGCCAGACACTGGTGCGGCCAACGGCATTGAAATCTCCGTGGACGACCAGGGAGATGCCAACGACCTAGACGCGCAGGGTTTGTCGCGACTGGCGTTCAACACGGATGTTGCGAATCTCACCCAGACGCGCGCGGCAGAAGATGCGCAATTCACGCTGAACGGATTGGCTCTCAGCAGCGCCAGCAACACGGTTACGGACGTAATCGAAGGCGTGACATTAACGCTGGGCGCGGTCACCGAGCAGGATGCCACCATTACCGTCAGTGAAAACCGCGCGGCCGTGCGTTCCTCGGTCGAGCAACTGGTTACGGCCTACAATAGCTTCATCACCAGCGCGGCAACCCTTACCCGTTATGACCCTGCGACCCGCCTGGCCGGGCCCCTGCAGGGTGATTCCGGCACTCGCGCGATCATCAGCCAGGTGCGCTCGGCGCTTACGGCGAGCATTCAGGGTGCAGATGGCCCTTACGGCTCACTGGCGGAATTGGGTATTACCACGGGTGACGATGGTACGCTGTCAATCGATAGCGAACGGCTCGATGACGTGCTGGCAGATGGGCTGGGGAATTTCGGCGATCTGTTCAGCCGGACTGAGGGCAACGGTATCGCCCAGCGGCTGGATACCCTGCTGGGCGGGTTCCTTGGCAGCACGGGCCTCATTGAGTCGCGTGAGGATGGGCTGGAAACCCGAATCGAGTTCATCAACACGGATCGAGAAGACCTGAACCAGCGCCTGGAAACACTGGAGGCACGTTACCGTGCCCAGTTCAATGCGCTTGACGGCCTGCTGGCGCAGCTCAACAGCACGGGGTCATTTGTGGCGGAGCAGCTGGCGAACATTCCGTTGCCCAGCGACCGTTTCTCTAACTAGCAACCGACAGGTACCGCGACATGAATTCCAGACAAGCGCTGAATGCTTACAGCAAAGTGGGCGTGCAGAGCGGCGTAACCGACGCCTCGCCACACCAGTTGATCAGCATGTTGATTGCCGGCGCGCAGGATCGTATCGCCGAAGCGCGAGGTGCCATGGAGCGCCAGCAAGTCGCCCGGCAAGGGGAGCTCGTCGGCAAGGCGATCAGTATTGTCGACAACCTGCGCGTGAGCCTGGATCACAACCAGGGCGGGGAGCTGGCTGGAACGCTGGGCGACCTCTACGACTATATGCAGCGGCGCCTGGTGGAAGCCAATGCAACCTCCGACCCCGCCATCCTGGCAGAAGTGCACGGCCTTCTGGGTACCGTGCGCGAAGGTTGGGAAGCGATTCCGGCTGAGTTTCGCCACTCCGCCCCATGATTGTGAACTTCCCCACGGATCGTGCCCGCAACGCTGAGCCCGATAGCGATATGGCACTGCCCCAGTACCAGCGCCTGGCACGGGTTCTGACCCTGACCCAGGAAATGGTCGCCCTCGCTGAAGCGGGCGACTGGGACGCCGTGGCCGCGCGCGAGCAGGACCGCCGCGACGACCTGGCGCGTTGCTTCAAGGAGGCTGTTTCCACCGAGCACGCGGAACTGGTCGCCGAAGCACTGGCCGCCATCCTCCACCTCAACGAAGAAATGATGGCCCACCTGAGCAAGGCGCGCGATGCGGTGTTGCAGCAGGGTGTCGCACAGGTGCGTACGCGCTCGGCGATCGGCCACTATGAGCGGGTGAAGTCGCAACCCTGACCGGCGCCGCAGCCCCTCAGCCCCCGATAACGGCCCTCAGCCCCTGATAAAAGCTTCAGCTCCTGAGAGAGCCCCAGCCCGGATGTAAGCCACCCCCAGGGGAGTTCCGTCCCCTGCACCCTGTGGTATCGTAATGGTTTTGCGGAGCATCGGGCATGAGCAGCAAGAACGCCGGTAACGGTCTTGTCTATAGCGATAACATTGCGCTGTCCTGGAAGCCGGTTGACTACGAGCCCGAGCAGACTCACCTGGCCATGGTCAACGCGTCCAACGAGAGCTTCCTGCGTGCCGTGTCGGCAGTGGGCGATGGGCTCAATACCAAGGACGATACGGACGCGCCGCCCGGCATTCAGCAGGACATTGCCCGGCTCGACCTGAAGCTGAATCTGGTGCTGGATCTGGTCAGCGCGCTGGTGTACCACGAGCTGGATATCCCGCCGGTGAGCGCGGTGCAGGTGTCTGCCGAGCAGGTGAGCTGGAAAGGCGAGGGCCCCCCGGCGGGCGCACGCATTTTTCTGGAACTGTATATTCAACGGGGCTTGCCCAAACCACTGTGTTGCTATGGTGAAGTCATCAGCACCCCGGAAGAACTGGCGGCCGGTAGCAACACGGTGCGCTTCGTTGGCCTGGCGGGCGCCGCCCGGGTGTGGCTGGAGAAGCTCATTTTCCGCCATCACCGGCGTGAGGTCGCCTTCCGCCGCGCCCACAGCGGGGATTAATCGCGCTTTTCGCCGTCAATAAGTTGACAGTTCGCGCCCGGCTGCGCAGACTCTGCGCCGTTGGCTGTTCTTCATTTTCCCTGTCTGACTGGATTCATACAGTTGTCTCAATACCCTGACAATTCGACCCCCATTGTCGGCCCCAGTGCGGCCATGCATGCGATCCGCCGGCTGGTGGAGCAGGTGGCGGGCAGTGATGCCACGGTCCTCATTCTGGGTGAGTCCGGCACCGGCAAGGAAGTGGTCGCCCGCGGCATTCATAGCGCCTCGCCGCGCGCCCAGGGGCCGTTTGTACCGGTGAACTGTGGTGCCATTCCGGCGGAGCTGCTGGAGTCCGAGCTGTTCGGGCATGAAAAGGGCGCATTCACCGGCGCCATCAGCACCCGGCGTGGCCGATTCGAGCTGGCGGCGGGCGGCACACTGTTTCTGGATGAGATCGGCGACATGCCCTTGCCCATGCAGGTGAAGCTGCTGCGGGTATTGCAGGAGCGCTGCTTTGAACGGGTGGGCAGTGCCAGTTCACAGCCCACGGATGTCCGGGTGATTGCCGCCACTCACCAGGATCTTGAGCAACGCGTTGAGGATGGCCGTTTCCGCGCGGATCTCTACTACCGCCTGAATGTGTTTCCGATTGACGTGCCGGCGCTGCGGGCCCGCCCGGAAGATGTGCCGGTGCTGGTGCAGCACTTTCTGGCGCAGTTGGCGCGGGAGCAGCGCGACAGCGTGGCGCTTGCGGCGGATGCCATGGCTGCCTTGCAGCAGTACGCGTGGCCGGGCAACGTGCGTGAACTGAACAATCTGGTGGAGCGTTTGGCCATCCTGTTTCCCGGTGCCGAGGTGGGTTTTGCCGACCTGCCGCCGAAGTTCTGCGAAGGCTTCGACCCCGCGCAACCACCCCCGGCGGCGGCGCGTGTTGCCGAGGATGAAGCGCCGGACGACGGTGAGCCTCGCGCGCCGGCCCCGGGTGTGTCTCGCGAAGTGCCGGTAGCCGCCTCACAGGCTGAAACCCTAAAACTGGGCCCGGACGGCCTGGATCTCAAACAGCACCTCGCGGACACCGAGCGCACCCTGCTGCTGCAGGCGTTGGAGCGCAGTGGCTGGGTGGTTGCGCGCGCGGCGCAGTTGCTCGGCTTGCAGCGCACCACCTTGGTGGAAAAGATGCGCAAGTTCGAATTGCAACGCGACTCGGTGCCGTCAGATTCCTGACGCCAACGGCTAGCCGGCCTCCCGGTTTTCTCTCTAACTTCATGAAAAATAGATAAATTCCACTTTGGGCATGGCTTTTGCTGTGACTGCCGCAATGGCGTGATAGCGCTCGGTGGAACTCGATCATGCAGCAGGCAGTACCCCTCGAAAAACACGACCTGGAAGCGGCGTTTCGCAGCCTTGCCGAGGTCTCACATCAACTGGATGCCTCCTACCGCGACCTCGAATCGCGGGTAGCGCGCCTTAACGAAGAGCTCGCAGCCTCGCGCTCGGCGCGGCTGGATGAGTTGGCGGAGAAGGAGCGCCTGCTGGAGCGGCTGGCCTCCCTGATGGCCATGCTGCCGGGTGGTGTGTTGCTGGTGGATGAGCGGCAACAGGTGCGCGACGCCAACCCGGAAGCGGTGGCGCTGTTTGGCGAGCCGCTGCTGGGTGAAGACTGGCCCGCCGTGCAGGCGCGCATACGCGAGCGCGAGCCCGAGCGGCATCTCTCGCTGCACAGCCGCCATCTGGCGCAGCAGGGCGAGACGCTGGTGCTGGTGACCGACACCACCGAACTGCACGACCTGCAGGCACAGGTGGGCCGCGAACAGCGCCTGAGCGCGCTGGGTGAAATGGCGGCGCGGCTGGCACACCAGATCCGTACGCCCCTGTCGTCCACCACCCTGTATCTGGCGCAACTGCGCCGGCCGGACCTCGCGGTCGCGCAGCGGGAACGCATTTGCGACCGGCTCGCCGAGCGCCTGGTGCACATGGAGGGCTTGATAGAAAGCATGCTGGGTTTTGTGCGCGGTGCTCCTCCGCGCACGGAGCTGATTTGCCTGCAGGACGTACTCGGTGACTTTCAGGCGCATGTGCAGGCGCGGCTGCAGGCCGCTGGCGCCACGCTGTCTGTGACGCCGGTGGATCGCACTCTGGCCCTGCGCGGTGACCGCGATGCGCTGGCCGGCGCGCTGGCCAATCTGGTAGTGAATGCCATTGAAGCCGGCGGGGCAGCGGTGCATGTGGATGTATGGGCGGGTGCCTTGAATCGCGAGCGCATGCTGCTGCGGGTGCGGGACAACGGCCCCGGGGTGGCGCAGGAGCTGCGCGAGCGTATTTTTGACCCCTTCTTTACCACCCGATCCACCGGCACCGGCCTGGGGCTGGCGGTGGTGGCGCGCACGGTGAACGAGCTGGGGGGCGAAATCCGCCTGGGCGACAGCCCGCAGGGTGGTGCCGAGTTCATTCTGGAATTTCCGGTCGCAGAAGGAGAGGGTTGACTGTGGGAGCCGCGTTGAAAGTTCTAGTGGTCGAAGACGACAGTACGCTGCGCGAAGCGCTGTGTGACACCATCGAGTACGGGGGTTACCGCGTGTGGAGCGCCTGCGACGGCGCGGCGGCATTGCAGCAGCTGGAGCGCCAGCCGGTCGACCTGATCATCAGCGATGTGCAAATGGCAGGGATGGACGGCGAGCGCTTGTTACGCGAGGTGCGCGCCCGCAGCCCGGAGCTGCCGTTTGTCATGATCACTGCCCACGGCTCGGTGCAGCATGCGGTGGCGGCAATGCGCGATGGCGCAACCGATTACCTGTTAAAGCCCTTCGCCGCGGAAGTGCTGCTGGAAATGCTGGCCCGGTTTGAGCCGGTGCCGGAGCCGGGTGTGGCCATGGTGGCAGAAGACCCCGCCATGCAACGGGTGTGTCGCCTGGCAGAGCGCCTGGCGCACAGCGATGCCACAGTGTTGGTCACCGGTGAGTCCGGGACCGGCAAGGAAGTGATTGCGCGTTACCTGCACGCCTGTTCCAGCCGTGCCGAGCGGCCCATGGTCGCCATCAACTGCGCCGCCATTCCCGAGAACATGCTGGAATCCATGCTGTTTGGTTACGAAAAAGGTGCCTACACCGGCGCCCACCAGTCGCGGCCCGGCAAATTCGAACAGGCCAACGGCGGTACACTGCTGCTGGATGAAATCTCCGAGATGGACCTGGGCCTGCAGGCCAAGCTGTTGCGCGTGCTGCAGGAGCGTGAGGTGGAGCGCCTGGGGGGCAACAAGGTGATTGCGCTGGATGTGCGGGTGATTGCCACCAGTAACCGCAACCTCGCTGAAGCCGTTGCCGCTGGCCGGTTCCGGGAAGACCTTTACTATCGCCTGAGTGTTGTGCCGCTGGAGGTGCCCGCCCTGCGCGATCGCCCGGCGGATATCCTGCCGCTGGCAAAGCGCTTCCTGCAGCGTTACGCGCCACCGCGCAGTGGGCTCGCTTTCAGCAAGGCCGCCCTGCAGCGCCTCGCCGCGCACAATTGGCGCGGCAACGTACGGGAACTTGAAAACTGCGTGCAGCGTGCCAGTCTGCTGGCACCGGGGCCCGAGATCGGCCCTGACGATATCGACTTCGTTGCCGCCATGGTGCCCGCCGCGGGTTTGTCTGCTGCACCCGCTGCGGTAGCAGCCGCTGCCCCGGCCGAACCGCAGCTGGAGGGCGACCTGAAGGAGCGCGAGCGCGAGCTGATCGTGGCCGCATTGTCGGCGGTGGATGGCAACCGCAAAGAAGCCGCGGAGCGCCTGGGTATCAGCCCGCGCACGCTGCGCTACAAACTGGCGCGCTTCCGTGAACTGGGGCTGGCTGTACCCCGCGCACATTGAGAGAGGACAGGCTATGAGCGAAATGGCAATCAACCAGGTGCTGGCACAGATGCGCAGCATGGCTGCGGAGGCGGGCAGCGAATCTGCCGCGGCTGCCGGCGGCGCCGACTTTTCCAGCTTCATGAAGCAGTCCATCGACGACGTCAACCAGGCGATGCAGAGTTCCCGCGAGATGGCCACGGCCTTCGAGGCGGGTGATCCGGGCGTGTCGCTGGCGGAGTTGATGGTGACGGCGCAGAAAGCCAGCCTGGAATTCCAGGCGCTGAGCGAGGTGCGCAACAAACTGCTCACCGCCTACCGCGAAGTCATGAGTATGCAGGTCTGAGCCCTGCTGGTTTATCATGTGCCCTGAGGAGTGAGTTGATCCATGGCAGAGAATAGCGGCGGACTTGTCGCGCGCTTCAACGGTTACAGTCGGCAGCCCATTTCCCGCCAGCTCGCGCTGCTGGTGGGCCTGGCGGCCAGCATTGCGCTGGGCATTGGCCTGGTGCAGTGGGTGTTCGTGCCCGAATACAAGCCCCTGTTCGGCAGCATGGCCGCCGAGGACACGACAGCGGCAATGTCCACGCTGGATGCCAATGGCATCGACTACCGGCTTGATGATCGCACTGGCATGGTTACCGTGGCCTCCGACCAGGTGCACCGCGCGCGGCTGCTGCTGGCGACCGAGGGCTTCCCGCGCTCCGGCGACATCGGCTTCGACAAGATTTACCAGGAGCAGGAGATCGGCGTCAGCAGCTTTATGGAGCAGGCGCGTTATCACCGTTCCCTGGAACAGGAGCTTTCCCGCACTATCAGCGCACTGGATGGTGTGCGCGGTGCCCGCGTGCACTTGGCCATGGCCAAACAGAGCGCTTTCCTGCGCCAGCGAGAGCAGCCGGCCGCATCGGTCGTGTTGCACCTGTACGGTGGCCAGGTGCTGTCTGACCGGCAGTTGGCGGGCATTGTGCACCTGGTGTCCGCCAGTGTGCCCAACCTGCAACCGGAGTCCGTCTCCGTGGTCGACCAGCAGGGCCGCCTGTTGTCGACGCAGGGCAACCCGGATGATTTCGGCTACAGCAAGGAACAGTTCCAGATGGCGCAGCAGCTGGAGCAGCGCTACAGCCAGCGGATCGTCGATATTCTGGAGCCCATTCTGGGGCCCGGGCGCGTGCACGCGCAGGTGTCGGCGGATATCGACTTCACCCGCATCGAGCGCACCAGCGAGGTGTACGCACCGGACACGGTATTGCGCAGCGAGCAAACCTCGGAGGAAATGACCACCCGGGTCATGGAAGGCGGGGTGCCGGGTACACTGGCCAACCAGCCACCGGAAGACCCGGACGTTCTGGCCCAACCGCCAGAGGCCGGGCTGGTGGAAAACACGGCGCCAACGCGTTCTACCCGCCGCGAAACGCGCAATTACGAAATGGACAAGACCATCAGCCACATTCGCGAAACGCCGGGTACGCTGCAGAAGCTGTCCATTGCGCTGGTGCTGGACCACGTGGAAACCACCGCCGAGGATGGCTCGGTGGAACGGGCGCCGCTGGCACCGGAGCGGGTGGACGAAATTACCCGCCTGGCGCGCGAGGCCGTTGGCTTCAGCGAGGAACGTGGTGATACCGTGAGCGTGATCAATGCGTCCTTCGTGGAACCGCCCGCCCTGGAAGCGCCACCGGAGCCTTCGCTGCTCGAGGAAGACTGGCTGTGGCGCGTGCTGAAAGGCCTGGGGGTGGCGGCGGGATTGGCGGCGCTGCTGTTCTTCGTGCTGCGCCCCCTGATGCAGTTCTCAGTGGCGCCGGTGCCGGCGGCAATCGGCCCATCCGGGCAGCGGGCCCTGGGCAATGACGGCTACGGTGATGCGGGCTATGCCCAGGGTGGTGGTGAACTGATGAGCGACGACCAGGTGACCCTGGCCGGCGACCGGCGCGGCCTGCCCGGCAACACCGGGTACCAGCAGCAATTACAAATGGCGCGCAATGTGGCCGAGGGCGAGCCGCAGCGGGCTGCACATGTGATGAAACAGTGGGTGGCGGGCGATGGCTGATGCTGCGGGAGCAGGTTTGAGCGGCGCGCAGCGCGCGGCGGTATTCCTGTTGGGGGTGGGCGAGGATTCGGCCACCGCCATCATGCGCCACATGGAGCCGCGTGAAGTGCAGCGCATAGGCGAGGCCATGGCGTCGCTATCGTCTATCTCCAACGAGCAGGTAGAGACGGTGCTGGCGGCGTTCCATGAAGACGCCAGTGCGCTCAACCCGCTGGGGCTGGGTGCCTCGGAATTTACCCGGCGTGTGCTGACTAACGCGCTGGGTGAAAGCAAGGCCCGCTCCATGCTCGCGAAAGTCATGCCGGGCAAGCAGCAGACCTCCGGCATTGAAGCGCTGAAGTGGATGGACCCGGGTGCGGTGGCGGAACTGCTGGAAGACGAGCACCCGCAGATCATTGCCATTGTGCTGGCCTCGTTGGACGAGGAACAGTCAGCCCAGGTGCTGGTCAATATCCCCGAACCCGTGCGCAGCGAAGCGCTGTTGCGCGTGGCGCGTTTACAGGTGATTGATCCGGCGGCGATGGAAGAGCTGGATAAAGTGCTGGAAAAGCAGCTGGGCAAGGTGCGCAAAACGCCGCCGCGCTCGGTCAACGGCATGACCAGTGCGGCGGCTATTCTCAACAACGTGAAGGCGGATATCGAGTCCGAGTTGCTCGGCTCTCTCAAAGAGGCCGATGCCGACCTCGGGGAGAAAGTGAGTGAGCTCATGTTCGTGTTTGACAACCTCACAGAGCTGGATGATCGCGGCATGCAGCGCTTGATTCGGGAAATTGCGGTCGATAGCCTGGTGATTGCCCTGAAAGGCGTTGATGACCAGCTGCAGGACAAGTTCTTCAACAACATGTCGTCTCGCGCCGCGGATATGCTGCGCGAGGACCTCGAGGCCAAGGGCCCGGTGAAGCTGGCCGAAGTTGAGGCGGCACAGAAGGAAATTCTCGCGGTCGCGAGCCGCCTGTCGGACGAGGGCGAGATCACGCTGGGCAAAGGGGGCGACGATTTTGTCTGATGCCGGTCGTCCGCGCAGCTGGCAACCCCCGCCGCTGCGGGATGCAGCGCCTGCAGCGGCGGCGCCGCCGGATAGCGCGGCGATCGCCGAGCGTGCGCGCGTCGAGGGCTATGCCGCGGGCCATGCCGAAGGGCTCGCCGCCGGGCGAGCCAAAGCCGAAGGCACGGCACGGGAGCTCGCGGCCCTGCTGCAGAGTATGGCAACGCCGTTTCGACAGCAGGAGTCCGGTTTGCTGCGGGAGCTGTCGGAGCTGGTGGTGCAGGTGGCGACTGCGGTGATCCAGCGCGAGCTGGAAATATCGTCCGGCGCCATCGAGGCCGTGCTGGCCGAGGCACTGGAACTGCTCGAAGCGGTAGAGGGGCCGGTGGACGTGCACCTGCACCCCGCCGATGCCGCGCTGGTGCGGGAGTGGCTGGCGGACAACCTGCCCAAGCTGGCGGTCACCTTGCACACGGATGCCGCCTTGCTGCGCGGCGGGTGCCGCGTGGCCACCGCGGAAAGTTATGTCGACGCCTCCACTGAGCGCCGTCTCGACGACGTGGTGCGCGCGCTGCGCGAGAGCCGTGGTGCCGTCGGCGGAGCAGAGTCTTGAGCGCGGCAGAACAGCTGGGTGTTGAGAGGGCGGCTCGCCTGCGGCAGCAGATTGGTAGCCTGGGAGCGCGGGTGCATGCCAACACGCCGATCCGCGAAGGTCGGTTGGTGCGCATGGTCGGCACACGGCTGGAGGTGGCCGGGTGTACCGGCGCGGTGGGCAGCCGCTGCAGTATTCAGGCAGAGGAAGATCGCAGCGTGGAGGCCGAGGTGGTGGGGTTCTCTGAAGGGCGCCTGATTCTCATGCCCGAGGGCAACCTGCACGGCGTGATGCTGGGTGCGCGAGTGCGCCCGCTGGGTTTCAGCCACCGTGTCGGGGTAGACGAGCATTTGCTGGGCCGCGTCATCAATGGTGCCGGGCATCTGCTGGATGGTGGCCCCACCGTGATGTTTCGCGACTACGCGCCCCTGCGCGGCCCCTCCATCAACCCCCTGGCGCGCGGGTCGGTGCGTGAACCGCTGGACGTGGGTGTGCAGGCGATCAATGCCCTGGCCACCATCGGCCGTGGGCAGCGCCTCGGTCTGTTCGCGGGCAGCGGCGTCGGCAAAAGCACCTTGCTGGGCATGATGACACGGCACACCGCGGCGGATGTCATTGTGGTCGGTCTGGTCGGCGAGCGCGGGCGTGAGGTGCGCGAGTTCGTGGATGAAATTCTGGGGCCGGAAGGCCTGCGCCGCGCCGTGGTGGTGGCAACCCCGGCTGACGATCCACCCTTGATGCGGGTGCACGGTGCCTGGCGGGCCACGGCCATTGCCGAACATTTCCGCCGCCAAGGCAAGAACGTCCTGCTGCTGCTGGATTCCCTGACCCGCTTTGCCCAGGCCCAGCGTGAGATCGGCCTCGCGGCCGGTGAGCCGCCGGTGGCCAAGGGCTATCCGCCGTCGGTGTTTTCGCTGCTGCCGGCGCTGGTTGAGCGCGCGGGCAATACGCAGGAGGGTTCGATCACCGCGATCTACACCGTGCTGGTGGAGGGTGATGACCTCGCCGATCCGATCGCCGATTCCGCGCGCGCCATTCTTGATGGCCACATTGTGCTCTCGCGCCAGCTGGCGGACTCGGGCCTGTTTCCGGCATTTGATATCGAAGCGTCCATCAGCCGCTCCATGGTCAACGTGGTGGACCCTGCCCAGCTGCAGCTGGCACGCCAGCTCAAGGAGTTGTATGCTGTATGGCGGGAGAATCGTGACCTGATTACCATCGGTGCCTACGAGCGAGGTACCGACCCGGCCATTGACCGGGCGCTGAGCGCGATTGGCCCACTGCGAGCGCTGATAAGCCAACCCTGGAACGAGAAACGGGATATGCAACACAGCCTCAACGCGATGCTTGAAACGGCCCGTGCAGCCGGCCTCGGAGGCCAGTCATGAGCGCGGTCGACAAGCTCGACAAAGTCGTTACCGTGGCCCGCGCCGATCAGGCCGGCGCGGCGCGCAACCTGCAGGAGCAGCAGGCTCACCACAGCCGCAATAACGACCAGCTCAGCCAGTTGCAGCGCTTTGCCGAAGAATACGAGCAGCAACTGCGCGACATGTCGGCCTCCGGAATGGCCGCCGCGCAGCTGCAGGACTACCGCCAGTTTCTCTCCAATCTGAATGACGCCATCCGCCTGCAGTTGAGCACCGTGGCCGAGAGCACCGAAAAGCTCCAGCAACAGCGCGACGACTGGATGCAGAAGTCGCTGCAGACCTCCACCCTGGAAGACTTCGTCGCGCGTCGGCGCATCGTCGCCAAAGACCACGCCGAACGCCTGGAACAGCGCGCTGTTGACGAGCGCTTCAATGCCGGTTTTGTACCACCTGGGCAAGAACCGCCGGGCACTGGCACGTAAATTGCTTTTTCTCCCCTGACACGGGAGACCCACCATGATTACGGTACTGCAAACTCTGCCTGTCGCCAGCTCGGACGCCAACGTTGCGCCCGGGAATACGGCGCAGGACGGGGCTGAAAATGGATTTTCGCAGTTGTTTGCCGCCGCGAGAGCAGGCGCTTCGGACCGGCCGGCCGGCGGCGGCAATACCGCGCGCGAAGGCAAAGGCGGCAACACGGCGTCCTCCGGCGGCAGTGGTTTGCCGCCGGTGCCGGGCAATGCCCCCGGAGTTGAGGGGGGCGAGGCCGGTTCTGGCGTCTGGCAACCCTTTACGCTTGCACTCGAAGGGCTTGTTGAACCCACCCCGGACGGTGCGGCCGCTACTGCGGATACAGCGCTGTCCAACCTGCTGACCGGCTCGAACGATGCGGCGGCAGATGACGGCGCCGTGGGCGCCGCTCCGTCTGTACCGCTAACGCTTGCCGAGGCACGGGCCGGCGCGACCGCCAACGTGCTTGTCCCACCTGATGCCGGGGTACTCGCCACCGGCAGCGCGATGCTCACAGGGGAAATGGCGGCCGGCGCACCCGGCGCTGTGCCGGTGACCTCAGGCGAACTCGTCGAAGGGCCCGCCAAGGTCGGACAAGCGGCCTTGCAAGCAGGGGCACCATCAGCGGGGCAGTCCGCTGCGCAAGCGGCCACCGCACGCGCGGAGGCACTGACAGCCGCAGAGCCAACAGCGGCCAGTACCGAGGAAGCCGGTATGCTGGCGGGCGCCGAGCGCCTGCGCGGCGAGGAAGCCACTGCCCTGCAGGCGGCCCGCCAGCGCGCACCGGAGGGTGGCCTTGAGCCGCTGCGTGCGGCATTGGCTGCGGGCGGTGGCGAGTCCACGACCCCCACGACAGCGATGAGCGCTACCCAGGGCGCCAACGCCACGGCGGACACGTCCGCCCCCACGGCGCCACGCACACCCGCACACCTGGCCATGACCCATGCGCCCCAGGACGCCGAATTCGCCGGCGAACTGGCCAACCGCCTTCAGGTATTTGCCCGCAACGGTGGCCACGAAGCAACGCTGCAGCTGCACCCGGCTGATCTGGGGCGTTTACAGGTCTCCATTACTACCGATGGCGACCAGGCCCGCGTGCTGTTTGTGGCGGATTCCGCAGCCGCTCGGGATGCTATCGAGCAGTCCATGCCGCGGCTGCGCGAAATGCTGGCCCAGAGCGGCCTGCAACTCTCCCACAGCGATGTTTCCAGCCAGTTCCAGGGGGGTGCCGACAGTCAGCGTGATGCCCCCGGCCTGCCGCGCACGGCAGGGGCGGACGGGCTGGCTGACGGATCCGTGCCCGGTACGGCGGAACCCGGCACTGCGCTCGCGTCCGCCGGCGTTCGCCTGGTCGACTACTACATTTAACTTCCCCCGATTTTCAGTCTAGTATGCCTGCAGGCTGCCCCGGCAGCCACGCGGGCGCGGGGTGTCAAAATACTGGCACTCGTCGCACACTCTGCGCCTTAACATTCTGTATCTAATAGATTTTTTTATTCTGGTATAGCTCTTGCTTTCAGGGATGTTGCTGACAGTTGGCGGCATTCGGCAGGGCTGCCGGTCAGTTGCGAGGAGCAAGCATGGCTGCAAAAGACGATCTCAATCTCGGCAAGGGCAATGGCGCGGACGATGCTGGCAAGGCATCCGGTGGTGGCAAGGGCAAACTGATCGCCATCATCGCGGTGGTTGTGGTGTTGCTCGGTGGTGGTGCCGGGGCAGCCTTCATGCTGCTGGGTAGCAATGACGAGGCGGCTGCCGATGTGGCCGGTGCCGAGCCTGCGGCACCCAAGGAAGAGGAGCGCGAAGCGGTCTACATGCCGCTGGAGAAATTTCTGGTCAATTTCGATCACAAGGGCGGCATGCGCTATATCCAGACCGACATTCAGCTGATGGCCTATGCACCGGAAGTCCTGGAAAAAGCCCAGCGCAACACGCCTGCCGTGCGCAACCGCCTGATCATGTTGCTCAGCGACCAGGATTTCGACGCGCTGCGTACGGTCGAAGGCAAGGAAGCACTGCGTCAGGACGTATTGAACGCCGTGAACGAGGTGCTCAAGATGTCCGGGCCGGATTCAGTGCAGGATGTCTACTTCACCTCCTTCGTGCTGCAGTAGGTAGCGTATGGCTGGCAGCGATCTCCTTTCGGAAGGCGAACTGGATGCACTGACTGGCGACAGCACCGCGGCGAGCGGTGGCTATCGTGCCTTCGACTTCACCGCCCGTGAGCAATCGCTGCTCAACCAACTCACGCTGCTGCCACCGCTGCAGGAGCGACATGCCGAACAACTGGCTCACAGCCTTGAGGACGTGTTCAGCAGTGAGTTCGAGGTAACCGCTGCGGGATTGCGCGTGCTCGCCTGTGAAGAAGTGCTGGTATCCCTGGCGGAGAGCGTGGCGGTCACAACGCTCGAGTTACCGCCGCTGGCGGGGCATTGCCATGTGGTGTGCCCCGCACCGTTATTGTCACAGCTGGTCAATGATTACTTCGGCGGGGTTCGTGGCGACAGCGTTGCCAATATGCAGCGTGCCACGCTTACGCCCAGTGAACTGCGCCTGGCGGAACGTGTGGCCGAGCAGGTGGTTGCTGCGCTGGTGGCCGCCTGGGCCGACAAGTTGCCGTTGGAACCCGGCCCAACGCTAACCGCCCCGCATGTCGACGCCATCGCGTCTTTGCCTCGCGCCGACAAGTTGGTGCAGATGGTGTTTGCAGTGAGCTTGAACGAGCTGACCTCCGAGGTGGCCCTGTTGTTGCCGTTTGCGGCGCTGGAGCCCTGGAAACAGCGCTTCAGTGCGCCGCGCAAGTCTGCCACCGAGGAAGCCGGGCAGGGTTGGGGGCCGCATCTGCGGCGCGAGCTGCCCGCGGTCAAGGTGGATGTGGCCGTGATGCTTGCCAGCCGCGAGCTGACTCTGGGTGAGGTACTGGGTCTGAAGGTGGGCTCGGTGATCGACCTGGCCGTGCCGGATGAAGTCGACCTCTGCGTGGAAGGCGTGCGCCTGGCCAGTGGACGCTACGGCGCCTACGAGGGCCAAAAGGCCATAAAGATCACAGGTTTTGTCGGCCCGGAAGGGTCGACAGGCAAAAGTACAGGATAGAACCATGAGCGAACAGGACGAGCAGGGCACGGGCGAACCGTCAGGCGAGGCATTGCAACAGCTTTCGCCAGGTGGAGCCGGGGGCTCGGGTGGCGAGATCAACTTTGATCTGCTGCTCGACGTACCGGTGACGCTGTCGGTGGAAATAGGGCGCACGCGGATGTCCATCAAGGACCTGCTGGCGTTGAACCAGGGGGCGTTGGTGGAACTGGACCGCGAGGTTAATGCACCGCTGGACCTGATGGTCAACGGCACACTGATCGCGCGTGGCGAAGTGGTGGAACTGGACGGACGCTTCGGCCTGCGCCTGATTGACGTGGTCAGCCCCTCCGAGCGACTGAAGAAAGTCCGGTGAAAAGTCCGGAACTGTTCAGTGCAGGTTATCTGGTGCAGGTGCTCGGCTCACTGCTGCTGGTGTTTTGCTGCATCCTCGGCATGCTCTACCTGATGCGCCGCTTCAGCCGCGGCAGTGGCGGCAACAACGCGCGGTTGGCGGTGCTGGCAAGCGCCAGTGTGGGCAGCCGCGAGCGTGTGGTGCTACTGCGGGCCGGCGAGGAACAGATTCTGCTCGGGGTCGCCCCCGGCAGTGTGAGAACGCTGCATGTGTTTGCAGAGCCGGTGATCGTCGAAGCCGCCAGCACACCCCAGCGGCCCGACTTCGCCACCATCCTCAATAGCGTCAACCCGCTCGGGCCACGCAAATGAGCGCGCCGCTGCGTACCACTTGCGCCGCCCTGGCCGTGTTGCTGGGTATGCTGCTGCTGCCGGGCCTGGCGCAGGCCCAGGCGAGCATTCCGCTGGTGTCGGTCAACCCCACGCCGGGGGGTGGCAGCAACTACTCCATGAACATCCAGATCCTGCTGCTGATGACGGTGCTCACGCTGTTGCCAGCGGCGCTGATCACCATGACCTCGTTCACCCGGATTCTCATCGTGCTGGCCATTCTGCGCCAGGCGCTGGGCACGGCGCAGACGCCTTCCAACCAGATCATTCTCGGCCTGGCCCTGTTTCTCAGCCTGTTCATCATGGCGCCGGTATTCGATGTGGCCTACCAGAATGCCCTGTTGCCCTACATGAACGAGACCATCGACTTCGACCAGGCGCTGGCGGCGGCGCGCGGCCCGTTCCGTGAGTTCATGTTCGGCCAGACGCGTGAAAACGACCTGATGTTGTTTGCCGAGCTGGGGGGCTACGGGCCCTTCCAGACGCCGGAGGATGTACCGATGGTGGTGTTGTTGCCGTCGTTTCTGACCAGCGAATTGAAAACCGCTTTCCAGATCGGTTTCCTGCTGTTTGTGCCGTTTTTGATCATCGACCTGGTGGTGGCCTCCGTGCTGATGTCGATGGGTATGATGATGCTGTCGCCGATGCTGGTATCGCTGCCTTTTAAACTCATGCTGTTTGTGCTGATCGACGGCTGGACGCTGGTGGCGTCCACCCTGGTCAACAGTTTCGTGGTGTAGGAGGCGCTGTGTCCCCGGAAACAGTACTGGATGTCGGCATGGATGCGTTATGGCTGGCGGTGCTGTTGGCGGCGCCGCTGCTGTTGTCTGCCCTCGCAGTGGGCCTGCTGATTGGTATTTTTCAGGCAGCAACGCAAATTCAGGAAATGACCCTCAGCTTCATTCCCAAACTGATCGCGCTGGTGGTGGCGCTGTTTGTCGCCGGCCCCTGGATGTTGCAGGTGGCCATCACCTTTACCCAGCGCCTCTACACCGAGATTCCGGGGATGCTGGGGTGAGTGGCCTGCCGCTCGATATCGACCAGGTGCTGGCCGCCATGCAGCTCTACTACTGGCCGTTCCTGCGCGTGTCAGCACTCATGCTGGTGGCGCCCATCTTCAGCGCGGCCAATGTCACCGTGCGCGTGCGCGTGCTGCTGGCGGTATTGATCGCCGCGCTGGTGGCACCGCTGATGCCGGTGGCGCCCGTGACAGATCCGCTCAGCGGTGAGGGTATTCTGCTCGCCGCGCGGGAGGTGGCGATTGGTGCCGCGATGGGTTTTGTGATGCAAATGGTATTTGCCTCGGTGGTGGTGGCGGGGGAGACCCTGGCCATGAGCATGGGCCTGGGCTTCGCCATGTCGGTCGACCCGCAGAACGGTGTGCAGGTGCCGGTGGTCAGCCAGTTCAATACCATCCTCTCCATTCTGCTGTTCCTGGCGATAGACGGTCACCTGCTGTTGCTCTCGGCCTTCGGCGACAGCCTGGTGCTGTTACCGCCCGGGCAGCCGGGGTTTGACCCCGGTACCTTTGCCAACCTGGCGGGACTGGGTGGTGGCATTTTCGCCAGCGCGCTGGTGCTCGCCCTGCCGGCGCTGACTGCCGTATTGATGACCAACATCGCGCTGGGTGTGATCACGCGCGCTGCGCCGCAGTTGAATATTTTTGCGGTCGGTTTTCCGGTGACCATTCTGGTCGGCTTTACATTCCTGTTGCTCGGTATGCCCGCGTTCATCGCGGCCATGCGCCGTTTTCTGGAAGCCGGCATTGAACAGACACTGATGGTGTTCTGATGGCAGACGAGCAGCAGTCCGGCCAGGAGCGGACAGAAGAACCCACCGAGCGCCGCAAACAGGAAGCTCGGCGCAAGGGCCAGGTGCCGCGTTCCAAGGAGCTCAACACCACCATCACCCTGTTGGCCGCTGCCGCCAGCCTGCTGACCCTCGGTCCGGCCATGGTGGACGGCATGTTTCAACTGGCCACGGAGGCGTTTGCGGCAGACCGGGAGCTGGCATTCAACGCGGTGCACCTGCCGGTACACTTCATGCACATGATGTCCTCGGCGCTGGTGTTGCTGGCGCCTTTCCTGCTGGTGTCGCTGGTGGCCGCTTTTGCCGGTCCGCTGTTGATGGGAGGCTGGGCATTCTCCGCTGAATCGATGACCTTCAGCTTCGACAAGATCAACCCGGTCAAGGGACTGGCGCGGGTATTCTCGCTCAAGGGCCTGCTGGAACTGGCCAAGGCACTGATCAAGTTCCTGCTCATTCTGGCGGTGACCTTTGCCCTGTTCGGCCTGCTGCAGCGTGACATCCTCCAGCTCAGCAGCCTGTCGCCCGGTGCTGCCAGCCAGTCGACGGCGGCCCTGCTGGCGTGGAGCCTGTTGCTGCTCAGCGCCTCCATGGCGCTGATTGCGCTGTTCGATGTGCCCTTCGAACTGTGGGATTTCCACCGCAAATTGCGCATGACGCGGCAGGAAATACGTGACGAAATGAAAGAAACCGATGGCCGCCCCGAGATCAAGCAGCGCATCCGCACGCTGCAGCGGGAGGTCTCCCAGCGGCGCATGATGGCGGATGTGCCCACGGCCGATGTGGTCATCACCAACCCCACCCACTATGCCGTCGCCATCGCCTACAGTGCCGAGGGCAGCGGCGCGCCGCGGGTGGTGGCCAAGGGGCGTGACCTGATCGCGCTGCACATCCGCAGCGTGGCCGGTGCGCACCAGGTGCCCATTTACGAAGCACCCCTGTTGGCGCGGGCACTGTATGCCTCCACGGACATCGGCGCGGAAATTCCGCGCGGGCTTTATCTGGCTGTGGCGCGGGTGTTGGCCTACCTGTTCCAGTTGCGTCGCGCGGGACCCACGGACTACGTACCACGCCCCACGGCACTGGAGATTCCCCCGGAATATGAAGACCTGATGAACGAGGATGCCACCGATGGCGAATGAGAACGCCGCCGCAGTAGCGCCGGGCGCCCCGGGATTGTCCTGGCAGACTGTGCTGACCGGTGCCGGCACGCCGATTGTGCTGATGCTGATGCTGGTGATGATCGTATTACCGCTGGCGCCGTTGGTACTCGACCTGTTGTTTACCTTCAATATCGCCCTGGCAATTATTGTGCTGATGGCCGCGGTGTATTCCTCGCGACCGCTGGATTTCGCGTCTTTCCCCACGGTGCTGTTGATTGCAACCCTGTTGCGGTTGGGCCTGAACGTGGCATCCACCCGGGTGGTCCTGCTCGAGGGGCACACCGGTACCGCTGCTGCGGGCCGGGTGATTGAAGCCTTCGGTGAATTCGTGGTGGGCGGCAGCTACGCGGTGGGTCTGGTGCTGTTTACCATTCTCGTGGTCATCAACTTCGTGGTGGTGACCAAGGGTGCAGGGCGGATTTCAGAAGTCACCGCGCGCTTTACTCTGGACGCCATGCCCGGCAAGCAGATGGCGATCGATGCCGACCTGAATGCCGGCCTGATCAGTCAGGACGAGGCCCTGCGTCGTCGCGAGGAAGTGTCGCAGGAGGCCGATTTCTACGGGGCCATGGACGGTGCCAGCAAGTTCGTGCGCGGCGACGCCATCGCCGGCATTCTCATTCTGCTTATCAATGTGCTCGGCGGTATCGCCATTGGCATGCTGCAGCACAACCTGAGTGCCACGGATGCGGCGCAGAACTACACCCTGCTGACCATTGGCGATGGCCTGGTGGCACAAATTCCCTCCATGCTGCTTTCCACGGCGGCGGCGATCATCGTCACCCGCGTGTCCAGCGCCCAGGACATGGGGGCCGAGGTGACGCTGCAGCTCACCTCCAACCCGCGTATTCTTTTTGTGGCCGCGGGCATTATCGGCCTCATCGGGTTCGTGCCAGGCATGCCCGGCGTGGTCTTCGTGCCGATCGCCGCGTTGCTGGGGGTCATGGGCTACCTGCGCTGGCAGTCACAGCAGGTGGGCGCAGTGGAACCCGAGCCGGTGCGGCCCGAGCGCACCCCTGAAAATACCGAGCTTAGCTGGGATGACGTGGCCGAGGTGGATGAAATCGGCCTGGAGGTGGGCTACCGGCTGATTTCCCTGGTGGATCGCAACCAGGGTGGCGATTTGCTCAGTCGCATCAAGGGCGTGCGCAAGAAGCTGTCTCAGGAGCTGGGGTTCCTGGTGCATTCCGTGCACATACGCGACAACCTCGACCTGTCTCCCAATGCCTACCGCATCAGCCTGCACGACGTGGTGGTGGGCGAGGGCGAGGTATTTCCCGGTCGTGAACTGGCCATCAACCCGGGGCAGACCTTTGGCGACCTCGAAGGTGTGGCCACGCGTGACCCGACATTCGGCCTGGATGCCGTGTGGATCGATCCGGGCCAGCGCGGCGACGCCCAGACCAAGGGCTATACCGTGGTCGACAGCAGCACCGTTATCGCCACCCACCTGAGCCAGCTGCTGAAGAACCACGCACGCGAGCTGATTGGCCAGGACGGCGTGCAGCAGCTGCTGGACAAACTGGCCCGCTCCTCGCCCAAGCTGGTGGAAAACCTGGTACCCAGTGCCATGTCGCTGGGCGAGATGACGCGGGTATTGCAGAACCTGCTGGAGGAGGGGATTCCGGTGCGTGATATGCGCACAATCGCCGAAGCTTTGGCGGATCAGTCGGGCAAGGGTCAGGATTCTGACGCTTTGACCGCGAAAGTCCGCATTGCCCTGGGCCCCTCCATCTTCCAGAACATCAATGGCACCGCGGATGAGATGTCGGTGATGGCGCTGGACTCGAAACTGGAACAGATCTTGCTGGGTTCTATTCATCAAGGTGCGGGCGGGCTTGAGCCGTCCCTGCTGGACAGTGTGATTCGCCAGGTGCTGGAGGCGTCCGCGAAGTTGGAAGCCGAGGGCAAGAACCCCGTGCTGCTGGTGGCAGGCAATATCCGCTTGTTCCTGTCGCGACTGTTGCGTGGACGCATGGCGAATTTCTACATACTGGCCTACGACGAGATACCGTCGACCAAGACGATCAAGGTGGTTGCCACCATCGGCGGTAGTGCCGGTGCCCTACAGGGAGCGAAGTGATGAACATACGACGATTCAGTGCCCGAGACAGCCGCAGCGCGTTGGCGCTGGTGCGCGAAGAGCTCGGCGCGGAGGCGGTGATCCTGAGTAACCGTCGGGTTGCCGATGGTGTTGAAGTGGTGGCGGCCTGCAACCTGGAAGCGGTGGAGCAGGCCGCGGCCGTGAGCGAACAGCCCGCCGCTGTGGTGGCGCCACCGGTAGAGAACGAACTCGGTATGGTGCAGCTGCAAAACGAGCTGGCCAACCTGCGCTCCCTGCTGGAAACCGAGCTGCAGCAGCGCAACTGGCGCGACAGCGCCGCCAAGGCACCGGTTCGCGCCACGCTCAACCAGCGTCTGGCGCGCATGGGTTTCTCGCGCGCGCTCAGCGAAGGCATCACCGATGCCCTGCCGGCCAGCGGTGGGCTGGAGGCGCTCTGGCAGCGCACCCTGGCCGCACTCGAGGCGCGCCTGCTCACCCTGCCGGACGGCCTGCCCGGTGGCACCCGCGTGGTGGCCTGCGTGGGCACCACCGGCGTAGGGAAAACCTCCACCATCGCCAAGCTGGCGGGCCGCGCGGTACTCAGCCACGGCCGCGAACAGGTGGGGCTGATTACCATGGATCAGTACCGTATAGGTGGCCAGGAGCAGCTGGCGACCTTTGCGACACTGCTGGATGTGCCGCTGCAGAGCGTCAGCGACGGCCCCGAGCTCTATGCCGCTCTGCGCGACTTCCGCAATCGTCGCCACATTTTTGTCGACACCGCCGGCATGGGCCAGCGCGACCCCCGCCTGCTGAAGCAGATCGAGGTGCTGCGTCACAGCCCCATCCCGGTGACGGTGCTGGGCGTGTTGTCAGCCTCTGTCGGTGTGGCGCCCACACGCGAGCTGGTGCATTCCCTTGGAAGGCAGGGCTTGAGCGGTGCTATCATCACCAAGCTGGACGAGGCAGCGGGTGTGGGTGGTACTCTGGACACCCTGATCCGCGCTCAGTTGCCGGTGGCGTACACCAGCAGTGGGCAACGCGTGCCGGATGACCTGCAGCCAGCCAGGGCAGGCGAGCTGATTGCCCTGGCAGCAGATTGGCTGCGACAGCGGCGGCGAGCGGATGCGGAGCCATCCTCACGGGCTGGCATGACAGCCATGGCAAGTTGAATGAACAACAGGAAAACCTGACATGGGCGAACAGGCCCCCACGAACGTTATTGCAGTAACCAGTGGTAAAGGGGGTGTGGGTAAGACCAACGTCTCCGTGAACCTTGCTGTGGCACTCGCCCGGCAGGGGCAGTCAGTCCTGTTATTCGACGCCGACCTGAGCCTGGCCAATGTCGATGTTGCGCTGGGCTTGCGCCCGAAGTGGGACATCAGCCATGTGCTGTCCGGCGAGAAAACACTGCAGGAAATTCTTCTCCCCGGGCCCGGCGGCATTACCGTGGTGCCCGCAAGTTCCGGCGTAGCGCGCATGGCCAACCTGGCGCCCGCCGAGCAGGCGGGGCTGGTGCAGGCCTTCAGTGAGCTGGAACAACCGGTGGATACGCTGATCGTGGACACCGGCGCAGGCATCGACCCCACCGTGCTGACCTTCACCAGCGCCTGTCAGCGCGTGATTGTGGTGGTGTGCGACGAACCCACCTCGCTGACCGACGCGTACGCCCTGATCAAGGTGCTCAACCGCGATTGCGGCGTCAAGCGCTTCGACATCCTGGCCAATATGATGGACTCCGAGTGGCAGGGCCGGCAGTTGCTGGCCAAGCTGTGCAATGCCACCGATACCTACCTCGACGTGAACGTGCGCTGGCTGGGCAGCGTGCCGCGCGATGATTTCCTGCGCAAGGCGGTACAGGCGCAGCGCGCGGTGGTGCTGGAGTACCCGCGCTCGTCTTCGGCGCGTGCCCTGCTGGAGATTGCTGCGCGCATCAGCGCGGAGCCGCCGCAGCCCATGGGTGGCGGGATGGCATTCTTCATTGAGCGTATGCTTGCCGCAAGGGAAAAAACAGGCTGACGCCGGCTCATGGACCGTACAGCCGCCTATCAACATGTAGCGCAGACCGGTGTCGATGGGCTCGTGCGCGAGTACCTGCCGCTGGTCAAGCAGATTGCCCTGCGCCTGGCGGCAAAACTGCCGGCCAGTATCGAGCTGGACGACCTGATGCAGGCGGGGCTGATTGGCCTGCTGCAGGCGCGTGAGCAGCACGACCCGGAACAGGGGGCGAGCTTTGCCACCTACGCCGGCATACGCATCAAGGGTGCCATGCTGGATGAGCTGCGCGGCAGCGACTGGCTGCCGCGCAGTGTGCAGAGCAACCTGAGCCGGGTGGCGCAGGCCATCAACAGTGTGAGCCTGCGTGAAGGCAGGCCGGCCCGGGAGGCGGAAATCGCCGCGGAACTGTCGCTGTCGCTGGCCGAGTACCAGAGCCTGGCGGGGGAGCTGGCCTGTGCCCGTATGTGTCAGCTGGATGACGATGTCGCCCTGTCCGCCGGCGATGAGCAGGTCGACCCCCTGCGCCAGGTGGGCGAGGCGGGCTTTCACGCGGCGTTGCAGCAGGCGGTGGCGCAACTTCCGGAAAAAGAACAATTGATGATGTCGCTGTATTATGGCGATGGCTTGAACCTGAAGGAAATCGGCCTCGTGCTCGGTGTTTCCGAGTCACGGGTATCGCAGTTGCACGGTCAGGCGGTGGCCCGCCTGCGTGTAACGCTGGAAGCGTGGAAAGAGTGAGGAGAGGCTAGTGGCTGGGAAGCCCGGTTCGCGCGTGTCCTTCGACATGCTCACCCTGCTGGGTGTCACCCTGGCGGTGGGCGTGATTGTGGTTGGCAATATGCTGGAGGGCGGCGAGGTCGGCGCCCTCATGCAGCTGACTGCGTTCATGATTGTCGCGGGGGGCACCTTGGGTGCGGTAATGGTACAAACACCCCTGGCCGATTTCGCGCTGGCCTTGCAGCGCCTGCGCTGGATAGTGTTTCCGCCGAAGTTCCCGCGCCAGGCGCTGATGGAAGAGGTGCTGGGCTGGAGCCGCACCGCACGCCGCGACGGCCTGCTGGCGCTGGAGAAGCTCACCGCCGGCGGCACCGACGCCTTCGTCAACAAGGGCCTGGGCCTGTTGGTGGACGGCTTTGATCCGGATGTGATTCGCGGGGTGCTTGAGGTGCAGGTGGACAACGCCCACGTGCGCGAGGCTCGTGCGGCGCGTGTATTCGAAGCCATGGGCGGCTACTCGCCCACCATAGGCATTCTCGGCGCCGTGCTCGGCCTTATCCACGTCATGCAGAACCTGTCAGACCCGGAACAGCTGGGTGCGGGCATTGCGGTGGCTTTTGTCGCCACCATCTACGGGGTCGGCTTTGCGAACCTGTTTTTCCTGCCCATTGCCAACAAACTGAAATCGATCGCGGCGGAGCAGCTGCAGTACCAGGAGATGGTGATCGACGGTATCGTCATGATTGCCGATGGCGACAACCCGCGCGCGATCAGCAGCAAGCTTGAAGGGTATTTGCAATAGCGTATGCGCCGCCGTCGTCCGCCCGAGATATCCGATAGCCAGGACCGCTGGCTGGTGTCGTATGCGGATTTCATCACTTTGCTCTTCGCCTTTTTCGTGGTGATGTACTCCCTGTCCACGGCCAATGAGGGCAGCTACCGGGTATTGTCCGACTCGATTGTTTCCGCGTTCGGCGCCCCCCAGCGTTCGCTGGATCCGATCCAGGTCGGTGAGCTGGTGCGCAGCTCCGTGCCGGCGGAACAGGTGCCGGCGAACCTGGCGCAGAACTCCATTTCCGTACCGCTGCGCGTGCCTTCCGGCACGGATGAGGCAGAGCAGGGCGGCGCCGACCTCAACGCCCTGGCGGGCACCCTGAGCGGCGAGGTGGAAAGCGAAGTTGCCTCCCAGCAAGTGCGGGTGGCCGTGGACGATGCCTGGGTGGAGCTGGAAATCGATTCAACGTTGCTGTTCCCCAGCGGCAGCGGCGTGCTGTTGGCGCGTGCGGTGCCTGTGCTGAGCCGTATTGCCGGCGTACTGGCTCCCATTCCCAACCGCGTGCGGGTGGAGGGCTATACCGACAACGTGCCCATCCGCAATGACCTGTTTCCCTCCAATTGGGAGTTGTCTGCGGCGCGGGCGTCCTCGGTGGTGCGCCTGTTCGAAAGCAGCGGCATTGATCCCGCGCGCCTCTCTGCGGTAGCCTTTGGGGAGCAGAACCCGTCGGCAAGCAATGAGACCGAAGCCGGAAGAGCCGAAAACCGGCGCGTGGTATTGGTGGTGCTGGCGTTGAACACAGGCGTTAACGACGAGCGAACGCAGGCCCGCTAGCCCGGGGCTGCGGTCAGCGGGAGGTCCCATGGTAGAGCCGGTGGACGACCGGGGGCTTACCCCCCTGACGCGGATACGCCCGATCAAGCGCGACGACAAGCCGCGCAAGCAACCCGCACAACCCGCTGAAGAGGATGAGGCGCCAGCCGCACCCAAACCCGCCGCACACAAGAAGCGTCTCGGCGGAAATATCGATGAGCGCGCCTAGTCAGTGATTGTCGGCGAGTAGCATGCCCTGCTTCTGCACCACGTGGCGGATGAGTTCTTCCTGCTGGTCGGTGTCCTCGCGAAATTCCACCCGCGTCCAATAACCCTGGCCATTGGCAACCGGCTGCGGCGTCGCCACAACCTTTCCCAGGAGATGCAGCGGGGCGTGTGATGGCAGCAGGCGAATCTCAATTGTCACTGCGGTATTCTCCGGCAGCAGCTCGCGCGCCTCAAAGGCAATGCCCGTGCCGCTCAGGCTGACCTGCATATGCTGGTAGGACACCGGCCCTGTGCCGCTCTCTGCGTCTCCGGCCAGTGAGCCCAGCACGGAGATCTTGCGATTGAGCAGGCCGAGCGCCCGGGCAATGTCGGGGTCGGCCGACCACACGCGATTGATCGTCTGGTTCAGCTCGCGATCGATCTCGGCGAGTATGGCGCCTGCGGCGAGCTCAACCCCAACCCCACGCGTATCCTCATCCTCGCTGCCGGTGTCTACGCGGTAGTGCAGCAGAATTTCATCGTTTATCCGGTAGTACTTTCGGCGCTCAACGCTGGGTGTCGTCATGGTGTGGGTCCGCGTGCAATAGTGATCCGGCTCAGCGCCCCGCGCCAACGCCGAGGATATCCAGAATTTCCGGGTTGCCTTCGAGGATGCTGTCCAGGCCAGTCTCCGACGCGCTTTCAGCCCCCTGGCGGATAACCAGCTCTACGCGGCGGTTGAGTGCGCGCCCGGCGGGATTGTCGTTGAAAGTGAAAGGCCGCGTGTCTGCGTAGCCAACCACCACAATGCGCTCGTCCGAAAGCACGCCACCCTCCAGCAATTCATGCGTGACCGACAGCGCGCGGGTAGCTGATAGCTCCCAGTTGGAGCGGAACTGGCCACCGCTGATGGGCACGTCATCGGTGTGCCCCTCTACGGAAATCTTGCCGGGAATGGTCGCCAGTGCATCCCGTAGCCGCACCATGACCGGCAGAAAATCCTGGTTCAGTACGGCTGACCCCGAGGGGAAAGAGCCGTTTTCCCGAATGCGTACCACAATAGAGCGCTGGTTGGTTTCGATGTCCACCTTGCCGGTATTCAGCTCTTCCTGCAGGATCTCGCGCAACTCGTCTGCGTCCTGCTGCGTTTCCAGGAGCAGGGATTCGATTTCCTGCTGCACGATTTCCCGCGCCTCCTCGTCGCTGAGGTCGCGCGGTGGGGCGTCGGGATTGCCCACCTCGAGGGACGGTTTGGTGGTGTCCGCCGTGACCTGCTGGATGGTGTCGACAGGGCTCGGGTCCGGTTTGCCGGGGCTGAACTCCTGGGCGATGATGCTGGTGCCTTTCGGGATGTCCTCCACCTTCACCTGTTGTTGCACACCGAAGGCGTTTTTCATTGAGCCGGCAATCTGTTTGTACTTCTGCACGTCCATTTCGGAGAACGACAGCAACAGGACGAAGAAGCACATCAACAGGGACATGAGGTCGGCGAAGGTCGCCATCCACATGGGTGCGCCGGGTTTGGACTCTTCTTCTTCCTCGAAGTCGATCATGCCGCTTCGATTTCCTTGTTGCGCTCCTTGGGCTCCAGGTAGGCTTTCAGCATGGACTCGATGATGCGCGGGTTCTGGCCTTCCTGAATAGCGAGTACGCCGTCAATGCACATGGCCTTGATACGCCCTTCCTGGGCCTTGCGCAGGTCCAGATTGTCAGCGATGGGAATGGCGACCATGTTGGCGAGCACCGCACCGTAGAGTGTGGTAAGCAGGGCCACCGCCATGGCAGGGCCGATGGACTTGGGGTCATCCATGGAGGAAAGCATCTGCACCAGGCCGATCAGGGTGCCGATCATGCCCATTGCCGGGGCGACATCGCCGGTGGCGGAAAACACCTTGGAACCCCATTTGTGGCGATCGATGGTTTGTTGCAGGTCCTTGCTCATGACGGCGCTCACCACCTCTCGGTTATTGCCGTCGATCAGCATGCGCACGCCATCGCGCAGGAATTCGTTGTTGATCTCTGCGTTTTCCAACGCCAGCATGCCTTCCTTACGGGCGATTGTGGCCAGCTCAACCACTTGTGTGATGAGGTCTTCAGGCTCGTCCAGCTTGAACATGAAGGCGCGCGCCGCCACCTTGAAGGCGCCGAAGAACTGACCCAGGGTGAACTTCATCATCACCACGAGAGCGGTGCCGCCGAGGACGATGAGGATGGAGGGGACGTTCATGAAGATGATCGGAGAGCCGCCGGTGATGATAGCCGCCATCACCACACCCATGGCGCCCACTAAACCAAGCAGTGTTGCCAGATCCATAAAGCCGTATCTCCGAGGTCTTCTGGAGGCGAACCGCCTCACTTCCGTTTGTAACGCCAAGCTCGCTGTGTAACAGGAGTATACAGACAACCTTCGTTGTGCGTCAGCACCCTGCGATGCGGGCTAGCCGGCTTTCATGCTACATTCGGGCAATTCCGTCCGGTAAGGCGTTGTCGTGGAAGAAATCCAGCTGGCCCTGACCGCCGCCCGCACCGACCAGAAGAACTTTGGCCTCTGGCTGAAGAACTGGCAGGTGGGGCAAACCCTCTCGGCGCTGGTTTCCGGACAGCGTCCCACGGGAGAGTTGGTGCTGCGGGTCGGTGGGCTGCAAATTACCGCTACGGCGGATATCCCGGTGCAGCAGGGGGCGCGTTTGCTGCTGGAAGTGCGCCAGCTGCAGCCGCAAGCCGTGTTGCGCATTATCGGCAATCCCGCCAGTGCTGCGGCGGCGGAGCCCGGCGGGAATGTGCGCCTGCTGGGTGCGGCCGCGCCGGGCGTGGAGACGGTCAATGCACTCGCACGCGTGGTCAGCCTGCTGCAGCCCGCCGAAGGCGCGGTGCGCACTCTGCCGGCGGAGAGCCTGCCACTGGTGCGGCAGGTGTTGCGGGGCGTGAGCAGTGCAACTCAGTTGACAAGCCCGGCCGGCGTGCGCGCCGCCGTCGCCGCCTCGGGCACGTTCAGTGAGGCGCAGCTGATGCACACCGCGAGCAGGCCGCCAGGCGCTGCACCGCCTCCCACCGACATGAAAACCAGCCTTGCCCGGGTACTGGCGCAAGTTGATGCACGCCTTGAACAGGTCAATGCTATCCCCACGCGCGCCACCGACGCCGCCGCGCTGCTCGGGCTGCGCCAGGAGCTTGAAACCGCACTCACCGCCATCACCACGAATCAACTGGCGTCGTTGCCAGCCGATACAGGCAGCGCGCGCAGCTGGGTCTTCAGCCTGCCCTTCCTGTGGCAGGATGAACCCAGGCAGCTGCAATTGCGGCTTGAACGCGAAGCGCAGCAAGGCGAAGAGGCGGATGGGCAGGAGCGTTGGCGGCTGCAGTTGAATATCGAATTGCCGCGGCTTGGTGCACTGGCGGTGGAGGCGCGGCTGGCACAGGGGCAGTTGGCGGTGGAAGTGATCAGTGAGCAGCCGGCGGTGCGCACTCTGGTGCAGGCAAGCGGCGGACTGCTCGAGAAAGCGCTGGCGAACCGTGGGCTGACGCTCGCCGGGTTGGTCAGCCGCGCACCGAGCACGGCTTCCGATGTGCCCGATGCGCAGTCCTCTGCCCTGGACGTGCGCGCATGAGTGATTCACGCGACAATCTGCCGCCGGCGCGCGCCGCCGCCTTGCGCTACACCGGTATCGGCGCGCCCACCGTTGTCGCGAGCGGTGAGGGTGTGCTCGCAGAGCGTATTCGCGCCCTGGCCACCGAGCACGATATTCCCCTGTACGAGAATCAGAAGCTGGTCGAGCTGCTCTGCCAGATACCGGTAGGTGACGAAATACCTGAAAGTCTTTATATTGCAGTCGCTGAGATTCTCGCTTTTGTTTATTATCTGGACATCTCGCTCGACGAAAGCGTGTAACGAGAAACGCCGAACGGAAACAAGTATGCAGCGCACAGAAGCTCTTACACGTCTTACACTTCGCCTGGCTCGCATGGCGGAGGGCAACAGCGACACGATTGACGAGGCTCTGGCGCGGATAAGACGCCTGATTCACGACAACGCCGACGGGCGTGAACTGGCTGTCGCCTCCGACCAGCTGGCCAAGGTGGTTATGGCGGTCACCGGTGATTCGCCCGATAACGGCAGCAAATTGCCGGCCACCCACGACCTCTCCGGCCTGTCCTCTATTATCAAAGCCATGCCGCTGCGCACAGAGGATCACCAGCGCATGACCGACCTGGTGCGCAAGATTTCCGGCGAGACGTCACAAGGTGCTCGCCAGCAGGCTCTGGGCGAACTGCTGGCTTCGGCAACTGAAGCATTGAAAGAAGTGGCCGCTCGGCAAACGCGCTCCGAGGGTGGTGGCGTGCGTGGCCTGTTCAAGCGTCGCGCCAACGACAGTGCAGACTACGACCATTTTCTCGAACTGTTTACCAATCTCGTGCATCGGCTGGTGGATCATATCGATGTCATCAACGGCTCCCAGGTGCGCAGCAAGGCCTTGCGCGATGCGCTAACGGATATCACGGTGGTGGATCAGGCGCAGGCACTGATGCGCGAAGTCACCCGCGAAATGGACAGTATCGACAGCCGCATTCGCCAGGAACGCCTGCAAACCAGCGACTTTCTTGACACTTTGCGCGAGCGTCTCGGTGGCTTCGAAGAGCTGGTTGTGGATGTCACCCGCGGTGGTGAGCGCTCCGTGGAGCGGTCCGAATCACTGCAAACGCAAGTTGCGGCCGACGTCGATGTGCTGGGCACAGCCAGTCGGAGTGGCGACCTGGAAACCATGCGCAAGGCGTTCGAGGAGACCCTGCAGAATATTTCGCAGCACATGGCGGAGCACGTGGAAGCGGAGCGCCAGCAGCACAGGGAGGCGCAGGAGAAAGTCGATGCGCTGTCCGAGCAGTTGACACGGTTGGAAACCGAGGCCGAAGTGCTGCGCACGGAGATCCGTAACAAAACCGACCTGGCGATAAAGGACCAACTCACGGGCGTATACAACCGCAACGGCTTTGACGAGCGAGCGGCCGAACTGTTCGCGCGCTGGGAGCGCAACGCGGCGAAGCTTTCCATCGTGTTCGTCGACTGCAACAAGTTCAAGCACATCAACGACACCTACGGCCACGCCGCGGGTGACCTCGTGTTGGTCAAGGTCGCGGACATATTGCAGTCCCGTGCTCGTGTGACCGATGTGGTGTGCCGGTTTGGCGGTGACGAATTCGTGATTCTGCTGCCGGACACGGGTATCGATGGCGCCGAAACCTACGCTGTCAGCGCGTTCAATGAGGTGCTTGATGCCGGCTTCAACGATAACGGTAAACCACTGGATGTCTCTATCTCGCTGGGCATCACCGCGATCAAGGAAGGTGACACGCTGGAAATCGCCTTGGCGCGCGCCGATGAAGCCATGTACGAGGCCAAGGGTAAAGAGGGCGTACGCGTCGCTAAAAAGCCCTGACGCTCCAAACCCACACCGTCCGTACCTGCTTCCGCGCAGCTCCCTGACTGCGGAACCTAACGGGGTTCCGCAATGAACACCGGAATCTTGCGTTCCGTTTTCGCCTGGTAGTCGTCATAGGGCGGGTAAGCTTCAACGCTCGCTGCCCACAGCCGGGCGCGCTCCTCGTCGTCGGCCACCTCGCGCACGCGCATATCGAACACCTCTGTTTTATCGCGTATCTGCACGTTCGGATTGGCTCTCAAATTCGCCACCCAGGCCGGGTTCTGCGGTTGACCGCCCATAGAGCCGATGAGCACATAGTTGCCATTCACGGCTACGCGCATCAGCGGAATCTTGCGAATACCGCCGCTCTTGTGCCCGGTGTGGGTGACGATGATGCAGGGCATCCCGGTGTCGAGCAGTGTGGTGCCCTCGGTGCCACCACTGCCTTCGTACAGCTCCACGTGTTCGCGCACCCAGTCGAGTTTTGGCGGGATATAGTCTTGCATGTGCAACACTCCTGAAAGAGACTGTCCAACGTAGCTTCACAATACAGGTAAACACCCAGGCGGTAAAAGCCTCGCCTGGGCAGCGCATAAAGGGAGCGGGCGTGCAGGAAACCAAGAGAATTGCCCTGTTGATCGACTGCGACAATGTCAGTCATACCGCGATTGAGGGTGTACTGCAGGAGCTGGCAAAACACGGCACGGTGAACGTGCGCCATGCGCACGGCAACTGGAACAGTCCGTCGTTGTCGGGTTGGGCGGAAAAACTGCACCCACACGCCATTCGCCCCATGCAGCAATTTGCCTATACCAAAGGCAAGAACGCGACCGATTCCGCGATGATTATCGATGCGATGGACCTGCTCTACAGTGGCAATGTGAATGCCTTCGCCCTGATGACCAGCGACAGCGACTTTACACCGTTGGTGCTTAGAATCCTCGAAAATGGCTTTCCGGTGTACGGCTTTGGTGAGAGGAAGACACCGATGCCCTTTGTGGACTCGTGTTCGCCTTTTATCTATATCGAGAACCTGCTCGCCGCTGGTGACGACAAAACAGAGAGCGACAAGGTCCCCGCGCGCAAGGGCAGGGCGCAACTGCGCCAGGACGCAGCCCTGGTGAAGCTACTCAGAACCGCGGTGGAGCAAGCCTCTGACGATGACGGTTGGGCCAATATGGGCATGGTGGCCAGCTATATCTCGAACAACAACAGCTCGTTTTCCTCCATTAACTACGGCTACAAGAAGATCAGCGACCTGATTCGCACCACGGAGTTGTTTCAGATAGAAATGCGGAACGGGACGGCGATGTATATTCGCGATCCGAAGGGGTGAGGCAACACGGAATTAACGAGCAATAAAAAGCCCCATAGAGGGGCTTTTTTGTAATGCCTGTGCTGATCTTCAGCTGTTTGATTTTCTACGGCGCGACCAGCCGAGGCCGACAAGGCCCAGGCCAAACAGGGCCAGCGTGGCCGGGGCGGGAACCGGGGCAGCAACTTCGTCCATGTCGATATTCAGGGTCCAGCTTCCCAGGGTGCCTGAATCTCCACCTGTCCTGTCGTTCATGTTCAGCGTCCAGGTGCCTGCTGCTGACAACCCATCAAAGACGGAGAAACTACCGAGTGCAGCATAGGTGCCGCTCGGTATGGGGTTTCCTGCGCCGACGAAGTTGGCCGTGCCGCCATCGGCAAATGCGTAGGTGCCGCCGGTGTCATTGCTGGGCCCTAAAACGCCTTCACCGAATAAGGCAAGTGTGATCGCAGGGTTGGATCCATCGTCAAACACCAGGGTCGCATCAATGTCGCCAATCCAGGTGTGACTGAACTCGTTCAATGAGATCGATACATCGTTGATGGCTCCCGTGTCGGCAACCGTTACGGAGCTGCTGAACAGGCCAGTTGTGCCAACAGGTGGTACAGCGCCACCTGTGCCGGTGTAGCTCATCGGCGCAGCGGTGGCCATTGAGGACAAGCCTGCGCTGAGAACAATCGCTGCGGCCAGTGCGTTCTGCTTGAGATGACTCATTGGGTAGCTCCGTAGATGCGTTGCAGACTGTTCCGAAATGGTATGCACGCTGCATGCCACAAAACTTAACCAATTGAAATAGAATAGAAAAGTCTCAAGGTGGGAGGGTGTTTTCCAAGCCTGCTGTAAAAGAATCCGACAGCAGTCGACCGCCCCCCATTCCTCAATCCCGATTGGCGTGAATGATCTCTCCCTCAACGGGGGTATCCAGCTTCATGTAGGGAAGCCCCGGTTTTACACTGCCCTGTACCCAGCCCTCGAGCAGCAGGACCTCCAGCGCTTGCAGGGCGTGATGCACCAGCAGTTTTACAGGGGCCCCGAGATCTCGACGGTGCTGGAAATACTGGTGCAAGCTGCCGTAGATGGCCTGTGCGCTTCGATGCTTCTTCACAACCTCTACCACCAACGCGTACATACCGCTCAGCACAATGGTCTTCTCTCCTCGAGAGTAACTCGTGTCGATCGTTATCTTGCCAGCTTCAAACCGGGGCGCATTTCCTCGAGTGGCATTGCGCAAATTCAATTTGAATCGGTTGTACTTGTTCAGTTGCCAGGAGAGTGCGCCACTCGTGAACTTCTGTGTGATTTGTTTTAACCCTGCCAGGTCGAGGCCGCCGATCCCGGCCTGACCGCTGGTGTCGTTGGTGAAGCCGCCAGTGCCCAGCCACTGAAAAGCCTTTTGGGGATTCATTTGCAAACCGGCGTCTTTCGCAATCTCTGACGTGTAGGCCTGCAGGTCGGTAAATTGTCCATTAGAGGAGTACCAGAAATCTGCAAAGCGTATGTGCTGGCCAATACGCTTCTTTTGCGTGTTCTCATACCACTGTTTCAGCCAGCTATTCTCCGCTTCGTCTCGCAGCAGCTCAGGGATGATATAGGCGAGTTCCCGGGCGCCGGTCTGCGCGAGCGTCATTCCCGCCGCCAGAATCGGGTCGGCAAAGCCTACAGATTCGCCGGCGAGAAACCAGTTCTTGCCCGCGGATTGCTGTGCCAGGAACGACCAGTCCTTGGTGCCGAACACTTTCTCCTCGCGCGTGGCGTTTTGAATCAGGCCGGCGATGCGTGGGTCCTTGGGAAGCGATTCCAGGTAAATACGTTCCGGCGTAAGCCCGGACTCCTTGTAATATGCCGCCGGGCAAACCAGGCCGATGCTGGTGCGAGTAGGGGATAAAGGGATGAACCATATCCACCCGCAACCGATGCTCATGACCTGTACGCGCGTACCCCCTGTGCCAATTTCCACGGCCCATTCGGCGTTTTCCCAGTAGCTCCAGAACGCGACATTTTTAAGCGAAGTGGGAACGTCAACCTCGACCCCGAGTGGCCGGCGGAGGACGCCTGTGCCGCCGGCGGCGTCGACGTAATAACGGGCAGTGACGATGCGCCCATCGTCCAGAGTCAGTGCGGAGACTTTCCCCGGCTGTTCGATGACCGGCGCTGCCGCGCAGCAGTACAAGACTTCACAGCCGAGTTCCGCAGCGTGTTCCAGCAGGATATGGTCATAGGTAGCGCGATCGACCTGAAATGCGGTTTGCTGGCGTTGATTGATAAAACGGGCAGGGCGAGGCTCATCGCGGAATTGGGCTATGGGCAGGAATTCGAAATCCCACAAATCCGGGCTCGTTCCCCAGCGATAGGTGGCGCCGATTTTTATCGGGAAGTTGGCGGCCTCTACCTTGTCCCAGCAGCCCATCTCGTCAAGGATTTTGCCAATGGGCGGGAGCTGGCTTTCACCCACGTGTTCCCTTGGGAACTGTTCGCGTTCAAATATCGCCACCCGCAGCTCAGGATGATATTTTTTCAAGAGAGAGCCCAGTGTGCTTCCTGCGGGGCCACCGCCGACAATGGCAACATCGTAGTCCATTATGTTCAGGCTCCTTCGCTGCAAAGCGCGCAGCTGTTGATCGTTGCCGCAGAGTAATGCGCCGTGTCCAGAGTCGCAATCACTTCAGGTAAACTACAGATACTGTCCGGGGTGGAAGCGCGCACCGGGTATCTAGTGTGATGCGGAGTGAGCCATGGATGCGAAGATCATAGTTGTGCTGGTCGTGATCGTTGGCTTTGCTGCGCATGTGGTGTTGTACCGCTGGGTAAAGTTCAAGATTCAGGAGGGCGTTATTCTGCAGTTTCTGCGCGATGCTCGCGACGAGGGCGCGCCCGCGCATCATCACGCGGCGGCGATTGCCGCCCACACGCAGTTATCTGCGGAGCGGGTGGCCGCAGTCTGCGCGCGGAGCAAGGAAATTCTGGCTGACCCGCAGGCGGAGCACAGCTGGCGCGCTCGCTAGGTTACGTTGGGAGCGGCCTTACCTTAGGCGCGGCTCGTTCGGATAGAGTCGTGACTTCCGGCAACTCAGTGGAATGCCTTGCGGTGAGTGCCGCCAGCATTGGCTGACCCTTGCGGTTCATTTCGGCAGTGATGTCACGTCAGGCGAGGTTCATTGGGGTGCCACCAGGCTTCATTCAG
Source organism: uncultured Halieaceae bacterium (assembly GCA_964022665.1). Classification (GTDB taxonomy): domain Bacteria; phylum Pseudomonadota; class Gammaproteobacteria; order Pseudomonadales; family Halieaceae; genus Haliea. Next base: position 53,082 of record CAXIDF010000004.1, read on the forward strand.
AACAGCTTGAACTTGCAGCTCTGGCGGAATGTGCTCGCGCCCGATGGCCGCATCGGTCGACTGATGGGCGTGGTAGATGCGTGCCTCCTGATAACTCAGCGGAATACCTGACGACCGGGCAGTATCCAGGCCCGCCTGTATTGCCTCCGACATCTCGATGTCCTCGCGCAGCACGAGGCTGGGTCGCCTGCCCGAATCTTCTGTCCACATATCAGGCCCGCTGTCTGAGCTTGAGCCCCAATCCGGTGCCATGGTCCAGGTTTCAACAATGCACTGCTCGGGCCCGTCCGGCCAGAACTGGATGGGTGGGATCACAAACTGATTCAGTGGCATCACGAGATTAGGAAACACGCTATAGGATTGTGTACAGGTTCTGGCGATTTCTCCTGCAGTGGTAATTTCCGGCCACCTTGATTGCCAGGCGGGATTTACGTGTCCCGCTGGAATTGGTGCGACCATCCTGCTGTGTCCTCCCGGGTAGAACGTATTCACGTTGCGCCTGGAATCGAGCACTGGTGCAACCGTCTGGCCGTGAATGCTCGGGACATGGTAAACCTCCAGATTGGCCTCCATGGCAATTTTCCAGTTGCAGCGGACGGTGAACCGGTCTCTTCGCGACAAGCGGCAGTTCTCGAGGTCAAACTCGGCCCATTCGTCCACGAGTGCACCGAGGCACTCCCGCAGGCTTGTGGTGTGCAGGTCGAAGTTAACGAAAATGAGTTTGCCCAGGCGCTCACAGCGCAAACGCCGCAAGCCGTTGGCGCTCATGTCGAGATCGCGAAAATCGCGGGCATCGCGCACCGCCAGCAATTGCCCGTCATGGGCATAACTCCAGCCGTGGTAGGGGCAGGTAAAACGCTTCTTCTTGCCCTTGTTCGCCATGGCGACCGGTGCACCCCGATGGCTGCAGCGGTTGAGCAGGGCATTCACGCTGCCATCTTCTGTATGCACCAGCACGACCGGCAGTCCCGCCATGTCCCAGCGCTGGAAGTCGCCGGGTTCAGGAATCTCGTCGAGGTGCCCGGCCAGCAGCCAGGTCTTGCGGAACACGATCTGTCGCTCGAGGTTGTAGAAGTCCAGGTCGGTATATCGTGCAGAGGGTATTGGCGGCAGGGTTGGAAAGTTTGGCGGGGTCTCCTCCCGCGATGCCTCGTAATCCATCAACTGGTGTAAATGCTGAGTATCAATGGGCATTTGCCGCCTCCTGCTGCGCAATGCCTAGAGGATGTCGGTCTCGAGCACTAAACCTCTGCTCCGTTGACGCTCAAGGCACTACCGCGGTGATCACTAAACTTGCTTGTTGCGAGCAAAAATGTAGTTCACCAGATTCCTCGTGGCAAGCGAAAAGAGATAGTACGATGGTGGCTCGGGCGGGATTTCACAGTGTAGAACGGTTGGCGACCGTTACAGCAAGCGCAACTTGATCTGCTCTCCCCGAAAATCAATGGTATCCCCATCGCGCATCTGCCGGCGTTTGCGTGTTTCCACCTCGCCGTTCACGCGAACCTGGCCGTCACCAATAAGCAGCTTCGCCTCACCACCGGTAGTCACCAGCCCCTCGAATTTGAGGATTTTATAGAGTTCTACCGGTTCACGTGTGATGTCGATGGTTCTCATTGGCTGTGCCTGCGTCTGCTAGCGGTGATGGAACGAAGATCGTTGGTGCTGTCAGGCGGCCTTCGCCTCCGCTTGCGCACGGTCGACAAGGTATTCGTCGTAGGTGCCCTGGAAGTCGATCAGGCTGTTGTCCTTGATTTCGACAATACGGGTTGCCAGGGATGATACGAACTGCCGGTCGTGGCTGACGAAGATCAGCGTGCCATCGTAGTTGGCCAAGGCCTTGTTCAGCGCTTCGATGGACTCCATATCCATGTGGTTGGTGGGCTCGTCCATGATGATCACATTGATGTCCATCATCATCAACTTGCCAAACATCAGGCGGTTTTTCTCGCCGCCCGAGCATACGCTGGCTTTCTTGTTGGCGTCGTCTGCGGTAAACAGCAGGCGGCCGAGCATACCGCGCACGGCGAGGTCGTCGTGCCGGGGCATGCGCCACTGGGTCATCCACTCGAAGATGGTGAGGTCCCCGTCGAAGTCAGCGCTGCTGTCCTGCGGGCAGTAGCCGATGGCCGCATTCTCCGACCATTTTACGTTACCGCGGTTGGCGCTGATTTCTTCAATCAGGCAGCGCAAAAAGGTGGTTTTACCCGCGCCGTTTTCGCCGATGACTGCGAGCCGTGCGCCGGCCTCCAGAATCATCTGGCCACCGCTGAACAGTGGGGCGTCGTCAAACCCGTGAGCGAGATTCTCAAGCACCAGCGCCTGGCGGTGCAGTTTCTTGTGTTGCTTGAAGGTGATGTAGGGGGAGACCCTGCTGGATGGTTTGATCTCGTCCAGCTTGATCTTTTCCATTTTCTTGGCGCGGGAGCTGGCCTGTTTCGCCTTGGAGGCGTTGGCGGAAAAACGGTTCACAAAGCTCTGCAGTTCTTCCAGCTCCGCGGTCTTTTTCGCGTTGCCGGCCTGCAACTGGTCCTGTATCAACGTGGAGGCGGCCACGAAGGCTTCGTAGTTGCCGGGGTAGATGCGCAGCTCACCGTAGTCGATATCCGCCATGTGCGTGCACACCGCGTTCAGGAAGTGGCGATCGTGGGAAATGATGATCATTGTGCTCTTGCGCTGGTTCAGCACGCCGGCCAGCCAATTGATGCTGTGGATGTCCAGGTTGTTGGTCGGTTCATCCAGCAGCAGGATGTCCGGGTCGGCAAAGAGTGCCTGGGCGAGCAATACGCGCAGCTTCCAGCCTGGCGCCACCTGCTTCATCAAACCGAAGTGCAGGGATTCCTCGATGCCCGCTTCCAGCAGCAGTTCACCGGCACGGCTCTCGGCGGTGTAGCCGTCCATCTCCGCGAACTGGACTTCCAGTTCGGCCACGCGCATGCCGTCGTCCTCGCTCATTTCCGGCAGGGCGTAAATGCGTTCGCGCTCCTGTTTCACCTTCCACAGTGCAGCGTCGCCCATGATGACGGCGTCTACCACGCTGTAGTTTTCAAAGGCGAACTGGTCCTGGCTCAGTATGCCGAGGGAGCAGCCGGGTTCAACCGACACATTGCCGGCAGTAGGGGTGAGTGCGCCACTCAGAATCTTCATGAACGTGGATTTGCCGCAGCCGTTGGCCCCGATCAGGCCGTAGCGGTTGCCGTTGCCGAATTTGGCCGAGATGTTTTCAAACAGCGGCTTGGCACCGAACTGCATGGTGATGTTCGCGGTGGTAATCAAGAGCGTATTCCTGCGCGCGTGCAAGGGGGGAATGGATGTGCCAGCGCGGCTATGCGGTGGCGTACAGCGGGCCGGCACTATACGGGCTTGGGGGGCTGCTGTCGAGGTATGGCAAGTTGCCGAGTACGGTCAGGCGTCGGGCCTCCCCGGTGCCGGCAAGGTCAGCAACGATCGAATGCCGCCATCGGCAATGCTCGCACAGTGACGCTCAAGGCAAGCAAGACGTTCCTGCCAGTCGGGATCGTCAGCGCGGTCGATATTGATGCAGCGCAGTAACTCGCGCAGTCGTTGGCCCAGTGGGGCCGTATTGCGGCGTAGCGCAAGCAGCTCGCCTCGTCGCGGATCGTCAAGCTCAATGTCGGTTGCCAATACCAGATAGCACCAGCCGGCCAGCGCCCGCAGCAGCAGGGAGTCACCTGGAAGCGTTTCCAGGGTCTCCACCCAGCGTTGGCGGATTTTCTCGCTGCCATCCATGGCAATTTGCGCACAACGGTGATGCAGCCTGGGGTTCTCGAAGCGGCGCTGGAGTTGTTCGGCGTAGTGGCCCAGGTCAAAGTCTGATGGGACTCGTAGTGCCGGCATCAGGTTTGCAGACATCAACCGCTGCACAAACTGTTTCAGCGCATGCTCCGCCATAAAGTCGGCGACCGTGTCTTTTTCCAGGAGCAGCCCGAGGTAGGCGATTGCGGAGTGGCTGGCATTGAGCAGGCGCAGCTTGGCGGCCTCGAAGGGACGCACGTCGGCGACCAGCTGCGCACCGGCGCACGGCCAGTCAGGTATCTCGGTGGCGAAGCTGTTTTCGATAATCCACTGCGTGAAGGGTTCGGTGACAATCGCAGCCTCATCCCGCAAACCCAGCAGGCGGGCTTGTTCGCTCAAACGGCTGGCGCTGGTGGCGGGTACGATGCGGTCCACCATGGAGCAGGGGAAGGCGACGGCCTCATCGAGCCAGGGCAGGATGTGGGGGTGACAGGCTTGCAGATACTGCCGTAGCACCTGGCGCAGCCGAGCGCTGTTCTCGGTAAGATTGTCGCAGCTGACAATGCTGAGGGGTGCGGCGCCATGATTGAAGCGTTGCAGCAGTCCCCGTGCGAGCACGCCGATGGCGCTGCGTGCTGCCCCGGGAGCCTGCAGGTCCTGCACGATCTGCGCGTTCGCGAGGTCGAGTGACCAGCCGTCGGCACCCAGGCAGTAACCTTTCTCGGTAATCGTGAGCGTTATGATCCTGATCGACGGCTCGGCCATCCAGGCGTCAACAGCGGCCGCTGCCTGCGGTGCCACCAGCACCTCCAGCACTGAGCCCACCAGACGGGTCTGCTCGCCATCGGCATCCTCACTGTGCACGGTGTACAGGCCGTCCTGAGGATTGAGCTGCTGTGCCACACTGTCGCTGCGCAGGCTCACACCGATGATGCCCCAGTCCCCGCCGCTGCGCTGCAATGCGGTGTCAGTGTAGACAGCCTGGTGTGCACGGTGAAATGCGCCCACGCCGAGATGGAGGATGCCGGGGCGCAGCGTGGTCCGGTCGTAGTCGGGCCGCAGCACTGCGTTGGACAGCAGACGGCATGTATCCACAGACAGTCGCTTCACGGCAGTTCCTTATAGCTTGTATGCGGCGCGCGCGAGATTGCAGGTCAGGTCCTGCATCAACTGGTGCGCCTCGTCCAGCTGCAAACGATGTTCAGCGACGAGCTGGGCGAGGAACCGGGCATCGATGCGTCGCGCAACGTCGTGTCGGGCCGGAATGGAGAGAAAGGCCCGTGTGTCATCGTTGAAGCCAACCGTATTGTAGAACCCGGCTGTTTCGGTGATTTGCTGCCGGTAGCGCAGCATGCCCTCGGGGCTGTCGTGAAACCACCAGGCCGGTCCGAGCTTCAGCGCAGGATAGTGGCCCGCGAGTGGTGCCAGTTCCCTGGCATAGGTGGTCTCGTCCAGGGTGAAGAGTATCAGGGTAAAGTCACTGCGGTTGCCAACGCGGTCCAGCAGGGGTTTCAGCTGCCGGACAAACTCGCCGGGCAGTGGAATATCGGCACCTTTGTCACGCCCGAAGCGCGTGAACAGCTGGGGATTATGGTTCCGATAGACGCCGGGATGCAGCTGCATGACGAGTCCGTCGTCAATGCTCATCAGGGCCATTTCCAGCAGCATTTGGCCGCGAAAGCGCTCGGCGTCCCCTGACGCGAGTTCGCCCTTGAGGGCGGCGCGGTACAGGCGCTCGCATTCAGCGGGTTGCAGATCTTCTGTGTGCGCGCTCGGGTGGCCGTGATCGGTTGACGTGGCACCCATGGATTTGAAGAAAGCACGCCGCTCGCGCAGGGCTCGCAGATAACTGGCGTAGGTGTCACAGTCTTCACCCGACAGCGCGGCGAGCTGCTGTACGTTGCCCGCGAAGCCCTCGTAGTCGGGGTCCACGACCGGATCGGGACGGAATGCGGTGATGACTCGACCCTGCCATGTGTCAGCCTGCAGGGCCTGGTGGGCGATGAGCGGGTCGAGCGGGGATTCCGTGGTGGCGAGTACTTCGATATTGAAACGCTCGAACAGCGCTCGCGGCAGGAACTCCGGCTTGCCCAGTTGGTTACTGATGCTGGCATAGATGCGGCTGCTGCTGTCGACGCCGAGTTGCTCCTCCACACCAAAAACCTCGGCCAGCACATGATCCATCCACAGGCGCGTTGGCGTGCCTCGAAACAGGTGATAGTGCGCCGCAAAAACCTGCCACACCTGCTCGGGGTCGGCACTCGCAAGGCCATCCCCGGCCTCCGCGGAGGACAGCCCCAGGGTTTCCAGGTCGATGCCCTGGCTGTAGAGCATGCGCAGCAAATAGTGGTCGGGTTTTATCAGCAGGTCTGCCGGGTTTGCGAAGGGCGTATTCTCTGCAAACCAGCGGGGGTCGGTGTGTCCGTGTGGGCTGATAATCGGCAGGCTGCGGACGGCTTCGTACAGCTCGGTGGCAATGGCACGCTGTGTTGGACAGCTGGCAAAGAGTCGCTGCGGATGCATAACCAGAGGGTTTGACACAGTGGTTTCCTAACGTTGCTCCAGCAGGGAGTCGATCACGCGCTGGAGATGTTTGCGCATGGCCCGGCGTGCGGCGGCCGGGTTCCGCTTCTTCAGTGCCGCCACAATTTTGCGGTGATCCTCTATGATCGGTCGGCTGCCCTCCTGCCGGACCCGCTGGTGAAAGTGGGTGCTGATCTCGGACTCGTTGCGCAGTTTCCAGAGCCAGCGAACGGTGGTGGCGATGGCACTGTTGCCCGCGGCCTCTGCAATCAGGCAGTGGAATTCCTCGTCGGCGCGCTCGGTGACCGTCTGCTGGAGGTTTTCCTGCTCCATGTCCTGGAGCAGGGTGTCCAGGCGTGCCAGCTGTTGCGCATCAAGCCGTTCGGCAGCCAGCGCGCAGGCTTCGCCCTCAATAAGCAGGCGTGCCTCCAGAATTTCGAAAGGCCCGGCGCCGTGGTCTTCCTCTGCCGCGAGATTATTCCCGGAGCGTTTCAGCACGTACACGCCGGACCCCGAGCGGATCTGCACGACACCGGCAATTTCCAACGCGATCATCGCTTCGCGTATGGTGGGCCGGCCCACGCCGAACTGTTCGGCGAGATCGCGTTCGGAGGGCAGTCGTTCGCCCGGCGCAGGCGAGCCGCTGTTGATCAACTCTCGCAGCTGATCGGCGACCTGCAAATACAGTCGTTGAACCTTGACTGCCTGAATCTTCATGCTCTGCCTCCGTGCCCGTCTGGCGTGACCGCTCAATGAATATGTCGTGTGCGCAGGAGGCGATCATACCGCTTGTCAGCCCGGGCAGAATAGCTCAGACTCTTTTTCTGGTAAAGTGGCCGGACCAATACTGCGTTGGCGTTGTCGGCACATCACGCAAGGAGGGCCTGTGTCGGGGCATACCACTATCTGTTGCGCTGGAGAGCCGATGATCGAGTTGGCGCCGGCCGGCGAGCCTGGCCTCTACGCTCAGAACATCGCGGGCGACACGCTGAATACCGCGGTCTATCTGGCCCGGGCCGGGATGCGTGTGCAGTATCTCAGCGCGGTGGGCGACGACGTGTTTTCCGGCAGGATTCTCGGGTTTCTGGCGGCTGAGGGCATTGATGCGTCCAGTGTCAGGCGTGTGCCGGGCCGGCAGCCCGGGCTGTACGTCATAAGCAACTCCGACTCAGGTGAACGCGAGTTCAGTTACTGGCGGGATTCCAGCCCCGTACGCCAACTGTTTGACCAACTGCCCCCGCTGCCCGCGGCTGAAGTCTTTTATTTTTCCGGCATTACCCTGGCGGTGTGCCGCAGTGGTTTCGATAACCTGCGAGCCTATTTGCAGGCCTTGCGGGCGAGAGGGTGCCGAGTGATTTTCGACCCGAATGTGCGCGCGCGGCTGTGGCATTCGCTGGATGAAGCGCGCGAGCACTATCTCGCTGTGCTGCCGCTGTGTGATGTAGTGTTGCCCACACTGGAAGATGAAACCCTGCTCTGGCAGGTGACGACTGTGGAACAGTGCTGCGCTTTCTACAGTCGCTTCAAGCTGGATGAGCTGATTATCAAGACACCGACACTGAGTGCCTGGGGGTTTACGGCGGGGGGTGACGTAGAAGAGGTGCAGGCGCCCGCGGTGCAGGCGGTAGATACCACCGGTGCCGGAGACGCCTTCGCCGCCGGCTATCTCGCGGCGCGGCTTCAAGGCGCGTCCCTGGTCGCCTCCATGACAGCGGCACAACAGCTGGCGGCACAGGTCGTGCAGCACCGGGGGGCAATCATGGCGCGGGGTTCCGGGCTGACCGGCGCAGCGCCGTGAGGGCGTGGGTAACGCCCCGCAATTCGGCCAGACCTTTTAGTCTTCCGGTATAGGAATAACCGGGGTTTACCCCCGGCTTGCCGATTTCATCCCCCATCAGGTGACCGTGATCCGGACGCATGGCAATCGGGTCCGCCCGGCCTTCGCGTGTGCGGCGCGCCTCTTCGTCAAGCAGCGCGCCGATCAGGCCAACCATGTCGTTGTCGCCATCAAGGTGGTCGGATTCATAAAAAGAGCCATCAGACTCCCGCCGTATGTTGCGCAGGTGCACGAAGTAGATGCGTTCGCCGAATTCACGTGCGATAGCGATCAGGTCGTTGTCCGCGCGGGCACCAAAGGAGCCGGCACAGAGCGTTAACCCATTGCTGGGACTGGGCACGGAGGACAGGATGATGCGGGCGTCCTCTGCCGTGGAGACCACGCGCGGCAGGCCGAACAGGGAAAAAGGCGGATCGTCCGGGTGAATGCACAGGCGCACGCCCACTTCCTCTGCAACGGGGACGACGGCGCGTAGAAAGTGCAGCAGGCTCTCGCGCATGCCTTCCGTTCCCAGCGCAATGAATTCCGCAATCGCCCGGCGCACCCCCTCCCGATCGTACGAGCCTTCTCCGCCCGGTAATCCCGCGATGATGTTTTTTTCCAGCAGGTTCCGCTCGGTTTCACTCATGGCTTCGAAGCGGGTGCGTGCACGCTCAAGCAGGGCTGGCTCGTAATCGTTCTCGGCACCGGGCCGCTCAAGCAGGTACACGTCGTAGGCAGCGAAGTCGGTCATTTCAAAGCGCAAGGCCTGGCTGGCGTTGGGCAGGGTGTAAGAGAGGTTGGTGCGGGTCCAGTCCACAACGGGCATGAAGTTGTAGCAAACGGCTTTGATACCCGCACGGCCGACATTGCGGATCGAGGTCAGGTAGTTCTCGAGCAGCTGCGTGTGGTTGCCGGTACGCGTTTTCAGGTCGTTGTGCAGGGGAATGCTCTCGACCACCGCCCAGTCAAGGCCCGCGGCTTCAATCTGTTGTTTGCGTTCGAGCACGTCCTCCAGCGGCCAGGCCTCTCCGGTGGGAATATGGTGCAGCGAGGTGACAATACCCGTTGCCCCCGCTTGGCGGATGCTCTGAAGGCTGATCGGGTCGTTGGGGCCGAACCAGCGCCATGTTTCCTGCATAGTCGAGTTACCTGTCAGTCGAATCGGTCCGGTTAGCTGCCGGAGACGCACATTTGTTGACATGGTCGGCTTCAATTGAGACCCTAGATTGGTCCTACCACCTTGCCAGATGCCCAGTCTGCACGAGCAGGCCGGGCGAGGCAAGTCAGTGGTCCGAAAAGCCCATCAGGCGAGGTGTCATGAGTTCTACGCAGCAGGTACGCCTTGGTATCATCGGTCTGGGGAATATCGCCCAGCAGCACATAAGGCACATTGTCGGCGGTCAGGTCCCCGCGTGTCGGGTAGCCGCCGTGTGCAGCCGACAGCCACACCCTATCGCCACGGAACTGGCGGTGCCCCATTTCAGCGACTACCGGGAGCTGGTCGATTCCGGGTTGTGTGACGCCGTGTTGATTGCCAGCCCCACCTTCACGCACCGGGAAGCGGGCGACTATGCGCTCAAAGCCGGCCTGCATGTGATGATGGAAAAACCGATAGGGCTCTCGGTGCAGGAGGGCGAGCAGCTGCTTGCGACAGCCGGTGCAGGGCAGGTGTTTGCCGTTATGCTCAATCAGCGTGTCGACCCGCTATTCCTCACCATGCGTGGCATCCTCCAACACGGTGGGCTCGGCTCCATCACCCGCTGTCAGTGGAATATGACCAACTGGTTCCGCCCGGACGTGTATTTTCAGGTGAGTGACTGGCGCGCAACATGGCGCGGAGAGGGTGGCGGGCTGTTGCTCAATCAGTGCATACACAATCTGGATATTCTGCAGTGGCTCTGCGGCATGCCGCAGCGCGTAACCGGGTTTTGTGGTTTCGGTCGATACCACGCCATCGAAGTTGAAGACGAGGCCACGGCCTACCTTGAGTTTGAGAACGGGGCCACCGGGGTTTTCATTGGCTCAACCGGCGAGGCTCCGGGCAGCAATCGGCTGGAAATCGTGGGTGACTGCGGCAGCCTGCTGTTTGATGGCGAGCGCCTCTGGCACACACGCAACTCCCCGGCGACCTCGGTGTACAGCCATGAAACCCGTGAGATGTTCGGCATGCCCGACTGCCGGACGACTGACATCACACCCGACCGCCAGGTCAACCAGCATGCGCGCGTTCTGACGAACTTTGTGCAGAGTATTCGCAACGGCGAGGCGTTGATTGCGCCCGCCGGGGAAGGTCTGGCGTCGTTGTCGCTGGCCAACGCTATTTTGCTCTCAGCATGGACAGGCGAGTCGGTGGACCTGCCTATCGACGCCGCGCGCTACCAGGCGGCCCTGGATGAAAAGATCCGGCATTCGAGCCTGCGCGAAAAGGCTGCGATTGAAGCCCGGGTTGATATGAGTCGTTCGTACCGCTAGTGCCACGCCATGAGAAGGGAGCGCCCGTGACCGTACCGAGTGTGGAAAGCCAGGCCCTGCAGGCAATTGCGGGTAAGCCACTGTTAGCACGCCTGCCGGTTTATCTGCGGATGAGTGGTCCCGGCTGGCTGCAGGGCGCAATGACCCTGGGCGGAGGCAGCGCCATTACCTCGCTGACTATTGGTGCCGTGTACGGGTACGAACTGCTGTGGGTGCAACCTGTCTCCATGCTGATCGGTTGCATCATGCTGTTTGCGCTGTCCTACCAGACCTTGAGTACCGGCGAACGCCCTTATCGCGCCATGCGCGGTCATGTGAACAGGGGCCTCGCCTGGGCGTGGGCAGCGGCGGCTCTGGCATCCAGCGTTATCTGGGGGTTTTCCCACTATCCGCTGAGCGCCGGCATGCTGGAGGAAATCATCTCGGTCGGCACCGGCTTCAGCCTGCAGGACAGCGCAGACGGTCGCCTGCGGGAAGGATTCCTGTTTTCACTCGCACTTCTGGTGTGGGCAATTTGCGCGTTTACCGCTTGGAACTATGGCGCGGGCGGGCGTCCCGTGCGAATTTTTGAAACCGCAATCAAGTTGCTGACATCCATGATTGTGCTGGCATTTGCCTGGGTGGTAGCTACCGCATCTTTCAATGGGCAGGTGGATTGGGGTGCCGCCATGGCCGGGTTTGTGCCGCGCTCGCTCCCGACTGACGCCGCGGGTGTAACCACGGTGATGGCGGCGCTTGGCACAGCCGTGGGTATCAATATGACCTTCGTGTACGGCTATACGCTGCTGGAGCGGGGTTGGGGGCGTGAGCACCGCGAGCTGGCGCGCTACGACATTGTTCTGGGTCTGGTGCTGCCCTATATCCTCGTCACCAGCCTGGTGGCCATTGCAGCCGCGGCAGCGTTTCATGGCAGCGAGCTGAATATCCAGGGCAAACTCAGCCCGGCGCAGGCGGGCCAGATGTTTGTCGATGCCGGCATGGGGCCGGCAACGGGCCGCCTGGTGTTCGCCTTAGGCGTGCTGGGCATGGCCGTCGGCTCACTGGTGATGCACATGCTGTGCTGTGGCGCTGCCGCCGCAGAACTGTTCGGCTGGAGCTTCCACTCGAGGCGCTACAGGCTGGCGCTGTTATTGCCCACGCCGGCGGTGCTGGGTGTTTTCCTCTGGTCAACCATGGGCGCCTATGTGGTGCTGCCGACCTCGGCAATTTGCGGGTTTCTATTGCCCATCGCCTACGTAGGCTGGCTGTTGCTCAACAACAAGCGCGCTTATCTCGGTGCTGACCGCCCCCGCGGCCTGCGCGCAGTTGGTTACAATAGCGCAATGTTGCTGTGCATCCTGGCGGTTCTGGCGAGCGTTGTGTACAGCACCGGGATTGCGTTGAACGTCTTCTAGGGAGCGGGTTTTGGTTAACATCAGGGACGGCGCGGGTTACGCGCCAACGGGCAGTGCCAGGCGGGTTGTCGACAGCGGCGAATTTGTCATCGCCGCAGCATTTCTGGATCACGGGCATATCTACGGTCAGGTGAACGGCTTGCGCGATGCGGGGGCAACGCTGAAAGCGGTGTATGACCCCGATCCCGATCGACTGCAGAAGTTTCTTGCGACCTACCCGGAGGCCCGCGCGGTGGATCGCTTTGAAGATATTCTGGATGACCCTGAAATACGGCTGGTGTGTGCGGCGGCCGTTCCCTGCAGGCGTTCGGCAGTGGGGATTCGCGTGTTGGAGGCGGGTAAGGATTATTTCACCGATAAATCCCCGTTCACCACCCTTGAGCAGCTGGCACAGGTAAGGGATGTGCTGGCGCGAACCGGCGGCAAGTACGCGGTGTACTACGCCGAGCGCCTGCACAACGATGCCGCCTGGCGCGCAGGTGAGCTGATTGCTTCTGGCGCTATCGGCCGGGTGTTGCAGGTTCTCAACCTGGCGCCACATCGCCTCTCCCGGTCGACCCGCCCAGACTGGTTCTTTGATAAAACCGCCTACGGCGGCATTCTCACGGATATCGGTTCCCATCAGGTCGAGCAGTTCCTCACCTATGCCGGCTGCGAGGATGCCACCATCAACTACGCCCGTGTTGCCAACTTCAGTCATCCGGATAAGCCGGGGTTGGAGGACTTCGGTGAAGTGTCGATGACCGGTGATAACGGTGCATCATTCTATTGTCGCGTTGACTGGTACACCCCGGAAGGCCTGCGCACCTGGGGTGACGGTCGCACTTTCATCGTCGGCACCGAGGGTACCCTGGAATTGCGCAAGTATCTGGACGTTACGGCGCAGGCGCCGGCGTCGAAACTGATTCTGGTCAACGCCGAAGGTGAAACTGCACAAGAGTGTCTCGGGCAAACCGGCTTTCCGTTTTTCGGCCAGCTTATTCTCGACTGCCTGCACCGCAGCGAGCACGCCATGTCGCAGGCGCATGCGCTGCGGGCCGCAGAGTTGAGCATGCAGGCACAGCGCTGGGCCGAGCAGCGCGGAGCTGTGAATCATGTCTGAGCGTGTAAGCAGACGTCAGGCCGGGGCCCTGGTCGTCGCGGCGAGCCTGTCCTGCGCCGTCGCGGCAGAGGAGCTGGAAACCATTGTGGTCACCGGGAGCTATGTGCCATCGCCCTTGTCGGAACTGACCGCCTCCACGACGGTGATGGATGCCGTTGATCTACAGCGCCTGAACAAGCAGCAGCTCGGCGATGTGCTGCGCACCGTGCCCGGCGTGCTGGTGGAAGAGCAGGGTGGTGGCGGTGGCCTGACCTCGGTGTCGATCCGCGGCGGGGAGGCGAATTTCACGCAGGTGCTGCTGGACGGTGTGGCGCTGAATGACCCGACCAATTCACGTGGCGGCAGTCACGATATCGGCAATATCAACCCGGCGACCATCGAACGTATCGAGATCGTGCGCGGTCCGCAATCGGCGGTGTACGGCTCGGATGCCATGGGTGGCGTGATCAACATTATCAGCCGCGACCCCCGTGAACCCCGATTGCCAACGCTGCGCGCGGAGCTGGGAGAGCGTGGGTTTCAGGACATCAGCTTCACCTCGGCTGTGACCGCGGGTGACCTGGGTGTCGCGCTCGATTTGAGCTCGCGCAACGGCGCGGAAGCAGTGGCGGGCAGCGAACGCGACCTGGACAGCGCCGGCTTGCGAGTGCGCTGGCAGCCGCATGCGAATCACGACCTGGGCTTGCAGCTGAGCCACAGGGAGGGTGAACGCCGCAGTTACCCGGAGCAGAGCGGCGGCCCGCTGTTCGCCACCAGCGACGCGCTGGATAGTGCGGACTTTCGTAACACCACCGCGGCGTTGGTCTGGGATGCGCAGTTCAGTGACATGTGGCAGAGCCGGATCGCGGGCAGCCACTTTACCCAGTCGGAAGACTATCGCTCGCCCGGCGTAGCGCCCTACACCAACGTGCCGCCCAACGGCAGCGACACGGAGTTCACGCGCGATCAGCTGAACTGGGTGAACACGTTTAGCCTCGCAGAGGCCTATGCTGTTAGCGTTGGCGCCGATTATCGCGATGAGCGCGGTGACAGTGAGGGCTACCTGGACGTTGGCGTGACGTTGCCAACGGACTACGCGCTCTCACGCACCACGACCGGCGCGTTCGTGGATCTGCGGGCGCGACCGGTGAGTGCCCTGCTGCTGCAGGCGAGCCTGCGCCGTGATGAGCCAGATGGCTTCGCGGCCGAGAACACAACACGGCTGGGGGCCCGCTATACGGTGTCACCCTCGCTGACTGCGCTTGCAAACTGGGGGCAGGGCTTCAAATTGCCCAGCTTTTTTGCCCTTGGGCACGCGCTGGTGGGTAATCCCGACCTGATGCCGGAAACGGTTGAGGCCTGGGATGTCGGTGTGGAATGGCAGGCGCTCGCATCCCTGCGTATTACGGCAACGGGCTTTGTCAACCAGTACCAGAACCTGATCGATTTCGACCCGGCGGCGTTCACCAACGTCAACCGTCGTGAGGTGGAGAGCAGGGGGGCGGAATGGCTGCTGCGCTGGGCGCCCCTTGAGCGCGTCTCGCTGCAAGTGCATGCGACGTATACCGATATCGACGTTGTCGGTGAGGACACCGCGCTCCTGGGGCGTCCGGAGTGGAAGGGCGGTGCCTGGCTGGACTGGGCGTTCATGCCGCGCTGGCGCACGGGGTTCAACCTGGAATGGAATGGGGAGGTGCCTTCCGCCTCCCTGCATACGGGGCAGACGGTGGTGAGTACGCTCAATGATTACCAGCGTCTTGATTGGCGTGTCCACTGGCGTGCAAGGCCAGCCCTGAGCGCCGAGCTCGCCGTCGACAACCTGCTGGATGAGCGCTATCAAACGGCGGTTGGTTTCCCGGCAGCGGGTCGGACCGTGCGCGTGGCGCTGGTCTGGCGCTTGGGCGCGTGACACGCCGCAGGCAGAGCGGAAACGAATAATACGGTATGGGTCAATTATGAAAAAAGTGCTGCTTGCGGTTTTGGCTGGGTCCCTCGCGGCGGGGGGGTGGTGGTGGTTTGAGTTGCGGCGGGGTGCCGCTGGCGTCGAAGAGGGGCGTGACGATTTCTACCAGACCCTGGATAACGATCCGGCGCCCGTCCTCACGCCCGCTGAAGCCCTGCAGCGGTTCCGCATCGCCCCGGGATTTGCCGTTGAGCTGGTCGCCGCGGAACCATTGGTCGAAGATCCCGTTGCCATGACGTGGGATGAGTTCGGCCGTCTGTATGTTGTGGAGATGCGCAGCTACATGCCGGACGCCTACGGCAATGGCAAGGATGAGCCCGTGGGCCGTATCGTGCGCCTGACGGATACAGACGGTGACGGTCGCATGGATGAGTCTGTTGCCTTTCTGGAAAAACTGGTCAATCCGCGCGCGGTCGCGGTGACCAACGCCGGTATCCTGGTCGGCGAACCACCGAACCTCTGGCTCTGTGAGATGCCGAGGGCGGACGCCACCTGCGAGCATCCCCGGCGTATTGGCGACTACGCACCCAACTTTGATGAGGGTAATGTCGAGCATCTCGAGAATGGCCTGGTCGCCGGTCTCGACAACTGGCTGTACAACGCCAAATCCAGCCGCAGCTTCCGCTTGCAGGGCGACCGGCTGACCGTTCGCGAAGGGCCCAACCGCGGTCAGTGGGGCATGGACTTCGATGATCGCGGGCGTTTTTTCTACAACCACAACTCCACCTGGCTGCAGGCTGACTTCGTTACCGGTGAAGATCTGGTCACCGCGGAGGGGGTTGGCGGTCACGCCGGAATCGGTGTCAACCTGACGGATCCCAGTGAAGTGTTCTCCGTGCGCGTCAACCCCGGGGTCAACCGCGCCTACCTCGAGGGGACGCTGCGCCCCGATGGCCGGCTGCACAAGGCGACCGGGGTAAGCGGGCTCGCGGTATACCGGGGCGACCAGTTCGGCCCGGCGTATGCCAACGATGTATTCGTGCCCGAAGTTGCGGCAAACGTCGTGGCCCACCTGCGCATCCATGAGGAAGGTATCAACCTGCGCGCAGAGCACGTCCTGTACCCCGATGAGCAATGGGGCGAGCGCGAGTTCCTGGGGTCCACGGACGAGCGCTTCCGACCTGTCGATGCGATGAACGGGCCGGACGGCAATCTCTACGTTATCGACATGTATCGCGGCATCGTGCAGGACACCCAGTATCTCACTGATGAACTGCGCGAGCAGATTCTGCAGCGCAAGCTCGACAAACCACTGGGCATGGGCCGCATCTGGAGGATCGTGCGCAGCGATCGCGCAGCCGCCAGCAGCGTGCCGGACTTCGCCGCCGCGGGCGGTGAGGAACTCGTCGAGCTGCTCGGAAGTAGCAACGGTTGGGTGCGAGAGACGGCCCAGCGCCTTTTGCTCGCGCGCGACGAGCCACTCGCCGCAGCGCTCAGCCGGGTTGCACGCGGCAACGACAGCAAGGCCGCCCTGCATGCCCTGTGGGCACTGGCTGGCCGCGAAGAATTGCAGCGCGATCTGGTAATGGAGGTCGCGCAGGGGCAAGACCCCTGGCGGCAGGTGCAGGCGCTCAGGGCCGGTGGCGAACTGCTTTCTGCCGAGGATATGCTGGCGCTCGCCGGTAGTCTCGCGCAGGCGCCAGAGCGGGTACAGATGCAGCTGGCCCTGGCACTTGGTCGCTACGCCGAGCGTGACGCTGTGCGCGATCAGTTGCGGCAGGCGCTTACTGCACACATCGACAGTGTGTACGTCAGACAGGCGGTGATCCGCGCGGTTACGGGTCAGGAAATGGCGTTCCTGTCGACCGTTCTGACCGACCCGGCCTTTGCCGATGAGAGTTCCGCAAAGGCGGAGGTGCTGGGTACCCTGGCGGTGAATGCTTACCGATACCTGCGCGGCGACCTGCAATCGACCGAACCGGCCAACCCCGAACTGAACGCGCTGCTGGAGCGGGTGGCGAGTGCCGATGGCGATCGTGTCTGGCAACAGATCGCCATGTTGCAGGCGCTCCGTGGCCTGACCCAGCACACCGGTTTCGAGCCGGCCCATCTGGCCGAAGTGCCCCCTATTTTTGCCATCGGTGATGATGCGCTGAGTGATTCGCTGAGTGAGGCGCGACTGTCTGGACGTCGTGCCTTTACCTGGCCCGGGGATTTGCTGGCGCAGGGCATTGAGCCACTGACGGCGGAACAGCGTCGCTTGATGCAACGCGGTGAAACCTTTTACGTCCAGTGCGCATCCTGTCACGGCGCCGACGGTGCGGGCATTGCCGGGCTGGCCCCCGCGCTTGCCGGCGCCGAGTGGGTAACGGGCCCGCCGGAGTGGCTGGGACGCATTATCCTGCAGGGCCTGGTGGGTCCCCTGGAAGTGAACGGTGAAAGTTTCAACGGCGTCATGCCCGCGCACGGACACCTGCCCGAGTTGACCGATGAGGTGCTGGCCGGGCTGATGACCTACCTGCGTCGTGCCTGGGGCAATGCCGCTGATGCGGTCTCCGTGGAGCAGGCGGCGAGTATTCGCGCCAGCAGTGCAGGGCGCAACCAGCCCTGGACGGTGGAGGCACTGCGCGAAGTGCCGGTGGATCGTGGCTTCGGGCCTTTCCTGGGTCAGTACTCGGTGAGCTTCATTACCATCACGATCAGCGAGCAGGCTGAGGGTCTGCACATGGAGGCGACCATGCAGGGTGGGGGGCTTCTGACGCAGCTGGACGACACTGTGTTCGTTGCGGGCAGTGGTGAAGACAGCGTGAAACTGGAGTTTGTGGTCGAGAGCGACGGAACTGTGGAGACCCTGATCATCTACCGGGGTGACCAGCGAATTCCGGCAAGCCGCAAGGGTTGACGCCCAACCCCGCGGCCCGCGCCACATGTGCGCGGGGCGGATGGGGCTTGCCTTTGCATTCCCGGCGATGCATATTGGCAAGGTGGTAAGACCAAAACAAGTCGTTGCGTCAATCAAGAGGCGCACCCCGGGGGATGAGAATAATGAATAGACGACGTTTTCTGACACAGGCCGCTGCGCTGGGAAGCGGGTTGTGTGTGTCGAGCCTGCTGCCCGCACTCGCGGCCCCTCAGCGCCGGCTGGAGGTGATTGGACTGCAGCTCTACACCGTGCATGGCCCCATGAGTGAAGATTTCGAGGGCACCCTGCGTGCCGTGGCAGACATGGGCTACCGCGAAGTGGAGTTTTCGACCGTGGGCGGCCTCTATGGTCGCGAGCCGCACGCGGTGCAGCGTCAACTCGAGCAGCTGGGGCTTCAGGCACCGTTCGGTCGGCTTCGGCCGCAAATGCCCGACAACGTCGATATCGCCAGTTTGCCGAGGAGCGAGGCGATCAAGCTGTTTTTCCAGCTCTCCGGAACCGATCGCATACTGGGCAACCTGCAGGCGATGTTGCCGGAAGCGGCGGTGATGGGCTACCAATCCATCGTGTTGTCGGCCGTGTCTCCTGCCGATATGAAGGATCGCGCAGCGCTGGCGCGCCTGGTGGATATCTTCAATGAAGCGGGTGCGTTATGCGCCCGCCACGGCATGACCTTCGCCTACCACAATCACGACTTCGACTTCACTCCGGTGGACGATGTGCTGCCGTTTGACTACCTGCTGACCAATACGGACCCCGACTCCGTGCAGTTCCAATTCGACCTCTACTGGGTCAGCAAGGCCGGCCAGGACCCACTGCGTTACTTCCGGGATCACGGCAAGCGCTTCAACAGTTGTCACATGAAAGACATGGCGGTAGACGGCACGTTTGCCGATGTGGGGGCCGGCACCCTGAATTTTCCGGTGCTGACGGCGGCAGCGCTGGATGCGGGTGTGCGCCACTTTTTTGTCGAACACGACGCACCGCAGCAGCCGCTGGCGAGCGCTGAATCTTCTCACGCGTTTCTCGCGAGTATGAACCTCTAGACAACGCCTCGCTGCGACAGCGGAAGGTCATGGAAATATACGAGACCTCTGTTGTCAGCGGCAGGAATGTTGGCTAGTCTGGCAAGGTGGCAAGACCAAAATATAACGATAACGCAGTTTACGGGGCACACGCTATGACTCTGAAATCTTCCTGCAAGGCGACTTTGGCCGCCTCTGTTCTACTCCCGCTCGCAGTGCCGGCGGCGTTTGCGCAGCAGACCCTCGAAGAGGTGATTGTAACGGCGCAGAAGCGCGAACAAAGTGCACAGGATGTGCCCCTCGCGCTGACCGCGGTGGGTGCCAGCGCAATTGAAGCCCTGGGCATGCAGGAGTTTGCCGATATCACACGCATATCGCCGTCGCTGACCATGAGCTCGGGCAACAACAAGCAGCAGTCCACCATCAGCATTCGCGGTATCGGGACCAACGTTTTCAGTATCAGCGTTGAGCCCAGCGTGGCTGTACTGATCGACAATGTCTCCAAGGTGCAGCCGGGGCAGGCACTGGCCAACCTTGTCGACGTGGAGCGCATCGAAGTGCTGCGCGGTCCGCAAAGCACGCTGTTTGGCAAGAACGCCTCCGCAGGTCTGGTGAGTATCACCACCAAGAGTCCCTCAGACGAGCTGGAGGGCAGTCTGGAGCTGGTGGCGACAGACGACGACCAGCTGCGCACTGTGGGCACGCTGTCCGGCCCGGTCAGCGACACCTTCGCGTACCGGCTGATGGCCTACTACGACGATCGTGACGGTTACCTGACCAATCTCACCACCGGCAACGATCTCAACGGTAGCCGTTCGTCGGGAGCGCGGGGCAAGTTTGTCTGGGATGCGACAGAGAATCTCAGCGCCTCGTTCATCCTCGCGTACAACGAGGAGAAGGCAAACTGCTGCGGTATTAACTGGAATCAGCTGAACCCGGAGGCGAGGGTGTTCGGTTTCGTGCCCGGTGACCCGGCGGTGGGTATCGAGCCCGGTGCGGACAATCGCCTGATTCGCCAGGATGACGAGTCACTGGGAGAAAGTGACGATGTGTCCGGCAGCCTCGAGCTCACCTACAACGTGAATGACTACACCATGACCTCCATCACGGCCTTTGACCGCTGGGATTTCAGCAATAACGAAGACGTGGACTTTTCGGACGTGAACGTTGCCGGTGCATTCACCGGTGGCGCGCTGCAGGGCGGCATCTCCTCGGCGTCCGAGGTGAAAACCGATTTTTTCTCGCAGGAACTGCGTCTGCAGTCGCCACTGTATGACCGCTTTGACTATCTGGTCGGCCTGTATTATGCCGACGCGCAGACGGATCGCAGCTTTTCGCGACGCATCCTTACGGCAGACTGGGAAGCCGAGGCCGGCACCGAAAGCTATGCCGCCTTCGGCCAGGGTACCTGGCGCTTCACCGATGCCACCAGCATGACAGCAGGTCTGCGCTACAATCGGGAGGAAATCTCGGCCGACTTCACCGATTTCCCCAGCGATGCACGTTACCGCGCGGACGATTCGGATTCCGTGGTGCTGGGCAAGTTGTCCCTGCAGCACTTCCTCAATGAACAGAGCATGCTGTTTGCCAGCTACAGCCGCGGCTACAAGGGCCAAGCTTATGATATTGCCACGGGTTTCAACCAGGACAAGGCGGATAACCCGGTTGCCGCAGAAACCTCCGATTCTTTCGAAGTGGGACTGAAGACAACGGTGCTTGACCAGCGGCTGCAGTTCAACGTGGTGGCCTTCTACACGGAATACGACGACTTCCAGTCGCAGAACACCCTGATCCAGGAGGATGGTTCGGTTGTGCTTGATATCTCCAACGTGGGTGTACTGGAGACACAGGGCATTGAGGTGGATGCCGTTGCGCTGCTGGGCGAGAACTTTCTGCTGCGGGCCGGCTTTGCCTGGATTGATGCAACGGTGAAGGAGTTTCCTAACGCCCGCTGTTACCAGGGGCAAACCGTTGAGCAGGGCTGCGTGGAGATCGCGCCGGGTGCCTCGGTGCAGGATCTGGCCGGTGCCGATCTGAACAACTCGCCGGACTACAAGCTGACCCTGTCGGGCGAGTACACGGTGCCCTTTTCCTCGCTGCCCTTCGACGGCTTTGCCATTTTTTCCTACCGTTGGCAGGATGAGGTGAACTTCAGCCTCTCCGGTGACCCGCTGACGCAATACGAGTCCTACGACCTGATGGACCTGAGCGTGGGTATTGTGGAACGTGAGCGTGCGGCCTATCGGGTCACGCTGTTTGTCAATAACGTGTTTGATGACGACTACGTGATGTCACTGGCCAACCTCGGACAGTTATATGCCGGGCAGTTGGCGCTCGGGCAGGTGCTGGCCCGTGACAGCCAGCGCTATGCGGGTCTCCGGGTGAAATTCAATTTCTAGCGTTACGCACAGGTGGGGTGTTCCGGCGTGAAGCGCCTTCCCGCCAGTCTTGGCGTGGCTGCCCTTATGCTGGGCAGTAGCGCCCAGTGTGCTGCAGCATGCAGTGACTTTAGCGCTGAGCGGCGTGCGTATTTTGGCGATATCCACGTCCACACCCGATTCTCCCAGGACGCCAGCTGGCGCATGGGAAATACGCGATTGGGTCCCGATGAGGCGTATCAGTTCGCGCGCGGTCACCGTATCGACCTGCCGCCCTACGATGCGCTGGGCGAGAGCCTGCGGTCCGTGCAGTTGCAGCGTCCGCTGGATTTTCTGGCCGTCACGGATCACGCCGAAGCGCTGGACGCCGTGCGTGTCTGCGAGAACCCCGCTTATGACGGGCCCGGTGCCTGGATGTGTCACAGCAGCCCCTGGACCCGCATGGCCATGGGCGTAGTTGGCCGCTATCTGCCTGTCGATACGCTGTGTGGTCCCGGCGATGTGCAGTGCGCGCTGGCCGGTGCCGAGGTGTGGTCAGACATCGTGTTATCGGCGCAGCAGCACAACGCCCCCTGCGACTTTTCCACCTTCATCGGCTATGAATGGAGCGGGCTCGACGGCGGCGCCAACCTGCATCGCAATGTGATTTTCCGGAACGGTGCCGTGCCCGCAGCGCCGGTGAGTGCGCGCGATGCGCGAACGCCGGAGGCCCTTTGGGCAGCGCTGGACGAGCATTGCCGTGACGGCATCGACGGCTGTGAGGCAGTTACCATCCCCCACAATGCCAATCTGAGCCAGGGGCGGATGTTTTCACCGATGACGACCGCCGGCGCCCGCATGACGCCCGCCCTCGCTGCGCAGCGCGTACGCTACGAACGCCTCGCGGAATTGATTCAGCACAAGGGTGACTCGGAGTGCTATGGCGGGGTTGGCGCCGAGGATGAGCTCTGCGGTTTCGAAAAGCTTCCCTATAGCAGCTTTGTTCAGAAATACCTGCCTTTCCTTGGCGAGGCACCGGCCGATGACAGCCGTTACCTGCGAGAGGCCCTGCGCGAAGGCCTGCGTCTGCAACGCGAGCTCGGAGAGAATCCCTTTGCGATCGGCTTTATTGGCGGCACGGACAGCCACGTGGCCGCGGGTGGCGCCGTGGCAGAGGACAATCATCCCGGACACCACGGCGCGCAGCATATCAGTGGCACGGGTGCGGCTGCGCAACTGCCCGATCGGGTGGAGCAAAACCCCGGTGGACTTGCCGTGCTTTACGCAGAGGAGAACTCCCGGGACGCTTTATACCGCGCCATGCAGCGACGTGAGGCCTACGCCACCAGTGGTCCGCGTATTCAGCTGCGCTTCTTCGGTGGGTGGAACTACGAGGACGATCTCTGTGAGCGCGTGGACCTGGTGGCCCAGGGCTATGCCAACGGTGTGCCGATGGGCGGAGAACTGCTAGCGTCAGACCGCAACGGTCGGGCGCCAGCGTTTCTGTTGGCGGCCATGGCTGACACCGGAACAGCCAGCCTGCCGGGTGGGGCGCTGCAGCGGCTGCAGGTGATCAAGGCCTGGGTGGATGCCCAGGGCGAAAGTCGGGAACAGATTTATGATGTGGCGGGTTCGGTAGAGAGCGGGGTGCAGGTAGACTTGAATTCCTGTCAACCGCTCGCCCGGGGCTATCGCAAGCTGTGTACCGTGTGGCGAGACCCCGAGTTCAGCCCCGCGACGAGCGCACTGTATTATGCCAGGGTGGTGGAGACGCCATCGTGTCGGTGGCACCGGCGTATCTGCGTGGCCAACGCGGTGAACTGTGATGACGTCGAAGCCTTGCCGGACGGGTTCAAGGACTGCTGCGACGAATCAGTGCCGGATACGGTACAGGAACGTGCGTGGTCTTCGCCGATCTGGTACCGGCCGGCCTCCAACGAGGAAACACGATGACGTCAATGAAAACATGGCTTGCGCGGATACTGCTGGGACTGCTCGGTGCAACGGTGCTGCTGGTTGCCGCGGGATACTTCACCCTGCGCTCAATGGGGCTTTTTCGCGCACCGGAGTACGACACCCAGGCACCCGTATTGCCGACCCTGGGCAGCCCTGCGATTCTCGTGTTCTACAAGACCAGTGGCTATGTGCACACGGAAGCGATTCCCGCTGCCAACGCGCTGCTTGTCGAGCTCGCCGAAGAACTCGGCTACGCCATCTACGTCACGGACAACGGCGCAGTCATCAATCCCGAACAGTTGAGTCAGTTCGATGTGCTGGTCTGGAATAACAACACAGGCAGTGTGCTGTCGCCGCAGCAGCAGACACATTTCCGTCGGTGGCTTGAAAACGGCGGCAAATGGCTTGGTTTGCACAGCGCGAGTGACAACCATTTCAGCTGGGATTGGTATGTAAATGATGTGATTGGTGCGGGTTTCAACGGTGCCACGCGGATTCCACAGCAGCCTCTGGCGCAGCTTGTGTTCGAAAACCGGGATCACCCTGTGCTCAGCGGCCTGCCTGCGTCGATCTGGCTGAACGATGAGTTCTACAGTTTCTCCAATTCACCCCGGGACACCTCCACCGTGCTGGCGACGCTGGATGAGAGCAGCTACATCGAGGAGCAGGCACTGGTGCGCGAGCAACTGCGTATGGGAGACCATCCGATCATATGGGTTCGCAGGGTGGGAGAGGGTGCGGCAGTCTATTCCGCGATCGGCCACAGCGCCGATACCTACGCCATTCCCGAATATCGCCGGCTGCTCAGCAATGCGCTTCACTGGTTGATCCAGGGTGACCACGACAGCCCAGCCCCGTAGATGGCGGTACCCCGGGTCATGGCCGCATGGCGTCTGCGGCGAGCGCTGCTATGCCTTGCCAGTCACCGCTGCTGACCAGTTCGGGAGAGAGCATCCAGGATCCGCCACAACAGACCACATGGGGCAGCGCCAGGTACTCGCGAAAATTGTGCGTGTTGAGGCCACCGGTGGGACAGAAACAGGCCGCAGGAAACGGCCCACTTAGTGCCTTGAGCAATGCAATGCCCCCAACCGCTTCTGCGGGAAACAGTTTGAACGTGTCCAGACCGAATTCCATGCCCTGCATGACCTCTGACGCCGAGGCGACGCCCGGTCGCGGTGCGCAGGGTCTCTCTGTTCATAGACCGGTTTCCATCTCAACGGCGACAATACGTCCGGTTCAACTCGCCGACAACGTTTGAACAGTGGCGGTCGTGTGTCCACTGCGAATTGACGCGCAGAGTGCCAGACTGCTATTTTGGCAAGGTGGTCAGGCCAGTATAGGCGGCTTTGTCGGCGGATAACAGCCGCAGTGGAGACAACTGATGGTGAAACTTTCGGGTGTGCAATGTGCCGTATTCATGGTGCTGGCGTGGGGGTTGTCGCCGGCACAGGGTATGCCGGATGAGCGTCCCAACATCCTTCTGCTGATGGCCGAGGATATGAGCGCGCGGGTGGGAGCGTTCGGTGACGCGCTTGCGGTAACCCCCAATATTGATCGTCTGGCACTAGAGGGAGTGCGCTACCCGAATACCTTCACCTCCGCGGGTGTGTGTGCGCCCAGCCGCGCCGCCCACGTCATGGGCGCGCACCAGAACAGCTTTGGCGCCCAGCATATGCGCGCCGCAAGTTCACACTGGCCACTGCAATACCAGGCCGTGCCGCCACCCGACATGAAAGCCTACCCAGAGCTCCTGCGCCGCGCCGGCTATTTCACATTCGTCACCAACAAGCTCGACTACCAATTTTCAGGCACGTCGCTGGGCAGTGGTCCCTTTACGATCTGGGACAGTGAAACACGCGCGCCATTTCCCTGGCATGAGGGGCCAGACGACACGCCCTTCTTTGGTTTCATGACGTTTCTGGAAACGCACGAGAGCGGCCTCTTTCCCCGCTGGCGCTGGCCGGACAGCATCCAGGACATGATGTTGCAGGCGCTGCATATCTATCTCAACTGGGGCGTTGACGATGTGGTGACGCCGGATTCGGTGACGGTGCCGCCCTACCTTCCCGATGTTGAACCGGTCAGGCGTGACATCGCGCGCCACTACAATAATATTCACACCATGGACCTGCGTGTGGGCGAGGTACTCGCCCGGTTACAGGCCGACGGTCTCGCTGAGAATACCATCGTCATCTGGACGACGGATCATGGAGATGGCTTGCCCCGCGCCAAGCGCGAGCTTTTCGACTCGGGAATCAGGGTGCCGTTGATTATTCGCTGGCCCGAGCGGTACCGCCCCCCGGATGTTGCCCCTGGCACGATTGATGAGCGTCTGGTGAGCTTTGTGGACATTGCGCCGACCATCCTCGGTATGGCCGGGGTCGATCTGCCGGCGTACGTTGTTGGCCGCGCATTTGCCGGCCCCTTGGCGGATGTGCCCAACCGGTACGTCTACGCCGCCCGCGACCGCGTGGACAGTCAGGTCGATCGCCAGCGCAGCGTTCGCGATGCGCGCTACAAATACATTCTCAATGGCTACCCGGGCACCCCCGGTGCCGTGCACCTGGACTTCCGGGATCAGCTTGAGAGTATGCGGGCGCTGTGGGAACTACACGCTGCCGACCAGCTGACGCCAGAGCAGGCGCTCTGGTTCCAACCGCGCCCGCTTGAGCAGCTGTACGACACGCAACACGATCCTCACGAGTTGCATAATCTGGCGCAGGATCCGGCACATGCACCGGTCCTGCAGCGCATGCGCGCCGCGCTTGCGGATTGGCAAGCGCAGTCCACGGATTGGGGAGCCCTGCCGGAGGAGGACATGGTGCGGCAGTTCTGGCCGGATCTCGAGCAGCCGAAAACCGCAATGCCAGCGTTTTCCTACGATGCACAGGGCCGGGTGCTGGTGCATTCTGCGACGGAAGGCGCATCCCTGGGAATCCGCGTGGACGATGGACCCTGGCAGCTCTACACCGGCCCGGTGCAGTTGGCGGCCGGTGCTTCACTCACCGCAAAGGCGGTTCGTTACGGTTGGCAGGAGAGCGAGGAGGCCGCGCTGCCCTGACGGGTTCAGCCCGTGTGCGAACTTGCGGCTGTGCCGCGCGTTTTGGCATGGGCGAACTTGCGAATCCCAGCCCACGCGGCAACCGCCTCCGGCACCTTCTCGTTCACCAGGCCATGCCAGCCCTGGATCATTCCGGGCCAGCCCTCCATCGTGACCTCCACGCCGCTGCGCAGGGCGTTTGCGGCGAGCAGCAGCGCGCCCTCACGCACGGTGTCATACTCACCAATCTGCAGATACAGGGGCGGCAGGCCGTGCACCGCGGCAAAGGCCGGGGACACGCGGGGGTCATCCAGCGCGAGTTGACCGGCGACATAGTCCCGGCCCCGGTTGCGCACCCACTCCGGGGTCAGGAAAGGGTCCCGCCCGCGGGTCGGAGACTCGGCAACCGACAGGTCGAACCAGCCGGTCAGCGATATGCAGCAGGCCGGCATGGGCAGGCCCGCGTCGCGCAGCCGCAGCAGCAGCCCGAGCGCGAGGCTGCCGCCGCAGGATTCACCAATCAGCACAATATTGCCAGGGCTGACGCCGGTATCGAGCAGTCCACAGTAGGCACTGAAACAGTCGTCGTGCGCGGCGGGGTAGGGGTGCTCCGGCGCGAGGCGATAGTCGGGCATGATCACCCGGCAATCGATCTGCCGCGCGATGATCTCCGCATAAAAATGGTATTCATCCAGCGGTGTGGACACGAAAGCACCGCCATGGCAGTGGAAGGCGATGCGTTCACTGGGGTGGCCTTGGAGGGCATAGTCACCGCAACGAACGCCGCCGTAGTGGCGCAGCGTAATCTGCAGGCCAGCGCTGACCGGACGGCCATGGAACGGCGCAAACATCGCGCGCACGGCACGATAGTCGGCCGCCGGATCAGCGAAGTCCGCTGGTATGGTATCGATGATGGCTTGCAGTGCGGGGCTGATCGGCATGACAGGGACCTTTTCCGGGACCGGGTGGCTGAGGGGGCGACATGCAACGGGGCGATGCCAGGAGGCAAACGCATGCGCTGGCGAATTGCCTCGGGCAGAATGACGCAGGGTGACACATCCCGCTATACTCCGCCGATGATTCCACTCTCCATACTTGATGTTACCGCTGTTCCCGAGGGCAGCACCACCGCGGATGCGTTGCACAACGCGCGCGACCTGGCGCAGCACGCGGAGCGCTGGGGCTATCACCGCCTGTGGGTTGCCGAGCATCACAACATGCAGAGCATCGCCAGCGCGGCAACATCCATCGTGATTGCGCACCTGGCCAATGCCACCACCTCGATACGCCTCGGTTCGGGTGGCATCATGCTGCCCAACCACGCGCCGCTGGTGATTGCCGAGCAGTTCGGCACCCTGGCCACGCTGTTTCCGGGCCGTATCGATCTGGGCCTGGGGCGCGCGCCGGGTACAGATCCGCGCACGGCGCAGGCCCTGCGCCGCAATATGCACAGTAGCGTCGATAACTTTCCCAACGACGTCCTCGAACTGCAGTACTACCTGAAGCCGGCGCAGCCCGGACAGGCGGTAGTGGCCACCCCTGGTGCCGGCACCGAGGTGCCGCTCTGGATTCTGGGGTCCAGCCTGTACGGTGCCGAGCTGGCGGCGATGCTGGGCCTGCCGTTTGCGTTTGCCTCACACTTCGCACCCGCCTATATGGAACAGGCGATAGCGCTTTATCGGAAAAAGTTCGAACCCTCGGAACAGCTGGACAAACCCTACGTGATGCTGGGCTACAACGTTTTTGCGGCGGATACCAATGAAGAAGCGCAGCTGCTGCAGACCACGATGATGCAAACCTTCGTGCGCCTGCGCCGCGGCGCCCAGGGCAAACTCGCGCCGCCGCAGGCGGGCTACTTCGACACGCTGACGCCACAGGAGCAGCACATGCTGACGGACATGCTGCGCTGCTCGGCAGTGGGGGATCGCAACACTGTAGCGGAGGCCATGGGGTCCTTTGTTGACGCGACGGGTGCCGATGAATTGATGTTGATGTCCTCTATCCACGACCACCAGCAGCGGCTCAGGTCCTTCGAGATCGCTGCCACGGCGTTTGGCTAGTCTTTCCACCCGGGCGCGCGCGATGCACAGCTTCTTCTGGCGCTTTATAGCGGTTATCGCGCTGCTGCTGGCGGCGGTGGGTATCCTCTTGCCCATCATGCCCACAGTGCCGTTCCTGCTGGTGGCCACCTGGGCCGCCTCCCGCGGCTGGCCGGAACTCAATGACTGGCTGCTCAACCACCCGGACTACGGGCCGCACATCATTGCCTGGCACGACAACGGTGCTGTCTCCCGACGCGCAAAATGGCTGGCAACGCTGATGCTGGGAGGTAGCACCACTTTGCTGTGGCTCTCCAGTGCGCCGGTGGTGCTTGCCGCTATCATCAGCACAGTCTTCGTGGTGGTGCTCACCTGGCTGTGGTGGCGCCCGGAGCCGTGAGCGATGAGCGAGGCCGGGTTGGTGGTTCTCGACTGCGCCGCTTCGGTCAGCGCCTGGTCCAGTCGCGACACGCACTCTGGGGGCTGACGCTGGCTTCGTTCCTGGAGTCCACGGTTGTGCCGATTCCGCTGGAGGCGCTGCTGATTCCTTTGATGCAGGCCAGGCGACGACAGTTGTTTCTGCTTGCCCTGCTGTCCCTGATCGGCTGTTTGCTGGGCGCCAGTGTCGGGTATGGCGTCGGCTTGTGGCTATTCGACGCTTTCGGTAATCAGCTGCTTGAGTGGTTTGCAAGCCCGGAGCAGTTTGAACGCGCACGCACGGCCATGACGGACCACGGCTTCTGGTTTGTGTTGAGTGTGGGCGTAACGCCAGTGCCTTTCCAGACCGCGATGCTGGTCGCCGGTGCCACCGGTTATTCCTTCGCGCTGTTTATGCTGGCCTCGGCGCTGGCGCGGGGATTGCGCTATTTCGGGCTCGCCCTGCTGGTCTACTGGGCGGGTGATCAGGCGGAGGCGTTATTTCGCCGGCACACTCGCTGGGTTTCTGTGGCGGTTTTGGTGCTGGTGGTCGGGGTTTTGCTGCTGGTTTGAGTACGGCGCCCAACACAAGCTAAGCACGATGCGCTGCGAGCCGCCCCTCATTCCCGCCCCGCTCGTCTACACCCCCACAGGCTCCCGATACGCATCAATGCTCGGGCAGGAACATACCAGGTTGCGGTCACCGTACACGTTGTCCACCCGGTTCACCGGCGGCCAGTACTTGCGCTGGCGCAGGGAGGGCAGGGGGTAGGCAGCCTGCTCCCGGGTGTAGGCGTGCTCCCAATGCTCGGCCGTCACGTCCTGCAGGGTATGCGGGGCGTTGCGCAGGGGGTTGTCGGTGGCGTCCAGGCGGCCTTCTTCCACCGCGCGGATCTCCTCGCGGATGGCGATCATGGCGTCGCAGAAGCGGTCCAGCTCTGCAAGTGATTCCGATTCAGTCGGCTCAATCATCAGTGTGCCCGCAACCGGGAATGACATGGTGGGTGCGTGGAAGCCGAAGTCTACCAGGCGCTTGGCGATATCCTCTTCGGAGATGCCGCTGGCTTCTTTCAGCGGGCGGATGTCGACAATGCACTCGTGTGCCACCGTGCCGTTGCGCCCGGTGTAAAGTACCGGATAGTGGTCCTGCAGACGGTGGGCGATGTAGTTGGCGCTGAGAATCGCCACGCGCGTGGCCTGGGTGAGGCCTTCAGCGCCCATGAGCGCAATGTAGGCCCAACTGATAGGCAGAATGGAGGCGCTGCCCCAGGGGGCTGCGGACACCACGTCGTTGCTCTCCGGCAGGCCCGGCACCGGCACCACCGGGTGCGATGGCAGGAAAGGCTGCAGGTGTGCGCCCACGCCGATGGGGCCCATACCGGGGCCGCCACCACCGTGCGGAATACAGAAGGTTTTGTGCAGGTTCAGGTGCGACACGTCCGCGCCGAACTTGCCGGGGGAAGCGAGCCCCACCAGCGCGTTGAGGTTGGCGCCGTCCACGTACACCTGCCCGCCATGACGGTGCACGATATCGCACACATCCACCACGCTCTCTTCGAATACGCCGTGGGTAGAGGGGTAGGTGATCATGATCGCCGCGAGTTCGTTACTGTACTGTTCAGCGCGGGCGGTGAGGTCGGTAAGGTCGACGTTACCGTCGGCATCACAATCGACAATGACCACGCGCATGCCGGCCAGCGCCGCGCTGGCGGGGTTGGTGCCGTGTGCGGAGGAGGGAATCAGGCACACGTCGCGCTGGTCGTCACCGCGGCTCTCGTGATAGCGGCGAATGGCCAGCAGGCCGGCATACTCGCCCTGGGAGCCCGCGTTGGGCTGCAGCGAAATGGCGTCGTAGCCGGTGCACTCCTTGAGCATGTGCTCAAGCTCCGCGAGCATCTCGCGGTAGCCCTCGGTCTGGTTGGCGGGGGCAAAAGGGTGGATGCCGGCGAATTCGGCCCAGGTGACGGGCAGCATTTCGGTGGTGGCGTTGAGCTTCATGGTGCAGCTGCCCAGCGGAATCATGGCCTGGTTGAGGGCGATGTCGCGGGTTTCCAGCCGGCGCATGTAGCGCAGCATTTCCGTTTCCGAGTGGTAGTCGTTGAACAGCGGGTGTTGCAGGTAGTCCACGCTGCGCTGTAGCTGTTCGGGTATCGCCGTCGCTGGAGCTGCCAGATCTCGGCAGGGTGTTCCCACCACTTTGCCCGTGATGGCTGCCAGCAGCTGGTCGACATCTTCCGCCGTGGTGGTCTCGTCCAGGGCAATGCCCAGTTTGTAGGTGCCAATAATGCGCAGGTTCATGCCCGCCGCCAGCGCGCGCTCGACAATGGCCTGCTGCTGGTCGCCCACGTTCAGCGTGAGTGTGTCGAAGTAGGCCGTGTTCTCCGCCGTCATGCCGGCCGCCTGCAGGCCCGTCGCCAGCAGCCCGGTGAGGTAGTGCACGCGTTCGGCGATGCGCCGCAATCCCACCGGCCCGTGATACATGGCATAGAAGGCCGCCATGATGGAGAGCAGCGCCTGGGCGGTGCAGATGTTGCTGGTGGCTTTTTCCCGGCGGATATGCTGTTCGCGGGTCTGCATGGCCATGCGCAGGGCTTCGTTGCCGTGGCGGTCGATAGATACACCGATAATGCGTCCGGGAGTCGAGCGCTTGTACGCATCGCGTGTGGCAAAAAAGGCTGCATGCGGGCCGCCAAAACCCATGGGGACGCCAAAGCGCTGCGAATTGCCCACGACCACATCGGCGCCCTGGGCACCGGGTGACTTGAGTAGCAGCAGCGACATGAGGTCGGCGGCCACGCTCACCAGGGTGCCGGCTTCGTGCGCTTTCGCAATCAGCGGTTCCAGGTCATGCACATGGCCGTAGGTGCCCGGGTACTGCAGCAGCAATCCGAAGGCCTCTGTGCTGCCCGCGAGTTGGGCGGGGTCACCGACCACCACCTCGATATCCAGCGCCTCAGCGCGGGTGCGGACCACGGCGATGGTCTGTGGATGGCAGTCCTCCGCAACAATAAATGTGCTGCTGCGATTCTTCTTGTTCACCCGCTGCATGAGGGTCATGGCCTCTGCCGCGGCGGTGCCTTCGTCCAGCATGGAGGCATTGGCCAGTTCCATGCCGGTCAGGTCCATGATGGCCTGCTGGAAGGTGAGCAGGGCCTCGAGGCGCCCCTGGGATATCTCCGGCTGGTAGGGTGTATAAGCAGTGTACCAACCCGGGTTTTCCAGCACATTGCGCTGGATGACGGCGGGGGTATAGGTGTCGTGGTAGCCAGTGCCGATGTAGGATTTCAGCACGCGATTCTTGCCGGCAATGGCGCGCAGCCGCGCCAGCACGGCCTGTTCGGTTTGCGGCGCGGCCAGGTCCATGGGCGCCTGATTGCGGATGCGCGCGGGCACGGTGGCGTCAATGAGGGCGTCAAGGCTGTCGAAGCCGAGCAGGCGCGCCATCTCTGCCTGCTGCGCCGGCGTGGGCCCGATATGGCGCTCAACGAATTCCTGAGAGTGTTCCAGTTCGGACAGCGAAAGGCGAGTCATGGCAGCTCCGGGGCGGGCGTGGCAGCAGGGTGTCTGGGAAGGCGCGAATGGTAGCAGCAGGGCCTCCTAGCGGCAATATTCTGTACCCCTTGTGACCAGTCTGGCACACTGCTCGGCAACTTCGTACGCCTCGCGATCAGGAGACCGCATGGAACAGGTAAATCCCGAGACTCTGGGCCTCAACGCGGCACAGCTGACGCGCATTGGCGAGCATTTACGTGGCCGCTACCTGGAGCCCGGCAAACTCCCGGGCAGCGTCACCCTGGTGGCGCGTTACGGCCGCGTGGGCCTGCTCGATGTGGCGGGGCTCAGCGACCTCGAACGCGATACGCCGATGAGCGTGGATACCATTTTCCGCATCTACTCCATGAGCAAGCCGATTACCTCGGTGGCGTTGATGATGCTGTACGAGCGTGGTCTGTTTTCGCTGGATGATCCGGTACACCGCTTTATCCCCGAGTGGCGCAACCTTGAGGTGCGAACTGCAGGCGCCTTTCCGCAGTTTGCGACGGCGCCTTGCGCTCGCCCCATGACCATCCGTGACCTGTTGCGGCATACCTCGGGCCTCACTTACGACTTCCTGCGCGAGAGCAACCTGGACTACGCCTACCGCAAGCTCCAGATCGGCAACCCGGCGCCGGGTTATACGCTCAAGCACATGATCGAGCAGCTGGCGCAGCTGCCGCTGGAGTTCTCCCCCGGTACCCGCTGGAATTACTCCCTGGCGACCGACGTGCTGGGTTACCTGATCGAGGTGATCAGCGGCCAGTCATTGCCGGACTATTTGCAGGAACACCTGTTCGGCCCGCTGGGCATGGTCGATACCGCCTTCAATATAGCGCCAGACAAGGTGCACCGGCTCGCCTCCTGCTACGAGCGTGATGCCGCGAAAAAACTGGTCTGCAACGACGACGGCCAGGACAGCCGGTTCCGCGACCGGGTGTTCTACTCCGGCGGTGGCGGACTGTTGTCTACCGTTGGTGACTACTTCCGCTTCTGCCAGATGTTGCTGCAGGGCGGCACGCTGGACGGCGCGCGCATTCTCGGCTCGCGTACGCTGGAGTACATGACGGCCAATCACCTGCCCGGGGACGTGGACCTGGAACAATTCGCCATGGGCAGCTTCAGTGAAACCGAGTACGAGGGGGTGGGCTTCGGGTTGGGTTTTGCCAACAAGATTGACCCGGTAAAGAACGGCAACCTGGCCTCACTGGGCAGCTTTTTCTGGGGCGGCCTGGCCAGCACCCTGTTCTGGGTCGACCCGGAAGAGGAGCTGGTGGTGATCTTCATGACCCAGCTCATGCCGTCGAGTACCTTCAACCTGCGCGGACAGCTGGAATCCATGGTCTACGCTGCGCTGGACTGAGCGGCGCCGGCTGCGCTAGTCTCCGGGTCTGCATAACAATAATTCGACCCTGGAGGTTTTTATGACATTGCAGCGCCCCGTGCTCTACCTGTCATTACTGGCGGGCCTTGTGGCCTGTTCCGATGGCACCGATACCGTACCGGTCATCCCGCCCCCCGAGCCGCCACCGCCGATCAGTATCGATACCCCCAACGCTGATCGCTGCGAGATGCTGGATGCAGAGAACTGCATGTTCCCCTGGCCCAGCGATGTGTTCACGGTGGCTGACGAGAGCCTCGAGACCGGGCGCCGGGTAAACCTCAATCAGGAATCGCTGCCGGCCAATCGGCGCGGTGATCGCGTGGACCCCGCGGAATGGAACCGCAACGACGGTTTTTCCCCCTCGCAGATGATTCTCGCGCAGGTGCCGGGCGTGGATCTGGTGCAGACCGGCGCGCCGTCGATCACCGATCTCGCGCAGTCGCTGGAGGTTGATTCGCCGGTCGTGGTGATTCGCGCCAGCACCGGTGAACAACACCTGGTGTTTGCGGAACTGGACGCCAACACCGATGACCCCGCCGAGCAGACCTTTATTATCCGCCCCATGGTGCAGTTCGAGCGGGGGAAGCGCTACATTGTTGCGCTGCGCAACCTGCGCGACAGCGCCGGTGAGTTGCTGGACGCGCCGGAGGTGTTCCGTGCGTTTCGCGATGACACGCTGACTGACAACGCCGACATCGAGGCACGTCGCCCGGCCATGGACGCGCTGTTTAGCACGCTGGAAGACGCCGGTGTTGAGCGCAGCGAGCTGTATCTGGCCTGGGACTTCACCGTGGCCAGTGCCCGCAACATCACCGAGCGCCTGCTGCACATTCGCGACGAGGCGTTTGCGGACCTCGGGGCCGCCGCACCGGATTACGTCATCAGCACCCTCACGGATTTCGCACCCTGCGACCCGGATGGCTGCACCGATGGCCAGGATGAACAGATCGCGCGAGAAATCGCCGGCACGTTCTTCGTTCCCAACTTCCTCGACTCCGACGAAGGCGCACCGGGCTCGGCGTTCTACTACGCCAGCCCCGATGACGGCTTGCCGGATCGGCTGAATGGCGACAACCTGTTTGCGGCCAATTTCGTTTGCCGTATCCCGCGCTCGGTGGCCGAAGACTTCGAAGCGCCACCCAAGGCACAGGCGCGCCCGTCTCTGTACGGGCACGGCCTGCTGGGGAGTGCCAACGAGGCGCGCGGTGGCACACGGCAGAACGTCGACATCATGGCGCTGGACCACCAGATGATGTTCTGCGCCACCGACTGGGCAGGTTTTGCCAGCGCCGATGTGCCGTTTGCGATTCAGGTGTTGCAGGACTTCAGCCTCATGCAGGCCTTTTTCGACCGGCAACAGCAGGGCTTGCTGAACTTCATGTTCCTCGCCCGGCTGCTGAAGAGCGACGCGGGTTTCGCGGCCGACCCGGCCTTCCAGGCGGCGGGCCAGCCGGTGTTTGACAACAGCACGGTGTACTACGATGGGAATAGCCAGGGCGGTATTCTCGGTGGCGCGCTGATGGCGGTTATTCAGGATGTGACACGCGGCGTGCTGGGTGTACCGGGCATGTCCTACAGTTTCCTGCTGCGGCGCAGTGTGGACTTTAACGCGTTCACGCCGTTTTTCAGCGGTAGCGGTACCGGCGAAGACGGCGGTGGCTATCCGAGCGTGAAGGACCAGAGCTTCCTGCTGTCCATGGCGCAACTGCTGTGGGATCGCGCCGAGTCCAGCGGCTATGTTGTGCACATCGAGCGCGACCCACTGCCCAATACGCCGGTGCATTCGGTGTTGCTGCAAGTGGCCTACGGCGACCACCAGGTAAGCATGTGGTCGGCGGAGTTCATGGCGCGCAGTATCGGTGCGCACCTGCGCATTCCCGCGCTGGAAAGCGGGCGCCACCCGGACAGCAATCCCTACGTGGGCCTGGAGCCCGTGCCTGCAGGTGATTTTACCGGCTCGGTGTTGACCCTGTG
The DNA here is from genome assembly GCA_964022665.1 of uncultured Halieaceae bacterium. GTDB lineage: Bacteria > Pseudomonadota > Gammaproteobacteria > Pseudomonadales > Halieaceae > Haliea. The sequence continues at coordinate 88,682 of CAXIDF010000004.1, forward strand.
GGACGACGGCCCGGTAGGCGCTGGCGCGCTGGAAGGCGGCACCGCACCGCCACCCATCACCAACACCCCGCCGGTCGAGCCTGATTTCGGCAACGACCCCCACAGCTTGCCGCGGCGCGAGACTGCGGCGCAGGCACAGAAATCCGCCTTCCTGAGGCCGGAGGGCGAGGGCCGGTTCGTCGACACCTGTGCGCCGGAACAAGCCTGCTTCACCAACGGCTACAATCCCGGGGGCTGACTTTACCGCGCGACGCGCGCGGCCATTGAGGTTCAGGTCGCGCGGGTTGCAGGGTCGCTGTAGTCGACTGCAGCAATCACGTAGTGTTGTTCGCCGCCGGGGCTGTGCAGGCTGACCTCGTCATCCAGACGCTTCCCGAGCAGGCTGCGGGCCAGCGGAGAATCCATGCTCAGTTTGCCCGCGGCCAGGTCGAATTCATCGGGCCCCACGATGCGGTAGCAGCGTTCCGTGCCGGCCTCGTCCTCCAGCGTGACCCAGGCGCCGAAGAACACCTTTTCGGTGTCTCCGGGTATGCGGTCGACCACGTTGAGCTCCTCCAGCCGCTTGCTGAGAAAGCGCACCCGCGAGTCGATTTCGCGCAGCCGGCGTTTGCCGTAGATGTAATCCCCGTTTTCCGAGCGGTCGCCGTTTTTTGCCGCCTCGTGTACCACGTCAGTGACCTGCGGGCGTTCCACTTTCCACAGCTGGTGCAGCTCGGCGCGCAGCACTGCCTCCCCCTGCGGGGTGATATAGGGCGATCCCCGGCGGCGGGGTGGGCGATAGCGACTCATGGTGCGTATTCTAACGGCGCGAGTTTCACTACACTAGCGGGCAGTCCCTGTCTGCCAAGGAGAATCGAACGATGAAAGCCTGCTTGCTTGCCGCCCTCATGGCCGTCGGAGCCCATTCCGCGTTTGCCGCGTGCCTGGACGTGCAGGGAAACCTGCAGCAGGGTGGCCTTATCTGGGGCCAGGCGGCGCCGGGTACGCCAGTGCTGCTCGACGGTGCCGCGCTGGACGTGCTGGACGACGGCACCTTCATCGCCGGCTTCAGCCGTGACGCCGATCCCAACGCGGTACTGCAGGTGGGTGACTGCCGGCAGGCACTGGCCATCGCCCCCCGGGAATACAATATCCAGCGGGTAGAGGGTGTACCCCAGCGCACGGTAACGCCGCCGCCGGAGCAGCTGGCGCGCATCGCCCGTGAACGGGAACTGGTGAACGCGGCGAAGGCCCGGCAGCTGCGGCGCCCGGATCTACTGGCAGGCGTGCTGGCGGGCTTCCGCTGGCCTGTGGAGGGGCGTATTTCCGGTGTGTACGGCAGCCAGCGAGTGTACAACGGCCAGCCCGGCAGCCCGCATTACGGCGTGGACGTGGCCGTGCCCACCGGCACCATTGTGCGCGCCCCCGCGGCCGGGGTGGTGACCCTGGCCGAGCCGGACCTGTTTTACTCCGGCGGCACCATCATCCTCGACCACGGCTACCGGCTCTCCTCATCCTTCCTGCACCTGAGCAAAGTGCGGGTTGCGGTGGGTGACGCCATAGCCCCCGGTGACATCATCGGTGAGGTGGGAGCCACCGGCCGAGCCACCGGGCCGCACCTGGACTGGCGCATGTCCTGGCGCAGCGCGCGCATCGACCCGCAGCTGCTGGTGCCGCCGATGCGGCTGCCCCAGGCAGGGAGCACTCCCTAGCGGCACGCCCGGCCGGGCGCCTTTCGCCGGTAGCGCTGTTGCGGCGGATCTGCACCGCAGGGGTCAGGCCAACGGCATGTTATGGCTGGGAAAAATCCGTATAATGCAGGCCCTTTGCACTCCTCAGGACCTGTCATGATTGACGAGAAACTGCTGAGTATTCTGGTGTGTCCGGTCACCAAGGCCCCGCTGGAGTACGACAAGGAAAAAGACGAGCTGATTTGCAAGGCCAGTGGCCTGGCGTATCCCGTACGCGACGGCATTCCGGTCATGCTGGAAAGCGAAGCGCGCCAGCTCAGCGCTGACGAGAAACTGGGGTAAGGCATGTCTGAGACGATATTCGGCAAGATTGTCAGTGGCGAGATTCCCGCGGAGTTGCTCTATGAAGACGAGCACTGCATCGCGATCAACGACATCAACCCGCAGGCGCCGGTACATGTACTGGTGATTCCGAAGAAGGGTATTCCCCGGCTGGTCGATGCGGCGGCTGACGATCAGGCGTTGCTCGGACACCTTATGCTCGCCGCCGGCAAAGTGGCGGAACAGTTGGGCGTGGCGGAGGCCTTCCGCCTTATCGTCAACAACGGTGCCGGCGCGGGCCAGACCGTATTCCACCTGCACCTGCATATTCTGGCGGGCCGCGGGTTCGCTGAAGGACAGATGGCAGGGTTCCAATGAAAACAGGCGACATACGCGAAGCATTCCTGGCCTATTTCGAGGCGCAGGACCACACGAGGGTGCCCAGCAGTTCACTGGTGCCGGGCAACGACCCCACGCTGCTGTTCACCAACGCGGGCATGAACCAGTTCAAGGATACGTTCCTGGGCACGGAGCCGCGCTCCTATGTGCGCGCCACCAGCAGCCAGCGCTGCGTGCGGGCCGGCGGCAAGCACAACGACCTCGAAAACGTGGGCTACACCGCGCGCCACCACACCTTCTTTGAGATGCTCGGCAACTTCAGCTTCGGTGACTACTTCAAGCGTGAGGCCATTCAGTTTGCCTGGCACTTTCTGACCGAGACCCTGGGCCTGCCCGCCGAGCGGTTGTGGGTGACCGTGCATGTGTCCGACGATGAAGCCGCCGACATCTGGCTGCAGGAGATGGGCGTCAGCGCCGAGCGCTTCTCGCGCCTGGATGAAGACAACTTCTGGCAGATGGGCGACACCGGCCCCTGCGGCCCCTGTTCGGAAATCTTCTACGACCATGGCCCGCACGTGCCCGGCGGCCCCCCCGGCAGCGAAGGCGACGATCTCGACCGCTATATCGAGATCTGGAACCTGGTGTTCATGCAGTTCAACCGCGATGCCAGCGGTGAACTGCACCCGCTGCCCAAGCCCTCGGTGGATACCGGCATGGGCCTGGAGCGCATTGCGGCGGTCAAGCAGGGCGTGCACAGCAACTATGAAATCGACCTGTTCCAGGCGCTGATCCGCGCGGCGGCGAAGCTGCTGGACGTGTCGGATCTTGAGCACAATTCGCTGCGCGTGATTGCCGACCACATTCGCTCCTGTGCATTCCTGATTGTCGACGGCGTGCTGCCAGGCAACGAGGGTCGCGGCTACGTGTTGCGCCGCATCATTCGCCGCGCCATCCGTCACGGCAACAAGCTGGGCGCCAGCGCGCCGTTTTTCCATCAGCTTGTGGCCACGCTGGCCACAGAGATGGGCGACGCCTATCCCGAGCTGGTGAAACTGCAGCCGCAGGTGGAAAAGGCACTGCTGGCCGAAGAGGAGCAGTTTGCCAAGACGCTGGATAACGGCCTGCAGATTCTGCAGGACGCGTTGGCGGGCATCAGCGGTGGCGCCATCCCCGGCGACGTCGTGTTCAAACTGTATGACACCTACGGCTTCCCGGTTGACCTGACCAACGACATCGCCCGCGAGCGCGGCCTGGAGTTGGATATGGCCGGCTATGAAGAAGCGATGGCGGCACAGCGCAGCCGTTCCCAGGAAGGCGGCAGTTTCAAGGTGGATTACAACGCGGTGCTCACGCTGGAAGGCAGCACCGAGTTCACCGGCTACGACAGCGTGGAAGGCGAGGGCAGGGTGACCGCGCTGCTGTGCGACGGTGCCGCCGTCGATGCCCTGCAGGCCGATCAGCAGGGCGTTGTGGTGCTCGATTGCACGCCGTTCTACGGCGAGTCCGGCGGTCAGGCGGGCGATACCGGCTATCTGCAGGCCGATGGCGTGCGGCTTGAAGTCACCGATACCACCAAGGCGCAAAGCCAGCACCTGCATCATGTGACGGTGCTGCAAGGCAGCGTCAAGGTGGGTGACCGCCTGCAGGCCAGTGTGGACGCCAGCGTGCGCCAGCGCACACGCCTCAACCACTCGGCAACGCACCTCATGCACGCGGCGCTGCGCCGTGTGCTGGGCGAGCACGTCACACAGAAAGGCTCGCTGGTGGATTCCGAGCGCCTGCGCTTCGACTTCTCCCACTTCGAGGCGGTCACGCCTGCGGAACTGACCGAAATCGCCGCGCAGGTGAACGCGCAGATCCGCGCCAACACCCCGGTCTCCACCCGACTCATGTCCATGGATGCGGCCATCGAAGCCGGCGCCATGGCGCTGTTCGGCGAAAAGTATGGCGATGAAGTGCGCGTGTTGAGCATGGGTGAGGCGGACTACTCGGTGGAACTCTGCGGTGGCACCCACGTGGACCGTACTGGCGATATCGGTGTGTTTCGCATTCTGTCGGAATCCGGTATTGCCTCTGGCGTGCGCCGCATTGAGGCGGTCACCGGTGCCGGTGCGCTGGAGGCCATCGCCCACACCGAGGCGCAGCTGGATGCCGTGTGTGAAGTGGTCAAAGCGGGGCGCGATGCCGTGGCAGCCCGAGTCGGCGCCCTGCGCAACGAGAACCGCGAGCTGGAAAAGGAACTGGCACGGCTGAAACAGAAGCTCGCCACCTCCGCCGGCGGTGACCTGACCGCGCAGGCGGTTGACGTGGGCGGTATCAAGGTGCTGGCGGCCAATGTGGAAGGCGCCGATGCCAAGTCACTGCGCGACACGCTCGACCAGGTCAAGAACAAGCTGGGCAGCGCCGTGGTGCTGCTCGCGGCGGTGGATGGCGACAAAGTGGCCTTGGCCGCCGGTGTGAGCAAAGACCTGACCGACCGCGTCAGCGCCGGCAACCTGATGCGCGAATTCGCCGGGCGTCTGGGCGGCAAGGGCGGCGGTCGTCCGGACATGGCCCAGGGCGGCGGCAGCGATATAGCCGGCCTGCCGGCGGCACTGGGTGCGGTAGCGGACTGGGTGGCAGACGCACTGACCCAGAACGCCTGATATGGGTTTGATTGTCCAGAAGTTCGGCGGCACGTCCGTCGGCAGCGTCGAGCGTATTGCCCAGGTAGCGGATAAAGTCGCGCGCTTTCGCAGCGACGGCCATCAGGTGGTGGTTGTGGTTTCGGCCATGAGCGGCGAAACCAACCGGCTGCTGGGCCTGGCGCACGAGCTGCAGGAGCCGCCTCTGGCACGGGAACTGGACGTGCTGCTGGCCACCGGCGAACAGGTGACCACCGCGCTGCTGAGCATGGCGCTCAATCAGCGTGGCGTGGCCGCCAAATCCTATACCGGCAGCCAGGTGCGCATTCTTACCGATGATGCACACACCAAGGCGCGTATTCGCGATATCGATGACAGCCGCCTGCAGGCCGACCTCGCCGCGGGCTTTGTGCTTGTGGTGGCCGGTTTTCAGGGCGTGGACGAGCAGGGCAATATCACCACCCTGGGCCGCGGCGGTTCCGACACCACGGCAGTCGCTCTGGCGGCGGCGCTGAAGGCCGACGAGTGCCAGATCTACACCGATGTGGATGGCGTGTACACCACCGACCCCCGTGTGGTGGATGATGCACGCAGGCTGGACCGCATCACCTTTGAGGAAATGCTGGAAATGGCCAGCATGGGCTCCAAGGTGTTGCAGATTCGCTCGGTGGAATTCGCCGGCAAATACAAAGTGCCACTGCGGGTGCTGCACAGCTTCAAGGAAGGCCCCGGTACCCTGATAACCCTGGAGGACGCGTCCGTGATGGAAACGCCGACAATCGCCGGCATCGCCTTCAATCGCGATGAGGCCAAGCTCACTATTCTGGGTGTGCCGGATATGCCCGGTGTGGCCTATCGTATATTGGGGCCGATTGGCGATGCCAATATCGAGGTGGACGTGATTCTGCAGAACGTGGCGGAAGACAACAGCACCGACCTCACCTTCACTGTGGGCCGTGCGGACCTGCTGCGGGCGCAGGCTGTTCTGGAGCAGGTGGCGGCAGAACTCAATGCTCGTGAGGTGCGCGTGGACAGCCGCATCGCCAAGGTGTCGATTGTTGGCGTGGGCATGCGCTCGCACGCGGGGGTCGCCAGCACCATGTTCCGTGCGCTCTCGGAAATGGGCATCAACATCCAGATGATCACGACATCCGAAATCAAGATTTCGGTGATCATCGAGGAGAAATTCATGGAATTGGCGGTGCGCGCGCTGCACACCGCCTTTGAGCTCGACCAGGCACCTGCCGGCGATATTGCAAACTGATACAAACCGGCAGTTGCGTTTTCGACATTCTCGGCTAACACTAAGTATTCAGCAGCGCATGGTTAGCGCCGCCCGCAGTGCGTTAGCGGGCGCCAGGAGGCAAGGAGTTATGCTCATACTGACCCGCCGGGTGGGTGAATCACTGATGGTTGGCGATGACATCACGATCACCGTGTTGGGCGTCAAGGGCAATCAGGTGCGCATCGGGGTAAGCGCCCCGAAAGATGTCGCAGTCCACCGCGAAGAAATCTACAATCGTATTCAGGAGGGTGATGTGGAAGCTGCCCCGGAGGACGATTCCCGGGACTAACCCGCACCCCGTGTTCCCGTGCACAGGAGTGCTGTCCCCATGTCGCGTTTTTCCCGTCCGTTAGCCGCGCTGGCTTTGTGTTTTGTCGCCGGCTGCCAGAGCCCGGACCCCCAACCTGCGGGCGCAGACAGCACCCAGCCACCCTCAGCGTCACGCTATGATGTGGAAATTATCCGCAGCAGCTTTGGCGTGCCGCATATCACCGCCGGTGACTTCGCCAGCCTGGGTTACGGTGAGGGTTACGCCGCCGCGGAAGATCACATCTGTAATATCGGTCACTCATTGCTCACCGCACGCGGTGAACTGGCCCGCTACCTGGGCGCCGGGGCCGACAATGCCAACGTGGCCAGCGACGCCGTCGTCGCGGCGCTGGGTATACAGTCCCAGGCCGTGGCCGCGCTCTCCCGTCAGGACAGTGACAACCGTGCCTGGCTGCGCGGCTATGCCGATGGCTACAACCGCTACCTGGCCGAACACCCGCAACAGGGCGTAGGGTCCTGGTGTGACGGTGCTGCCTGGTTGCAGCCCATTGCCGATACCGACCTGATGGCGCGGATGGTGCTGGTGGCGCAAACGGTGCCAAGAATGGCTGATGCGCTGATGGCCGCGCAGCCTCCGGGGGATACCCCCATGGCGGCGCACCCCGTCAGCGATCGGCGCCTGGCTGGGGCTGCGGACGCCGCGAGCTTGCAGGGCATGGGGTCCAATGCCTGGGCTTTCGGCAAGGAGCGCACGGCAAATGGTCGAGGCCTGCTGCTGGGAAACCCGCACTACCCCTGGTATGGCGATAATCGCTTCTGGGAAAAACACCTGACCATTCCCGGCCAGCTGGACGTTTATGGCGGGCATCTGCTGGGTGCCCCCGGGGTTGCCATTGGTTTTAATCGCGCTGTGGCCTGGAGCCATACGGTGTCCGCCAGCCAGCGGCTGGTGTTCTACAAACTGGAGCTGGTGCCCGGCAAGCCCACCGTCTATCGCTATGATGGCGAAGAGCGCGCCATGCGCGAGGTAACGGTGTCGGTCCCGGTAGTGCAGGCCGACGGCAGCCTGCAGGCGCAAAACTACACCCTGTATTTCAGCCACTATGGCCCGGTGCTGACCCTGCCCGGTATGCCCTGGACCGCCAGCACGGCTTTCACTGTGCGCGACGCCAACGCCGATAACAGCCACCTGCTTGCGCAGTGGCGCGACATGAACCTGGCGACCAGCATGGACAGCTTCATTGACGCGCACCGGCGCTGGAACGCCATGCCGTGGGTGAACACCATCGCCGCGAGTGCAGACGGCCGCGCTGTGTACCTGGATAACTCCACCGTGGGGCGACTGAGCGACGAGGCGGTGGCCCTGTGGCGCCGGCAGTTGATCGACGACCCGCTCACGGCCAACGTGTATGAGAAAAAAGGTTTTGTCCTGCTCAACGGCAGTGACAGCCGCTACGAGTGGGTAGAGAATGGCGCCGCGTCGCTGGCCGGCACCGAGCCCTTCGAGCGCCGGCCGCTGCTGGAGCGCGCAGACTACGTGTTCAACGCCAACGACAGCTACTGGCTGACCAATGCCAGTGCGCCCCTCACCGGGTATTCGCCGCTGTACGGGCCTGAGGCCAGCGCGCGCAGCCTGCGCACCCGCATGAACGTGCAGTTGATCGAAGAGGGTGAATTCACGATCGAGCGCATGCAAAGCCTGCTCTTCGAGAACGAGAGCCTGGCGGCGCTGTTACTGGTGCCGCCGTTGTTGCAGGCCTGTGAGGATGCAGTCGACCTGGCGGATGCCTGCGCCGCCCTGCGAGGCTTCAACGGTCGGTTCGACCTGGATAGCAAGGGTGCAGTGCTGTTCCGCGAATGGCTGGCGGCCTACGCCTATGAGGATGGCATGCGCCAGGGAGATCTGTTCGCGGTGCCCTTCGATGCCGCTGCGCCGCTCACCACACCGCATACATTGGCTGACGGCGAACTGGCATTGCAAAAACTTGCACATGCCGCGGCGGTGCTGGCCTCCGCGGGCTACGCCCTGGATGCACCCCTGCGCGAGGCCCAGTTTGCCTACCGCGGCGAGCGCGGCATTCCCATCCACGGCGGCAACCGTTACGAAGGCGTGGCAAACCTGATGGTGTCGGATATACCCGAGCATCCCGTTGCCATGCTTAGCCCCACGCGGATTGACGGCAGCGAATTGCTCACCGACGCCGGCTACCCCGTTGTTCACGGCAGCAGTTTTGTACTGACCGTCGGCTACGAAGACGACGGCCCCGTCGCCGAGGCCCTGCTGACCTATAGCCAGTCAGGTGACCCCGCTTCACCGCACTTCACGGACCAGACCGAGCTCTACCGTGACAAGCAGTTTCGAGCGGTGCGCTTTCAACGCGAAGACGTAGAGGCCGATGTGCAGTCGCGAAACACGCTGACGGCACCCAGATAGTGGTCGCGATAGGTCAGCAGGCCTTTGAATTTACAGTCAGTGTGGTATGATGCGCGCCGTTCCTGAGGGGCAGCCAACGTGCAGCAATCACCCGGGAGCGGTCTGTACGGAGAGGTGGCCGAGTGGCTGAAGGCGCGCCCCTGCTAAGGGCGTATAGGGTAAAACCTATCGAGGGTTCGAATCCCTCTCTCTCCGCCACTTTCCCGAAAACCAACGTTGATTAGCCGTCCCTACCCAATGGCTCCAGCCACCTAACGGGGCGCTGGCTGATATTCGTGCTTTCTTCCCGGTTGCTCGTGTACGTCTCTCCCGTTCGAAATCAGGTGGGCAGGCCGAGGATGCCGGCTGCCTGCGCCGGCGTGGCCACCGGGCGGCCGTGCTTTTCGCACAGGGCCACTGCCTCGAGCACCAGCTCGACATTGGAAGGCTGGCGCTCGCCGTGGAAGAACTCCAACCCCACATGCAGGTGCCCACCCCGCTCCAGGGCCGCTGCAGCCACCTCGGAACGCCCGGCGTCGCCACCCACCACCGAGACCGCCCAAGGCATGGGGCAGTCGCCCAGGATTTCCAGGTACATGTCGAGTGCCTGCAGGGTAGGCGGCAGACCGAAGGGCGCGCCGAACAGGCCGTGCTCGGTGGAGAAGTAAAACTTGAGCATCGCCCCCGGCGGCACCCGCCCCTTGCGATGAAAGGCCAGTACCGTCCGCAGGAAGCCTGGCTCGTAGATGGCAAAACTGGGGCCCAGGCCGTGCTCCGCCTGGATATCCAGGCAGCGGCCGATCACCTCATAGCTGTTGGCGTAGACAATACCCTCGGGGCCGCGCTCCCCCATGCCACCGAGATTGATCGAGCCTGGATCGCAGATGCCGATGCGCAGGCATCCGCGCTTCGCCAGCACCGCCAGGTGCTCGTAGCTGACACCCTTGTCATCGTAGTCGACCGTGGGATAGAGCAGTGCATCGGGACGCGCCGCCAGCACGGATTCCCAGCCGGCCTGGTAGGCGTCCGCTGAGGCCTCGGGCCCCTGGCCGAACACCGTGGTGTGATTGTGGATTACCGCCGCCCCCGCCTCGATACAGGCCAGGGCCTCTGCCCCGACCTCCTCGGGGCTGATGGGCACCCGCAGATTCTGCTCCCGGGTGGTCACCCCGTTGATGGCTGCCTCGATGATCACCGGGCCCGCTGTATTCGACATGCTGCTGCTCCCTTGTTGTCAGTTTCGCCGCACTTCAAAACCCATCGTCGGCGCGCCCGTGACCGCCGCCACTTCCACCGCGCTGACCTGCGCCCGCTCCGGCCCCTGCCAGAGCCACGCCTCCAGCTGCTGCAGCGCCTCGGCATCGCCGCTCGCCTCGAGCTCGACACTGCCGTCGGGGCAGTTGCGCACCCAGCCTGACAGGCCCAGTTCCTGGGCCCGGGCCTGAGTGCTGGCCCGATAGAATACGCCCTGGACCCGCCCGGTTACGCGAAAATATCGGCTCTCCGCCATGTCACCTCCGTCCTTGCGTTGTGTATCACCCTAGTCACCGCGCGCGGTCGCGTCGATGGTCGCGGGCGATCGGTGTCAGCATATGCGACATCATGGCGTCACGCCCCGCCCATTTGCGGCCGGCTTCACCGTTCCAGTAGGCGACCTGTTCCTCGTTGCTCATAAACACCTGATCGATCAATTACGCAAACCGTCCTCGCGGATTCTCATGCCGCAGGCTCGGCCAGGTCGACACTGACCGGACAGTGGTCGGAGCCGTGGATGTCGTTCCAGATCTCCGCCGCCTTTACCCGGTCCTCGACCAGCGCCGCGCTGCCGAGGAAGTAATCGATCCGCCAGCCGACATTTTTGGCCCGAGCACCGGCACGGTAGCTCCACCAGCTGTACTTGACGGTGTCCGGGTGGAAGTGACGGTAGGTATCTACAAAACCGGCGGCGACGATGCTGTCCATGCCGTCGATTTCCTTCTGGGTGTAGCCGGCGCTTCTGTTGTAGTTGGGCTTGGGGCGCGCGATATCGATATCGCGGTGGGCCACGTTGAAATCCCCGCACATCAGTACCGGCTTTTCCTGCTGCAGCGCCTGCACGAAATCGAGGAAGGCCCGGTCCCAGGTTCCCCGGTAGGGCAGGCGCAGCAGCTCGCTGCCGGAGTTTGGGGTGTAGACAGTGACCAGGTAGAAGCCATCGAACTCCGCGGTGAGCACCCGCCCCTCCGCATCGTGTTCGGGCAGGCCAATACCGGGAAACACCCGCTTCGGCGCCCGGCGCGTGAGGATCGCCACCCCGGAGTAGCCCTTGCGCGCTGCGGCGTTGCTGTGCACGTGGTAGCCTTCCACGCCTTCCAGCGCAGTCAGCACCTGATCGTCCTGGGCCTTGGTTTCCTGCAGACAGAGGATGTCCGCGTCCAGGGTATGCAGTGACAGGGCAAAATCCTTTCTCATCACGGCACGGATGCCGTTGACGTTCCATGAGGCAATTCGCATGGGTTCGATCCAGTTCCGGGAAAGGCGCCCTGTATAGCACGCCCGCCGGCGGGACTCAAAAATCCGCAGAAACGTTCTCGCCGCTTTCCCCCCTCACGGCTGGATGGTCCAGCTAGTTGACATACGCATCGCTGCCAAACTCAGGGCAGGCGTCAACGATTTCCCGCGTCTGCAGTTCCATGTGGGTATCTGCCAGCCAGCATTCGTCGAATATCGAACAGTAGCAATAGCTTAGTGCGCCTCTCGGCTTGCTGATGGCGTCAACCAGTTTCCGCGCAAGGTCTGCATCCGTTGTGCCGAAAATGATGACCGTTTCGTCGGGTCGAAGGACACGATTGCTGATAAAGTTCCGGCTGATCGCGGCTTCAGGATCCCCTTCCACGCTGGCAACCAACTCTGACCAGTTGCGCGTTACATTACCATCAATGCTCACGCGTACATCCCGCATCTTCGCGGGACCAACCCCCTATCGTAGTCCTCGATCATCACCTGCACAAAAGGCCAGACGGCCGCCGCGGTGTGCTGGCGTACGGCGGCAGATTCTGTAAGCGCTGCATAAAGGGCGATGACAGCGACTACGATACCGACTACCGAGAGGATAGTCTGCCAGAAGGTCAAGCGTATTATGTGTTGCTCGGCGCGTAACAGGGAGGCAGTTTCGGCTGAGTCAACTTCGCTTGAGGGTGTCTCTTCATCAATCATGAGTGGAATCCCCCATGTCCTTTCGCAAGCACTTGAGCAGACGTGCCTCGACTTTCGGTTCGACTGCCGTGCGGGGCATGCCTTTTACCTTGCCTACTAAACATGCCTTCGGGAACCATACGTCACGGCGTGGGGGCCGACAAGTGATTTGCTGTGGTCTAGTGCCAAGTGCTGATTTCGCATGTTGGTTCCAACGCGGGGCCTCAACTGCAGTGTTCCTCGTTGAGGATTAAGAATCTCAGCAACTCAGGGGGAATTTCTGTCATTCTTGTGTGCTTCATAGTAAGCACGCAGAATGGCGTTGATGCGGCTCTGATAACCTTTGCCCTGAGCCTAAATCCAATCCAGAACATCGGTATCCAGGCGTAGCGCCACGGGCTTTTTTCCAGGGGAGATTTGCATCTCCACTGAGCTCAGGAAGTTGCTGTCGAATTCAGGTGTTTCTCCGTAAACGATGTCGTCGTCGGCCATGTTATCGAGCCGATTCAAGTCGCTCTTGATAGATTTTTTGCTCACGGTCATTTGCCTTTCTCATCGAAATAATGCGTGTTCTTTCACCTCTCGGTGCGTGCGCGCTCACCACCACGCGCCCTTCTAGTAAGTCGAAGGTTGTCAGGCGCGGCTCGCCCTAGTTAAACCGCGCATCTTTAAAATTACCGCGATATCCCGCCTGGCATTCGGCACACCATCTCGTGCGCAAGTTGCACCATCACTCTCCATATATGGTTTCTTACGCGCTCAAAGTTCTCCGACTTACCGGGTCCTTCGCGTAGCCGGCGAGTGTCCTCACGCTCTGCCTTTGAATAGAGCTTGCGATTGACCTCAATCATGATGGCGGGAACCTGAAGGTTTTCCCGGTAGGTGTTGGGAACAAGACATCCCGCGTAGGGGGCATCTGCCAGGGGGTGTAATAAGTGTCCAACAGCAGCTGCCGCTCAGTAGGTGACAGGGTTCTGCGGATGTGCTCGCCCAAACTGTTGTGGGTATAGATAACACCCTGACCGAACCTGGCTTTTTCCTCCCGTTGATCGTCAGTGAAACGCTCCAGGTCGACGACCACGCGACTGATAGGCGTTTGGGTGACTGCAATGCCCGGCAGCATGAACAGCTCGTCGGTATACCAGTCAGTCACTCTGAGAATTTCCCGCCAGAGTGCGTCAGGCGAATGCAGAAACTGAGATAGGACCGCGTCGGGAATCTGTGTTCCAGCGTGAGGTATGTGTGCCGTAATAGGCAGGATGGATTCGGGGTACACAGGCTTTCTCCTTGAGTAAAATGCAGCAAGAGAAAGCCGAAGGGATAACCTGTTTGGTTGCCTGTTGGCCACATCACTCGGAAGAGTCAACCACCTTGCCCAGGTAGGCAGGTTGGTGGGGCTCGCGCCCTCTCTTGATGCTGGTGTGATTATCGTTGTGGAGGTGAGCCGGTCAAACTGTTTCTTGTTACTTTGGGCGAAGGCATTGAGCGCGGGTTATCATTCTGGATTTCGCGACACTGCAGAAACGGCAGCGGGAAGAACAAGAGGCGTATTCAACTAACCTGGGTATTCCCAGTACGAAATGAGACTAAAACGGATGATAACAATCTACCATTCCCCCATGTCGCGTTCGTCGCGCGTAATCTGGTTTTGCGAAGAAATCGGGCTGGCCTATCGGCTTGAAACCCTTGAACTGTTCAGCGATGCCATGCAGCGGCCCGAGTATCTCGCCATCAATCCGCTGGGCAAAGTGCCAGCGATTGATGACGCCGGCTTTGTGCTTTGGGAGACCGGCGCCATTCTGCAGTATCTTGATGCCCGCTATGGTGCCGGTCGTCTGATTCCGGCGGCAGATACCCAGGCCGGCGCACGTGTTATTCAGTGGTTGGAGTTTGGTGAAAACCCGTTGACGGTGATCATGGGTGAAATTGCTGCGCACAGCGGGCCGTTGCCAGAAAACAGGCGGATACCGGCGCTGGTTGAGCGCGGTAAAGCCACTGCCCCAGCGTTGGTCGAGGTGGTCGAAACTGCGCTGGGTGAGCACCCGTGGATAGCGGGCGAGGAATTCACGGCGGCCGATATCATGATCACATTCGGCATGATGATCGCGGAGCACTTAGGCTATGTTAACGAGGGGACACCGCGCTTGCGTGCTTATCTGAAGCGCGCGATGGCGCGGCCTGCGTTTCAGCGCGCCATCGTGCTGTAGCGCCAGCTTGTCGTGTCTGCGCCTTCCGGTGCCGTGGCTTCAATGCGCTGCAGAATCAGCGGCACATACATCTGGTTGTAGCGCAGCCGTGACAGCGCGTTGGGCCGCTCGTGATCGCCGTTCCAGCAGTGTCCGGCGCGCGGCTGATAGTCGATCACGCCGTCGTAGTAGGGCGCGGTGGTGCTTTCCAGAAATTCCTCCATTAAATAGACCGCATTGTTGAGGTAGGAGTTATCCATTTCACCCACATAGATGTGCAGCTTGCCTTGTAGCTTTGGTCCCAGAGTTTTCCAGTCACGCTGCAGTATGTGGCGCAGGTCATAGTTTTCCCGCCAGTACTCAGCGACCTCCCGGTCTATAACCCCGGTCTCCCGGTCCCACAAGTGTCGCGGGTAACCATCCTCGCCCACCGGCCCGAACAAGGTGGGCCAGATATCGCGCTGGCCACCTGAACGCCCCTTGGTGCCCAGCACATTCTCCTTTTGCTGTACTTGCCGCAGCGTTGCCGTCACCTGACCCAGCGTGGTACGGCTGCGCGGCCGTTCGATGCGCTTCCAGTCGCCTTCCAGGAAGTAGGCGTTCTCGTCCTCGTAGATATTGACCAGTGCATAGGCACGGAAGTCGATGGGGTCGGGGCAGGCAGCAAACGCGCCGTTGTAGTCGTCGGGGTAAAAAATCTGTGCAGCCAGCGCGGCCCAGCCGCCTGTGGAGCCGCCATAGAGAAAGCGGGCCCAGCCTTCGCCTATGCCGCGGAAACGCTGTTCAATATACGGTATGAGCTCGTGGGTGATGGCGTCGCCATAGGGGCCCATGTTGGCGGAGTTCACAGCATAGGAGTCGTCGAAGTAGGGTGTCGGGTGCTGGATCTGGATGATCAGCATGCGTGGGAAGTCCGGTCCGGTCCACTCCTGGTAGAAGTCCCAGGCATGCTGCTGCACCTCGCGGTTGTAGCACGGCAGGTCAAAGCGTTCACTGAATTCGCATTTCAGGTCCGGGTCTGGCGGGGTTTCGCGGAAACCGCTGAAATCGGCCGGGAAGTGCCCGTGGAACACAGCAAGTGGATAGCGCGCTTCAGGGTGTTCATCAAATCCTTCGGGTAGAAGCACCTGCGCACCCAGAAATGTGGGTCGACCCCAGAACTCGGTAAGCAGAGCGCTCTGTATTTTAATGTGTTTGATGTAGCGCGTATCCGGTGGTGCTTCTATGGTAGGAATTTCTTGCGCCAGCTCGATCCTGAAGGGGGCGTCCCTGCCGTGCTCCACGTTTATCCAGGTGGGCTCTGAGTAGAGGTTGCCGGGTTTTTCTGTAAGTTGCTGCCCTTCACCCTGATCGGGTGGCAACTGCAAGACGCGCCCGTCCCCCAGCGTAAACGTCTCGTAGCGGTTGAGCAGTGCCTGTACGTAGTAACGTCCTGCAGGCAGCTCTGCCAGTGACCGTAGCGGATATCCGGCGGCAGAGTGGTCCAGGGTGGTTGGCGTTTGCGCATCCCAGTTCGCTACATCGGTGCCGAATACCAGTTGCGTGTCGGGCCCGTTGGAGACCTGGTAGCGCGGTTCCTGCCTGTCGTTGTTGGCGATGAACAAGAGCAGACGGCCATCCAATGTGCTTGCGCGGCTCGCGTTTGGGGACAGCACTACCTCGAACACCGGTGCAGGCCCTGTAGCGGGATCTCCAGCGATAACCGCGTTTGCGTGGCTTGTTGTCACACACATTACGACCACAAGGCCCAATACATGGCAGGGGAGGGAGCGAGCAGTCTGGTAGATGAGCTTCATCACGTGAGTGCCTCGTATTTTCACAAACTCCAACCTTGGCGCTAGTGCGAGTCTTCCGCGTCAGATTGCGCAGACGCAGCGCTCCTTCGCAGAAACATGCGTTCGATGATTGCTATGAGGATCATGGCAACCGCAGCGACAGCCAGGACAAGAGGGTCGTTGGTCAGCTTAACCCACAGGAAGCCCGCAAGCACCACCACATCCAGCACAATGGCGGTAACGGGCACCCAGCCATTGGCCTTGACGTCTTCGCGCAAGTAGCGCACCACCCCCCAGTGAATAGCCACGTCCATGATCAAATAGAAAATAATGCCCAGCGCCGCAATCCGCGAAAGGTCGAAGAACGCCGTCAGCACAAGCCCCAGCACTACGGTGTAGACCAGCGTATGTTTTTGGATACTGCCGGACATGCCGAAGTGGCTGTGCGGAACCAGCTTCATTTCCGTGAGCATTGCCAGCATTCTGGACACCGCAAAGATGCTGGCCAGAATACCGCCTGCCGTTGCCAGCATGGCAATGGCAACGGTGAACCACACGCCATACTGGCCCAGGGCGGGTCGTGCCGCCGCAGCAAGTGAGTAGTCCTGTGTTTTGATGATTTCCGCAAGGGAGAGGTTACTCGCAACGGCGAAGCCAACCAGTGTGTAGATCACCACGCATGCTGCAATCGAAATCACAATGGCGCGGCCCACGTTCCGTTTTGGGTTTTTCACCTCTGAGCCGCTATTGGTAATGGTGGTGAAGCCCTTGAAGGCCAGAATGCCGAGCGCGGTTGCCCCGAGAAAATTACCGAAGGTTCCGGCCTCGCCGGGGCTTGAAAAATCCACGGTTACACTGTCTGAAATCCAGACGCCCACCACACCGAATGCCAGAATGCCGAGTATTTTTATCACGCCGATGAAGGATGCGACACCCTGCACAAACTTGTTGCCTGAGAGATTAATGACGAAGGCGGCAAGGATGAGGGATACGCCTAGCACGGGCACCATTATGCCGCTCTCGTCACCACCGAACAGCTGCATCGTGTAGGTGCCGAACGTGCGCGCGAGGAAGCTCTGCGCAATCACCATGGAAAAATACATCAGCAGAGCATGGAAAGCGGTCGGTAAACGGTCTCCGTACGCTTTGTGCAAGTACATCCCGATGCCACCCGCCGACGGATAGGCGTTGGAGATTTTGATATACGAGAAGGCGCTGAAAGAAACGACCACCGCAGCGGCCAGAAACGCCAGCGGGAAAAGCGCACCGGTCATCTGCGCCATTTGCCCGGTCAACGCAAAAATACCGGCACCGATCATGACGCCGGTGCCCAGCATCACCGTGCCGGGTAACGTAAGGCTTCCTTCCTCGTAGTGTGTGGTGCGATCGCTTTCCTGTGGCATGCGCCCTCCGGTCTTGTTGCATGACACAGAGTGTAGTCAAGGGAGGTGCCCATTGCCGGGGCACAGCTGCACTGGGCTACAGGGGCGCGGAATCAGGCTGACCTTTAAAGCGGCACAAGGGCACTCACACGAACTTCAACAACAACTCCGGCGTCTCACTGAAGTCACGCACGCTGTTGGGCTCGCGCTCGGCGTGCTGGAGAACCTCTGGCGAATAGCTGTAGCACACATTGCCATTCTGGTGGGCTGCCACCGGTTCACTGTCATCCCCGAGCGGGTTGGCAAAGCGGCGCGCCTGGGCGACAAAATTGCCACGCTGCAGAACCAGGGCGGCCTCCAGCGCCTCCTCGTCGAAGCACTCTCGGGCCCAGGCGGAGAAGCCGCGAAACAGGGTGCGCCCGGCGAGTGCTTCCGGCGCTGTCAGCGCCAGGCCGTTGGCATGCCATGAATGCATGATGACGCCGTTGCATCGTACGCTGAGCGTCGATATGCCATCCTGTGCATCGGTGACTGCCACGTCGTATTGCCGCGTGCCGGCGCCGCGCGGAATATGGTTGATGGCCAGCAAGGTCAGGTCGAGCCAGTGGGTGCAGTTGCTCGCGGGGTCTGCCAGGCGGCTGAGTTGCGCAGCTTCGCTGCGCAAATCGGCCCCCACCAGCCGCTGTAGCCGTGACAGCGCTGCCGGGCATGTGGACAGTGGTGTGCGCAGGGCGTCGCCGGTAATCCGGGAAATGATTTGTCCATCATGCTCAATGCGCACCCGGAAGCCGTGATTGTTGTCTTCAAGCTCGGCAACAATGCATTGATCTTCGGGCACCAGCCTGATGCGACGTCGATAAACGCCTGCGCCGTATTCCGGATTGGTAATGGGGAGCTCAGGTATATTCACGAACGGATCCTATCCTTCAGTCTCGCGGGGGCAGGCCATGCAGTAGCGTGAGGAACTTAAGCTCAGTGCCCGCGCGCCTGAACTCTGAAAGTGCCTGATAATCCGCATCCTTATACCAGGCCCGCGCGGCGGACTCGGAGGGAAACTGAAAAAGTACCATGCGGCCTTCGCGGGGTTCTGGCCCCTCAAGTGTATCGGGGCTGTCATCGTAGGTGATGAAACTGCCGCCGTGGCGTTTGAGGATGGGGAAGAATCCCTTTTCATACTTTCGATATTCGTCGGCGTCGTGAACAATAAAATTCGCCACGATGTAGGCGGGTGCGTCTGCCACTGGTTGTACCTCAATCCTATTGGGCTTATTACACTACAGCTTTCGCGTGGCCCCCGCGAGGCGATCCCGGTTTAAGCCTCAGCGTATGGGCCCAGACAATTATACTGGCCGCTGGTTTGTGCACAGTGCAGCTGGGTTCTGCCGCCGCAGTCCTCTAGATTGCCTGGGTGTCAGTACGCAGGAGAAAACACATGACCAAAGAAGTTGCCGCGCAAAGCGGCGTGATCGTTACCGGTGCGGCCTCCGGCATTGGCCTGGCGAGTGCAGAAGCCCTGGCAGAGGTGGGCAGGCCGGTTGCGGTCTGGGATATCAACGCCGAGCGCAGCGTGGCGGTGGCGGCGGACCTGGCAGAGCGGTTTGGCGTTGCCACCGTGGGTGTGGGCGTCGACCTCAGCGCGATGGCCAATATTGCACCCGCCTTGCAGCAAACACGGGCAGCGTTGCCCAGCGTTGGCGGCCTGGTGCACGCGGCCGGTATTTCGCTCGCGGTGCCGGTTGAGGACATGACGGAAGCGCAGTGGGATGCGGTGCTCAACGTTAACCTGAAGGCGCTGCCGTTCATGGTGCAGCAGTTGCGCAGTCTCCTTGCGGCGCAACCGGGTTCGGCCATTGTTGCTATCGCCTCCATCAACGCCACGCTGGGTAACCAGATGAACCCGGCCTACACAGCCTCCAAGGGCGGCATGCTGTCGCTGGTGCGCTCACTCGCGGATGATCTGGCGCGCGATGGTATTCGCATCAATTCGGTGACGCCGGGCTATATCCTCACACCCATGATGCAGCCGGTGGTCGACCATCTGGAGCCGGGCCATTTCGAGCGCCCGGTGATGTTGGGCAGAATGGGGGCACCACGTGAAGTGGCGGCGGCAGTGCGCTTTTTGTTGTCTGACGATGCCAGCTACATTACCGCAGCCGAGCTGGTAGTAGACGGTGGCACCATCGCCTCGCAACGCACACGCTAGCCGGGGTCCGGTTGCAGCGGCGCGTCAGGCGATGTGTCCGGCTGCAACCACGCGGTTGCGCCCCTCGTGCTTTGCCTGATACATCAGGCTGTCGGCGCGAACGAGTGTGTCCCAAATGTTGCGGTCGCTGTCGCGTACCGGAGCCACGCCAATACTGATGGTGAACCGCTGGCCGGCGACGTGCAGGGCACAGACGGCCCGCCGCAGGCGTTCGGCCAATACGGTGGCGGAGCGCAGGTCGGTTTGCACGCAGAGAATGGCGAATTCCTCGCCGCCGAGGCGTGCGACCAGGTCCAATTCGCGGGATACCCGTGTAAGGCAATCCCCAAGTGCCTGCAGTATCTGGTCCCCCACACCGTGGCCGTGGGTATCGTTGACTACCTTGAAATGATCAATGTCCAACACCAGCAGCGTGAGAGGAATGCTGAATCGCTCGCGGCGCTCGAACTCGTCCGCGGCACGCGCATCCAGGCCACGCCGATTCAGCAGACCCGTGAGCGGGTCGATGAACACAAGGTCTCTCTCCTGTGAAAAGCGGCGTAGCACAGCGTAGCTGAAAAATGCCAGGGTCATGAGCAGGCCGATGGCGGGCAGGTGCAGTAACCAGTCCGCATTGGGCAGCAGGCCATTGACGCGCAAGGTACCCAATGCGGCAGCGACAGGCGCCACCACCCAGCCGAGTGTAAAAATGGCCGCCTGCTTCACGTTGCGATACCAGAGGTGAATGGCCAGCCCTGTAGTTAGCAGGGGCCCAATAACGACCACCACCAGGCTGAGTAATCCAGCCAGTGACGGCGGCAGGTCGAGCACGAAAGCGAGGCCCAGCGCAAGCCACTGCAGGCCTGCAACCAGCTTGTCCGCGATGGGAGCCGTGTGTGAGAGGTCAAGGAAGGCGCGGTAGAAACGGGTGCCCTGATGCATCAATAGCGCCAGGCTCAGCACGTGTAGCTGATTGGTGTAGGGCATCAGCGCATTGGGCAGTGTGTATTGCACGTAACCCATCAAAAAACCGACGTAGGCTGCGTATAGCGCCAGGTAGGTGCCGAGGATCAGGGCCAGACTGCTGCGCACCATGGTGGCGCTCAGGACCAGGTAGAACGCCGAAATCAGGACTGCGCCAAACAGGGCGCCGTAGATCAACGCGAGGGTTTGCTCGGCACGATTGTAGGCATTGGGAGCATAGATGGACATGTCGAAATTCAGGTTCGACCGCGTTTGTACGAACAGATAAACGGGTGTGGCGGACTGCGCGGGCAGTTGTAACAGGAAGGACGGGGTACGAGAGCGCTCGTTCCCCGTCGTCTGCAGATCACCGCCGCGTCTTTCGTGCCAGCTTCCGTCGGGCCTGGATTGCCGAATGACAACCAGATCGGTGGGTGCGTAAAGATGGCTTAGTACCACGGCCTTGGGTTGATCCATGGTGTTCTTGAGTTCAAGCCGCGCCCAGGCGCCGTATCTTTGCAGGCCCAGGTTGAGGTCCGTTGCCGGGCTGAACTCTCCGGCGGACCAGCGGGCGGCAATATCCTCCGGCGTCTGGTTCACGCTTTGGTCGAGAAGCAGTTCAAAGTTCTCAGGCAGCAGCCTGATGGCGGATTCCGTGTGGGCGTTCAGCGTGACGGCCTGGCTGCCGAACGCGCCGTGGCAACCGGTGATGGCCATCAACCAGAACAAGAACCACCGGAGAGGTGACGGTTTGCGTGTCATTGCGGCAGCCCGGGGTATGGCCCAAGTTACGCCCGTGCGCGGGGGCATGAGCGCGTTGGTCTCCGATTAAGCGTAGCACAGCCTGGCTGTTGGCGCGGGTAAATTGCCTTTTCTACCCGCTGGCGGCGGTGGGTCAGAGGTAGACGATGGGGCGCGCGCTTCTCGACGGAGGATGCGATTTACCGCAAATTCGGCGATAATAGGCGCGTTTTTTTCGCATATTCAGGGCCGATTTGATGGATTTTTCCCCCGTACTGCGGCGTGTTTGCGCCTTCGCCATGTTGTTACTGACGTTCACTGTGCCCGCGGCGCAGAGTGAGGGGCCCACGGCGGAATCGGTCGGGCTCGGCCCGGCCAGCGTGGCGCACGCGCGCACCCTGCGTGACCGCGCGCTGGATGGCACCATGGCCTGGGACATCGTGGAGGCGCTCACCACGGAAATAGGCCCGCGCCTGGCCGGCAGCGACAGCGAAGCCCGTGCGCGTGAATGGGCGATAAAGCGCCTGCAGCGTATGGGGTTTGCCAATGTGCGCGTTGAGCCTTTTACCATTCCCGGCTGGACGCGCGGCGTGGAGCACGCCGAACTGCTGGCGCCGTTCCCCCAGCCGCTGGCGATTACCTCACTCGGTGGTTCCGTGGCCACACCGGAAGCGGGCATTGAGGCAGAGCTGGTCGCCTTCGAGAGCTTGCAGGCGTTGCGCGCGGCCGGCAGCGGCAGCCTGAGCGGCAAGATTGCCTACGTCAGCCACGCCATGCAGCGCAGCCAGGACGGCTCCTCCTATGGGTTCTACGGTGAGTTGCGCCGCGTGGGGGCCAGTGTCGCGGCCGAGAAAGGTGCGCTGGCCATCGTCATTCGTTCCATTGGTACTGACGAGCACCGTTTTCCCCACACGGGCCAGATGCGCTACGCGGAAGGCGTGCCGAAAATCCCTGCAGCCGCGCTGTCCAACCCGGATGCAGACCAGATTGAACGCATACTGCGTCGCGGCCTGCCGTTGCAGTTGCACCTGCTGCTGCGCCCGCAAAGCGCGCCCAGTGCCCCAAGTGGCAACGTGATCGCTGAGATTGTGGGGCGTGAGCGGCCAGAGGAGATCGTGATTATCGGCGGCCATCTCGACAGCTGGGACCTCGGTACCGGTGCGATTGATGACGGCGCAGGCGTGGCGATTACCACCGCGGCGGCCAAGATGATTCTGGATTCGGGCAAGCGGCCGCGGCGCACCATTCGCCTTGTGCTTTGGGGTGCCGAGGAAGTGGGCTTGCTTGGCGGTTACGAATACCTCAATGCGCACCGTGAGCAGCTCGGCCAGCACGTGATCGGCACCGAAAGTGATTTTGGCGCAGAGCGCATCTGGAAGATGACCGCACAGGTGTCCCCGGCCGGCCAGACGGTGGTGAATGTCATGGCAGAGCTGCTGGCTCCGCTGGGCATTGCGCCCGGCGACATGAACACCTCCGGCTCGGGGCCAGACCTTGTACCCATGGTAGCGGCCGGCCTGCCCTCGCTGCGCCTGGTGCAGAACGGCATGGATTATTTTGACCTGCATCACACGCACGACGACACGCTGGATAAAATCGACCCGGCGGCACTGGACCAGAATGTAGCGGCCTACGTAGTGTTTGCCTGGCTGGCGGCCGACAGCACGGCCGACTTCAGGCGCTGATCCGCACCGGGGCAAGGAGGGTTTACAAGCTTCTGTTTCTGGTGCTCAATGGTCGAATCTTTGGCCTGCGAGGGAGCGGGAAAATGCAGAAAGTGCTATTGGCTGCGGTGCTGGTGTTCGGCCTCGCCGGGTGTGGTTCCAACGATGTGGTGCAGGCACCCCTCAAGGTGTCGGTGGGGCAGCAATTGATTGACCTCAAGCACGCCTATGACACAGGTGCCATGACTGAAAGAGAGTACGATAATCAGCGCAAGCAATTGATCAAGACAGTTCGCTAGGGAGCAGAACAATGAAAAACACATTGCGTTACGCGGCTGCCGCGCTGTTGATGGTCACTCTCAGTGCTTGTGGTGGCAGTAGCAAAGTCACCGTGCAGGAGTCCGGCATCATTACCAAGGGTCAGGAATTGACCGATCTGCAACGCGCACTGGCGGAGCAGGCTATTTCCCAGGACGAATATGAGACCCTGCGCAAGAAAATCATGAAGCGCAAGCAGTAAACCACGCAGCGCGTTCACCGCGACCAATAATAACAGCGGACGTCTCGCCCTATGTTTGAGCTTAAACATCGGTGGTTATCGCTACCGCTTCTCGCAGTCGCCCTGGTCGGCTGCAGTGATAGTGCCGATACGCCACCATCGCCCGCCGAGATACTGCCGGCCTACGACTTTACGGCCGTGGATCAGCGCTTCCAGCAATTCCTTGATGAAAGCACGGTATTCGATGGCATCTCGGTAACGCTGGTAGACCAGCGGCAGGGCACCGTGCACGAGGCCGCCTTTGGTGACCACAGCCTGCAGACGATCGTCATGCTGGCGTCCACCAGCAAAGTGCCGGTGGTGATGCTGCTGATGGCGCTGAACGACGACCCGGATGCTGGCTTCTCGGTGGAGGAACCCATTGGCGGTTACCTGCCCTGGGAAGGTGTGTACGGCGATCGTACTGTCACACAGCTTGTGAGCAATACCTCGGGTATTCCCGGGCTGGGTAGCCTGAACGTATACGGGGCCCACCTGTGCCAATATGCCCCCGGCGGCACGCTGGAGGCCTGCGCGCGTACAATCTACAGCGCCGAGCTGGAAGGCACGGTGCCCCCTGCCAGCAAATTCGACTACGGCGGCTCCCAATGGCAGCTGGCAGGCGCGGTTGCAGAGCAGGTCAGCAACAGTACCTGGCGCCAGGCGTTTGATGCCTACATCGCAGAGCCCTGTGAGCTTGAGGTGTTTCAGTTCGGCAATATGTGGTCCAACCTTGAGGGCTGGAGCGGAAGCCCCGACAGCCTGCAGGGGCTTGATAACCCCAACATCGAAGGCGGCGCCATTTCCAGCTTGCAGGACTACGCCAAGCTGTTGCTCATGCACCTCAATGGTGGCCTCTGCGGTGACAACCGCGTGATGTCGGAAGACTCGGTCGCGTTCATGCAGGTCGACCGTGGCGGTGAGTTTGGCGTGCCTTACGGCATGGGTTGGTGGATTGTGACGCCCGACTCAGCTGGGGAGGCACCGACAGTATTCTACGACCCGGGTGCCTTTGGCGCCGTGTCCTGGATTGATACCGAGCGCATGATTGGCGGCTATGTGGCCATCGACGATTACACTCGCCGCGATTCCGGTGCACCGGTGAACCTGGTGCTCGAGGACATCATTCCGTTGGTGGCACAGGCGGTCGATGAGGCGCGCGCCGCTGTCGACTAAATGACATAAACGGGCCCGCCGGGTCGCGCTGGACGCCCTGTGGTTAAGTGCGTACAGTCCAGCCTGTCCCGATCAAACCGCTGCTGGAATCCTTAGCCAATTCATGAGCCTTCTCCTCGCGTTTGCTGTCCTCTCCATCGCCGTCTCCTTTGTGTGTTCCATACTGGAAGCTGCGCTGTTGTCCATCACCCCCAGTTACATTGCCCAGCAGAAGCAGGAACACCCCAAGCGCTGGGAAAAGCTGAAGGTGCTGAAGGATCACATCGACCAGCCTCTGGCGGCCATTCTCACCCTGAACACGGTGGCGCACACGGTGGGGGCTACCGGTGTGGGTGCGCAAGTGGTGAAAATCTACGGCGACGGTTTCCTTGGCATTGCATCCGCCATCATGACGCTGCTTATCCTGGTGTTTTCCGAGATCATGCCGAAAACAATCGGTGCGCGTTACTGGGTGCTCATGGCGCCGGCGCTGCCGTCCATACTCAACGGCCTGATTTTTATCCTGAAGCCGGCTATCTGGATGTCCGACCAGATCATGAAGCTGTTTGGCGGCAAACCGCCGGAGCACGACATACGGCTGGAAATCAAAGCGCTCTCGCTACTCGGCCGTGAGCTGGACAAGATCGACGAGGACGAGCAGCGGGTGATCTCCAACGTGCTGGACCTGCACGAGATCAACGTGCGCCAGATCATGACACCGCGCGTGGTGTGCCAGACTCTGGCGCCGGATCAGACCGTGGCCGAGTTCATCGAGCAGATTCAGGAACACCAGTTCTCGCGTTACCCGGTGCTGGATGCGGACGAGGCGCCGCTGGGTATCCTGTTCCGGCACGACGTGATTCGTGCGGACGAAGGGCAACGGGTGGCCAACCTGATGAAGCCCGCCACCATCGTCACCGACCGCGCCAATGTGGAATCAGTGATGACGCGCTTTATTCGCGAGCGCCAGCACATGTTCCTGGTCTACGACGAGTACGGCAGCTGGCTGGGTGTGGTGACCATGGAGGATGTGATCGAGGCGCTGATTGGCCAGCCGATCATGGACGAGAGCGACGACATTCCCAACCTGCGCCGCCATGCAAAACGGCGCTGGAAAAAGCGCCTGCAGAACCTCACCGTGGAATCGGAAGCGGAGCTTTTAGGTGTTGCCACGCGTGAGGATGACGAGGATATACCGGCCCCCAATCGCCCCCGCTAGTGAATACCCGCCTGCGCACGCAACACGGCGGCGCGCTTGTCGGGCCCATCTGCCGACCATCCCGGCGCCAGAAAGAGAATGCGCATACGGTCGCCCCAATTCGTCGCGCGCTTCAGGTCACGCCAGATGGCGCGATATTCGTGGCTGAGCACGGTCCACGGGTTATCTGAATCGATGTTGGTGGTAAGCCCGTAGACCACAGGCTCGTCGTCGCGCTCGTCGGCAAAAGTGCCAAACAGCCGGTCCCAGATAATCAGCACACCGCCGTGGTTGCGGTCCAGATAGCGCACGTTGGAACCGTGATGTACCCGGTGGTGGGAGGGTGTGTTGAACACAGCCTCGATCCACGGGTGCAGTTTGCCCACGGCGCGGGTGTGTATCCAGAACTGGTAAAACAGGTTCAGGCTGATGACGGTGACAATCATCGCCGGGTCGAAGCCCAGCAGCGGCAGCCACATCCAGAACAGGAACTTGTGCACGCGCTCTCCCACACCCTGACGCAGCGCGGTGCCGAAATTCAGGTACTGCGATGAGTGGTGGTTGACGTGCCCCGCCCATAGCAGGCGCACCTCGTGGTTCGCGCGGTGGAACCAGTAATAGCTGAAGTCATCCAGCACAAACAGCAACAGCCACGCCCACCACTGGCGACCGATAACATCGCGCAGCGGGCTGACCTCATGCAGGTAGACAAAGGCTGCGAGCGCGAGCAAGCGGGGCAAGAGCTCGACAATGGCGGACGCCGCGAGCATGGAGAAAGACGCCAGCGTGTCGCCCAGACGGTAGCGGCCCAATTGATGGCGGTGGGCGTGCCAGGCTTCCAGGAGCACGGCTCCGAGGTAGAGGGGCAGGGCGAACAGGCTCAGGTCGTCCTGCAGAAAGTCCTCAAGCATGCGGGCTTACGCTCGCCTGCAGTGCGGTGGCGGGGATGCGGTCTGCGCCCCAGCTGCGGTGCACCAGGGCGGTCACGCGGTCGAGCTCTTCCTGCGCCACGTCAGCCAGCGCGCCCGGCTCCAGCGGGTCGTAATGAAAAATGTACAGGCGGGAGAGAAATTCCTCGAAGGGCAGGGACGATTCGCCAAACCGCTCGCCGTTGCCGGATGTGCTCACTTTCACGCCATCGCCCCAGTCCTGGCCGCTGTCGTTGTTCGGGTTGTAGAAATACACGCGCATGGTGTTACCCGGGTCGATGTTCACACGCAGCAGTGTGATGGCATGCCAGCCGACAAAGCGCGCGGCGCTGTCGGTGACGGCGATGCCAGCGGGCTGCGGGTGGATCACTGGCAGGCCGCCATTATAGTAGGGATGGTAGCTGGCGTAGAAGTGGCGCAGGAAGGCATCCAGGTCTGCCAATTGCCCGCTGGCGACATCCACGTTGATTCGAAAGCCCCGGCCGGACCACCAGCCGTGAAACTCGGGGTTGACCCAGCGGTGTGGGTCTCCTTCGCGGCCGAGGCAGCGGCGCCCCATTTCGGCGTAGATGCGATCCAGGTGTGGCACCACCAGCAGCGATACCGGGTCCAGGTCCAGTGGCAGGGTGGCGGCAAGCCCGCCCTCGCTGGCACAGGACGAGATCGGCTGCCCTTCAAAATGCATGATGATCTCGTTGTCCCGCGCCGCCCAGGCGACCATTTGCAACAGGTAGTCCGGGTCGCTGTACGCCCACATGGACAGGGCGCGGGCCGACTGGCAGGTGGGGTTGTTGCCCTGGCCCACGCCCAGGGGCTGCCCGAGCATGCAAAGTACACCCTCCAGCAACCGGGCGTGGGGCGATACGCCGTTGCCGAAAGCCAGTGTCAGGCGCTCGCTGGAAGCCGCCGACAGCTGCAGGCCCAATTGACGCAGCAGGGCGGGGGCGGCGGCGGGCTGGTAGAGAATGCCGCGCTCCAGCATGAGAGCGAGACCATACACCGCCTGGGCGGTGGCGGGCTGCACGCAGCCGTGAATCAGCGCATGCACCAGGTCGCGGTAACAGAGCAGGCAATCGCGGCCGGTGGCGGAAAGGCCCAGCGCTTCCGCCAGCAGGTGGTCGTTCTGTTCCAGCAGGAAGCGCAGCAAAACCGCGTGGTATGGCGATACCAGCCCGGTGTCGTGCATGGCGCGTGCGCAACCGGTCGCCTCACTCTGCAGGCCGCTCGGGTCCATGCTCTGCAGGCGCTCAAGGTAGACCGCCACACCGGGGTCTTCGGCACAGCCGCGCGTGGGGCCGAACAGTGCGCTCACCAGGCGGTTGGCACCCTGCCCACTGGTGCCCAGGTCGATATCCGGGTTCGCCTGACAGCTGGCGATCTGGGTGATCATGTGCTTGACGCTGTCCACCTGAATCGGCCGCTGCTGCAGTATGCGCCAGATCTCGTCGATCAGCTGGTCGATCACATGTTCGTAGCCGATGCGCTCAGTGAGGTAGTTAAAAAGATTGCGCGGTAGCAGCGCCAGCTTGCCCTGACTGGCTCGTTCCGCTTCGGTGGGCGCACCAAACAGCAAGTGCAGGTTGATGGCAATCACCTGGGTGAGGTAGTGGTGTGCCTGCTCCGCGGGTAGCTGAGGGTGGCGGTATTCGCCCAGAGCCACGCTCAGCAAGCGCAATTCCGACAGCGCCTCGATGACCACCGTGTGGGCATCGGCACTGCCCAGCGAATGAGGCGTGAGGGCAGGCACCAGGATTTGCGGCGTGGCCCAATCAGACCCCGCAAACACCCCGGCCTCCTCGATCGTGCGCGCACGATCGGCCACGGCGGCACAGCCACCCGGCAGCAACATCACCCGGCGCGCCGTATCCAGCACCCGCGGTAGTTTGCCGGGCTTGGCGAAGTCCCTCGCCGCCGCCAGCAGGGCGGTGGCCTCGTCCAGCATGGCCAGCAGGCCGTTCAGTTTTTCGCTATCTGCCGTCACCGCCAGTGTTGCTCTCTGCTAGACATAGTAGTCGAGGTCTTCCTGGTGTTTGAGCAGGTCGCGTAACTGGTGAGCATCCGGCCCCTTGAAGTACACCAGGCCCCAGTGGGTACCAAATGCGGTGCGCTTGGTGACGGTTTCTTCCAGCGGCGGTGTGAGCTCGTGTGATTCGAAGTAGGGATGATCTTCCACTTCCTGCGGAATTTCCAGCGTGCTGACCACACGGCGACGTGGGTAAACACCGAAACAGCCGGCGTAGCCGTTGGCATCTTCAATCTCCCGCGGGAAGAATGTCGCGACTTCCTCGGCGGTAGCCTTGGGGTCAAACACCAGCATACTGGCCTGGTAGGCATTGAAACCGTAGACCCGCTCCAGCAGTTCGAACACCTTAAAGCCCGGCGGGCGATAGGCGACTTCGCCAAAGTACATTTCGCCATCACTGGTCACGAAATATTCCGGGTGAATCAGGCCGAACTCGATATCGAAAGCTTTGATGAGCTTTTCGATCTGGGCGGTGATCTGCTCGCGATAGGCCTCGAGGTCCGGCGACGCCGGTACGAACACCGAGTACCCCAGGGTGACGTATTCGGAAATATTGAGGAAGGCGATTTTCCCGTTGTGAATCCAGGCTTCTACCGCGAATTCCCAGCCATCCAGGTGGGACTCCATCAGCACCGGGAATTCCTCGTCCGGAATCGAGTCCACTTCGTCGGGCGTACGAATCACCCGGTGGCCCAGGCAGCCCGCCTTGTCGAAGGCTTTGAGGTGAATGGGATCGTTCGGGTCACCGTCGAGTTTCAGCAGTGTCTGGTTGACACGCTTGAGAAAACGGATGACATCGCCCTTGTCGTGGGCCTCCTCGAAAATACCCACGCGAATGCCACCCAGTTGCGCGCGGCGCTTCATCAGCGCTTTGTCGCGCAGCAGGAGTGACTGGCCATACAGGCGCGGGTTGTCCAGTAGCACGGAATTGATGGCCCCGGCCCATTCCACGGTTTCCTCGTACAGCGGGACGGCAACGTCCACGCCCATGGACTTCAAGGTCTCGGCGATTTCCAGTGAGCGGTCGTTGAGGCGCTCGAAGTTCCAGGAAACATAGGGGATATTGTGTTTTTGGCAGTACTCTTCAGCCCATTCCGGTGCGACGACAACGTAGCGTCGGTCAAAATTTTCTGCGGCTTCTACTGCGTTCAGGCTCCAGCCCAGCAGGGCGATGTACCCTTTTTGCGGATCTTTGTCCATGATGCGCCTCCCATGGTCGGCGAAGTGAAAGGTTTGCCGCGGTGTGTTGAGGGCAAACCCGATGACGAACCGCCTAGTGTACAGGATTTGGCTGCGCTTCACATTTGGGGGGGGCAGTGCAGGCTTTTTCCCACCGCCGGTTTTGACTATGCTGGGTCACCGGGAAATCGCGAGAAATGCTATGTCTACAGACTTTTATACACATTCCACGCCGACGCTGCGCAGCCGTTTCCGCGGTTGCCTGCTGGCGGGCGCCGCCGGCGATGCGCTGGGTGCTGCCGTTGAGTTCGACAGTCGCGAGGCCATGATTGCCCGCTTCGGCGAGGGTGGTATTCGCCACTATGCGCCGGCCTACGGCTTGCCCTGTGCCATCACCGACGACACGCAGATGACGCTATTCACCGCCGAAGGCCTGATCCGCGGCCTCATGCGCTACCGGCAAGCCGGGCTGATCGAGTATCTGCAGGTCACCGCCTGGGCGTATCAGCGTTGGCTGCTGACGCAGGAACAAAGCAACCGCTTTCACCTCGACCCGCTGCACCCGGACAGCGGCTGGCTGTATGAAGTGGCGGCGTTGCACAGCAGGCGCGGCCCCGGGATGACCTGCCTGAGCGCCCTGCGCGACACAGAAACGCCCGGTGACCCGGCCCGCAATAACAGCAAGGGCTGTGGCGGCGTGATGCGCATGGCGCCCGTTGGACTGTTTGCCGATTCTGCAGAAGAGGCCTTCTCGCTGGGCTGTGAGCTGTCTGCACTTACCCATGGCCACCCCAGCGGCTGGTTCGCTGGCGGCGCCATGGCTGCCATGATCAGCACCCTGCGCGACGGTGGTGATATCGACGACGCGCTGACGGTTGCGCTGGATAATCTGGCCGGCCAACTGGATGCGGATGAAACCATTGCGGCCCTGGAGCGTGCGGCAGACCTCGCGTCTACTGACCTACCCTATGCCGAAGCCATTGCCCAACTCGGCGAGGGCTGGGTGGCAGAGGAGGCACTGGCCATTGCGGTGTACTGCGCACTGGTGGCGACGGACCTGCAGGAGGCGCTGGTGATTGCTGTGAATCACGATGGCGATTCCGACTCCACTGGCGCCATCGCCGGCAACCTGCTCGGCGCCCACTGGGGGGATGAGGCTATTCCCGCCAGTTTGCTGGAGCCGCTGGAGCTGCGAGACGTCATCACCCAGGTGGCCGACGACCTGCTCGACTGCGTGGATTGGCAGCCGGATGAGGCCGTGCTGCAGCGCTATCCCGCCTTCTGATTCAAGGAGCATAAGCGAAACATCCACTGCGCTGTTTTTGTGCTAGATTCATTCAGGCGCCCGCGGGGCGCTACCCACAACTTCAATTCAAAGCAGGACTACTCGAATGACAACAATCCGCTTGCTACTGTCCGCCGCGCTGCTCGCTGTTACCACGCTGGCTACCGCCGCCGATGACGCACTGCCCTCCGTCTCCGCCAGCCGTATGGTAGAGGCCTCCGCATCCGTTGCGGCAATCAACCATGAAACACGGGAAGTCACCCTCTCCACCGAAGCCGGCGAGTCGGTGACATTCACCGCCGGCGACAACGTGCGCAATCTCGATCAGGTTGCAGTGGGTGATGTGGTCACCATGACTGTGCTTGAAGAAATCAGTATGTCCCTGGTGCACCCCGACCAGCCCATGGCCGCCGCGGAAGGTGGCATGGAAGCGATAGCCTCGGCCGCCGAGGGCGACAAGCCCGGCGTGGTAATGGCTGACGTGGAAGTGATTACCGCCACCGTAGAGGCCATCGACCTGGAAGCCGGTACCTTCTCCCTGAAAGGCCCTGAAGGCAACGTGATGGAGTTTGAAGCCCGCAACCCCGATAACCTGAAGAAAGCCAGCGTGGGTGACCTGGTGGTGTTCGAGCTGGACCGCGCCGTTAGCCTGGTGGTGGAAGCGCCGGAAACGATGTAGTCACGCCGTTCGTGCCGCGCGGAACAGCGCTGATCGGGAGACGTTTACAGTAAGCTCTGTATTGCCGGCACCGCTACCGCCAGCAAGGTCACACCCATGAGCGCCGACAGCACCCGGAAGTTGCCCTTCATGGTGGCTTCGAGGGAGGCGAACTTGACGTCCTGCTGACTCAGGCGACTGTTGATCATTGTTACCAGCTCCGTTCTCAAATCAACGAACTGCTGGTCAATAGCCGCAAAACGGCGGTCAATATCGACAAACCGCTGCTCAATGGCCGCAAACCGCTTCTCGAACTTCGCATCCTGCTCCGCAAACGCCGCGCGCAGGGCGATATCCAAGTACTCCTTGGTGACGATGTTGTCCGCATAGAACCCGAATGCTTCCGCCATCAGTTCCGCCTGCACCTCCGCCTGCTGCTCAGGTACCCCCGCTGTTTTAAGCCGCCGGGCATACTGCAGCGAATCAAATGCCAGTGTTCACACAGTTTAGCCTCCTGATCTGCACCTGCCAAGCGTGTGCCATCATGCCAAATCAGGGCACAAAGCCGTACATCAGATCCGTCCAAAACCATCCCCAATCCGCCCCAAAACCCCACCCGCCTGAAAACGCGACCTGTACGCTCATCCACCATGGCCAGCCCGCCCAAGCGCCAGTACTGTGACGGACATCAAAGTCAATCACAGCGTGCGTAGGCAGGGGGTACGGTTTCCCCCATACTTCTGACAATTGGGGGACATAACAACACGTGAGATTCATTCATACATCCGACTGGCAGATCGGCATGACCCGCGCCTTTCTCAGCCAAGAAGCCGCGGCGCGCTATAGTCAGGCGCGCATTGACGCCATTCGCGCCCAGGGCCAGCTGGCCGAGGAGCACGACGCACAGTTCGTGGTGGTGGCGGGGGATGTGTTCGAGTCTAACCAGCTTTCCGCTCAGACCCTCAGCCGCGCCCTGGATGCGCTGAATTCCGTACCGGTGCCGGTATTTCTGCTACCGGGCAACCACGATCCGCTGGACGCTTCCACCCTTTTCCGCAGCAAGGCTTTCCGCGAGCAGGCCCGTGGCCACATCATCGTAGTGGAGAACAGCGAGCCGATTCCCGTGCCGGGGCTGGCCAATGTGGAGGTGGTGGGTGCGCCCTGGTTCAGCAAGCGCCCGGGGGTGGACCTCTGCGCCCAGGCGCTGAAAACTCTGGAGCCCGCGCCGGGCGTGACCCGCATTCTGCTCGGCCACGGCCAGGTGGATTCCCTGTCGCCGGACCACAGCCAGCCCGGCGTTATCAGCCAGGCACTGCTGGAGCAGGCCCTGGCGGAGGGCCGTGTGCAGTACGTGGCCCTGGGTGACCGCCACTCCCTCACCAATGTCGGTAGCAGCGGCCGCCTGTGCTATTCCGGCACGCCACTGGTGACAGACTTCGACGAAGTGGCACCCAACCAGGCGCTGTTGGTGGAGCTGTACAACGAGGGCTGCCGGCTAACGCCGCTCACCACCGGCTTCTGGGAGTTCCAGGCCCTGCAGCGGGATATCGATGGTCCGGAAGACCTCGCCGCGTTTGCCCAGTGGCTGGACGCCGTGCGCGGAAAGGAGTGCACCGTGCTCAAGGTGGGCTTCACCGGCAGCGTCAACCTGGCGCTGGCGGCGCAGCTGGACGCCCTGCTGGAAACCCAGTCCCCCCTGTTCGCCAGCCTCAAGCGCCGGGAACGCACCACGGACCTGGCAGTCATCCCGGACGCCCTGGACGACAACGCCATTGCGCTCAGCGGCTATGCCGACGCCACCTGGAAAGCCCTGCTGGAACGGGCCGCCAGCGACGATACCGCCACCGATGCCCTGCGCCTGATGTACCGGCTGGCGGGTGGCGCAGGCAGCGGTGCGAACGTCGCCGCCGACAAGGGCGGGCGCGGCGCATGAAGCTGCTCACCCTCACCCTGGAAAACTGGCGCGGCGTCAGCGCAAGCCACATTGAATTCGATGCCGGCGTCACCCTGATTGAAGGCCCCAACGAGGTCGGCAAGTCCTCCCTGGTGGAGGCCCTGCGCATGCTGTTTCAGGTCAAGTCCGGCTCCCAGGCGGCTCAAGTGAAAGCGGTAAAGCCCGTAGATCAGGACGTGGGCAGCAGCGTCGCCGCCGAAGTGCGCTGCGGCGACTACCACTTCGAGTACCGCAAAACCTATAACCGCAAACACGGCACCGAACTGCGTATCCTTGCGCCACGGGCGGAACAGCTCACCGGCGACGACGCCCACAATCGCGCCTGGGACATCCTCAGCCGCCACATGGACATGGCCCTGTGGGATGCCCTGCTGGTGGAGCAGGGCAAGGAGATCGGAGGCGTCAAACTGGCGGACTCCGACGGCCTTGCCCGGGCGCTGGACAATGCCGCCGGCGGCGCCGGGATCAGCGGCGAGGAAAGCGCCCTGTTCGACGCGGTGCAGGACGAATACGAACGCTACTTCACCCTCAAGACCGGCAAGGCGCGCTACGCCGACGCGCAACAGCGGGTGGAGCAACAGCAGGAGCGCGTGCAGAAACTGCAGGCCACCCTGCGCGAACTTGATGAGGACCTGCGCCGTTTCGAGAGCGTTTCCGCGGAGATTTCCCGCCTGCAGCGCGCGGTGCCTGAACTGACAGCGGCACAGGAACAGCACGCCCAGCGCTGGGCGGCCATCGACGGCCTGCAGTCCCGCCTGGCTGCGAAAGAGCATGATGCCAAGCCCCTGCAAGACCTGCTGCACAACGCCCGCAACCAGTGGCAGCAGCGCCAGCAGGCGGTGGCGGATATCGCCCACCGGGAACAGCAGCTGCAACAACAGCAGGGCGCACTGCAGCCGCTGGCGGAACAGGTGTCGCAACTGGAGCGCACCGTGCAGGCCGCCGAGGCCACCCAGCGGGAACTGCAAATCCAGCGCCGCGCCCTGCAACAGGCCCTGCAGCAGGCCCGACGGGATGCCGACTATCTGCACGATGCCGCCGAACTGAAACGCGTGGAAACATTGCTGGAAAAGGTGAATGCCCAACGCGGCGAACTGCTGGCTGCGCGCGAAACCCTCGCGGGCATCCACATTACCCGTGCCGGGCGCAAGGCCATACAGGCTGCCGCCAGCGCGCTGGACGTGGCCACCCGCACCCGCGACAACGCCGCCACCCGCCTCACCATTGAGGCCCAGCAGGCGCTGGACTGGCAGCTGGATGGTCAGCCCGTTGCGCTGCGAGCGGGTGAAACACTGGATCGGCACGTCGCGGCCGCCCTGCTGTTGGAGATTCCCGAGCTGGCGCACATTCGCATCGCCCCCGCAGCCTCCGCCGGCGAACTGTTGGCGGAGGTGGAGGCACGGCAGCAGGAACTGGATACCCTGCTGGCGCGCTTCCAGGTGGGCAGCGTGGAGCAGGCCATCACCCTGGATGAACGGCGGGTGGATGCGGAACAGGCTGTGAACATCCTGCGCGAGCGCATCGAGGAGATGCTGCAAGGCGCGGATGAAGCATCCTTGCAGGCGGATTGCACGCGGCTGCAGCAGGCCTGTACGGCGGCCCTGCAACAGCGCGATCCCGGCCAGCCTCTGCCCGCGAGCGCGCATGAGGCCAAGCAGCAGCTGGAAACCGCCGGTGAAGCACTGGATGCCTGCGAATCCGAGCTGGACCAGGAAAATGGTCGGCTGGAGGAACAGCGCGCCGAACTCACCCGCGCCCAGGCCAGCCTGCATCAGGCCAGCATTGAGGTGAATGCGCTGACCAGCGTGCTGGAAGATAAGCGCAACAGCCTGGCGCAAGCGGTAGCCGCCGAGCCGGATGCCGCGCTGGAGCAGGCTGTAACGGCGCGGGAGCAACAGCTCGCGGCAATCACCGGGGAGTTGGAACAGCTGCGGGCAGAGCTACAAGCCGCAGACCCAGGCACCGTAAAGCTGCAACTGGACAACGCCAGCCACGCCCTGCGTCGGGCCGAGCGCGACATCATCGACCAGCAACAGGAACAGGCCGTACTCAAGAGTCGGCTGGACCGCGCCCAGGCCAACGGCTTGTTCGAAGAACTGGAAGCCGCCGAGCAGGCGCTGGCAGAAGCCGAGGACACCCTGGCCGCCACCGAGCGTCGCGCCGCCGCCGCCAAACTGCTGTGGGAGACACTTAACGAACACCGCGACGCCTCCCGCCAGGCCTACGTGCGCCCCCTGCGAGAGGGCATCCAGAACCTGGGCAAGATCGTTTTCGGCAGGGATTTCGACATCGCGCTCGCCGAGGACTGGACGATCCTCAGCGTCACCCGCAGCGGCCGAACCGTACCCTTCGACTCCCTCAGCGTGGGCGCCAAGGAACAGCTCGGCATCCTCACCCGCCTGGCCGCCGCCCGCATCGTCGCCGACGAGGGCGGCGTGCCGGTGATCATCGACGACGCCCTGGGCTTCTCTGACCCCAGCCGACTGCAGAGCATGGGTGCGGCGATTGCTGCGGCGGGAAGGGACGCGCAGGTGGTGGTGCTGACGTGTACGCCGGGGCGGTTTATGTATTTGGGGGAGGTGGGCGTGAGGAGGTTGTGAATGTGTGCAGCGCAACTCGAGGACCGCTAAATCTCGTTGGATTGTGGGTGGGAAGAGTGTGGTATCTATATGAATGTAGGGAAAACCTACGAGGTCTGGGCGAGGTTTTTGGGAGTTAGCCGGCTTGGTCTTTCTAGTACGCTGTTAGATTACTTTCAACATCCAGCAAGGACTAATAGTGACTAAAGAAGTAGAACTGCAATGGATTTCCGGATTCTGGAGAAGAATAGGTGCCCTATTCATCGACACTTCACTACTTGGCGCGACCGGCTTAGCGCTGGGGTTATTCTTTGAAAGCTTCTTTGTTCAATTGGGAGGATGGGGACGTCTGGTTGGTTTTTCAATCGCCCTTATCTACTTTGGCGTGATGAACAGCTCTATCGCCGGAGGTCAAACATTAGGCAAGAAGGCTTTGAAGATTAGAGTCGTCGATTCCAATAACTCCCCAATAGACCCTTGGAAATCTATACTCCGTTACTTGATTCTGGCAGTTCCATTCTCTCTAAATGGGTCTCAGTTTTCTAATGAAGCGGTGAGTTCTTTTCTCATCTATCCGCTTTCATTAATAATATTTGGCGGTCTTCTGTCGACTTTATACTTATACATTTTCAATAGAGTTACCCGTCAGTCATTGCATGATCTAGTGGTTGGTACCTTTGTTGTTAATGCAAATGTAGAAAAGCAAGAGCCTGGGGAGGTCTGGAATGTTCATCTCATAATAGTTGCAGCGCTATTTCTGACAGCGGCCGTTGTTCCGGCTTTCACTACTCAGCTAGCTCATAGTGAACCATTCAAGGGGGTGCTGGCCGTCCAATCTGCACTATCAGACGATCCAAGCGTTGCTTACGCGACCATGACCACTGGCTCATCTACTTTCAGCTCAACCAAAGAAGCCTCCAAAACAACGACATATGTAAGCAGTCAGGTATTCTTGAAAACCAACAATGTTACTGATGCTGAGCTGGCCCGTAGGCTGGCTACTATAGTGGTCGCTAATTACCCTAAAGCTCTGCAAAAGGACACTATTCACATGAACCTAACATATGGTTATGACATAGGCATTGCTTCCCGGTGGTCTAACTATGCGCATAACTTCAACCCTCTCGAGCTTCAAAGTGCGGAGTAGGCGTAATCTAACAAGTTGCGCAAGCGGGACAAAGTGCTGCGCACTTTGCTCCTTCGCAAGGCGTTATGTGCCTTGGAGACTATGGTGCCAATAATCGTTGCAGGTAAATTAATATTAAAACCCCAATCGCGGGACAAGTTCATCGAGGGATCTCGGGAAGCAATATTGCTGGCTCGGAAAAATGTAGCTTGTGAGGATTTCGCTGTATCTCCTGACCCTATTGATATAAATAGAGTCAATATTCTCGAGAAGTGGGTGAGCCGGCATGAACTAGAAGCATTTCGAGAGTCAGGGCCCGAAAGCAATATATTCTCATTTGTTGAATCATTTGAAGTGCAGGAATATGAAGTTAACACATAATATGCTGTTAATAGGCTAGGTATGAGTCGCGAAGAATGGTTTGCTCCGAAATGGAAAGCGCTAAAAATATTCGGTCTCCTTGCTCTGCTGGGTGTCGGGCTACTCGTGGCGTCAGCGCACCTTGATGGGCTGCGCCTAGTGATAGGTATAGTGTTCCTAGTGCCCTTGTTGCTCTGGTTGGTGCTCGTGCCACTGTTTCATTGGAAGGATCGTTATATTGGTGAACATAGCAATATCTGGGGCGCCTGTGTTCTCTTGGAAACCACCGGGTGGCTAAAAATCCTATATTTGTTTCGCCATATAATTCCAGACTGGCGTCAGGCGGGTAGGTATTCAGATGTTGAGTAAGCCCATTAACAAGCGCAGGCACCGCGACGTCAACCCCGCCACTCCTTCGTCGTTCTGGGTTTGCCGCGCATGCCGCGGGCGTTAGGTGGCGTTGGCAAGTCACGAGGAAACTTCATTTATGCATAAGGAGCTGCTTGAACGTTATCGCAAGTACGCGGGTACAGTAGAGGCGTTTGCTGTCTTGTTCGTCAAGATGCACCTTTCACATGCGAAGGGGCACTGGGTGAATCCTATCGAATTCGAGCGATATGAAATGTCGCCGGATGCTATGCATTTCCGGTATGTCGTCGGCGAGATATACCCGAGAAGGCTTAAACCGAAGTACCCCCCAAAGTCCGCCTATACGATCAATGGCAGGTTTGACGAGCGTAGTTATCATATGATGACACGGGCGATAACTTGGGAAACGGCGCACGAGGATATGGACCAGCAGAAGGCTGCCAAGGTGAGGCCGCTCAAGTTCGAAGTCCGTGGGGTAAGCTATGACAGAAATCGAGGCAGCAAAGGCTTCTTCCGGGACGACGCGCCCCCAGAGATAAAAGCACTTTCTGTGAACCTCTCTGATCGCACTGACCCGCTTTGGGAAAAGGCGCTGAAGTACGCTAATGTTCCGGAATTCGTATATGAAATCAAGAAGGCCAAGGTCTACTAGCGTGTCGCCTAATCAGGCGTTAGGTACTTAGAGAAGGTAGTAAATGAATAATCTACTGCTTGCTGTAATCATCATCGTTGGAGTGGTCGCCTTCTTGGCGCTTGCCAAGAGCAAGGGTGGCTCCCGCGTTTATCCGTATCAGTTATCCAAGTTTCTTCTTTCGAAGGCGGAGCGATCCTTCTACGGGGTCCTCGTACAAGCTGTCGGCAGCTCCGGAATCGTGTTCTCGAAGGTTCGGGTGGCCGATGTAATCTCGCCTAGGAAGTGGCAAAGCCGATCCGATTGGCAACGTGCGTTCAATGCTATTTCATCAAAGCACTTTGACTTTATCGTCTGCGAACCTACCGATTGCTCAGTTAAGCTGGCCGTTGAATTGGATGATTCGAGTCATGGGTCATCCAAAGCCCAGAAGCGAGATGACCTGCTCAACGCAGCGTGTCAATCGGCCGGCTTACCGCTTCTCCGGGTCAAAGCAGCAAAGTCATATGTTCTAGCAGAACTGCAACGTCAAATTAGGGGGGCCATTTCACCGCAACCGGTTGTGCCAGCAGAATCAGCGCCTTCTGCAACCCTGAAACCGTCTACACCGTTTGAACAGCCTGAAGACAGTACAGCGCCTTCTGAGCCTGGGTCTTCCATAGAGCAGGGGCCAGTTCTATTTGAGACCGAATATGCAAAAACAGAGTCACAAGCCTGCCCGAAGTGTGGCGAACCAATGGTTCTTCGGAAGGCCAAATCTGGAGCCAATGCAGGACAGGAATTTTGGGGTTGCAGTGCTTTCCCCAAGTGCCGAACCGTGGTGCCCGCCGGTGCCCAGAAAATCGTTGCAGCAGATGTTTAACCCGCCAAGCACTTTTGTTGTCGCAGAAGTACGCATCGCCACAAATGCTGGCGTACTGCGTCGAGGGGCGCTGTATTCATCTCACAGAGCACGCCGCTTTCGCCTGGGTAGATCCCGGAGGCGGGGATCAGCTTCAATGTGCTCCTGCAGAGATACCTATCCGTTCACAGCTTAACCAACTGGCGAAATAATGATGAAAGGTTTACCGGTTGGCCTCTACGAGCGTTTGTTGGACGAAGAGCTCCAAGAGCTTTTGGAATCCAAGCCAGAGCTGAAGGCGGTTTTGAGGTCAATCGATGACGAGTCGCAACCTTATACGTATTCTAGATTTCTATTCGATGTTCTGGAGCAGGCGCTGCGGAGCGAGAAGCCTGATGGAAGGCGCGCGCTGGTCAATCGAATTGTTCAGCTGGTGTCAGAAACCGATGGGCTGCAATACCTAATCAAGCGGAAGATCCTCGCAAGGAAAGAGCAACTCTTGCTGGAAGTGCAGAGCGATTCCCGGA
Organism: uncultured Halieaceae bacterium; assembly: GCA_964022665.1. Classification (GTDB taxonomy): domain Bacteria; phylum Pseudomonadota; class Gammaproteobacteria; order Pseudomonadales; family Halieaceae; genus Haliea. The sequence goes on from CAXIDF010000004.1 coordinate 129,023, forward strand.
GAAGTGTCCGACCTACGACGCCGCTTTCTACCAGCATTCTGCTCACCGGACAACGCGGGGATCCGCCACTGGAGCACGAATTGCGTGCGGAGATGGCGACCGCTGATCGGGTCGATATACTGGTTTCATTCATTAAATGGTCCGGCCTGAGATTGCTGCGCCCGGCATTTGAGTTGTTGGTGGGTTCGGGAGTTCGGGTCAGGATTATCTCCACCAGCTATATGGGCGCTAGCGATCCGGAAGCACTCGAGTGGCTGGCATCCCAGCCCAACATAGAAGTTCGTCTATCCTACGATACAGGCGGCACGCGCCTACACGCCAAAGCCTACCAGTTCATCAGGGACACCGGTTTCTCGACGGCTTATATCGGCTCTGCGAACATGTCTCATGCGGCCATGACCAGTGGTTTAGAGTGGACGGTGAAGGTCACAGAGCAGGATATGAAGCACGTTCTAGAGCGGTTTTCAGCAGAATTTGCAAGTTATTGGGAAAGCCCCGAATTTGAGCCTTTTCTCAAAGACGATTTTGCCAGGTTTAGAACGGCAATCGGCCGTGCTCGGGCGAAAGATGCTAGCACTCCCGTGTTCTTTGCTGACATCACTGCCAGACCCTTTCAGGAAAGGGTTTTGGAGGCTCTGGCGGCCGCAAGGGCGAGTGGAGAGAATCGAAACCTTGTCGTTGCTGCAACGGGAACCGGTAAGACGGTAATATCGGCGCTTGATTATCGTCGCTTCGCGGAGGCGTCTGGTGGGCTGCCCAATTTGTTGTTCGTCGCACACCGCAAAGAGATTCTCCAACAGGCGCAGAGTTGTTTCCGAACAGTACTTCGCGACGCCAATTTTGGCGAACTCCTTGTCGACGGCCAGTCGCCTGTTGAATGGAAGCATGTATTCGCGTCTGTACAGAGTCTGCGTGGAGGGCAGCCTTGGCAATCGCTTGGAGACAACCATTTCAAATTCGTAGTGATCGACGAAGCTCATCACCTGCCTGCGGGTAGCTACCGACCCATCATCAACAACTTGCGCCCTGAGTTACTGTTGGGTCTGACTGCCACACCCGAGAGAATGGACGGAAGCTCGATCCTGTCTGACTTTGGTGGGCGCTACGCTGCGGAGATCAGGCTCCCCGAGGCTTTGGAAGAGCGGCTGCTGTGTCCGTTTCATTATTTTGGGGTAACCGACACTATAGACCTTAGCGAGGAGCGATTCTGGAGCAACGGGAAATACAACTCTACTGAGCTGGAAGCGGTCTATACGGGAGATGATTTTCGTGCGCGGCAGCGGCTTGATCTGATTCTGAAGGCGCTTGCAAATTACCAACCCGACTTGTCAGACACCAAAGGCATTGGATTTTGTGCTGGTGTGGTCCATGCAAAATATATGGCGGAAAGTTTTCGCGCCGCTGGGATACTGTCTGAAGTCCTTCTCGGAGACACGCCTTCCGATATTCGGCAACAACGTTTGCGCGATTTTAGAGAGGGAACTACCGTTTTCCTGTTTACGGTTGATGTGTTGAGCGAAGGGGTAGACATTCCCGACATCAACCTCGTTATGTTTCTTCGGCCTACCGAGAGCCTCACCGTATTTCTGCAACAGCTTGGACGCGGTCTTCGTCATGCCCCCGGTAAGGATTGCCTGACCGTTCTTGATTTTGTAGGTCAGACTCACAGACGGTACCGGTTGGATAGGAAGTTTTCCGCGCTGCTCACTGACGGTCGTATGCGGCTGGACAAAGAGGTGGAGCAAGACTTCCCGAGTTTGCCTGCAGGATGCAATATCCAACTGGAGCGAGTTGCCAGAGATGAGGTCCTGAGAAAAATCAGAGCGGTTCTGGACGATCTGAACAGTTTTATTCCGGAAACGATTCGCACCTGGGAGTCTGAGTCAGATCAGCCCCTGCGGTTTGGATCCTTTATCGAAGCGACTGGCCTGCAAGCCGCCGACGTCTTGAGAACGAAAACCTGGTCAGAGTGGAAGGCCGTAGCTCTCCGCGAGTCGCGGCCATCTGATGCAGATATATCAGCGGGTAGAAAAGCGCTTTCCAGAATTGCGCTGCGAACAGACCCGGTTCTCCTGCAAGCAATTTCAAGAATGCCTTATCGAGAGGACGAAGCCGGTATTGAGGATGCGAGGATAGGGGTAGCCCTGCATTACCTTCTTTGGGGGAGAACGGGCGCCGCAGTTGGCGTTGCATCGGTGAATGAGTCCATTGGCAAATGGAGCGCGAATCCTACCCTTATGAGTGATGCGGCTGAGATCGCGGATTGGCGGCTCTCAAGAGCAAGTACCGTCATGCCTGAAGTTCAACTGCCCTCTGGCCATCGCCTCAGGCTTCACGCGGAATACGGTTCAGCAGAAATCAAGTCGCTTCTGGAATTGGCCACGATAGACGCCTCGGGCTCTACCGGCGTCGGTGCTTTCCACTCCCGGGAGAACAAGTTCTACGTCAACCTAGTTACATTCCAGAAGGAAGAGAAGGATTTTTCTCCGACAACTCGGTACGAGGATTACCCGATTAGTCGAACCAAGCTCCATTGGCAAAGCCAGTCAGGAACGTCTCAGGACAGCGAGCGGGGCAAGGGCTATATCCATTTCAAGGAGAGAGGCTATGCCGTATTGTTTTTCGCGCGCCTCAAGAAGCGGGTAGGACGGGAAACGTCTCCCTTTGTGTTTTTGGGGCCCGTGAGTGAGCTGCTCTCCTACGAAGGTGACAGGCCGATCTCGATGGTCTGGGAACTCGAGTACCCTATGCCTGCTCACTTGTTCGAACATGCCCGTCCTGCGTAGCGCTTGTGATGAACACCAAACCCCCAAACTATTATAGTGCTCGTGCCAAAGCGTTATCTGAGCAGTACCAAGCACTATCCTCCGAAATGGTACACGGTGGGTGGGTAAAAGGTAACTTACCGGAGTCCCCCGGCTTCGCCTGTGACATAGGCGCCGGCTCCGGCCGCGACGCCAACTGGCTTGCCGAGAAGGGCTGGGACGTCATCGCCGTCGAGCCCAGCCAGGGCATGCGCGAAGTGGCCATACCCAAGTCCCACCCCAACGTCACCTGGCTGGATGACTCCCTGCCGGAACTCTCCCGCCTGCGCGCCCTCGGTCACCGCTTCGACCTGGTGTTGCTGAGCGCCGTCTGGCAGCACGTGCCACCTGGCCAACGCGAGCGGGCGTTCCGCATAGTCTCGGAGCTGCTCAAGCCCGGCGGAACGCTGGTGATCACCTTGCGCCATGGCAGCGATGAGCAGGAGAACCGGGAGCGCGGTTTTCATCCGGTCTCCGCCGCCGAGCTCGCGGTCTTCGCCCAGCGCCGGGCGGTGGTGATGAAGGACCCCGTGCGGCAGCCGGACCAGACCCGGGCCCACGTGGAGTGGGAAACGGTGGTGTTCAGCATCCCGGATGATGGCACGGGCAGTTTGCCGCTGCTACGCCACATCATCGTCAACGACAACAAGTCGGCGTCCTACAAGCTGGGGCTGCTGCGGGTGCTCACCCGGATTGCCGAGAGTGCTCCGGGCGTGGTCATGCGGCGCTCGGATGACTGGGTAGACATTCCTCTTGGGATCGTCGGCCTCTATTGGCTGAAGCAGTACAAGCCGCTGCTGATCAATCACCAGCTGCGCGAACGGCCCGAGTCAGGGCAGGGTTATGGTTTCGCGAAGGATGCCTTCTGGAAGCTGGCGCAGGTATCTCCCTACGACCTGCGGGTGGGCGGCCATCTGGCGGCGGACCGTGCCGCCATCGTCACCCAGGCCATCCGCGATGCCTGCGCCAATATCACCACGATGCCCGCCCGCTACATTACCTGGCCCGGTCGGGCTGACCCCGTATTTGAATTCGAACGGCGTGGGTTTCGTTTCCAGCCACGACCGCTGGTGATTTCCCCGGAGTACCTGGCGCGGTTCGGCGTGTTCCGTATTCCCACGGCGATCTGGCAGACCCTGGGGCAGTACGCCTGCTGGCTGGAGCCCGCCATCCTGCGCGAGTGGGCGGCCCTGCACAGTCAGTGGAATGTGAGTGACCCTCGCGCCGGCGACCAGCAGGTATTTGCCTGGGAGGAGGGGCGGCGGGACACCAGCCTCGCCGCCGGCCGCTTGCTGGACCTGCGCCAGCAGGGTGTGGACGTTCCCTGCGTGTGGAGCGCCCGCCCTGTCCGCGAGGCGAACAGGCTGCACATCGACCACTGCTTTCCCTGGTCGCGCTGGTTCAACAACGACCTGTGGAACCTGTTGCCGGCCCGCAGCGACATCAACCTGGCCAAGGGCGACAAGCTGCCCTCCGCGCTGGCCCTGTCCGACGCGCACGGGCGTATTCTGGACTGGTGGGACCAGGCGTGGCTGGGGTCGCCGTACCGTGAGCGCTTCTTGCTGGAGGCCTCGGTGTCACTGCCGACCCTGGTTGAGGAACCTGCCCCCGCGGATATCTACCAGGCCATGCTGCACCAGCGGGCGCGCCTGAAGGCGGATCAGCAGTTGGCGGAGTGGACGTTTCCGCGCTAGTGGATGGGCAGCAGCACCCCACAAGCGCCGTCGATGGTAAAGTAGGCCAGAGCACTACGTAACTATAAAAACACATTCCGAGGAGCCCCCAATGCCCACTAAACAACAAATCGACCACGCCATCAACGAACACTTCGACGCCTGGAACGCCCAGGATCAGGCGCGCTGGTCAGCGAACTTCTCTGACGACATCGTTTTCGAGGACCCCTACGGCGGCCTGCTCAAAGAAGGCCCGCAGGCGGTGCAGCACAGCTGGGAAAACAGCTTCAAGAACGGCGACGTCTGGACGCTGGAATGCCTGTTGAAACAGGTCTGCCTGGATCAGGCGGCGCTGGTGGTACGCTCCACCGGCGCCGTCAATGGCAAGCCGGTAGTGGTAGAGGGTATCGAGATTTACACGGTGAACGACAGCGGCAAGGTGTGCCACATTCGCACGTACTTCAACCCGCCGGAGGGGATGGAGTTGGACCCGTATTTTTCGCACCAGAGCTGAAAGTGGCACTAGGGCAGCACATTCACCACCACTTTCCCCCGCGTCCGTCCCCGCTCCAGGTACCGAATAGCCTCCGGCACTTCCGCCAGCGTAAAACGCCGATCAATGAAAGGTGCAAGTTCCCCGCGCTCTGCATAGCCCGCTAGCACCGTCAGGTCCTCCGCGGTGGTCATCGCCATTAACGGCTCCAGGCGTTGGGAAACGAAGGGTGAGCGTACCAGGGCATGCAGCGGCCGGGCGAGCGGGCCCCACCAGTTGCCCATCTTCATATTGCCGACCGCCACCAGTACACCGTCGGGTTCGGTGACATCCAGCATGGCTGAGATGGAACGGTTGCCGACCATATCCACAATAGCGTGGTAGCGCGTGTCGCCCTCGGTGTAGTCCTCTTGGGTGTAATCGATTACGTGGTCCGCACCGAGTGCACGCACCAGTTCGGCGTTGCGGCCGCTGCACACCGCGGTCACGGTGGCGCCCATGGCCTTGGCAAGCTGCACCGCATAAGTGCCGACGCCGCCGGAAGCGCCGTTGATCAGCACGTGCTGGCCGGGCAGGACGTTCGCTTTGTCGCGCAGGGCCTGCAGGGCAGTGATCGCCGCCACCGGCATCGCGGCGGCTTGCTCGAAGTTGAGGTTTGCGGGTTTCAATGCCATGCCGCCGGTTTCATTGCGCACCACATACTCGGCGAAGGCGCCATCGGCTACGCCAAACACTTCATCGCCTGGAGCAAACAGCGTCACGTCGCTGCCCACGGCTTCCACTGTGCCGGCAAAGTCTGCCCCCATACGCGGTGACTTCGGCGCATTCAGGCCATTGGCCAGGCGCAGCAGGTAGGGCGTGCCATGCAGGAAGTGCTTGTCGAGGGGGTTGACGGAGGCGGCGTGCACCCGCACCAGTACCTGGCTGGGGGCCAGTTCCGGCAGCGGGAGTGTCTCCAGGGTCACAACACCAACATCACCGTAGCAGCGCTGCAGGTTGGCTGTGAAACCCGTAGCGCCTGCCGCTGTCGGCGGCGCCGGCTCGCAGGGTGCGTTATAGCCGGTCATCAGTGCCAGTGTGCCCACGGCGATAACGACAGTGGCGGTAAGCCCGGCCAGTATTTTCAGGATACGTTGTCGTTGCATGTTGTGTTCCCCGGGCAGTGAAGAGGGGCACTCTCTATGGGTGTGGGCTGCGCGGCAAGCCTTTTGCGACGAATAGCGTGTGGGGTGCGCTCAGTGGACCAGCCAGGCACGTGGTTCGGGTACGCCGGCCTCCCTCAGGCGGCGTGCGTAACGCAGTGAATCGAATACCAGTGTTGCCAGAAGAATAGCCTCCCCACGCGGTTACGCCAAGCATGACAACCCTGCAGAGGCTGTGGTACATGATGTACATGCCTCCTTCATTCCAATCAGCCCACACCGCTACAGTCGATTCGCGCCCGCGCGCGTGGTTGTTGTCTGCCTACCGTGCCGACAGCCACGCCGCCTGGGCAGACTGGTTGCTGGTCTCGCAAGCGCAGTTCCGCTGGCAGCGGCTGGAGCTGCCGGGGCGTCACTTTGCCTGGCGTATACGCGGCAATCCGTTGTCCTGGCTGGATGCCTTGCCGTTGCAGCAGCCGGACCTCATCGTAGCTTCTTCCATGGTGGACCTTGCGACGCTCAAGGGCCTGCACCCGCGGCTGGCCGGTGTGCCTACCCTGTACTATTTCCATGAAAACCAGTTTGCCTACCCACTCAGCCACCGCCAGAGCCACTGGCTGGAGCCGCAGATGGTGCAGCTTTATGGCGGGCTGGCGGCAGACCGGTTGCTGTTCAACACTGCGTTCAACCGCGACAGTTATTTACAGGGCATCGCGGGGTTGTTGGCGCAAATGCCGGATGCGGTGCCGGATGGCGTGGTGCAGCGCCTGGCGCAGAAGAGTGTGCTGTGCCCGGTGCCCATCGACCCGGTGCCGGCAGCGCAGCAGCGCGACAGTCAGCTGGTGCTGTGGAACCATCGCTGGGAGCACGACAAGTGCCCGGAGCGCTTTGCCGAGGCGATGATTACATTGGCCCAGGAAGGCGTTGAGTTTCGGCTCGCCCTGTTGGGCAAGCGGCCACGGTGTGCACCGCCGGCGCTGGCACGGCTGCGAGAGGCTTTGCCGCTGCGCATTGTCGCCGACGGGCAGTTGCCGGCAGCCGACTACCGCACACAACTGGGCCGGGCGGCAATTGCGGTGAGTACTGCGCGCCACGAATTCCAGGGCCTGGCCATGCTGGAAGCGGCGAGCGCCGGCGCCATACCCTTGGTGCCCGACGCGCTGTGCTATGCGGAACAATATCCGTCAGCCTGCCGTTACCCACAGGGCGATTTAGCCGCACTGGTGGAACGCCTGCGGTTGTGGTTGACCGGCGGTTTGCCGCCGCCGGTGGACGTTACGCCCTGGTACGGTGCCCGCCTGGCCGCATTGTGGGCCGAGTTGCTGGCAGCCGCACCCGGGGCTGGAACTACCCCTTCGGCCCCATCAACAGCCAGATAATCAAGCCCACCACGGGCGCCAGCAGCAGGAGCAGAATCCACAGCAACTTGGCCAGCCCGCCCGCGGAACTCTTGGCCACCTTCACCACCGCCCAGATAACAATAACGAGCCAGATCAGGCCCAGCAGACCACCGACTTCTACACCCATAACAACCTCCTTGATGATGGCAGGCCACTTTGTGTGCAGGCCCGCCTTTTTCTTCCTGAGTTCACTCTACTGAAAATGTCCGTGTCTTACTATGCACGTCACCCCTTCACTTCCCGCAGTGATAGCTGCTGGCCTCATCCATGGGGCCGTTTTTGTTGTAGATGGCGCGCCGGGGATAGGGGCAGAGCAGGGCGGTCGCCTCGGCGGCTTCCGGCGCCAGCGTATCGCGGGCAACAATCTGCGCCGGTGGCGTGTTTTCCTCCACCCACGTGTCCAGAGCGCGTAGCGGATCGAACAGGTCGGGGGCCCGCCCTGGTGCTTCCCAGCAATGGCCGTGCCCCGGCACCAGGAACAAGCGTGCATTTTCCGCCAGCGCCTCCGCGCCACCATTCTCCCTGATGGCCGACTCGTAGTAACTGACGGTGCGCTGTGGCAGGATCAGCGGGTCGGCCCAGCCGTGCCACAGCAGGAGTTTGGTGCCGGCTTCGCGCAGGCCGGACAGGTCAGTATTGGTGGCATTGGCACTCAGCGCCAGTGGAGAGTTGGACATCGCCTGAGCTTCTGCAACCACGTCGATGATGGCGGGATTGATGTGCTCGCCGGCCGGTACGCCACGGTAAATATCGACGAAGCCCTGTGAGGCCTGCTGCCCCCACGCCGGTTGACCCTCACGACCGGTAATCCAGAACGGCCAGAGGTGTTCGGAACCCGCTGGCAGGCCCGGGAACAGTTGTTGCTCGCCATCGTGGGCGCCGCGGTACAGGGCTGCCACGCGCTGCAGTTGATCGTCATTCAGGCAGCCTGCATCGGTGTTCGCGGTGCAGCGCAACGCGGCGAGGTCCGGTTGGCAGCGTTCAGGGGTGGCGATGAGGCCGTCCTGCGCGCCGTCCAGGTGGTCACAGGCATTGCGCACATGGGTTGCCAGTCGTTCAATCTGTGCGGGGGTAAAGCGGGGCTCGCCTGCGGGTGTCCAGGCCTGCTGGATCATCCAGGCACCCTGCACGCCGGCATTGCCAGAGAGGTCGAGAATAGAGCCACCCGCGGCAATGCCGTCAAACAGGGCCGGGTAGCGTTGCGCGGCTATCAAACCCAGGCGGCCGCCGTTGGAGCACCCGGAAAAATAGCGCCGCTGTGCTGCGCGGTCGTAGTAGAGGTTGATAATGGTGTCACTCACAGCAACCAGTGTGGGGAGCACCTCTGCCGCCCACAGCGCGACCGCCTGGTCATCGCCGCTGCGCGCCCAGTTGGTATCGGCTGTCGACGGCGACTGGTGGCCACTGTCGTGTGCCATGGCCGCGTATCCCTGTTTCAGGGCTTCGTTGATGCTGTTGGAGTAGCCCGGCTTGTCGGGCAACAGCTGGCCGCAAAAGCCGCCGCAACCGGCCAGCATGAACTTGCCGTTCCAGTCTGCCTGCAGGGGGAGTCGCAGCTCAAAGCCCACTTTGCCCGCGGCCTGGCCGCGCACGCGGCAATAGGAGGGCAAGCCTTCGGTGTGCGCCACGGAAGGTTTGGCTTTTAGTGAGATGCTTGTGGCGCTCGCCAGCGCCTGCTCAAGCGCTCCGCAAGCGGCTTCATCATTGGCGGCGGTTGTTGTGCTGGCACCCAGCAGCAAGATCATGGCGCCGTTGCCAAGCGCCCTGCGAATTCCCATGCGGTGACCCCCGCTTATTCTTTTACCTGATGGTAGCGTATTGCTGAGTACGCTGCACGGGCGCTTATTGATGCCGTTGGGTCCTGCGCCTGCCACGCTCGATGTGGCGGCCCAGTATGCGCACGGCTTCCTCGCGCACCAGCGGATCATCCTGCATACCCCAAAGCTGCTCCCGCGCGCGGCGGTGTGCGGCTTGTGGGTCGACAATAGGGGCAGGGTAGTCGCCTTCCAGGCCTAGCCACGCGGCTTCCATTGGCGTCACCTGCCACGGCGTGTGAATCAGCGGAGCCTCCAGTGCGCGCAACTCGGGCAGCCACTGGCGCAGGAACTGTCCCTCCGGGTCATGCTCAATGGATTGTTTCACCGGGTTGTAGATACGCACGGTGTTGATGCCGGTCACCCCCGCCTGCATCTGGAATTGCGGGTAGTGGATGCCGGGCTCGAAGTCGAGAAACTGGCGGGCCAGATGCGCTGTGCCCTGTTGCCAGTGCTGCCACAGGTGATGGGTGAGAAAGCTCACCAGCATGGCGCGCCAGCGGAAGTTCAGATAGCCGGTGGCGATCAGGCAGCGCATGGCGGCGTCTATGGCTGGGAACCCTGTGACCCCCGTTTCCCAGGCGGCCACATGGCTTGGATTCAGGGGGCGTTCGAGGCGGGCGTAGCCCCGGTTTAGGTCGCGGAACTCCATTCCGCACTCCATTTCGAACTTCTGGATAAAATGGCAGTGCCAGTACAGGCGCGACTCAAACGCCGCCAGCGACTTCGGCTTGCCTTCCCGCTGCTGTGCGGCCTGCAGTGCCTGCCACACCTGACGCACGCTCAGGTTGCCCCAGGCCAGATAGGGTGACAGCCGGGAGCAGTGTTCGCGACTGTCGTTCGGGCGTGAGAGGCTGCCAACATAGCAGCGGTGGCGCCGGGCCAGGAAGCTATCCATCCAGTCTGCGGCCTGTGTTTCGCCGCCGCGCTGGAAATCGGGTGCATCCTCGAACCACGCGCTGTCCACCCGGCCGCGTGCGAGCAGTGACACGCTCTGCCCGTCGGGTGGCAGCGGCGCCGCGCGCGCCTGTTCCAGTGCGGGAGTGGCCAGCGCTTGCTGCATGGTGCGTTGCCAGGCGCTGGTCCAGCCCTGTCGATGGCGACGGCCCCGTTGCACCCCGTTGCAGGGTGACTCCTGCCAGTCGACACCTTCGTCGTTGCAAAGTGTTTTCACGGCGCGGTCCCGCGCGTAGGTAATGGCGAGCCCGGTTTCCTCGTGGCTGTGCAGTGAGCCCATGCCGATATCCGCCTTGAGTGCCTGCAACAGCGGTAACGTTTCGCTGAGGAACACGTGTACGCGCAAGCCCCAGGGCTTCAGGCGCCGGTTCATGTCGCGCAAAGACTGGGTGACAAAGCGCCAGTGACGGGTGTCGTAGTGGGGGTCTGCGAGCAGCGATGGCTCAAAGCAGTAGAACAGGAATACCGGCCGCCCACTGGCGATGGCCTGGCACAGCGGCGCGTGATCGGCCAGGCGCAGGTCGCGTTTGAACCAGACCAGCGCGGGGCGCTGGCCCGATTGCACGATTCCGTCTGGCATAACTAACGTGACCGCTGGCGCGCCTTCTTGCGTGGCAATGCTTCCGGCTCGCCGGCCTGCGACTGTTCGAGCAGGGTTTTCAGTGCCACCAGTTCAAAATGCCGCTTGGCGGTGATGGCATAAAAGCGTTCTACCACGTTCTCCAGCACGCAGTAGCGTTGCAACTTGCCGGACTCCAGCTCGTCCTGCACCACCACCTCCGGCACTACCGCCAGGCCGCCCGAGTCGCGTGCCAGCAGGCGCAGCATGGCCATGTCCTCCACTTCGGCGTAAGGGTCCACTTCCACACCGTGTTGCTCACAGAGCAGGTCGAACTGGTTGCGAATCTCGCTGTTGGGGCCGGGTAGCAGGAGTGGCAGTACGCCCAGATCGTGTGGAAAGCGGAACTGTTTGGCCGGCTTGCCGGGCGGCCCCACAATGCACACGCTCTGTTCGGCAATCTGTTGGCAGCGCCAGGGAGTAGACGTGTCGGCCGCCACGGCACGGTTGGAGAGAATCAGGTCCAGCTTGTGCACGCGCAGCTGCTCCAGCAGCTCCTCCAGGCTGGCGGAGCGTATCACCAGCTTTACCTTGGCTTCGCCGATAACCGGGCGCAGGAAGTTTTCCTGGAAGTTGCGCGAGAGGGTGGCCACGGAGCCGACGCGCAGGCGCTGCACACGCTGCAATTCGCCGCTTTCCGTGAGCGCCAGCAGTTCGCTGCCCAGGTTGAATATGCTCTCCGCGTACTCCAGCACCAGGTGGCCTACCTCGGTCAGCCGCAGCGAACGACCGTCGCGGCTGAACAGTTCGTGACCGAGCTGTTCCTGCAGCTGCTTGATCTGTGACGACAGGGCGGACTGCGACACGTGCAGCTGTTGTGCGGCGCGTGTGAGGTGGCCTTCTTTGGCCACCACCCAGAAATAATAGAGATGATGGAAATTCAGCTGGCGCATGTCAGTGTTCTCTTTAAAGGAACAATAGTATCTAATCTAACTGTTATACAAAATCATCCCCGCGCCGCAATATTGGACAGTTGAACGACACCCGCCACGACAGTTACGGTACGTCACCTGTATGACTGATCAACCACACCTGGGCAGCGGCCACACACCCGGCAGGGATGCTTCGCCTGCGGTGATCGGCGGCCGTATTGCACTGCTCACACGCCATGCCAAGGGTGCGCTGGTAGCGCCGCCACTGGCCGCGCTTGGCTTTGAGGTCAGTGTTACCGACGCTTTTGATACGGACCAGCTGGGCACCTTCTCGGGCGAAGTGGCGCGCACACTCAGCCCGCTGGACTGCGCACGCCGCAAGGCGCAGCTGGCTTGTGAGCTGACCGGCCTCGACCTTGGCCTGGGCAGTGAGGGCAGTTTTGGTGGAGGCCCCATGGCCGGCGTTGTGAATTGGGACGAAGAGCTACTACTGCTCTGGAACCGGCGCTCCGGTCAGGAGATTGTGGCGCGTGCCGCCGGGCCGGTGCGGGTTGCCGCGTTTACCTGGGAATCTGAAGCACAGCTGCTGACGCAGTTGACACCATTTACCGACGCGCAAGGCTGGATCATTCGCCACCCGGCTGGCGTGAGCAAGGGCTTGTGTGGTGCCGCGGCGGTGCTGGCTGAGCTTCGCGCCAATGTGCTCCCGCGCTATTTGGCAGGCGACGCACAACCGGTGCACATCGAGCCGGACCTCCGGGCCATGCATTGCCCGGAACGCCAGACCTACATACGCCAGGCGGCAGAGCAACTGGCCGAACGCCTGCAAACCACTTGCCCCCAGTGTGCAGCGCCGAATTTCTGGCCGGATCGGTTTGAACCTGGCCTGCCCTGCGCCGACTGTGATGCCCCCACCGCGCTATCGCTTGCCGCCATCCGTTGCTGCAGCGCTTGTGGGCATGAGGAGCGTGAGCCGGTTGCAGAGAAATTCGCTGAACCGCAATACTGTTCGTGGTGTAATCCCTGATGTGCACCTTTTTCGTGTTACCGAGCCAATTCACCGACTCGCGCGTAAAGTCACCTAGCCAAACCGGAGGCCAAAACAACTGTGAAAGATAAACGTCACCACTCGTCCCTTGTTGTGGACGGCATCGAGAAGGCGCCTGCCCGCGCCATGCTGCGCGCGGTGGGTTTTACAGATGAGGATTTCCACAAGCCGCAAATCGGCATTGCCTCTACCTGGAGCATGGTCACGCCCTGCAACATGCACATCAATGTGCTGGCGGATGAAGCCTGTGTCGGGGCCGATGGCGCCGGTGGCAAGGGTGTCGTGTTCAATACCATCACCATTTCCGACGGCATCGCCAACGGTACCGAGGGCATGAAGTATTCGCTGGTATCGCGGGAAATCATCGCCGACTCCATTGAGGCGGTGGCGGGCTGTCAGGGCTTCGACGGGCTGGTGGCGGTGGGCGGCTGCGACAAGAACATGCCGGGCTGTATGATCGGCATCGCACGGCTCAACCGTCCGGCGGTGTTCGTGTACGGCGGCACCATCCAGCCCGGCGCCAACCACACGGATATCATTTCCGTATTCGAGGCGGTGGGCCAGCATGCGCGGGGCGATCTCAACCTGCTCGACGTGAAGCAGATCGAGGAAACCGCCATTCCCGGCCCTGGCTCCTGTGGCGGCATGTACACCGCCAACACCATGGCGTCGGCCATCGAGGCGCTGGGCATGAGCTTGCCCAACAGTTCCGCACAGGAGGCGGTTTCGCGCTCCAAGGCGGAGGATTGCCGGCAGGCGGGCGCTGCCGTGCTGAGCCTGCTGGAGCGGGACATCAAGCCCTCGGATATCATGACGCGGCACGCGTTTGAAAACGCTATCGCCACGGTGATTGCACTCGGTGGCTCCACCAACGCCGTGCTGCATTTGCTGGCCATGGCTCACGCCGCGCAGGTGGAGCTGACACTCGACGACTTTGTGCGCGTAGGCGAGCGAGTGCCCGTGTTGGCGGACCTGCGCCCCAGCGGCAAGTACATGATGTCCGAATTGATTGCCATTGGCGGCATCCAGCCGCTGATGAAAATGCTGCTGGAGCGGGGTTTGCTGCACGGCGATTGCCTCACGGTAACCGGCAATACGCTGGCAGAGAACCTGGCCGATGTGGCGCCGTATCCCGAGTCGCAGGACATCATCCGCGCCTTTGACAACCCCATCAAACGCAACAGTCACCTGATGATCCTGCGCGGCAACCTCGCGCCGGAGGGTTCCGTCGCGAAAATCACCGGCAAAGAGGGCCTGCGTTTCCAGGGCACTGCGCGCGTCTTTCGTTCCGAAGAGGAGTCCCTGCAGGCGATTCTCGATGGCCGCGTGGTCAAGGGTGATGTGCTGGTGATTCGCTATGAAGGGCCCCGTGGCGGCCCCGGCATGCGGGAAATGCTCAGCCCCACCTCGGCGCTGATGGGCAAAGGCCTGGGTGCTGATGTGGCATTGATTACCGATGGCCGTTTCTCGGGCGGCAGCCACGGCTTTGTGGTCGGGCATATCACGCCAGAGGCGAGCGAAGGAGGCCCGCTGGCCATCGTTGAAGACGGCGACGAAATCGTGATCGACGCGGAAACCGCGCGCATTGACGTGTCACTCAGCGCTGACGAGATTGCCGCCCGCCTGGCACGCTGGCAGCCCCCGGCCCCGCGGTACACACGGGGCTTGCTGGCCAAATTCGCCAAAACCGTGGCCTCGGCCTCGGAAGGCGCGGTTACAGACAAATACCTGTAAGGAAAACAGCATGACAGACGAGTTGGAAGCGCGGCGATTCCGGTTGATCAGTGGCGTGTTCTATCCCGATGAGGCCAGCCAGTTGTTGATGACCCTGATCGAGGACAAGATCAGTTTTCACCAGCGCAATAACTGGAGCCGCCGTGAACGCTTTGGCGAAACGGATACGGCCAGCGCAGGTCGCATCAGCGAGCTGCGCCAGACCAAAACCGACCTGGCCGCGCTGGTCGAGGAGGCGGAAGCGGCGGGCATGACGCTGAGTATCAGTGGCAATATCGATATCACGCTGACGCCGAAATAAGCTGTAAAGGCGCTACCAGTCGGCGCGATAACGGGGATTGTGTTCGGCAATGAGTTCTTCTGCCAGCGCAACATAATGGCGTTTGAATTCCGGGTGCGTGAAGATCCAGAAGCGCCCCTCGGCAACCGCGTCGAGCACGATCTCCGCGCAGTCCTCGGGCGACATGGGGGTAATATTTGTGCCCACCAGTTCCGTCATGAGTGCCTGAGCTGTGGGGGAGAGTTGTTCGCGGCTGGCGGCGGATGCCGCCATGGATGTTTCGATGGGGCCGGGGCAGAGCAGCGAAACGCCGATGGATGCGCCGATACTGCGCAGTTCGTAGTGCAGCGTTTCCGTCAAGCCGCGCACCGCCATTTTTGACGCCGTGTAGGGCCCCATCAGGGGCGCTGCCAGCAGTGCGCCCAAGGAACCGGTATTCACAATGTGAGCAGGTTGCGCCTGTTCCAACATGCGCGGCACAAAGCTGGATACACCGTGCAACACGCCCATGAAGTTGATATCCATGGCGCGGCGCCAGGACGGTGGGAGTTCTTCCCAGCAGACGCCGGTTTGCAGCACGCCGGCGTTATTGCAGAGCAAATTCACCTGCCCGAAGCGCGCGTAGACCTCTTGCGCCAGAGCCTCGACAGCGTCGGCGGAGCTGACGTCCGTCACGCAGCTGTACAACGGGCCTCCGCTGTCGCCAATGTATGACTCCGCGGCGGCCAGCTGTGCGGCGTCAAGGTCCGCAAGCACCACGGTCATACCCTGCCGGGCGCAGCATTGTGCAATGGCGCGCCCGATGCCGCTGGCGGCGCCGGTGATAACGGCAACTTTGGTTGGCATGCACACCTCCCTGACAAATTCAGGGCAGAATACGCATCCTGCCGCCCGCTCGCCAGCACAACAACGACCCACAGCTTGCGCCGGGTGCAGTAGCCGCATAGGCTGGGAGGCAATAATAAAAGGAGCCCCCACGTGGACGCTACACCGCCCTCCGCCAGCGCGCCGTCTTCCCTGTTTTCTGCGGGAACGCGCCGTTATGTGCTGACCATCCTGGTCGTCGCCTACACCTTCAACTTCATTGATCGACAGATCCTCGGCATATTGGTCGAGCCCATTCGCCTGGAACTGGGGGTCAGTGATACGGCAATGGGCTTGCTCACGGGTTTGGGTTTTGCCCTGTTCTACACCCTGATGGGCATTCCCATTGCGCGCTACGCAGACCGCGCCAATCGGCGCAACCTCATCGCAGCGGCGGTGGGTATCTGGAGTGTGTTCACCGCCGCGCAGGGGCTGGCGCAGAGCTATTGGCAGCTGCTGGCCTATCGCATTGGTGTCGGGGTGGGGGAGGCGGGCTGTTCGCCTCCGGCCCATTCCATGCTGGCGGACTACTACCCTGCCAATGAGCGGGCGACGGCGCTCGGTATTTATTCACTGGGCATTCCAATCGGCATTCTGTTTGGCTTCTTTGTCGGCGGCTGGATGAATGAGTGGTTCGGCTGGCGCGTGGCGTTTTTCGTGGTGGGTATTCCCGGTATTGTGTTGGCGCTGGTGATTCGCTTCACGGTGCGCGAGCCCGACCGCGGCATGTCCGAGACCCGGGTGACCGCGCCGGGCAGCCAGCCCTCCATTGCCGCGGTATTCCGCTACCTGCTGGCGAGGCGTTCGTTTGTGCACATGGCGTTGGGCGGTGGCATTACCGCCTTTGTCGGCTACGGCCTGATCTCCTGGTCTGCCGCGTTCCTGGCGCGCTCCCACGGCATGTCATCCGGTGAAATCGGCACTTGGCTGGGCCTGATATTCGGTATTCCCGGCGGCATTGGCATTGTGCTCGGCGGGCGCCTGGCGGATTACTTCGGCGCCCGGGACGCGCGCTGGTATTTGTGGATTGTGGCGCTGGCGCTGCTCATTTCCGTGCCGGCCGGGGTGTTTGTGTTCCTGCTCGACGACATTCGCGCGGTGTTGCTACTGATGGTGCTGCCGGTGATGCTGGGTAATTTCTACCAGGCCACCACCTTCGCCCAGACACAGACGCTGGTCGGCCTGCGCATGCGCAGTGTGGCGTCGGCCATTCTGCTGTTTGTCATTAACATTATCGGGCTGGCGCTGGGGCCATCGGTGGTGGGGCTGGTCAGTGATCTGCTGGCAGCGGATTACGGCCAACACTCCCTGCGCTGGGCACTGCTGATCTGTTCTCTGGCGAATATCTGGGCCGCCTGGCACTACTGGCGGGCGGGGGCGGTGTTTCCCGCTGATCTGGCGCGGGTGGAAGACTAGGCGCCGCCTCTCTTCCAGGGGCCACGGGCCGAACGCCGGCTACAGCGTGGCCAGGAAGCGCAGTAATGCGGCGTTGAAAGCTTGCGGCTGCTCCTGCTGTACAAAGTGGCCGGCGCGCGGGATCAGCTCTACGCCACGGAGGTCGCTGGAACAGCGCGCCAGTACCTCGAGTGCATCGTTGCCGATCATCTGCAATACAGGGTCTTCGCTGCCGGCGATAAACAGCGACGGGGGCGTGACTTTTGCATCCGCCCAGGCCTCGCCCAGCTGCCAGTTGCGGTCTGCGACCCGGTAGGAGTTAATGCCGCCGATAAACTCCGCACCCGCGGTGCAACGCGTAAATTCCTGAACGTAAATGTCCATGTCCTGCTCGCTCATCCACGGCCAGGGCAGGGGAATGGCCGGGTCGGCAAGCACATCAAGATAGCTGTGCCCCTCCGTGCTGAAGCGCGTCCAGTCCAGCAGGTGGCCGTCTGCGCAGAGCGCCCAGAACAGCCGGGTGAGGAACAGGCGGGGGTCACTGGCGAGCTCGCGCTCCGGCCGCTCGGGCGCCTGGTAGTATTGCATGTGGTAGAAGTGCTGTGCCGCGACTTCCGCGAAGCAGGTACTGGGCGCCTTGTCCGGGCGGGCGAAGGCGCGGCCGTAGTCCGTGCCGGGCGATGGGTTGGCGCCGGCGCCGCCGCGGCCGGCCAGGTCAAAATCGTAGGGGCAGGCCACGCCTACCACAGCGCTAACGCGTGACGGGTGACGCACGGCCACGTTGTACACCTGGGCTGCACCGAAATCGTGCCCAACCAGTACGGCTTGTGCCAACCCCAAATGATTCATGAGTCTCAGCACATCGTTCACGGTGTGCTGGCTGTCATACACGGCCGGGTCAAGCGGCCGGCTGGAGCGGCCGTAACCGCGCTGGTCGAACGCAACGGCGTTGAAGCCGGCCTCGGCCAGAGCCGGCAACTGGTGGCGCCAGCTGTACGCGAGCCCGGGAAAGCCGTGGCAGAGAATCACCCAGGGTTGCTCCGGCTGGCCGCGACACAGGCAGTAGTGCAGTGCGATATCACCCACGGGGGCGCTGGCGTGCTCCACGGTGCTCACCGGCGGTTAGCGCGGCGTGATGAAGCGGTCCGCGAACCGTTCCATCGCCTCGAGTTTGGCCTCCAGTGAATGAAATGCCGGGTCGTCGACGGTCCAGGCCATGGCGATGGTGCCGTCGATGCCCCAGTCTTCCAGCTGGTGGTAAATACCGGGGTCCGGCTCTGTCTGTGGCATGACGAAGCGACCAAAGGGCTCCGCGCCGCGCTCGGCCTCGACGATGGCGCGCTCGGCGTTCAGTTGGTCCAGTAGCTCGCGAATCTCCGCCATCGGGTAGTTCATGCCCATCCAACCGTCGGAGCGCGCGGCGCGGCGCAGGGCGGCGGGCGACTTGCCGCCGATCCACACCGGCACTTTGCCGGGCACCGGAAACTGACCCGTAGGGGGAAACTGGTAGAAGTTGTTGTCCGCCTCGGCCATGCCGTCATCCCAGAAATCCCGCATCACCTCAAGCATCGCGTCCATGCGTTTACCGCGGTTGCGCGGGTTGTGGCCCAGCACGGTAATCTCGTCTTCGCACCAGCCCGCGCCTACGCCGAATACAAAGCGATTGTCGGTTTGCATGGCCAGCGTGGCCGCCTGTTTGGCAGCGCTGAAAGGTTCGCGCATGGTCAGCACGTACACATAGGTCATGAAGCGCAGCTGTTTGGTGACCGCGGCCATGGTGGCGATGGTGATCATTGGGTCCGGGAAGCGGGTGTGGGCGTGAATGTGGCGCTGCCCGGACGGGTGTACGGAGGTGTAATCGCGCGGGATGGCCACGTGGTCCGATACGGCAATGCCCGCATAGCCCATTTTTTCTGCGGCCGCGGCAACCTGTTTTACTTGGTCGTTGCCCTCGTGAAACCAGGCCAGCCAATATTCCATATCTCCTCCTGACGTTGCGGGAAAAACGCCAGGCAAGTGATGCGGCTTACTCGCGTTTCAGCAGCAGCCAGGCCTCGGCGTAATCACTAATGTGACGATTCGCCGCATGATACCCCGCCCAGTCGCGGTAGTAGCCGCTCAGCCAGTCGAGCTGGTACAGATTGTCATGAAAAGCACCGCCCGTATCCGCCATCACGTTCAGGCGGTAGGTGGGCTCCCCGGCTTCCTCGGTGCGCAGCAGCACCAGGCGGCCCAGGCCGAGCTGGAAAATATCGCCCGCAACGGTCACCAGCGGTTGTACAGGAATCTTGTAATCCGCGTCCTTGCCGTAGCCGAGCACGCCCGGCACTGCCTTGAAATACCAGTAGCGCTCCTGCTCCTCCGGCTTGCGCGTGCGGTCGTAGGCAATACCGTTGTTGCGATGAACGTTGAAATAGCGCTTCTGGCCCGCGTCGTCTTCGATGACCGCCGTGCCCTGCAGCAGCGCGCCCTCCAGATCGGCGCGGCTGAGCCAGATCAGCGGCGGGGCGCGCTGTGCCATGTCGTTCGCGCTGGCGGCTGCAGTCTCACTGGCCACAATCGCCTGTTTGCCGAGCTGGAAGCGGGTGATGGCAGTGCCCAGGGCATCGGCCTCGGCCAGTGGCAGCTGGGCCTCATCGTGCGGCAGGCCGTACAGGGCGTGGGGGGTGGCCGCTGTCTGTGCTGCGCTGCCGGATGCCACACGCACGTAGTATTTGGTCAGCAACAGGCGTTCGGCAGGCAGGTTCTGCAGCAGTGGCTTGCCACTCGCCAACTGCGCGGCCCGCACGCGATCAGGCTGCCAGCGCAGCAGCTCGAAGTGGCGCTGCAGAAACGCGGGGTCGGTGAGGCGCGAGCTGCGCCCGAGGCGTGAGTCCTCTGCCGCGACTGCGCAGACGAATTCCAGTGTGGCGCGAATGCGCTCGGGCGGGGTTTGCAGCCAGGGCGTGGTGCCGCCGTGAATGACAGCCGGGTCGTAGACGTTCCCCTGGGCGAGATAGTCGGCCGTGGCTGCGGCGACGTCACACAGTGCCCCGCTGTGGTCCGGCCATTGTCCGGGTGCCAGGGTTTGTGCCGGGCGGAAGCTGGGTGCTGCGCTCGCCGCCGCGCTGCAGAGCAGCAGCGCGGCCAGCGCGCCCCTGAAAGTCAGTGGCATGAAGGGCCCGCCTAGAAGGTGGCGCGCACAGCGATGGCCGCCATGCCTGCCAGTGCCAGCGAGGACAGCAGGAACAGCAGGAAACGCACCGGCACGTAGTTGGTGGTGGACTGCACGATGCTGTGGGCGATGCGTAGCACGAGGTAGCCCCAGGCCAGCTGCACAGCCAGCGCACTGTCTATGCCCGTAATGGCCAGAATACAGCACAGCGCGTAGAAAACGGTGGGCTGCTCGTGCAGGTGGGTGTAGTTGTGCGCCTTCCAGTTCACATGGTCGGGCAGCACGGCCTCGAGGTCGGCGCCACGGCGTCCACCGGGTTGTGGCTTGGACAGGTCCAGCCCTGATTTGCTCATGGCGGGCATGCGTGTAGCGGCCATCCAGATCAACATGACCAGAGACCAGCTGGCAAGCAGGGCGGCGGGGGCAAGGATTTCCAGGGCAGGCATAGTGGGCACTCTCGGCATTTATGTGTCGCGAGTAGAACTGATCGCGCGGCTCGGCGTCAAGCCTGTTCCGGAATGCACGCCTTCTGGCGTAAGCTGAATTCAATCCCGTGTGTTGCTAGGAAGACTGTCGATGAAACGTCTGTTGCTGATCGCCCTCCCGCTGCTGCTCCTGCTGGCAGTGCCCCCGGTATTACTCGGGATGCCGTTGTGGCAGCTGGGCAACGCGGTGTCTCTGGCCACCGGGCTCGGCGCCAAGCTGGCCTGCTCCGGGCGTTTTATCAGTGCTTTTGACGACGCCCGGATTCTCGACGACCTGGCCAGCTATGCAGCGATCAATCGCCAGCTGTCACTCGATTTTGGCGATAACCGCGTAGACGTGAGCTTGTTTGGCCTGGCGCCGGCATCCGCGACTTACCGGCCGGGGCTGGGCTGCACAATGAACCATGGCGATACAGCGTTGCTGGATGCACTGCAGTCGCCTGCCCGCAGCACACCCCCTGTGCAGTGGCCAGCACGTGACGGCAGGTTCACTGCGCAGCAGGCGGCGGCTGAGGCCGTGTTGGCGGCGGATAATGCGGAAGGCTTGCAGACCCGCGCCCTGCTGGTGCTGCAACAGGGCGAGCTGGTGGCGGAGAGCTATGCCCCCGGGTACAGCGCGGGCTCGCAGCTGCTCGGCTGGTCCATGGGCAAGTCCTTGATGGCGATCGCGCTGGGTCGCATGGAGGCGCTGGGGTTGCTGCCGGCGTCGCTGGAGGGGCCGCTGTTTCCCGAGTGGGTGGGCGATGATCGCGCGCACATCGGCCTGGCACAGCTGCTGCAGATGACCTCGGGCCTGCGCTGGCAGGAGGATTACATTCCCGGGAGCGATTCCACACACATGCTGTTTCATGCCCGCAGTGCCTCCTCCGTGTCCCTGCGCAGCCCCGGTTTGCACGCACCGGGAGAACACTTTTACTACTCCTCCGGCACCAGCAACCTGCTGGCGCGTTTTGCGGCCGCAAGGCTGGGCGGCCCGCAGGCGCAGCTGGATTTCTTTTACACCCAGCTGCTGCAGCCACTGGCCATGAATCACACTGTGCTGGAACCCGATGCCGAGGGCATTGTGGTCGCCAGCTCGTTCGTCTACGCCAGCGCGCGGGACTGGGCCCGCCTGGGCCAACTGTTGCTGGACGATGGCAGGTTGCAGGGTCGCCCCTTCCTGCCCGCGGGCTGGGTCGCGCGAGCCACGGCGCCCAATACCAGCGCCAATGAGCCGCGCTACGGCTACCAGCTCTGGCTCAACGATGGGGGCGCTACGCTGCGCTGGCCGGATCTCCCGCGCAGCGCCTTTGCGATGCTGGGCAACCGGGGGCAGGCGGTACTAATGATGCCGGAGGAGGGGCTGGTTGTGGTGCGGCTGGGCTGGACCGCAGGAGAGTATCCGCTGTCGCGCAAAGTGGGTGAGCTGCTTACCGGGCTTCAGAATGTGAGGTAACACTCGATGTGCCGCCTCCGTGGTAATTTTCACATTTTCCCGAGTCTTTTTGTCGGGTATTAAAAAAGCTAATAAATACAATGGACTATAGATAACTCCTTGTTGCATCCTCAGAAATATTTGGGTTTTTCAGGCGATCATGACAAACAATTCATGATCCAGTTACCTTTAGAATCAGTAAAACCGTTACCATATGTGAAGTGTGGTAACAAACCGGTAAAGCGAAAGGGTGCAGGTGGTCTGCAACCGTTACCGGCATCTGAGGAGAGTGGAAATGAAAACGTTGGCTGCAACAGCCAGGCTCGGTACCCTGGCACTGACTTTTGCCCTGGGTAGCACAGCCTTTGCGCAGACGGCCGAACAGGAAGGCCGCTTACTGCTGGCGATGAACGAAACTTCCGCGAATGTAGAGTGGCAACCGGCAGTTCGTGCGGAGGAGCAGGCTCAAGCGGAGGCCGTGGAGCGCGAGCTGGCAATCTCTGCTGAGGCGATCTCACGCAAGCTGGACGAACAGTTGAAGGCGCGGTTGTCGCGCAAACTCGACATGGCCATCTAACAGGCCAAATGAAGGCGCCAACCCGAGGCAATGGCCTCGGGTTTTTTTTGCCCGCTGCCTGCTATGATTCCCCTCCCGAATGCTGCACAGGAGGGCTGTCATGCTGGAACCACTGGCCCCGGATCAGATCTACCGCGCCTGCTCGGGCGACGGATTCGACTTCACCACCACGGAAGGGCTGGAGCCGCTGGACCTGCTCTACGGCCACGACCGTGCCCGGGAGGCGCTGAGTTTCGGCACCGCCATGCGCAGCGACGGGTTCAACCTGTATGTGCTGGGCGACCCCGGTCACGGCCGCCACGACCTGGTCGAGCAGTTCCTGGCGCAGCGTGCCGCCGGGGAGGAAGCACCGGGAGACTGGGCCTACCGCTACAACTTCGATGACCCGACCTCGCCCCGCTACCTGTCGCTGCCGGCCGGCATGGGGCGCCAGCTGGTGGCGGACCTCACGCAGCTGGCAGAGGAACTGCGCGCCGCCATTCCTGCGCTGTTCGAGAGCGAGGAATACCAGAATCGACTGCAGGACCTTAATCAGGCCATGGGGGAGCGCCAGCGCGATGCCGTGGAGGCGATCCGGCGCGAGGCGCGGGAGCAGGACATCCTGCTGGTTTCCACCCCCAACGGGTTTACCTTCGCGCCGGTCGACGGCAAGGGCGACAGCGACAGCGATAATATGATGTCGCCCGAGGACTTTCGTGCGTTGCCCAAGGAAGATAAGGAGCGCATTGAAGCGACCGTGGAAATTCTGCAGCGCAAGCTCACCCAGGCCATCCGGCAGATGCCGCTGCTGGCGAGGGAGCTGCGCCAGCAAGTGGACACGCTGAACGCCGAGATGCTCAATACCGCCATCGAGGCGCCGCTCGCCGAGCTGGAAGCGCGCTACGGTGAGCAGGCTCCGGTGCTGGAGCATCTGGGCGCCTGTCGTCAGGCCGTGCTGTCCCATGCGGCGGCATTTCTTGCCGAGACCCCCGAGGTTTCGCCGGAGGCGGTGTTCAGCCGCTTCCAGGTGAACCTGCTGGTCGATAATGGCGAGACCAGCGGGGCGCCCGTGGTCTACCAGGATCTGCCCAGCCATCAACACCTGGTGGGCCGCACCGAGCACCACGTGCACAACGGCACGCTGGTCACCGATTTCTCCCTGATTCGCGCCGGTGCCCTGCACCGCGCCAACGGCGGCTATCTGGTGCTCGACGTGCGCGGCTTGCTCACCCAGCCAGGTGCCTGGGAAACGCTGAAGCGCGTGCTGCGTGCCCGGCACATTCGTACGGAAAGCCTGGAGCAGGCCTACGGCCTGATCAGTACGGTGAGCCTGGAGCCAGAGCCCATTCCGCTGGATGTGAAGGTGGTGCTGCTGGGTGAACGCCTGTTTTATTACCTGTTGTGCGAACACGACCCGGAGTTTCTTGAGCTGTTCAAGGTGCAGGCAGACCTGGAAGACACCTTGGACCGTGACCCGGCCAACCAGGCGCTCTATGCACGCATGATTGCCACACTCGCCACCGATGCGGGACTGCAACCCCTTGACCGCGGCGGTGTGGCAGCCGTCATAGAGCGCGCCAGCCGCCTGGCGGCGGACCAGCGCAAGCTCACCGCGCGACAACGCGAACTGCGCGACCTGCTGCGGGAAGCGCAGCACTGGGCAGAGCAGGCGGGCGCGAAGATTACCGGCCGCGAGCATGTGGAGACTGCCATCCAGCAGCAGCTGAGGCGGGCAAGCCGCTTGCGGGAGCGCAGCCACGAAGCGATACACCGCGGCATTGTGATGATCGATACCCAGGGGGCCGTTGTCGGGCAGGTCAACGGCCTGTCGGTGCTCTCGCTGGGTGACTTTGCGTTTGGCCAGCCCTCACGCATAACGGCGACCGCGCGCCCCGGCAACGGGCAGCTGGTGGATATCGAGCGCGAGGCGCGCATGGGCGGGCGCATCCACACCAAGGGGGTGATGATTATTGCCCGCTACCTGGCCAACCGCTACGCGCCAGACACGCCCCTGTCATTGTCCGCCAGCCTCGCCTTTGAACAATCCTATGGTGGAGTTGACGGCGACAGCGCCTCGGTGGCCGAGATCTGCGCCCTGGTGTCGGCCATCTGCGGTGTGCCGCTGAGCCAGGCTTGCGCGGTTACAGGGTCGGTCAACCAGCACGGTGAAGTACAGGCGGTGGGTGGTGTTAACGAGAAAATCGAGGGCTTTTTCGATGTCTGCGCCGCGCTGGGCGGGGTGGACGGTCGCGCGGTGCTGTTGCCGGCCACGAACGTGGAACACCTGATGCTCAAGCAGGAAGTGCGCGATGCCGTCGCGGCCGGGCATTTCCGCATTTACGCCATGCGCCACGTCGACGATGCCCTGGCATTGCTGACGGGGCTGGAGCCGGATGAGCTGGAGCGACGTGTGTCTGCGCGCCTGGAGGCCTTTTCGGCTGCGGTCAAGGCGGCGCGCAGCGAGGGCGATGAGCCCGCAGCAGGCCCGGCGGATGCGGGGGAGGAGAGCGACGATGAACAGTGAGGCGGTGCAGCGCCAGCAGGCGCGTCGTGTGCTGGCCATGCTCGATGCCTCGCGCCACAGCAGGACGGCACTGCAAGCAGCGGTCGAGCTGGCACGCGAGCATCGCGCGGAGCTGGTCGCCCTGTACGTGGAGGATGAGAACCTGCTGCGCTCGGCGGATTTCCCTTTCGCCTGTGAAGTGGGCGCACGCAGCGGACTGGCGAGGCCGCTGACGGTTGCCGCCATGCAGGCTACCCTGTCGCGGCAGTTACAGGCGGTCAGCCAGGCGCTGGAGTCGGCAGTGGCGGGGGACGGTGTGACCTATTCCCTGCAGGTGACGCGCGGTGGTGTGGTTGCCGCCACGCTCGCGCGGGTGACCGCAAACGATATTCTGGTACTGGGTAAGGCGGGGTTTTCTGCGCACGGCGGCGGCGCCCGTCTCGGCTCGACCTGCCGGACGCTCTTGCTGCAGGCGCCGTGCACTGTGCTGGTGTACGCCGACGACGTGCCGCTGCGACCTGGCCCCTTGCGGGTGTTATCGCCGCCAGTACCCGAGGCGCTGTTACAGCTGCCCTTGTGCAATTCGGTGGAGACCGTGCAGGCGCGCTCTGCCGGCCATCTTGAGCACCAACTGCAGCGCGTACGCAACGGGGCCCTGTTGCTGCGGCGCGCCGAGTTGCGCGCGCTGGCAAGCGAAGACCCGCAACTGCTGGCGAGAATACCCGTACCGGTTATTGTGCTGCCTGACCCCGTGTAACGTCCGCCATGCGCTCGCGGTAGTCCCAGGTAAACAGGCGCTCCGGTTGTATCCTGATCAACACCTCCTCGGCCTTGCGCGACAGCAACCAGTTGCCTACCCGTGATTCCTGCTGCCCCAGATAGCGCTCCAGTAGCAGGTCCAGCAGCTCGCTGTCACCCAGCGGCTCGAGGCTGGCCTGTCCCTGACCGCGCACACCGTGGTAGGGGGGCGCGTTGGGCGACACCTCGAAGCCCACTTTCGGGTCGCGCTGCAGCAGTTTGACCAGCGCCGATTTCTGGTGCGAGACACACAGCAGTGCCTGCTCGGCAAAGGCATACCACACGGATACCACGCGCGGGTAACCGTCGTTGCCCGTGCAGGCAAGGCGCATCGGCACTGTGCTGTCACTCAGGAAACGGTGGATCTCTTCCAGGGACCAGGGGCCCTTTGCGGTGGGTGTCATGAGAACGTGCCAGCTATAATGAGGGGGCAGTATAGGGCGCTTGACGGCATTCGTGAATGCTTGCAGCGGGCTTGACCCAATGCGCAAAAAATTGATCGGGAACAACATACCAGTGATCATGTTGGGCGATACTGCTATCCTATTGCTGAGATAAATTTTAAATAAACAGCAGGAGAGCTGATTGTGAAAAAACAGCCTGGATGCTTCATTCCGCACCGCAAGTCCACTTTGATCCTCGCCCTGGCTGCTGCCGGCATGGCGCTGCCCGCGGCGGCGCAAACCTTCCAGTTGGGGCCGTTCGAAGGCAATTTTTCCTCCAACATATCCATCGGCGCCAGCTGGCGCACGGAGGCGCCCAACCTCGGCGTGCTGTCTCCCGGTAACACAGACGGCAAGGGGCGCGCGTCCTCCAGCACGGCGGATGACGGCAACCTCAACTACGACCGGGGCGACATGTACTCGCTGCAGGTGCGGGGTATCCACGACCTGGAACTGGCGGCGGACAACTTCGGCTTTTTCACCCGGCTCAAGTACTGGTACGACCACGAGGTAGGCACCAGCGACGTACCGCATGGTCACGCAGCAAACGGTTACACCCCCAATCGCAAACTGGACACCTCGGATTTCGAGCCTCTGGCGCAATACAGCGGCATCGAGTTCCTCGACTACTACGTCTATGGCAGCTTCGAAGTGGGTGACAGCCCGCTGGAGCTGCGTGCGGGTAACATGGTGCTGAGCTGGGGCGAGAGCACGTTCATCCAGAACGGGGTGAACGTGATCAACCCCTTCGACGTCACCGCGTTGCGCAAGCCGGGTTCCGAGATCAAGGAAGCCCTGCTGCCGGTGGGCATGGTGTATGCGAACTACGGTCTCACCTACGACCTCAGCGTAGAGGGGTTCGTGCAGTACGACTGGCAGCGCACCATCCTCGATGAGTGCGGCACCTACTGGAATTCAGCCGACCCCTACGGTGGTGGCTGTGACTACCTCACCATCTCCAACGCCATCCCGGATGGCGAAGCAGAGGCGGCGGGCCTGACCCTGCCACGGGGTGCCGATGTCGAGGCGTCGGATTCCGGCCAGTGGGGCCTGGCAATGCGCTATTACGTTGAGGAACTGAACGGTACCGAGTTCGGTCTGTACTACATGAACTATCACAGCCGCACGCCGATTTTCAGTGCTACCAACGCGACGCAGAGTTTCGGCCTGCCGGTGAACTTTGGTGCGAACCCCGAGTACTTCTTCGAGTTCCCCGAGGACATTGAACTCTGGGGCCTCACCTTCGCCACCAATGTGGGCGACTGGGCGGTGTCGGGTGAGCTGAGCTACCGCCCTGACTTCCCCCTGCAAATCAACACCACTGACTTGCTGCAGGCGGTGGCGCTGGGTACCGCTGCGGAATGGTCGCGCATGTTGCCCCGCTCACTGGAGCAGGGCCCCGGTGGCTACGTGGCTGGCTACGACGATGTATCGTATACCCAGTTCCAGATGACCTTCATCAAGTTCTTCGAGCAGGTGCTGGGGGCGCAGCGGCTGTCATTCGCCAGTGAGGTGGGTGCCGTCTGGCTCAGCGGTATGGACGACAGCATTAACTACGGCCGTTCGCCGAACTATGGCGTGGGCGACTTCGAGCCTTTCACAAGCAATTTTGCCCTGTGGCCCGGTTCCCCCGTTGCCTGCGACTCGCACCCGGCAGCAGAAGCCTTTGCCGGTATTCGCCCCAACAGCAACGGCGACTATTGCACCAATGAAGGCTTCACTGACGACTTCTCATGGGGCTACCGGGTGCGCGCCGGCCTGGAATACACCGACGTGCTGGCGGGTATCAACCTGACGCCCAATATGGCATGGTCGCACGATGTGAAGGGTACATCGCCGGCACCCAACTTTGTCGAAGACCGTATCGCGCTGAGCGTTGGTGTCACGGCGGATTACCTCAACGTGTACCGCGCCGATCTGTCCTACACCAGTTATTTCGGGGCAGACTATGATGAGTTGAAGGACCGCGACTTTGTTTCCTTGAGCTTCTCGGTGGCGTTCTAGCATTCACGATAAAAGGAGTTACACATGAATAAGAGATTGATCGCCGTGGGTTTGGCGTCGCTGCTCGGCATGAGCGGCAGCCTCGCGCTGGCCAAGGTCAGCCCTGAACAGGCTGCGCGCCTGGGCAGCGATGAGCTGACGCCGATGGGCGCCGAGCGCGCCGGCAATGCAGACGGCACCATTCCTCGCTGGGAGGGCGGTTATCAGGACCTGCCCGCCGGTTACACCGAGGGCGAACGCCTGGTGGACCCCTTCAGCGCAGACGAGCCGCTGTTTACGATCACTGCTGAGAACGTCGAGCAGTACGCGGACAAACTGTCGCCGGGCCAGGTCGCGATGTTCCGACGCTACCCCGACACCTATCAGATGCCGGTGTACCCTACGCGGCGCAGTGCGCGCCTGCCCGAGAGCGAGTACGACCTGATCAAGGAATGGGCCACCAAAACCGACTTGGTAGCGGGTGGCAATGGTCTGGTGGATTTCAAGGCCAACGTCCCGTTCCCCATTCCCGAGACGGGCATTGAGGTGATCTGGAACCACATCACCCGTTACCGCACGCCGCTGGGCGTGAAGCGGCGCTACATCCAGGCGCCGGTGCAGGCCAATGGCGCCTTCGCGCCGGTGCTGTTCGAGGAAGAGGCGATTTTCGCCAACCGCTTCCCTGACAACCCCAACCCCAACCGCTTGTTCGTGTTCCTGCAGCGCATCCTCGCGCCAGCGCGCCTGGAGGGCGACGTGCTGCTGGTGCACGAAAACGTGGACCAGGTGAAAGAGCCGCGCTCTGCATGGGTCTACAACGCCGGTCAACGCCGTGTACGGCGCGCGCCCAACATCGCCTACGACGGGCCGGGTGTAGCCTCTGACGGCCTGCGTACCGCGGATGACCTCGACCTGTTCAACGGCGCCCCGGATCGCTACAACTGGGAGCTGGTGGGCAAGCGCGAGCTGTACATCCCCTACAACGCCTACGCGCTGCGTCGCGGTGACCTCGCCTACACCGACATCATCAAGCCGGGGCACATGGACCCGCAGTACCTGCGTTACGAACTGCACCGTGTTTGGGTCGTCGAGGCGACGTTGAAAGACGACGCCCGCCACATTTACGCCCGCCGCACGTTCTATGTCGACGAGGACACCTGGCAGATCGCCGTGGTGGACCACTACGACGGCCGCGGCGAACTGTGGAAAATGAAAGAAGGCCATATGGTCATGCACTATCAGGTGGCCGTGCCCTGGTTGGCGGCAGAGTCCCTGCACGACCTGATCTCTGGGCGTTATGTGGTTATCGGCCTCGACAACGAAGAGCGTGGTTACCAGTACGACTTCGACTATGTGGGTGATTTCGAGGACTTCACGCCGGCGGCGTTGCGCCGCGCCGGTCGCCGTTAGGTAGCCCGCGGTGCATTGCAGAGGAATCGCGGTGGGGCGTGTGAGCCCCATCGTCTGGCTGCTGGGCCTGCTGGTCTGTGCCCTGCCCGCACAAGCTGCGGTCGAGTTCGCGTTCATGCCAGCCGTGCGCATGGACAATCCGCAACACGCACAGCTACTCGATATCGCACGCGCCGGTGAGCGGCTGGTGGCTGTGGGTGAGCGGGGCGTGATCGTGCTCAGCGATGATCACGGCCAGACCTGGCGTCAGGCGGAGGTGCCGGTGAGCACTACTTTGACGGCGGTGAACTTCCCGCAGCCCGATGTCGGCTGGGCGGTGGGCCATTCGGGCGCCATTCTGCATACGGCGGACGCCGGAGAAAGCTGGTCGCTGCAGTTTGACGGGCGCGACGCCAACCGCCAGTACCTGGCGTGGGCGGAGTCCCGCGTGGTGGCGCTGGAAGAGGTGGTTGCCGCCAACGAGGACCCGGAGCAACAGGAGGCGCTTGAGTACGCCCTGGATGATGCCATGTTCGCGGTGGACGACGCCACGGACGCGATTGAAACCGGGCCGGCTGATCCCTTTCTTGATGTTCTCTTCATTGATGCCAACACCGGGTTCGCGGTTGGCGCCTATGGCATGCTGTACCGCACGGACAACGCCGGCACCGATTGGCGTATCGCCATCGACGGCGTGTCCAACCCCGACCGTTTCCACTATTACGCCATGGCCACGGGAGCCGCCGGACGCCTGTATCTGAGTGGTGAGGCGGGCCTGCTTTATTACTCCGCAGACCGGGGACAGAACTGGGTGCGTATCGAGGACCTCTACGACGGCTCCTTGTTTGGAAGCGTTCAGAGCGAGGGCGTCGTATTTGCCTTTGGTTTGCGCGGTCATATTTTCCTGTCAGCGGATGCGGGTGTGAGCTGGCGCGAGCTCGATAACGACGAACGCAGCAGCCTTTACGGCGGCGTGGCGTTGACCGACGGGCGTGCGCTGATGGTGGGGTCGGGTGGCCTGGTGTTGGCCATTGACGCCGAGGGTAACCGGCAAGCCTGGCGACACCCCTCACGCGCCAGCCTGTCGTCTGCGGTGCAGGCGGCAAATGGCGATATCTGGTTGGTCGGCATGAAAGGCCTGATGGCTTTGAGCGAGGCAAAACCCCTGTGACTGATCACGAAAGCACAACGATCGAGCCTGAAGACGGTCGCCTGCGGCCCCTGCTGGGCACGCTGCTGATGCGGGCGCGGTTGCCGCTGATTCTGCTGTTTGCGGTGGCCACCGCGTTTTTTGCCTGGCAGGCCAGCCAGCTGCAGCCGGATGCCAGCTTCGAAAAGATGCTGCCCACCTCCCACCCCTATATCCAGAACTTCCTCAAGCGCCAGGATGAATTGAAGGGCCTGGGCAACTCGGTGCGTATTATCGTCGAGAGTCGCGAGGGAGATATCTTCACCGCGGAGTTCCAGGACCTGCTGAAACAGATCACTGACGAGGTGTTCTATGTGAACGGCGTGGACCGTGCCGCATTGCAGTCACTGTGGACGCCGAACACGCGGTGGATGGAGGTGACAGAGGAGGGCTTCGTTGGCGGCGCCGTCATACCGGACGACTATGACGGCAGCGAGCGCACGCTGGCCAAATTGCGTGAGAACGTGCTCAAGTCCGGGCAGATCGGGCGCATCGTTGCCAACGATTTCCAGTCCACCATCATCGTTGCGCCGCTGATTGAAATCGACCCGAACACCGGGGAGCGGCTGGATTATGCACAGTTCTC
This sequence comes from uncultured Halieaceae bacterium, assembly GCA_964022665.1. Classification (GTDB taxonomy): domain Bacteria; phylum Pseudomonadota; class Gammaproteobacteria; order Pseudomonadales; family Halieaceae; genus Haliea. The sequence continues at coordinate 160,618 of CAXIDF010000004.1, forward strand.
GCGGGATCTCGAAGAGATGGTGCGCGACAAGTACCAATCTGATGACATCAGTATCCGCATTACCGGCTTTGCCAAGCTCATCGGCGACCTGATCGAAGGCGCCACCCTGGTGGGGCTGTTTTTCCTCGTCGCGTTTGCCATCACGGCGGTCATGCTGTTCTTGTATTCCCGCTGCGGCTGGCTGACCTCGGCGGCGTTGCTATGTTCCACGGTCGCCGTGGTGTGGCAGATGGGGCTGCTGAAACTCATGGGCATGGGGCTGGACCCTTACTCCATGCTGGTGCCGTTCCTGGTGTTCGCCGTAGGTGTGAGTCACTCGGTACAGATCATCAACCGCTTCGGCACCTTTATCTATTTCAAGACCTCGCGCATTGAGGCGGCCCGGCTCACGTTCATCCGCTTGTCCAAGCCCGGCTTTGTTGCCCTGCTCAGCGACGGCGTAGGCTTCTTCACCCTGCGGGTCATCGACATTCCAGTAATTCAGGAACTGGCGGTCGTTGCCGCCACCGGTATCGCAGTCCTGGTACTGACCAACCTGCTGTTGTTGCCGCTGGTGCTCACCTATACCGGTATTTCCAATCGTTGCGTGGGCTATCGTGCCACCAAGGAAAACAGTCGGTTTGCGCACTGGCGCCTGCTGGCGCGGGTTACACGCCGTGGCCCGGCGCTGACCGTGCTGGGAGTGTGCACACTGTTGTTTGCGGGTGGCCTCTATTACGGGCAGCACCAAAAGATCGGTGACCTGGACCCGGGCGCGCCCGAGCTGCGGCCGGATTCGCGCTACAACAAGGACAACGCCTTCCTGACCGCTAACTACAGCACCAGCACAGACGTCTTCGTGGTGATGGCCAGCACCGGCGAGCAGCAGTGCGGCAGTTACGAGTTCATCTCGGCCGTGAATTATTTCCAGGGTGTCATGGAAACGGTGCCCGGTGTGCAGTCGGCCATGTCGCTGGTGGATGTGTCGAAGCTCTCCATCCAGGGCATGAACGAGGGTAGCCCCAAGTGGCACGAGACCAGCCGCAACCGCTACATCCTTAATAACTCCCTGAGCAGCGCGCCGAACATGCTGCGCAACACCAATTGCTCCATGGCCCCGGTCATTCTGTTCCTGGATGACCACAAGGCGGACACGCTGGACGGTGTCGTGGCGGCGGTGACCGAGTTTGCCGATGAACACAACAGTGAGACGCTGCAGTTCGAGTTGGCAGCGGGCAATGCCGGGGTCGAGGCGGCCACCAATATCGTGATCCGCGAGGCGCAGACCAAAATGCTGCTGTGGGTCTACGGTGTGGTGATTGCGCTGTGCCTGATCAACTTCCGCTCGCTGCGTATCACCACCTGCATCATCGTGCCGCTGATGCTCACCTCGGTGCTGGGGCAAGCGCTTATGGCCGCCCTGGGCATTGGGGTGAAAGTGGCGACCCTGCCGGTTATCGCGCTGGGCGTGGGTATCGGTGTTGACTACGGCATCTACATCTACTCCTCACTGCAGAGTTATCTGCGCAGCGGGGAAACGCTGGAGAACGCCTACTTCTACGCCTTGAAGTCCAGCGGCACCGCGGTGGCCTTTACCGGCCTGACTCTGGCAGTGGGTGTGGGTACCTGGATGTTCTCGCCGATCAAGTTCCAGGCGGATATGGGCCTGATGCTCACCTTCATGTTTTTCTGGAACATGATAGGTGCGCTCCTGTTCCTGCCTGCCCTGGCCTGGCTGCTTTCCCCGCGTGAGAAAGCGGCTAGCGCGTAACGCGGTACGCCAGCAGTACATTACCCGGCAGCTGGCCGAACATGCTGTAACCTGACAGCACATAAAGCCAGCCGTCGGTCACCACTTGTCCGCTTACGTCGATGGCGCCGCCATGGCCGTCCACACCGTTGTTGCCGCGGAAGGGCACGGCGGTTGCGGCTTCCCACAGTACCTCGCCATTGCGAATATCAAACGCACGAATGCGTCCGTCGAGCCCGCCACTGAAGGCCAGTTGCGGTGTCACCGTGGTTGCAGCAGACAGGCCATAGTAGTAAGAGCAGCGATATTGTTCCTCGAGCGGCTGGCCGCCGCCGGCCCGTACCTGAGCCAGCCCCACCAGCGGGGCGTGTTCCATGGGGAAGTCGCAATCCCGGGTAACCGGGTGTTCCCACAGCGGGGTGCCGCTGTTGGCATCCAACGCATACAGCCCGGGTGCGGGCGTATAACCCGGCATGTCGCGCTCCGGGTCGGCGATGGGCACAATCAGTCGATTGCCGGCAAGCCCCATGCCCCAATGCACACCGCCGTTGGTGCTGCCTTGGCTCACGCGTGTCTGCCAGACCAGTGCGCCGTTGGCATCGGGGTCAAGCGCGTGCACCATGCCGGATTTCTGGCCCGCGAGCAGCAACTGGCGACCCTCGACCGCGTCGCTGATGATGATGGAGGCACCGAAGTCGAAGTCGGGCCCTGGCTGGCTGGGGCAATTCACGCCGTCGTTCTGGCAGGCTGCGTTCCACACGTCGTCTGCGGTGGCCTGATAGCGCCACACCGCTTCCCCGCTGTCGAGGTCCAGCGCAATGATGGCGTCGCTGGTGTCGGTTGCCGGTCGCGACAGGTTTTGCCCGGTGCCGATGTACAGGCGGTTGCGTGCGGCATCAATCGCCGGCGTGGTCCACACGGACGCGCCCGAGGGGCCGTACCACGCGCTGCCGTCCGCCCTGTGACCCTGCAGCGTGGCATCTGGCGTTGCATGCCAGGCCCAGAGTTGCTTCCCGTTCTTCGCGTCCAGCGCGATCACGCCACCGTGTGACTGGCAGCAGGCGTGGCCGGGGCCACCGGCCACTGCGACTTCATAGGACGAAACCGGTACGTACAAGCGTCCCGCATGGTGGCTGATGGAACCTGTAACCACGGAGCTTTCAAATAGCTTGGCCGGGGTTTGCCACACAGTTTCCAGTGTGTTCGGGTCCAGTGCGAACACGTTGGCCAGCGAATCGGCGAACACCAGCAATGGCGCTTCGTTGGGACCGTCTGCCACCGTGATCGCAGAGCGCACACCTGCCATCACTTCCCGATGCCGGTGGACGCAGCCACTGTGGCGATCCAGCGCATAGAGCATGCCGGCGCGATCGCCCAGGTACAGGGTGTCGCCAATCAGTGCCGGCTGCGAGCGCATGTCGGTGACGCGGGGCAGGGCCAGCGTCCAGGCGAGCTCCAGTGAGTCGACGTTGTCGCGGTTGATGCCGGCCTCGGCGTTGGCGACAAAGCGTCGGTTGTGTGGCCCCAGGCCCCAGTTGCCCAGCCGGGTTGCACCGCCAGTGAGAGGGTTTTCACAGGCGGCATCCGCCAGCCAGTCGTAGACCCCCTCGGCGGAGTCCGTGAGGTGCAGGGCGATCAGGCGGCGCTCCTGCTGGCTCAGGTGTGCGGCCATCGGCTGCATCTTGCCGAACTCTAGGGCGACCAGAATAGCCTCGCGGGACTGGTTGCCTAGCGCCTGGCGCGTGGGTGCCTTCATCGCCGGATTATCGTGGCAGCCCGCGCAGTGCGCGTTGTAGAGCCTGCCGCCGAACCAGGCCAGCGGCAGCTTGTCTGCGTGGCGCATCACCCATGCCTCGCCGGCCTGCACGGGGTCGCGAAAAAAGCCCTCACTGGCAAGCCAGTAGCCCAGGGGCAGCAGCAACAGCAGGGGCAACAAAAAGCGTTTTTTCATGGGGGAAGTCCGAATGCGTAAAGGTAGTCGCCGCTACCGCGGTTGAACATATGGTGGCCGCCGGCGTTGATCACCACGTACTGGCGCCCGCGGTAGCGGTAGGTCATGGGTGTTGCGGTGGCATCCACGGGCAGGGTGTAGCGCCAGAGGGTGGCGCCCGTGTTCACGTCAAAGGCGCGGAACTGGCGATCCATGGTGGCAGCGATAAAGAACAGCCCGCCTGCGGTTGCAATACCACCCCCCAGGTTGGGGGTCCCCCACTCAATGTGGAAAGGTGCTGTTATTGGCCCCATTTCGTGTACGGACCCCAGCGCTGTCTCCCACAGAATGCGGCCGGCGTAGAGGTCAACGGCGATCAGTTTGCCCCAGGGCGGCGGGTTGCAGGGCAAACCGAGGAAAGACTGCAGGCTACCTAGCTCCGCTGCATAGGGTGTGCCCGCCATGACCACGCGGAACTGTTTGCCGGCCGAGGGCGGGCCGTTCCCGGCGGCGGGTTGCGCGCCAAGTGGTACCAGGCGCCCGCTGAAGGCCACGTTGTTGACGTTCACCAACAGCACGCCGCGCTCATCGAGCAGCGCACCGCCACCCCAGTTGGGCCCGCCCAGGCTGCCCGGATACATCAGCGTGGGGGTTTCGCTGATGGGTGTGAACAGGCCCAGGTTGTGCAGGTTTTCCAGTTTTTTTCGGCAGTCCGCACGGTCTAGCGGCGTGAGGCCCCAGGCGTCGTGTGGCATGAGGAAGGAGTCCAGCAATGGCGGCGGCGCGATGGGTTTGGGCTGCGTGAGGGCCGCCTGCTCGCCGGGAACCTGGGACGGCGGAATGGGTTGCTCGGTGATCTCCCAGAGCGACTCACCGGTAAGCCGATTGAGGATGAACACCAACCCCTGTTTGGTCAGCTGCACCAGCGCCGGAATGTTGTCACCGTCGCGCTGCCAGTTGAACAGGATGGGTTGGGCTGGCGTATCGTAGTCCCAGAGGTCGTGGCGCACATGCTGGAAGTGCCAGCGCAGCTCACCGGTATTCAGGTCCAGCGCCACGATGCTGTTGGCATAGCGATTGTCGCCCGGGCGCCCAGCGCCGTAGTAGTCCGGGGAAGGCGAGCTGGTGGGCAGGAAGACCAGCGCGTGTTCGCTATCCACCGACAGCGGTGCCCAGACGTTGGCGCTGCCACTGTCCGGGTGGCCCACCAAGGGGTCGAAGGTCCACCGGGCTGAACCGTCGTGGGCATCCAGGGCCTGCACCACGCCGCGCGGCGTATGCGCCCGGGTAAAGTCGATAACGGTAGAGCCGGTGATCACCACGCCTTCCGCAACGACTGGCGCCGACGAGTTGCTCACATCGCCGGGGGCATGGCCGCTCGCGCCATACAGGGCGACACGGCCGCCATTGCCAAACCCGCTGCAGGGTTGTCCATCCCTTGCGTCCAGCGCCCAGAGGTGGCGGTCGTGCGTGGACAGGTATAAACGGTGTCGGCAGTGTGCGTTGGCAGGGCTTTGCGTGTCCTCGGCGTAGGCCACACCCCGGCAGCGGAAGGGGCGGTCACCGCCGCGGTTGATCTGCGGGTCAAAGCTCCAGCGCTGTGTGCCGTTGCCGGGGTCAAGGGCGATTACCCGGTTGAATGGCGTGCAGTAAACGAGGCTGGCGCCGGCCGCCTCCGGCAGCAGAATGGGCGTGGCCTGAGTGGAAGTGTTGGCCATGTCCGCACCGTACTGCGCGCTGTCGCCGCTGCGGAACGTCCACGCCACTTCCAGCTCCGCCACGTTGCCGGTATTGATGTCATCCGCCGGGCTGTAGTGGCGCCCCCCGGCATCGCCGCCGTAGACCGGCCAGTCGCTCGCCAGCGCCGCGCCGGCCAGCGCTGCAAGCCACAGGCTCATGCCCAGTGCAAGCGCGCCCCTGTATGTCACGGAGTCGGCGGCGTAATGCGCAGCAGGGTCGGCTGGCCACCTTCGGTCTGCCAGCTGGGGAAGTGGGAGTTGCTGGTGTACACCGCACCATCCTTTTCGGACACCTCGACATCGCGGGTAAAAAAGCGTTGCCGGGGCATGGGGTAGACACGCCAGTCCTCGGTGGCGATGTCAAAGCTGAGCAGGGTATCGGACTGATTGCCGTTCACCCACACTACGCCACGTTCGCGATCGACGTTCAGGGCGTAGGGAATTTCATTGCGTACGGGCAGGGGATAGTCGCTGAACTCGCCGCTCTCTGGCGCATACTTGACCAGCAGTGAGTCCTGGAACGCCACGATCCAGAGGTTGCCCTCGGCATCCGCGCGCAGGCGACGAGGGCCCGCGTAGGGGAAATCAATCATGCGCACTTCATCGGTCGCCGGGTCGATCACAGCCAGGTCGTTGGCGTACAGTCGGGCAACCCAGATGCGTCCGTCGGGTGCCACGTCAATGCCGTAGGGCATGGGTAATCCGGTGCCCTCGCGGTCCGGTGCCGGCTGCGGGCGGTTTTCCGGATCAATGCTGAACATCAGCGGCAGGGACTTCAGCACCAGCCATTCCTTGATGCTGCGCGCCGGCAGGTCATACAGCGTGAACTCGCCCTTCGTGCGTTCGAACTTTGCCACTTGGGAGGACAGCGCCAGGGTAAACCACACCCGGTCCTGCGCATCGATGCGTATGGTGTGTGGGTAGTAACCAGCGTCCATCTCGTGGATGGTAAAGGCCTTGGTGGTGGGGTTGAACTCCAGCAGTGCCTGCTGCATGGACGGGGTAACGAAGATGTTGCCGTCCTTCGGTGACACTGCAAAGGAATGCACACCCATGTAGTTGTACATTTTCGGGAACACGGTGAAGCGGTTGCCGAGAATGCCGCCCACTTCGTCGTCCGCGCGGTGGGGCACTTTGTATACCGTGTATTCGCCGCTCTCCGGGTCAACCTCGTAGAGGCGATCGAACAGGTTGTCACCCACATAGATCATGCCGTTGGGGTGCAGCAGGAAATCGTGCATCTGCGAGAAGCCATCCCCGATGGGCCACTCTGTCATGCTCACCTCGGCGAGGAACGGCTCCCAGGCACGCGGTTCCGGCACGGTTTGCGGTTGCTCGCGCAGTGTCCGCAGCTCGCGCTGCAGGTGCTCGGCAATGGCCTGATGGTCCTCGGTGGGCAGCCGTGCGCCATAGCTGTTCATGCGCGCGAATACCGCCAGCCACTGCTCCACGGTGCGTTCGTTGCGCATGAAGGGTGAGGCCTGCTGGTGACAGAACGCACAGTTGAGCTGAAAGGTTTTCTTCAGCTCGGCATCACCGCCGAAGGTGAGCTGCGACAGCCAGACATTGGATGGGAAGCTGGCGATGTACTGCTCCGGCGTCATCTTTTGCAGCACGATGGTCGCACTGGCAGTGCCGGGGTCGGCGTTTGTGTTGGCATCCACGAAGCCCTGCGCGCGTACGCGAATCTGCCGCGCACTGTCGGCCGCCGGCAGCGTGGCAACGCCCTGTGCATCAGTGAAACGGGTGATGGTCACCGCCGCCTCGTTGGTGACACCGTGGGGCGGGTATCCATCGTCGCTCAGGTCCGCGGGCGGTGCTTCAATTGGGCTTGCCGTGACCATGGCCGTGGGCACCGCCGCTCCCTCGCGGTCGATGACCCGGATGTCGGTGGCGTGGCTGATGGCAGCGCAGAGCAGCATCAACACGGCAGGGACTGTTCTGATCATTATGTTTCTCCCTTTGCGTCAGCGCATGATAGCGCGCAGACCGGGCGAGCTGAAGTGGCAACGCGCGGGCAAATTGGCGCTATAACTCCCGCCACGCAGGCGCTACAATCCTGCTTCGTTCTGCAAACAACACGGGTTCTCTCATGGCTACATCGTCGCTTCGCTCACGCATTCACACCTCCCTGGCCTCGGTCGCCATTGTTCTGCTGGCCGCCTGTGCCAGTGCGCCGCCAACCCCATCGGTGGACTACAACGCCGCGTACGACTTTGACGCCGTGAAGACCGTCGCCCTGTATCGCGCAGCTGAATCCGCCCCGGGTGAGGACCCGCTGAAATTGAGTGACATGACGCGCGACCGTATCGAGAGCGGGCTCAAAAGCGCGCTTACTGCGCGGGGTTTGACCCTGGTGAACAGCATAGAGGAAGCCGATCTGCTGCTGAGCTGGCACCTGGTGACTGAAGACAAGATGGATGTGCGCAGCTACGAGGTGCCTTCCGCCACGACCATGGGCATGTACGGTCCCGGCTTCTATCGCTACAACACCTACAGCATGTACAGCTGCTGGTCCTGCATGTCCAGCCGCACCGAAGTGTCTGTGCACGAGTACACTCAAGGTACCTTTGTGGTGGACATGATCGATCCCGAGCAGCAGCGGTCGGTTTGGCGCAGTGTAACGACCTCTCGGCTCAAGGGTGAGCTCGGGCGCGATCAAAGCAAGTATGATGAAGCAGCCAATCTGGTGCTGGGCTCGTTCCCGCCCGGGAACAGCGCTCCCTGAGGCCCGGCAGGCCTGACCTGCCGCTAGGCAGGCAGGCCGAAGCGCTCGCGCAGGAAGCGGGCGATTCCGTCCTCGTTGTGGTGGCCGATAACCGCGCTCGCGGCAGCCTTGACGTAGGGTTTGGCGTTGTCCGGTGCATAGCATTCATCGGCCAGGGCAAACATGCTGAGGTCGTTGTCGCTGTCACCAAAGCACAGCACCCGTTCTATACCCAGTTCACGCTTCAATACTTCCACCGCGTTGCCCTTGCTTGCATCGCTGTGATGAATGTCAATCCAGCTCAGTTCCGCGCCCTCCAGCGCATCGCCGCTGTAGGCCACCAGGTTGGCTTCACCTTCGACCATGTCGGCGATGGCCTGGATGCGGGCCGGTGGGCCCAGCGCGCTGATGTTGGTGATGTCCGCGTCGGCGGGCATGCGCTCTACCGGTAACACGTCTACTTCCGAGCGTTCCGCAAAGGTCTCCGACAGGCGTTTTTCCACGTCGTTGCGCAGCGGGGTGTGGTAAATCGCGTGGTAGTTGCCGGGGGCGAGGGTGAAGATGAAAGGTGTGACGTCCTGCGCCATAACCGCTTCCAGCACGTGCTGGATTTCGCTCTGGGTGAGAAAGCTCGTGTGGCTGTAATCGGTGGCCGCAGGGCACCAGATCATGGCACCGTTCTTGTAGATCTGCGGGAGCGCAAAGCCATGGCCATCAATGATGTTGCGAGATGCGTGCAGCGTGCGCCCGGTCGCCACGGTGTAGGCGATGTGCCGCTCCGTCAGCATCGCCAGTGTATCGCGCGTGTACGTACTGATGCCCGATTCGCTGTTGAGCAACGTACCGTCGAGATCAAAAACAACCAGTTCCACTGTCGGTCCTATTCGCCCTGGGGCGCAAGTTTCACAGGCACGCAAGGATAGCGGTTTGCCGCCGTGAGGTCGAGAAAGCCGCTGCATGCACCTCGACGCGATTGAGGCAGGCCGCAGGCGCCGGCCTGCCGATGGGGCTCAGGAAGCGGGGCCGAAAGCGTAGGCGCCGCCTTGCTCCAGCGCGCGGCGGTAGGCGGGCCGCGCATGAATGCGGTTGCGGAAGGCCGCCAGGTTGGGGAACCGGTCCAGTGTGTGCAGCAACGGCGCAACCTCGGCGACAAACGACATCTGCACATCGGCGCCGGAAAAACTGTCCTCGACCAGCCAGCTTTTGCCTTCAAGCGTGCTGTCGATATAGCCCAGATGACGGTTCAGTTCATCGGTGATACGGGGCTGCAGTTCGGCACCCTGGTCGGGCAGCCGTGAGGTGTACATGCGCAGCATGAGCGGCAGCATGGCGCTGCCTTCAACGTAGTGCAGCCATTGCAGGTAATCCTCGTGCGCATCGCTGCCGGGGGCTGGCTGCAGGCGGCCGTTACCGTGCCGACGCAAGATGTAGTCGATAATGGCGCCCGACTCCATGATTATCCGGTCGCCATCACCCAGCAGGGGCGACTTGCCCAGCGGGTGCAGCGCTTCCAGCGCCGGTGGCGCCAGGTTGGTTTCCGGGTCGCGCGTGTAGTGCACAACCTTGTAGGGCAACTCCAGCTCTTCCAGCAGCCAGAGCACACGTTGTGAACGGGAGTTGTTGAGGTGGTGAACGGTCAGCATGGCGGGCTCCGTAAATGTTGTTGTCTGGCGACCAGCCTAGCACGGGTTACCAGTCGATGTGCTTGTTGTCCCAGTCAAGGTAGGCGAGAGTGCCGTCGGCGCGTGCCTGATCCATGATGCTCAGCAAACGCTCTGCGACGAAGTCGGCGCTGAACAGCTTGTCTGCCGGCACACGCGCCTGAAAAGGCTGTGACAGGGGCGTGTCGGTGGTGCCGGGGTGAAAGGCGATCAGTTTGCTGCCCGGCGCGCGCCGTGCCAGCTCCACCGCGGCGGTTTTCAGCAGCATGTTTAGCGCTGCCTTGGAGGCGCGGTAACTGTACCAGCCGCCCAGCTGGTTATCGGTAATGCTGCCGACGCGGGCACTGAGCACCGCAATCCGGCAGTCCTGCTTGCGTGCCAGTTTCCCCGCGATGGCCTGCAGCCAAAGCAGTGGTGTGATCGTATTTGCCTGCAGCACCGTTTGCATCCAGTCGGCATCCAGCTGCTCCAGAGACTTCTCCGGTCCGTGCTCGGCATCGTGCAGGATGCCACTGCAGATCACCACGTGCGAAAGCTTCGGCACCTCCGGGGCAATCTGCTCCCCGATCGCCTTGATGGCCGACGGAGAGCCGTCGCAAGGCAGCCAGCGCAACCCGGGTTGCTGCGCGAGCTCGGGCGGCGCTGTGGCCGCGCGGCTGATGCCCAGCACGCTGTGAAAGCGTTGCCCGGTGAGCAGGTGGCGTATAACCGCGCTGCCGATACCGCCGCTGGCGCCGATGACCAGCGCCTGTTGGTGATCAGTTGTCATGTATGAGTGCCTTGCTGATGGCTGCGATCTCTCCTTCGGCCCACACTGCGCCGACGGGTAGATTGCCCCAGACGGGCTGGGGCCAGCAGGGGTCGTCGGGGCGGCGGCCCACGATGTGCAGGTGCAACTGCGGCACAAGGTTGCCCAGCGCGCCAAAATTTACTTTCGGGTAGGCATGCGCTTGCTTCAGCCATTGGCTCATGCGCTGACAGTCCTGCATGACCAGAGCCAGCGCGTCGCCGGGCATATCCAGCAGGTCGATGGCCTCGGTGTCGGGCACGAGTATCAGCCAGTGCAGGCTGGCGTTGCGCGACAACAGCAGACGGCCGGAGGCAAGCGTGCCGAGGTCGTGACAGTCCGCCTGCAGCTGCGGGTGCAGCTCAGGCGTCGACATAGCGCTTGATGACCATTTTGCCCAGTGCCATCTGGTGCACCTGGTCCGGGCCATCGGCCTGCCGGCACCAGCGCGCATAATTGAAAGCGTCCGCCATGCAGTAGTCTTCAGTGAGCCCGCCGGCGCCGTGAATCTGCATGCAACGGTCGATCACGTTTTGCATCAACAAGGGCACCGTACTTTTCGCCGCCGCAATGTAGTCGAGGGCACCCTGCGGTGTCAGCTCATCCATCTTGGAGCAGGTTTTCAGCAACAGCAGGCGCCCCATCTCGATCTCGGAAAAACAGCGCGACAGATCCTCCCGCACGGATTGATGCTGGCTCAGCTTGCGCCCGAAGGTGGTACGGTTTTCGGCACGCACGCAGGCGAGCTCCAGCGAGCGTTGTGCGGCACCGATCAGGCGCATGCAGTGGTGAATACGACCCGGCCCGAGCCGGCCCTGGGCAATTTCAAAGCCGCGTCCCGGGCCGAGCAACATGTTCTCTGCGGGTACCCGCACGTTCTCGAACAGCACCTCGGCGTGGCCCAGCGGCGCATCGTCATAACCCAGGGTGGTCAGCGGCCGCACCAGGGTGACACCGGCTGTGTCCCGCGGCACCAGTATCTGACTCTGCTGCAGGTGACGATTGGGGTTGTCGGGGTCGGACTTGCCCATGACGATGAAGATTTGCGTGCGCTCGTACATGGCGCTGGTGATGAACCATTTGCGGCCGTTCAGTACCCAGTGGTCACCGTCTTGCTCTATGCGCAGTTCCACGTTGGTGGCGTCGGAGGAAGCCACCTGGGGTTCGGTCATGGCGTAGGAGGAGCGTATCTCGCCGGCCAACAGGGGGCGCAGCCAGCGTTCCTGCTGCTCCGGGCTGCCGTAGCGCATGAGCACTTCCATATTGCCGGTATCCGGTGCATTGCAGTTGAACACCTCCGGCGACCACAGCACACGCCCCATGAGTTCCGCCAGAGGCGCATAGTCGAAGTTGCTGAAACCTCCGTGGTCGCAGTATTCCGCCTCATGAGGGGAGATAAACAGGTTCCAGAGCCCGGCGGCCTTTGCTTTGGCTTTCAGTTCGTCCATCACCGGCAAGGCGGCAAAGCGGGACGGGGAGGCATGCAGCTCTGCGGCGTAGCGCTGCTCGTTGGGGTAGATGTGTTCGTCCATGAAGGCCTGCAGCTGCTCCTGGTAGGCGTTGGATTGTGCGCTGAAACTGTACATGTGCGTCTCCATGCGGGTGGCAAAGCGCTCAAGTGTAGCGTTCCCCCCCGGTTTCGCAAACCGCATTTGCCTTCATTGCATACGGCCAACACGGCGCGTTCAAGTCAGCGACGGAAGGTCTTGCCCCGGTCGTGGGAGTCGGTTTACCGTGACGCTCTGTCGCCATACTGGACGTACGCTTGTTCCCGCCGGGGCAGGTATTTTCCCGCTTCAGCCCGCGAAGGTGCTCGGGAATGCGTTATGCTTTGGCGGGTTAACGTTTTGGGGTTGCGCAGTATGTATGGTCGATTGAAGACGCTGGTTGGCTTTGCGGCAGGGCTGCTGCTGATAGCAAGCGATGCTTCTGCGGGTGAACTGCAGGTACGCCTGACCGGCAGCGACGGTAATCCGGTGCCGTTTGCGGTGTTGACCGTGCCCGGCGCGGAGGCTGTGCAGCCCATGCCACAGGCGGGTGCAACGGTAGATCAGCGTGAGCGTCGCTTCGACCCACTGGTGACCACCATCACCCCCGGCTCTGAGGTGACGTTTCCCAACAGCGATGATACGCGTCACCACGTGTATTCGTTTTCGCCGGGGAATACGTTTGAACTCAAGCTGTTTCGCGCCAATGACGCGCCGCCCGTGGCTTTCAATGCACCCGGTGTGGTGACGCTGGGCTGTAACATCCACGACAGCATGAAGGCCTACCTGTACGTGAGTGAGAACCCGAGTGCGGCGGTGTCCGATGCGCGTGGCGTTGCCAATCTGCGTTGGGAGGGTAGCGCCACCGAGGTGGAGGTGTGGCACCCGCAACTACCGGAGCCGTTGCGCTTCCCGTTGCCGGTCGCCGGCGGTGAGCTTGCCCTTGATCTGCCACTGGCCTGGCAGGACCCACAGGGAGGCAAGACAGATTCCGAGCTGGAAAACATGCTGAAACGATTCACCCGCGATGCGAATTAGCTTTCGCAACAAGCTGCTGTTGTTTATCGGCGGCCTGCTGGCGGTAACGCTGGCGAGCAGCCTGCTCGCCGTGTTGCGGGCGTCCAATACCGCGATTGAGACGATCGTACGTGATGAACTGGAAGTGGTGGAACGCGTCTTCCGCTCGCTGCTGGAGGTTGATCGTGAACAGCTGCGTGGTCGCGCCCAAGTGCTGGCAGGCGACTTTGCCTTCAAACGCGCCATCGCCACCGGTGAGCAGGCCACCATGCTGAGCGTGCTGGCGAACCACGGCGAGCGTATCGCCGCGGATTTCGTGGTCATGCTCTCGCGCGATGGCGATATCCTGCTCAGCACGCATGAGCTCGAACGCCTGCCGGAAAGCGCAGCCAACGCGTTGCGCAGTGAAAAAACCAGCGGCACGGCAATCCTCGCTCTGTTCAACGAACAGCCCTTCCAGCTGGTGCTGGTGCCGGTGTTTGCACCTGACCTGATGGGATGGGTGGGGTTGGGGACGGCGGTGGACGACTCCATGCTGCAAGACCTGCGCGGCCTCACCAACGCCGAGATTACCCTGCTGGCGCAGAGCGATACCCAGGCCCCCCGTGTGTTGCACTCCACGCTGCCTTCCGCCCTGAGCGAGGGCCTGCAGGCCGGTGAGCACCCCGGGGCAAATGTGGAGGACTCGGTGGCCACGCTGGCCGAGGGGCGCTGGGTAAGCCGCGAAGTCCTGTTGCTGGACGAAGACGGTCAGCGGCTGTCGGCGTTGCTCTCGCAATCATTGCAGCAGGCGCTGCAGAGTTACCGACCTTTGCGTCAGCAAATGATCCTGATTGGGTTTGTTGCCCTGCTGCTCGCGGTTCTGACGGCGCTGGTCATAGCCCGGGGCGTCACCCAGCCGATCTACGCGCTGGTGCGCGCAGCCCGGCGCATTGCCGACGGCAACTACACGCACCGCATCGACCTGAAATCGGGGGCGGAGTTCGGCACGCTGGCCGATACCCTGAACCTGATGCAGGACACGGTATCCGAGCGTGAGGCGCGCATTCGCTATCAGGCGCAGCACGACACGCTGACGCGTCTGCCCAACCGCATCCACATCACCGGCACCTTCAACAACCGGATGGCCGAGCCAACAGCCGCGGCGAACTACGCAATGGCCCTGCTGGAGCTGGGTAACCTGCGCGAGTTGAACGACCTCTACGGCAGCGACTTCAGCGACCAGGCCCTGCGGGCCGTGGCGGGCCGGGTAACGGAAAGCCTGCGCCGGGGGGACATGGCCGCCCGCGTCGCGGATTCCCAGATACTGCTGTTCTTCGACGCCCTGACCCGCGCCGACGTGGACGTGGTGCTGCACAAGCTGCGCGCCGATTTTGCCGCGCCGTTGTCGATAGAGGGCATCCCCGTGCGCATCGAGCCGCTGCTGGGATTCGTGTTTGCCCCACAACACGGGCAGGCCTTCGAGGAGCTACTGCGCCGCGCCCAGATTGCGCTCGGGAACGCGCGCTCAACCAAACATGGCTACTCGTTCTATGAGATCGGCCAGGATGAAAATCACCTGCGGCAGATCACGCTGGCGCACCGCCTGCAGGCCGCGGTGGAAGCGGAGAACTTCCGCATGGTCTATCAGCCAAAGTACGATCTGGCGGACCACCGGGTGCTGGAAGTGGAGGCACTCATGCGCTGGAACGATTCGGAACTGGGCGAGGTATACCCGGATGAGTTCATCCCGGTGGCAGAGCAAACCGGGATCATCACCGATATCAGCATGATCGTACTGCGCCTGGTGTTGCGCCAGCTGCAGGACTGGGAGCGCGCTGGGCTTGAAGTGACCGTGTGCATCAACCTGTCGGGGGCGGACATCCTGCAGCTCGATTTCGTACGTCACGCCATCGACCTGTTGGCAAGCTCGGGGCTGGACAGCAGCGCCGTGGTGTTCGAGATTACCGAAACCATGATGATGGCGGACATGGATCTGGCGCTGGCGAACATTCGGGAGTTCGAAAAAGTGGGTATCCGACTGGCCATTGATGATTTCGGTACCGGGTTTTCCTCCCTCGCACAGCTGAAAACACTGCCGGTGCAGGAGCTGAAGATCGACAAAAGCCTGGTATTGCAGCTCGATCAGGATGCGGACGACCAGCAGATCGTGCGCTCAACGATCGAGATGGCGCACTACCTGGGGCTCAAGGTTGTCGCAGAGGGTGTGGAGAATATCGCCTCCCTGCGACTGCTGCAGGCAATGGGTTGCGACGCCGTGCAGGGCTACTACATTGCCCGACCGATGCCGGCACCCGACCTCGCCGCGTGGCTGGACGACCTGCCACCTCCCGTGCTTGCTATCGCAGGGCACTCCCATGTGTAGCTGGCGGGCGGGCTTCGCGATACTGGTGCTTTTCCTGCCCTTTGCGGTGCAGGCGGACAGCCGGCTGCTTGCCACCGGAGGAGCCAGCAGTATTGAAGGCCAGGCCGGCGGTGGCATTGCCCCCTGGGCGGTGATCAGTGGGTACGGTGATGTTGGCGAGTGGGGCGGCGCCCTGGGGCTGGGCAGGGTGAGTGTGGATGACTTCCAGCTTGATGTGCAGAGCGTTAGCGTGGGCCTGGAGAACACGCTCGAGTTCAGTGTGAGCCGGCAGGACCTTGAGGTGGCACCCCTGGGCCTGAATATCCGCCAGGACGTGTTCGGGGCGAAGGCGCGCCTGGCCGGCGACCTCATTTATGGCGCACTGCCGCAGCTCACCGCGGGCCTGCAGTACAAGCGCAACCGCGACATGGCCGTACCCCTGGCCCTGGGGGCAGCACGCGACAGTGGCACAGACCTGTATCTTGCGGCGGGCAAACTCTGGCTCAACGGCATACTGGGGCGCAACGTGTTTGCCAACGGCACACTGCGCTGGACAGCCGCGCACCAGACGGGACTGCTGGGGTTCGATGAACAGCGCGAACTGGTGGCGGAGGGCAGTGTGGGTGTGTTCCTCAACCGGCATTGGGTGATCGGTGCTGAATACCGGCAGAAGCCCGACCAGCTGCAGAGTGTTAGCGAGGATGACTGGGCCGATGTGTTTGTCGGCTGGTTTCCCAACAAGCGCTTTGCTGCGGTATTCGCGTGGACGGAGCTGGGTGATATCGCGGGGCTTGCAAGCCAGAGCGGTTGGTACCTGTCGCTTCAGTTGAGTCAATAGGTGTTCGTCATGCGGCGTTTCTTGCACGTTCTGTTGTGGGTCACACTACTCCTCACCGGATGTGCGGGGCAGCCGGAACGCGGCGCCTCACTGTATGCACAGCTCGGCGGTGAGGCGGGCGTCGAGCGCATCGTGGCCGGGTTGCTCTGGGAGATTGCCGAAGATCGTGACACCCGCGCACTGTTTGTCGACACGGATATCGAACGCTTTCGCAATAAACTCGCAGAGCAGCTGTGTGCCGTCACCGATGGCCCCTGTGTGTACACCGGGGACAGCATGCGGGAAACCCACCGCCATCTGCAGGTCACGTCCGCGCAGTTCAACCGCCTGGTGAGTAGCCTTATTCGCGTAATGGAGCAGGAGCAGATACCGGTAGGTGCACAGAATGCCTTGCTGCAGCGACTGGCTGCGATGCACGGTGATATCGTTGCCGAGTGACTGCAGGCTTCATGCCACGTTCTCGCACAGCTTTACTCTGTAGCGCTAGCTGTGTAGTCTCACGGTGTCCTGTGCGGACGCGACAACACAACCAAATTAAGGGGTGAGTGTATGAAAACACAAAAAGTAGCGGGTGCCGTACTGGCAACGATGATGGTTTTTGGCCTTTCTGCCTGCAGCAAGGAAGACGCCGAGAGCGTTAGCGAGTCTGCTTCCAATGCCATGAGCAGCGTAGCGGAAAAAGCCGAAGAGGCGGGTAACGCAGTAGCTGACGCCACCGGCAATGCCATGGATGCCGCTGGCGATGCGATGGACGACGCCGCAGATGCAACGGGCGATGCGATGGATGACGCCGGCGATGCTATCGACGACGCCATGCACGACGGCAAGCAAATGGGCGAAGACGCCATGCACGATGCGGGTCAAGCCGCGGAAGACATGCAGCACGAAGCCGGCCAGGCCATGGACGATGCCAAGGAAAAGGCAGGTGAGATGGCAGACGAGGCCGACAAGGCTGTTGAAGACGCCATGAAGTAGCTGTAACGGGAGCGACCCTCTGCGTCGCCGGCCACAACTGGTCGGCTCAGCGCGGCGGGCCGCTCTGCTTTTCCTGCCTGCGGATGCCCGGAGACGACCATGCTCGTTCGTTCGATTTGTGTATCTAGTGCGCTGTGCATGTTGCTTGCTGCACCCGTATCCTGGGGCGACAAGACCACCGCCGAGAGCGGTTGGCTACAACTGGTTAAAGGCCACCTGGACGTCGAATCCGGCATCAGTGTGGATAGCGTGGAGCCCGGCACCGTGCCCGGCGAGCGCAAGGTAACCCTGATTATTCCCAAAGCCCACGCGGCGTTCGAGCCGGGCGCACTGGAAGAGGTGCGAGTGGTTGGCCGCCGCCCTGAGCCGGTCGATATACTGCCCGATTTTCGCTACGAGTGGGTGGCGGACTACGACAACGACAACTACGGCCTTGTCATTCACCTGAAAGACGACGGCAGCCTGCCGCTGCGTCTCTACATGGAATCCGACACCGGCTTCATTCGCTGAAGTGCCAGGCGTTGTCGATACACTCGGCCATCGGCGCGCCCTGCGTTTCTGGGGCTGGGGATACGCCGATGAACACCTCGACGCAGCGGAGGAAGCCCGGCTCGCCGATCTTGTGACGCTGATGGGTGGAGGCACTGCCGTAGTGCTTCCCCGGGTGAGCGACGTGCCGCTTGTACCGTCGCGAGGTTCACCGCCTGACGCACTGCGCGCTATCTGCTCTGCTACCCCTTACGATCGCATCACCCATGCGCTGGGCAAATCCCTCGCTGACAGCCTGCGCTTGCTACAGTGCGCGTTGCCGGCTGCACCTGACTGGGTTGCGTTTCCACGCAACGAAACGCAGATAGAAGCCCTGCTCGACTGGGCTGGCAACGCACGCGCTGCGGTGATCCCGTTCGGCGGCGGTACCAGTGTCTGTGGTGGTGTGGAAGCGGATGTGCCAGGCGACTACAGCTGTGTGCTGGCAATCGATTTACAGTACCTGAACCGTGTACTCGAAATTGACCACAACAGCCGCGCAGCGCTTATCGAAGGCGGTGCGTTGGGCCCCGAGCTGGAAGCCGCACTGAAGCCCGCCGGCCTGACGCTGCGCCATTTTCCCCAGAGCTTTCAGTTTTCCACGCTGGGCGGCTGGGTGGCCACGCGCGCCGGCGGGCATTACGCCACCCAGTACACGCATATCGATGATTTTGTCGAGAGCATACGCATGTTCACGCCCAGCGGTGCGCTGGAAACGCGTCGCCTGCCCGGCTCCGGTGCCGGGCCGTCCCCCGACCGCCTGCTCATGGGTTCGGAGGGCACGCTGGGGCTGATCACGCGGGCCTGGATGCGTGTGCAGGAGCGGCCCCGCTTTCGCGCCTCCGCCAGCGTGCGTTTCCCCGGCATGGCACAGGCCTGCAGTGCGGTGCGTGCCATCAGCCAGGCCGCCCTGTTCCCCAGCAACTGTCGGCTGCTGGACCCCGCGGAGGCAATGCTCAATGGGCTAGGGGACGGTGTTTCAGCCTTGCTGGTGCTGGCGTTCGAGTCAGCCGACCACCCGCTGGACGCCTGGCTGACGCGCGCGCTGGAACTGGTGGCGGACCACGGCGGCAGCTGGGACGCCGAGGCGGCGCAACGCTCACTGCAGGGTGCAGAAAAGCCAGCGGTAGCCGCACACCGGCAGGGCGCGGCCGGTGCCTGGCGCGACCAGTTTCTGCGCGCACCGTACTACCGCAACTACCTCACGCCGCGCGGAGTAATGGTCGACACCTTTGAAACGGCGATTACCTGGGACCGGTTTGAGGCCTTCTATGCGGGGGTGCGCGATGCGCTGGGCCGGGCAATTCGCGAGGTCACCGGCGTAGACGGCATGGTGACCTGTCGCTTCACTCATGTGTACCCCGATGGCCCGGCACCGTATTTCAGTTTCTATGCACACGGCACGGATTGCGGCGACCTGCAGGCTATGCTGGGCCGTTGGCAGCATATCAAGCTGGCCGCGAACGCGGCGGTAACGAGCCTGGGGGGCACTGTGACACACCACCATGCAGTGGGCCGGGACCACAGGCCCGGTGGTTATGACGAGCAGTCACCCCCCTTGTTTCGCGCCGCCTTCGCCGGCGCCCGCGCAGCGCTTGATCCCCAGGGCATGATGAACCCGGGCGTGTTAATCGATACCCCGCAGCGCGGTGCTGTCGCGGGTGGCGTGTTGGGCAAGTAAGGGGATTTTTGGCGCCGAAGGGCTTGACGAAGGGGGCTCTGATACCTATAGTAGCGCCCCTCAACGCGCCTGTAGCTCAGCTGGATAGAGTACCTGGCTACGAACCAGGCGGTCGCACGT
>CAXIDF010000005.1:0-162055 GCA_964022665.1 uncultured Halieaceae bacterium
CCAAAACGCCCTGATCAGTATTGGTCAGGGCGTTTTACTTTGTAGTGTTCGATACTCTCCCAGGGGGAGACCCGCTCTTGATAGTGTGGGGTCCCGGGACGCCGGAACGCCCCATGTGAGAGTAGGTCACACCCGATGAAGCGGGGGTGGGCTCTCGCCAGGCTTTAATACCAAAACCCCAAGGTGCTCTGTGCCTTGGGGTTTTTATGGGGCCTGAAAAAGTGCATTGTGCTTCGGGGTTTTTCTTGGCGCCCTGTTTGGAGTAAGCTCTCCGCATGAACAGGCCAAAAGCGTGGTGGGCGGAGCCATCGCGACATCGATTGTTTGTTGCTGTTGCGTTTGTCCTGCTGGTTTTGCTGGTGTTTTTCCGCTGGTACTCAGCGCAGCGAACAGAATTTGGGGAGCTTCCCGATTTTGCTGGCATAGAGGATGTTACAGCGATGAAGGAAGCGTTTTACGAGTACCTGACACCGATAATCACCCACCACAACGACAGTATTCGGATAAACCGGGCACGGCTGAAGGCGCTGCAACAACAAGGGCATATGCCTGGCGCATTACCCGACGATGAGCAGCGTTGGTTGCGCGAACTGTCGGCCCGTTATGAATTACCCTGGCAAACGGACACACCACCTGCTGACCTGTTGCGTGAGCTGCTACTGCGGGTCGATACGATCCCGTTACCGCTGGTGCTCGCGCAGGCAGCGAAAGAGTCCGGTTGGGGGCGATCGCGCTTTGCTGTGGAGGGCAATAACCTCTTTGGCCAATGGTGTTACGTAGAAGGCTGCGGAATTGTCCCGGCAAACCGTGCTGCCAGTGCCATTCATGAGGCTGAAGCGTTTTCCAGTGTCTCGGAAAGTACACGGCGGTACATGAACAATCTCAATACGCACGAACGCTATCGTGAGTTCCGTGTTTTGCGCGCTAAGATACGCAAGGAGGGCGAACCCATGACCGGCATGACACTGGCCAAAGCGCTCCTTTACTACTCGGAGCGACGAGAAGAATACGTCAAGGAGGTCCGCTCAATGATCAGGCAGTTTTTGCGCATGCTGGGCCAGGCGACGTCCACATGAAACACGGTTTGCTGGCCGCCTTGTGTATCCTTCTGGCAATGCCGGTACTTGCCAATCACGGTGTGATTCTCCTCTACCACCATGTTGACGACAGCACGCCCGTGAGTACCAGTATCAGCCCTGCGCAGTTCAAAGATCAGCTTGATTACATTGAGAAAAATGGCTTTGTCGTGGTTCCTCTTCTGGAGCTGCTCAAAGGCGTGTATGAGGGGGGTGAGGGCGTGGCTGAAGCTGTCGCTATTACTTTCGACGATGCCTACGTATCCGTTTATCACACTGCGTTTCCTGAGTTGTCGGCGCGGGGTATGCCTTTCACCGTGTTTGTTGCAACGCAAGCGGTTGAGCGTGGCCATGAAGCGACCATGTCCTGGCAGCAACTACGTGAGCTTAAAGCGTCCGGTCTGGCGTCGTTCGGCGCACATTCCCAAACCCATGAACACCTGTTGCGAGGCAGCGAGAACGGCATCACAGAGGCCTGGATTGAACGAGCCTCGGTGGAGATTGATGGGAGTATTGCCGACCTGACCCGTGAGTTGGGTCTGGATAGAGTGCAGACCTTCGCCTATCCCTATGGGGAATATTCCCCAGGCCTGGAGGAACTGGTGGCTGGGCGGGATTTATATGGGCTGGCGCAGTTGTCAGGAGCGGTGGCGGAGGGAACGCCCGCGACCGCCATTCCGCGCTTTCCCATGTCCCGCAATCAGGGTAGCCTCGAGAGGTTGGCGATGGCGTTGGATACCAGGCCGCTGCCGGTGACCCAGGTGGACGCTGCCCCGGCGTTGATCAATGGCAGTGGGGCAGCCCCGAAGGCGTTCAGCTTCAGCTTGTCGGCAGACCCGGCTTACCACCGCGATCGGCTTGCCTGTTTCAGTGCGTCCGGAGAACCGCTGACGCTGGCAGGTCAGGGTGACCGCTTTACGGTGAGTCTTCCGGCGTTGCACCCCGGGCGAAATAAAGTGAATTGCACGGCGCCGTCTGCCGAGCGGGCGGGGGAGTTTTTCTGGCATTCGCAGCAATGGGTGCTCGCTGATGCTGCGGGCAGCTGGCTCGCGCGTTAAGAACAGTTTTGCGTTCGATAGTAGCTCAATGGTTTCTTTCAGAACGCAGAAGCCAACTGGTACACCAGAAACGCCACCGCGTAGGCGAGCACGAAGTACGCGCCAAACATTTTCAGCGCCAGTGTGCCCGAGCGGCTTTCCTTCGCCAGAATTGCCATGGTGGATACGCACTGCAAGGCGATCGCGAAGAACACCAGCAGGGCGAGGCCGGAGGCAATGGTCAGGTCGCTGCCCTGGATCTGCTGCACCAGTGGCACCATGTTTTCCTCTGCGCCTTCAATACCGAATATGGTGCCGAGGGTGCCCACAAACACTTCGCGGGCGAGGAACGAGGTGAGAATGGCGACGCCATAGCGCCAGTCCAGCCCCAACGGTGCAAACAGGGGTTCGATGATGCGCCCCAAGTCGCCCAGCCACGACTGGCCGAGGTCCGCACCGTAGTTAGGGAAGTAGCCCAGCACCCATACCACCAGCGTCACCGCGAAGATGATTTTCCCAGCCTTTACCACGAAATGTTTGGCGCGGTTGAAGGCGTTGCGCAGCAGCGGCTTTATGCCCGGCAGGCGGTAGGGCGGTAGCTCAAGCACGAAAGGCAGATCGTCGAACTCATCTTTTCTGGCCCGTGACACGAAGCCGGTGATCACCAGTGCCATGAACATACCGAAGAAATAGATGCCGAACATGGCCAGACCCTGCCAGCCCACGAGGCCGCCGAGGAAGGTCTCCGCCGGGATGAATGCGGCGATCAGCAAAGCGTATACGGGTAGTCGCGCCGAGCAGGGCATCAGGGGAATCGCCATGTAGGTCAGCAGGCGCTTGCGGGGTGAATCCACGGCGCGCGCAGCGTAGATCCCCGGAATGGCACAGGCCACGCCGGACAGCATGGGCACAAAGCTCTTGCCGGTGAGGCCGAAGTAGCGCAGCGGCTTGTGGCAGATCAGGGTCGCCCGCGCCATGTAGCCGGAATCTTCCAGTAAGCCAATAACAAAGGTCAGCACGAAAATCTGCGGCACGAAAACGAGGAAGGCCCCGATGCCACTGAACAGGGCATCGGCGGTAAAGTCCTGCAGTATCGAGTTTCCGATCAACGGCACTATGCCGTCGGCCATCCATGCCAGTGAGCCTTCAATGGCATCCATAGCCGGTGTCGACCAGGTAAAGATGGACTGGAAGAGCAGATACATGATGCCGAAGAAGGCGAAGCCACCGGTAACGCTGTGCAGGAAAAACGCGTCCAGTCGGTTCTGGGTGCGCACCAGGACATCACCGCGAGGCCCGAGACGCTGGGCAAGCTGATGTGCGGTGCCGCGCAGGAGCTCATCGGGTGTATCCACCAGGTGTGGTCGCTGCGCTTGTGCACCCGTCGAGCGAGCCGCACGAATCTGTTCTGCTATGTCAGCAAGGCCTTTGCCGGAGCGCGCGGAGATGGGGATGACCCGTGTGTGAATGGCCGCCTCTAGCGCAGGCAGGTCGATGCTCAGATTGTTGGTTTCCAGCACGTCGATCATATTCGCCAGCACAGTAACGGCTTTGCCGTGCCGTTCGCATTCGCGAATCACTTGCAGCGTGAAAAACAGGCTTTTCTCCAGCCGTGTGGCATCGATAAGGCACAACACGTGCTCGACTTCGGTGTCTTCGAGGGCTTTCTCGAACTGTGCGACCGCGACCTTTTCTTCCGCCGAAATGGCTTTCAGCGAATAGGTTCCGGGAAAGTCGACCAGGTCGACATCATCCATACCCTGCAGCTTGCCGGTCGCCACATCCACGGTGATGCCCGGGAAATTCGCCACTTTCTGCGACAGCCCCGTGAGGCGGTTGAACAGCAGGCTCTTGCCCGAGTTCGGGCTGCCAATCAGCAATACTCTAGTCACGCGGTGGAGTGCTCTCTACGATGACATGATCTGCAATTTCATCATCCAGCGAATAAATGGTGTTGTTGACACGGTAGACCTTGGGCGCGCCGAAGGCGGGCGATTGCAGGCAGGATACGGTTTCGCCCGGGTAAAAACCGAACTCCATAAGCCGCACTTTGTAGGCCTCTGCCAACAGGTCGTCGTAGCCGGTGATGGTGCAGTGCTCTCCGCGGCACAGCGACCAGAGCGTTTTCGGGGCCCCTGGGGGCGATTTCGTTTCCATCGGGGGTGTCACCAGCGTACAAGCGGGGGCTGAGGCCGTGTTAGATTGCGCACCATAACGCGAACGATTCCCATTTGAAAGCGTTTTCTTCTCTGCGTAATCGCATAGAGTGTGTCGTCCTCTTCATTATACCCTGCGCTCGTGTGAGGGTGCCCGTTTCGCTTTGGCGAGGTGCGGTCGCGTGGCTTGGGCGGGAATTTGATGTCACTATAGTGCACCATTGAATGAGGATGTAGACGATGTCCGATGTGTCGGCGCAGGAATTGCGGGAGAACTTTGACCATTTCGACAGTAACGGCGATGGCAGGATTGAGCTGACGGAGTTCATTGCATTGCTTGAAGGTCTGGATGCCCTGGAAGCCGGTGAGGACCCACAGGTAGGCTTTCAGGCGATTGACAGCGATGGTAGCGGTGTTGTCGAGTTCGATGAATTTGTTGCCTGGTTTCAGGATCGCTAGCGACATCACAGGGAAAGCCCGCGCCCGGGGTGTTGGCAACCATCGCCACCCATGCGGAGACGGAGGTGCGTATAACAGCACAGGACATGTTGCAGATCAGCCCAACCCTGGCGATCCCGCTGGATGAGGTTGAACTGAGTGCGATTCGAGCCCAGGGTGCCGGAGGGCAGAACGTGAACAAGGTATCCACGGCCATACACCTGCGGTTTGACGCGGCGGCCTCCTCCTTGCCGGAAAGTTGTGTAGCCGCAGTGCTCGCCCGTCGCGATAGCCGCATTTCCGCGGAAGGCGTTGTGACCATCAAGGCCCAGCGCTTCCGTAGCCAGGCAAAAAATCGTGAAGACGCCCTGGCGCGTTTGGCGGAACTGATTGCCGAATCCTGTCGCCCGCGCAAGGCGCGCAGACCGACGCGGCCTACACTTTCGTCAAAGCGCAAGCGGCTGGACAAGAAGCAGCAGCGCGGCACCCTGAAGGCCCAGCGCCGCCCCGTCAGACGTGGAGACGAATAAAGGCTGCCTGGTCTTGGTTGGGCAGTTTCGCGTTGTGTGCCCACGTTTCTGCCGACAGACGGCCATGCCGGTGTATCTGCTGCTTTTCTTGCTGTCGTGCATGCTGTCAGTTCACGCCAGCGACGCCCCAGCCCCCGAAAGCTCCCGGTTCTATCGCCTGGCAGAACGCCTGGATAGCGGTGACAACGTCGCCAGGCAACAGTTTGCGGATATCGCACTGCTGGAGCTGGCCGAGGTGCTGCTTGCCGAAGCCGCGCTGGCGCGACGCCAGGCGACTGCGGAGGGCGCCGCTGTACCCCGTCTGCTCGGTTGGGCCGTAGCAGTGGAACAATACGCCGATGATGTTCTGCGCCTGCAGCGTGCCGTGCAGGCCAGTGAGACGGTGCAATTGCTGTCGTCACCACTGGCTGACCTCGGCATCACGGCGGGCACTCTGAGCGTCATGCTCAGCCACCCCCGGCGTGAGCAGCAGGCTGTACTGGAGGCCCGCATCGCCAGCGCGTTCTGCGCTCGCAATGACTGCGCCGGGCTGCTTTCTGCCGGCCCCGCACAGCTCGCCGCGGCGCCGGAGCCGATACCGGTTATCCCGCAGGTGGCGCAGCCCGCCTGGAGCTTCACCCGTGACGGCAACGTCTGTGAGCAGCGCGGCCTGCGGGTGGAGTTTCCCGCACCCGCAGGCCGCGCCGGAGGGCGCCTCATCGACGAACGTGCGCTGTGCCAGCAGTTGTTTACCGAATTGGACAGCCTGGCACTGGAATTGCGCTGGCAGTTACGCCAGGGCGTGGCGCTGGAGTGGACCGCCATGGTGAGCACCTCGCTACCGCAGCGCACCGACCACGCCGTGTTGCTGAACAGTGCGGGCGACACCCTGCTGATTGCGCTGCCGCTGCTGCACGGCACGCCAGGTCTGCTCTCTGTATTGCTGCCCTGGCTTGCCGGTGAGGTGGGCAGTGCGGAGCCCGTGACGATTACGCTGGACGCTGCCAGGCTCGGCTGGACGGGCGCTGCGAAGCGTTAACGGCTTCTGCCGTTGGCTGCCATGGCTCAGCTGTCGCTACGCGCCTTGGCAAATGCCGCGGCCAGAGCCGTGGAAGGCGCTGCCTGCGCGCCGTTTCCGGCCCCGCGACCACGTGCCGACGGTTTGCCCTCATCGCGCCTGCTCCGCGGCTGCTGCGCCCGCCCGCCCGGCTGACGTGCCGCATCTTCGGCCTTGTCATTGAGGCGCATGCTCAGTGCAATGCGCTTGCGCTCCAGATCCACTTCCATGACCTTGACTTTCACCACGTCGCCCGCTTTGACCACGTCGTGCGGGTCTTTGACGAAGCGGTCAGCGAGCACTGAAATGTGCACCAGTCCGTCCTGGTGCACACCGATGTCCACGAAGGCACCAAAATTGGTGACGTTGGTGACGGTGCCCTCCAGAACCATATCCGGCTTGAGGTCGGAGATTTTCTCCACGCCGTCCTGAAAGCTGGCCATGCGGAACTCGGGCCGCGGGTCGCGCCCGGGCTTGTCCAGTTCCCGCAGAATATCGATGACCGTGGGCAGGCCGACCTGCTCGGTGACGTAGTCAGTGGGGCGCACACTGCGCAGGAATGCAGAGTCACCAATGAGGCTGGCCAGAGGCCGCTGCTGGCGTTTTGCGATATCCTCCACCAGCGCGTAGGACTCGGGGTGTACTGCGGAGGCGTCCAGCGGGTTACTGCCGTTGCTGATACGCAGGAAGCCCGCAGCCTGCTCAAAGGTCTTCTCGCCGAAGCGCGAGACTTGCAGAAGGTCCCGGCGGCTGGCAAAGCTGCCCGCCTGGTCGCGCTGTGCGACGATGTTGCTGGCCAGGTTCTGGTTCAATCCCGATACTCGCGCCAGCAGTGGTACCGAGGCCGTATTCACATCCACCCCCACGGCGTTCACGCAATCCTCGACCACCGCGTCCAGTTGGCGTGCCAGCTGCACCTGGCTCACATCGTGTTGGTACTGGCCCACGCCGATGGATTTCGGGTCGATTTTCACCAGCTCAGCCAGTGGGTCCTGCAGCCGGCGGGCGATGGATACCGCGCCGCGAATGGTCACGTCGAGGTCGGGAAACTCCCGTGCGGCAAACTCGGATGCCGAGTAGATGGATGCCCCGGACTCGTTCACCATGACTTTACGGCAGTTGAGGTCGGGGTGTGCCTGCAGCAGGTCGCCGACGAACTTGTCGGTCTCCCGGCTGGCAGTGCCATTGCCAATGGCGATGAGCTCAACGTGATGTTGCTGGATCAGGCGCAGAAGCTCTGCGCTCGCTTCCCGCGTGCGCTTCTGGGGTGGATGTGGAAACAGGGCGCCGTGGTCCAGTACCTTGCCGGTGGCATCGACAACAGCGAGCTTCACGCCTGTGCGCAGCCCCGGGTCGAGGCCGATGGTGGCGTGGGCCCCGGCGGGTGCCGCCAGCAGGAGATCCTTCAGGTTGCGCGCAAACACGCCGATGGCCTCCTGCTCGGCACGTTCGCGCAGCTGTGTTAACAAGTCGGTTTGCAGGTGGGTCAGCAGTTTTACCCGCCAGGTCCAGCGTACGGTATCCGCCAGCCAGCGATCGGCTGCCCGCCCGGCATCGCGGATTGACCAGTAGTCTGCAATCATCGCCTCGCAGGGATGGGCATCACCCGGCTTTTCATCCGGGTCAAGCAGCAGGTTGAGCTGCAGGAAGCCCTCATTGCGGCCGCGGAACATGGCCAGTGCGCGGTGGGAGGGCGTGGTCGCCAGCGCCTCTGTGTGCTCGAAGTAATCGCGAAACTTTGCCCCCTCGTTCTCCTTGCCGGGCACCAAACGTGCGGCCAGCTGAGCGTTTTCCTGCAGGAAGGTGCGTAGCCGTGCCAGCAGGTCTGCGTCTTCCGCGAAGCGTTCCATGAGTATCTGGCGCGCCCCGTCCAGGGCCGCTTTGCTGTCTTCAATGCCGTGACCGGGGTTGAGGTAGGCCGCTGCCACCTGCTCCGGGTCCTGTTCCGGGTCTGCCACCAGTGCATCCGCCAGCGGCTCCAGACCCGCCTCCCGGGCGATCTGCGCCTTGGTCCGCCGCTTCGGTTTGTAGGGCAGGTAAAGATCCTCCAGGCGGTTCTTGGTGTCGGCTTCCTGCAGAGCCTGCTCCAGTGCCGGAGTCAGTTTGTCCTGCTCGGCAATTGACTTGAGGATCGCCAGGCGGCGCTCGTCCAGTTCTCGCAGGTAACGCAGGCGTTCATCGAGGTGGCGCATCTGCGTGTCGTCCAGTCCGCCAGTGACTTCCTTTCGGTAGCGAGAAATGAAGGGCACCGTGGCACCTTCATCCAGCAGCCCGATGGCGGCACTGATCTGGCTTTCGTTGACGGCGAGTTCTTCTGCGATGCGCTGGGAAATGCTCTTGCTCATGGTGTCCGTTGCGGTCCTGTAATGTCGCGGCGCGCCATTATGCGTGACCCGGGGAGTGAAAACGATCTGGTTTTTTCTCCCGAATTGTGCCTGACTTGGCCCCGGACTAACGCGCGGTGGAGAGGTCTTTCGCCGTAGATGGGTTGAGGAGAAAAACAGGATGAAAACCCTGCATGTGCTGCGCCACGCGAAGTCGGATTGGGCCGAGCCAGGGCTTGCAGACCACGATCGCCCGCTCAATGCCCGCGGCCTGCGGGATGCGCCCCGTATGGGCGCCGCCCTGCAGCGTTGGCTGCAACCCCTGCCGATTCATGCCAGCAGCGCAAAGCGTGCGCAAATGACCCTGGCGGGGCTGTGTTCCGGCTGGTCCGGCCTTGCTGGCCTGTCGCATCGGACTGAGACGGCCCTGTATACCTTCAGCGCAGAGCAGCTGCTGGTCTGGCTGCGCGCGCGCCCCGATAACGAGGAGGCTGTGTTTCTTATTGCCCACAACCCCGGCCTGACGGATCTTGCCAATTACCTGGCACCCGGCCTGCACCTGACCAACCTGCCGACGGCGGGCTACCTCCAGCTGCAGTTGCCGCTGCAGCATTGGGCAGCGGTGGGCGACGGCGGTGCGGGCCAGCTCGTGCATCAGTTGTTCCCGCGTGACCTGCCGTCGCCTGCTTAACCGCGCCCGTGTGCGGCGCGGTAGTCGATCTCCGGCCCTGCCGGCACGATACCGGTCGGGTTGATGTTGCGGTGAGATGCATAGTAATGCGTCTTGATATGGTCAAAGTCCACGGTCTCTGCCACGCCGGGTTGCTGGTAGATATCACGGATGTAGCCGGGTAGATGGCGGTAGTCCTCCAGCCGCTGCCGGTTGCACTTGAAGTGCCCGTGGTAGACGGCATCAAAGCGGATGAGGGTTGTGAACAGGCGGATGTCCGCTTCGGTCAGGCGCTCTCCCGTCAGGAAGCGCTGGCCGGCAAGCTGCGCGTCGAGGTGATCGAGCTCGTTGAACAGCGCCCCGTAGGCTTCTTCGTAGGCCTCCTGTGTGGTCGCGAAGCCCGCGCGGTACACACCGTTGTTCACAGCGGGATAAATGCGTTTGTTCCAGGCGTCGATGGCACTGTGCAGCGCGGTCGGGTACAGGTCCACGGTATTGCCCGTGAGAGCGTCGAAGGCGCTGTTCAACATGCGAATAATGTCGGCGGACTCGTTGCTGACGATGGTGTTCCGTTCCTGGTCCCAGAGCACCGGCACCGTGACGCGGCCGGTGTAGCTGGGGGCGGCACGGGTGTAGACCTGGTGGTGGAATTCAGCGTTGCCCACAAGGTCACCACTGCTGCCCTCGTCGCGGTTGAAGGTCCAGCCGTTCTCCAGCATCAGCGGGCTCACCACGGAGACATCAATCAGCGGTTCCAGGCCCTTGAGCGCACGCACGATCAGCGTGCGATGTGCCCAGGGGCAGGCGAGCGACACATACAGGTGGTAGCGCCCGGCCGCTGCTGCGAACCCGTCGTCACCGGTGGGTCCTGCCGCGCCATCGGCGGTCACCCAATGGCGGAAACCGGCGCTTTCGCGCACGAAACGCCCTTCATTGCTGTCGGTGTCGTACCACACATCCTGCCACTGACCGTCAACCAGCTTTCCCATGGTGCTACCTCTCTACTGTGAGTTCGCGCCCAGTGTGCATTCGGTAAATGTTGATTAAAATCGCATAGATTTGGCGATAGCTTTCTAAAAAATAGAACAGATTGCCGTTTGTCCTACAGCGCGTGGCTGCGGAACAACCCCGCAAGGTCACGTGTGGCGGGCCCCGCGCAGTCCGGGTCGGCGAGGGTCAGGTACAGGGTGGCGTGGCGCCGCGCACCCCGCTCCAGTGGCAGTGCCTGAATATCCCCCGCGTCCAAAGCTGCCGCGATCCTGCTCACGGGTAGCCACGCGAAGCCGAGCCCGCGACCAACGAGCTCGATGGAGGTGGCCACGTGACTCACGGTCCAGCGTTGTTCCGCACCGAGCCACCCGGAGTCTGTGCGGCGGTCCTGGGCGGAATCCCTGATCACGATCTGTCGCTCCCGCGCGAGGTCCTGCACCGTGAGAGGGCGCCCGTACTGATGCAGCGCATGACCGCGGGCAGCGACCGCAACAAACTCAGCCTGCCTGATGGGCTCCCCCAGGAACCCTCCCGGTACCGCGCTGGCGATCAGTATCCCGACCTCCCCGCGCAGCAGCCGTTCTGCGCCGCCTGAGAGAATGGTTTCGTAGAGCTCAATACGGGTATTGGGGTAGCGCGTGGAAAACAGGTCCATCACGCGGGCGAGATGCTCCGTGGGGTAGAGTTCATCAACGGCCAGGTGGATCTCCGCCTCTGTGCCCTGTGCCAGGCTGGTGGCGATATCCTCCAGCTGCGTGGCTTGCGCCAGTAGCTGGCCGGCGCGCCGCAGCAGCAGGGCGCCCGCCTCAGTGAGCTGCGCCTTGCGACCCACTACCTCCAGTAAGGGTACGCCCAGCTGGTCCTGTAGCTTGTGTACGGCATGGTTGATGGTTGACTGGCTCTTGTGAATGGCGGCCGCCGCCTGGGCGAAGCCGCCGTGTTCCACCACTGCCTGCAGCATGCGCCATTGTTCGAGCGTGGTTCGGTTCATGTCAGCACCCTTCTGAATAATCGAAAACAAGTGGCGAAATAATGCGATTTTATTTCGTAAATAACGAGCTTAATGTGTGGCTGAATCGAGAGGAGATCACATCATGCAAGCGCGTTCAGTTCAGGAGATTCGTTCTGCCAGGCCCAGCCAGGATGGGGACGGGGTGGCGATTCAGCGCATCACGGGTATGCAGCACGCCGCGATGGACCCAGTACTCATGCTTGATGAGTTGCGTGCCGAGCGTCGCGAGGACCTGGGTGGGGGCTTCCCGCCTCACCCGCACCGGGGTATGCAAACGCTCACCTACATGAAGCACGGGGGTATTATCCATGAGGACAGCCGCGGCAACCGCGGTGAAATCCGCAGTGGCGGTGTGCAATGGATGTCAGCCGGTCGCGGGATTATCCATTCCGAGATGCCCACTCCAGATACTCAGGGCTTGCATGGCTTTCAGCTGTGGATCAACCTGCCGGCGACGGAAAAAATGGATGAACCGCGCTATCGGGACATTCCCGTCGAGGCGCTAACGGTGAGCGAGGGAAACGGCTTTACCGCGCTCACCATTGCCGGCGACTGGCAGTTGGGCGCCATCTCGTCGCGTGGCCCCTTGCAAGAACTGGCGCCGCGCTCAGGCCTTGTCGATGTCACCTTGCAGCCCGGCGCGTGGCTTGAGTTGCCTGTGCCGGTCGGTGAAGCGCTGCTGGCCTACGTGTATGCCGGCGCCCTTGAGCAGTCCGGGCGCTCCGTGCTCGCCGGGCAGCTGGCCATCACCTCTCGCGGCGACCACTGGTCATTGCTCGCGGGTAGCGAGGGCGCCTCCGTATTGCTGCTGCGTGGGCAGCCCATCGGCGAGCCGGTGGCGCAGTATGGTCCGTTTGTCATGAACACCCCGGCGGAAATTGAGCAGGCGATTCGCGACTACCAGGCGGGAGACTTCGGCTGAAGACGCTGTGGCGGCAAAGCTGCGTTTCGCGGGTGGCAGTGATACCCTAGCGCTTTTTCATGGCGAAGGAATTCACATGCTGCGATACGGGGCGCTGTGCCTGATTGTGCTGCTGTCGGGCTGCGGTGCGAACCAGCCGCCCGCGCCTGCGCCACCGCAGGACGCGCCGCGCGAAGTACCGCTACAGGTGGAAAGCGCCAGTAGTGAGATCGTCTGCAGTGAACCACGGCCGCAGGTGTGCACCATGGAGTACAACCCCGTCTGTGCGCTGCGTGATGGCGGGCAACGCGAAACCCTGTCCTCGCCCTGCAATGCCTGTGCTGTCGCCGACGTGGTCAGCCACTTGCCTGGAGCGTGCGATAGCGATGCGTAAAACCATCTGCAACGCGGCAACCCACTCGCAGGCTCGCCGATGAGCCTTACCAAGCGGATTCTCCTGGCGATGGTGGCCGGCATTGTGCTGGGCTCCCTGTGCAATCTGCTGTTGCAAAGTAGTGAGCTCGCCGATCCGTTGCGCCGGGTGGTCAATGACTGGCTGGTGCTTGGCGTGTTCGATGTGGTCGGGCGCATGTTTGTCGCTTCGCTGAAGCTGCTGGTCGTGCCCCTGGTACTGGTGTCACTGATCTGCGGCTCCAGCTCCCTCGGTGACAGCGCGCGTATGGGGCCTATCGCCGTCAAGACCATTCTTTTCTATCTTGCTACTACCGCGATTGCCATCAGTATCGCCCTGCTCGCGGCCGTGGCCATCGGCCCCGGTGCGGGGGTGGAAATGGCGGGCGATGCACAGTTTGAAGTGGCCAAGCCGCCGCCGCTCACCGATGTACTGGTGAATATTGTGCCCTCCAACCCGGTCGCCGCCATGGCGGAAGGCAATATGCTGCAGGTGATCGTGTTTGCGCTGCTTTTCGGCTACGCCATCTCCCACGCGGGGGAGCCGGGGCGACGGATCGCCAGCTTCTTCACCGACATGGAAGCCGTCATCATGAAAATGGTCGGCCTGCTTATGGAGCTGGCGCCCTGGGGCGTGTTTGCCCTGTTGGCGAAGCTGTTTGCCGAAATGGGCATCAGCGCCATCATGGATCTTGCGGCCTACTTCTTTACGGTGCTCGCGGTGCTCATTTTTCACGGCCTGGTTACCTACAACGCGCTGCTGGCGACCATCGCCCGGGTTTCCCCGCGCATGATGATGCAGAAAATGCGCTCGGTGTGGGCCTTTGCCTTCAGCACGGCGTCTTCCGGCGCCACCCTGCCGATAACCCTGCGCACCGTTGAGCGTCGTCTCGGTGTGCACAGTTCGGTGGCGGGTTTCACCGTGCCGCTGGGCGCCACCATCAACATGGATGGCACGGCGATCATGCAGGGCGTGGCGACGGTGTTTATTGCCCAGGTGTACGGCGTGGAGCTGAGCATGGTCGCGTACCTCACGGTGATCCTCACCGCCACCCTCGCCTCCATTGGCACCGCGGCGGTGCCGGGCGTGGGCCTGGTCACCCTGGCGCTGGTGCTGGAACAGGCTGGCCTGCCGGTGGAGGGCATCGCGCTTATTATCGGTGTGGATCGGCTGCTCGACATGGTGCGCACGGCGGTCAACGTCACCGGCGATGCCACGGTAGCAGTGATTGTGGGCAAAAGTGAAAACCAGCTCGACATGGCGGTCTTCAACGATCCCCGTGCTGATCTCGAATCGAAGCGGAAGTAACGCATGTCTATCCAGGTCTCCATCGTGCCGGTTACGGCCTACCAGCAGAACTGCTCCATCATCAAGTGCGTGGAAACCGGCAAGGGTGCGCTGGTGGATCCCGGCGGCGATGTCGAGCGGGTGCTGGAGGCGGCCGAAAAAATGGGTGCGGCGATTGAGAAGATCCTGCTGACCCACGGCCACATGGATCACTGCGCTGCCGCAGACGTGTTGCGCCAGCGGCTTGCCGTGCCGATTGAAGGCCCGGAGAAAGAGGATGCCTTCTGGATCGACCGCTTGCCGGAATGGTGCCAGATGTCGGGCTTCCCCCACGCCGACGCGTTTGCTCCCGACCGCTGGCTGGAGCAGGGCGACACCGTCACGGTGGGCGCACAGACGCTACAGGTCTTTCACTGCCCGGGGCATACACCGGGTCATGTCGTGTTTTTGCACTCGGGCGAGCGCGTGGCCTGGGTGGGAGACGTGTTGTTTCAAGGTTCCATCGGGCGCACCGATTTTCCGCGGGGCGACCACGACCAGTTGATCCACAGCATCCGCGATACCCTGTTCCCGCTGGGTGATGACATTACCTTTGTGCCCGGCCACGGGCCCACGTCCACCTTCGGCCAGGAGCGCCGCAGCAACCCGTTTGTCGCCGATACGCGCTACGGCTGAACGCCGTCGCCGGCTCAGTGATGGCCGGCGCCGCCGCTACTGGATGACCTTGATCCAGTCGCCGGTGCGCGGCTCGCCGTTGGGGTACAGGCCGTTCAGGAGCCGCAGCTGCGCTTCCGCGTCCGGCAGGCGAATACTGGCTGCCAGGCTGCTCATGGTGGCGCCTCGTGGCACCTGGATGTACCGTACATAGCGCTGCTCACCGGCATTGCGCTCCTGTGGGTGCAGCGGGCGAAAGCTTTCGATAATGGCCAGCAGGTCGGCATCGGCGGCCTTGAAATTATCTGCCTTGCCCTCGAACAGGTACTGCCAGTTGTGGTTGATGACTGCCAGGCGCCGTGCGCTGCCACTGCCGCTGGCCACGGCGCTGTACCCCTGCAGGCCCGCCTGTTCCAATGTCTGGCCCGCGGTGATGTTGCCTGTAGCGGCTGCTTCCAGGGCCTGCTGGGGTGTCTGGTTTGCATCGGGCCTTTGTAGGGTGATGGTGAGGCTGGCGCTACCATCAGTGGCGCTGGCGATGATTGCCTGGCTGCCACTGCTCACCTGCCACCCCGGTGGGTGGGCAAAACTGAAAGCGAGTTTGTTGTGGTAGTAGCGGTTGTCTTCGCGCTTGTTTCGCGGGCCCCAGAGCAGGCCGTCCGTGCGCTGCTGAAACTCACCGGGTACGCTGGGGTCCTCCAGTACCTGGCCTGTGTCCAGTTCATTGGCGGCGCGGATGACCGTTTGCAGGCGCTGGTCGTTGCGCGGGTGCGTGGCGTAGAGACCATGGTAGGTGCCTAGCGGTTTGCCGCCGGCCTTGGCGCGTACGCGCTGGTATTGCTCCTGATCCTTGAGTACGCCGATCACATTCAGCAAGGCGTCGGGCTCATAGCCACTCAGGTGCATGTACCGCGCCCCCAGGCCGTCTGCCTCCAGTTCATGCTCACGCCCGTAACCACGCACCAGCTCTGTGCCGTACATGCCGGCGGAGTCCATGATGTCCCGGCTACCGGTGAGTACGCCGGCGGTCACTGCCAGCACCTGGGTGGTAACGGAACCCGCACGCTGGCGTGCCGCATGCCGCGCTGTGACGTGCGCGATTTCGTGTCCGAGCACGCCGGCCAGCTCCGCCTCGGAATCCAGGTAGGCGAGCAGCCCGCGGTGAATATAGACATAGCCTCCCGGGGTGGCGAAGGCATTGAGGTCCGGGCTGTCGATGACGGTGAAGGTGAAGGGCAGGTCGGGGCGATCACTGTTGGCGACCAGGCGCTGGCCGATCCGATTCACGTAGTCCTGCAGTTCCCGGTCATCGTAGATCGTGCCTTCCTTCTGGATTTCGGCGTACATCTTCTGGCCGATTTCCGCTTCCTTGCCCTCGCTCATCACCACCACGCTGGCGCCGCCGGTGGCCGGGTTGCTTGCACAGCCAGCGAGCGCGGCAAGCAGGATGCAACCGAGCGCGGTGTTTCGAATGAGTACGGTCATCAGGGGCAGCTCCTAGTTCGCGGTGGAGAGGAAGTCCAGCAACTGGTCGCCAACACTGTCACAGGCTGTGCCCTGCACAGGGGCGATAATCGGGATGGGCAGCACCACCGCAGGCATGTAGGACTGCCCGCTGGCGGTGGCACTGATACGTCCAACCTCCGCGCGTTGGGTAAAATCCCAGATGGTGGCCTCATAGCTGGCATCGTCAGACCAGGTGCCAAAACCAAAACAGCCGGCACCGCCGGGGCCGATGCCGCAGGTCATGGAACCGGCTGAATCGCCGCGCACCGTGCTGCCGTCTATCCAGATCATGTAGCGCGTTTGCAGGGTGGCGAATTTTTCCGCCACATCGCGGTGTGCAAACAGCTTTTCGAGGTCTGCCGGGCGCAGCGGTGCCGTGCGTGGCTCAAACCAGGGGTAGAGCGCGTTGAGGAATTCGAGTTCATCTATGATGCGTATTGACGGGTCGCGGGCGCCGATGTGCTTGCCGACACAACTGATGAAACCCGGCTCGGTTTCGTAGTCGCTCGCGTGTCGACGTCCTAGGATAACCACCGAGGCATCGCCCATCCCTTCCGTGGGGGAATTGAAGACCATCTGGTCTACGGTGGCATTCACGCAGCCCGTGAGCCAGCTCAGCAGCAGGGCGCCGAGCAGCAGACGGCGAGGCTTCACGGTTGCACCTGTGTCGCGCCAGCGCGCGGCAGGCTGTTGAGCCAGGCTTCAACCTGTGGCACCCGGGTGAAGGTCGTGGCGAAGTGTGCGCCGGCATCGCGCAGGGCGACGATGGCGGCCAGGCGCACAGCGCCCTCGTCGCTCTGCATGAACGCAGTGGGTGTTTTGCCGTAGGCAGGCATGGTCCACTCCGCGATGGGTTCGCCGCCGGTAGTGACCAACTGGAAGCGATAGCGCATCCAGATCTCGTAGACCTTGACGTTGGTGTGTGACGGAATGGCGTATTGCAGTTCATCCACGGCGGGCAGCAATACGGCGTCTACCACCGGGTTCATCTGTCCGCGCCCGGGTTTACCGTTCATGAACACCACATCGCGAAACATGCCCTTGAGCAGGGTCTGCCACAGCTCTACCTGCGCCTGGCCAGTGTTTACCAGCCAGCTGGACTCGGCGCGGCCACTGGCCTCATCGAAAAACTCATGGTTGGCAAAGTCGTCGTTGTACCAGATGCCCAGTGTCAGGGGCAGGGGGTTCATCACCGGGTCGGGGAATTCGCTCTGCACAACAACCTGCTTGGTGCCACAGCCTGCAAGCAGGCAGGTAAACACCACAGCGGTGAGCCAGCGCTCAGGGGCGGTAGTCATTGAGCCCGACAAAGGTGCCTCCATTGCGATAGGTCATTTCTCTCATCAGTGCAGCAAAGCGGTGCGCGGTATTCTGCTGTGCTGGCGCCTGTGAGTAGAGTACGGGAAAACCGACGGCGTGGATGCGAATCAGGCGCTGGCCGCCGCTGTCCCGGTTCAGCCGGTCGACGGTGTTGAGCACCTGGCTGATCGAATTGCCGGTGAAGTCGTCACCGAAGACGTAGATGCTAATGCGTTTCTTGCCGTCGTAAAAGCTGCGAATGGCCTGGGTGATACCCTCCACCGGGCTTGAGTTGCTGAACACGTTCCAGTTGCGCAGGTTCTGAATGATCGCCGTGCGCCGGGCTGCGGTATCCGGTATCCACTGGCCACGGTAGCGGCTGAACATGTAGTCTCCCATGTCGTTCATGACCTGGATGCCCTTGACCTCGGGGTATATGCTCAGCACTGATTCGATTTCCCGCAACACCCGCTCCCAGGCGTAGTAGAACATCGACCCGGACGTGTCGATGACGAAAATGATGTACTCGCTGTCGACCGGTATACCCCCAATATAGTTGTTTTTGGCTTGCTGTTGCTGGCTCTGCAGGCGTTTCTGCTCTGCGGACAGTGACTGGCGGGCGATGGCAAGCTGTTCGGCAATGACATCACTCGTGCTGGCATTGACCTGCAGGCTGTCGTGGCGCGAGCGGGTGCTCGCCAATTGCCCCTGCAAAATCGCGATGCGCTCGCGCAAGGCAGAGAGCTGTTCCTGGCGGGCATTCAGGTCGCGGTTGAGAATACGTGTTTCGCCACGGATCTCGAATACCTGCGCCTGCAACTCCGCCACCCTCCCCTGCAGGTTGACGGTGGAAGCTTCTATGATCTGCGGTTGCACGGTCTTGGTGATCATCAGCAGCAGAATGACGGCGCCAAAGCCGCAGCAGATCACGTCGAGAAACGAAAGTGAAAATTCTTCTGTTGGGCGTCGTTTGCGCATGCCGTTTCCTAGGGCCAGTCCCGCGAGGGTGTCATGAAGCTGCCCCGGGTGGCTTGGGCAAGCTGCCAGAACGCTGAGGCTGCCATCGGGTCGCCTTCCATGGGCGCCAGAATCACATTCACCGGCACGTTGCGCGGCAGCCGCCGCAGCGCCTGCTGATACAGGTCCAGCCGCTGCTTGCCGCTGACCGTGCTGCCCCGTGGCGCCGCTGTGCCCTGCGTGGGCAGGCCGTCGGTGATCAGGAAAATATTATCCGCCGCCGGGCTCAGCCGCCCCAGGGCAAGAAACGCATTTTCCAGGCTGGTGCCGCCTTTGGGAAGTATGTCGCGCAGCGTGCGTGTCAAGGATTCCAGCTGCGGCTGGTTGGCGACCTCCAGCCACTTGCCGGCAGTATCCGGCAGCGCAAAGGTGGCCTCGGTGTTGAAGGTGATGACCTGGTAGCTGCTGCCGACAGGCAGTTGTGCGGTCAGCCAGTCGACGGTGTTCAGCGCACGGCTCCACTTTTCTGCGCTGCGCTGCATGGCCGGTGCCATGTTACGCAGGCGGATAATGTTCACCAGGCGGTCAGCCAGCATGCTGGAAGAGACGTCGAGCAGGATGACAATGTGCCGCCCGCCCAGGTTGAGCCCGGTCAGGTACTGGCGGTTGCCATCGCCGGTGAAACTGCGGGCACTGCTGCCGCTGGTGTCTTCGGCGGACTCCCGCAAGCGTTTGACGTCGGCTTCCAGGGCCTGGATCTCGGCCTTCAGCCGGTCGACGTCCGGGCTGCTGCTCACCGATTCCCGCAGCGTGGCGATCAGGGCCTCGTACTCATCGAGGTCTTCCGTGACCCGGGTGGCCCTGCCCTGGGCCTCGACCATCTCCTGGTCGACCTCGCTGAGGGCATTGCGCAGTTTCACCAACCCCGCCTCGCCGGTGGTGATGTCTTCCTCCAGCAGGTTGACCTCCGACAGCAGGTCGCGGTTGAGGTCGCGCGATTGCACTTCGATAGAATGGTCGATAATCAGGAACACGAGCACAACGGCGCCGAAGCCGCAGGACATGATATCCAGAAAGCTCAGGTTGAAGGTGGTGAAGCCGCGCTTGCGCCTGGCCATGTTGCGCCTCGCCTAGTCGCTGACCCGGATGAGCTGGGCCTCGGTGCCGTCCGCCAGCTGCAGGCGATCGCCATTGGTAACCGGCTCGCCATCGCGGCAGGGTGTTGTGTTGCGCGCCAGGGTCCCGGCATCCGCCCCGGCCCGCAGCTGCCAGCCGCCGTCCGCCGCGAGGACCAGTGACCAGCCCGCCCCGAGAGGCGTGCCGTCTGGCGTCAGCGCGCGCGCTTCTGCGTTGCACAGCAGGTGTGTCGCAACAAGCGGCTTTTCCTCGGCCACCTCCCGGGGCGGGCTGTGTTCTGCGCTTTGCGCCACAGCGGGCAGGCGCTCCACGAACACCAGTGCCTCGGCGCGTTGCAGCAACTGCGGCTCGTGCAGTGCCAGCGCGCGCTGCATGTCACCCGGCTGCAACACGCGGGCGCGCAGGCGCGTCGCAACATCCGGCAGTAGCGCGGCGACAGGGTCCAGGAGTACCCCGTGGGTGGAGGCTTCGGGCAGGTTGCCGGCAATCGCGTCGAGCAGCGTGTTGCCCGCGGCCTGCAGGTCACCGCGGGTCAGGCGCGCGTGATAGCCGTTCACACTGAGGCTGGTCTCGCTGGCTTCATGCAGGGCGCGCAGAGTGCCGGGCAGAGCGTCATACAGCTGCTGCTCGGTCTCCGCGCGGCGGCGCGGGTCAAAGCGGGCCTGGCGAATGAATGCACCGGCGGCGGCCTCAACCACGCGCTCCTGCAGCGCAAGCAACCCGCTGCCCGGCAGTGCAGTGACCCTCTGTAGCGTCACCTCGGTGCCCTCGCGACGCACTTCGCTGAGCAGCGCCTGGTGCAACTGCACTTCCAGGTGAAACACGCGCTCCTGATCAGCATAGAGGCTGGCAAGGGCTACGCTGCGGTTTACCAGGCCGACCGCCGCAAACGGGCACTGCTGGATGATGCCCAGCAGCAGGGCCACCTGCTCCTTGCGCATGCTGCCCGGCGCTGCCAGCAGCAGTTCGTCGGGCGCACCGGCGTCACGATGCAGGGCCTGCAGGTGGGCGTGCACGAGGTCGGCGGTGTGGCGGGCAGGGCCCAGTGCCGGCTGCAGTGCAGCGGTATTCAGCTGCCACCAGTAGCGGGTGGAGATATCTCTGGGGCGCAAGCGCGCTGCGGCTCGCGCATCCTGGCCAAAACAGTATTGCCCCGCTTCCAGCAGGGCGTACCCGGGACTGCTCAGGTGCAGGTCACCGTGCCAGAGCTGCAGGTTACTGTCGTGCAGGTCGAGCCACGCGACGGCCATATCAGTGTGCCACCAGATGGCGCAGCAGCCGCTTGTCGGCATACCGCTGACAGTCCAGTACCAGCTTTTCCTGCGATTGTTGCAACTGGTGCAGGCAGAACATGATGATGATACTCAGCACCAACGCGACAAAGGTGCTGTTGAAGGCGACCCCAAGGCTGACGGTGACGCCGGAAATGTCGCCCTCAACGGCTTTGTACGCCTGCCCCAGGGCATCACCGATTCCGCGCACAGTACCGATAAAACCGATGGAGGGGATGGCCCAGGCGATGTAGCGCACCATCGACAACTCCGAATCCAGTCGATCGGATTCCACTTCGCACTCTTCCTTGATGGTGTTGGACACCGCAGGAATGCTGCCCGTGGTGGCAAAGCGCTGCAGTGCGCTCAGCAGGGTGCGCGGCAACAGGTAGTCCTGCTCTGCGGCGGGCAGGGCCTCCAGCGAGCGGCTGTATTCGCGCGCATCCTCCGGCAGCAGCGTGGTTCCATCGGGAATATCCAGCAGGGCGCGCTCCAGCAGTGCTTGCTCACGCAATGTGCTGCGCCCCTTGTAGGTCATGATGGCGAGGGCCCAGAGCAGCAGGATGAAACAGGCCTCCTGCTCGAAATCGCGTATCACCACAGTGAGGCTGCGCTCGGGTACGAAGTCTTCACCGGCAGCCTGCATTGCCATTTGCTGCTGCAGCTGCGCATCCGCGCTGGGCCGGATCACCCCCACGTACAGCGCGTGCACAACGATGATGGCTATTAGCAGTGCGAACAGCTGAAAGGTGAATTCCGGGGATAGCTTGATTTTCATTGTGGTGTCCTAGATATCCACGGGGAAAGAAACAGAGAGGTCTTCGGAGATCTGCTCCGAGGCTTCGTAATCGAGCGGCGAACCGGGCCCGGTCGCTGAGCGTGTGGCAGCGGTGGCGGCGGGATCTGCAGGCTCGGGTGCAGCGGCGACACGCGCTGCGGGCTCTTCGGTGCCGGTTGCTTCCGGAGTCTCCTGTGCTGCTGCCGGGCAGACAATGGCACTGGCTGCCAGCAGCAGGCAGGGCAGCAGGAACGCATTTGGCATGGTGGGGTTACTCCGCATAGCGTGCCACCCGGAATCCTACGTCATCGCGCCCGGCTTGCCCATAATCGCGAAAGGGCAAGCGCAGTTCGGACATGCGGCTCATGGCCCAGCTGGCGCCGCGAATCACATAGTTGTCTCCCGTTTGCGGCCCCAGCGGATCTGTCTCTGCCGGGTTGTTGGCGGCCGGGATCTGGTAGACATCGTGCACCCACTCCGCCACGTTGCCGCCGAGGTCGTGCAGGCCGTTGTGGTTGGCGGCAAAGCTCGCGACTGTGGCGCTCACCACCTGGCCGTCGTTGTAGCCATTGATGGTGCGCCCGGTGACGTAGGCTGAGCTGCTGTCTGCATAGTTTTCGACAACGGCAGTGGGGGGAAAGCTGTCACCCCAGGGGAAAGTGAGACGCGTTTCACCCTTAACCCGAGCGGCCCAGGCCCATTCCGCCTCTGTCGGCAAGCGGTAGCCGGTGGCAGCGGGGTTGAAACCGGTCACGATGCCCTGCTTCTGGGTGTAGAAGGCGGCCAGGCCCTCGCGCTGGCTGAGCCAGTTGCAGAACTGTGCGGCCTGTTGCCAGCTGACCTGTGCGACGGGCTGGTGCTCACGGTTCAGGCTGTTGCCCTCGATCTGCCCGGAATTGTGGCTGGCCAGAAACTGGCGGAACTGGGCGTTGGTCACTTCTGTTGTCTGCAGGTAGAACATGCGTCGCAGGGTCACGGGGCGCAGCACTTCATTGGCGCGGCGGCCGGGCTCGCGCCGCGAGGCACCCAGGGTGAAGCTGTCGGGCCCGTGTTCGCCGGGGATGAACAGGCGCAGTGTTTGCCCCAGCGCCGAGGTCACCTCAGGCTGCACCTGTGCCACCCTGGCTTCCTGTTCGGTTTGCAGGGCCACCTCGAAACGCTGCTCCAACCCCTGCCGCGGCGTGATGCGCTGCGACTCACTGCGGTGACCGGCCAGGCTGACCTCCACCCGGTGCTCGACCGTGGGCAGTGACAGCGACTGGTTGCCGCGCCCGATCAGGCGCCCATTCACACGCACCTCCGCCTCGGGTGGACTCACCCGCAAATCGATAGCGCCCAACTGGGCCTGCAGGGTGATGGCCTTGCGCCCGGTGGCGCCAGCCGCCAGCTGCACCGTCTCGCTGTGGCGCCGGTAGCCCGGGCGCGTCAACATGAGCCGCTGCGCTGTGTCGGGTAGCAGGTTGAGAGTCACCGGTGTCTGGCCCTGAAAGTCGCCATCCAGCGTGACGTTGGCACCGGCGGGTGTGCTGGTAACCTCAAGCACCCCGGCAGCCGGCTGCAGTTGCACGGTGTCCAGCGCGATATCTTCACCAGCTTTCGCCAGCAACGTTTGCTGCCAGGGCGCATAACCGGGCAGGCGCAACTGCAGCTGGCGCTCGCCCTGCAGCAATTCCACGGCGGCCGGTGTCGTGGCGACTGGCTCGCCATCGACAAGAATATCGGCCCCCGCGGGCTCGCTGCTGACGGTGGCGACGCCCCAGGCGGGTGACAGGCTGAATGTGAAAGTCTCTTCCTGTGCACGGCCAGCGACGTCCAGGGTGACATCCAGCGGCAGATAGCGCGGGTGGCGCAGTGCCAGCGCGTGCACACCTGCGGCAAGTGCCAGCGCGCTCATCGGGGCCTCGCCAGCATAGGCGTCATCAATGGTGACCGCTACGCCGGCAGGCTGTGTGAGGAGGGTCACGATGCCGGGTTCAGGCTGCAGCTCGTAGCTGAAACGCTGGCTGGCCTCGTCACTCACGGTCACGTCGGTTTCCAGGGTGACGTAGCCCGGCGCGGCGATCTGCAGGGAGTAGATCCCGGGCAGCAGCAGGAGGCGACCGCCCAGCGGCAGGTGGAAGCCGCTCAGGTCGATGTCTGCGGGTGTTGTGGTGTCTGTGCTGATCTCCACCGAACGCGCCAGGAAAAGAAATGCCATCACCAGTGCGAACAGCAGGATGGCCAGTGGTAGAAGCCAGCGCCGCCAACCGCGTCCATGGCCCGCTGCGGGCGGTTGCGCCCGATCGAGTGGCTCGAAACTGCTCGGGGCAATCGCTTGTGTGGGGTTGCGCTCAGTGCTCATTTAAACCGGGTCCGTGCAGGCGATGAAAATGGGGGCTGGTGCCTGGTCGGCGGACACGGTGAAGGTTTCCCTGACATCGCGGTAGCCCTCCCGCGTGCCCACCGCGGTGTATTCGCCCGGGCGCAGCGTCAGGCGCTGTTCAGAAAACTGGCCCAGTCTGGCGACCCGTTGTACCAGCACGGCGGTAAGCTGGTCCGAGCGCAGCGTGACCGTGACCGGTGTGTTGGCCTGTTCCAGAAGCTGCGCCAGTTGCCCGATCTGCTGCGCGAGTGTGTCCCCTGCGGGAGTCACCCCGCGCGCGTCGCTCAGTAACTGCTCCAGATTTTTGGCAACGGCGGGGTCTGCCAGCCGCTCCGGTGCGGCCAGCGCCTCGCGCAGTTGACTGTCCAGGCGTGCCCGCGGTTGCGCGCGCGCCAGACCCTCCTGCGCAAACACCAGGGTCGCGTCCACCGCAAGCGCCTCTTCATAGCTGGCCACGGCATCGCCCCAGGCCTCTTTTGCCTCGAGGTCACGCGCGGTGCGTTGCAGGGCGCTCAACCGGGCCGCACTTTGTGTGCCGCGCAATTCGGTCACCGCAGCATCAATCTCCGGGTTGTCTGGCTGCAGTTTGCGTGCGCTGGCAAAGGCACTGGCGGCGGTGTCAAAGCGACCCTCGTCGAGGGCGCTATAGCCTTCGCTCATGGCGCGTTGGTAGCGTTGGGCCGCGTGGGCTGCCTGCACGCGCGTGAGGGCGCGGGCGGCTCGCTGGCTGGCGGGGTCGAGCTGGGTTGCCGTCTGCAGGGCCGCTTCGGCGCCGGCGAGGTCACCGGCGCTCTCCAGGGCCTGTGCCTGGTCCAGCGCGGCCTGTAGCGGGGCCATGGCGGCGGCGCGGTCGCGCAGTTGCGCCAGGGTGGGATCGTCGGGTGCGAGCAGCGTCGCCGTGGCCAGCGCCGGCTCCAGCCCCTGTGCATCCCCTTTTTCCAGCGCGGCGGTTGCAGAGTCCAGGGCGTTTTGCAGCACCGCGGGGATATTTGCCTCGATTGCTTGCAGCTGTGTGAGGCTGTCGCGGTACGCCTCGGTGGCGGCAACAAACTCGCGCGCCTGATAGAGCGCATCGCCGCGGCCCGCCGCCGCTTTTGCATTCTCCAGCGCAGCACTGGCCCAGACGGCGGCACCACGCTCCTCCAGCGCAAACTGCAGCTCCACCAGCTGCGCCAGAACATCCTGCGCCGCTGTGCGCAGGCGCGCCTGTTGCGCGTCTGACCAGGGGCTGGCGGCAGGCTCTGCGGAATCTGCTGCG
This sequence comes from uncultured Halieaceae bacterium, assembly GCA_964022665.1. GTDB lineage: Bacteria > Pseudomonadota > Gammaproteobacteria > Pseudomonadales > Halieaceae > Haliea. Next base: position 25,092 of record CAXIDF010000005.1, read on the forward strand.
GGCATCGCAGGCGCCTGGTCGACCGTGTCGGGCGAACTCTCGGCAGGCGCAGCCGGAGCTCCCGGCTGGCTGCCAAGCTGAGAGGGCAGCCAGAACACCACGGCCAGCGCACAGGCCATCAGAAACAGCAGGGCCGGGATCAGCCAGCGCGACTGGCTGCTGGCATGCCCACTGTTTGTCACCTCGCTGGCGACCGGTTGGGCAACACTGAAGGGTGTGGGTTGAACGGGCTCGTTGGGGCTGGTCATGCGGCTATGGGCCTTGTGGCGGCTGGTCCCTGGATCAGGGGTTGTCGACGGTTGGAAGGGGTTCCAGCAGACCGACTTCGGCCTGGTAGATGTCCGCCAGCAGTTCGCGCCACTGGGCGTATTGTTCTTCGACGTTGCCACTGAGCATGACAGTGCGGTCTTCCAGTTCAATCACTTGCGGCGTGATTTCCGCTTCCAGCGACATGCCCAGCTCTTCCAGTGCGGCAACGTGAATCTGGGCCTCGGCGCGTTTTTCCAGGCCGCTCTTGAGCAAATAGCCACCGCCGATGATGGCGACGTTGCCCGCCGCTCTGCTGGAGCGTTCACTGCTGCCGGCCGCATAGATGCCGGCAAGGATCGCCGCACCGCCGGCGATCAGGTTGCGCCGACTCTCAGCCTGCAATTCCTGCAGCGCAATGGCCTCTTCGTAGCTCATCTTGCGCCACTCCTGGTAGGGCACCTGCATTTCGCCGCTGAAGTAGCCGTAGTGCTCCTGCAGTGTGTCGACGAACAGCTGGTCGCGCTCGCGGATGCTGCGGATACGCTCCAGCATGGGGTCGTCATCTGCGGGCAGGCGGCTGACCTCTACGACACCCTTGCGGTTCTCCGAGAGATAGCCGTCGAAGGCTTCAGGGGAAAAGCTGCGGGCAAACTGCAGCTCGGTAATCAGGCGGATATCCTCGCGCTGGGCCAGGGTCAGGGTTTCCTGCTGCCGCGCCAGATCGTTGGCAATGGTGTGGTAAATGGCCTGAAATGGGTCGTAGCTGGTGCGCGTTGTTGGCGCATAGGCATACTTACTGGCGTTCGCCTCGTAGGTCTTGTCCAGCCATTCGGCACCGCGGGCATCGCGCGCGACGATGTGCAGCTCAAGGGTTTCACCGTCCGAGTGCACAATGCGCCCCCGCACCAGCAGGTCAACGGTCTGGCGATCGGAGGGAATGACGCGCACCGCACCCCAGGCACCGCTGTTCTGCATGGCCTCGGCTAGCAGTCGGGGCATAAAGCGCGCTTCCGCCTTGCGCACCTCGGGGTAAATTTGCTGATCCTCTTCATACTCATCGAGGCCGGGGTCGAACACCAGTACGCCAACGTCCAGCAGCGCCGTCTCGGGCGCGGCCTGGGTTGGGCGCTCCAGCGGCGGCACCGCGGAGGTTTTGACGGTCTGGTTGACACAAGCGGTCAGCGCGACCAGCAGCAGCGCAGCTAGCGCAAGCCGGGCGGTGGTCATGGCGTGAGTCCCTTGTATTTGCGGTATTCATCCCAGAGCTTTTCGCGCACTGCGGGGTCGGGTTCACGCATGGCCGCTTCGCGCAGCTGTCGGGCGACGACATCGTCGTCGTTGCCGCTGGGGATGTCGTCAGGTGCCGGGTAGCGGGCCGTATTGGCGGGGGCCGAGCGCCCGGGTGTGTTGACGCTGCCGCGCCCGCCGCCGGCGCCGGCCACGGTGATATCTTCGCCGTAGGGCCCCTCGCGGCCACCGGCCGGGGCGCCACCCGCGGACTCTGAGGCGGGTGTGTCGTCACTGCTGGCGCGGCGCGCGCTGCGCTGGCGGGCCTGTTCTTCAAGAATCATGGTGTCGAAATCGCCCGCACCGGCTTCCAGCCGCGCATCGAGAATGGCCACTTGTTCCGCCGGAGTCAGTGGTCCGGTGCCGGCACTGCCATTGCCTGGCGAGCTACCTTGGGAGTCACCCGGCCATTGCCCCGACGCTGCACCTGTTTCGCTGCCGGTGCCGGCGCCTTCCCCCGTGCCTGCATTGCCGCCTTGAGCGGCGGCTTCCATGGCCGCTTCGAGAGCGGCAAGGGTGCCGGGGTCCAGCGTTGGGTTGTCGCGCATGTCGGGCAGGGCGGCACCGCCGGTGCTGGCTTCAAAGCCCGGCTCACCCGCCGGTTGCCCGCCGCCTGCGGGGTCGCCGGCGCTCGCACTGGCTGTGCCCTGGTCGCCGCCCGTACCCTGGTCGCTACCGGTAGCGGATGCGGGTGTCGGCTGCGTGACGCCACCTGCTTGTGCAGTGTCCTGGGCTCCGGACGTACCCGTGTCGGGCGCGCCCGCGCTGCTGCCGGGTGAGCCACTCGCTGAAGAAGGCATTGATGAGCTGCTGCCGCTGGTGGGAGAGCTCGGGCTATTGCTGGAGGACGATGAGCTGGAAGACGATGCGCTCGGGCTGTTGCTGGACGACGCGGAGGGTGTGCTGGGTGACGAGGACGGCTGAGTGGGGTTGCTGGCACTGGGGCAGCCCGCCAGCATCAGGCACAATGCAGCGCAGCCCGCGCTGCGCAGCAGGGTCAATGCATTTGATGTTTTAGCGTGTACTGTCATAGGCCATAACCAGGTTGTCGGTGGCGACCGGCGTGCCGGAAGCGAGGTCGAATCGCGGTCGGAACGGGGTGTTGCGCAAGCTGCGCATGAGCCGATTGGCGAGCCCGTTCGCCGCACCGGAGTCATCCAGTCGTTGCAGGTCGGAGACCTTGCCATCGGCCGCGACGTTAAACCCCAGTAGTATATCCCCATCCCCCTCTACAGCGAGAGGCCCATGTACATCAAGGCCGTCCAGGGCCGGCAGCGGCACAGGCTCGGCAAACAGCTCATTGTACAAGGCTTGGGCAGCGGCATCGTCCGCAAGTTCCGCGAGCACCTTCGCGTACTCCGCCATGGCGCCTTCACTGTCGCCGTGCCACAGCAACCAGTCACCCATGAGGGTCTGCGCGCGCGCCGCCGCCTGGGGGTCGGCGCTGCCGGGTAGCTGTTCGAGATCGTAAATCGCCTGCAGTACCGCCCGGCCCTTGTTGAAATTGTCCCTCAGGTAGCTGTTGCCCAGCGGGCGCAGGTTGTTGCTGGTGAAGCCATTGCCCGTGTTGTCCCCGCTATCGGGCCAGCGATACCCGGCAATCAGGTACTGCGCCTGCAGCATGCCGTACAAGGGGGGCAGAAGGTCGCGGGAGGTATCGCCGCTCTGTTCAAGCACCTCAGTCAGCGCCAGCCGGTAGTACTCCCACATCTGCAGCAGGCGTAAGCCTGGCTCCTCATCCATGTTCAGCAGGAAGGCCTGTCGCTGCCAGTCGGCTTGCTGTACGTAGGCCCGCACGCGCTGCGCAGAAGAGAGCGGAGCCTTGCTTTGTACGCGGTACAGGTAGCGCTGCCGGTCATCGACGGCCCGGTAGTCCCCCAGGGCCTGCAGGCTGGCGATTTCGGACTCCAACAGTGGCAGTTGGTCGAGGCTGTAGAGGCCGGTGCTCACCCGGGCCAGGTGGGTGCCGCGCTTGAATACCGCGGCGGCTTCGGCGTGGCGCCCCTCCGACTGCAGGGCCAGCCCCAGGCTCAGGAGCCGCTCGGGCAGCACCGGACTGTAGGCGCCGTACTCGCTCTCGAGGTCGGTGATGGCCTCCTGCAGCGCGCGCCGTTGTGCCAGGGCGCCTATGTCGTGGCTGGCGACTGGCGCTTGAGCCGCATCATCTGTCGCGGTGTCGTCGGTGGGCGCCGCGGGTAGTGTGTCAGCGAACCCCTGGTTCGCGCCGAGCGCACCTGCCAACAGGAGCGCCGCAAAATACAGTCCTTTCATGGCATCGATCACCATCGCGAAAGCGCTTGTTCGGGCCCGGTAGGAGCGACCAGCGCCGTTCAAGTATATACATTTACGCCAGCCGCACACAAAATACGCGGCTGCGCCGGTTTTGGCGCATTTCCTTCTACCCGATCCCGGAGCCGTCATGTCAGAGCCTGTCACGTCCAGCCAATTTGCCCTGGAAACCGCCGTGCAACGGCGCGGCGAGAATCTGTGGACGGCGGAGTTGCATGCCGGCTGGCGCATCGGCGCGGTGCCCAATGGCGGGTATGTGCTGGCCATTGCCGGCAGGGCACTGAGCGAAGCGCTGCCGCACAAGGATCCGCTGGCCGTCAACGCGTTCTACCTGGCGCCCACTACGCTGGGGCCGGTCGAGTGCCGTGTCGAGCTGCTGCGCGCCGGCGGCAACACCAGCCATGCCAGCGCGCGCGTGTACCAGCACGGTGAGTTGAAGATGGTGGTGACTGCAGCCTACACCACGCTGGCGCGCTTGCAGGGCCCGAGCTGGTCAGGGCAGGCTCGACCCCATTTTCCGGCCTGGGAGGAGTGTGTGAGCGGCGGCGACAGCGGCCTGGAGTTCAGGCAGCGAGTCGACATTCGTCTGGTGGAGGAGGCAGCCGTGTTCCGTGGCGGCGAGCCCAGCGGCAGCGGCGAATTTCGCGGCTGGGTACAGCACGCGGATGGCGCCGCACCTGATGCCATCGCCCTGCTCATGTTCGCGGATGCTTTTCCGCCCCCCGTATTTGACGTGCTGGGTGTGGTGGGTTGGGTGCCCACGGTGGAGTTGACCGTACAGCTGCGCGGATTGCCGGCGCCGGGCCCTCTGCAGGCGCGTTTGTTCTCCAAACACCTTACTTCCGGCGTGATCGAGGAAGATGGCGAGTATTGGGATAGCGCCGGCAACCTGGTTGCCATCAGCCGCCAGACGGCCAAGGTCCGGTTGCCACGGGCTCAGTAGCCGGCAACGTATCCCCCGGGCCGGCGGGTGTCGGTCGCACCCAGCAGGTAACCCCGTTCCAGCATGATCGACTGGGTGCGACCCAGCGTGCGCCCGGCAATGTCCACGTTGTGCCCCAGTGCGCGCAGCAGGGTGAGCGTATCCGGGCTGACGCCCTGCTCGACAACCAGTTTGTCCGGCTGCCACTGGTGGTGCACCCGCGGTTCCGCCGCCGCTGTGGCAATGTTCATGTCGAAAGCCATGGCATTGAGCACCGTTTGCAGTACCGAGGTGATGATGAGGCTGCCGCCGGGGCTGCCGGTGGCGATCCAGGGTTTGCCCCCGCGGAACACCATGGTGGGGCTCATGGACGACAGCGGGCGCTTGCCCCCCTCGATGCTGTTGGCTTCGCCCTCCACCAGGCCAAAGGGGTTGGGCTGACCCGGGTTGGCGGCAAAATCGGCCATTTCGTTGTTCAGCAGCATGCCTGTTCCCGGCACGGCGATGTGTGAGCCAAAGCTGAAATTGAGCGTGTAGGTATTGCTCACCACATTACCGAAGCGGTCGGCTACGGTGTAATGGGTGGTGTCATGGCTGGCGTCGACCAGTACGTTGCCCGGCGCAATCTCCGCCGCCGGGGTTGCACGGCCGGGTTTGATCAGGGCGCGCTGCCGCTCGGCATACGCCTTGTCGATAAGCGCGCCGACCGGCACGGGCTCGAAATCGGGGTCTGCCAGGTAGCGGCTGCGGTCGGCATAGGCCAGTTTCATCGCCTCCGCCAGGTGGTGAATGTAGGCGGCGCTGTTGTGCCCCATGGCCTGGAGGTCATAGCCTTCCAGGATGTTCAGTATCTGGATGATGTGGATGCCGCCGGAAGAGGGGGGTGGTGTGGATACGACCTCGAAATCCTTGTAACGACCGCGGACCGGCTCGCGCTCAATCGCGCGGTACGCCGCCAGATCCGCGCGGCTGATCAGGCCATTCCCCGCCTTCATTTCCGCGAGAATACGGTCAGCCACCTCGCCTGCATAGAAGCCCTCGTGTCCGTCTCTGGCAATCTGTTCCAGTGTCCAGGCCAGATCCGGTTGCTGCCAGCGGGCACCAATCGCGGGAACGCGCCCCTCGGCGTCGAAGAACAGTTTGCGTGCCTCGGCGTTGGTGGCCAGGCGTTCGGCGCGCGCGGTTATTTCCTGGTTGAGCGCGAAGGAGACCTCCAGGCCGTCACGGGCCAGGGCGATGGCCGGCGCCATGACCTCCGCGAGGGGCAATGTGCCGTAGCGCTTCTGGGCCAGCACCAGGCCCGCCACGGTGCCGGGAACACCGGCGGACTGGTGGCTGAAATAGGCCCGTCGCTGGTCCACCCCGCCCTGCGCATTCAGGAACAGGTCGCGCGTGGCGCTGGCGGGGGCTGTTTCGCGGTAGTCGATCAGCGTCTGCCGGTCTTCCTCGGCGAGATGCACCAGCATGAAGCCGCCGCCCCCCAGATTCCCGGCGCGCGGGTAGCTTACCGCCAGCGCAAAGCCGGTGGCGACCGCCGCATCCACTGCATTGCCACCGCGGCGCAGTACATCGAGGCCGATTTCCGCGGCAAGCCGCTCGGGGCCGACGACCATACCCTCGCGCGCTACGGTGGGCAGGAAGCGGCTGCCGAAATCGATGATCGGCTCTTCTGCGGCGGGCACCTGTGCCTGCACGAGGGGGGCGGGCAGCAGAGTCACGCCCAGCAGAATGATCAGGTAACGGGTCAGTTTCATCAGGTGGATCCTCCGGCGCCGAAGGGCCGCACTTTACCTGTTTTGGCAGGCAACGCATACTCACAGGCTGTCGCCACACCGGGGAGGCAGGTCGGAGTGAATACACTGCTTGAGCACATAACGGAGCGTCTCGATAGCCTGTTTGCACAGCTCGCCGAGGGGCTGGATGCGCCGCCGGCACTGCGCCTGCGCCTCGAGGGTGTGCTTGAGGCGGCGGTGCTGCTCGGCGCCAGTGAGGATGAGCTCACGGCCCTGCTGAGCAAGCGCTACCAGGCGGCGTTCTCGCGTACGCCTCAGGACGATTTCGGCGCGCAGTGGCGACAATTGTTCCCGTTCCCCCAGATACCCGCCATGCAACAGCGCGCGCCGGTCGTTCCCAGCACATCCGATGATCTATAATGTCGCTTTGTTTGCAGGACTAACGCAGTGAATTACGAGGAATTCAGGCGCGAGTATCTGGCCGGCGGACTCCGGCGCGAGATGCTGGCTGCCTGTCCCATTGCCCAGTTCGAGACCTGGCTGCAGCAGGCAGTGGAGAGCGAGATTGCCGACCCTACGGCCATGGTGCTGGCCACGCTGGATGAAGATGGTGGTCCCTGGCAGCGTATCGTGCTGCTCAAGGATGTCGCCACCCGTGGCTTTGTGTTCTATACCAACTACAGCAGTGCGAAGGCGGCAGACATCAGCCGCCACCCGCAGGTGTCTTTGCTGTTTCCATGGAATATGCTGGAGCGCCAGGTGATTGTTGCCGGCCGGGCGGAGCGCCTGTCGGCACTGGAGTCGGCGCGCTATTTCCTCAGCCGCCCGCGGGAGAGCCAGCTCGCGGCTCTGGCATCGCGCCAGAGTCGTCCGGTGTCGGCGCGCGCGGTGCTGGAATCGCAGATGAGCGCCCTGCGGCGCAAGTTTGCCCAGGGCGATATCCCGGTGCCGGACTTCTGGGGCGGGTACCGGGTTGTTCCAGAGCGGATCGAGTTCTGGCAAGGTGGAGCGCATCGCCTGCACGACCGGTTCCGTTACTACCGGGAAGGCGACGGCTGGCGCATAGAGCGCCTGCAACCGTGAACAGAATGGCACGTGATCAAGGAGTGGAACAGAGCAATGGTTGAACAGCAGCAACTGGTTGGTGCCTGGCAGTTGGAGTCGTGGTCAATTGGCTACGAGGGTCGGGATGACTTCAGCAGCCCCTTCGGCGAGGACCCCCTGGGTCTGCTCGTGTATACGGCAGATGGCTGGATGAGTGCTTCCATCAATCGACGTGAGCGCGCCCGCTTGCCCGAAGATGCCAGCCCGCGCAAAGTGCCCGATGCACAGCGCGCGTCAGCCTACAGCAGTTATTTTCACTACGCGGGGCGTTACCGGGTGATCAATGGCAGCGTTGTGCACTACGTGACGCAAAGCCTGAACCCGAACTTTCCGGGTACCGAGCAGCTGCGCCACGCAGAACTGGATGGGCAGACTCTGGTGCTGACCGGCAAGGATGAGGTGGCCGGCACTGTTCGTTACCACACGCTGGTATGGCACCGGGCGCCGGCCACGCAACCCGCTGCCGAGTAGTCAGCGCGCACGCCTCTGCGCGAAGTAACGCGGCTCGCTGTGCAGTCCCAGCAGCTGCCGCCGGACCATGTCCAGGCCGGCAGCGGCAATCATGGTTTGGAACAGCGTGCGTTCCACCGGCCACAGCAGGCAGCGAGCACGTAAATCCTCAGCCGTTCCCCAGGCCAGCCAGACCGTGCCCACCGGCTTGTCGGGCGTGCCGCCCTCCGGCCCGGCAACGCCCGAGACGGCAATGGCGTAGTCGGCCCCGGCCCGCTCCAAGGCACCCAGGGCCATCTCCCGCACCACCGCCTCACTCACCGCACCGTGGTTTGCCAGCGTCGCTTCGCTGACCCCGAGCACGCTCGACTTGATTGCGTCGGCGTAGGTCACGAAGCCGGCGTGAAAGGCCTGCGATGATCCCGGAATACGTGTCAGCTGGCTGGCGATCAGCCCGCCGGTGCAGGATTCTGCCGTCGTCAGGGTCTGCCCGCGCGCGCTCAACAGTTCCAGTACCTTTGCCGCCAGTTGCGTGTCGCCTTCGCCGACGATGTGGTCGCCCACCAGCTCCCGCAGCCGCTGCTCACACCGGTCACGCAAAGGCAGGTCGGCGGCATCGGTCACGGCCAGCTTGATCTCCATCTGGGGCGCTCCGGCGCGAAAACCCAACTCCACCGCGGCGGGCCAGTCCGGGATCGCATCGTTGATCAGTTGCTGTGCGCTGGACTCCCCCAGGCCAAAGGTTTGCAAGCGGAGGATGTGCCGCTGCGCCGGTCGGGTCAGGGCGGCGGCGAGGTCATCGACGATCAGGTCGAGCATGCGGCGCAGCTCCCCCGGCACGCCGGGAGTACAGATCACCCGGCACCTGCCCAGGTAAAGTTCAAAGCCCACGGCGCTGCCAATGGTGTTGTCCACGATGCGGGACCCCGCGGGCAGCTGTGCCTGCTTGCGGTTGGCGGCATCCAGCGGGATATTGCGCCGCCCACACCAGGCCTCCAGGTGCGCGACCGCCTGGGGGTGCTCCTCCAGTGGCACCCCCGCGGCTTCTGCCAACACTACAGCGGTCAAATCGTCCACCGTAGGCCCGAGCCCGCCGTTGACGATGAGGATATCCGCACTGGAGGCCATCGCCGTGAGCTCCCGGCACAGCAGTGCCCGGTCGTCGCCCACGGTGACCTTGCGGTAAATACCCAGCCCGATGTCCGCGAGTCGCTGGGCGATCAGGGCCGAATTGGAGTCGACGGTGTCGCCGCTCATGATTTCGTTGCCGGTCAGCAACAGTTGCACCTGGGGGTCGCGATGCACGGCCTCACTCCTTGAATTGAAAGGCGCACAGTGTAGTGCCGATGCTTTTGTTCAGGCAAAGTGCTATTTTTGCCCCTTTCACTCAAGCCTCAGGGGATAAGTGCCCGCATCGGGCGCAGCGCCGATGACCCGTTATTGCCCTCAATGTGGCGCAACGCTGGAACCCCACGTGGTAGGCGGCGAGCCCCGCAACCACTGGCGCTGCACCGCCTGCGCGCGTCTGCACTACGATCACCCCATGATCGTGGTGACCACGTTTATCGCCTGCGACAAGCGCCTGCTCTGGGTGCAGCGTGCCCTGCCCCCCAAGGTGGGGTCCTGGGCCATACCAGGCGGTTTTCTGGAGCAGGATGAGACACTGGCGGAAGGCGCGGCGCGCGAGTTGCGTGAGGAAGCGGGTGTGGTGCTGCCGGCATCCGAGCTGTCATTTTATATGATGGGTACAATCACGTTTATCAATCAGGTGTATGTGGCGTTTCGAGCCCGTGTAAGCGACGAGTCGTTGTGCCCGGGCCCGGAGTCACTGGACGCCGGGTTTTTCTCGCGTGAAGAATGCCCCTGGGGGCAGGTCGCTTATCCCGAGGTGAACGATTCGATTTTTCAGGCTTACGATGACCTGGAGTCCGGGCGCTTTGATGTCTGGCATACGGAAATGACGGCGGAGCGTTATCAGCGGCACCGGGTGAGTGAGTTGCCCTGAGGTTGGGGTGATGGGCTTTTTGGCGGTGCCTCATTGACCCGGCGGCCCAACGGGCCGCCACCACGAAGCGCCCACCCACAGCACCCAGCCCCACCCGCAACAACCCACGCCTCACCCCCCCTGATATACTATGACTCGACTTTTCAACAGCCGATCCTGGAGCCCCGCATGCCACTACAACCCGAGGTCGAACTGACCACCGATGAACACAAAGTCAGCTACGGTTTCGGCCTGCAGTTTGGCGACCAGCTGCTGCGTAACGACTTCCCCGGGCTGGACCTCGCGGCGGTGATGGCGGGCCTGCAGCACTGGTACAACGAACGCCAGTCACTGCTTGCCGACGGCGAACTGAACCCCAGTTACGATGCCATCAAGGCCAAACAGCAGGCCGTTGCCGCCGAGCTGGTGGCGAAGCGCGAGGCCTTGGCGGAGCAGTTCATGCAGGCCAATGCGCAGCGCCCCGCGGTCAGCACCACGGCCAGCGGTTTACAGTATGAGGTGCTGGAGGCGGGGGAGGGTGCCAGCCCCGGGCCGCGCAGTAATGTTGTCACCCATTATCACGGCACCTTTGTTGACGGTACGGTATTCGACAGCTCCGTGGATCGCGGGGAACCGGCGCGTTTTGGTGTCCACGAGGTGATTCCGGGGTGGACCGAGGCGCTGCAGCTGATGCGCATTGGCGATAAATGGCGCATCGCCTGTCCGCCCGCGCTGGCCTACGGCGCGCAGGGTGCCGGTGACGCTATTCCACCGAATACGGCGCTGGTTTTCGAGATCCATTTGCTCGGCATTGAGGAGTGAGCGTTATGGCGCCGGCCAGTATTCACCTGCCGCGCATCCTGCGCATCGGGGCCGGTGCCAGTGCGACGCTGTTGGACACGCTGAGCGAACTGGGGCTGGTCCGGCCGCTGCTGGTGACGGACCCTTTTCTGGCCGAGCGGGGCTTTGCGCAGCGGTTGTTGCAGCCGCTTGCGCGCGCCGGTATCGCCTGCCCGGTGTTCGCCGAATGCGTTCCCGACCCGACAACAGACAGTGTTGCCGCCTGTCTGTTGCAGTTGCGCAGTGGGGATTTTGATTGCCTGGTGGCGCTGGGAGGCGGCAGTTCGCTGGACACGGCGAAAGCGGTGTCGGTGTTGGCACTGCACGGCGGTGCTATGCGCGATTTCGCAGTGCCGGCTGCGGTACCCAGCGGTCTGCCGGTCATTGCCATTCCCACAACGGCGGGGACGGGTGCCGAAGTGACGCGCGCGGCCGTGATCACCGACACGCTCACTCAGGAAAAGATGCTGTGTATGGGGCTGGGTCTGGTGCCGGTCGCCGCGCTGGTGGATTTTGAGCTGACCCTGAGCATGCCGCGCCGGCTGACGGCCGACACAGGCCTGGACACGCTGTGCCACGCGCTGGAAGCGTATGTCAGCCGCAAGGCCAATGCCTTTACTGACAGCATTGCCCTGACCGCGCTGGCCAGTATCAGCCGGCACCTGCGCACGGCCTGTGATGAGCCCGACAACCGGGAAGCGCGCGAGGCCATGATGCTGGCGGCCACCCAGGGCGGTATCGCCTTTGCCAACGCGTCTGTCACCCTCATTCACGGTATGAGTCGTCCGCTGGGCGCGTTGTTTCATGTGCCGCACGGCCTCAGTAACGCCATGCTCCTACCTGAGGTGACGGCCTGGTCGGTCGGCCATGCGCCGCAGCGCTATGCGGAGTGTGCCCGCGTCATGGGGCTGGCGCAGGCGCGTGACAGCGACACGCAGGCGGCGGATCGCCTGGTGGCGGGGCTGCGTCAGCTCACCGCTGACCTGGAGGTGCCCGGCCCCCGGGAGTGGGGCATCGTCGAGGAAGCCTGGTTTGCCAACCTGGACACCATGGCAGCACAGGCCCTGGCGTCCGGTTCGCCGGGTAATAACCCGCGCGTGCCGGAAGCAACGGATATCGTTGCCCTGTACCGTCGCGTTTGGGCCGCCTGAAGCCCGCCCCTACCCAACACGGGGTGCATTGGCTACACTCCCCGGCCCCAGCAGCAAGCCGCCCGGAGGCACGAAACCATGAAACGCGTTGTATTTAACCAGAAGGGCGGTGTGGGCAAGACCAGTATTACCTGCAACCTGGCGGCTATCAGTGCCGCCCGTGGCCTGCGCACGCTGGTTGTGGATCTGGACGTGCAGGGCAATACCACTCACTACCTGGTGGGCGAGATTGATGCCGATGCATTTCCGGCTGAGGCGCAGGGCGCAGCCGGGCTGTTCAAGCAGACCGTGGGTTCGCGCAAGATGCACCAGAACCCGGATTCCTTCGTCTGGGAAACACCCTGGGAAAACCTGTTCCTGCTGCCCTCCAGCCCGGTGCTGACGCAGTTGGAGCGCGAGCTGGAGTCGCGCTACAAGATCTACAAGCTGCGCGATGCGCTGCAAAAGCTGGATGCGGAATACGACCGGGTGTATATCGACACCCCTCCCAATTTCAATTTTTACTCCAAGTCCGCCCTGATTGCAGCAGACACCGTGCTGGTGCCCTTCGACTGCGACAGTTTCGCCCGCCAGAGCCTCTATTCCCTGATGGATAACATCGCTGAACTGCAGGAGGATCACAACCCGGACCTCGCGGTGGAAGGCATTGTGATCAACCAATTCAACAGTCAGGCGCGCTTGCCGGGGGAGCTCGTGGCGGAGTTGGAGGAAGAGGGCTACCCGGTGTGCGCAACCTATCTCAGCGCGTCGGTGAAAATGCGTGAGTCGCACCACGAACATCGCCCGCTGGTGGATCTGGCGCCCAGCCACAAGCTGACGCAGCAGTTTCTGGCGCTCTACGATGAACTGGAGAGTGGGCGGGCCTGAGCCCACGCCACCCTGCGGGGCCCGGCGCTTTGCTTGAAGGCTAGACCTTCGGCAACAGGCCGCCGGCTTTGTCGACGGCATCCACGTACTCGTCCAGCAGCCGGTAGATCACCTGGCGGCATGACTCGATGGTGTTCAGTTGCCCGATGACCTGTCCGCAGGGATTGAAGGCGATTTTCTGGCAGTCGCCGGCATCGGCATAGACCGCGGTGCGGCGAATGCCGTCCGAGGTCACCAGCCCCTGCAGGGGCATGCCCAGCGGGTCGGGGGTGTCCGCGCGGTCCCAGGCCGCTGTCCAGTCGTTTTTCAGCATGCGGCAGGGTTTGCCGGTCCAGGCGCGGGAGCGCACTGTGTCCTCGCTGCTGGCGTTGAGCAGTGATTGTTTCTGCGCCGGTTGGGTGTGAGCCTCTTCCACGGTCAACCACAGTGAACCGGTCCAGACGCCAGCTGCACCCATCGCCATGGCGGCGGCAATCTGCCTGCCGTTGCCGATCCCGCCCGCCGCCAGCATGGGCAGGTCGCCAATGGCGTCGACGATTTGCGGCCAGAGTACGATAGAGCCCACCTCCCCGGTGTGCCCGCCGCCTTCGCCACCCTGTGCCACAACGAAATCGAGTCCGGCCTCCTTGTGCTGCACCGCCTGTTTCACCTTGCCACAGAGGGCGCCAATCAGCCGCCCCGAGTCTTTCACCTGTTTGATTTTTTCCGCCGGTGGCGTGCCCAGGGCGTTGGCGATGAGGCGGCATTTCGGGCGCGTCAGTGCCTCGTCCAGAAGCGGTGTGGCGGTGGCGTCGGTCCAGCCCATCAGGCCCATGGTCTTGCTGCCGTCCGGCCACTCCGGCACACCCGCATTGGCCAGCAGCTGTTCGGCGAACTCAATGTGCTCTTTGGGCACCATGGCCCACAGCTGCTTCTCCATGTCTTCCGCCGACAGGGCGTCCATGCCCTCGTATTTCTGCGGGATAACAATGTCCACGCCGTAGGGACGGTCGCCGATGTGGGCGTCAATCCAGTCCAGCTCTTCCTTCATCTGCTCGGGGGTAAAACCCACCACCCCGAGTACACCAATGCCCCCGGCCTTGCTGACGGCTACAACGACGTCGCGACAATGGGTGAAGGCGAAAATGGGGTACTCGATACCCAGGCGCTCGCACAGTGAGTTGGTCATGAGGTGTTCTCCTCCAATCGGCTGAACGGAGAGTATTGTCCCGCCGGCGGGCAGAGGCAATGATGCCTGAGGGCCAGCGAAAGTGGCGCATCTGCTCAGGCCTGCGTATAACCTTATAAAATCTAGTTATTTGTCAGCCCAATTTTGATTCTTTAGAGTTCGCGTTCTCTAGTACACCTGTTACGCAAGGTTGTTGTAAACATGGATTTGAAAAGCGTCAATGACATGCTGCGAGGCGCCAGCGCGCCCGCGGTAGTGGAGTGGGCGCTGGCGCAGGGACGTCCGACCATTGCGACCACCAGCATGGGGCGCAACGCGGCGCTCATGCTGCATCTGGTGAGCCAGGTTGACCGCACGGTGCCCACCGTCTGGATCGATACGGGCTACAACCTGCGGGATACCTATGTGGTGGCGGAGCGCCTGATTCGCGATCTCGAGCTGGATATCCGCGTTTACAGCCCGTTGGTGACCTCGGAGCGGCGCAACGCCATCATGGGCGGCATTCCCACCGTGGATGAGGAAGAGCGACATCGCGAGTTCACGCGTCAGGTAAAGCTGGAGCCTTTCGCGCGGGCGCTGGAGGACCTGCAGCCGGAAATCTGGCTCACCGGCATTCGCCGCGAGGAAACCGAGCATCGCAAGACACTGGATATTGTTTCCCTCGATGATCGGGGCATTCTCAAGGTGGCGCCCATCTTCTATTGGTCCGAGGCCGACGTCGAGGACTACATGCAGCGCCACCAGCTGCCCACCTGCCGCCACTATTTTGACCCCACCAAAGTGCATGATGGTCGCGAGTGCGGCCTGCACACCGCCGCTTGACCCTGAGGCCCTGCCGGCGGATCCGCTATACTTGAGGCAGGACATCACCGTCTGTTGTGAGCAACGGAGTAGCTTATGCAAGCAAGCAGGTTGCTGCGGGCGGGTGTGTGGGCGGTGCTCACGGCGGCTCTGAGTGCCTGTGGCTCGCTGGGCGCACCGTCGCTTGACCTGGACAGCCTGCCAGCCCTGTTGCTGGACAGTGGCAAGCAGCTGCCTGCAGCTGATGTGGCCACCGCGTCCGGCGCCGACCCACTGTTACTGGTCACCCCGCAGATGCACGACTTCGTGGCCCGTTACGCGCCGCGCGAGACGGGGCCGCGCGCGCGCCTTCTGGGCCTGCACGAAGCGGTGCGTGGCGCAGGTGCACTGGGTGTTGGTTACAATCCTGCGGCAGATGGTAGCGCGGAGCAGGTGTTTGCCAGCGGTGATGCCAATTGCCTGTCTTTTGCCCATCTGTTTGTCGCTCTGGCCCGGGCGGCGGGGCTGGACGCGCGCTATCAGTGGCTGGACGTCCGTCCCCAGTGGACCCGCGTCGGCGAACGGCTGACCATGCGAGTGCATGTCAATGTGATGGTCCGCATGCCGCATGGCGAGCAGTTCATGGTGGATATCGACCCTTTGCAGGCGCGCGACATTGCGGCATCGCGCCTGCTGGCTGACCGTGAGGCCGCGGCGCTGCACGACAACAATCTGGCCATGGTGGCGCTGGCGGAAGGGAATCTCCCCGTTGCGTGGATGCGTGTGGTCAACGCCTTGCGCCAGAGCCCCGATCTTCCGCTGCTCTGGGTCAATCTGGGGGCAATCTACCGCCAAACCGGGCAACTCGAGGCGGTGGAATGGGCACTGCTGCAGGCGCTGGAGCGCGACAGCGGAGAGCGTTCGGCGATGAACAACCTGGCGCTGTTATATGACCAGACCGGGCGCAGCCGTGAGCGCGATGCCTGGTTGGCGCGCATTCAGCGCTACCGCGAGCGCAACCCCTACTACCTCGCCTGGCGCGGTGACATGGCTGGAGAGAGCGGTGACTGGGATGAGGCCCTGCTGCAGTACCGCAGGGCCCTGGACCTGCAGCCGGGAGACAGCGCGCTGCTCGCGGCCACCGGTATCATCCACTTCAAGCTGCAGCAGTACGGTGCGGCGGAACGGCTCTTGCAGCAGGCAATCGACGCTGCCAGCCTTTCCAGCGAGCGGCGCGAGTACGCGGCACAGCTGGAGCGGGTCCGGCAGGGCCGTCGGGCAGGCGGTGTTCAGGCGTCAGGCGAGGCGGGCTCAACTCGGATATAGGCTCGCTTGTGCAGCTTGCTGCCGAGTCGCGATAGCGCATCCAGCCCGCGCATCTGCCAGCCGTACTTGCGGCGCAAGGCGGCGAGGGCTTGCGCGATTTCCGCCGGTGAGTCCACCAGGTAGGCGTTTGCCTCGTGCCAGTCACCCGTCAGCCGGCCGCTGACCGTGCAGGGCGCGATGCGCGCGCTACTGAAATTGCGCAGGCGCTTGACCTTGCCCGCATCGCCTGCGGAAAACAGGTAGTACACCCCGTTATCCGGTGCAAACCACACCGGCGTGGGTACGAAATCGCCGTTGCGCTTGCGCGTGGCGAAGCTCAGATAAGCGCAGCGCTCAAAAGGTGCTGCAGGACGATTTTTCATGGCATTTTCCGTGCGAAGATTGACGGCCCGGGCTTACACGGCGCAGCATAGCCCGGCACAATGGCTTACGATAACAGAACAGAAGAGGAAAGCAGCAGATGCGTACATTCGGATTCGAGTCCACGACAAGTGATGTGATTGCAGGGCAGGATTTAACCGGGCGGGTGGCCCTGGTAACCGGGGCCTCCGCTGGCCTGGGCGTGGAGACGGCGCGAGCGCTTGCCGGCGCCGGTGCCACGGTGTACCTGCTGGGTCGTGACCGGAGCAAGCTGGATGCGGCGCTGGACACCCTGCGCGCGGAAAATCTGCCGGGAAGGCTGGACTCGGCACTGCTCGACCTGGCGGACCTAGAGCAGGTGCGCGAGGCCGCCGCGGGGCTGCTGCAAGCCTGCCCGAAAATCGATCTGCTGATCAACAACGCGGGTGTCATGGCCTGCCCCCTCGGCCGCACAGCCCAGGGCTTCGAGATGCAGCTGGGCACCAATCACGTGGGCCATTTCCTGCTGACCTGCCTGCTGCTGCCCGCCCTGAAGGCCGCGGGTTCACCGCAGCGTGCGGCGCGGGTGGTCAACCTGAGTTCTGCGGGCCACAGCTTTGCCGCGATGGATTTCGAGGACCCGAACTACCAGCAGCGCCCTTACGACAAATGGCAGTCCTATGGGCAGTCGAAAACCGCCAATGTGTTGTTTTCCCTTGCGCTGGATGCGCGCATGGCGGCCAGCCATGTACGCGCTTTTGCGGTACATCCCGGCGCGATCAGCACGGAGCTGGGGCGCCACCTGGACCGGGAAGACATGGAGCGGATTGCCGCCTCGTTTCCGGGCGGAAAGATGGCATTCAAATCCGTGCCGCAGGGCGCGGCAACCTCAGTCTGGGCGGCGACCGCGCCTGAACTGGAGGGCCAGGGTGGCCTCTATCTCGAGGATTGCCAGGTCGCAGAGCCGGCTGACGGCAAGAGCCTGGGCGGCGTCCATCCGTGGGCGGTGGACGCGGAGGCCGCCGAGCGCTTGTGGCAGTTGTCGCAGGAGTGGGTGGGGCAGGAGTGCGCCGGATGACCACACTGATGCAGCACGGTGCAGCGGCAGTCATGGCCCTGTTGCTGGGCCTGGCGACGGTGCCGGCGGGCGCCGATACCCGCGAATCCATCGAAGCGAAATCCGATGCGGCGCTGGATGATCTACGGCGTTACTCGCCGGGGGTCAACGCCCTGCTGACCAAGGCGCGTGGTGTGCTGGTGTTCCCGGATATCGTCAATATGGGTTTCGGTGTTGGGGGGCAATACGGTGAGGGTACGCTGCTGGTTGACGGCGAGCCGGTCGCCTACTACGCCTCCTCGGCCGGGCCCGCGGAGCTGCCGCCGGGCGCCACCCGCGCCGCCAAGGTTATCCTGTTCATGACCACGGACGCATTGGTATCGTTCCGCAATACCGTGGGTTGGGAGGTAGGGTTGCACGGTGAGGTTGACCTGGTGCAAACGGCCGGTGGCAACGTCCGCCTGGCGCGGGCCAGGCACCCGGTGCTGGCCCTGAGCTTCTCGGACAAGGGTATTATCGAGGGCGCGGACCTCAACGGCAGTACGATCAACCGCATTGCGCGCTGAGCGCCCTGGCTGTGGCGGCCGCGCCGGGCTTTGGGTATGCTGCGCGGCTTTCTTTCTATGCTCACGCGGGAGAGCCACCCCATGTCTGACCACAGTCCGGTTGTTGCCGTCCTCAAAGGTGAGCTGCCTGTTGGCAGCGAGGTTACCGTAAAGGGCTGGCTGCGCAGCAAGCGCGACTCCAAGGCCGGTATTTCGTTTCTGTCGATTCATGACGGCACCAGTTTTCATCCTGTTCAGGCCGTGGTGCCCGCGAGCCTGGACAACTATGAGAGCGAGATCATCAAACTTTCCACCGGGTGCGCGGTTGCCGTACGCGGTGAGCTGGTGGCCTCCCAGGGCCAGGGGCAGGCCGTGGAGATTCAGGCCAGCCGCGTGGAGGTGCTGGGCTGGGTGGATGACGCCGAAACCTACCCGATCGCCAAGAAGCGTCACACGTTTGAGTACCTGCGTACCCAGGCACATCTGCGCCCCCGCACCAACACCTTTGGTGCCATCACGCGGGTGCGCCATACCCTGGCGAACGCGATCCACAGTTATTTCCACCGGGAGGGGTTTTATTGGGTCAATACGCCCATCATCACCGGCAGCGACTGTGAAGGTGCCGGCGAACTGTTCCGGGTCAGCACGCTGGATTTTGCCAACCTGCCGCGTAATCCCGACGGGTCGGTAGACCATCGCGCCGACTTCTTTGCCGGGGATGCCTTTCTCACCGTGTCCGGACAGCTCGAAGTGGAGTCCTACTGCCTTGCCATGAGCAAGGTGTACACCTTCGGCCCGACCTTCCGCGCGGAGAACTCCAACACCAGTCGCCACCTCGCGGAGTTCTGGATGGTGGAGCCCGAGGTGGCGTTTGCCGACCTGCAGGCCAATGCGAACCTGGCGGAGTCGCTGCTCAAGCATGTCTTTGCCCGGGTGCTTGAGGAGTGCGAAGACGACATGGCTTTTTTCCAGCAGCGTATAGACAACACCGTCATGGAGCGGCTGCGCACGGTAGTGGATAGCCCGTTCGAACGCATGGATTACACCGAGGCGGTGAAGACCCTGCAGAACTGTGGCAAATCCTTCGAGTTCCCGGTGACCTGGGGCGTGGACTTAGCCTCGGAGCATGAGCGCTACCTGGCGGAGATCCATGTGGGGCGCCCGGTGGTGGTCATGAACTACCCGAAAGAGATCAAGGCGTTCTACATGCGCCTGAATGACGACGGCAAGACGGTGGCGGCGATGGACGTGCTGGCTCCCGGCATCGGTGAAATCATCGGTGGCAGTCAGCGTGAGGAGCGTCTGGACGTGCTGGATGCCCGCATGGATCCCTTGGTGCGTGAAGAGTTGTGGTGGTATCGCGATCTGCGCCGCTACGGCAGTGTCCCGCACGCCGGTTTTGGCCTGGGCTTTGAGCGTTTGCTCAACTATGTCACGGGCATGGAGAATGTGCGTGATGCCATTCCCTTTCCGCGCACACCCGGCAACGCCAGTTTCTGAGCAGCGCCCCGCTGCCGGGGCGCGCCGGATGATCTCAGGTTGACGCCTCGCCTGCGCCGGCGTCTTTCGGCGGTTTCAGGCCACTGCCGGGGCGCACCGCGAACAGCGTTTGGTAGTTGTTTTCCGTGTCGCAACCCAGGTAGTCCAGCTCCACGGTCTGTTCCAGGTGGAAGCGCCGTGTGGTGCTGGTGAGGCTGGCAGTCCATTTGTCGTAGCTGAATTTTTCCGGGTCCT
Source organism: uncultured Halieaceae bacterium (assembly GCA_964022665.1). GTDB lineage: Bacteria > Pseudomonadota > Gammaproteobacteria > Pseudomonadales > Halieaceae > Haliea. The sequence goes on from CAXIDF010000005.1 coordinate 44,917, forward strand.
TGCGCAGGTCGACAAAGCCCTCCAGCCCACAATCCAGCAGGCGCACGCTCATGCCGGAGCTGTTGATGTGCACGATGCGGCCGCTGAAGCCCTCGCTTCTATCGGCGGCGACACGTGCCAGGTACTTGCTCGCCAGCCAGCGCTCTGCTTCCTGCGTGGCAGCGCGGACATTGCCCAGGCGCTCCTTCAGTGCGCTGAGCTCTGCGCCGCTGACCTGCTGCGCGGGTTCCCCCCGCAGCAGGGCCTTGATCTGCAGATGCACCAGAAAGTCGACATATTTGCGCAGGGGTGAGGTGCAGTTGGTATAACATTCCAGGGCCATGCCCATGTGCAGCCCGGCCCGTGTGGAAAGTTCCGCGCGGGTGAGCAGGCGGTTGATCATGGCGCGCAGCGGCAGCTGGTTCTCGCTGGCGGCCAACCGGCGCATGATGTCCCGGTACCCCTCCCGCGATGTCGGGTCCAGTTCCGCAACCTCCGGGGCGTGCAGGGCGAGAAACTTCCGGCATTCCTCGAGGCGGTCAGCGCGAAAACCGGGGTGGGTGACAAACGGCCCACTGCCCTCACGCTCGGCGAGGAAGCGGGCCGCGCACCGGTTGGCGGCGATCATGCATTCTTCGACCAGCTTCTGCGATAGCAGCTTCTCGTGCGGCTCGATGGTTTCGATCTGTTTCTGGTCATTGAGAATCCAGCGGTATTCGCGCCGATCTTCCATTACCAGTTCACTGGCCTCGCGCTGCGCGCGTAGCGCACGGTAGACCTGATAGAGCGCTTCCAGCGGTGTGGCATGGCTCATCAGGTCGTCGCCGTGGCCGTTGAGGTAGCGGTCCACGGCAAAATAGGAGAGTTTGGCGCGCGAGCGCACGATGGCTTCCACGAACTCGAAGGCGCCCACCTGGCCGCTGTCACTCACGGAAATCTTGCACACCAGGGCCGCCCGGTCATTGCCTTCGGACAGGGCGCAGGTGTCCTGGGCCATTTGTTCGGGCAACATGGGCAGAACGTCACCGTGAAAGTAGACGGTGGTGCCACGTGCGGCGATGTCCTGTCGCAGGCTGGAGTCGGCGGGCACCCAGGCACTGGGGTCGGCGATGGCGACGTAGAGGGTCCAGCCATCGCTGCTGATGTCCGCGTACAGCGCGTCGTCGATATCCTGGGTTTTGGCCGCGTCGATGGAGACAAACTCGAGATCGGTAAGGTCCTGGCGCCCCTCACTGGCGAGCGGGCGCGCGTCCGAGAGTTGTTTCTCCAGGTCGCGCAGCGCCGGTGAACTCCAGTTGGGCGCCAGCCGGTATTTGGCGATGCTGTAGAGATTCTCGATACCCGGTGTCTGGTCGTTGCCAAGCACCTGCAGCACTTTGGCCTGCGGCTTGCCGTCCCGAATCGGGTGGCGCAGGATCGCGCAGCGCAGGTAGTCGCCCTCGCGCACGCCGTTGCGGGCGTGCGGCGGTATGAACAGCCACCGCTTCAGCTGCGGCAGGTCGGGTTGCACAAACAGCGCTTTGCCCTTGCGCACGCAGCGACCGCTGAAGTCGCCGAGGGGGCTGTCCAGCAATTTCTCGATATCGGCGACAAGCTTGTTGTCGCCCGAGGGGCGGATGCAGACGCGAACCCGGTCATCCGGGAATGCCTTGAGCATTTCGTCCGGCGGCACGAAAATTTCCCGGCCATCGGCGAGTACGGCAAAGCCGTAGCGGGACTGAGTGCCCTTGATCACCGCGTCGGCGCGCTCTTTCTCGGCCTCCATCTGGGATTTGAGGCCCTTGAGCTGGGCGAGAGAGTCCGAGTTGAGCATCGCGGCAATCGAGTCTTTGGCTGGTGGCTAAACAAGCACGCTATCCTAGCCGAAAACCGCGGGGCTGTCAGGGATTCATCGGTCGTTGACATTGTGTAGCCCAGGGTTTGTAATCAGGCAACGCTTTGGTTTCGCCTTTACCAGGAAGCGCTTTTGAAACAACGCTGTTCGTTTCGCTCACCCTCACCCCGGCTCGCAACGCCGGCAACACCCTCCACACGCCCCTTACTCTCCTGCTCTGAACGCCCACCCATGAGGACTTTACTATGGACTCAGGCTCACCCCTGCGCGTAGAAAAAACCACACTGAAGGCCGTCATCAAGAAGACGTATGTTCTGGATACCAATGTGCTGTTGCACGACCCCACCGCAGTGACAGCCTTCAACGAGCACCACGTTGTTATCCCCATGACCGTTCTGGAGGAGCTGGACCACATCAAGGACCGGCATGAAAAGACGGTGAGTCGCGAGGCGCGCATTGCCATCCAGATGATCGACAAGGTGGTCGACACGGCGTCCCCACAGGAAATCCAGTCGGGGGTGCCCATTCCGGGTAGCAACCTGGAAGGGGTGCCCGGAACACTGGCCATCTACCCTGACCAGCTGCTCAGCGATGACAGCGATGTACCCTACCTGGACGTGACGCAGGACCAGGCCAACGACAACCGTATCATCAACGTGGCTCTGCGCTTGCAGGCAGAAAACCCCGCGGCGTTTGTCTGCCTGGTCACCAAGGACATCAACATGCGCATCAAGGCCAAGGGATCCGGCCTGATGCACGTGGAGGACTACCGTCGCGACCGGGTGCTGGACGATATCGACCTGCTGGCTCGGGGCTACGAGCACATCGAGGGGGATTTCTGGTCCGATATATCCGAGGTGGATACGCTGCGGGAAGGGGATTGCACGCTGCACCGGATTCCCCGCCGCTCCCTGCCCAACGTGTACCCGAACATGTTCCTGTATGACGACCAGGCCTTCATGGCGTTCGTCAAGCGGATAGACAGCGACTATGTGTATTTACACTGCGACAGCCGCGACAAGCTGATGCACCGCCGTTTCTGGGGGCTGGCGCCGCGCAACCTGGAACAGGCCATGGCGATGTCGCTGCTCGAGAACGACAACGTCGACATGACGGTGATGACGGGCCCGGCGGGCTCCGGCAAGACCCTGCTGGCGCTGGCTTACGGCCTGCACGCGATTCTCGAGCAGAAACGTTTCAGCAAGCTCATTGTCGCGCGCTCGACACCACCGATTGCCGAGGACATCGGCTTCCTGCCGGGCACCGAGGAGGAGAAGATGGCGCCCTGGCTCGCCGCTTTCGACGACAACCTGGAGATCCTGCACGGCACGGACGAGTCCTGCCATGGCAGCATTGCCTACGTGAAGGAGCGCGCCAATATCCAGTTCAAGTCGCTCAATTTCATGCGCGGCCGCTCATTCAATAACGCCTATATCATCATTGATGAAGCCCAGGGCCTGAGCCAGTTCCAGCTGAAGTCGGTGATCAGTCGGGTGGGCGCCGACTCGAAGATCGTCGTCCTTGGTAACCTGGCGCAGATCGACAACAAGTACATCTCGCCGTTGACCTCTGGGCTCACCTACCTGGTGGAGAAAACCAAGGCCTACCCGCATGCGGGCATCATGCACGTCAACGGCATTGTCCGTTCGCGTCTGGCGGCGTTCGCCGAAGAGCAGCTCTAGCGCTGCTCCCCGGGCGCTTTTCTGCTAAGGTACGGGTCGCGGCCTGAGGGCTGCGCCCCGTACCCATGCCCGGAATTCCGATACCATGAAAGCCCTGTTCGTTCTGCTGCAGTACCTGGTTCCACAGCATGCGCTGTCCCGCGTGGTCGGCTGGTTCGCCGAGTTGCGGCATCCCCGATGGCTGAAAAACGGGCTGATTGCCGCGTTCATTCGAGCGTTTGGGGTGAACATGAGTGAAGCCGAGGAGCGCTACCCGGAGGCCTACGCGAACTTCAATGCCTTCTTTACCCGCCGCCTGCGGCCCGGCGCGCGGCCATTGGCCGAGGCTGAACTGGTGTGCCCGGCGGATGGCATGGTGAGTCAGCTCGGGCGTATCGAAGAGCACAGCCTGCTGCAGGCCAAGGGCCGCCATTTTTCCACCTGGGCGTTACTGGGGGGTGACGACGAGCGCGCCGCGCAGTTTCGCAATGGCCACTTCGCCACTATTTACCTGTCGCCCAAGGACTACCACCGCGTGCACATGCCGATTGATGGTGAGTTGGTGGCCACGCGCTACGTGCCGGGCAAGCTCTTCTCAGTCAACAGCACCACCGCAGAGGGTGTGGATCGCCTCTTTGCGCGCAACGAGCGGCTGGTCTGCTACTTCGATACCCCGGCCGGGCCGATGGCCATGGTGCTGGTGGGAGCGATGATTGTCGCCGGTATCGATACGGTGTGGGAGGGACAGGTGGCGCCGCCCCCGCGCAGCCTGCGCGAACGGGACTACCGCACCTTGCCTGCTCCCGTGCGGCTCGCCCGCGGGGAGGAGATGGGCCGGTTCAAGCTGGGCTCCACTGTGATCCTGTTGTTCCCGGAAGGCGCGGTCAGCTGGGATGAATCGCTGGCCGCGGGCAGTGCCACCCGTCTCGGGCAGGCCCTGGGCTGCCTCGCGCAGGCAGCGCCTGCTCAGCCGGGTTGATCCAGGCTTTCCACGATGTGGCGGTAGCTGTCCAGGCGGGCAGCGCTGATTGCACCTTGGGCGGCTGCGTCCAGAATGGCGCAGCCGGGCTCATGCTTGTGGCTGCAGTCGCGAAAGCGGCAGTGGCCCAGCAGTGCGCGAAACTCCCTGAAACCCTGCTCCACCTGCTCGCGCTGCATGTGCCACAGGCCGAATTCGCGTATCCCGGGTGAGTCGATAAGGCTGCCGCCGCCCGGCAGGTGGAACAGCTGCGCGGTGGTGGTGGTGTGCGTGCCCTTCTGGCGCAGTGCGGAAAGCTCGCCCACCCGCAGCTCCGCTTCCGGTAACAGCGTGTTCACCAAAGATGACTTGCCGACACCCGATTGCCCGACAAACACGCTGATGCGGCCCTGCAGCGCCTGCTGCAACTCCTCCAGGCTGCCGCTCTGGCTGCTCACTTCGAGCACGCGGTAGCCGAGGGTCGGGTAGATCGCCAGCATTGCGTGCAAGCGTGCGTGCAGCGCGGCATCAGCGGTCAGCAGGTCGCATTTGTTGAGCACCAGTACGGGTTCTATGCCCACGACCTCGGCGGCCACCAGATAGCGGTCGATGAGGTTGGCGTGCGGTTCCGGAAAGGGGGCGATAACCACCAGTATCTGGTCAATGTTGGCGGCGATGGTTTTCATTTTGCCGTAGGGGTCTGGCCGGCGCAGTTCACTGTGCCGCGGTTCGCGCGCGACCACGACGCCGGTGCTCTCGCCCGGGCACCAGGTCACCCGGTCGCCGGTGACCAGGCCCTCCAGGTTGGCGCGCAGGTGGCAGCGCTGGGTGTGCCTGTCGGCATCCTCTATGTCGACCTGGGTGCCGTAGTGTGCGATCACCAGCCCGGTCTGCTCTGCCCCTAGCTCACCCGCCCCCAGCGCCTCGTCGGCCCGGGCGTCGCGGCGCTGCGCGCGGGCGCTGCGCTCCTCCTGGATCCTGCGGATGCGAAAGCTCTGCTGACGGCTCAGTTTGCGTTTGCTCATCGCTGCATTATTGGGGGCCGACGTGGCGCTGTACAGGCAATTTGTTACACTGCCTCGCGCGGAAAGGACAACAGGGTGTGATGGTATGCAGCAAGATAACCTGATCTGGGTGGATCTGGAAATGACCGGCCTCGACCCGGAGCGGGATGTTGTGATTGAGATGGCGACGATCGTCACCGACAGTCAACTGCGTACCCTCGCCGAAGGACCGGTTATCGCCATCCATCAGTCCGAGTCGGTGCTGGCGGGTATGGACGAATGGAACACCACACACCACACCCGCTCCGGGCTGGTCGAGCGCGTGCGCAAGAGCCGCATCGACAGCGCCGAGGCCGAGGCGATGACGCTCGCCTTCCTGGCTGACTGGGTTCTGCCGGGCAGCTCGCCCATGTGTGGCAACACCATCTGTCAGGATCGCCGCTTTCTGGCGCGTTACATGCCGCAGCTGGAGGCTTTTTTCCACTACCGCAACCTGGACGTGAGCACGCTGAAGATACTGATGCGACTGTGGCGCCCGGAACTCGAGAGCGGTGTGGTCAAGGCCGGGAGCCACCAGGCGCTGGATGATATTCGTGAATCGGTTGCCGAACTGCGCTACTACCGGGAGCATTTTCTGCGCGCGCCCTGAGTACCTCCAGCGCCCAGCCGACGTGCTCGCGCACCAGCGCAGAGGGGTGTGTCAGGCGGGTTTCCAGCGCCACGATGGCGCTCGCTGTGGCGGGACCATTCCCCAGGCCCACGGCCAGGTTGCGTAGCCAGCGTTCGTGGCCGATGCGCCGGATGGCTGAGCCTTCGGTGCGTTGCAGAAACGTGTCCTCGTCCCACAAAAACAGCGTCACCAGCTCGCTGTCGTGCAGGTTGTGGCGCGGCTGGAAATCGGTCTCATCGCTGTGGCGCGCGAACTTGTTCCAGGGGCAGACCAGCTGGCAGTCATCGCAGCCAAATACCCGGTTGCCCAGCAGCGGGCGTAGGCTCGGGTCAATACTGCCGTGATGCTCGATGGTCAGGTAGGAAATGCAGCGACGCGCGTCCAGTTCAAAGGGGCCGGCAAAGGCGTCGGTGGGGCACACGCTCAAGCAGGCACTGCAGCTGCCGCAGTGCTTGCTGGCCTGTGGCGGGTCGGCGTCCAGTGGCAGGTCGGTGTAGATTTCGCCGAGGAAAAACCAGGAGCCGGCGCGCTCGTTGATCAGCATGGTGTTCTTGGCCAGCCAGCCCATGCCGGCACGCTCTGCCAGTGCGCGTTCCAGTACCGGCGCGCTGTCGACGAACGCGCGGTACTGGCCGCCTGCGGCGGAAGCCTGAATCAGCTCGGCGAGCCGGGCGAGGCGCTTGCGCATGAGCTTGTGGTAGTCGCGGCCGAGCGCATAGCGGGAAATGTAGGCTTTGTCCGCCGCGCCCAGCACCTGTAGCGGTTGTGTGTCGGCGGCCAGGTAGTTCAGTCGCACGGTAATGACCCTGCAGGTCTCGGGTACTAACTCGGCAGGCCGTGCCCGACGCAGGCCGTGGCGCGCCATGTAGGCCATATCCCCGTGATAGCCGGCATCCAGCCACTTCTGCAGGTAGGGCTCATGCGCCTCAAGGTGAATGTCGCTGACCGCCCACTGGCTGAACCCCAGCTCCGCCACCCAGCCATCGATTTGCTGGCGCAGGGCAATCTGGCGCTCTGGTGTCAGTGCTGGTGCCATCGGTGTTTGCGTCGCATGGGGCTGGGCCGGGCAAAGAAAGCTGCCTATAATCCGCGGGCTTGCGGGCGTATCCTGAGCCCGTGAGTTTAGCAGCGCGAGGTGGGTTTTGGCGACGTCAGTCAGGCTGGATTGCAGCGAGTGGGAGCACGAGGGGCTGTACAGTGCCAGTGAGAGCCGTGCGCTGGACCGGTGGGCCATTGACCAGGCGCGCATTGACGGTGCGCTGCTCATGTCCCGTGCGGCGTCCGCCGCCCTGCGCCAGTTGTTGCTGCGCTGGCCGCAGCCTGCGCTGCTGCAGGTGCTCTGCGGCACCGGGAATAATGGCGGCGACGGTTATCTGCTCGCCGATCAGGCGCAGCGCCGCAATATCCCGGTGCGCGTGTTGCAAGTGGGAGACCCGGCCAGGATAGGCGGTGATGCACTGAGGGCCCGCGAACAGGCGCTGGCCAGTGGCGTACCCGTGGTGCCGTTTGCGCAGGACGAACTCCAGGCACAGGGCGTGCTGGTGGATGCCCTGCTGGGCACCGGGCTTGGCGGTGACGTCCGCGCGCCTTTTATCGCCGCCATCGAGGCGCTGAACGCTGCGGACCTGCCGGTGGTGGCGCTGGATATTCCCTCCGGGCTGTGTGCGGATACCGGGCGCGTGCTCGGCACGGCGGTGCGCGCCGATCTCACTGTGACCTTTATCGCCTGCAAGCGCGGGCTGTTTACCCTGCATGCGCCGGATTGTGTTGGCCAGCTGGAGTTTGCCGATCTCGCCGTGCCCATGGAGGCCTTCCAGGCTGTTTTGCCCGCCTGGCGTCGTCTCGATCTGCAGCGTTTGCTGGCCGCATGGCCCGAGCGCCCTGCTGCCAGCCACAAGGGCGATTACGGCACGGTGCTGGTGGTTGGCGGCGATCACGGGTTTTCCGGTGCAGTGGCGCTGGCCGCCGAGGCGGCCCTGCGCAGCGGTGCCGGGCTGGTGCGCGTGGCCACGCGGCCCGAACACCTGCCGGCGATTGTGGCGCGTACCCCCGAGGCGATGGTCAGCGGGGTGCGCTCTGGCCAGGAGTTGCGGCCACTGCTCGACAGCGCCGACGTGCTGGTGCTGGGGCCTGGCCTCGGCCGCAGCAGCTGGTCCGGCCAGCTTTTTCAGGTGGCGTTGGCGTCGTCCCTGCCGATGGTGCTGGACGCCGACGCCCTCAACCTGCTGGCGGTCGCCCCGGAGGGTGCCGCAGCGAGGCGGGAAAACCGCGTGTATACGCCGCACCCCGGTGAAGCGGGCCGGTTGCTGGGCAGTGCCAGCGGCGCGGTGCAAAACGACCGCTTTGCCGCCGCGGTTGCCCTGCAGGAGCGGCTTGGTGGCACCGTGGTGCTGAAGGGCAACGGCAGCCTGATTGTCAGCGGCGAACAGCGCCTGCTGTCGGATTACGGCAACGCCGGAATGGCGTCCGGCGGCATGGGTGACGTCCTCAGCGGTATCATTGGGGCGCTGCTTGCACAGGGCTTGAGCCCGCAGACGGCGGCCGCCCTGGGCGCCTGTGTGCACGGCGCAGCCGCGGATGAGGCGGCCCGCGACGGACAGCGTGGCCTGCTTGCCAGTGATCTCATGGGGCCCCTGCGGAAGCTGCTCGGGTGAGTGTAGACGCAGTGCTTTCCGCGGTTGATGAGGACGCAATGGTGGCTTTGGGCGCCACGTTGGCTGAGGCCTGCGAGCCCGGCGCCGTGGTGTACCTGTGCGGTGGCCTGGGTATGGGCAAGACCACCCTGAGCCGGGGCGTGGTGCAAGGGTTGGGCCACCGCGGTGCAGTGAAAAGCCCCACCTACACGCTGGTAGAGCCTTATCAGTTTGGTGAGCTCGAGGTTTTCCATTTCGACCTCTACCGCCTGGGGGATCCGACGGAGCTCGAATTCATGGGCATTCGCGATTACTTCGGACCACACAGTCTCTGCCTGGTAGAGTGGCCCGAGCGCGGCCACGGAGTTTTGCCCCCGGCAGATTTAGCGATTACCATAGCGGCAGCGGGCAGTGGGCGCAGCCTGCAGGTGCAGGCCAGGAGTGATGCGGGTGAACGTATCCTGTCTCGGTGGCAATCCGCGGCCCGAGCGTAGCGACGGATACACGTCTGGAGTGAGATGAACAGGGGTTTCTGGGCGAGTCTGGTGTTGTGGTGCCTGTGCGCATCAACGGCGCTGGCGGTAGAGGTGCATGGCGTCCGTCTGTGGCGCGCGCCGGATCACACGCGAATCGTTTTTGACCTGACCGGTCCGGCGGAGCATCGCCTGCTGACCCTGAGCAACCCCGACCGCATTGTGCTTGATGTCAGCGAAGCTTCCCTGAAAGCGAGCCTGGGCGGACTCGCGCTGGAAAATACGCCAATCTCCCTGGTGCGTTCGGGGGTCCGTGAGGGCCGCGACCTGCGCGTCGTCTTCGACGTGCGTGCTGCGGTGGACCCGCGCAGCTTCGCGCTGAAAGCCAATGCACAGGCACAAACCGGCGATCGCCTGGTGCTGGATCTGTACGACCGCAACCCTGTCAGCAGCCCGTCCGCGGCGCCAGAGCCGGTAAAGACCGCCGCCACCACCGATCGCGGCAATCGCGACATTATCATCGCTATTGATGCCGGCCACGGCGGCGAGGATCCGGGTGCCATCGGCCCCAATCGTCAGCGCGAGAAGGATATCGTGCTGGCCATCTCCCGGGAGCTCGAGTCATTGCTCAAGCGCGATGAAGGCTTCCGTCCGAGCATGATTCGCACGGGTGATTACTACATCAGCCTCAAGGGTCGCCGCGACCTTGCGCGCCAGCGCCAGGCGGACCTGTTTGTCTCCATTCACGCCGATGCGTTTACCCGCCGTGAAGCCAACGGTGCGTCGGTGTACGCATTGTCCACCCGCGGCGCCACCAGTACGGCCGCCAGTTACCTCGCCCAGCGTGAAAACGAAGCCGACCTGATTGGCGGGGTGCGCCTGGGTGACAAGGATGATGTGCTGGCGAGCGTGCTCACGGACCTTTCCATGACCAATACTCTGGACCACAGCCTCAAGGTGGGTGGCAAGGTGTTGTCGCGCATGGACACGGTGGCCCGGCTGCACAAGCGCAACGTGGAGCAGGCCGGTTTTGCGGTGCTGAAGTCGCCGGATATTCCGTCGATCCTGGTGGAGACGGGCTTTATTTCCAACCCTGGCGAGGCGCAGAAGCTGAGTACGCGCGCTTACCAGCAGAAGGTGGCGCAGGCCATTCACGCCGGTATTCGCGACTGGTTCCTGGCTCAGCCGCCCCCCGGTACCCTTATCGCCCAGCGCAAACAGCAGGGTGATCAGGAGTACACCATTGCCCGGGGTGATACACTCTCCGGTATCGCCCAGCGTTTCAACGTGCCGGTTCGGCGCCTGCGAGAACATAACGGCCTGCGTGACTCCTCGCATATCATGGTGGGTCAAACGCTGAAAATTCCCGCGACCTGAACCAGACTGCAGCCCTGCCCATGTCAAGAATTCAGCTCCTCAGCCCGAGGCTAGCCAACCAGATCGCTGCCGGCGAGGTGGTCGAGCGGCCCGCTTCCGTGGTGAAGGAAGTGCTTGAGAACAGCCTCGACGCTGGTGCCACCCGTGTGGAGATCGATATCGAATCCGCGGGCTGCAAACTCATTCGTATTCGCGATAACGGCGCGGGCATGGATGCGGACGACCTGCCCCTGGCGCTGTCGCGTCACGCAACCAGCAAAATTTCCTCGCTGGACGACCTGGAGCGGGTGGGCAGCCTGGGATTTCGCGGCGAGGCGCTGGCGTCGATTGGCTCGGTGTCGCGCCTGACGCTCACCAGCAATCATCGTGATGATACCAGCGAGGGCTGCAGTGCCCTCTGTGAGGGGCGCGACATGGACGTACGGCTGCGCCCCGCGCCGCACCCGCGCGGCACCACGGTGGAGGTGCGCGACCTGTTCTTCAACACACCGGCACGGCGCAAGTTTCTGCGCACGGAAAAGACAGAATTCAATCATCTGGAGGAAGTGGTCAAGCGCCTGGCCCTGTCGCGCTTCGACGTCGGCTTCACCTTGCGCCACAACGGCAAGGTGATTCACAGCCTGGCGGGCGCTCATGCCGATGCCGAGCGACAGCGTCGGGTGGCGGCGGTGTGCGGGCCGGCTTTTATGGAGCAGGCCCTGTTCATTGAGGTTGACCGCGGCGATATGCGTCTGTGGGGGTGGCTGGGTCTGCCCACGTTCTCCCGCAGCCAGGCCGACCTGCAGTATTTCTTTGTCAATGGCCGGGTGATTCGCGACAAACTGGTGGCGCACGCGGTCAAGCAGGCCTACCGCGATGTGCTCTACCACGGGCGTCATCCCGCCTTTGTCCTCTATCTCGAACTGGACCCGGCGCAGGTGGATGTGAATGTGCACCCGGGCAAACACGAGGTGCGTTTCCGCGACAGCCGAGCGGTGCACCAGTGCATTTTCAGTGGCCTGCATCGCGCCCTTGCCGACGTCAGGCCCGCTGCCGGGCCGCCGCCGGTGGCGACCGCGGAAGGTCTTGCTGTCGATACGGCAACGGGCGAAATCGCCACCCAGCCCGGCCTGGGCTGGGGTGCCCCCGGGGCTGACTCGGCTGGGGCATACCCGCCTGGGGCATACCCGCCTGGGGCATACCCGCCTGGGGCATATCGCCCCGCGGCCACGCTGGCGGCGGGCCAGGCGGGAGAGCAGGTGCGTAGCTACGCCGGCCTGCACCCTGCCTCGCTGCCCGTGGCCGAGGCACCCGAGGCGGTGCCGCCGCTGGGCTACGCCCTGGCCCAGCTCAAGGGCATCTATATCCTGGCGGAAAACGCCGAGGGCCTGGTGCTGGTGGACATGCACGCCGCGCACGAGCGGATTACCTATGAGCGCCTGAAAGCGGCAAGAGCACTCGATGCCATACCCGGGCAGCCCTTGCTGGTGCCGGAGGCGATCGCCGTCAGTGAGCGGGAAGTGGGCCTGGTGCAGGAGCATGCTGCGGTGTTTACGCGGCTGGGCCTGTTGGTGGACGTCGCCGGTGAAGAGTCCCTGCTGGTGCGGCAGATTCCGGTAACCCTGCGTGGCTCCGACGTTGCGGCGCTGGTACGCGATGTGCTTTCCGATCTGGCCGAATACGGCAGTTCCGACCGCATCGAAGCCCATATGGACGAGATTCTCTCGACCATGGCCTGCCACGGCGCGGTGCGCGCGAACCGGCGCCTGACGGTGCCGGAAATGAATGCCCTGCTGCGGGACATGGAGGAAACGGAGCGCTCCGGCCAGTGCAACCACGGACGACCCACATGGACGCGAGTGTCCCTCGACGAGCTCGATAAACTCTTCATGCGGGGCCGCTAGGTCACCGTGGGCCAGCGCAAGGCGGCAAAACCCCTGTTGCTCTGCATCATGGGGCCCACGGCCGCGGGCAAGACAGACCTCGCCGAGGGGCTGGCGCAGGCGCTTGACGGCGAACTGATCAGTGTCGATTCCACGCTGGTCTACCGCGGCCTGGATATCGGCAGCGCGAAGCCGGCGTACCCGCATCACCTGATCGACATCCGCGACCCCGACGAAAGCTATTCCGCTGCCGAATTCGTCCGCGATGCGGTGCGTATCGCCGCGGAGATTGTCGCCCGCGGCCGGGTGCCCATACTGGTTGGTGGCACCATGCTCTATTTTCGTGCCTTGCTCGAGGGGCTGGCGGCAATGCCGGCAGCAGATCCTGCGCTGCGGGCAACGCTTGCGGCGCAGGCTGCGGAACAAGGCTGGCCCGCCCTGCATGCGCGCCTGGCGGCGGTGGATGCGGTGTCCGCAGCGGCAATCCATCCGCACCACTCGCAACGTATCAGTAGGGCGCTTGAGGTGTACCTGAGTAGCGGAGTGCCACTCAGCGTCTGGCACGAACAGGTGCCGGCCAGCCCCGTGGAGGGTTATCGCGTGGTGCAGTTGGCTATCTGCCCTCGCGAGCGCAGGGTTCTGCACGAACGGATCGCGCTGCGCTTCGCGCAGATGATGGAGCAGGGGTTTCTGCAGGAGGTAGCAGCACTGCGCCAGCGCCTGGACGGTCACGCTGACCTGCCGGCGGCACGGGCGGTCGGTTATCGCCAGTTGTGGCGCCATCTGGATGGCGAGTGCAGCCTGGAGGTGGCGGTGGGGCAGGGCATTGCCGCCACCCGCCAGCTGGCGAAACGGCAAATGACCTGGCTGCGTAAATGGCATGGAGCCTATTGGCTGTTGACGAATGCCGCCGGGAACGTTTGCGCGACGGGAGAGTCAGAAGAGAGCGTGGGCGATTTGGATGAAAATTCACTCGCCTGTGCCTTGAAGTATCTGCAGGTGAGCCCCACATAGGGGTAATCGGGTCTATACTGTCACGGCTTGAGCAAGGATTTTACAGCGGTGAATCATCAAGGTCGCCGGTGTGAGCGAGAGCGGTAAAACATTCATTATTTCGGCTCGTATTGAGCCAACCAAGGAGAGAGTTATGTCAAAAGGGCACACGCTACAAGACCCTTACCTGAATATTCTGCGGAAGGAGCGCGTTCCAGTTTCCATCTACCTGGTCAACGGCATCAAACTGCAGGGCCAGATCGAGTCCTTCGATCAGTTCGTTGTATTGCTGAAAAACACGGTCAGCCAAATGGTGTACAAGCACGCCATCTCCACCGTGGTGCCCTCCCGCGTGGTGCGCATGCCCATGCAGAACCCGCCGGAAGATGATGACGGCGAGAGCTAGTCTGTCCAGCCAGTGGTGGCGCTTCGGTGCCGCCACCTCATTTCCCCTGACCGATTTCCGAGGCCAGCGTGTTTTTTGAGCGTCCAGCGTCAGGTGAGCGCGCGGTACTGGTGCACCTCACTATCGCCAGTGAAGAGGAGCGCGAGGATCCCCGCGAGTTCGAAGAGCTTGTGCTGTCGGCGGGCGGTGACCCTGTGGTCTTTGTTGTGGGCAGTCGTGACGTGCCGGACTCCCGCACCTTTATAGGCTCCGGCAAAGTGCAGGAAGTCCTCGACGAGGTGCAGCTGCACGAAGCGGAACTGGTGATTTTCAATCACGCACTGAGCCCCAGTCAGGAGCGTAACCTTGAGCGGGAGTTCAAGTGCCGCGTGTTGGACCGCACAGGGCTCATTCTGGATATTTTCGCGCAGCGCGCCCGTACCCACGAGGGCAAATTGCAGGTGGAACTGGCACAGCTGCAGCACATGAGCACCCGCTTGGTGCGGGGCTGGACCCACCTTGAGCGACAGAAAGGCGGCATCGGGCTGCGCGGCCCGGGTGAAACCCAGCTGGAAACCGACCGCCGCCTGTTGCGCGTGCGCATCAAGTCGATTCTAGCCCGTCTGGAAAAAGTGCGGCGCCAGCGCGACCAGGGCAGGCGCTCCCGGCGGCGCGCGGAGGTGCCGACCATTGCGCTGGTGGGCTATACCAACGCGGGCAAGTCCACCCTGTTCAACCGCCTGACGGACGCGGAGGTGTATGCCGCGGATCAACTCTTTGCCACCCTGGACCCGACCCTGCGCCGGCTGGAGCTGGAAGAGGTCGGTCCGGTCATCATGGCGGATACAGTGGGCTTCATTGCCCACTTGCCGCACAAGCTGGTTGAGGCCTTCAAGGCCACGCTGGAGGAAACCGTCAGCGCCGACCTGCTGCTGCATGTCATCGATGTTGCCGCGGGTGCGCGCGAGGACAATATCTTCCAGGTGCAGGCGGTGCTGGAGGAAATCGGCGCACAGAATATCCCGCAGTTGCAGGTGTTCAATAAACTTGACCTGTTGGAGCAGCAGCCGCGTATTGATTACGATGAGCATGGCGTGCCCGAGCGCGTCTGGCTGAGCGCTGCAACCGGCGCTGGCTGCGACCTCCTGCTGCGGGCCATCAGTGAGCGTGTGGGTGCCGACATGGTAGAGGAAGAGCTGCACTTGAAGCCCCAGCAAGGGCGGTTGCGCGCCGCACTCTACAAGATGGGGGCGGTGGCGGCAGAGCAGTACGGTGATGATGGTACGGCGCATTTGAGTGTGCGCCTGCCGCGCGCCGACTGGAACCGGCTCATGAAGCGGGATGCGGAGCCAGCACTCTAGGGGTATGCTCGCGCCCCAGGAATCTTTGATAAACTGCAACGATGTTGAGAACGGGAGTTCAGTATGGCTTGGAATGAGCCGGGTGGTGGTAACAACAAGCCCAAGGATCCCTGGGGCGGTGGCGATCAGGGGCCTCCGGACCTTGATGAGGCCTTGAAGAAGCTGCAGGAAAAGCTGGGTGGCCTGTTCGGCGGCCGCGGCGCCAAATCGGGCGGTGGCGGCGGTGGTCGGGGGCGTGGCGTGTCCGGCGGCCTGTTGGGTGTGATCGCCTTGATCGCGCTGGTCGTGTGGGGCCTGATGGGTCTGTACCAGGTGGATGAGCAGGAACGTGCGGTGGTGCTGCGCTTCGGCAAGTACCAGGAAACGGTGCAGCCCGGCCTGCAGTGGAACCCGCCGTTGATCGACGAGGTGATCCGGGTCAACACGACCAAGGTCCGTGCCGTTACGTTCCGCGAAATCATGCTCACCCAAGATGAGAACATTGTGGAAGTGCACATGTCGGTACAGTACGTGATTGTCGATCCGACCAGTTTCGTACTCAAGGTGCGCGATCCGGAAGACTCCCTGCAGCACGCGGCGCAAAGCGCCCTGCGGCACGTGGTCGGTGACTCGCGCATGGACTCGGTGTTGACCGAAGGTCGTGCGCAAATCGGCACCGACGTTCAGGTGCGCCTGCAGCGGTATACTGATATGTATGAAACCGGCATTCGCGTGGTAAAGGTCAACATCGACGAATCCAAGCCGCCAGGCCAGGTGCAGGCCGCGTTCGACGACGTGATCAAGGCGCGTGAGGACGAAGAGCGGCTGAAGAACGAGGCTCAGGCTTATGCCAACGGCATCGTGCCCGAGGCGCGTGGTCGCGCTCAGCGGGTGCTGGAGGAAGCCGGCGCTTACCGCGAGCAAGTGGTTGCCAATGCCGAAGGTGAGGCCGAGCGCTTTAACGCCTTGCTGGCCGAGTATTCCAAGGCGCCTGAGGTCACTCGCGAGCGCCTGTATCTCGAGGCAGTGCAGGAGGTGTTCAGCAATACCAATAAGGTGATGGTGGACGTTGAAGGCGGCAACAATGTGATGTATCTCCCGCTGGACAAGATGACCAGTTCATCGGGTGCAGCCGTGCCGCGCAGTGGTCGGATCGATGCCAATACAGTGCGCGAGCTGACTGACGCCGTGACTGAGCAGCTGCGTCAGGACGCCGCTGCAGCCAATAACCGCAGAGGAGGTCGCTAAGATGGGCGGAAAAGGTATGACCTGGCTGCTGGTAGCGGCCCTGTCACTGTTTGTGTTGAGCAACACGGTGTTCGTGGTCAAGGAGACCGAGCGTGCGGTCATGCTGCAGTTTGGTGAAGTGGTCAATCCGGACATCCAGCCCGGCCTGCATGTGAAAGTGCCGTTTGTGAATAACGTGCGCAAGTTCGAGGCGCGGTTGATGACGGTTGATTCAACCCCCGAGCGTTTCTTCACGCAGGAGAAAAAGGCGCTGATCGTTGATTCCTACGCCAAGTTCCGCGTGGCGGATACGGCCAAGTTCTACACCGCGACCAACGGTGAAGAGGCGCGCGCCAGCGCCCTGCTGGGGCAGCGGATCAACGACGGTCTGCGCAACCAGGTGGCCGTGCGCACCATCCAGGAAGTCGTGTCCGGTCAGCGCGACCAGTTGATGGAAGCCCTGACCGCCGAGTTGACCGAGGTCGCACGGGAGGAGTACGGGGTTGAGGTGCTGGACGTGCGGGTGAAGCAGATTGACCTGCCCCCGGATGTGTCGGAGTCCGTGTATCGGCGCATGAATGCCGAGCGTGAGAAAGAGGCACGCGAACACCGGGCGCTGGGTCAGGAGCTTGCAGAAGGTATCCGGGCAGCGGCAGACCGTGAGGTGACGGTTCTGGAAGCCAACGCCTATCGGGACGCGCAGCTGATTCGCGGTGAAGGCGATGCGCAGGCGACCAACATTTACGCCAGTGCGTTCAATACCAATCCGGAGTTCTATTCGTTCACCCGCAGCCTGCGCGCTTACCGGGAGTCTTTCCAGAACAACGGCGACATCATGCTGATCCAGCCCGACAGTGATTTCTTCCGCTACCTGAAGGATGCCAGCGGCAGTAAATAGGGCCAAAAAACGCAGGTGCCTTCAGCGGCGCCTGTGGTAGAATTCTATAACCGTGGGATCCGGCGTTTTACCCACAAACGCTGGCCCCGCGGTTTTTTTATGAGCACGGCTTCAGGGGGACGACGTGGATTTCTGGCAGGTTCTGCCAGCGGCCCTGGCGCTGGTACTGATTATCGAGGGTGTCTTGCCCTTCCTGAGCCCTCGCGCCTGGCGGCAGATGGTGGTTGGCGTGGCGCAGCAGCAGGACAAGGTCATCCGCAATGTCGGCCTGGGCAGCATGCTGCTGGGCGTGGCAGTGTTGTATTGGGTGCACTAAAGGGCGTTTATGACGACGGTGGATCGCTGGCAATTGCCCGATGGGGTAGAAGAGGTGCTGCCGAGGCAAGCGCGCGTGGTCGAGCACCTGCGGCGCGAGCTGCTCGATCTCTATCATCAGTGGGGCTACCAGCTGGTTATCCCGCCGCTGATGGAGTTCACTGAATCCCTGCTCATCGGCCTGGGGCGCGACCTGGACCTCCTTACCTTCAAAATGACCGATCAGCTGAGCGGGCGCACTCTTGGCATCCGCGCCGATATTACGCCGCAGGTGGCACGCATCGACGCGCACAGTCTGGCGGAGCAGGGCGTTACCCGCCTGTGTTACGCGGGTTCCACCCTGCATACCCGGCCCAAGTCCCTGCTGGCTTCCCGCTCGCCTATTCAGCTGGGGGCGGAACTGTACGGCGACGACAGCCTGGCGGGCGATGTCGAAATCATTCGCCTGATGCTGGCGACCCTGAACACTGCGGGCGTGGCAGAGGTGACACTGGACCTCGGCCACGTGGGCGTGTACGAAGCGGTCCTGGCGGCCGCAAACGTGACGCCGGAACAGGAAGCCGAGGTATTCGATGCCCTGCAGCGCAAATCGCGCCCCGACCTGCTGCTGGCGCTCACCGATGTCGCAGCCCCCGCGGCCGAGTTGATTCTCGGCCTGCTCGAGTTGCACGGCGATGCGGCGGTGCTCGAAACAGCGCGCAGGCTGCTGGCCAAGGCGGCGCCAGAGGCGCTTACCGCGGTGGCGGCACTGGAGACTGTGGCCACTGCCATCGCGCGCAGCCACCCGGATACAACCGTGTATTTTGACCTGGCTGAACTGCGGGGCTATCACTATCACACAGGAATGGTGTTCGCGGCCTACGCGCCGGGGCATGGCCAGGCGCTGGCCAATGGCGGGCGCTACAACGATGTGGGCAAGGTGTTCGGGCGCGCCCGCCCGGCCACTGGCTTCGCCACAGACCTGAAAGCCCTGATGGCGCTGGTGCCCGCCTTCCCGTCGGAGCCCGGTGCCGTAAGTGCCCCGGACAGTGACGATCCCGCGCTGCTGGCGGCGGTGACGGCACTGCGCAGGGGCGGTGAGGTGGTGATCCGCTGTGCGGGCGAGCCTTTGGACCCGCGCTGTGATCGCAAGCTGGTAAAGGCTGACGACGAGTGGGTGTTGCGCCCGCTCAAATCCTGATCATTCAAACGAGTTAAACGTTCATGAGCAAGAATGTAGTGGTTCTCGGCACCCAGTGGGGGGATGAGGGCAAGGGCAAGATTGTTGACCTCCTGACGGATCGCGCAAGCGCGGTCGTGCGTTTTCAGGGCGGCCACAACGCAGGCCACACACTGGTTATCGACGGGCACAAGACAGTCCTGCACCTGATTCCGTCGGGTATTCTGCGCGCCAATGTGCAATGCCTGATTGGCAACGGCGTGGTGCTGGCACCGGATGCGCTGTTGCGGGAAATCGCTACGCTGGAGGAAAAGGGCGTTCCGGTGCGCGAACGGCTGCGTATTTCGCCGTCCTGTCCCCTGATACTGCCCTACCATGTGGCTCTGGATGTGGCGCGTGAAACGCGCCGTGGGGAAGGCAAAATCGGCACCACGGGGCGCGGTATCGGCCCAGCCTATGAAGACAAGGCGGCGCGTCGTGGCCTGCGCCTGGGTGACCTGAAAGACCCGGCGCGTTTCGCGGTCAAGCTGCGCGAGGTAATGGACTACCACAACTTCCAGCTGCAGCATTATTACAAGGTCGAGCCACTCGACTACACCACGGTGCTCAATGAAACCCTGGCTATGGCGCAGGAACTGCTGCCCATGATTGCCGATGTCACCGCCATTTTGCATGAGTGCCGCAAAACCGACGCCAACATCATGTTCGAAGGTGCGCAGGGTTCGCTGCTGGATATCGACCACGGTACCTACCCGTTCGTCACCAGCTCCAATACCACCGCGGGTGGCACGGCCACCGGCTCCGGGTTTGGTCCGCTGTTTCTCGACTACGTACTGGGTATTACCAAGGCCTATACCACCCGCGTGGGATCGGGGCCGTTCCCCACCGAGCTGTTTGATGCTACCGGTGCTCACCTGGCTTCGCGAGGGCATGAATTCGGCGCGACGACGGGCCGCCCGCGGCGCTGTGGCTGGTTCGATGCGGTCGCCCTGCGCAATGCGGTCAACATCAATTCGGTGTCAGGCCTGTGCCTGACCAAACTCGATGTGCTCGACGGCCTGGAAACCATCCAGATCTGCGTCGGGTACAGGGACGCTGCCGGCAAGCCGGTGCCCAACCCGGTGGATTCCGACGACTACGACGGCCTGGTGCCGTTCTACGAGGAGGTGCCCGGCTGGAGCGATTCCACCGTGGGCGCACGCAGCCTCGAGGAGCTGCCGGCAGCGGCTCGCGACTACATCCAGAAGATAGAGGAAGTCGTAGGCGCGCCGATCGATATCATTTCTACCGGCCCTGATCGCGTGGAAACCATCGTGCTGCGCCATCCGTTCGACGCGGCGTAGTCCGCCCTCGGGGCGACCGGCGCGGCCGCCCCCGGCTTTCCCGCTCCCGGTGCAGGCTCCGGGAGGTAGCCATAGCACCGGCGTGTGCTGCGCTAGAGGCGCTGCGCTTTCCAGGTGCTGAAGCCAACCCCCGTCCAGCGCCGGAAGGCGCGATAAAAGCTGTTCACCTCCAGGTAACCCAGTTCATCCGCCAGGCACTTGCCGGGCCGCCATGCGGCGCGCAACGCCTGCTCACAGCGGTATTGCCGCGCGCGGTCCAGCAGGAACTGGTAGTGCGTGTGATCCACGCGCAGGCGACGCCGCAAGGTTGTGGCACTCATACCCAGCTGACTGGCCACGGACTCTACCCGCAGTCGTGACAGATCACCCCGCAGCAGAATCTGCAGCACGCGGTCGGTGGTGCGATAGGGGATGTTTCGAGGCGCGTTGGGGCTGGACTGGGCGGGGCGGGCTGCCCGCGCCGGAATAGCACTGTGCATGTGTTGCATGACCGGAACCTCCATGTTCAGGCGTTGTGAGTGGGAAGCAGCGTGGGTTCACCCCATCCGTGGGGCCTGCGCTACCTGAAAAAAGATAGCAGAGAATGCCAGCACGCGCCCCACGTGCGCGGAATGCGGTCAGAAATGGTGAAAACGATTCAGGGGCGCAGCGGGTCAGCTACCCAGGGCATCTGGCAGTGGGCAATCCATGGCGGCGGCAATACTGGCCAGAAGCTCGCGCTCCACGGCACTGACGGTGCCATCGGCATTGGCGGCTTTGCTCATTGCCTTGAGAATCTTCGGTTTGAGCAGGGGGTAGCAGTCCGCGAGCTCACGCACGGCGCGGGAAAAGGCTGCCAGCGAACAGTCTGCCTGCGGCAGTATGGCGAGCGTGGGGAAGTCCAGGGCTGCCGTTGCCGTGCGAAAACAGTGCTCGGTGTCACCGCTGCTGTTGTGCGCCAGCATGGACAGTACGACCCGCAGGTGACCCTGTACCTTGCGCAGGCTGCGGTAGCGCGCCGTGGAGGGTTTTATCTGCACAAACTCCGGGTCAACATAGTGGCGCAGCAGCTGGTACAGGCACCACTCCAGCAGTTCCGTGCGGCGGTCTGCGCGGATCAGTGCGAGCAGCAGGCGTTTGAACTGGTGGTACTGCGCGGCGGACTGGCTTTTCAGGGCCGGCAGGCACAATTCCAGCAGTGGCAGTCGCTGCCCCTCCGCGAGCTGCGCCACGCCGGGGGCCAGTGTGTGGGTAAGCTCCTCCAGCCCCTGCACATCGCTTTCCCGCAGCAGGCGGTACTGGCCTGCGCGCACCTGCTCATGCGGGCTGATCAGCAGCGCCAGCATCAGGGCGCAGGCCCCCAGTGGCTCGTGACTGTAGCGTACGAAGGCCTGCGGGAGTCCGTGGTGTGGCGGAAACTCGTCATCCTGGCCCTGCGCGGCAAAACTGGCGTCTGCACCGCTGTCAGCGGAGGCGTCTTGTTCTGCCCCGACCTCCGCCGCGGCCAGCGCCGCAGCCACCAGTGCGGCGCGCCCCACGCCCACCTCAGCGGCGGCGGGATGGGGTTGGGCGTGCGCATAGTGTTCCACTTTGCGCGTGATATAGGCGCCATCCCAGGTGGGGTCCAGCCGCCGGATGCGTGCCGGCAGCGGTGGATGTGTCGCAAACAACTGCCAGAGCCGGTGGCGGATCTGGCCGAAAAAAATATGCGACAGTTCGTCTGCGCGCGCCGTATGTACCAGAGAGCCGGGCACATAGCCGCCTATCACCTTCAGCGCATCGGCAATGCCGCTGTTGTCGCGGGTGTATTGCACGGCGCAGGCGTCGGCCAGGTATTCCTTCTGGCGGCTGATGGCGGCCTTGATGAATCCCGAGGCCAGGCCGCCCAGCCACCCCAGTATCCACAGTCCGAGGCCCAGCAGGGGTACCGCGGGTCCTTGGGAGCTGCGGTCGCGATCGTTGCCGGTGCGGTGATGACTGCTGGCGCGCATGAGGATATAACCGACATCGCCGATAAAGGTGATGCCTTTGAGCAGCGCGGCAAGGCGAATATTGAGGCGCATGTCACCGTTGAGAATGTGGCTGAACTCGTGCGCGATCACCCCTTGTAACTCGTTGCGCTGCAGGTGGGTGATGGTACCCCGGGTGACACCGATCACCGCATCCGCCGGAGAGAGCCCGGCGGCAAATGCGTTGATTCCACGCTCGGCGTTCAACACAAATACCGGCGGAACCGGCATACCGGCCGCCAGGGCGATCTCGTCGACAATATTCAGGCAGCGGCGTTCGGCGCTGTCGGTGGTCTGTGGCAGTATCCGGGTGCCCCCCATGGCCTCGGCGACGACTTTACCGCCGGAGGCCAGCTGTAGCCATTTGACGGTTGCCACCAGGCCCACAGTGGCGGAAATGCCGAGTCCGATGGTGCCGAAACGCTCCCAGCTGAAATAGCGCAGGAAGTCCCGGAAGTTGCCGCGGCTGCCGGCGTAGAGGTTGTAGTGGTCGCTCCACCAGAGGAAGCCGGCGAACAGGGCATTGGTGAGCAAAATCAGTGCGGCCACCGCACACAGGAACAGCAGCGTCAGGAGGCGCGTGTTGCGTCGCGCCAGATCCTGCTGGGCAAAGAAATCCATAGCGGCCTTTCAGTCTCGCCTGTGGCGAAGGCCCTAGAAACTGACCTGGGGTGCAGCTTGTATCTGCGCGGAATCGTCGAATTCCAGCAGTGTGGCATCCTGCGCGTGGCCGAAGGTCGACGCCACTGCAACCGGCGGGAAGCTCTGGCGGTAGGTGTTGTAGGCCATCACGGCATCATTGTAGCCCTGGCGGGCGAAGGCTACGCGGTTCTCTGTGTTGGTGAGCTCTTCAGACAGCTGCTGCATGTTTTCGCTCGCCTTGAGGTCGGGATAGGCCTCCATGGTCACATTCAGTTTGCCCAGGGCACCCTGCAGGGCATTTTCGGCGCTGGCCAGCTTGCTCATGTCGGCACCGCCGATAGCGCCGGGTCCCAGCGCCTTGAGCACGGCTGCCGCATCGTTGCGCGCGCTGGTGACGGCTTCCAGGGTTTCCCGTTCGTGGCCCATGTAGGCGCGGGCGGTTTCCACCAGGTTGGGAATCAGGTCATAGCGCCGCTTGAGCTGTACTTCTATCTGCGCGAAAGCGTTCTGATAACGGTTTCTCAGCGTGACCAGCCGGTTGTAAATGCCGATGACATACATCACCAATCCCAGCAGAACCAGCCAGAACACAATGGTTGAAACGTCCATGCATCACCCTCCCAGGCGCTAGTGGTCTCTTGATTCTACCCGAAAACCGGCGCGGCGCGAGACGCGCTTAGGCCAGCGCCACCTCGACCTCCACGCCGTTCACCGCGGCATTGCCTGACAGTGCATCCAGGGCGAGGTCATCGGTGACATCATTGCAGCTTGCCCCGGCGTGTTGCCCGGCGATCTGCAGGCGAATGCCCGCGCGGTTGTGTCCGTAGCCGTGAGGCAGGCTCACTACCCCCGGCATCACGCCGCTGCAGGTTTCCACCGGCACCGTGACGCTGCCTGCCCGGGAGCTCAGTTGCACATGGTCACCGTCCTTGATGCCGCGCTGTGCCATGTCCTGTGGGTGCATGAGCAGGGTGCAGCGTTCCCGGCCTTTAACCAGACGGTGGTAGTTGTGCATCCAGGAGTTGTTCGAGCGCACATGCCGGCGCCCGATGAGCCGCAGGGCCCCGCTGTCCGCTGTGCTGAACTCGGCACGCAGACGTTGCAGGTCTGCCAGCGCTTCGGGCGTAGCGCAGTGGATGGTTTTGTCTGGGGTTTGCAGCCGCTCGGGCAGTTGCGGCTGCAACGGGCCCAGGTCGATACCCGAGGGGTGTGCCCGCAGTTTCGTCAGCGTGAGGGCCTGTGCACTGCCCGCACGTTCGCTGTAGGGGCCCATCTGCAGTCCCATGTCGATGATGTCATGTGGCGCCAGCACCGGTTGTACGGGTTGGCCCAACAGTTCCGCAACGCGGTTGCCGAGTTCGGCGAAGATCTCCCAGTCGTGCAGACTGCCCTCCGGTTTCTCGAACATGGCTTCGTTGTGCCGGGCAGTATTGCGCACGGCGTTAATGTGGAAGGCGAGATCGTAGTGGTCGTGTTCCAGCGGCGATGTCGGCGGCAGAATGATGTCCGCGTGGCGTGTGGTTTCGTTCAGGTAGGGGTCCAGGCACACCATGAACTCCAGCTGTTCCAGCGCGGCGTCCAGCTGGCGGCCATTGGGTGTGGACAGTACTGGGTTGCCCGCGCCGACGAAGAGCGCGCGCACCTGGCCCTCACCCGGCGTGGTGATCTCCTCGGCGATGGTGGAGGCCGGTAGCTCGCGATCAAACTCCGGCAGCCGCCTTACCCGGCTGTGATGGCGGGCGAAGCCCCCGGGGCCGATGTTGCTGACCTGGTCGACCGCCGGCAGCGTGAACAGTGAACCGCCTTCCCTGTCGAGATTGCCGGTGAGAATATTCAGCACTTGTATCGCCCACTGGCAAAGTGCCCCGTAGCGCTGGGTGGACACGCCCATGCGCCCGTAACAGATAGCGGCCCCCGCCTGCGCGAACTCCTGTGCGATACGCCGTATGGTATCCGCCGCAATGCCGCAATGCGGGGCGGCGAACTCGGCTGTGAATTCCAGTAACGCGGATTCCAGCTCGGGCAGGCCGCTGACGAAGGCCTCGAGGTGGCGGGGGGCTACGCGGTCTTCAGCAAACAGGGTGTTGATCAGTGCCAACAGAAACAGGGCATCGCTGCCGGGACGGATATACAGGTGTTCGCTGGCAAGCTCGGCGGTTTCCGTCAGGCGCGGGTCCACCACCACCAGCTTGCCGCCCCGTTCGCGCAGCGCCTTGATACGCCTGCGCACGTCGGGCACGGTCCAGATACTGCCGTTGGACGCAATGGGGTTGGCGCCGAGCATGAGAAAGTACTCGCTGCGGTCGATGTCGGGAATGGGAAACAGCGACTTGTGGCCGAACAGCCACAGGCTGGTGAGATGGTGCGGCAGCTGGTCCACCGAGGTGGCGGAAAAACGGTTGCGGGTGTGGAAGTGGCGAAACAGGTTTTTCTGGTGCGTCATCATCCCGTAGTTGTGCACGGTGGGGTTGCCCAGATATACGCCCAGGGCATCCACCCCATCGCGCTGCACGATCTCTACCAACCGTTGCGCTGTTGTGTTCAGCGCCTGCTCCCAGCTGATGTCCTGCCAGGTGTCCGCCTCACCCGGTGCACCGCGCACACGCGCGAGCGGCCTGCGCAACCGATCCGGGTCGTTGTGAATATCCTGCAGAGCCACGGCCTTGGGGCAGATGTGTCCCCGACTCAAGGGGTCGTCCGGGTCGCCCTTGATCGACATTATCCGCTCACCCTCGGTTTCGATACGCAGGCCGCAGATGGCCTCGCAGAGGTGACAGGCGCGATGGTGCACAGTGGTAGGCATGGCAGGCGCTTCTTTGTTATGGCTGTGGCGAAAGTGTAGCGGGTGCACGAATAAAGTGCACTTGCGGGCGATGCGTTCAGTGGTCGGGTCAGGGCTTTTTGTGTAGTCTCGGTAGATATCCCCCTCACGCGGTTGTCGAAATGATGAACGAGAGTTGGAAGTCCTACCCGGCGGGCAGCTTCTTTGACGAGCTGATTACACCCCGCGGCCAGCCGCGCGCGGCCGGCCGCGGGGTTGTGCGCCTGCTGCAGAAGTTGCCGGGCGACGAGATGGCAGAGCGTCGCGCCGCTGCGGAGCTCGCCATCCGCGAAATGGGTATCTCGTTTACCGTCTACAACGAGGCCGGCAACATCGACCGCGCCTGGCCGTTCGACATCATTCCGCGGGTCATTTCGGCACGTCAGTGGCAGGCGGTCAGTGATGGCCTGCGGCAGCGGTCGCTGGCCCTGAATCACTTCATCGACGACATTTACAACCGGCAGAAAATTCTGGCTGACGGCGTCGTGCCCGCCGATATCGTGCTTGAGTCGACCAACTTCAAACCGCAGTGCATGGGCATGTCGCCGCGGTTCGGTGTATGGGCGCATGTCTGCGGGTCGGACCTGGTGCGGGACGGTGACGGCCGTTTCCGGGTGCTCGAAGACAACCTGCGGGTGCCTTCCGGGGTGTCCTACATGCTGGAAAACCGTGAGATCACCAAGCGGGTGCTGCCGGAACTGTTCGAGAATTACAGTATCCTGCCGGTGGATGACTACCCGTCGCAGCTCTACCAGACGCTGGCGTCCCTGTCTCCCCGGGAGCGGCGCCGCCCCTGCATTGTCGTGCTCACACCGGGTATTTTCAATTCCGCTTACTTCGAGCATGCCTACCTTGCGCAGGGCATGGGCGCGGAGCTGGTCGAGGGTCGTGACCTGATGGTGGCGGATGATAACTGCGTCTATATGCGCACCGTGGACGGCCCCGTGCGTGTGGACGTCATCTACCGACGCATCGACGAGGAGTTCATGGACCCGGAAGCCTTCCGTCCGGAGTCGCTGCTCGGTGTTGCGGGCCTGATGCGCGCCTGGAAGGCGGGCAATGTCGCCATCGCCAATGCCCCGGGGAGCGGGGTGGCGGATGACAAGGTCATCTACGCTTTTGTGCCTGACATGATTCGCTACTACCTGAAGCAGAAACCGCTGCTGGCCAGCGTACCCACCTGGCTCTGCATGCGCGAGAAAGACCGCGAGCATGTGCTCAAGAACCTCGACCAGCTGGTGGTCAAGCCGGCCAATGAATCCGGCGGCTATGGCATCATGGTCGGCCCGCACAGCAGCGCCGCGGTGCGGCGTAAGTTCGCCCGTCTGATCGAGAAAAACCCGCGCAATTATGTGGCGCAGCCCACGCTGGCGCTGTCCACCGCGCCTACGTATATCGACGACAAAGTCGAGCCGCGCCACCTCGACCTGCGGCCCTTTATTCTGCAAGGGCGCGATACCTGGGTGACTCCCGGTGGGCTGACACGGGTGGCGTTGACCAAGGGGTCGCTGGTGGTGAACTCCTCGCAGGGCGGCGGCAGCAAGGACACCTGGATCGTGGAGGGTAAGGCATGACCATGTTGTCCAGCGTTGCCGAACGCCTTTACTGGATGGGACGCTACCTTGAACGTGCGGAGGACAGCGCTCGCCTGGTGGCGGCCTATAATCACCTGATCATGGACATTCCGCGTGCAGCGGAGCTGGGTTGGGATGTGCTTATTCGCATCCTGGATGCCGAACCGCTGTTCTACCAGCAGTACCGGGTGGGTAACGAGCAGAATGTACTGCGCTTCCTGCTGGCAGAGCAGGACAGCTCTGCCAGCATACCCTTTGCCGTGCGCTGGGCGCGGGAGAACGTGCGCACCACACGCGACGTGCTGCCCGAGGAGACTTGGGAGCAGATCAACGAGCTGCATCTGTACGTGAGTGACGCGGCGGAAAAATCCGTAGGCCGGCGCAATCGCCAGGCATTTCTGGAGGAGGTGATCAGCCGCTGCCAGCGCGTCAATGGCATGCTGTCATCCAGCCTGCCACGGGACCACGCACACCGCTTCCTGCGGCTGGGCCATTTGCTTGAGCGGTCGGATATGACCACGCGCCTGATGGATGTGGGTACGGGCGAGATTCTGGGGCGCGACGCCACGCACGAGGCAATTGACCCGTTGATTTGGACTTCGCTGCTGCAGGCACTGTCCTCATTCGGGGCCTACCGGCGAATGATCGGCCCACTGGTCGAAGCACAGCAGGTGCTGGAGTTTGTGTTTCGAGAACCCTTGCTGCCGCGTTCCGTGGCGTTTTGCCTGTCGGAAATACGTGCCGAGCTGAAACCCCTGAACAATCACGAGAAGGGCATGCGTACGCTGGCCCGGGGGCGACGCAAGCTGGGCAAACTGCAGCCGGAGCAGATGTCCCGGGAGGCCCTGCATGCCTACATTGACGAATTCCAGGCGCTGCTGGCCGATCTCCACGATGCCATCACAGCCTCCTGGTTTCAGCCGGATACGCCATGAAGCGACTGGAATGCAGCTGTGGCAGCCAGGTGTTCTTCGAAAGCCGGGACTGCGTGCATTGTGGCATGGAGCTGGGCTTCGACCCGGTCGACCTGGAAATGTACTCGCTCAGCGGTGCCGCTGATGGCGTCCTGGAAACAGCCGAGGGCCGCCGCTATCGCCTGTGCGCGAATGGCCGCGAGTGGGATGTCTGCAACTGGCTCTGTGCGGAAGAAGACAGCCACCCCCTGTGCTGGGGTTGCCAGTTCAACCGCACCATTCCGGACCTGTCCCTGCCCGGCAATATCCAGCGCTGGTGGGTGCTGGAACAGGGCAAGAAACGCCTGCTTTACACCCTGCGCAGCCTCGGTTTGCCGCTGGTCAGCGGTTGGCAGGATCCGGAGAACGGCCTGCTGCTCGACTTTATCGAGGACGGTCGCAGCCGTGAAGAGTATGCCGAGTCTTTTGTCAGTACGGGGTTCGCCGGTGGCGTTATCACCATCAATACGCTGGAGGCAGATGACGTTGCCCGGGTCGCTGTGCGAGAACAGATGAACGAACCCTACCGCACGGTACTGGGGCACCTGCGGCATGAGTCGGGGCATTACTACTGGGCGCGCCTGGCGCGCGACGAGACCATTCGCGAGGGGTTTGCCGAGCTGTTTGGTGATGAAGCTATGGACTATGCGGGGGCGCTGGACCGTCACTACCGCGAGGGGCCATCACCTGACTGGCGCAAGTATTACATCAGCGCCTATGCCAGCGTGCATCCAATGGAAGACTGGGCGGAAACCTGGGGCCACTACCTGCATATTCAGGATGCGCTGGAGACAGCGGCGGCCTACGGTGTTATTCGTGAGGATATCGCCAGCCTGGAGGTAGGTGAGCGGATTGGTCGCTGGCGCGACCTGAGTATCACGCTCAATGAACTTAACCGCAGTGTTGGCCGCGGCGATGCCTACCCCTTCGTGATCAACCACTTTGTGGAATCCAAGCTGGCTTTCGTCGACACCGCGATTCGCCGCCTGCAGCAGCAGCCGGGCAAGCGCTAGTTCAGGGGTCCAGTAGCGGACGCAGGGCCTCGGCGAGCAGCGGCGCCATGAATACCGCATTACTGTGATGCGGTATGCAGTCAGTGCTCCATACCGTGCCAACGCCTGCGGCTTGCATTACCGATAGCGCATCCCCGGCAAACAGGGCATGTGTCACTGCCACATCAACCGAGCTGGCGCCGGCTTGCAGCAACCGCTGCGCGGCGCCGGCCAGGGTGCGCCCGGAGCTGGCGACGTCATCCAGTAGCACCACCATGCGCCCCGCTACGGCAACCTTGGGCAGGGTAATGACGACCTCGCGGTCGCCGTGTCGCTGCTTGCTGCATACGGCGTGCTCCAGCCCGCGCACCAGAGCAGCGCTCTCTACCCACTGCCGCGATTCCGCATCGGGGCCCACCAGCAGCGGGTTGTCGCGTTGCCCTGCCACCAGCTCCGCGAGGCTGCCCGCCGCCGACAGGGCGATAGCGTGGGGCAGGGGAATGGCTTCGTCCAGCCGGTTGATCCTGTGCAGGTGTGGGTCGACGGTAATCACGGCGTCGAACAACTCGGCGAGAAAGCCGCCAACGATGGTCTGGCTGACGATCTCGCCGGGTTGGAAGGCAATATCCTGGCGCATGTAGCCCAGGTAGGGCGCGACCAGTACCAGCTTTTGCACACCGGCACGACGTGCATGCCGCGCCAGCAGCAGGAGCTCTACCAGCTTTTCGTTGGGCCGGTCCAGGCTGCGATACACCACCAGGGTGTGGGTGCCGGGGGGCACGTCGAGCAACAGTTTCAGTTCGTCGTCGGGGAAGCGGTGTCGCGCCACGGCAAGCGCGGTGAGTTCGCAGGCGCTGGCGAGGCGCAGCGCCGCATCGCGTTCGTCATCCAGATATGTCAGTAGCGCAGGCATCAGAACTCCATAAATGCCGAGGTAATATCAGCAGCTGCGCCCAGAGTGAAGCCGCTGCCGCGCTCGCACAGTTTGCGCGCAAAGCCGAGTTCCGTCGGGTAGGCGGCGTAGACGGTGTAAAGCAGGTCGCCGGCTTGCACCTGCTCGCCCAGTTTGGCGCGCAGGTCTACCCCTGCGCCCTGCGCGCGCGGTGCGCCGGCCTGGCGTGCAATGCGTGCCAGCTGCAGGTTGTCGATATTGACCACCGTGCCCGTTGTTGCGGCGCGCACGGTGTAGGTGAGCGGCGCCAGCGGCGGATTGTTTAGGTCAAACGGTTTGCCGCCCTGCGCCTGAACGATGTCCTGCATCTTGCGCAGGGCGCGGCCCGAATCCAGGATGTCGCGTGCAATGGCGAAGCCGTCGCCACCGCGAACATCCGGGTCGAACTCCAGCATGCGCCCGGCGAGGCGCAGGGACTTCTGGCGCAAATCGGCCGGTGCCGCGGGGTGGTTTTCCAGCACCTGCATCACGTCGCGGGCTTCCAGAGCCGGGCCGATGCCGTTGCCCACGGGCTGGCGCCCATCAGTGATCACCACTTCCAGCATCAACCCCATACGTTTGGCGACGTACTCGAACAGGCGTCGCAAACGCTGCGCCTCGGGCATCGAGGCGACCTTGGCGGTGGGGCCAACGGGAATGTCAAGCACCAGGTGGGTGGAGCCTGCGGCGACCTTTTTCGAAAGAATGGACGCGACCATCTGGCCGGGGGAGTCAATCGACAGCGGGCGCTCAACGGCAATCAGGACATCATCGGCGGGAGACAGGTCGCTGGTGCCGCCCCAGGCGAGGCAGCCGCGGTGGGTGCGCACAATGCTGTTGAGCTGCTCGAATTGCAATTCCACGTGCGCCAGTACCTCCATGGTATCTGCGGTACCCGCAGGGGAGGTGATGGCGCGGGAGGAGGTTTTTGGGCACAGCATGCCGTGCGCGGCGACGATCGGCACCACCAGCATGGACGTGCGGTTGCCCGGGATGCCGCCAATGCAGTGCTTGTCCACCACCGGCTGTTCGCCCCAGTTCAGGCGCCGGCCCACGCGGCTCATGGCGTCGCTGAGGAAGAACACTTCCTCGCGGTCGAGCTCCGCCTGGTTGCAGGCCACCACAAAAGCGGTCAGTTCGATTTTCGAGTAGCGGTGTTCGGCAATGTCGTTGACGATGGCCCGGAAGCTGTCGCTGTCGAGACGTTCCCCGGCGATCTTGCGGTGCAGCGCGGGTATCGATGTGGGGGGTTCCGCCTGGGACACGCTGACGCGTTGCCCTTCGGGCAGGCCCAGCAGAGCGAAAGCATCTTCTGACAGGCCCAGTTCGTTACAGCCCACGATGCTGTCATCGTCAACCACGTTGACGCTGGCGAGGATGCGCCGGCCGTCGTCGGAGACTTCCACCTTGGCCAGCGCCTGAAAGCCCTCTGCCCGGTACAGCTCGCAGTCGCGGTGCAGGTAGGCCACGTTTTCCCGATAGGTGTCGATGGCAACGCGCTTGAGCAGCAGCGTCGAGGCCGCCTCAGCGGCGTGTAGCGCGTCCTGCTGGCCTGCCCCGCTGTCACTCATGGTTCAATCATTCTCGCCGATGACTTCGCCGAGCGAGGGCAGCTTGGCGAAGGCCTCGCGAATATTGTCATCCCAGCTCTGGCGCAGTTTCGCCAGGTAGGGGTGGTGCTCTTCGAGGGCGAAATAGCGCGCGTGAGGCTTCAGGCTGTCGTTGCGGTAGAACAGGCATTCCAGCGGTGGGCCCACAGTGGCATTGGAGCGGATGGTCGAATCCATGGACACCAGCGCACAGCGCATGGCGGTTTCAAACGGTGTATCCGGGCGCACAATACGGTCCAGAATGGGCTTGCCGTACTTGGTTTCGCCGATCTGCAGGTAGGGGTAGAGCTCCGAGGCCGTGATGTAGTTGCCCTCGGGGTAGATCAGGTACAACGCCTGGGCGTGGCCCTTGATCTGCCCGCCCAGAATGAAGGTGGCAGAGGCATCGAAGCTGGCGCCGGCCCCGGGGCCAGAGGGCTTCTTGTGCCGCGATTGCTCGGCCACGTTCAGTTCCCCGATATAGTCGGCTACATCCGCCACATAGCGCGCCTTGAGGATGTTGAACTCGGCGTCTTCCTCCAGGTCCCGGTGGATCTGCGCGATCACCGCCTGGCTGGTCGCCAGGTTGCCCGCCGTCAACAGTACCAGCGAACGGTCGTAGGCCACTGAAAAACGGTGCATTTTACTGTAGGTGCTGACCCGATCAGGGCCCGCATTGGTGCGCGAGTCCGAGCAGAAGATCAAGCCGTCCTGAACGGCAATGGCGAGGCAGTAGGTCATGGCTGCAGTGTCTTGGCTCCGTGGCCGTGTCGAGCCGGCAAGCATACTCATAGCGGCGCGGCAATGCCACAGTCCCGCTGAACCCTACAGAACTGTCATTGGTATCGAGAGAGACTGCCGCGTATTATTGTTGTCCTGTTTTGCCGGTGCATTGGCAGGCAATTGCGTACCCTGCGCCCCATGATCATGGACTTTGGTGAGAAAGATGTCTAAGAAGAAGTTTCTGTTCGGCCTGCGTATGTGGCTGATGTTGCTGGTGACCCTGCTGGTCTTTGGCGGGCTGTTCGGCATGCAGTGGTTCGGCAACAAGAAAATGAACGAGTTCATGGATAACATGCCGGTGCAACCCGCCACGGTCACCGCAATGGAGGCCGGCACGGCGCTGTGGCGCGACAGTGTGGAGTCGGTCGGGACCCTGGTGGCCATTCGCGGCGCCGAGCTGGCCACTGAGGTGCCCGGCACAGTGGAGAGCATTCACTTTGAAAATGGCGCCCAGGTGGAGGCGGGGGATGCGATCCTCACCCTGAATTCGGCGCCGGACCGCGCGCAGCTGTCGGAGCTGCAGGCCGCAGCGGAGTTGGCCCGGCTGGAGCTGGAGCGCGCACGGCGCCTGGTTGAACAGCGCAACATCTCGGAAGCGGAGCTGGACCAGCGCGCCAGTCTGCTGGAGCAGGCCCGGGCCCGGGTGGCCGCGCAGGAGGCACGCATAGAACAAAAAACCCTGCGTGCGCCCTACGCGGGGCGGCTGGGTATTCGCCAGTACAACGTGGGTGACTACGTGCAAACCGGTGAGACCGTTATCGCCCTGCAGGCGCTGGACAGCCTGTTCGTGAACTTCTCGCTGCCAGAGCAATACAGCCAGCAGGTGGAAGCCGGGATGCCGGTGCAGGCCCGGCTGGAGGCCCTGGATGGTCAGGAGTTTTCCGGTACGGTAACCGCCATTTCACCGGTGGTGGACCCGAATACCCGCAACTTTGCCCTGCAGGCGACACTCCCCAATCCGGAAGAGCTGCTGCGCCCCGGTATGTTCGCCCGGCTGATACTGCCTATTGGCATTGAGCTGGAGCGCGTTGTGGTGCCGCAAACCGCCATTGCCTATCGCCCCTATGGCGATTCTGTGTACGTCATTGAGGAACGCGACGGCGAGCTGCGGCTGACTCAGCGGTTCGTGACATTAGGGCCGGTGCGCGGCGACATGGTAGCGGTGGAGGAGGGGCTGGACCCGGGTGAACGTGTCGCCACCAGCGGTCTACTCAAGCTCGATGGCGGCATGCCGGTAAAAGTCGACAACAGCTCTCCGCCAGCAGCAGATCTCGACCCACAACCGGACAACGGCTGACATGAAATTTACTGATCTGTTCATCCACAAGCCGGTATTGGCGACGGTAGTCAGCCTGTTTTTGTTGATCCTTGGCCTGCGCGCGGCAACCGAGCTCAACGTGCGCGAATACCCCATGATCGAGACCGCGGTGATCACCGTGAGCACGCCCTATATCGGCGCCGACGCGGAGCTTATCAAGGGTTTCATCACCACTCCGCTGGAGCAGGAAATTGCGACCGCTGAGGGTATCGACTACCTCACCTCGACCAGCGTTCGCGGCCTGAGCACCATTTCCGCCTATGTCAGCACCGAGGCCGATCCTGACGAAGTCCTTACCCAGGTTGTCACCAAGGTCAACAAACTGCGCAATGAATTACCGCGCGAGGCAGAGGAC
This sequence comes from uncultured Halieaceae bacterium, assembly GCA_964022665.1. Classification (GTDB taxonomy): domain Bacteria; phylum Pseudomonadota; class Gammaproteobacteria; order Pseudomonadales; family Halieaceae; genus Haliea. Next base: position 78,974 of record CAXIDF010000005.1, read on the forward strand.
CCGGTGCTGGACCTGGCAATCGGCGAGCAGGTGGGCAGCATGTACATCTCGTTCATCAGCGACCAGTTGCCGACCAACCGCGTGGCGGATTATGTGATTCGCGAAGTACAACCCAAGCTTTCCACGCTGCCCGGCGTACTGCGCGCCAGCGCCAACTCCACCAGCGTGTTTGCCATGCGTATCTGGCTGGATCAGGAGCGTATGACCGCCCTGAACCTCACCGCAAGTGAGGTGCGCACAGCTCTGGCGGCGAACAACGTGTTGTCCGCGGTGGGTGCCAGCAAGGGCAGCATGGTTGAGGTAAACCTGAAGGCTGATACCGACCTGCGCTCGGTAGAAGGTTTCGAGAGCATGGTATTGCGCGAGCAGGATGGTGCCATTGTGCGGCTGGGAGACATCGCCGAGATTGAGCTGGGCAACGAGGGCTATTCCTCGTCGTCCATGTTCATTGACCAGGAAGCGGTCTTCATGCAGATCGACGTGGCGCCCGATGCCAATGCCGTGGAAGTGATCGCCCGGGTGCGCCAGGTTTATGCCGATGACATTGCGCCGCGCTTGCCGGAGGGTATTGTCGGCAACATCAACTACGACGCCACGGTATACATCCAGAATGCGATCAATGATGTAGAAGCGACGATTATCGAGGCGATGATCATCGTTATTCTGGTCATTTTCCTTTTCCTCGGGTCCCTGCGCTCGGTATTGATTCCGGCCGTCGCGGTACCGTTGTCCCTGGTCGGTGGCCTGTTCCTCATGCAGTTGATGGGGTTCAGCATTAACCTGCTCACGCTACTCGCGATTGTGCTGGCCATTGGCATTGTGGTGGACGATGCGATCATCGTGCTGGAAAATATCCATCGCCATATCGAAGATGGCATGGCCCCCAAGGAGGCAGCCCTGTTGGGGGCGAGTGAGTTGGCTTGGCCTATCGTGGCAATGACCACCACTCTGATTGCGGTGTACATACCTATCGGGTTTGTCGGTGGACTTACGGGTACGCTGTTCACTGAATTCGCCTTCACCCTCGCAGGCGCGGTGCTGATCTCCGGCATTGTGGCGCTGACGCTTTCACCCATGATGTGCGCGCGCCTGCTGAGCAAGGATGAGGGGGAGAACAGCAACCGGCTCGAGCGCTGGCTGGACCAGCGCTTTGACGCTCTGCGCCGTGTCTACCAACGAGATCTCGACCGTGTGCTGGACGATAGCGCCGGTGTACTGGTGTTTGGTGCTGTAATTATCGTGTCCTGCTATTTCCTGTTTGTGCGATCGCCATCGGAGCTGGCACCCTCCGAGGACATCGGGCTTATTTTCTATCTGGCGGAATCGGATCCCTACGTCACGCTTGAGTACATCGAACAGTACACGGCGGAGATCGGCCAGATTACCCGCAGCACACCCGAAATCGATGTGAATTTCCTGTTCAATGGGGTCAGCCCGGGTGGGGGCGGTACCACCAACGGTGCCTTTGGCGGTTTCATCTTCAAGCCCTGGAGCGAGCGCGAACGTAGCTCGGAGCAGGTGTTGCAGGAGAGTATTCTACCGCGTACACAGAACATTGCCGGTTTGCAGGTGAACGCGGTGAACCCGCCGCCTCTGCCTTCCAGCGGTATATTGCCGGTGGAGTTCGTGCTCACCTCCACGCTCGATTTCACTATCATGTACGACGATGTGCAGCGTGTACTGCAGCGGGCACGTGAGAGCGGCAAGTTCATCTTCATTGACCAGGATCTGCAGATCGACAAGCCGCAGCAACGCCTGACGGTCGATCGGGACAAAGCGGCCCTGCTGGGGGTGGAAATGCAGCAGATCAGTGCCGACCTTTCGGCGCTCTTGTCCGGTGGCTATGTCAACCGATTCACCATGAACGAACGTTCCTACAAGGTGATTCCGCAGGTACGTCGCACGCAGCGCATGACTCCCCAGGATCTGCAGGGCTTCTACACGCGCACGCGCAGCGGTGATCTGGTTCCCATGAGTACGCTGGTACAACTGGAGAGCGAAGTGGTGCCGCGCTCGCTGAAGGGCTTCCAGCAGCTCAATGCCGTTACCCTGAGCGGCATTCCCCGCCCCGGCGTGGCGCTGGGCGATGCGCTGGCCACACTGGAACAGATCAGCCGGGATGAACTAAGCCGCGAATACAGCGTGGATTACGGCGGCCAGAGCCGGCAGTTCAAGGCCGAGGGCAGTGCACTCATCATGACCTTCTTCTTCGCCCTGCTTCTGATTTACCTGGTGCTGGCCGCGCAGTTCGAGTCGTTCCGCGACCCGATCATCATGCTCGTGACGGTACCGATGTCGGTGTGCGGTGCACTGCTCTGCCTGAATATTCTGTCCATTTTTCAGGTGACCGGCGCCACGCTGAACATCTACACGCAGGTGGGCATCGTCACGCTGATTGGCGTGATTTCCAAGCACGGCATTCTCATTGTGGAATTTGCCAATCGGCTGCAGGAAGAGGGAATGAGAAAGCGCGAGGCGATTGAAGAGGCGGCTTCCGTGCGCCTGCGCCCTGTGTTGATGACCACCGCCGCGTTGGTCATCGCCATGGTGCCCTTGCTACTCGCCTCTGGCCCCGGTGCCTCTGCGCGGTTTTCCATGGGCCTGGTGATTGCCTCCGGCATGACCATCGGCACATTGTTTACCCTGTATGTACTGCCGGCGGTCTATCTGTACCTGGGTCGAGATCTCGCAGCGGAGTGAGTAATTGCCGGTCTAGCCGCTGGTCGGCAGGTTCGCGCAGGTATTCGAGCCCCAACAGGCGCTGCGGATGCTCGTCGAAATCCGGGTGCGTGGCGGTCCCGAACACGTAGTCGTACCAGGGCACCAGGCTGCCATAATTACTGTTCGTGTAGCGCTGTTCAACGAAGTGATGGGTGCGGTGGAAGTCCGGTGTGAGCAGCAGATAGCGCAGCCAGCGCTCGACGGACGGCGGCACGTGCACGTTGCTGTGACTGAACAGCGTGGCGGCAACCGCGAAGATCCGGTAGGCGAGCGCCGACTCCGGGCCGACGCCCAGCAAGAGTACAAGTGGGGCGCCTACCGGCAGTGCAATCAACGGCTCCAGAGGGTGGTGCCGGTAGCCCGTAGAAACGTCTACCTCGGGATCCGAATGGTGCAGTGCGTGGATGCGCCACATCAGGGGAAAGCGGTGAAATGCCCGGTGTAGCCAGTAACTTACCAGCTGCGTGCCAGCCAACAGGGCGATGAACCCCGTCACGGGCCCCAGATTCAGTACGCCAAACTCTTCGGCCCTGCCCCAGCGTGCGAGCCAGACAAAAAACAGTGTGCTGGCAACCAGCATGATGTACCAGTTAATCAGGGCGAGCGAGAAGTTGTTGGCCCAGCGCCAGGTTAGCCCAGTGGTGCCGCTGCGGCGCGGCACCAGGGTTTCCAGAAGTAAAAACAAGCTCATCAGACCCAGCGTCCACAGGTAGATGTGTTGCGATGCGGACGTTACCGTCATGGGCCCGGAGTGTGTTTAATTGGGAGCCGACGACTCACAGTAGCCCATGCTCTGTTCAGCCCCATCGGGTATGACGGTTCCCACCGGGGCGCCATTGTTGTTGAATGTGCCCAACTGGCCGCAGATAAATGTGTATTCCATTACCTGCAAGTCGCGGCCGCATTGGTTATTTACGGTGTTTTCAGGCGAGTTGAAGCCGCGCAAATTGTTGAAGTTGACCGTAATGGTCGCGGTCTCGCAAGTGGCTTCCGCAAGCGTGGCTGCGCTGGTTGCCAGCGTCCTTTCAACACCAAAGCCGCCAACCAGGACACCGCTGCCAAGCAGGGCGATGCTGACAATTTTCTGTGCGCCGCCGTTATTGCGCAGCACACGCAGGGCGATGACTGCCAGAACCACGCCCAGCGCTATCAGAATAGCCGGGCTCAGCGTGGGCACTGCGGTGGCAGAAGCCGGGCCCAACACCACACCGCCCGGTGTGCCGGCATTGCTGACGGGGGCCAGAACCAGCAGTGCGAGCGCTGTGCCGTAGGTTGGAGTGTGGCCTGCGACAAGACGTCGCGCTATGCCCGTTGTTATTCTCATTTGCCAGTCCTCTGCGTATTGACCACAATTTTAGTAGGGATTATGTCGCAGCGTATAATAAACGCGCTTGTACGTGCAAGGCCTCTGACGCCGTAGCAACGCCGGAGTCCAATGTGGCCCCATCGATCTGGAGCAGCTCCGGGATCCGCGTAATACGTGACAGCAACTTCCTTTATCTCCTGCATGCGTGCAGTTTTGTGGTTTGAACTATTTTCTGGAACCGCTATCCTATTAAGGTGTTTCCAGTTCCGCGAGGCGTATGTTGCAGCGCAAGTATAAGATGTGTGTTGTGCTCATCGCTCTGCTGGCCTTTGCGGGTCGGCTGGGGGCGGTTACGTCTGCACCCTGCACCATGATGGATTCCGGCAGTGTGCCCGAGTCTGCACAGGTGGCAATGGGCATGGATCATGCCGGGCACACGTTAGCGGGTGAGGCCGGTGGCCCTGAGCAGTCATGCTGTGACGCGCTCCAGTGTTCCCTGCTGCACTGCCTGTCCTCCGGAGCGGCGCTGGTTGACTCCCTGGTACTCGAAACTCTCCCCTGCTCCACTATCTTCAACGCTGGAAGTCCGATCGCGTGTGTGTCGGCTGACGGCGTTTCGGTATTTCGTCCCCCCATTTCCCGCTGATACGGGGTTAGTGCGCCTGAAATTCGGCCACTCACACCCATTGTGGCGGGAGTTCTCTACTCCCCAAACGTAATCAGCGCCCTGCCAGTCGCCGCTTGCCTACGCTTGTGCGGCGCAAGTGCAACCTGTTGTTGCGCGAGCTATCCCACGGCGTCCCGCTTGGTCAAACCCCGGTGTGGTGGGGCAGCAAGGGTTTCGAGGAAAGACAATGAATGTTTTAAAAAAAGCTCTCTGGTCACTGCTGTTGCTGTGTGTGCCGGCGGTGGCGCAATCAGACTTGGCGCCACTCACGCGCGACCGGGCGATTGCGCTGGCCGTTGCAGCCGACCCCTGGCTTGCGGGTAGCACGTATCGCCAGCAGGCGCTGTCTGACGAGGCAGCCGCCGCCAACAGCTTGCCAGACCCCCGTATCAACATGACGGCCGGGAATTTGCCGCTGGATACCTTTGACATCAATCAGGAGGCGATGACCCAGTTCACAGTCGGCGTGAGCCAGGCGTTTCCGCGCGGTGACAGCCGCGCACTGGCGGCGCAGCAGAAAAGCCGGCTGGCGGAACAAGAACCCCTGCTACGTGCAGACCGTGCCGCGCAGGTAGAGCGCACCGTGACGCAGCTGTGGTTCGCGGCGTATCTGGCGCAGGAGACGATCGCCCTGGTGGAGCAGAGCCGAGGGCTCTTCAGGCAGCTATACGACGCCGCCAGACTCCGCTACGCGGCGGCACTGGGGGCGACCCGTCAGCAGGACCTGGTGCGGGCACAACTGGAGCTGACGCGGCTTGAAGATCGCCTCGTCGGGCTGCAGGAGCGCCGCGCAGCCGCCCAGCGGCGCATGGCCGAGTGGATCGGCGATAGTGCTGTGCTGCCCTTGCTCGCGCCTGACCTCAGCGGCTCGGTGGAGGTGCCGGCTGCGTTGGGTGCTACTCAGCAATACCGCGACTTAATTGTCCGCCACCCGGCGCTGCAGGCGCTCGACAAGCGCGTAGAGGCCATGTCCGCCGAGGTGGAGCTTGCCCGGCAGGAGTACAAGCCGGCCTGGGGTATCAGTGCACAGTATGGCTACCGCGATGATGACCCCCTGGGTCGCGATCGCGCCGACCTGTTCAGTGTGGGCGTGACAGTTGACCTGCCTTTGTTTACCGCGGATCGCCAGGACAGGCAGGTCGGGGCGGCCATGGCACGTCTGGAGGCACTGCGCACGGATCGTCAGTTGCTGGCGCGCCAGCTGCTTGCGGAGTTGCAAACGGCCCTGGCCCGTTTGCAACGCGTGCAGGAACGCGAGGTATTGTATGCGCAACATCTGTTGCCCCAGATGGCCGATCAGGCGGAGGCGGCACTCGCGTCCTATAACAGCGATGACGGCGACTTCGCCGAGGCCGTGCGGGCACGGATAGCAGAGCTCGATGCACGTATGGAGTCGCTGGCTATCTCGGTGGAGCAGCAGCAGCTTTTGGCACAGGTGGATTATCTATTGGTTGCGGCCGAACGCGACCGGTCGGAGCCGACAGTGAATAGCCCAGGAGCGAAGCAATGAACGCAATGATGAAAACCGTTGCCGCAACAACGCTGGGCGCGGTGGCTGGCGTGCTTGCAACGCTCTGGTGGAGTAGCGCAGCACCGGCGCCGACGGTTGAAAACGCGGCAGCGGAGCCACTGTATTGGGTGGCTCCCATGGACCCGAACTACCGCCGCGATGCGCCGGGCAAGTCGCCGATGGGCATGGACCTGATACCGGTTTATGCCGATAAGGCTGACGCGGCCCCCACGGGCACGGTGCGGATTACCCCTGCGGTGACCAACAACCTCGGTGTGCGTACTGCTGAAGTCGTGATGGGGCGCCTTCCCTCTCTCATCAGTACGGTGGGTTACGTGCAGTACGATGAAGACCAGTTGCAGCATGTGCATCCGCGCGTAGAGGGTTGGATCGAGACGCTGTTCGTGAATGCATCCGGTGACCCGGTTAGCCGCGGCGAGCCGCTGTATACCTTGTATTCACCGACCCTGGTTAATGCCCAGGAGGAGCTGTTGCTGGCCTGGCGGCGAGACGACCCGGCCTTGATCAAGGCCGCGTCAGAGCGGCTCGAGGCGCTGCGGGTGCCGCCAGAGGCGATACGCACGCTTCGGGAGACCCTGACAGTAAGCCGCACGGTTACCGTCACGGCGCCGCAGGATGGCGTGGTCGACACACTGCAGGTGCGCCAGGGCATGTATGTCAAACCGGGTATGGAAACCCTGTCGATTGCCTCACTCGATCACCTCTGGGTGATCGGTGAAGTGTTCGAGAACCAGACAACGCAAGTGCAGGTGGGCGATGCCGTGCGCATACAGCTGGACTACGCTCCAGAACGAGAATGGGAAGGCAGGATTGACTTCGTTTACCCCACCCTGAATACCCGCACCCGCACCCTGCAGGTGCGGGTGCGGGTGGCCAACCCCGATCACGTCTTGCGCCCGGGCATGTTCGCTCAGCTGCAAGTTGCGACCAAGCCGGGCGAGCAAAGGCTACTGGTGCCCCGCGAAGCATTGATTCGCACCGGGTCGCAGTCCCGGCTGGTGCTGGCATTGGGCGAGGGTCGCTTCAAGTCGGTGGCGGTGGAGACGGGGCGAGTCGGGCGGGACCAGGCTGAAATTCTCAACGGCATAGCCGCGGGAGACCGCATCGTGACCTCGGCGCAATTCCTCATCGATTCCGAGTCCAGTAAAACGTCGGACTTCCAGCGCATGGAGCATAGCCCTGCGGCGCGCAAGCAGGTGCATGATCACAGTGCGCACGCCAGGGAGCACTCGCAATGATTGCCGCCATCATTCGCTGGTCGGTGCACAACCGTTTCTTCGTGTTGCTGTCCACCGTGCTACTCGTGGCTGCGGGGGCGTGGTCGCTGAAGAATACCCCGGTCGACGCCATCCCCGACCTGTCTGATGTGCAGGTTATCGTCAAGACCAGCTATCCCGGTCAGGCGCCGCAGGTGGTACAGGACCAGGTGACGTATCCCCTCACCACCGCGCTGTTGGCCGTGCCGGGGGCAGTCACCGTGCGCGGGTTTTCGTTCTTCGGGGACTCCTACGTGTACGTGATCTTCGAGGAAGACACTGACCTTTACTGGGCTCGCTCGCGCGTTCTGGAATATCTGTCGCAGGTTGCCCCCACGTTGCCCGATAAGGCGCAGCCACAGCTTGGCCCGGACGCCACCGGGGTCGGTTGGGTGTATCTCTATGCGCTGGTTGATCGCAGCGGCAAACACGATATCAGCCAGCTGCGCAGCCTGCAGGACTGGTTTCTCAAGTATGAGCTGCAGACCGTTCCCGGTGTCGCCGAGGTTGCCGCACTGGGCGGGATGGTGAAGCAGTATCAGGTCAAGGTCAGCCCAGACAAGCTGCGCGCATTTGGCATCCCCCTGTCATTGGTGCAGACCGCGATTCAACGCGGCAACCAGGAAATCGGTGCCTCGGTGGTGGAAATGGCTGAAGCGGAGTACATGGTGCGGGCGACAGGTTACATAAAGAGCCTGGATGATCTCGCCAGTATCCCGCTCGGGCTCGACGCCAACGGCACGCCGCTGCGCTTGCAGGATGTTGCGGATATCACGCTGGGACCGCAAATGCGCCGCGGTGTCGCCGAACTCAATGGCGAAGGTGAAGTGGTCGGTGGCATCGTGGTGATGCGCTACGGTGAAAATGCACAGCAGACCATAGAGCAGGTGAAGGCGCGGTTGGCTCAGTTGGCACCCGGTCTGCCGGACGGGGTGGAGATCGTCACCGTGTACGACCGTTCCGCGCTCATCGAGCGCGCGGTGGACAATTTGTGGCGCAAGCTGTTCGAGGAGTTTCTGGTCGTCGGCCTGGTGTGCATGGCCTTTCTGTTCCACGTGCGCTCCTCCCTGGTGGCCATTGTCAGCCTGCCGGTGGGAATTCTGGCCGCCTTTACCGTCATGCACTGGCAGGGGCTGAACGCCAACATCATGTCGCTGGGCGGCATTGCGATTGCCATTGGCGCCATGATCGACGGCGCGATTGTCATGATCGAGAACATGCACAAGCACATGGAGCGCACACCGCTCACGCCGGAGAACCGCTGGCGCATTGTGGCGGATTCCGCTGCCGAGGTGGGCCCGGCGCTGTTCTTTACTCTGCTGATCATCACCGTGAGTTTCGTGCCGGTATTTACGCTGGAGGCGCAGGAAGGGCGCATGTTTGCCCCCTTGGCCTTCACCAAAACCTACGCCATGGCGGCGAGTGCCGCGCTCGCCATTACCCTTGTTCCCGTGCTCATGGGGTACTTCATTCGCGGCAAGGTGCTGGCGGAAGACCGCAACCCGGTCAACCGGCTCCTCACCGCCGGCTACCTGCGCGTATTGCAGCTGGCGCTGCGCTACCCCGCAAGGACCTTGCTGTTGGCGCTGCTGGTTACCGTGGTCGGGTTCTGGCCGCTGGGCAGGATTGGCAGTGAATTCATCCCCGAGCTGGATGAGGGCGACTTGATGTATATGCCTACCACGTATCCGGGGCTTTCCATCGGCAAGGCTCGCGAGCTGTTGCAACAGACGGACCGTCTCATCGCCACTGTGCCCGAGGTAAAAAGCGTGTTCGGCAAAGTTGGCCGGGCAGAGACGGCGACCGATCCGGCTCCCCTGACCATGATTGAAACCTTCGTGCAATTGCATCCCCGTGAGCAATGGCGAGCGGGAATGACCACCGCAAAGCTCAAGCAGGAGCTGGACGCGCTGGTGAAACTGCCGGGCGTGACCAACGCCTGGGTGATGCCGATCAAGACTCGCATCGACATGCTCGCCACCGGCATCAAAACGCCGGTGGGTATCAAGGTGGCCGGGCCCGACCTGCAGGAGATCGAGCGTATTGGGAAACGCCTGGAGCAGGTGCTGCAAGAGGTGCCGGGTACCGCGTCGGTCTATTCAGAGCGTGTCGCGGGTGGGCGCTATATCAAGGTGGACATAGAGCGCGCTCGCGCGGCGCGCTATGGGCTCAACGTCCTGGACATACAGCAGGTCGTGTCCACCGCGGTGGGCGGCATGAACGTGACCCAGACTATCGAAGGGCAGGAGCGTTATCCGGTCAACCTGCGCTACCCGCAGGAATACCGTGACTCGCCCGAACAGCTGGCGCTGCTACCCATTGTCACCCCGGGGGGGCAGCATATCGCCCTGGCCGATGTCGCCCGTGTGTACGTGGAGGACGGGCCGCCCGCAATCAAGAGCGAGAACGCGCGGCTGAATGGCTGGACACTTGTGGACATCGAGGGCGTGGATGTGGGTAGCTATGTGAGTGAGGCGCAATCCCTCGTCGCCGATCGCGTTGCACTGCCGCCTGGGTATTCGCTGACGTGGTCCGGGCAGTACGAATACATGTTGCGCGCCAAGGAAAAGCTCAGCTACGTCCTGCCCCTGACCTTGGGCATCATCGTGGTGCTGCTGTACCTCAATTTCCGCAGTGTGGCGGAAGTGGCGATCATACTGGGCACACTGCCACTATCTATGGTGGGCAGTGTCTGGCTGATGTACCTGCTGGGTTTCAACTACTCGGTGGCGGTCGGGGTTGGTTTTATCGCACTGGCAGGTGTTGCCGTGGAGATCGGTGTCATCATGCTGGTCTACCTTGACCAGGCCTGGCGTCGCTTGCTGGAAGACACGGCCGGGCGGCCAACCGCCGCGCAGCTCAACGCGGCTGTACTCAGTGGCGCAGGGCGTCGTATACGCCCGGTGATGATGACCTCGGCGACGATTATTCTGGGTCTGCTGCCGATCATGTTCGGTAGCGGAACGGGCACCGAGGTCATGCAGCGCATCGCGGCGCCGCTAGTGGGTGGCATGGCCAGCGCCGTGCTGCTCACCCTGCTGGTATTGCCGACTGTGTATTTGCTCTGGCGTCGATGGGGTTTGCGCCAAGGCTCAGGTGGGCTGACACGCGGTTGAGGCGCACAGCGTCTACACTTTTCATGACAGGAGACGAGGAAGGAGGTAAACCATGAGCAAACAAGCGACTCTGTACCGGATGGAGACGGCCGATCACCTGTGTCCCTTTGGGCTGAAATCCCGCGACTTGCTCAGGCGGCAGGGCTATGACCTGGATGACCGGGTGCTCGCGTCGCGGGAGGAAGCAGACGCTTTCAAGCGGGAGCACGGCGTGGAAACGACGCCGCAGGTATTTATCGCCGGCGAGCGCATTGGTGGCTATGAGGCACTGCGGGCGCATCTGGGCCTGGAGCAGGAGGGCGATTCAGGCACCACCTACAAACCGGTTATTGCAATTTTCGGTGCCTGCGCACTCGCCGCACTGGCCCTGGTCTGGGGGCGCGCTGGCGCGCTGGACTGGTCGGCATTGCTGGTGACCTTCATCGGTCTCAGTATGGTGGTGCTCGCGATACAGAAACTGCAGGATCTCACGGCCTTTTCCAATCAGTTCGTCACCTACGACCTGCTGTCCATGCGCTATGTGCCTTACGCCTATGTGTACCCCTTCGCGGAGGCCTATGCAGGGATCGGTATGCTCGCCGGCGTGTTGCCCTGGGCCTTCGCGCCGGTGTCGCTTTTTATCGGCACGGTGGGTGCGGTTTCCGTGTTCAAGGCGGTCTACATCGAGAAGCGTGAGCTGAAGTGTGCCTGCGTTGGTGGTGACAGCCAGGTGCCATTGGGGTTTGTTTCCCTCACGGAGAATGTGTTCATGATCTTTGCGGGGGTGTGGATGTTGGTGGGTATGTGATGGCGACGAGCCCTGCTTTTGCCGCAGGGCTTTTGTCACGCATGATGCTGGCGGGCAGTGATTGCCCTGGAGGAACAGCCGGACTCAGGGGCGCATCAACTGTCCGCCATCGACGTTGAGAATGTGACCGGTGATCCAGCTGGCCTCGTCAGACAGCAAGAATAGAGCAGCATCCGCCATGTCGCTGGGCTGCCCAAGCCGCTTGATAGGCATGGTCTGTAACATTTGCTGGGCGTAGTCTCCGGCGGTTTTTTGCAGTGCACCGGTGTCAGTGGGGCCCGGTGCAATCGCATTGATGCGTATGTTCCGAGGCCCCAGCTCGTGGGCCAGCGACTGGGTAATGCCGTTAAGCGTCAATTTTGCTACGCCATAGAAACCCATTCCCATCCAGGCCGCCGTCGACGACTGATTGACAATGGCGCCGCCGCCCGCTGACGTCATGCTGTCTACAACCGCTCGGGTCATGATCAGGGCGCCGTGTGCATTTACGCGCATGAATTTTTCAAGGTAGTCCAGGTCGATCGTGAGATAGCCCTCTATCTTCATGTCCCCAAAGATGGCCGCATTGTTAATCAGGTAGTTGACCGAGCCGAAGGCCTTTTCCGCTGCCGCTACGCAATCGCAGGCAGATTTTTCGTCGCTGACATCGGTTTTGACGAATAGCGCACGTCCGCCGGCTGCTTCGATTGCGCGTGCCACACGCTGACCGCCCGACTCGCTCAACTCAGCGATAACCACGTTCATGCCTCGGTCAGCACTCGCTTTCGCGTAAGCTTCCCCGATGCCGCCCCCCGCGCCAGTGACAATGATCGTCTTACCTGCAAAATCCATCGTGTTCACCATAATCCTTAAGTTGTGACCGCATGACCTTCTGGTCAGCCCTGCGATAGTTGTTTGTGAATGGGCTGATTGGGTCGAACCTCCAGCAGATCAACTGCAACACCGGGTGGGTACCCAAGCACATGCGCAACAGCAGCCGCGACGTGTGTCGACTCCATGCCGGTATCCATCTCGGGGCCGGTTTTCAGCCATGCCTCAAAGCCTGCTTTCAGCGTCTCTGCATCCCAACCCTCTGAAAAACTGGTCCAGGCAGCGCCGGGGCGCAGGCAGGTCACGCCGATACCGTAGGCCTGCACTTCCTCGCGCAGGTCACGCGTAAAGCGTTCCACCGCAGCCTTGGTCGATGCATAGATCGACAAGTGGGACATCTCGTCGTAGTGCCAGGCACTGGCGGAAGAGATATTCACAATGCGCGGATTGCGGCTGTTCTGTCGCAGCAAAGGTATAGCGGCCTGGCAGCAAAAGACGGTGCCGAGAAAGTTGGTGTTGACCTGCATTCGGACTTCGTCCTCCAGCAGTGCTTCGATGGCGCCCGGGCGCGCCACGCCGGCGTTATTGACCAGGCCATCAAGCGTCTTGAGCTGCGCAAAAGCCGCACGTACTTCTACCGCATTGGAAATGTCACAAACCACGGTATGTGCGTGGTCGCGGCCGATTCTCTCGCGGGCTGCGTCGAGCACATCTCCACGCCGTCCCAATAGCGTGACGGTGGCGCCCTCAGTTACCAGCTTTTGGGCTATGGCGAAGCCGAAGCCGCTGGCGCCGCCAGTGATCGCGTAGTGAAGCCCTGCAACGCCCGCGTTCACACGCCCACCGCTATCGTCTTGGTTTCCAGGTATTCCTCAAAGCCTTCACGGCCCATCTCACGACCAAGTCCACTTTGCTTGTAGCCACCAAATGGTGCGTCCGCGCCATAAAAGTTACCGCCGTTGACGTTTACCGTGCCGCTGCGGAGGCGGCGGGCTACACGCAATGCCCTTGCCATGTCTGTAGACCAGACACCGGCAGAGAGGCCGTAGTCGGAATCGTTGGCAATATGAATCGCCTCCTCTTCAGTGTCATAGGCGATGACTGCCAGCACAGGCCCGAAGATCTCTTCCCGCGCAATGACCATCTCATTGGTGACGTCCATAAAGACAGTGGGCTCGACGTAGTAACCGGTAGCCAGGTGTGTCGGTATCCCTCCGCCCAGAAGAAGTCGAGCGCCCTCTGCCTTCCCCTGCTCAATATATGCCAGTACCCGATCGCGCTGACGCGCATTGATCAGCGGCCCCATAATCTGGGTCTCGGAAGCGGGGTCACCATACTCGATGAGGCCGAAGTAGGTTTTCAGCAGAGCTTCCACTTCAGTCTGGCGCGCCCGGGGTATCAATAGCCTGGTGTGAATCGCACAGCCCTGGCCGGCATGAAAGCAAACGCTCAATGCCGAGAGCAGGCTCTGGCCCAGATCGGCGTCATCAAGAATAATATTTGCCGATTTCCCGCCGAGTTCGAGAAAAACCTTTTTCACGGTCTGCGCCGCGAGCGCCATGATGCTTTTGCCCACCTTAGTGGATCCGGTGAAGGAAACCATATCGACTCTCGGGTCGCTGACAAGCTGTTCGCCGACCTCGCGTGGATCCAGAGCGGTGATGACATTAAACACGCCTGGCGGAATATCTGTTTCCTCTTGCACGATCCTGCCGAGCAGGGTTGCGGACCACGGTGTGTCTGGAGCCGCCTTCAGCACGACCGTACACCCTGCAGCCAGTGCGGGTATGCACTTGGCGAGATTGATCTGTAGGGGCACGTTCCAGGGCGTAATGCACGCCACCACACCGATGGCTTCTTTTTCGACCAGACGCTGGCTTTTTACGCCCAGAATATCTGCAACACCGATATCCTGGCTCCACTGAAAATCCGGCAGGGCATTAAGGGTGTAGTCGATGAATCCAATCGGTATTTCGCACTGGGGTCCGCCACTGCCGCAAATACCGAGAGGCGCGCCGGTTTCTGCGGCAATCTGTGTTTTGAAACCTGCCTGATGCTTGACCAGGCCTTCCTTCAGCTGCTGCAGACAGCGCAGGCGAAGCGCGTGATCCGTGGACCACGGGCCGTTATCAAAGGCCCTGCGCGCGGCCGCTATTGCCCGCTCCATATCCTCGCTACCGGCGTCAGCTACTCGGCCTATCTCCTCTTCAGTCACCGGGCTGATGTTGGGGTAGTCCCGGCCCGAAATGGCCGCCGTCAGCTCGCCGTCAATAAATAGACGGGATTCTGGATTCATGCAGGTTCTCCTAGGCTTTATTCATGAACAGGTCGTGGACCACGTGGCGCAGGCGCCGTGTAGAGGGCAGGTCTACTTCCAGGTCTTGTGCGGACTTCAGTGCACAGTCGAGATCTTTCTCCGCGAGCTTGCCGAAGGCGCTGAAGTGGTTCTCCATGCTACCGCCGGGAGGCTGGGCTGTGGCAGCGTTGCGATTTTCCACAAAGCGATACATTGATTCATTGACCACGCCATTGGACAGGCCTACCTCGCGAAGTGCCTGTATGGACAATCCTCCCGCTTCAGCCAGTTTGCAGGCCTCCGACATCGCCATAAACTCCGCGTAGGTCATCAGGTTGTTGCAGAGCTTGAGCAGCATGCCGGCACCGAGAGCACCCGCGTGCACAATGTTCTCCGCCGAGGTGGCAAAGACCGGTCTGGCACGATTGAGGTTCTCGGTACTGCCACCGACCATGTAGCAGAGCGTGCCCGCTGCCGCGCCCTGCTGCCCACCGGTAATGGCGGCATCAATAAGTTGCAGGTCTGCCCGGCTGGCATCATCGCCCCATCGGTTCAGGGCAGCGAAAGTTACGGTGCTGTGAATGGCGATCAAGGTGCCTGCTGCGGCATTGTTGAAGAGACCTTGCTCGCCGTAGAGCAGGGCTTCTACTTGCGTTTCATCGCGTACGCAAATGCCGATATGTTGACAGCGAGCTGCGAGCTCGGCGG
This sequence comes from uncultured Halieaceae bacterium, assembly GCA_964022665.1. Lineage (GTDB taxonomy): Bacteria > Pseudomonadota > Gammaproteobacteria > Pseudomonadales > Halieaceae > Haliea. The sequence continues at coordinate 94,172 of CAXIDF010000005.1, forward strand.
GGGATGCGCTGCTCACAGCGCCGAGCCTTGCCAGGTCCAGTGACGCCGCTTCGTTGACATCGTAGACATGAGTTTGCCATGGACCTTGCAGTAAACGCGTGGCTGATGGCTTGCCGATGTTGCCCAGGCCTATGTAGCCCACGTCGGAGACTGGTGGCATTGTATTGTTATCCTTTTGGCCGTAATCAGTGCCGGGAAGCTGGCAGTAGCGAAATACCCTTATCCCGAATGCGCTTGGCAATATAGTCAATTCAGTTTGACGATTAGTCAACCATAATTTACTTTAGTGTCGGCGTCGCGGTGCTGCGTTGCCAGGAGGCTCGCCTCAGGACAGCACGTTCTTCACAGCAAAGGAAATACTAATGAAATTTTGGCAATGTCTGGCGATGCTCGACATGCAGGAGCTGCCGGTTCTGGCGCGACATGCGGAAGACCTTGGCTTCGAGGGCGTGAGTCTCAGTGAGCACATGATCACTTTTTCGGAGCAGTACGACAGCTACGATTACAGCGATAACAACAACATTCGCTGGTATCCGAGCACCCACTGGCCCGACCCCTGGGTGCAGATCGCCGCACTCTCGCAGGTGACTACGAAGCTGAAGTTTCTAACCAGTGTGTATGTGTTGCCACTACATGATCCGTTCAGCGTGGCAAAGTCAGTGTCCACCGCCGCCAACCTCTGTGGAGGGCGGCTCATTCTCGGGGTGGGGATCGGTTGGCAGAAGAGTGAGTTTGAGCTCGTGGGCCAAAACTTCCATAACCGGGGCAAACGCTGCGATGAAATGCTGGAGGTGATGCAGAAGCTCTGGAGTGGTAGTGCGGTGAGTCATGAAGGCACACACTACCGGTTTCCGCTGCTGCAGATGTCGCCCGGTCTTCATCATCAACTGCCCATATATGTGGGTGGATTCGCAGAGGCGGCGCTGCGCCGTGCCTCCAGGCAACATGGCTGGATCGGCGGCCAGCATAGTATGGAAGAACTGGAGCAACTTATCCCGGTGCTGCTGGCGTACCGTCAGGCCTCAGGGTTACCCGTCGCTAGCTTCGATATATGTGTTGGTCTATACGACCAAAGCGAAGGCAATATCAGGCGCTGCAAAGAGTTGGGAGTAACCGGGGTCTATCGCCACGCCTTCTGTGATGAAAACGGGATGGCAAGCCGCATGAGCCTGGATGACAAGTTGCGCGATATGGAAAGGTTTGCTCAGCTACATTTCACCTGAGGTGGAGAGGGTTGTCCGCTCGGATATTCACTCGCGTGTTTTCTAGCCCGAATCGGTCTGTCAATTAATATTGACGTATCGTCAACAACTATTTACATTCTGCCCATGTCTTCCGCTCACCCTATTGCATCGGGCATTGACCCCGTCTGGCGCCGCTACCGCGACAATTTTTCGCGGCATGTGTTGGGCGTCACGCGATATCTCGAGTCAGGAGTGATGGAGCAACTTGCAGGGGTTCATGGCTTTGGCAATCTACGTCTCTACTATGAGCCGTACATCACCCTTGCGGCAGATGAGGGTATCCGGCTCACCGAGCTCGCTGAAGCCCTGAATATATCGCGCCAGGCGGCCAATCAGGCCGCCAACCAGATTGAAGCGGCGGGCTACATACTGCGTGTGCCCGATCCTCAGGACGGCCGTGCCAAGCGGATCATCCTGACAAAAAATGGCCGCAAACTCCGTGCATGTGGGTTGCAGGTAGCGGCAAAGCTGCAGCGTGAATGTGGGCAAATTGTCGGGCAGGAAACGCTGCGGCAGGTCGTCACGACCCTCGCCGAGCTCTGCGCAGCGACGGGAACGTCTGCTGCCAGAATCTCCGGGCCCGCCATGGATGAGGCACCTCTCATTGCCTTGCTTCCGCGTCTCGCCAATTTTATCAGTCTGCGCCTTATGGCTTCGAATATCCGGCGTGGACACGATGGCTTAAAGATGTCTTACGGACAAGTGCTTACGTTGATAGGCCCTGAAGGTGGCCGCATCCTGAGAATTGCCGCCCTGCAGGACGTCAGCAAACAAGCTGTCAGCGCGATGGTCAGTGAGTTGGAGCAGCTTGGTTATATCTATCGGGATCGGGACCCGGAGGACGCTCGCCAGGTATTGCTGCGCTTCACTGGCCTTGGCCGCAAGCTCATCGAAGACTCCGTGGAAGGGATGGATGAACTTGAAATAGAGCTGGGTTCGATTGTTGGTCAGCCGGCATTGGAGAGGCTGCGAAGTAGTATCGAAAACCTTTACAAAGCCTTGCAGCCGGACGTGGCTGTTTTTACTGATGCGGCGCTGAATGTGAAGCAATTGGCGCGAGAGCTCAAAGGCAAGCTATCGCCAGAAGCTCGTTTACACCTGGCGAACTTACTGCTGGAGCAATAGAAATACGGAGTACGGCATGTCGGAATTGATTTCCAGTTTGGCCCCACATTACCACTGGGAAGCGGCACTGCTGGTGCTGGCAGGGGTGATCGTAGCAACGAAGCTAGGGCATATGCTGGCGTTCCGCAGTTCCGACCTGCAACGCATGCGTGACATTAACAAAGAGGAAGACAGCAAAAAAATCGCCAAGGAAAAGTACCCACCTGTAATGCGCGCCAGTCGCAACGTCGGGCTCTTGACCAACATCGTGTTCCTCGTGGTGATCCTGCCTTTTTGCGTGACACTCCGCCTGGATTCGTTCTGGTGGTTACTGCTCGACAGCATTATTATTCTGATGGTTTACGATTTCTTTTATTATCTGTGCCATCGGTTCTGGTTTCATGGCAACGGGTGGATGCGCAAGATTCATGCGGTGCATCACCAGGCCAGGCATCCCACGTTTATTGATGCCTATTACGTACACCCTGTTGAGACGTTCGTAGGTGTCGCCCTGTTTCTCGGCAGCCTCGCGCTGCTCGCGGCGGTGTTGGGTCCGTTCCATGTGATTACGGTGATCATTACTTCAGTGATCTTTACCCAACTCAATATCATAAACCACACCTATGTAGACCTACCGTACAGGCCCTTTAGAACGCTTAGCTGGATTACGGCGAAGCATCGTGTCCACCATGAAAATATGCATAAAGGCAACTACGCCACGATTACCCTGCTGTACGACAAGTTGTTCGGCACACTCGACTGATCAGTCGCGGCAGAGGATGTGAATACAAGGAAAAGGGTGCCATGAATAAGAAATCACGTCGTGAGACCGGTCTGCAAATGATTCAGGAAGTCTATGCTGGAGATGTGGAGGTGCCAGAACAAGGACTTGCGTTCATCGATGTGATGCTTGAGCAGCTTTTTGCCGAGCTCTGGACGCGCGAGACATTGTCGATGCGCGACAAGCGGATTCTGCTATTGGGAATCATCGCGGAAAAAGGTGAGCCAGCGACCTTTAAAATACAGATCAAGGCCTCTTTAAAGCGTGGGGAGATGAATCCCGAAGAGGCGCGCGAGCTACTGTTGTTCATTGCACAGTATGCAGGCTACCCGAGAGCAGCCAGCCTCATAGGGCCGATCGAGGAGGCAATTGCCGAGGCCGGTTGCGATGCTCAATAGAGCACTTTCGCATACGGCACCCGACACGGCCTCGAACATGCCGATAGACGATGGAAAAATTTTTGTTCAGACGGGCGCGAAAGTGGACTGTTTGTAGAGCAGGCGCGAGTGGAGGGTTGGCCGCCCGCGCAGCCCGGATCAGATCGGGCGCCCAAGCCAGATGATTAAATAATAATGCTAAAAAGGGGTAATACTATGTCGGATATAGCGTTTCGCAAGGTTTCTGTACGCAAGCTGCATCTGTGCTCAGCGGTTGTGGCGGCGGTTGCGGTAGTTCTGGTTGAGCCTGAGCAGGCGATGGCCCAGGGGGCGGGAAAGCTGGAAGAGGTCGTGGTTTCGGCCCGAAAAATTGGCGAGAGCCTGCAGCAAACCCCAATTGCAGTGAGTGCCTATTCAGACGAGGTCTTACGCGAAATAGGCGTCGACACGCTGGTGTCCTTGTCCACGTTCACGCCGAACCTGCAGATGCAGCGAGCTGCCGGCGGCGACAGTTCACTTGTGGCATGTATGCGCGGTCTTTGCCGCACTGACGACATCATCACCGAGGAGCCCATGGTCGGCACCTATGTGGATGGTTTTTACATCGCGCGCATGCAAGGTGCCTTCTTCGACCTGTTGGATGTTCAGCAGATCGAGATTTTGCGTGGCCCGCAGGGCACCCTGTTTGGAAAGAATACCGCGGGCGGTGCGATCAACATAACCACGGTCAGACCCGCAGACGACTTCGAGGGCTATGTGGTTGGAAACCTTGGCAGCGACTCGCTGTACGGTGGCAAGTTCAGCGTGAATGCGCCTATCGCGGACGGTCTGGCGGCCCGAATCAGCTACGGGCAGCAGAAGCGGGACGGCCTGATTGAGAACACGGCCTTCTCGGATTTCAACGACAAGGACTACCAAACCGTGCGTATCGCGTTGGCCGCGGATGTGGGCGACCGGCTGAGCGTTGACTATACCTTTGACTGGTTTGATGCCGACCAGACGCCGAATGGTTGGCAGCCCACGCTGATTCAGTCAGGTCTGGAAGTTGTATTCCCGGGTATTTCAGAAACCAGCGATCCCGGACTTGACCGGCGTGTGGCCAGTCCAGAAGAGGTTTTTGACAAAACCACGCAGACTTTCAATGGCCTGACGCTGGCTTTTGATGTGGGTGATCTCGGGCCGATCGACGACCTTACCATCAAATCGCTGACAGGATATCGGAGCACGGAACTCAGCAGCTTCCGTACCATGGTTCCCTATTACTTTATTTCTGGTCCGCTCGCTCAGGACTACGATTTCTTTACCCAGGAGTTTCAATTTCTCGGAACGGCACTTGATGATCGCCTGAATATTGTTTCCGGCATTTTTGTCAGCTCTGACGAGGGCTTTTATCAGCTTCAGCAGCAGTTCGGTTCAGCGGACCCCAATACGGTTATCACACTGGAAACCGAGACGGATACCTGGGCCGCATACGCGGAGCTGGCTTATCAGGTGAGTGACAGGTGGAATGCATCGCTGGGTCTTCGCTATTCGGAGGAGGAAAAGAAAGTTGATTCGTCGATTTTCTTCCCATCAACCGGTGGCACCTTGCCGGTCAGCGAGCTGGCGCCAGAGAACGAATTCGATACGGACAACCTGTCTCCGCGCGTAACGCTGAGCTACGAAGCGACCGATACCATGATGCTCTATGCCGCCTACGCTGTGGGATTCAAAAGCGGTGGCCTCAATGGGCGAGCGACCGCTGTTGAGAACTTCGTGGTTTATGACGATGCAGAAATTACAAGTTACGAACTGGGTGTTAAATCTGACCTGTTCGACAGCCGGTTGAGGTTGAATGTAGCGGCTTTCTACCAGGAACTCGAGGACTGGCAAGTACAGGTTAACAGTATCGACCCGGTAAACTTTACCTTCCTGACCCGGATAGAAAATGCCGCCGGGGCAAACATGACCGGCGTGGAACTTGAGGCAACCTGGGTTGTAAGTGAGTCTTTCCAGATCAACGGATCCCTGGGCTGGATAGACCCGGAGTACGATAGCTACCTGAGTCAGGACTTCACGACCCTTGAGTTTATTGACGTCGCGGAAATCTACAACTTCCAGTTTACCCCTGACTGGTCCGGCAACCTTACCGCAAGATATGAGGCCCAGCTTGGCGAGTTCGGGGTCCTTCTCGCTCGAGTCGATTGGTCATACGTCGATAGTCAGTACTTCCAGGTGGCGCCGTCACCACTCATTGAAGGCGACGATTACACAATTCTGGATGCCAGACTGGAGTTGAAAGAAGCCTTTGGTTCTTCTCTGAGCGTCGCGCTCTGGGGCAAGAACCTGGGAGATGAAGAATACCGCACAGGTGGTTTTGATGTGCCGAACTTCGGTATCAATCCACCCGATGGGCTGTATGCGAATAGCTGGGGCAATACTCGCACCTGGGGTATTGATGTTCGCTATGACTTCTAGGAAGGCGGTTTGGCTATTGTGTGTCCTCGCCTCGGCAGGGGTGTCCGCTGCCGATGGCCTGCAGGAGCCCTGGAAGAATTTTACTGAGGATCTGCAGCAGGTTGGGGCGCGGATGCAGGCCCGCTTGCCGGAACGGCTACGCGACGACCCTCAGGTTCAGCTGGAGGCCGGCACACTGATTCTTCAGGCGACGGCGCGAGAGGTGCTGGAGGCGCTGGGGGCCGACGAGTCACACCCCGTGTTCTTACCATCGCTGGGTGCCGTCATGAACATCTTCCAACCGAATGCGGATACGGTCTACCTGAATGCGAACGTAGACGACCACGGCACCTACCGGCTCCGGGGGCAGAGCGGAAGCGTGCGCGTGATTAAAATGGCACAGTTTCGCGCGTTGGCGGACGAGGTGGCGTTTGAAGAGGGTCCCTCTTCGTTTCAGGCGCTTTCCTACAATGATTTCAACGACCTCAGCATCGATGATCAGGGCCGCTTCGACGTACTGCTCAGTCGCAAACGGCCACAGGGTTATAGTGGAGATTGGTGGGAGCTGCAACCGGGTACGGGGTTTCTGATGATTCGGCAGATGTCCTCGGACTGGGCGAATGAAAGAGATTGGCGAGTTGCCATAGAGCGCCTGGACACCGGGGTACAACGTGACCGGCCTGGTGCCGCAGAGCTTGAGGCGCGCTTGAGCAAGCTTTCCCGGCGCATCGGCGATGTCGCACTGTCGCTCGTCACCCACGTGGAGGACATGCGAAAGGCCGGTTACCTCAACCGCTTGCGGATAATGCATACGCCCGGCTCATTGGAGGGTCAGTTTTATTATGAGGGGGCCTACGAGATTAATGCCAGTGAGGCGCTTGTTGTGGAAGCCAGGGTGCCCGAGGACTGCGTCTACTGGTCGGCGATTCTCACGAATGACATATATCAGACTATCGACTGGACGAATAACCAGAGCAGTTTAAACGATGCCCAGGCACACGTAGATGCGGACGGGGTGGTGCGTTTCGTGCTGTCATTGGATGATCCCGGTGTGCATAACTGGCTGGACCCCGCGGGTCACGCTTCAGGTGCGTTTCAGGGCCGCTGGACTGGCTGCAGCAGTACACTGATCCCAGAAGTGACGAAGGTGGCGCTCGCCGACCTCGATGACTTTTTGCCGGCTGATACGGTGCGCGTTACCGCAGCGGAACGGGAGGCTGCTATTCGTGAGCGCCGTATGCATTTCCAGATGCGTCCTTTGTGGTAAGGGCGCCCGCGCGGTTCGCGTAAGGACGCCCTCTGAGATAACACCAATGCGAACAGTTAGCGAAGTCAAGTCAACGTCAATTTTTTATGGCTGGTGGCTGGTGTTGGTCTGTCTACTGGTACAAGCGGTGGCAGCCGGCATCTCCATTTATTTCTACAGCCTGCTTGCCGGCGAGGTGGAGCGGGAGTTCTCCTCAGGTCGCGCTTTGGTGATGCTCGGGCTTACGGGAAGCGCCATCACGACAAGCCTGCTGGCGCCGAAAATGGGCGATTGGCTGGACCGTCACTCTATCCGTCTGATCGTAAGTTGCAGTGCGATTGTCATGGGCACCGGTTTCTTCGCCATGTCATATACCCCTACCGTCTGGGGCTTCATTGCCAGCTACGCCGTACTGGTCGCCGCAGGAACAGTGACCCTGAGTATGTTGTTTGCGCCGGTATTGCTGTCGCGTTGGTTTCTGCGTCAGCGCGGCCTGGCTATCGGCATTGCAGCGCTTGGCACGCAGCTGGGTGGCTTCGTTGTGCCGCCCCTGATTACGCTGGTTATTGAGGCCTACGATTGGCGCATAGCGGTGCGTGCTGTTGGCCTTACCGTGGCGGTGTTGATTCCTCTCCTGTCGTGGCGAACGATTATTGATCGGCCGCAAATGATTGGCTTCGGACCAGACGGGGATGATCCGTCGAAAGCGGAGCTCGCCGCCGATACTGACTCACCGCGGCTGGCATCCGGTTTGTCGACGATACTGCGCGATCGGAGTTTCTGGCTGGCGGGTTTCGGTATCGCGGTCATGGTCGCGATGTTTACCACGGTGCTCGCCAATATTGCCTTCTTCGCGCTCGACAGGGGTGCCGACCGCGATCAGGCGGCCTGGCTGGTTTCCCTGTATGCCCTTGTGGGGATCGTGTTCAGCCCCCTTGTGGGGCGCTTCTGTGATCAGTTGGATATTCGGGTGGTTTTTGCGGGGCTCCTCAGCATCAATATCGTTGCGCTGCTACTTTTGCGTGGCGCGCAAGACTACCAGGATCTGGTATACGCGACGGCGTTGGTTGCAGTGAGCGGTGGTGGCTTTATGCCCTTTTGGGGCGCGATGATCGGGCGACTGTTTCCCTTGCCACAGTACGGTACGGTCATGGGCGCCATGACCCTCTTTGCGATCAGCGCCTCCTCGCTGGCACCTGTCCTCTCTGGCGTGCTGTTTGACGCTACAGGTGATTATCAGGTGCTGTTGTTGGCTCTGACGCTGTTGATGGTGGTGGCGCTGTTATGTGTGCCTCTGATCCGGCCTGGCCAGAAAGCTTCGGGAGCAGCTCAATATGGTGGCGCGTAAAGCACAGTCCTTCTGTCGTCTTTGCATGGGGCACTGCGGGGTCAGGGTTGCGGTCGACGCGGACGACCGGGTGGTCAGCATCGATGCGGACCGGGACGACCCGTTTACCCTGGGCTACGCCTGCTTCAAGGGCTTGCAGTCAGGTGCTGCTCACAACAGCCCCGACCGTATTCTACGCCCGCTCAAACGACAACCCGATGGCAGCTTCGAGCCTATCAGCATTGAGCAGGCGCTAGACGAAATTGCTGCAAGGTTGCAGCCTGTTCTGAAACACCACGGCCCCGCTGCAATCGGTGGCTACAAGGGTGGCGGGGCGTTCTTCACTTCATCTTCCCTGATGATGTTGAACGATTGGCTGCGGGCGTTGGGGTCTCCCAAAGCCTTTTCGACCGTGACTATCGACCAGTCCGCGAAGTACGTTACGGCCGGGCGGCTGGGGGTGTGGCCTGCCGGCAGGGATCCGTTCCACAGAGGCGAGGTGTTCCTGATAGTGGGCGGAAATCCACTGGTTTCCATTTCGACCGTCGGCTTCGATACCCGCAATCCGGCAAAGCGCCTGAAGCAGGCGCAGCAGCGGGGGATGAAACTGATCGTGATCGATCCGCGGCGTACAGAAACCGCTCGCAACGCCGATATCTTCCTGCAGCCAAGGCCGGGTGAGGACGCGATGCTACTGGCCGGCATGCTGAGGCTGATTCTGGAGAATAACTGGCATGATCAGGCCTTTTGTGCGCGTTACGTATCCGATCTGGACGCACTGCGAACCAGCCTAGAGCCGTTTACGCTCGACCATGTGGCGCGCCGGGCCGGCGTTCCTGCCCAGCAGATCGTGGAGGCAACTGAACTGTTTGCGCTGCAGAGCAACCGTGGTGCGGCTACCAGCGCGACCGGGCCGGATATGTCACCTCATTCCAATCTGGCTGAACACCTTGTAGAGCTGTTGAACGTTGTCTGCGGGCGTTTCATCCGTGAAGGCGAAGAAGTTCCTAACCCCGGCGCCATTTTACCGCGCTGGCCGCGCAAGGCGGAAGTTATCCCTGCGCAGCGGTGGTGGGACGAGGGCTATCACAGCCGGTTCGGGTTTGGGCTACTGGATGGCGAACTACCTACCGGGTCCCTGCTGGATGAAATACTGGAGCCGGGCGCCGACCGCTTGCGGGCGCTGCTGGTACATGGCGGTAACCCAGCGCTTGCCATGCCCGATCACCGTCGTACGGCGGAAGCGTTGGGCAGCCTTGACCTTCTGGTTTGTATCGACCATCGCATGACTGCCACCGCGGAGCTTGCACACTACATATTGCCGCCGACCCTGCAGTACGAAAGGTCGGATCTACCCATGTTCATTTATGAGGCGCTGCTTTTCCCCGAGCCCTTTACACGTTACACCCCAGCCGTGGCGAGCCCCCCGCAGGGCTCGGAGGTGTGCGATGACTGGTATTACTTTTGGGGCCTGGCGCAACGGCTCAACCTGGAGCTATGTTACTGGGGACAGCCGTTGGACATGACCACGCCACCTACCACCGATGAGTTGTTGCAGATCGCGGCGCAACGTTGCCCGCTTTCACTGGAGGAGATTGCTGCGCATCCGCATGGCGTCGTGCTGGACGGCCCAGCGGTGCTTGTACAGCCGGCCGATTCGGCGGTACCTGGGGGCTTTACAACAATGCCGGAGGATGTGGCGAGGGAGCTCTCCGTCATGCTGCTGACTGAGGAGGATGACAATGAGTTCCCCTATCGTCTGGCAGCGCGTCGTGAACGTGACGCACTCAATTCAGCCTGCAAGGACCTGCCCGCCATAAAGAAGCGTCTGCCCTTCAATCCTGCTTACATGAATCCGGCTGACATGGCGCGGGAACGTATACAAGACGATGAGCGGGTCGTTATCGAGTCGCGCCATGGCGCGCTGGAGGCTCTGGCCAGGGCGGATCCGGATTTGCGGAGTGGCGTGGTCTCGATCACCCATGGCTTTGGAAGCCTGCCGGGGGGGCGGCAAGAGGGTGCTAGTGCGGGGGTCTCCACCAATCTGTTGACCAGCAGCGTGCATGATCGTCAGGCCATAAATGCCATGCCGCGTTTGAGTGGGATTCCAGTCAGTGTGCGCAAGGGGAACTGATCCGCGTGCGCCCGCGAATCCAATCCTGCGCGCTGCATAACGTATACGGACGATTTTTTTCAAGCCAGCACCACAGTTCACTGTATTAACCAGTTCAGGAGTTCTGCATGAGCCAACAACTACCACCGGGAAAAATTCGTTCATTTGAGTCTGTTGATGATTTTTTTGCCAGCACTGACGTCCTGGTCTGTGGATATGGTGGTGCGGGCGCTTCAGCAGCACTGGAGGCCGCATCGCACGGCGCACGCGTACTGGTGGTTGAGCGCGCCAGCGCAGGCGGGGGCTCAACCGCCATGTCCAGCTGCGAAATGTATCTGGGTGGCAGTGGTGGCACCGCACTGCAGAAAGAACTCGGTTTGGAAGACAGCACTGAAAACATGATTGCCTACCTCACCGAGGCGCTTGGCGAGTACGGGGATGCCGAGAAAATTCGTATCTATGCCGAGGGGGCGGCCGCACACTTTGACTGGGCGGAATCGCTCGGTGTCAGCTACAAGCGTGCCGCATTTCTGGAGCGCACCGTGGTGCCACTGACCGATGAATCGCTGCTCTACACGGGGAATGAAAAAGCGCATCCTTTCAACAAGGTGGCGACCCCGATACCCCGTGGCCACGTGCCGTCCAAGGAAGGCGATGAGGGGGGCAAGATCTTTATGGACGCCCTGATGCAGCACGTTGTAGACGCAGGCGTGGATATTCTGCACGACACCCGTGTTACAGCGTTGCTCACCGACGAGCAGGGGCGTGTTCGCGGTGCCATGGTCCGACATGAGAACCGTGACGTGGCAATTCGGGCAGAGCGGGCGGTCATCCTGACCACGGGCGGCTTTGTGATGAATGAAGCAATGACCAGGCGCTACATGCCGGAAGTACATTCCTACGCTGTGCCCTACGGTAACACCTACGACATGGGCGACGGGATTGTTCTGGGTATGGCCGCGGGGGGCATCACCATCAACATGGAGCAGGCATTCTTGTCGTTTCCTTTGTACCCGCCGGCAAAGCTTACCTACGGCATACTCCTGAACGAGTTGGGCCAGCGTTACATCAATGAAGATACGTACCTCGCTCGACTCGCCTGGTACTCCTGCCAGCAGCCCCGGAAGCGTTTCTACTTGCTTGTACAGAACGAGGATTTCGAGCCCTCCGACTACCTTGAGCGGCCACGGCTGGTGGCGACTGGCGACACGATTGCAGAGCTCGCTGCCGAGGCACCGTTCCCTGAAGGTGCGCTTGAGCAAACGGTCAACTATTTCAATTCGCATGCGGCAACGGGGAAAGATCCCTTGTTGCACAAGACGGCGGAGTGGCTGAAGCCGCTCACGGAAGGCCCCTTCGCGCTGGTGGAATACTCAGCCGAGGAGATGCGGGCAGTGATCATGCCCGGTACTGTGGGCCCGCTCATGTTCACGCTGGGCGGCCTGCAGACCCGCCCTTCGGGTGAAGTGCTGAACATCGACGGTGAAGCGATTCCCGGCTTGTATGCCGCTGGCCGCGCGAGCGCAGGCTTGCCGCGTACGGCTCAGGGCTACGCCAGTGGGATGTCGGTGGGTGATGCCACGTTCTTTGGTCGCCTGGCAGGGCGTAGCGCGGCCCTGGCGCACTTTGACTAGTCACTACGACCTTATCGTCCTCGGCACCGGTGGTGTCGGCAGCGCCGCGCTCTATCACGCCGCCCGGCGCGGGCTGCGCTGCCTGGGGCTCGACCGCTTTCCGCCCGCCCATGACCGGGGCAGCTCGCACGGCGAGTCGCGGCTGATACGCCTGTCCTATTTTGAGCACGTCGATTATGTGCCGCTGCTCAAGCGCAGCTACGCACTTTGGGATCAGCTCGATCCCACCTTGCTGCACCGTAGCGGTGTGGCGTATTTTGGTCCCGCCGATAGCGAGATTATCGAGGGCGTGCTGACGTCTGCGCGCCAGTACCAGTTGGCCGTGGACGTGCTGCCCGGCAACGCGATGCCCCAGTTCACGCCACCGGATGGTTTTACCGCGCTATACGAGGCTGATGCCGGTTGGCTGCCGGTTGAACGCTGTGTGCTGGCACACCTGGAGCAGGCGGCGGCCGGGGCAGAGCACCGCTGGGGTGAGTCCGTGGTTGATTGGCAAGCGACGGATAGCAGCGTGAGCGTGACCACCAACCTTGGCTGTTACTGCGCCGATGCGCTGGTCGTTGCCGGAGGGGCATGGAGTTCGCGCTTACTGCACACACTTGCGCTGCCGCTCACCGTCCAACGCAAGCATATGCATTGGTTTCCCTGCGACGACCCGCGTTATCAGAGCGGGTTCTTTTTTGACCTTCCGCACGGCCAGTTCTATGGATTCCCGGCAATGGATGGGCGTTTGAAGGTGGCAGAGCACAGTGGTGGAGAGGTGGTGAGCGACCCGCTCGCCGCGAGCACAGCGCCAGACTCTGTGGACAGCCAGCGCATAGAAGCTTTTGTGCGTCAGCATCTACCTGGAGTAGGGGGTGAGCGTCTGGGGCATCAAACCTGTTTCTACACGCGCACACCGGATGATCACTTCATTGTTGACCGTTATCCCGGGAGCAACAACGTTGCGTTTGCCGCTGGGTTGTCGGGGCACGGCTTCAAGTTCGCTGCGGTGCTGGGGGAGCTGCTGGTCGATCTGGCAACCGGAGAAACATCTGCCTTCGATTACGGTTTTCTGGGTCTATCGCGCCTCAAGCCCTGAAACAGGGGCTCTCAGCTGAAGAAGTCATGCGGGGGAATTACTCAAGTATGATGGTGCCCAGGAGAGGACTGCTCACCTGAAACCGCCACCCCAGTGTTTGCGAACCTTCAGGGCGCATATAGGCAGTGTGTGTTACACCGAAGTGTACCATTTTGTCTCAGCCGCCGGGAAGCTGCCCATGGCCCAAGCAATCCGAAATAGACAGAGGGACTGGGGCGCATTGGCAGGCGCGAGTCCTTAACTTGTTCAGGGGAACAACCGCACACAAATTTCTATTGTGTTCCCGTTGCTTGGTTGTCTAGGGTTGCGCTAATCGCCGCACGGAAGGGGCACGTTTACGCACCCTGAAGGCCGCCGCTTCTCGCCAATCGGCGGGATTGCGTAGGTAAGGGAGTGTGTGGTCCGGTGCAGCTTTGCCGTCTCCTTGTATACCGAGAGCAAGGCGGTGGTCAGGCATTGAAACATCACAGTGCTCGCAGATAATGCGACATCTGGCTATCATGGTTTGCATGTTGTTTTCGCTACGCCGCCGGGTGTTGGGTATGGATGCCGGAATCATCCCAACTCGATACGCTGGCGCGCTCGGCCCCAAAGGCACGGAAGATGCAAGAATACGACTATTCACAGCGTGCGGACGCCTTGGCAGATAGGCAGCGCGCCCTGCTGATTACGCTTAACTCTGGTGCTATAGGGGTCGTGTTCGCCGTCGCAGGCCACCTGGCTTCACAGGGTATTGGTCCCGGCTGGGCGGCCACTGCTGTGAGGATGTTTGTCCTCGGGCTAGTGACCACGGCAGCAAGCATGGCTCTGGCCAAGTACAAGGCTGTGAAACGACGGGATGCCCGGGAAAAGGACTCACGAGAAGCTGAGGGCGAGATAAGCGCCGGTCAGGGTTTGGGGGTGTCGCCCAACAAGGAGTACATCCGCTACCTTACGCCAAACCTCGATGCCCTTAATGCCAAGTACACAGCATTGCGCTGGCGCAATACTACTTGGGAGGGCCTGGCATTAATGTGGTTTGTTGTGGGGTGCTGGCTCGGCCTCTCAAGCTTGGGCGACATCACAACCGCGTAATGGAACAGCTGCGCGAAATGTTCTACGAGTTCGACTTGGGAGGGCTTGACGATTGACGCTTCTTCTGCGAGGCATATGCAACATATGCTTCAGCATCTAGTCTCTGCGTTTTTCGTCGGGGGCTGGTCTATAGCGTCAGTAATTATCCATTGAGCTCGGAGACTGCCTAACCTACATCGCCATGACAAGCACTAACACAGAATTTTCCGGCTCCCGCATGAAGATCCTCAGGGCGGAACAGCACATCAATGACCTCAAGACTGCCGTCAGCGATTTCCGGGAAATGCCAGCTTGCACTATCGCCGGCAAGCAGGATGCGAGCACCGGTCAGACTCGGATTTACATTGATAGCGTCCAGCCGATTCCAGAAGGGGTTGCTCTCTGTTTGGAAGATGCCATCAACAACATGCGGGTTGCTCTTGACCGAGCCATGTTTACACTTTGGAAAGCAAATGGTTGTGTCGGCGAAAACCCTTCTATACCAACTTTCAGAATTTTCGCCGACGCAGATGAATACGCGACCCATCGAGACGGACTGAAACGCCTGTTCGGCGAAACGGTTGTAAAAGCACTTGATGCGATAAAACCTTACAGAACTGAGTATGAGGTCCTCTGGGCGCTCAACAAGCTGAACAACATCGCGAAGCATCGCCAGATACCCACACTGGCCGCACGAAGCCCCGGCCTCGACCTTAACGACTTCTTCCGTGCTCAAACGGGAATAGACCGGCTTCCCTTTAGCGCCACCAGCCCTGTGGACATGTCCGGCACCATGGTGCCGCTGGAAGCAGGCGAAGTATTAAAAGTATTCCCTATGCCACTTTCGGCGAAAGCATATGAGCACATTAAGGTCATCACGCATATATTGATTGACGAGGCTGATATTCCAGCTTCGGTTAGCGTGGAGATGTTCTGCGAAAAAGCGATTGGGGCCGTCAAGTGGTGTATCAGGCAGCTTGAATGAGCCCATCTAAAGCCTCTCGCTTTGTTAAGCATATAATCGTCAAACAATAAATAGGCAGAGGTTTATCGCGAAAAGTCGGCACTCAGCACCTGCTTAGCGCAGGCGGACACCTGCACTGACTACCGGCGGTTCTTGTGCCAACTAAGGCGCGGAGCATCCCAGTAGACTGCAAGGTTTCCTCACAGTCCACCGGAGCATTCCGCTTTCCAGCTCTACCCGTATTGATGTTGCGGAGCAACGAACAGTGGAACAGTCATTGCCTCCACCACCTCCGTTCCGTGCCAGCCACCGGCAGCACCGCAGACCCCGCAGGCTTTACCTGGCGTGTAGTCCCGTGTGGTCCAAGTGCGACAGCAGGCGCCCTCCGGCGGCACTTCCTGCGTGCCAAACACAAGGTGCAGCCCATCCAGCGTGTCGAGCGTGTGCAGCTCAGGAAGCAGTACCGCAACGGTGTTCCTCCATTGGACATTCAGTGCCACCTGTTGAAACAACGACAAGGAATCCCAATACTCAGTGCCAGCAACGCGGCTCCAAACCTCTTGCCCAGTCGCTTCGGTTATCTCCCGAAACATCCAGAGCAGGCGCCCGCACTCTCGTGTCCCCATAGGATTCCATCCATGCCCGCGCCGCCGTAGCTGCCTGCGTAGCTCTGTGACTTGGTGCGAGCGGTAGCGGGTGTAATCCCGCTTGGTCCCGCCAGCCTGCGACATTTGCGTGTCATCTGCGAGTATCCAAAGAATACCAGCGGTTTCTTCCTCCTCGTTGGACTGCTCCGCCACAGCGTTGAACTTGGCAATCTGGTTACTCCAAGACGCTGCCAGAACATCCCGCAGCCTAACGCCACTCGGTCGGCTTCTTACACGCTCCTCAGCAGCAGCGGCTTCTTCCTTGGTGTGCCTGTTGCGCCCCAAAGGGCCTGCCTTGAACTCAACGACAATGCGCCACTGAGGAAACCAGTAGTCCACACGTGTGCGGAAAGTCTCCCCTTGTGAATCTCGGAACTCCCGTGCGAACGTGTGCTCTCGTGTGAAATGTTCGCCCTCGACGAGCCCGAATTGCACTTCGAGCAAAGCGGTAAAGGCGTCCTCCGCTGCACTGTTTCCAAATACGCTCGCCATGATTAGAAGTCCTCCTTGTCATTGGGGTGGAAAGACTCTCCCGCCTTCGCGGCAGCCAGCGCCTTCTTTACGTCTCCGTGGAAGCAGTCGAAGTCGGGGTCTACTACGGCTTCCGCCGCCAAGAGAGCATGCAAGCCCCCAATGTCACCTCCGTGCTTGCTTCCGCTGAACTTCAGTCCGTGCTTGGTGCGAGCTACGGCCACAAGTTCGGCTTGTGTCTTGAATTGGCCGCCCCAGAGCTTTTCCACCAAAAGGCCCATTTCCACGTATACAATCTCGTGTGCATTGGCTTCCCTGAAACCGGCACCCGGCGCGCTATCAAGCGTCCAGTGAGTTTCCTTGAAGTAGTCTCCTATGGAGTTCTCGCGGTCCTTGTCCACCTTGAATGAAATCACTCCACTACAGGGCGTCTCGATGCAAACAGCAGTGTTGTAGACGGTCAGGAGGTTACTTGACCCGGCGAACACGGCGGCACCGTCCTCGTCCTTTGCCTTCCTAGTGTGGTGAATCACGAGTACCGCGCAGCCGAGATAGCGCAGTCGTTTGACTAGCGTGTTCAGCGCCGCCACATCCTTTGCGTCGTTCTCGTTGGTTTCCACGGTAAGCGTGCGCACGTTGTCGAACACCACCAGCTTGTAGCTGTTCCGCTGCACAAGCGTGAGTATCTCCGTCTGCCACCCTCCCGACTGCTCGACGCGGCCTATCGTGCGACGACCACCCTTGCTCACCAACGGCGCAGGCGCGGTCATCTGCTCAAGTTGAATGGCAGGCAACAAGTGCAGCTCCCCTGCTGGCTGGAAGCACTCGCTGAGAATGTCGAGGTTTTCCGAACGCCCAAACAGCTCAAACCGCTGCTTAAAGCTATATTCGCTCAGCTCGCCATCCACGAACAAGACGCGCCCTTTGTGGGCCTGCTTTCCCATGAAGGTGCCCCCGCTGGCCACTGCCACAGCAAGGTTTATGGCTACCATGGACTTGTAGCCGCCAGCAGGTGCATAAAGCAGCATGGTGTCGGTATCGAATAGGAAGTCGTCTACCAGCGGACTGCGGTCCGGCGTGTTAGGTAAATGCGCCGCGTTCATAATTTTGTATCCGTTGATTTTGCCTTGAGGTTCAACCTTGAACGCTGCTTTGGTTGGCTGTGTGGTCATTGGGTGTTCCTTGGGTTTCGTCGGGTTTCCACCGGGCACGAAACTACCCCCGGTCTAGTGACTGGCGGCGCGATACCTGGTGCTTGGGTTTAAGCCTTGGCGAGTGCCTTGGCAGGGGTTCTTGGTGTGCTGGCTGAACGACAATTGGCCGTGTAAACCTGTCGCAGGGCGTGCGTGTGGTGCTGCTGGTGCCATTACCAGCCCGATTTGCTCCCCCTTACAGTGATTCGGGAGCAACTCCGGGAACCCCAGTGTTCATGCGGGCTCCAGCAGCCCCCGGAGCAAGGGAGCAAACCCGGAGCAACTCCCGGAGCAAAGTGTCTCAGCGCCCGGAGGAGTCCAGCGGGGAGCCTATAGGCCACAAGGAACCTCTCAAGGGGCCACGGTGCACGCTGCATGCTCCTACGTGTTTCCGTTGCGGTCCCTCTCCCCGTGGTTGGCTCCTTTATCCATAAGGTGTGGGTTTTACCGCTGGCTTCCTAGCTGGCACCCTAGCGCCCGCAAGCGGTGGTTTTTAGTCCTCTGGTTGTGGGTTTTTACGGGCGGACCCGCAAAGGGGGGGGCCACCGGCGCGCCCCAATGCCCACACATCCCCGCCGGGTGGCTCTGCAATTGCGTGTGGTCCAACAAGTGATGACGCAAGGAAAAACCGCCAGAATCCCGAGGGTGGCGGTAGGTGCTCAGATCAGAGCACGGAAGGATTGCTGTGGTGCCTCACTACTCCCGAGAGGTCCGGCGCTGGTTCCGCTAGGCACCGAACAGGCGCAGGTTGTACTGCTCCACTGCTCCACTGCTCCACTGCTGCCTCGTGCTGACTCAGTGCAGCGTCCAGCTCCGCTATATCATCCCGTAGGTCTACTATCAGGCGTTCGGCTTCCTCCCTGCCCGCAGAGGCCACCACTAGCTCCTCGATCAGTTGGCACGGAGTAAGGCCCTCCGCCAGCTGGCGGGCTTCCTGCGAGACGCTGAGTGCCTCTGCTGGCCCCTGTAGGCTAGCCGTTGCTGCTGGCGCTGCCTTGTGTCCCTGTAGCCCCGGCAGGCGGCAATACCGGGTCCGTATCTCCGTCATCCGTTGATTATCCTGTACAGCGATGCGCGACTGATGCCAAAGTCCTTGGCAATGTCCGCCTTCCGCCGGTCTGGCTGTCTAGCCACCGCATCCCGCAGGGCTTCGACCTGCTCCGGCGCCAGCTTCTCCCGGGGGCCGAACTTCACCCCGTTCTTCTTCGCTTTTTCGATGCCGTCCCTCTGGCGCTCCCGGCGTAGTTCGTTCTCGAATTCCGCCACAGCGGCCAGCACGGAAAATGTCAGCTTGCCTGCTGGGGTAGTGGTGTCAACATTCTGGTCCAGCACTCGGAGGCCCACACCCTGCCCCTCAAGCCGCGCGGCAATCTGGTGCAAGTCAATCACCGACCGTGCCAGCCGGTCCAGCTTAGTCACCACCAGCACGTCGCCTTCCCGCACGTACTCTAAGCACCGCTGTAACTCGGCCCGGTTCTCCGCTTGGCGGCCCGATTGCTTTTCATTGAACACACGCCTGCACCCTGCGGCCTCCAGCTTCTCCAGCTGTACATCCAAGCTCTGCCCGGTGCTGCTGACCCTTGCATACCCTATGACCTGTCCCTGCTCCGCCATGACTTACAATCTTTAAGATATTCGAGACACTATAATAAGGCAACTTATGAGACGCTGCAAGCCCTTTGTGCGCCGTAGGGCCCGATGTGTCCCATAGCGTATAATATAAAAGACGCACCGTAAGCACAGATACATTAACGGGGGTGGCATTTGGCGCTAAAAACTGAACTTTCGCCGGACGGTACTTTTCCGCGTGACCCTAGCTAGCTTCAGCTTGTTTGCAGCAGTTGTGTATTAATCTAGGCTAGGGGGCTACGGCCATCTCGGGGGAAGTCACCGCCGCCCCTTTTTTCGTATGATTCGCTGTGGCGCGGCAGCGGTTCATTGCGGATTTTTTCTGGAAAATGTTGAGGTCCAGAAGTGCCCAAATTGACCTAAGAGGAACACGTGTGAGTGACGACAAGAGCTCCGGCGAAAAGCGCACCAATATGTCAGTGCGTTGGTATGCCGGTATTTGTATTATAGCGTTCGCATGTATCGCTTTTTACTGGTTATATTTTGATTACTACAGAGGGTATTCACTTTCAAGTGACCCCACTTTATGGGGCGCTTTTGGTGATTATATTGGAGGACTACTGAACCCGGTTGTAGCATTTTTTGCCTTTGTCCTGCTTGCAAAATCAGTTCGTATTCAGCAAACAGAGTTGCGGAAGTCCACGGAGGCACTGGCTGAAGCAGGCAAGGCGCAGAACAACCAAGTTGCCGTGCGGAAAGCCGCAGGTATGATTGATGCGCTTTCCACACTAATATCAGCTATAGACAGCGATATTGATGCGAGACGATACGACTATAAACGTGTTGTAGACGCTATTGAGGGGAAGGTCTCTGAAGTTTACTTTCGCGGACGCGTTGCCTCGGCTCAATCTGATGCAGATATATTGACTGAGATAAAAACCGAAATCGTATTAGAACTGCGTAGTCTAGAGGATTCAAAGGAGATACGTATAGAGCATCTAAACGACTATCGGGCATTACTGGCTGGGCTAAAGCCTACATTCTCTCATGAGATGTTCCCGCATAGCGGCGGAATGTATAACACCGAGCAGCTTTCATCCGTGCCATAATTGCCTCTCTGGAAACTGTTCCTAAAGAACGAAAAATTATTCGAGACTCTGCGCGAGGGAAGCACGCGATGCGTGACTTTCCTCGAGTTATAGAAGAATGGATTGTGTAGTCATATCTTGGCACCAGTCCATGAAGGCGTTCCAAGCAATGTTGCTTTCAAGCTGGCCGTAGAGATGGGTCGTAGCGGGCAGGGCCGCTATCTGAAAAGCGGCAACTTCCGCCATCCATGCTGCAAGTTCTGCAATGCCCCGCAGTTCCATTGACGCCGATCTATCGCTGCTTGGAGCTGCGATAAGCTCGCCCCTTTGTCATAGTAACGCGTGGCGCCCATCTACCCGCGCCCATGGCCAACTCATTGCGGCACCGTGCGGTGTTCTACCTGCGCGGCATTAAGCGCCTGAGTTATGTGGGTGTGGCGGAAGGAGTAGAGCGTCTTCCTCGCGTCCGTGAATCCCGGCAGGCGTTGCTCGGTGCGATACCTTTCGTTGTACCACTTGCCGCCTTGGTCGCCCGCTTGGCGCTTTCGTAGTACTACGCCTCGGAGAAGTCTCTGCGCGCCTTGTTCACGTCGTGCCAAAATGTAGTCTGCTATCCCCAGTCTCACCAGCTCTCTATACGCCGGAAGTTCCTGCCGCCCTGCCGCTGTCTTCACCTCCTGGCCATCTTCCCGGTCGGAGATAGAGAACACTATGCTTCCCTCGCTTGCTCGGATGTCATCCAGTCGAAGCCGCACGAGTTCGGAAGGCCTTTCCCCGGTGTACAAGGCGAGCAGTGGGAGCCACCATTGCCTGGCTGTTGTGGTCTTCTTGTTGGCGTAGGCATAATCTGGTTGGTACAGCTCGCTGCTGAAAATGCGGTCAAGGTCGTCAGGGTGTACTGCGTGTATGACTAGCTTCGTGTAGGACGGCCACTGTATCAGAGGGGTTGTGCGTAATCTCCCTGCGTGCCGTAAGCCATGCGAATATGGCGTTCAGGCTGCTGTGGTCGTTAATGGCCCTCTTGGTCGCCGCCAGTCGCACTATTCGCGTACACGCAAAGCCAAAGGCCCTGCTGGAAATTCTCAGGAGCCGCAGCGAGGCCCCCTACCCCCTTATATACGTGGGCCGGGGTCGCTCCTGTGTAGTAGGCCCACACGAATTTTTTTGCGGCAATCGGCTGAGGGGTACTTGCTACCAGTTAGCCCCGCCAACGTGCGGCAGCCTGCCTACGGTTTTATGCTGACGCACTGGGGCTTCCAAGTGACCAAAGGTGTTTGTGGTGTTTGCAGGCATCGGCAGGATAGAGCCACACCCGCATCAAACACTAGACCCTACACCGTGTGCACTCCAGCTTAGCAGTGGCCCTAAAGTACGCACACAGCGGAACACTACAGGCTCCTCAATGCCCCTGTAGCGCGCCCACTACTTCACTACCGGAACAGCGGCATATCCTCCCATTGACGCCCGAGACTCCGCAGGGCCTCGCTATCCCAGGTGAGCCTGTTCAATGCCGTTTGGAGTTGCGGTATGGCCGCCCCTTTATCGTAGTAACGTGTGGCTCCCATCTGCGTGCGCTCATGCCCAACCCACTGCTGTACCGTGCGCATTTCAACCTTTGCAACATTAAGTGCCTGCGTTATATGGGTGTGGCGGAAGGAGTAGAGCGTCTTCCTGGCTTCCTTGAATCCCGGCAGGCGTTGCTCGGTGCGATACCTTTCGTTGTACCACTTGCCGCCTTGGTCGCCCGCTTTGCGCTTCCCTAGTGCTACACCTTGCAGGAGTCGCTGAGCGCCTTGTTCACGGAGTGCCCGGATGTAGTCTGCTATTCCCAGCCTCACCAGCTCTCTATGGGCAGGGAGTTCCCGTCGTCCCGCTGCTGTCTTCACCTCCTGGCCTTCTTCCCGGTCGGAGATGGCGAGCACTATGCTCCCCTCGCTTTCCCGTATGTCATCCAGTCGAAGCTGCACGAGTTCCGAGGGCCTCGCCCCGGTGTACAGGGCGAGCAGTGGGAGCCACCATTGCCCGGCTGTTGTGGTCGCCTTGTTGGCGTAGGCAGAATCTGGTTGGTACAGCTCGCTGCTGAAAATGCGGTCAAGGTCATCAAGGGTGTATTGCGCGTATGACTCGCTCTCGTAGGGGACGCCCACTGTCTCAAAGGGATTGTGCGTGATTTCCCTGCGTACCGTGAGCCATGCGAATATGGCCCTCAGGCTGGTGAGGTGTTCCGCTACTGTGCGCCCCGAGAGGCGGTCCTTTGCCGGAATGTCCATCGCCAAAAGGGAAGCTACCGATATTTCCCGGTACACAGGGTTACTGTTCCTGTTCTTGGGAAGCCTCAATAGGTCGTCCCGGAACCGGCACGAATCCTCGTAGGTGACTGCATCAACAGCCTTGTCGCCGATGACGTCAACAAACGCCCGGACGTGTTGCCTGTAGTTTTCCTGAGAGTTCTCACGGAGTCCACGGGACTTGACCCGGTTCTCTATGAAGGGCTCCACCATCAAGCTGATTGGTGGTCGTTTGGGCTTTCCTGCGTGTGTGCCCGTTGTGTGATGTGTTGGGTTGTTCCTGCTGGCTGGTTTTGTGGGCTTTCCCTTGAGCAACCTCAGGTTATAGCGCCGCAGCTCAGCGGTTGCTATGGCCCACTCCCGGCAGGCCCTGTGAAACCCCTCGACACTGGCGGCTTCTGCTAGGTCCACGCCGAACAGCTTGGCGACTTGAGGCGCTATCCCTCGGTAATCGGCATGGCCTGCCGCATAATCGTACGCCGCAATGTCATCAACAAGAACACCTACGTAAGCCTCCTGCATTGCGGGGGTGCGGCGCTTCGATATGGCCTCTGCTTCGATGTCCTCCCGTGCTTCCTCCACGTAGGCACGAATGGTGTCCCTTATCTGGGTTTCGGTGAGTGTCACTGCCCCTCCTGCTAATTCGCGCAATAGCGCCTCTATCCGGCACACGATTTCTCGGGCTAGCTTCTTGGCTGTTCGCCGTTCATTGGTGGCTAGCGTATACCGAAGCTCGCGCGTGCTCAGCAGGTGCGCGTATGACTTGGGGAGAGCGTACCGGAAGTAGTACCCCGAGGGGCGCAGTAGGATGTAATTTGGCACAGGCTTTTGTCCCAATTTGGGCCAATATGAACCTGTCTATGCGCAAACGCCCGTGATTATGGGGCTTGGGAAGGGATGGTGCCCAGGAGAGGAAAAATTCCGGGGTCTCATCCAGTCGCATAAAATGCCGTTAAACCCTTTATTGCAAGCGCTTTTCTCATAATGCTTGTCCCACTCCATTGCATGGCATATCATCGAATCATCCTCCTTATGTTGGGAAGGAAGTGGTGATGCCAAAGTCGGTGCCCGAAATGAGCGATGCCGCCGTGCGGAGGTTGCGGCACCGAGGTGCAAAGGCGGCTGTGTACGCCGTGGGTGGTGTCTCGGGGCTGCTACTGGTCTGCAAGCCGCCGGTCAGGTCGGGGGAGGCCATCGGGGCCCGGTCGTGGATTCTCCGGGTGATGATGGGTAGCAAGCGCCGGGATATCGGGCTTGGCGGTTATCCGACAGTCACCCTTGCCCAGGCTCGTTACAGGGCGCGGGAGGCACGCGAGACCATATGGCAGGGCAGTGATCCCATTGCGGATCGGAAAGCGCGAAAATCGCTCCTGGCGGCACAGCAGGCCAAGCAAGTTACCTTTGCCGAGTTGGCGCGGGAGTACATCGACAAGAAGAGCGCGGAGTTCAAAAGCGCCAAGCAAGTCCAGAAGCTCACGAGCCACCTGGAGACCTATGCGTTTCCGCACCTGGAGAAAATGGTTGTGGGCGATATTGAGCGGGCTCACGTCGTCAAGATGCTGGAGCCCATATGGGCAGTGAAAAACGAGACGGCCAGCCGGGTACGCTTGCATGTCGAACGGATACTGGACCTGGCTGGTGTCAAAGGGCTGCGCACTGGAGACAACCCGGCCCGGTGGAAAGGCAGCCTTGCCCTGTCATTCCCGGCCCGCGCCAAGGTCGCCAAGGTCGAGCACTACAAAGCCTTGCCGGTCTCGGATATGCCGGAATTCTGGCGTCACCTGAAGGCTGCAGAGTCACTGGGCGCGAAGGCCCTACAATTCATCATCTTGACCGCGAGCCGTTCAGGCGAGGCCAGAGGCGCGACATGGGACGAAATCAATTTCAAAGCAAAGCTATGGACGATACCCGCCTCCCGCATGAAGGGAGGGAGGGAGCACAAAGTGCCGTTGTCGGATCCCGCGATCGCGCTGCTGGAGTCGCTGCCCCGCCTCGGCCCTCACATTTTCACCGGCCCGCGGAACAAACCAATTTCGGATGTTGTGATTAGTCGGATGCCAAAAATTCTTGGCCAGGACGTGACCACGCACGGTTTTCGCGCCACCTTCCGAACTTGGGTGCAAGAGCATACGGCCTACCCGGAGGACGTGGCAGAACTGTCGCTTGCGCACGTTAACAGCGATGCCACCCGGGCGGCCTATGCTCGTGGGGAGCTTGTGGAAAAGCGCCGGTTGCTGATGGCCGACTGGGCAAAGTTCTGCGAGACTGGGTCAACTTGGACGGGGGGTAACGTGGTAGCAATAGGAGACATTTCTCAATGACTGAAACCCTTGCTGGGCTCGTCGAAACCCTGGGCCAGGTCAACAGACAACACTATCTGGTCGTGGCGCATACCTACCGCAATCAGCAAGACAACGCGGTGAGGATCAGGCTGATTTCAGCCAGACCCGACACCAGGCGCGAAATTGAGCAATACGAAGGGTGAACACCATGCGTGAAGAATATGAATTTTCCAAAGGCGAGCGCGGGAAATTCTATAACCCCAACGCTACCATGAACATGCCGGTATACCTTGACGCCGATGTGCTGGATTATTTTGCAGCGAAAGCCAAAGCTAAAGGCGTTGAGCTAAACCGGATGGTTAACGATTTGCTCAAAAAAAATATTGCGTTGATTGAAGAGGCTAAATGACATAGGCCAGGAGAGACCCAGCCGGGGGAAAGGAATAGACCCCGTAAATTGGATAACCAGATAAGTGGATCCTCGGGTCATGCCGGGCTGATGAAGCCACCGATGGTTGACTCACTCTCCTGCGGAGAAGAGTCACGAATAATAAATATCAATCACCCATGTTAGAAATAACACCGCTAATGAACCAAAAATCAACGCTCCAGTTATATAGCCTGTTCGATCACCACCAGCGGACCTCACTGTATAGTTCTCCACCAACTTCAACCCATGATCCCAACAAGAAGAATATTTATAGTTGGCTAAGCAGATCAAAATGACGACCACAACTATCGCCACCTTCACTCCAGCCTCTTCCGGTAAGGACCAATCAGCAAGCACATGAAAGATGGAGGCTAGTGTGGTGAAATTAATGCATATGAATGGGCGAGGGTACGACTACAACCTGGGCCGGTTCCTGAGTGTGGATCCATTCATCGTGGAACCGGGAAATAGTCAGGCATTGAATCTATACAGCTACGTTCTGAATAATCCACTCAGTGGTACAGACCCGACGGGCTACACGAAGGAAGACGTTGAGAAGAACATGGTTCGTATAGAAAGAACAGGGTCGCGTATACAACGCAAAGTTAGCGTTTCGACACCTGCAACTCAAACAGATAGTGGCACATCCACTACGGTACACCTTGAAGGGGGTTGGCTAGCGACCGGCAAGCTGCAAGTAATGGTATTATAGGATCTGCTCAAGCCGCCGGGTTTAATGAGGTGCCCAGTTCAATATCTTCTAGTGGTATCGGAATTGGCGACCAATCTGCGAGAAATAACGTGCAGAACCTGTCTGATACGTACTATTCATCTGCCTTCGATATTCCCATTAAAATTAACGAATATAGTGACAGTGATAGTTCTTTATCGAATGTGTTCGACTTCGCGGTTGATGCAAGAACTGGGCTGGGACTTGCTGGGGCTGCGCTTGCATGGACTACCCAAGGTAAAGATCTAATAACCAGTGCTAATCATCTTGAGGCGGGTATTGCTCGAGCGCTTAACGTAGTAGGAGATATCCCGGAATTTATGGATAACACCCTAAATAATGTCCGAGCCTCAGGGACACGCTATTTAGTAACGGGTAACTCACTAGGGTTTTTCGGGACTGGCATTAGTGTCACTGCGGCAGGATATTACCTGTCACAACAGAACTATGGTGATGCTGCCTTAAGTGGAAGTGATGCGGCTGTTGGCCTTGCAGTGATTAAGTCGCCGCGACTTGCGATGTCGTACTTTGCAATCCGTGCGCTATCTGAAATGTCAGTTCCACATTTCAGTAAGGATCAAATTGAGTATCCTAATTCACGAGATCCTCGCGACTGAGTATCTGAGAATGAAGCTACCGCTACCCAACTTAATCATATACTGCCTTGCCTTTGAAGCAATTAGGAAGTACCAAAGGATTAATGACTATTTCTCTCCAGTGGTTCTTGTTGCGACCGTGGATTTTATTTCACTGAACGTTATATTACGGGTATTGTCTAATGTGATTGGGACTGACTTATACCCATTTGAGGTGGATAGTGATTTTTCATACAAAAGAGCTGCGACTTCCCTGCTGGCATGGACAGTTTTTGAGTTTTTATTTTTTTCATTGGTTGGTAGAGAGAGGTTAATTAAAGAGTTTGTCGATATCGATAGGAATAAAAGATTTAGATTAGTTGCGATAGGTTATCTGTATGTATCAAGCGCAATGATAGGCTACCTCGTTCTAATGGCTCTGAATTAGTATCTTCTGATAATCACAGGGCTCAAAAAATGCCAGATTTAAGGCATGACCCCAAAGACCATTTACGAAGATGCTCATTTGGTCGTTTTTTTGGCGCCGCATCCCCCCCCGGGTCAGTTCTAAACGGCAGCCAACACTGGGGGCCACTGCTTCAGGAACGCTCCTGCATTCGGAGTCCTATAGCGACTACGACAGTTATGGCAATCTGAAGCTCAAGAACACCAGCTATCGTAGTACGCTGGCCGGAGGGCTAACTTCGTCGCAGGAGAGTTACACCTACGATAATCTGCATCGTCTGACGGTCGATTCCATAGGCGGTGTGGCGGGTGCGCCGACAGTGACCTATAGTTACGACGCGGTGGGCAACTTCCAGTCGAAAGCTGACTATGCATCAAGCTACAGCTATGCACCGACCAGCAATCGACTGCAATCGGTGCAGCTGGCTGGCGGCGGTCAGAAAACCTTTGGTTATGACGCCAGTGGTAACCTGACCCAGGAAAACGGCGTTACGACTATCGACTACAATGCCTTCAATAAGCCGACCGTCATCCGGCGGCCAAATGTGCTGGGCATGGCGCAGTCCACGGAGTTCGATTACGGCGCGGACCTGATGCGTTACCGCAAGGTCACCCAGGCGGGCACAGAGACGCTGTACATCAACAAGCTGTATGAGCAGATCACCGACGGCAACACGGTGAAAGAGCGCTACTACATTGAGGACATCGCCGCACTGACCGTGACCACCATTGGCACCACCGCAACGTCCGAGATCGCCTATACGCACAAGGATCGTCTCGGCTCGACGGTGGCGCTGGTTGACCACGACGGCGGTGACCCACTGGAATTCCACAGCTTTGATCCATTCGGGAAACCACGGCAGGGCAGTGGGGCAGCGAAGTCCGCCGTGGAACTGGCCAGCGGCTATATGACTCGCGGGTTTACGGACCATGAGCACCTCGATGAGATACAATTGATTCATATGAATGGGCGCGGCTATGACTACAACCTGGGCCGGTTCTTGAGTGTCGATCCGTTTATTGTGGAGCCGGAGAATAGTCAGGCGTTGAATCCTTATGCCTATGTCTTGAACAATCCGCTCAGTGGCGTTGATCCGACTGGGTACTGCACCGCGGCGACCGGAACTAGAGTAACGTCTTGCAAAGATGTAAAAGTCACCGCGATCAGCTCCGAGACTGGCAAGTCTGCAAGTACCACGGTAAACGTCAATACCAAGAATGGTGCGGATGTGCAGTCAAAAGTAGGCGGGGCGATTGCGCAAACCACTGCAGCAGCTGGCGTTGAGAACATTGGTTCTGCTGTCCATATTGGAAGTAATGGAGCCCGAACAAACTTAATGCCCTCAGTTGGAGGTTGCTGCAGTTCGGGTGACGCAATTGATACCGGAGGACAACAAACTAGAGAAAGCCAGCAGTCGAAAAGCAGTCCTCGCAACGTGTCAGAGGGGAGTTATCGGCGCTATGATGCGCGAAGAGTTGATGCATGGAATGTTAAAAATGTAAAAGGTATTCGCCTATCGGCGGAGGCTGAGGGAAGCCCTTATGAGGGTGTTGTAGATGAAGGTGAGTGGAAGCCCTATAAACTAGACTCCGTTGACCTTACTGACTTCATTCCAGCTAAGAGAGCTGTTTGGCTAATCAAACTGATGACCTTAACAACGGAGGAAGCTCGTCTGGTTGAGTACGGCCAGTTTCAGAATTATAACGTTTATAGGTATAATGTAGTCTTTGATCTCGTGAATGGTGATGTTAAAAATCTCGGTTATGAATATGGTTCCCGTACCTTGATAGATAACATTTCAGAGCTGATTCGCAATACCAGCCGCTACGAAGTTGAAACCAGAACTTGTTGGTTGGGGAGTGTAGGGTGCTAAATACAGTGTCTTTATTTAGGAGCATCGTGGCCATAACTATTTTAGCATTATCGGCGGGTTGCTCAGAAGAAGATCTACCTGCTGGAGCTAGAGCGGGTGGTTTCAATCTGGCCGATGCAAAAAAGCAATCACAAGTAATTGAGATATTGAAAGAACGGGACATCCCTTATCAAGTAAATTCCAGAGGCCTAACCGTTTATATGTTAGAAGATCAAGCTGAGGTGCTCAGTATAATTCGAAAAGTACAGTATGACGGAAATCTGGATGAGAAAATTTTTGAGTCTGCGATAGTGCAAGGTCAGGAATTCAAAGAAAGATACATAGACGAATTCGAGAGTGCTTCAATTCCGTTTTTTTTTGATACGGTCAACGGGCTTGAGCATATATTCTGGAGCCAAATTCACGGGCCCATAGTTGACAAAATTCGGCAAAAAATAAATATTCAGATTCGAGAAAAGGCTAGACAAAGAGCTGAGGAGGAGGGGTTTGCCCCGATCACTTTGATTGGTGAAGCCGACCAATGATTCAGGACGTTCAGTAGTCGATGCACTATCCTAATCCTATTCCAATAACACGGTCGGTCGCACGGTGCAGTAGACCAGCTCGTGCACGGGCGCACTGAAGTGGTTGAATGAATGTGACCAATCCAATTAAGGATAATACCCTGAAACTGAAGATGGGGTATGACCATAAGAATGCAGTACTCAATGGAATTCAAGCTGGATGCTATCTGCCTAGTGATGAAGCAGGGTGATTCCCGGTCAGAGGCCGCGCGCAGCCTCGACATCAGTACGCACATGCTGGGGCGTTGGCTCAAAGAGTATGCGGCACCTGAGGGGTAGGGGTAACCGTCCGGTGAACCCATATTTTCGGGCGCCGGGAACTGCGTAAGCTAGGTGCCCACCTAATCTTAAGTGGGCACTTGATATGGTTAACGAAGCGTTTCCCCCAAGGATCATCAAGCGGCACCGCCGCTACTCGGCGGGCTTCAAGCATCGAGTGTTGACCGTGTGCCAACAACCGAACACCTCCGCGGTTGAAGTCGCGCTGCGCCATGGCCTCAATCTCAATCTTGTCCACAAGTGGCCCCAGCTAATGACCGTCGATGACATCGGAGAGTTTGCGCGGCTGCCCATGCCGACCAAAGACAAATCAAATCCCAGTCAGAGCGTAGCGCGCGTTCAGACTACTGTCAGCATCCGCGTGGATACGCCGCGCGGCCCGGTCACCGTCGAGTGGCCATTAAGTGAGATTGACCAGTCGGGCGCCTAGCTCAAGGCGATCTTTCATTGATTCAGATCGACGAGATCTGGCCGTCCCGCGAGCCGCTGGATATGCGCGCCGGACCCGATACAACGTTGGCGCGTGTCATCAGCCGCTTTGGCAAAGCACGTCCGGGTTGCGCGTATGTCTTTGCCAACAAGCGCGCCAACCGGATGAAGGTGCTGGTGTGTGACGGCTTCCCAGCAATCGACTGCAATCCGTGTAGCTGGCTGGCGGCGGTCAGAAAACCTTTGGTTGTGACGCCAGCGGTAACCTGACCCAGGAAAACGGCGTGACATCAACAAGCTTTATCAGCAGATCACCGACGGCAACACGGTGAAGGAGCGCTATTACCTTGAGGACATCGCTGCGCTAACCGTGACCACCATAAGCGATACCGCGACCTCGGAGATCGCCTATACGCACAAGGATCGTCTCGGCTCGACGGTGGCGCTGGTGGACCACGATGGCGGTGACCCGCTGGAATTCCACAGCTTCGATCCATTCGGGAAACCAAACCACGGCAGGGCAGTGGGGCTACAAAGTCCGCCGTGGAACTGGCCAGCGGCTATATGACTCGCGGGTTTACTGACCATGAACACCTCGATGAGGTACAACTGATTCATATGAACGGGCGCGGCTACGACTACAACCTGGGGCGCTTCCTGAGTGTCGATCCCTTCATTGTGGAGCCAGGGAATAGCCAGGCGCTCAACCCCTACAGCTATGTTTTGAACAACCCTTTGAGTGGCGTGGACCCCACAGGTTATACGAAGGAAAAAGTTGAAAAGAACATGGTGCGTGTAGAGAAAACGGGTTCGCGTATACAACGGGAAGTTACTGTCACGGCGACAACAACGCAGACTGAAAATGGCACCTCAAGCGAGGTACATCTTGAAGGAGGGCTTGCAAGCGACCAGCAGGCCGTGGCGAATGGCATGACTGGAGCATTGATGGCCGCTGGATTCAATAATGTTACAAGTTCTTCTTCATCAGGTGAAATCGGCAGTCAGGCGTCTAGGAGTAACTCGGGTGGTATAGTTGATGATTATTATGACGACCTGTACGAGGCCCCAGCGATGCAAAGAGGGATGAGGGAGAAACCTCAGCAAGGGAACAATGATATTATCGAATCGCTCACTGATCCTAGAGTAGCTTTAGGGGCTGGCATAGCATCTTCTGCAATGTCTGAGTTCTCAGGCGCGATGCGAGCCTTGGCAGATGATAAAGAAGCAGCCGTTCGAAGGGCTTCAAATATTGTGGACGACGTCGATCCAGCCCACATGGCGAGGGTTGCGGAGATTAGATCTGCTTCGAATCTAGTAAAATGGTCTGGAGGAGCAGTGTCGGGAGCGGGGATCGTCTTCTCTGCATCGGCATACCAATACCATATGAAGCAAGGTGATACTGCAGCAGCGGTATTAGATGCGACTGACTTTGGGGTAGCTTGGGCAAGTCTAGTAGCACACCCAGCTTTTGGGCTCACCTATCTTGGAGTACGTGTTGTGCAATCTGGAGTCAGTCTGTATCCAACGGATCAGACAGTTCGCGAATATATCGAATCGCGGACCCCAATGGATTAGTTTTCTAGGTGACGAGTTTAAAAATGAACGTACTGTTAAATCCCAGGCAATCACTTTACTACTATGCGTACGAGTCAATTTTTCAGCACAAAGGCAGTAGAGACGTGTCAACTCCCGTAGCATGTCTTGCTGCTGTCGATTTTTTTTACTTGTGTGGTGCAATTAATACAGTATCTAAACTGGCAGTTGGCAATATTTTCTATATTGTGGACGGGGAATTTCCCACAATAAACGTGGTTTTTTTCTATCTCATTCTTCTGGCTATTGAAATCTACTTCTTTCGTAGAGTTGATGTTGCATTGATATTAGAAAAATTCGAAGAGAAGAAGTCAGAGAACAATTTTGGCTACAGGTATGTGGCCTCAGCATACACACTATTCGGGTTGGTATTTATGTCGGCTACCTTTTAATACATGACGATAGTGATAGGATTCTTCTGCGGATCTTAAGAAGTACCCAATTTATAATCGCATCCCCGCCCGTTCATGTGAACGAGAGTATTTAGGATTTGCGCGGTGCTACTCGGGTCTCTGCCGGCCGATTCTACGTTACGGCTGAATGGTACGGGCTGCCGGGTGGCAGCGCCGGTAGACTTCCTTCAACTGTTGTATCGTAACATGTGTGTATATCTGTGTAGTGCTGATGCTGGCGTGCCCCAGCATCTTCTGAATTTCCCGTAATCCCGCGCCCCGTTCCAGCATCAAGGTTGCGGTACTGTGACGCCAAAGGTGGCAGGCACCCGGCTTATTCACGCCAGCTCGGTGGATATATTTACGACCCACTCGGCTCAGCTCACCTGGCGTTAAGGGACAGCCTTTGGACGAAAGATACAGCGTTGCGCCAGAATCCGAGTGTACCCACTGCGGCCGTATTTCTTTCATGTAACGCTGAATCCAACAACAGGCCCGTTCAGCGATCGGGACACATCGGTCTTTGCCTCCTTTCCCGCCATTGACGCGTACCACCTTGGACGCAAAATCAAGGTCCGTGATGTTCAGTCGACCCAGCTCCATGCGTCGCAAACCCGTCGCATAGAATGTCTCCAGGACGGCGCGGTCACGTATTCCTTTCTCACCATAGAGAAGTGTATGCTCCAAGATCAGCTCGAATTCCTGCTCCGTCAGTACGGCCCTGGGGATACGCTTGGGAACCTTGGGTAGCTCGAAGAATTCAGCTGGATTCGTTTCGATCAGCTGTAAATAGTGTAATCTGCGTAGAAAGACCTTGACTGACGTGAGTCGGTTTCGTTGACTGGCGATATCCAATCGTTTGCGGCGCCGTGTGTCGATGTAGTGGCTCACATAGCCACGGTAGTCTTCCAGTAAAGACATATCTAGCTCGTTGCATTGGACTAACTTTTGGTTGTCACACCACCGTAGAAAGTGACGTAGCTGGCATCGCTTGCCTTTGTAATCCCCCCATTTTTAACCGCCCGTTTGAGTAGAGGGTTATGCTGCCTGTAGCAGCTGGGTTGGAGGTATTCCCCCAATGGCCGAGTTTGGCCGCTCGTTATTGTATTCCCACAGCCACTGTGTCGCTAATAGCTGGGCATGGGCGATGCTGTTGAACTCATGCAGATCCAGCCATTCATGCCGCGCAGTTCGGTTGAACCGCTCAATATAGGCATTCTGAGTTGGCTTGCCAGGCTGGATATAGATCAGCGTAATCCGGTTCTTGCTGGCCCAGTCCACCAGTAACTGCGAGATGTATTCCGGCCCGTTGTCACAGCGAATTGCCGCCGGCTTGCCGCGCCATTCAATAATCTGGTCCAGCGCGCGAATCACACGCAACGCAGGCAATGACAGGTCTACTTCAATCCCCAGGCATTGCCGGTTGTAGTCGTCAATCACATTGAATGTCCGGATGGTCTTGCCGCTGACCAGCTGATCACTCATAAAGTCCATCGACCAGACCTGGTTCGGTGCCGTCGGAACATCCAACTCCCCAGGGTAATCCCGCTTGATACGTCGCTTGGGCTTGATTCGCAGATTCAGCTCCAGCTCACGATAAATGCGATATACGCGTTTATGGTTCCAGGTAAAGCCCTTCACGTTGCGCAGATACATAAAACACAAACCAAAGCCCCAGCGCTTGTGGGTCTGGGTAAGCTTTAGCAGCCAGTCAGCGACGAGGGCATTCTCGCCGTCGAGTTTGGTCTGATAGCGGTAGCAGGTCTCGCTTATGCCATACACCACGCAGGCGAGCCGGATGCTGATGCCATGTTTGGCCACACCCTTCCTGGCCATCTCCCGGCGTTGAGATGGCCTTACAGCTTTCCCTCAAGTGCTTCCTGGCGCAGCTCGGCTTTGATCCGCTCTTCGGCGTACATCTTCTTCAGGCGGGCATTCTCGGCTTCCAGTTCCTTCAGGCGCTTCATCATCGACGCGTCCATGCCACCAAACTTCGAGCGCCACTGATAGATCAGCGCTGTGCTGACATTGTGTTCGCGGGATAGGTCGGCAACCGGAACGCCGGCTTCATGCTGCTTCAGAATCGCCAGTATCTGGCCTTCGGTGAATCGAGACTTCTTCATCTATCGCTCCTTCTGCGATCATTGTAAAAGTCTCTACTCAAAACCTCGATTACTTTTTGGGGGGATTACACCTTCAACAGTCCTCGACGATTCTCCGCGATCGGAACAATCGTTAAGGTAGAGGCGTAAAGCTTCGGCAAGGGGCAGGTCAAATGATGCTTTCACGGCTCGCCTCAATGCAGGTTACCCAGTTGACCGTGACTAAGCGCTTGGCGGTCTCGAAGTCTTTGAGCCTGAACCCAAAGCCACCTTTTACAGCTCCATTTGTTTCCATGAGTGGAAAGATCACGCATCCACGAAAAAGCTCATGACCGGTGGGTCGGAACAATCCCAGTCGAATCAGGGCGCCTCGTAGAGCTGATCCTTTTGGTGTGCGACCATCGGGAAACTTGAACCCCAGCGTTCTATCGGCATATCCTATATGCAGACCAGTGATGATTTCGGGGGTAGCGAAGTTAAATTCCTTGAGAAAGCTTATCGCGCGCTCAGAGGAAATCAGGGCCCGATGGTAATGGTCGAACACAAGGTTTATCAGTGCTGGCTCATCAATATTGTGCATGGGCACCACCCGCCGTCAGTGCCATAGTGTTAACATACCTTTGACAAGTCTTGAGAACTGAGGTTCCAAGACCAATTTTGGCATGGGCAGGCGCCTGTATTTCTAAGGCATTGTAGGGCCCGGAAACCGACCTGGGAAACCCGGTCATCCAAGTGACGGTCATTCATATGAACGGGCGGGGCTATGACTACAACCTGGGCCGCTTCCTCAGTGTCGATCCGATCATTGTGGAGCCGGGGAATAGCCAGGCGATCAACCCTTACAGCTATGTCTTGAACAACCCCTTGAGTGGCGTGTACCCCACAGGTTATGTGAAGGAAGACGTTGAGAAAAAGGTAGTTCGTGTAGAAAAAACCGGCTCGCGTATACAGCGGGAAGTCACTGTCACAACGTCGACCACCCAAACCGAAAATGGCACTTCAACGACTATTCAACTTGATGGTGGCTTGGCTAGCGACCAACAGGCCGTAAGCAATGGCATCACTGGAGCAGCCCAGTCAGCTGGGTTCAATGAAGTGGCCGGCACAGACATACCTGGAGGTGCGGTTGGTGGACAGAGATCTAGAGAAAATATGACTTCTGATGCATCACCCAGTCCTTCTTATGCCGTGGGAAAAACTAACGTTAGCCCTTCTGCTAACTCCCTTTTGGAGGGTGAGGGACGTAGTCAAGTTGAAGCGGCATCGGCTGGAATCGCTACAGCCGGAGTAATTGCTGACGGAATCATTGACGCTAAACCTGGCAGAGTTGGCATAACTTCCAAAATGCGTGTTTCATACTCCCCAATGGGAACATTCAAAGGGAATCAGCATGTAGTAATGCGTGATATGGCCAAGGGAGCAAATGCCGCAAAACTCCTTGGCCTAACTCCTGCCGCGCTTTCTGTTGATGCTCTAATTATTCTTGATAACTACTTATCCGGGGGCTCGTTCAACAGAATGCTCTTTGATGTCGGAGCGGTTGGTGTTGGCGTACGATTTCCCCTTATAGGGGCAACACAGGCAGTAACTCCTTATATCGGTCCGAGAATGTTGGATGCTGCAATTAAGATTGGACCTCAACCGACGATATCTCCTGCACAACGGTACGATAATCTCCGAGAGGCGATTGACTACATGTATCAATGAAAGAGTCCAGAATATTGATGTCACCCTACAAAATGCTTTTTTTCAGCTACCACGAATTTGCGTCTGGCAAGTGGGGTGGTAGGAGGACGAGTCCCCATATATGGGCAATCTCGTACATATGTTTTGTTTCGACATTCCTATTCATGTCATTAGAGCTAGAGATGCAAAGGCATGGTTATTCTATAATTTCGGCACTACAGGGTCTCGATTGGGTTCCAGGGGTGGTAAAGATAACTTGGCCTGCATTTTTGATTGCTGCTCTGAACTTCTCCTACTTCTTGTTTAGCGGGAAATGGAAATCAATATTGAGGGATTTTTCTGGGAAGAGTGCTCGCGAGAAGGTGAGATCACATTGCTTCTCGTTGATAGTTACGACTCTAGTATTCTCTATTTTCCTACTTGAGGCTTGGGCCTACGAGAACGCGCGAATTCCGGTATGAATCGCCGGCAGGCCAAATGTATCGGAGGAGAAATTTTGGGATCCTCGCTTACTCGGGCAATCACTATATTTTAGTGAAGATCCAGTGCTGATATCTTAATCATAATGACACCCGTTCAGGTGAATGATCCCGACATCATCCAGGTGTTCGTGACCGGTATAGCCGCGTTTCTCCTGGCTGATGATCGAACCCGGCTGTCAGGTGGTCGGATGGCGGCGCACACCCCAGGCGTCATGGCTGTATCGATCCACCACCGTGCCGGTAGCCTCTTCCATCAGGGCGGTGATGCTGCCCAGGTCATCGGTATG
This sequence comes from uncultured Halieaceae bacterium, assembly GCA_964022665.1. Classification (GTDB taxonomy): domain Bacteria; phylum Pseudomonadota; class Gammaproteobacteria; order Pseudomonadales; family Halieaceae; genus Haliea. The sequence goes on from CAXIDF010000005.1 coordinate 130,957, forward strand.
CACATAGCGATGCGTGACGGCGCCATTGGCATCTTCCCGGATCATGACCACACGGCCGTTGGCGCGGATGTTGTGCCGGTGCAAATCAAAACCCAGCCCCATTGAGTTGATCGCTTCGAAGCCCTTCCCCGCGTAGTGGGTGGTCTGGCTATGCAGCGTGGAGCGGTTTAATCCGATCAACTTCGTCCTTGACCGATTGGGCCGCCGCCCACAGATCAACAGCGCGCTGTGCATTCAGCCAGAACTCGGGCGAGTTGCCAAATAGTCGGGCAAGCCGAAGTGCCATTTCAGGGCTGACAGCACGGCGTTCGCGCAGGAGTTCATTCACTGACTGCCGGGAGACACCCAAAGACTCGGCCAGCCGGGCAACCGTCAAGCCATAGTCCGGCAGGAAATCTTCCCTGAGCATTTCACCTGGATGGGCCGGCTTGCGCTGCATGCCGCCAGTGTTGGGAATAGTCATAATCGTTGCTCCTTTCAGTGGTAGTCACACACTTCGACTTCATAGGCGTCGCCATCTTCAAATCGAAAGCAGATCCGCCACTGATCGCTTATGGAAATCGCGTGCTGCCCTTGCCTGTTTCCGAAGAGTGGATGCAGGCGATTACCGGGCGGCACTTTCAAGTCGTCCAGCTGCTCCGCCAGATGCACGTATTCAAGTTTTCTGGCCGCTCGCGGAGCAACATCGGCGGGGAACTTTCTGCTCTCGCCCCTAGAGTAGAGCTCTTGCGTTCGTTTATCAGCGAAGGACTTGATCATGCAGCAAACGTTACTGTGTCACGTGACGCGTGTCAACGCAGCGTTGTTTAGATTGGTGGCTCAGGTCTCTCACGGTGTTTATCTGTCTCGGTTAGTGTTTCTGATCAGGCGGGGGGACTAACCCACCGCATCCGGAAGCCGGCAAGGATCACGGGACACCACTCCCTTACGACCTGAAAGCGCCTGTAAACAGGCTACACAACCGATCTCCTGGGGGAGATCCCTGTTGTGTATACACGCGTGGCCCCAGGGGGCCGAGTGACAATGGTAGTGGTATAAGCACCTCCTTTGAGTTGGGCGACAAGTTGCCGCGATGTGGAGAATGGACTGCCGACCCTGAGGTCGGTGCGCCGTAAGCAGTCCTGGGCGCACGGGCCCGTTGTGACCGGAAGGTCGAGGGCGGGCCTCCTCTGTGCCACTGAGCCGCAGTGGCCACGGGTGATTCTGTCTACGGTAGGCAGTCTACGAACACGTCATGTGCCTGTCCTGCCGAAAATCGGCCTGGCGGCGGCGTGGTTTCTGGGCTCGGAGCCATCGTCACTACCCCGCTACGCTCGCTAGTGACGATGGCGGGCCCGCCACTCGGGTGATCTCTAGGCCAATAATGCATGGGGTTGCGGCCGATGCAAGGGGAAACCCCGTCACCGCCGGTCGGGGTTTATGGTGCCACTGGCACCACTTAGTCCGCCCAGGTCGGGCCGGGTTTTTTCTTGCTTGGCGGGAATCGTGAGGTAGCGTTTCTACCGCTCACATTTTGTGGGGTTTTATGTTGGGATTTTTTATGAATTAGCCGGGAAGGCTTGTAACTACTGAGGGGATGGTGCCCAGGAGAGGACTTGAACCTCCACGCCCTTTCGAGCACTAGCACCTGAAGCTAGCGTGTCTACCAATTTCACCACCTGGGCATCGTGCAATCACGGTGGATTACCCGAGGGCGCGCACTTTACTTTTCCGCAGCAGCTTTGTCAATCCTCGCGTATACTGTCGGCACTTAAAATTCAGACCACGTTAAATCAAGACAGGAAGCCCCGTTACCTATGGCTAAAAAAGGCAAGATTGCCGACCCCCACGCCGAGCGCGAAGCCGCACGCTACGACAACCCGATTCCCAGCCGCGAAGTCATCCTCGACCTGCTCACCGCCGCGGACAAGCCACTGAGTCATCCGCACATCGCCCGCGACCTTGACCTGCACGAAGAAGAGCAGGTAGAGGCGCTGCGCAAACGCCTGCGCGCCATGGAGCGCGATGGCCAGCTGATGGTCAATCGGCGCGGCGCCTATGGCCTGGTGGACAAGCTGAACCTGTTGCGTTGCCGTGTGCAGGGCCACCGTGACGGCTACGGTTTTGCCATCCCGCTGGAGGAGGGGGATGACGTCTACCTCAGTTCCCGCCAGATGCAATTTGTGTTTGACGGCGATGAAGTGCTGGTCGGCATTATCGGCCTGGATCGCCGCGGGCGCCCGGAAGGCCGTGTGGTGGAGGTGCTGCACCGCGGCACGTCGCGTGTTGTTGGACGGTATGAGGAGGAGAGCGGCATCGGTTTCGTGGTGCCGGACAACAGCCGTGTCAACCACCGGGTGTTGATTCCGCCCAAGCTCAAGGGCGGTGCCAAGTCTGGCCAGATTGTGACGGCGGAAATCACCGACTACCCCACGCGCAACCTCGGTGCCAAGGGTCAGATAGTGGAAGTGCTCGGCGACCATCTGGACCCCGGCCTGGAAATCGACGTTGCCATCCGCTCCCACGGCATCCCGCACGAATGGCCCGAGGCGGTACTGCGCGAAGCGGGCTCGCTGGAAGAGGAGCCCCGGGAGGAGGACAAGAAGTATCGCGCTGACCTGCGCGGCCTCGGGTTTGTCACCATCGACGGCGAGGATGCACGCGACTTTGACGATGCCGTGTACTGCGAAAAGCGCCTGCGCGGCTGGCGCCTGTGGGTGGCAATTGCGGACGTGTCGCACTACGTGCGCCCCGGTTCCGCCCTGGACGAAGAGGCGGCGCTGCGCGGAAACTCGGTGTACTTTCCCGAGCAGGTCGTACCCATGTTGCCCGAGGCGCTATCCAACGGCCTGTGCTCGCTCAAGCCCAAGGTGGATCGTCTCGCCATGGTCTGCGAGATGGAGTTGAGCGGTTCCGGCAAGCTCACCGGTTTCCGCTTCTACGAGGCGGTTATTCACTCTCAGGCGCGCCTCACCTATACCCAGGTGGGCGAAGTGCTGGCGGGCGGTAGCGATCCGCAGATTGACAAGAACCGGCTCAAGGACCTGAAGCGGCTGCAGTCGCTGTACAAGGTTTTGCGCAAGGCGCGTGATGTGCGCGGGGCCATCGATTTCGAAACCACAGAAACCCGCATCCTGTTCAATGAGCAGCGCAAGATCGACGCCATTGTGCCGGTGGTGCGCAACGATGCGCACAAGCTGATTGAAGAGTGCATGCTCTGCGCCAACGTGGCGGCAGCGCGATTCTACGAAGAGCACGAGCTGCCCGTGCTGTACCGGGTGCACGAGGGCCCCACGCCCGAGAAGCTCGAAAACCTGCGCGCCTTCCTCGGCGAGCTCGGCCTGGACCTGCGCGGTGGTGAAAAGCCTACTCCTGCCCACTACGGTGACCTGCTGGACGCGGTGCAAGAGCGCGACGACGCGAATGTGATCCAGACCATGTTGCTGCGCTCGCTGCGTCAGGCCGTCTATACGCCGGAGAATGAGGGCCATTTTGGCCTGCATTACCCCGCCTATGCGCACTTTACCTCGCCCATCAGGCGTTATGCAGACCTGCTGGTGCACCGGGGTATCCGCCACATTATCCGCTCCAAGGGTCGCACCAAGACGGTGCAGCGCCAGCGCGGTGCACCGGAGATTCCGCGCGAAGCGATTTTCCCCTACAACGAGCGCGACATGGTGGCCCAGGGCCTGCACTGCTCCATGACGGAACGGCGTGCGGATGATGCGACCCGCGATGTGGAGTCCTGGCTCAAGTGTGAATTCCTGCAGGAGCATGTGGGGGATGAGTTCGACGGCGTTATCGCGGCGGTGACCTCCTTTGGCCTGTTCGTGGAATTGCAGCCCATCTATATAGAAGGCCTCGTCCACATCAGCGCGTTGCCCGGCGATTACTACAGTTTTGATGCGTCCAAACAGCGGCTCGTGGGCGAGCGCAGCGGCCGCAGTTACCGGCTGGGCGGCCGCGTGCGCGTGCAGGTCGCCCGGGTAGACCTGGACGACAAGAAAATCGACCTGGAGTTGATCGACGCACCTTCCGCCAACAAGGCCAAGGCCAGCAAACCGCGCAAGCGCAAAGCTGAAGGCTCAGGCTCAGCCAATCCGCCGCGCAAGAAGGCAGGTGCCGCAAAGCCGAAAGCGGCTGCAAAGTCTGGTGCCGGGTCACGCAAGGGTGGCGAGGGGGACAGTGCCAAGCCGGCGGGCAAGTCCCGGCGGCGCCGGCGCTAGGCGGCTGTGGTGCAGTACCTGTTCGGCATTCATGCCGTTGATGGCCTGTTGCGGCGCAAGCCAGAGTCGATCCGCGAGCTGGCACTGCAGCAGGGCCGGGCGGACAAGCGGATTGCCGCGCTGGAAACCTTGGCGCGTAACCAGGGTGTAGCGGTGGTGCGCGCGTCGCGCGCGGTGTTGGATGAGCGCGTCAACGGGCGCCACCAGGGTGCAGTAGCCACGCTGGATGCCGTGGCGGGTTCGGAGTCAGCCGGTGACAACCTGCTGGACGAGGTGGACTTGCTGCAGCTTGTGGATGACAGCCCGCACCCCGTGCTCCTGCTGGTGCTGGACGGAGTCACTGATCCGCACAACCTGGGCGCGTGCCTGCGCAGTGCGGATGCCGCCGGTGTTGATGCGGTGATCGTGCCCAAGGACAAATCCGCTGACCTGGGCCCCACGGTGAGCAAGGTGGCCTGCGGTGCCGCCGAGGTGGTGCCGTTTGTCCGCGTGACCAATATTGCCCGCATCCTGGAGACACTCAAAGCCCGCGGCGTATGGATCTACGGCACCGCCGGCGAGGCCGAAGCCACTGTCTACGACACCGACCTGCGCGGGTCCATGGCCCTGGTGATGGGCGCGGAGGGTGACGGGATGCGCCGTCTGACCCGTGAGCTCTGCGACTACCTGATCAAACTGCCGATGGCGGGTACCGTGAGCAGCTTGAACGTGTCGGTCGCGACCGGGATCTGCCTGTTTGAGGTGGTACGTCAGCGCAGCGGAACAAAGGCCTGACGGCCGAGTCCTGCGCGGATATGTCAGGCTTGCTGGCCGCTGCGGTCACTCGCCTGTCGTAGTCGGTTCAACACCGTATACACGTTCCCTTTATTGCCCCCGATCGCTTGAGCGCTGGCGCTGCCGCGCTATCGTTGCGCCCTTCTGAACGAGGGGGCGCGGCGCGTTCCCGCAAGCGTTGAGCGAGGAGCCGTATGAGTCAGGACGTGTATATCTACGATGCCGTGCGCACACCGCGCGGCAAGGGCAAGCCGGGTGGCGGACTTTATGAAGTGAAGCCGATCGACCTGGTCACGCAATTGCTGGATGCCTTGCAGTCGCGCAACGCGCTGGACACGGCAGCTGTCGAAGACTTGCTGCTTGCCACGGGCGAGCCGGTGCGGGAGCAGGGCCAGAATATCGCCAAGACCGCACTGGTCTACCACGGCTGGCCTGCCACCACCGTGGGCGCGCAATTGCACCGTTACTGTGCGGGCGGCCTGGATGCCGTGAATACCGTGGCCATGAAAATCATGTCCGGCATGGAGTCCATGGGGCTCGCAGGTGGCGTGGAAAGCATGTCACGCCTGGGCATAGGTGCCGGAGGCGCGGCGGCGGGTGACCCCTGGGTGGCGATGCACAGTTTTGGTATTTCTCAGGGCCTGGCGGCGGACTTGATGGCGCATCTGGATGGCGTCTCGCGGGAAGATGTTGATGGCTATGCCTGTGAGTCCCAGCGGCGTGCCGCTGTGGCGAGTGATGCCGGCTACTTTGATCGCTCCATCGTGCCGGTACGCGACCTCAACGGCGTGACGGTGCTGGCCCGTGACGAACTGATCCGTCCCACCTCGCTAGCGCAGCTTGGCGCCCTCAAGCCCGCATTCACCCTGTTCGAACAGTATGGGCACGGTGAATTCCTGAAGTTTCACTATCCACAGGTGGAGAAACTGACCTGTATCCACACCGCGGGTAACAGTTCCGGCGTGGTCGATGGCGCGTCACTGGTGTTGCTGGGCAATGCCGAGGCGGGCCGAGCGCAAGGGCTCGCCCCGCGCGCACGCATCCGCGCCTGTGCACTGACCGGCAGCGAGCCCACCCTCATGCTGGGCGGACCGGCGCCGGCGACCGAGAAAGCCCTGGCGCTGGCGGGTATGCAGCCTGGCGATATCGACCTGTTCGAACTGAATGAAGCCTTTGCCGCCGTGGTGCTGCGCTATCAACGCCTGCTCGGTATCCCTGATGACCGCATCAACGTCAACGGCGGCGCGATTGCCATGGGGCACCCCATCGGTGCCACGGGCGCCATGATCCTGGGCACGTTGCTGGATGAAATGGAGCGGCGCGACCTCAATACCGGCCTGGCGACCCTGTGTGCCGGTGGCGGCATCGGCATAGCGACCATCATCGAACGTGTGTAAGCCGCAGCGCGGCACAAAGAAATGAGTGAGAACAGCATGAGCTACCTTCGAATTGAGCAGGATGCCGACGGCATCGTGGAATTGATCTTTGACCAGCCCGGCAAGTCGGTGAACGTCATGGGCGACGAGTATGCCGAGGCCATGCCTCGCGCATTGGACGAGCTGGAGGCACGCCGCGACACGATTACCGGTATCTATGTGCGCAGTGGCAAACCCGGGCAGTTTTTTGCCGGCGGTGATATCACCCAGATGCTGGAGATGGACCTCAATCCGGATCAGGCAGAGCGCGAGCGGATGTTCGAGGGCATTCTCGCCAGTAAGGCGCCGCTGCGCCGTCTGGAGGCGCTGGGGGTGCCGGTGGTCGTTGGTATTAACGGTGCAGCCCTCGGTGGTGGTTTCGAGATCGCGCTGGCCTGCCACTACCGTATTGCGCTGCAGGACTCCCGTGTACAGATCGGCTTGCCTGAAGCGATGCTGGGGCTGATGCCGGGCGCGGGTGGTGTGGTTCGCCTGGTGCGCCTGCTGGGCATGGAAAAAGCGTTGCCGCTGATCGCCCAGGGCAAGCGCTTGAGCCCGGAGCGTGCCCTGGAGGCGGGGCTGGTGCACGAGCTGGCGGCTGACGAAGCGGCCATGGCCGAGCGGGCAAAGGCCTGGATTCGGGCCAATCCCGCAGCCACCCAGCCCTGGGAGGCCGAGGATTATCAGATGCCGGGTGGTACGCCCGATGACCCGGCGAACCAGGGGCTGTTGTATTTCGGCCCGGTGAACGTGATGAACCAGACCCGCGGCAATATGCCGGCGCAGCAGGTCATTTTCGCCGCCGTTGCCGACACGGCCCGGGTGGATTACGACACGGCGCACAAGGTGGAGGCTCGTTACTTCCAGCGACTGCTACTGGACCCGGTGTCGCGCAACATGATGACCACCTTCTTTGTGCAGATGAACGAGCTGGATGCCGGTGCCTCCCGCCCGGTGGGTGTCGCGCCGCGCAAGGTGTCGAGGTTGGGTATTCTCGGTGCCGGTGTCATGGGGGCGGGTATTGCTTTCAATGCGGCCAAAGTGGGTATTGATGTGGTCCTTAAGGACCTGGACCTGGCGCGGGCGGACAAGGGCAAGGCCTATGCCGCGAAAGCCTGCGAGCGCGACCGCAAGCTCGATGCCGCGGGCAGCGAGGCGTTGCTCGCGCGCATAGTCCCCACGGCAGATGCCGAGGACCTCGCCGACTGTGACCTGGTGATTGAGGCGGTCTTCGAGGATCGCGCGGTAAAGGCGGCGGTCACGCGTGAAACCGAGGCGGTGCTGGCTGCCGAGGCGATCTTTGCCAGCAACACCTCCGCACTGCCCATCACCGAGTTGGCGGCAGCGTCCGCGCGCCCGCAGAACTTTATTGGCATGCATTTCTTCTCCCCGGCGGAGCGCATGCCGCTGGTCGAGATTATCACCGGCGAGCACACCTCGGATGAAGCCCTGGCGCTGGCCTTCGATCTGACCCAGCAACTGGGCAAGAAGCCCATCGTGGTCAAGGATGCTCCCGGTTTCTTCACCACCCGGGTGATCGGGCAGACCATCAGTCAGGGGCAGCGCATGCTGGCGGAGGGTGTGAACCCCGCGTTGATCGAAAACGCCGCCGCCTTCAATGGCGCCCCCATGGGGCCGCTGGAAACTCTCGATAGCATCTCCATTGAAACGGCCTATCACGGCATGCAGCAGCGCCGCTCCGATGCCGAGGCGCGTGGCGAGACATTCGTGATGACGCCGGAATCGGAAGTGATTCGGGTGATGATTGAGGAGTGCCAGCGCAAGGGGCAGCAGGCCGGTGGTGGTTTTTACGAATACAACGATAAAGGCAAAAAGGTGCAGACCTGGCCCGGCCTGAAGGCGCTGTTCGCGCCCGATGGTTACCGCGATATGCCTTTCCAGGATGTGCGCGACCGCTTGTTGTTTGCCCCGGTGCTGGAGGCGATACGGATTCTGGAGGAGGGCACCATTACCCGGGTGGCGGATGGCAACATCGGCTCGATCATGGGTATAGGCTTCCCTGCGCATACCGGGGGCGTGTTCCAGTGTGTCAACGCCTATGGCCTGCAAGCTTTTGCCGAGCGTGCCGCCGAGCTGGCCGCGCGCTATGGCGATATGTTCGCGGTGCCCCCGCTGTTGTTGCGCATGGCCGAGCATTCTGAACGGTTCAGCTAATGCGCGGGTGGCGCGCCGGCTGCCGCCGGGTCGGGCAGGTTTAATGGAGTGGAGAGCACACCGTGTGGTGTGCACCTTTGAGGTAGCCATCTATGGATTTCGAATTTACAGCACAACAGTGCGCACTGCGCGACGAGTTTCGCGACTACATGCGCGGCATCATGACCCCGGAACTGACCGCAGAGCTGGCTCAGCCCCTGGCCAACGAGGGCGGTGGACCACTCTGGCGTGAGGCCATGCGCCAGATGGGGCGCGATGGATGGATTGGTCTTGGCTGGCCCAGGGAATGGGGTGGGCGCGGCTACGGACCGATAGAGCAGTACATCTTCATTGAAGAAGTGACCCGGGCCGGGCTGCCATTTCCGTACCTGACCACGGAGTCGGTGGGCCCCGCCATCGCGGAGTTTGCCAATGATGAGGTGCGGGAGGCTGTACTGCCGGGCATTCTGCGCGGCGAAATCGTCGTTTCCATCGGCTACTCCGAGGCCCACGCAGGCACGGACATGGCGGCCCTGCGCACGCAGGCGGTGCGCGAGGGTGACGAGTATGTCATCAATGGCCAGAAGGTTTACACCTCCCTCGCCCACTTTGCCGACTACGTGTTCCTCGCTGTGCGCACAGGGGATCCGGAAACCCAGCCACGTCACAAGGGTATTTCCATTCTGCTGGTGCCGACCTCTGCGGCGGGGTTTTCCAACACGCCGATCTACACCATCGGTGGCGGCGAAACCAATACTACCTACTACGACAATGTGCGGGTGCCGGCGAGTTATCGGGTGGGCGATGAAAACCGCGGCTGGCAGGTCATCACCAGCCAGCTGAACCGCGAACGGCTTACCCTGATGAACCCTGGTACGGCAAACCTCATGTTCCAGCAGACCGTGGCGCATGCCCGCGACACGCTAGCGGCAGACGGGCACCCCTTGTTGCAGCAACCGCGGGTGCAGCGTGCGCTAGCCCACACCTATGCGCAGCTGCGCGTGCTGCAACTGGCCTGCCGCAAGCAGGCCTGGGCCATCGCCAACGGTACTCTGGATACCGCCGATGCCTCGGCGATCAAGGTGTATGGCTATGAGGCATTTCTCAGCGCCTATCGTGAAATGCTGGCGGTGTTGGGGCCGGATGGTGTGCTGCGGCGCGGGTCTCCCGGCGCCCTGCTACAGGGTCAGCTGGAGGTTATCTACCGCTCGGTGCCGGTGTACGGCTTCGCTGGCGGCACCAACGAGATTCAACGCGACCTGATTGCCCAGTTCGGCTTGCGCTTGCCACGCGCAAAGCGCTAGGAGGAAAACATGGATTTTGCACTCAACGAATTGCAACTGGAGCTGCGCGAGCTGGCGGCCAGCGTGCTGCGCGACGCCTGCACTGCGCCGCGACTGGCGGCACTGGAGGCGGGCGAGCAACGCCTTGACCGCGACCTCTGGGCACAGCTGCGCGAGTCCGGCTTGGTGGCGGTTTCGCTGCCCGAGGCTGCCGGCGGCGCCGGGCTGGGTTTCCTTGAGGCCTGCCTGGTGTTTGAGCAGGTGGGTGCAACAACCGCACCGGTGCCCCTGCCGGGCCACACCCTGGCCGCCATGGTGATTGCCCACGCACTGGGCGAAGAGGTTCTTGCGCCGATGTTGGCTGCGGAGGGCTGGCTGGCCTGCAGTAGCCGCCGGCAGGGCAATACCCTGTGCTGGACCACTGGCCAGCTCAACGGGGTGTTGTCGGGGATACCCCACGGCGAGGGCTGCCAGCATGCCGTGGTGCCGGCCTTTGACGGCGAGGCCTGGGTGCTGTGTCTGCTGGAAGGCGATGCTTCGGGTCTGCACTGGGAGCGGCAAACCAGCACCGGCTTTGAGCCGCAGGCGCGCCTGACGGCCACCGCCGCGCCGGCGCGCCTGCTGCCCGGTGCCGAGCTGCCGGCATGGCTGGAGCAGCGCATGATTGTTGCCGTCAGCATGGCGCAGTGCGGTGTGGTTGAGGCCGCTGTCGACTTGGCGCGGCAGCATGTCTGCGAACGTGAACAGTTCGGGGTCAAGATTGGCAGCTTCCAGTCCGTTGCTCACCGTTTAGCGGACTGCTGGATCGATGCGATGAACCTGCGGGCCGCTGCGCTGGCCGCGGCCGCTGCGCTGGATGCCCGGCCCCTCGCGCCATTGGATGTTTACACCGCACAGGTGTGGGCCGCCGACGCCGGGCACCGTGTGTTGGCGAGCGCTCAGCATGTGCACGGCGGGCTGGGTCACGACCGCGACTATCCGCTTTGGCGCTATGCGGTCTGGGCACGGCAGTACGAAATGGCCCTCGGCGGTGCTGGCGACGGGCTGGAAAAGCTCGGCGCGGCAATCGCCGCCCAACCGCAGGCGGCGCTGCTATAGCCCCCGTCCCGCCTTCCGCGTAGAAGCTTCCGGCCAGCCCTGTTTGCGGGTTGTTGGCAGCTACACGCGGCGCTTGCGGAGCGCAGGCAAAGACTATAGAATCCGCGGCCTGAATTTTGCCCGGCTGTTTTGGCAGCCGATTCTCCTTGCTACACCGCCACGGTGGGTAGCATTAACCCGTAAGGAGCCTCTATGCGTCATTACGAAGTAGTATTTATGGTCCACCCGGACCAGTCCGAACAAGTGCCCGGCATGATCGAGCGCTACTCCAACACCATTCAGAAAGACGGTGGCAGTGTGCACCGCCTGGAAGACTGGGGTCGTCGTCAGTTGGCCTACCCGATCAACAAGATTCACAAGGCACACTACGTGCTGATGAATGTTGAAGCGTCCAACGAAGCGATGGAAGAACTCACTACGACATTCCGTTTCAACGATGCCGTGTTGCGTAACCTGGTTATTCGCCGCGACGACGCCGTCACTGATGAGTCTTTCATCATGAAGGCCGAGAAAGAAAGCCGCGAGCGCAAAACCCGTTACGAAGAGCGCCAATCAGCTGACGCCGAGCGCACTGCTCGCAGCAACAGCAATGATGATTCGGCAGACAAGGGCGACGACGAGTCCGGCGAATAAGCCGACCGTTGCGTTGTAACGTTTAGTACAGTTTACGAGGAGTAGCACCATGGCACGTTTTTTCCGTCGCCGTAAGTTCTGTCGCTTCACTGCCGAAGGCACGAAGGAAATCGACTACAAAGATCTGGAAACGCTGAAGGCGTACGTTTCCGAAACCGGCAAGATTGTTCCGAGCCGCATTACGGGCACCAAGGCACGGTACCAGCGTCAGCTGTCGACCGCGGTCAAGCGTGCGCGGTTTCTGGCGCTGCTGCCCTACTCGGATTCCCACAAGTAAGGAATCCCTCAGGGTGATGGCCGCGAGCGGTCATCTGCAACCGGGAGGCCCCGATTGAAAGGCCTGGCCAATTTCATCATGCGCGGCCGCCTGCAGGCATTGCTGGTGGCCGTTGCCGGTTCCGGCAGCCTGTTGTTCTGCTGGATCAGCGCGGCTGCTATTGCGCTGGTCGCCCTGCGCCACGGGTCGGGGCAAGGCCTGTGGCTGCTGCTGTGGGCCGTGTTGCCAGCCGGTGCCTTGATGCTGGTGTTTGGCGACAGTGGCCCGTTTGCCCTGTTGCTGGGTACAACCGCACTGGCGCTGGTGCTGCGGTCGACCGTGAGTCTGCCGTTGGCGCTACTCGCCAGTGTGGCGGTAGGGCTGCTGACCGGGCTCGGTATCAGCGTATTCGGCGGTGAGTTACTGGCGCAGATGTTGGCGTTTTTTGACCAGTTTCTCGCCAGTCTGGAGCAGCAGATGGCGGCGGATAACGCCGCTGTTGCGCTGCCCCGGCCAACGGCCCTGCAGGTGGCCGGCATGCTGGGAGCGGCCAACGCAATGCTCAGCGTGCTGTGCCTGCTGTTGGCCCGCTGGTGGCAGGCAGCACTGTATAATCCGGGCGGTTTTGGCAGTGAGTTTCGCACGCTGTATTATCCGCCGGCGGTGAGTACGCTGTTGGTAGTGGGTGCAGCGGCGCTGGTGGCCATGGGGCCTGAATTCCGCCCTTGGGCGGCGGTGTGCGCAGTGCCATTGACTGCTGCGGGGCTAGCTTTGGCCCACGCGCGGGTGGCGCAGCGGGGCCGCGGTAGTGGTCTGCTCACGGCGCTGTATGTGGGCTGGCTGTTGGTGGACCTGGTGAAGCTGTTGGTGGTGCTGTTGGCGCTGGTTGACAGCTGGTGGGGATTCCGCCAGCGCTGGGCGGCTGTCGGGCAAGATGTTCGCCGGCGCGATGAAGAAGACGATCGCGACAACCGGGGTTGAGAATTTACACGTAAGGGGCCTGGCCCCCGAAAAGAGGAAGTCAAAATGGAAGTCATTCTGCTGGAAAATATCGGCAACCTGGGTGGCCTGGGCGACAAGGTCGACGTGAAAGCCGGCTACGGCCGCAACTACCTGGTACCGCAGGGCAAGGCTGTGCCTGCTACACGCAGCAACATTGCCGAGTTCGAAACCCGTCGTGCGGAATTGGAAGCGGCCGCGGCTGCAGCCCTGTCTGCCGCCGAGCAGCGTGCCGAGGCGATTAACGCCCTGCAGCCTGTCACCATCGGCGCCAATGCCGGTGACGAAGGTAAATTGTTCGGTTCCGTGGGCACCCGCGACATCGCCGAAGCGGTTACCGCTGCCGGCTGTGAAGTGGACAAGTCCGAAGTGCGCCTGCCAGAAGGCCCGCTGCGCGAACTGGGCGAGTTTGAAGTGGATATCCAGGTTCACGGTGACGTTACCGCGACCGTTGTGATTGCGGTTGTTGCCGAGTAAGCCTGCCGTGGCCCCGGCTCTGGCCGGGGTTTATCCCGCTGTAACGTTGCGCGTGCGGCAAACTGTCGGGCGCGCGGTTACCCTGCAAGCCAAAATCCGCTAATCTGTGTGGCCGTTCAGGCCGCAGCACTCCCTCATGCCCGAGACCGACTATTCCGAGATGATCGCCCAACCACCGTTTGCCGGTGGCGGGAGCAACTTCGACCGGGACGTCGCGCGCATCAAGATGCAGCCCCACTCCATCGAGGCCGAACAGTCCGTACTCGGCGGCTTGCTGTTGTCAGCAGACGGCTGGGACGCAGTGGCGGAAACCGTTACCGCGGACGATTTCTATCGCCCCGACCACCGCCTTATTTTTCGCCAGATCGCCCGTCTTGCCGAGGCCACCCAGCCGATTGACGTGATCACGGTGGCGGATCGTCTCACCGCCAATGGGGAGCTGGACGCCGCGGGCGGCCTTTCCTACCTCGCGGAGCTGGCCAGCAATACCCCGAGTGCCTCGAACATCCGGGCCTACGCCGAGGTGGTGAATGAGCGCGCCAGCCTGCGCAAGCTGATCGAGGCGGCGCAAACCATTGCCGAGAGCGGCTTCAGCCCGGAGGGGCGCAGCTCCAACGAGCTGATTGACGAGGCCGAGCGCTTGATCATGCAGATCTCGGAGCAGGGCCCGAAGGCCGGCGGCCCCCGTGATGTGAACCCGTTGCTGCAGTCGGCGCTGGCGCGCATCGAGGAGTTGTTCCACTCCGGTGGCGACATTACCGGCCTCGATACCGGTTTCATCGAGCTCAACCGTAAAACCTCGGGCCTGCAGCCCTCTGACCTGGTGATCGTTGCCGGCCGGCCGTCCATGGGCAAGACCAGCTTTGCCATGAACCTGGTAGAGAATGCGGTGCTCGCCCAGCCCAAGCCGGTGCTGGTTTTCAGTATGGAGATGCCCGCGGAACAGCTGATTATCCGCATGCTCTCCTCGATCGGGCGCATCGATCAAACGCGGATTCGTACCGGTAAGCTGGAGCAGGAAGATTGGCCCAAACTCAGCGGTGCGGTGTCCAAGCTCAAGGATATGCCGCTGTTCATTGATGATACGCCGGCGCTGACCCCCACCGAGCTACGCAGTCGCGCGCGGCGCATTGCCCGCGAGCACGGACAGATCGGCATGATCATGGTGGACTATATCCAGCTGATGCAGGTGGCGGGGTCCTCAGAGGGCCGCACCGCCGAGATCTCGGAGATCTCGCGCAGCCTGAAAGCAATCGCCAAGGAGTTTGCCTGCCCCATGGTGGCGCTCTCGCAGCTCAACCGTTCGCTGGAACAACGTCCGAATAAACGCCCGGTGAACTCCGACCTGCGTGAGTCAGGCGCCATCGAGCAGGATGCAGACGTCATCATGTTCATCTACCGCGACGAGGTCTACAACGAGGATTCGCCCGATAAGGGCACCGCTGAAATCATCCTGGGCAAGCAGCGTAACGGCCCTATCGGCACCTGTCGGCTGGCGTTTATCGGCCAGTTCACCCGCTTTGAGAACCTCGCACGCGGACACTACGACGAGGAATAGGCGCCTTCACCGGCGGCCTGCCGCGCCGCCGGAGCGGCGGCGCCTCAGGCTTTTGGAGTGGCGCGCTCGATAATCGCCGCACAGTCAACGCCGCGGGGCAGGGTGCCCACGTTGTGTTGCCCCTCGCCGCCCAGGCGGGAGTTGCAGAAGGCTTCCGCCAACCCGGTGGGTGCGTGTTGCAACAACAGTGCGGCCTGCAGCGACCGCGCCATGCGGTCCACCACATCCCGAGCGCGGTATTCGAAGTCCTCGGGGGCGGCCAGGTCCTGCTGCAGGCGCGTAATTTCGCGGTCCAGCGTGGCGTGGGCGCCGCGCGCAGCACCCAGTTCTTCCAGAAAAACCTCGACCACACGGGGCGACTTCTGCATGGCACGCAGTACGTCAAGGCACTGCACGTTGCCGCTGCCCTCCCAGATGGCGTTCACCGGCGCCTCGCGATAGAGCCGCGGCATTATGCTGTCCTCCATCACCCCGCTACCGCCGATGCACTCCATGGCTTCATAGGCATGGTTGGGTGCACGTTTGCACACCCAGTACTTGCCCACGGCAACGCCCAGGCGCATGAACAGCGCCTCGCGTTCATCGCCGGTATTGTCCAGAGCGCGCGCCATGCGCATACCCAGGGCCAGCGCGGCCTCGCTTTCAATGGCCAGGTCGGCCAGCACGTTCTGCATCAATGGCTGTGCGTTCAGCACCCTGCCAAAAGCCTCGCGGATGCTGCAGTGGTGCAGTGCCTGGGAGGCGGCCATGCGCATGCCGGCCGCGGAGCCGATCATGCAGTCAAAGCGGGTCAGGCTGACCATTTCCACAATGGTACGCACGCCGCGCCCTTCCTCCCCCAGCAGCCAGCCCAGGGCGCCGCGCAGCTCGATTTCACTGGAGGCGTTGGAGGCGTTGCTCAGCTTCTTTTTCAGGCGCAGCACCTGCAGCGGGTTCTTGCTGCCATCTGGACGCCAGCGGGGCACCAGGAAGCAGCTGGGGCCGGCCTCGGTTTGCGCCAGCACCAGGAATGCATCGCACATGGGGGCGGAGAGGAAGAACTTGTGCCCGACCAGTTCGTAGGCTTCCCCGGTGCCGCGTGCGCCCAGCGGGTGTGCACGAGTGCTGTTGCTGCGCACGTCGGATCCACCCTGCTTTTCCGTCATGCCCATGCCAATGGTGACACCCTGTTTCTCGGTGTCGGGCACGTTGCGCGGGTCGTAGGTGCGCGCGGTGATCCTGGGTTCCCAGAGGGCTGCAATGGCGGGCGCTGTACGAATGGAAGGAATGCAGGCGAAGGTCATGGTAATGGGACAGCCGTGCCCCGCCTCCACCTGGCCCTGCAGGTAGCTGTGGGCGGCGCGGGCCACATGTGCACCGGGCCGCGGGTCAGTCCAAGGCGAGGAATGCAGGCCGTGCCGAACCGCGTTGTCCATGAGGGTGTGGTAGGCGGGGTGATAGCTGACCAGGTCGACGCGATTGCCGAAGCGGTCGTGGGTATCGAATTCCGGCGTGTACTTGTTGGCGGCAAAGCCCAGTTGCAGGTAGTCCGCCCGGCCCACCACATGGCCAAAGGCGACCAGGCTCTCGCTGGCCCAGTCTGCCCCTTCACGCGCCACCGCGTCCTGCAGCGCCCGGTCCTGCATGTAGAGGTTGTAGTTTTCCAGTTCACGGGAGACGTTTTCAACAACGTGCGTGTCGGCGAGGGCCGAGGCCCTCTCAGCGGTGGTTTGCTGGGCAGTCATGGGAGGCTCCGCTTCGTGGCGTGTTCGTGCCTCCGTTATATCAGCCCGAGAGCGCCTCTGCCAGTCGCACGGCGCGATCTTCCAGCGCGCGTCGCGCTGGGGTGTCGCGCTGTGTGGCCAGCTGCGCTTGCGCCTGCTGGAGTAGCGGGTTGGCATCTGCCTTGCGCCCGGCCTGCTGCAGCAGGTCCACGGTGTCGAGTTTCCAGCGCGCGCTGTCACGCAGGGTGGCACGCATGGCTTCCTGCCGGGCAATGGCCGCCGGCAGTCGGCCTGCGGCGACCTCCAGGCTGATGGCCTGGCGCTGTAGCTGCGGCACCATGCCGAGTTGTTCAAGGCCCTGGTCGAGCACCGCGAGGGCATCCTCCGGCCGGCCCGACGCCACCAGCATATTGGCGGCGGACACGAACAGGCCAGGGCTGGGCCGTGCCTGTAGCCTGAAATAGGTTTGCAGGTCTGCCAGGGCGCGCGCGTGGTCGCCGGCATCGCGGGCGATAAACGCCCTGTGGCGGAACCCTTCCGGGTCGTTGGGGAACGTCTGCACGTGGCGATTGGCCAGCGTCATGGCTGCGGCCAGGTCACCCTTGCCGTAGAGCATGATGCTCTCGGCAAGATCCACGCGCTCAGTCGGCCCGACCTCGCGGGCGCGGGCGAAATCGTTTTCCGCCTCGGTGAAGTGACCGATCTCGCCGTAGACGGAGCCCCGCTGCAAGTACAGCGCCTGATTGTCCGGCGCCTTGGCCAGCGCCTGATCGATGGCCTTGAGCTGATCTTCATGGCCGGGGTGAGCGAAAGAAGGTGTGGCGCCCAGTGGTGACAGGCACAGAAACAGAAACAGGGTTAACAGCAGTCGCGGTGACATGACATGAGTACTCGATTGAAGGGGGCCACGGCGTGTCGCCGCAGCCCCTGCGGGGTCAGCGGGTGATGGTGAACTGGTCAAGCACCTCGCCGTCTACCGTAATGAAAGAGTGTGTCAGTTCTGTGTCGGAGGCATCGATCACGGCGGAACCGAGCACGGGCAGACCGCGGCGGGGGGGCTCCTCGGTGTCAGCCGGCTGGTCGATGTGTGCCGGATGGCGCAGCCATTCGTCTGCAGCGGTGAGGCTACCGGCGTCTTCGTCGGCTTTACCCGAATTCCCTACCACGCTGTAGATCACGCGGTCATCCACGCCTCCGCTGGTCGGGCTGAGCTGGGCGTAGGGCATGTCGCCGCGGCCGGAGGCGGGCTGCGCCGGGTCACCATTGAGCAATTCGGCATGCTCTGCTGTCGAGAAAGTATCCGAGGTGCCGGTGTGGCTGGTGATGTAATAGCTGCGCTCGTAGGAGTGGGAGTGACCGTTGTAGACCAGGTCCACCCCGTGGGCATCGAAGATGGGCACGAACTGCTCACGCATGTCGCGCTGCGGGCGATCGAAACCGTTTACTTTCTCCACATCATCCGAGTCATGGTTGGCACCCTTGGAGTAGGGGGGATGGTGGAAGATCACGACGGTCCAGTCGAGGTCGTTGCTGCTCAAGTCATCAATCAACCATTCGCGCATCGTTGCCATCTGTTCCGGGTCGCGCGCCGAGAGCTGTGAATCCAAGCTCACCACGTGCACATTGCCGTGGTCGAACGAGTAGTACTGTTCCGTGCCGCTGGCCACGCCACCCGCTTCGCCCTCGGCCGGCAGGGAGAAGATGTCGAGGTAGGGCATGCGTCCCGGCTCATCGTCGGCGGTCGCTTGATACGAGTCGGGGTCTGCGCTGGTCCCCAGGCCCGGCAGGCCGAGCGTAGGTGAAAGGAAACCCAGTCCCATTTCGTGGTTACCTATCGTGGGCCATAGCGAAACGGACTTGAGCAGGTCGGGGTAGGTTTCGAACACGGCCTGCTGGTAGTTGAAGTCGCTGCCCACGTTGTAGGCGTTGTCACCGAGCATCAGGAACAGGTCGACTGCCTTGCCGTCAGCTTCTACAAACGCTTCCAGACCGGCCAGTACCTCGGCGGCTTCTCCTTCGTGCCCTTCGCGTTCGTCGTCGCCGCCGGTGCCGGAATCACCAATCACCCAGAGGCGGGTTTTGCCACCGGCCGCAGCAGTGCCGCGCTCAGGCGCCGTGGTGAATTGCTGGCCAGCTGGCGCCGAGGGGGCACCGCCCACGGAGTAGTAGTAGGTGGAGCCGGCCTCCAGCCCATCGATACGCACTTCCTTGTGATCGCCTTCGGTCTCCTCGGCCGTGAACCGCGTCGCCAGCAACTCGGCGCTACTGCCGATGCAGGCCGCGGTGGCGTCGCCGCGCCACTTGATGATCACGCTGCTGCTGGTGAGCTGCTGCAAGAAGAGGCGGGAGGATTCAATTTCGGTACCGTCGCAAGGGTTCGGTGGTGGCAGGACCTCCGCTACCTGGTCGCTGCCATCACTGCAGCCGGCGAGGAATGCAGCCGCTGCGGCCGCCATCAGGGTGTTGCTGTATCGAGTCATAACCGGGTATCCATTGTTATTGTGGGAGGTGCGTTGAGCGCGTGTAGTGGGAGAGGAGAAATTAGCAGGTGGCCGCAGAATCGGCAATAAACACCTGCCATTGCGTTTTCACCGCTCAGAGTTGGGTCTCGCGGCGCAACCTGGCCAGCGCTGCGAGTTGCTGTTCGGTCGACAGCGGCTCGGCGGCGTGCTGTTCCAGGGCCGGCTCCTGCGGCACCGCCAGCGCTTCGCCGCGCAGCGCACGTGTGCACCAGGCCTGGTAGTGCTTGCGAAACACCGGCCAGGTGCTGCGTTCCGGGTTGTTGGCGAGGAAAAACCAGTCGCTGTCACGGCCCGCCAGGTACACCGCCGGGTGGCTCCAGGGCTGCGCGGAGCGCGGGCTTTGCGCATCGCAGGCTTCACGGTAGGCGCTGTAGGCATCGGGCAGCCCGAGGCTGGCAATGCTCTCCTGGCAGCACTCCAGCATGCGGTGCAGGGTTGGCAAGTACTCACTGTTTTCGATGGCGTGGCGTGCACCGCGCAGAATCTGTTCAACCGGGTAGTCCGCCAGCGATTCCAGCCAGAGCTTCTTGATCTGCTTGAGCTGCTCGGCGTCGGGGTACGCCGCGTAGTACTGGTTGTGGTAGTTCAGCCGGAACAGGGCGAAAACCTGGTTGATCGC
Organism: uncultured Halieaceae bacterium; assembly: GCA_964022665.1. Classification (GTDB taxonomy): domain Bacteria; phylum Pseudomonadota; class Gammaproteobacteria; order Pseudomonadales; family Halieaceae; genus Haliea. The sequence goes on from CAXIDF010000005.1 coordinate 150,653, forward strand.
CTCAATGTGGCCATCGCTGGCGGGTCGGCGGCGGGCGTCAGTCGGCCCAGGAGGTGTCGTTGAGGTCGTCTGCGAGGCTTGAATCCCGCGTGCGACTCGTTCGAGGAGATCCTTGCTGTCCGTCATGGTTGTGCCCTGCCTGGTCAATGCGGTGCTGTTTGGCCCAATGGAACTTCACGTGCTGCAGGAATTTGCTGTTCCAGGATGTGTGTGCCTGGTTGCTGTCACGCCAGTAGATGATGAACTCCGGCAGCAGTTCGCGGGCAAAGTTCTCATCAATATGCGACAGGCGCAGAATATCAAAAACATCGTCGTCCGGCTGCCAGTCCTCGGCGATGCGCCGTGGCTCGGTGCTGTGGCGCATGCTGGAGGTGTATTTGGCCCACTGGATGCGGATGTGCTGGATGAATTTCGAGTTCAGTTCCCGGGGCGCGTCGCCGCGCTCGCGCCAGTAGAGTATGAACTCCGGGGTCGCCTCGTCGATGAATTCGGGGTCGATGCCGCTGCGCAGCATGATATCCAGGGCGTCCCGGCTGGGCCGCCACTGGTTGTCCAGGGGGGGGGGCTGCTCGGCCCGAAAAGCCTCTGCGCGGCTCTGTTGCTCCCGTCGCCAGCAGCTGATCACGTGCTGGCGGAACTTGTTCTCCCAGGCGTGGCTGGGTTCGCCGCGCTCGCGCCAGTAAAAGATGAAATCTTCCAGTTGGTCCAGTGCGAACTGACGCGGTATGTTGTGGTTCAGGCCGAGTAACTGCAGCAAGTCTTCACTGGGGCCCCAGCTGCCCGGTAGTTGTGACGCGCTGCGTCGAGTCAGTGACGGGTCGGGGCCGACGTGTTGGGCTGAGCGGTCTCCCTGGCCTGCCTGGCCGGGTGCGGCTGGACGGATGCCGGTTGCGGCCTGCATGCCCGGCGCATGGGCTTTCGGGGCGCCGGACCGCGGAGTGCCGGCCACCGGAGTGCCGGCCACCGGAGTGCCGGCCACCGGAGCGCCGGCCGGCTCATTCATGGCGAAGAGGAGTTCGGGGTGGCTGTGCAGCGGGGGTGACTCCACCAGAATCACGCCCTTGTCCGCAAGGCTCTGGCAGATGCGGTAGAGGTCGGCGGGGCCCCAGAACGGCAGCTGCTGCAGCAGGAAATCACGCTCCACCCGCAGCCAGCGATAGCCCCGGTGCAACTGTGCGGCGCGGTGGGTGAACAGTGTTGCCAGCTGTTGCAGCAGAATCGCCTCCTCCAGCCCGATCGTGGCCGCCAGCCCGGGCGAGAACACCAGGGGCGGTTCGGGGATCAGGGAGGAATGCGGCATGGAAATTCCGGTAGTGTTGGGCAAGTGACCATCGAGTGCACTAGGATACCGACCTGACCCTGCGGCTGATAGCGGGGTGACTGATTTTTTCCGCGCGAACAGGAGCAGGGCAGGGCATGGCGAAGAGCAAAACGGCGTTCGTGTGTAACGAGTGTGGCTCGGACTATGCGAAATGGCAGGGTCAGTGCAACGACTGCGGCGCCTGGAACTCACTGTCGGAGGTGCGTCTCGGTGGTCCGGCAGGGGCCGGTGCGGCCCGCAGCGGCAAGGCTCGGGGTGGTTTTGCCGGTACCGTGAGCGAAGCACGCCTGCTGGGCGAAATTGACCTTGAGGAGCTGCCGCGCTTCAGCAGCGGTGCGGAAGAGTTCGACCGGGTGCTGGGTGGCGGACTGGTGCCGGGGTCTGCGATTCTGGTCGGCGGCAATCCGGGCGCGGGCAAAAGCACCCTGCTACTGCAGACCATGTGCCATCTGGCGGCCAACATGGATGCCCTGTACATCACCGGCGAAGAATCCCTGCAGCAGGTGGCCATGCGCGCGCGTCGGCTGGGGCTGGCAACAGACCGCCTGCGGCTGATGGCCGAAACCAATGTCGAGGCCATTATCGCTGCCGCAGAGCACCACCGCCCGCGGGTGCTGGTGGTGGACTCGATCCAGGTGGTGCACTCCGACGATCTGAGTTCCGCGCCGGGCAGTGTGTCCCAGGTGCGCGAGTGCGCGGCGTTTCTCACCCGGTTTGCCAAACGCACCGGCACGGTGCTGTTCCTGGTGGGGCACGTTACCAAGGACGGCTCCCTGGCCGGTCCCAAAGTGCTGGAGCACATGATCGACTGCTCCATCCTGCTGGAGGGTGGGCACGACTCGCGCTTCCGTACCCTCCGTGGGCAAAAGAACCGCTTCGGCGCTGTCAACGAGCTGGGCGTATTCGCCATGACCGAGCAGGGCCTGCGGGAAGTGCGCAACCCCTCGGCCATTTTTCTCGACCGCAGCAGCGAGCCAGCCTCGGGCAGTGCGGTGATGGTGGTCTGGGAGGGTACCAGGCCGTTGCTGGTGGAAATCCAGGCACTGGTAGACGACAGTGCCCTGGGCAACCCGCGTCGCGTGGCCGTGGGGCTGGAGCAGAACCGCCTCGCCATGCTGCTGGCAGTGCTGCACCGCCACGGCGGCCTGCAGGTGGGGGACCAGGACGTCTTTGCCAATGTAGTTGGTGGCGTGAAAGTGCTGGAGACCAGCGCCGACCTCGCACTGTTGCTGGCGATTGTGTCCAGCTTCCGCGACCGGCAGTTGCCGCGGGATATGGTGATCTTCGGCGAGGTGGGCCTCTCCGGCGAGATCCGCCCCGTGCCCAGCGGCCAGGAGCGCTTGTCAGAGGCTGCCAAGCACGGTTTCCGCCGGGCCATCGTGCCGAAAGCGAACGCGCCGCGCGGCGACATTCGCGGTATGCAGGTCATTGCGGTGTCCCGCCTCGAGGAGGCCCTGGCGGCGGTGGAATAGACGCCCTGCGCGCACGCGGGCGCCGCTAGCCGTCCTCGACGTCGCTTTCCTCGTCGAGCCTGCGCAGCTCGCCGTCCAGCACATCGGGGTTGCTCAGGTGGGCGGCCAGCAGACGCCGCAGGGGGTCGATATTCTCCCGGTCCACGTGGTCGACCTTGAACCCAAGGCGGCCGTTTTCCACATGCTGAAGATAGGCAAACAACTCCAGCGGCTCGGCAGCACCGGTGTCGATCAGCAGTGTGAAGGGTTCGTTGTACTGCGCGTCCCACACATCCGGCTGATCAGTGGCCGCGCCACCCAGGGAAATGTCGATCAGGCGCTGATGCCAACTGCTGCCGCCCTGCTGCACCTCTACGGGCAGGTCAATGGCAACGCGGGTGAAGGCTCGGCGTTCAATAGGAGTGTCAGTCATGCCAGATCTCTTGCGTTTGCTGTTGTTGAAATCATAGCTCCGCCTTTGGCCCATTGCGAGCGACGGGGCCACAGGGCACTCATCCCGGCGAGTGCCCTCATGCACCAGGCGGGTATCAGGCCTACTTCAGCTTGCGATACTTGACCCGGTGCGGTTGGGCGGCCGCCGCGCCCAGACGGGCCTTGCGATCCTCCTCGTAATCCGTGAAGTTGCCCTCGTGGAACACCACATTGCCATCGTCCTCGTAGGCCAGGATATGCGTGGCAATTCGGTCCAGAAACCAGCGGTCGTGCGAAATCACCAGCGCGCTGCCCGGGAACGTGAGCAGTGCCTCCTCCAGCGCGCGCAGGGTTTCCACATCAAGGTCGTTGGTCGGTTCGTCGAGCAACAGCACGTTGGCGCCCTGCTTGAGCAGGTTGGCCAGGTGCAGGCGATTGCGCTCGCCGCCGGAAAGATCCTTGACGAACTTCTGCTGGTCCGAGCCCTTGAAGTTGAAACGCCCCAGGTAAGAGCGCGAATTCACCTCGTAGTTGCCGATGCGGATCACATCCTGACTGCCCGATACCTGCTCCCACACCGTCTTGCTGCCGTCCAGGTCATCACGCGACTGGTCGACATAGCCCAGCTGTACAGTCTCCCCCACCTTGACCTCGCCGCCGTCCGGCTGCTCCTCGCCCATCAGAATCCGGAACAGGGTCGACTTGCCCATGCCGTTGGCGCCGATGATGCCGACGATGCTGCCCTTGGGCACGGTGAAGCTGATATTGTCGAACAACAGCCGCTCACCGTAGGTTTTCTTCAGGTTCGTGACTTCCACCACGTTATCGCCCAGGCGCGGCCCCGGCGGAATGTAGATTTCATTGGTCTCGTTGCGCGCCTGGAACTCCTGCGATTGCAGCTCCTCATAGCGCTGCAGGCGCGCCTTGCTCTTCGCCTGGCGGCCCTTGGGGTTGCTGCGCACCCACTCCAGTTCCGCCTTGATCGCCTTCTGGTGCGAGGCTTCCTGCCGCTTTTCCTGCTCCAGGCGCGCCTCTTTCGTCTCCAGCCAATCCGAGTAATTGCCCTCGTAGGGGATACCGCGGCCCCGGTCCAGTTCCAGAATCCAGCCGGCGGCGTTGTCCAGGAAATAGCGGTCGTGGGTAATCGCTACCACCGTGCCCGGGAAATCGTGCAGGAACTTCTCCAGCCAGGCCACGCTTTCGGCATCCAGGTGGTTGGTCGGCTCGTCCAGCAGCAACATGTCAGGTGCCGACAGCAGCAGACGGCACAGCGCCACCCGGCGGCGCTCACCACCGGACAGTGTGGTCACGTCCGCATCCCAGGGCGGCAGGCGCAGGGCATCCGCCGCTACTTCCAGCTTGTGGTCCAGATTGTGGGCATCGGTCGCCTGGATAATGTCCTCCAGCCGCGCCTGTTCCTTGGCCAGTGCGTCAAAATCTGCATCCGGCTCCGCATAGGCGGCATACACCTTGTCCAGCCCGGCCAGCGCGTCCACCGCCTCCTGCAGGCCCTCCTCGACATTGCCGCGCACGTCTTTTTCCGGATTGAGCTGCGGTTCCTGCGGCAGGTAGCCGATTTTGATGCCCGGCTGCGGGCGGGCCTCGCCCAGAATGTCCGTGTCGATGCCCGCCATGATGCGCAGCAGCGTCGACTTGCCGGAGCCGTTCAGCCCGAGCACACCGATCTTGGCGCCGGGGAAGAAGGAGAGCGAAATGTCTTCGAGGATTTTCTTTTTCGGCGGCACTACCTTGCCGACGCGGTTCATGGTGTAGACGTACTGAGCCATCTGGTTGCGTTGCCTTTCGTGGTCGAAAATGTGGGCGGATTCTAGCAGGAATCGGGGTTGGGTTCAGTGCTGTGCTTTGTTGGTTGCGGGATCAGCAAGTTGTTGGGGGCCGGTTCCCCTTTTGCCTACTGGGGCTCCGTTCGGGTATCTGAGCTGCATTCGGGTATCTGAGCGCCGTTCGGGTATCTGAGCTCCGTTCGGGTGCCGGCCGCGAACGGTGCAGGGCTGCCGGGACACGCTCAAGGCCATCCATGGCTCGCTTGACCTCGACATCCTGTCTCGGACAGTCCCGGCAGCCCTGCACCGCCCGCAGCCTCAGCAGTAACCCAAGGGTTTGGGTGTGTTTTCAGGTTGGGTTAGTGCGAGGGTGGGGGCTTTATGTGGATTGATGGTGAGGGATTCAATTTTGTGGGGCAGTCCCGAAGTCCCGAAGTCCCGAAATCTGAATCCAGCAACCCCAACCCCAACCCCCAAAGTGCTCCCAAATCTCAAGGGTTAGCGCCAAGGTCGGGGTGGCGGTGGGAGCAATTCGGGGCTGTCCGAGACAGGATGTCGAGGTCAAGCGAGCCATGGATGGCCTTGAGCGTGGCCCGAATTGCTCCCACCGTCGCCCCGGCCGCCCCAAAACGCAGGCACCACCGAGGCCGCCCCCAAACGAAGGCACCCTCGAACCGCCGCGTGCCCTGACCAAGTCACCCCGCCGGTCAATCCGCAATCGGCGCCGAACTCAAATCCTCCGGATCCAGCTCCGACGCATCCGGCTCATGTGCCTCGTGAAACTCGTCCACCTCCCAATTCGCCTTCGCCCCGATCTCCGCAATGTGAAACAGCGCATCCCCCTCATACGCTAACGGCAGATTGGTGCGTCCGATCACGATGCCGTGGGTATCCGCCACCACATCCGTTTCACTGGTACCCATCGGGTCGGCGATAAAACCGATCGTCTGCCCTTGCTGAACCTCCGCCCCCAGCGGCACCAGCACCCGCAGGATGCCGCTCTCGGGCGCGCGCAGCCACCGTGTATTGCGGCTGATCGTCGGCGGACGCGAGCGGGCGCGCGAGCGGCGCAACATGCCGATATGGCGCATAACGTTGAGTACGCCTTTTACGCCGGCGCGGATATAGATCTCGTCAAAGCGCAGCGCCTCGCAGGACTCATAGAGCAGCACCGGTACGCCGAGGTCCCCGGCCGCCTGGCGCAGGGAGCCGTCACGGATCTTGGCGTCAATGGCGATGGGAGCGCCAAACGCTTCGGTCATGCCCAGCACCGTGGGGTCTTCCAGGTTCGCGCGTATCTGCGGGAAGTTGCTGCGGTGGCGGGCACCGGTGTGCAGGTCGATGCCGTGGGTACAGTGGGCGACGATGTCCTGCAGGAACGTGTGTGCAATACGCCCGGTCAGCGAGCCCCGGGCGGAACCGGGGAAGGAGCGGTTGAGGTCGCGCCCGTCAGGCAGGTACCGGGTGTGGTTGATGAAGCCGTAGACGTTGACGATGGGTATGGCGACCAGCGTGCCGCGTAGCCGGTCGAGGTGCGGGTCCTTGAGGATGCGACGAATGATCTCCACGCCGTTGATCTCGTCGCCGTGCACGGCGGCACAGACGAAAAGCACTGGCCCCGGGCGCTTGCCGCGCACCACTTGTACGCTGATGGACAAGTTGTCGTGGGTGTAGGTGGGCGCAACGGGTATGTCGATGACCTTGCGTTCGCCCGGCTGGATAACCTGGCCGCCTATCTTCAGTGCCTTGCCGTTTGCCGGCATCTGCCGTTATTCCTGTGTGCGTGCCCGCCTGCCAAGCAGGTAGGACTGACCGGGGTCCACCAGACAGCGACCGCGCATTGCGGTGCGCCCGAGCAGCATGCGGAAGCGCATGTTTTCACGGTCGGTGAGGGTGATTTCAGCGTCGATGTGCTCGCCGCCGAGTTCTATGGCTGTCTGAATAACGTAGCGCACTTCCCGGTGTCCGCCCGAGTCGGTGACCTGGCGCTGGTCTACCACACGCGCCTCGCAGTCGACCACCAGTGCGGTGTTGCCCTGCTGAGGGTGTATGCCAAAGCGCACCCAGGGCTCTCCGTCGCGCTCAAACGGTTCAACGTAGAAGGCGTGCAGGGCACTGGTGCGTGCGCCGGTATCCACTTTGGCCTTGATCTGCGTGATACCGAGCTCGGGTAAGCTCAGCCACTCCCGCCAGCCCAGCGTAACCTTCGCGGTCATGCCGGTTTTGCCAGGGAACGGCCACGGCCGATGCCGTAGTATTCGATGTCCAGCTCTTCCATCTGCGCCGGGTTGTACAGGTTGCGACCGTCAAAAATCAGGGGTGTACTGAGTTCGCGCTTGATCAGTTCGAAGTCGGGTGACCAGAAGGCTTTCCACTCGGTGCAGATCACCAGCGCGTCGGCCCCCTGCAGGGCATCTTCCTTGTGCGCGCAAAGCGTCAGCTCTTCACGTTCGCCGTAGATCTCGCGGCAGGCCTGCATGGCCTGCGGGTCGAAGGCGCGCACTTTGCCACCGCAGGACCAGATACCCTCCATCAGGTAGCGGCTGGGGGCCTCGCGCATGTCGTCGGTGTTGGGTTTGAAGGACAGTCCCCACACGGCAATGGTCTTGCCGCTCAGGTCGGCACCCAGGCGCTCCATCACCCGTTCCGCCAGCTTGTTTTTCTGCCGCTGGTTGGTGTCGTGCACGGCGGTGAGAATGCCCGCGCGATGGCCGTGCTGCTCCGCCAGGTGCTTGAGTGCGCGCACGTCCTTGGGAAAGCAGGAGCCACCGTAGCCGCAACCGGGGTAGATAAACTGGTAGCCAATGCGCGGATCTGACCCCATGCCGCGTCGCACCAGTTCGATGTCGGCGCCCACGGCTTCGGCGATGGTGGCCATTTCATTCATGAAGCTGATTTTGGTGGCAAGCATGGCATTGGCGGCGAGCTTGGTCATTTCCGCACTGCGTGGGTCCATGTGCATCACTTTTTCGTGATTGCGGTTGAACGCCTGGTACATGCGCCGCAGTTCTTCCAGTACACGTGGCGACTCAGTGCCAATGATGATGCGGTCGGGACTCTGGCAGTCGGCCACCGCGGACCCTTCCTTGAGAAATTCAGGGTTGGACGCCGCTTCTACCGCAATTGACCGCCCCTGATTGTGCAGCGTTTGCAGTATGTGGCGGTGCACGGTATCGGTGGTACCTACCGGCACCGTGGATTTGGTGATGATCACCTTGCGCGTGGTCATGTAGCGGGCGATGGAGTCTGCCACCTGCATCACGTAGGTGAGGTCGGCCGAGCCATCAGTGCCCGCCGGTGTGCCGACGCAAATGAAGAGGAAGTCGCTGGCCTGCACAGCCTCTTTGGCGTCCGTGGTGAAAGACAGCAGCCCGTTGCTGATGCCGTTGCGAATAAGCTGCGACAGGCCCGGCTCATAAAAAGGCACATCGCCGTCGCGCAGCCTGTCGACGCGGCCCGCGTCAATATCCATGCAGACGACCTTGTGGCCCACATCGGCAAAAATCGCAGCCTGCACCAGGCCCACATAGCCACTGCCAAAAATACTGATATTCATCGTTTACCGGGGGTTCCTGTGTCGCCGTTGCGGGTTGACCGCCCACTGTATGTCATAACAGTGACAGGAATAATACAGGAATCGTCCGGCGGTGACTCTCCACTTATATGCAGCGCGGAAATTGGGTAAAATGCGCCGCTCATTTCACGGGCCGCCGCGGCCCCGCCTGCCAGGGGACACCGATGTTTGACCAGCGCATGACCATTGAGGGGTTCGACGACGAGATTTTTACCGCTATCAAGGAGGAAGAGCGTCGTCAGGAAGAGCATATCGAGCTGATTGCCTCCGAAAACTACACCAGCCCCCGGGTTATGGAAGCCCAGGGCACCGTGCTGACCAACAAGTATGCCGAGGGTTACCCGGGCAAACGCTACTACGGCGGTTGCGAGTACGTGGACAAGGCCGAAGAGCTGGCGATCGAGCGCGCGAAGGCGCTGTTCGGTGCGGATTACGCCAACGTTCAACCGCACTCCGGTTCTCAGGCCAACTCGGCGGTATACCAGGCGCTCTGCCAGGCCGGCGACACCGTGCTGGGCATGAGCCTGGCGGACGGGGGCCACCTGACCCACGGCGCCAAGCCCAACTTCTCCGGCAAGATGTACAACGCGGTGCAGTACGGCCTGAAAGCCGGCTCCGGTGAAGTGGATTACGACCAGGTTGAAGCACTGGCTCTTGAGCACAAGCCGAAGATGATCGTGGCTGGCTTCTCGGCCTATTCTCGGGTGATGGACTGGGCGCGCTTTCGCACAATCGCCGACAGAGTGGGCGCCTACCTGCTTGTTGACATGGCGCACGTGGCCGGCCTTGTCGCCGCGGGCGTTTACCCCAACCCGGTGCCGCATGCAGACGTCGTGACCTCCACAACCCACAAAACCCTGCGCGGCCCGCGCGGCGGCATCATCTTGGCGCGTGCCAACGAAGAACTGGAGAAAAAGTTCCAGTCTGCCGTGTTCCCGGGTGGCCAGGGTGGCCCGCTGATGCACGTGATTGCGGCAAAAGCGGTGAGCTTCAAGGAAGCGCAGAGCCCCGAATTCGTTGCCTACCAGCAGCAGGTAGTGGCCAACGCCCGGGCGATGGCCAAGACCTTCATCGACCGGGGTATCAACATCGTCTCCGGTGGCACCGACAACCACCTGATGCTGGTGGACCTGATCGGCAAGCCCTACACGGGCAAGGATGCCGACGAGGCCCTGGGCAACGCCAATATCACGGTGAACAAGAACGCGGTGCCCAACGATCCGCGCTCACCGTTCATTACCTCCGGTCTGCGCGTGGGCACGCCGGCGATTACCACCCGCGGTTTCAAGGAAGCGGAGACTGTCGAGTTGGCGGGGTGGATGTGTGATGTGCTGGAGGCGCTGGAGCAGGGTTCCGCGGATGCAGCGATTGCTGATGTGAAGGCCAAGGTGCTGGATATCTGTGCGCGGTTTCCTGTGTATCGGTGAATAACCCGGTGAAAGACGGGAAAGGGGAGCTTTGGCTCCCCTTTTTTGTGGGCTGGGCTGGGCTGTGTTGTGGTTGGGACTTCGTAGTGCGGCCCGATGCGGTGCTCGGGTGGGCGAACGGCCACTGTCTCGCGATCACCTCCGGGCCGCTGCGGAACTCGACCATTTTTGCTGCGCAAAAATTGGGACTCGAACAGTGCTCGCGGACTACCCCCTACGGTGATCGCGAGCCAAAGCTGTGGCCTGATTGTTCGCCCACCCGTGCACCGCATCGGGCCTGAAGGCTGAGCCCGCGAAAGGAATTGGGGAAATAACAGGCGGTAAATCCGGAAACCGTTGGATCAACGTCACAACCTGGAGAGAAACTCCACAAAGCACCTCAATCCACCTCAACCCATAAAAAGCGTCAACCCAGCCACCTCCAGGCAATACGCGGTGTGCGAGCCGGCCACCTCTGGGAAATACGCACCGTACGAGGGACAACGTGGGTTATCGCGGCGAGAACAGTCAGGCCACAGCTTTCGTTTTCCATCATCGGAGGGGGCTTTACGGCGAGCACTGTTCGAGTCCCAATTTTTGCGCAGCAAAAATGGTCGAGTTGCGCAGCCGCCCGGAGATGATGGAAAACGAGTGGCCGTTCTCGCCGCGATAACCCACGGTGTCCCGCCGCTACGAAGCTCCAAACCCGGCAGCCCGGCAGCTGCTACCAGGCAATCCCGTAGTCATCCCCGTAGTCCGACGCACCACCCTGCATCACCCCATGCTCATGATCGAACCAGATCGCCGTGGTCGGGTTGTAGGTGCGCTCCACCACCTCTACCGTGTACCCCATGCGCCCAAGCTCGGCGCGGGTAAACGGTGAAACCAGCGGTGTGACCTGCAGGCGTCCGGGTTCGGACTGGTGCGCGCCAAACGAGCTCTGCATCTGGTAGCTGAGGATATTGTGCGCCTCCGCCGCCTGCTGCACGTTCATGTCGAACTCCACCATGTTGAGGAAGAACTGCAGCAGGTTCTGGTCCTGGGTGTCACCGCCCTGTACCGAAAAGGCCATCAGTGGTTTGCCATCCTGCAACGCCAGCGAAGGCGTCAGCGTGACTCTGGGGCGCTGGCCGGGCTGCACCACGTTGTAGGGGTTCAGGGCCTCATCCAGCACAAAGCTTTGCATACGCTGGCTCAAGCCAACGCCGGTGTTGCCGGCAATAAATGCGGGTATCCAGCCACCGGACGGGGTGACGGAAATCACCCAGCCTTCGGCATCCGCCGCCTGAATCGAGGTGGTGCCTGCCAGGAAGGCCTCGTCCGCCGTCATCACGCCGGCTTGCTGGAAGCTGTCAGCCCCCTCGGCATCGGCGGCAGGGGGTATCGGGGTCCACTGTTGACGCAGGGTCTCGAACGGGTTCTTACCGCGCTGGTG
>CAXIDF010000006.1:0-158913 GCA_964022665.1 uncultured Halieaceae bacterium
CATAACTTCTCTGACATGGCATCACTCGTCATCGCGTTCGCGGCGCAAAAAATTGCGCGCCGCCCGGCTGACGCAAGGATGACCTTTGGCTACGGACGCATTGAAATCGTTGCTGCCCTCATCAACTACACTACCTTGATCATTATCGGGTTCTACCTGATTTACGAAGGTGGCATGCGGATCATTGATCCTCCAGAGGTCAAGGGCTGGTGGGTCGTCTGGCTGGGTGGTATCGCCCTGGTCGTGGACGCACTGACAGCGTTGCTCACCTATTCGATGCAAAAAGGCAGTGTCAATATCCGTGCATTGTTCCTGCACAATCTGTCGGATGCACTGGCGTCGGTCGCCGTGGTCATTGGTGGGACCCTTATTTTACTCTACGACATGCGGTGGGTTGATCCTGCCATCACCATCGGCATCGCGGGCTACATTCTCTACCTGGGTCTGACAGAAATCGGCGGCACTATCAGAACCCTCATGCTGGGCAGCCCGGTGGATATCGATACCGATGCCGTCATCGTTGCCCTGTCCAACATTGAAGGCGTTGTCGACCTTCACCATGTGCATTTTTGGCAGATGGGCGAACACGATGCCTCGCTGGAGGCCCATGTAATTATCGAGGAAAGTGCATGGGATCAGCTTGAGAGCATCAAGTACAGGATAAAGCAGGCTCTGGCGCAGGAATTCAACATCAGTCATTCAACACTGGAATTCGAGCACCCGGACCATATGCACAAAGATGCCCACACCTATGGGCATGGTTAAGAGAGAAATTCTCCATAAGCACCGGCAAGAACGGAGACTATTTCAATAGGCCGCCCAGGCGCGGAATTCTGCCGGCATGAATCCGAGCAGCGAGAAAGGGCCAGGACTAATAGCGCAGTTGCAGAATACGCCGGGCGCCATTCAGCACTATCAGACCGATGAGCAGACCAATGACCAGATCGGGATAACGGGAACCCGTCCAGGCGACCAATACACCGGCGACGATAACCCCCACATTGGCGATTACATCATTAGCGGAAAATATCCAACTTGCTTTCATGTGTGCGCCGCCGTGCCGGTTTCTTGCGATAAGCACCAGACACCAGACGTTGGCGGCCAGGGCCACAACACCAAAACCCATCATTAACGCGGATACAGGTTCGCTGCCGAAGACAAATCGCCGCCCGACTTCAGCCAGGACTCCCAGCGCCAGAATCAACTGCAGCCAGCCTGAAAAATGCGCAGCGCGCAGCTTCATCCGCACACTGTGTCCAACGGCATACAGTGCCACGCCGTAGACGGCGGCATCAGCAAACATGTCTAGAGAATCCGCGATCAAGCCAGTGGATTGCGCCAGCCAGCCTACCGTCAGTTCAATCACGAACATAACGCCGTTGATGGCCAGCAACCACTTCAGAATACCGGCTTCGACCTGGGCGGTTGCCTCTTCCTTCTCCCTGGCCAAGACTAGATCCTCTTCCCCCACCGGGGTGGTTTTTTCGAGCGTGGCACCCAGCCCCAGGGAGCGCATCCTCTCCTCGATGGCAGCCCCATTGTCGCCATGGAATACCCGCACCTTCCGATTCGGTGTATCGAACTCCAGTAAAACCCGGGGCTCAATACTGTCCAAGGCCATGCGGATCATCCCCTCTTCCGATGGGCAGTCCATTTTTCGCACTCGGTAGTCACTGACATAGCCATGTTGAGAAGCCATATCAGTATTGGCTATTGCAGAGGTGGGGCCATTGGCAATCTTGTTGCTCTGACAATTGTCATTGCACGGGTCAGACATCGAATAAAGCCCTTGTGGGTGTACAGACCGCCACTATAAACTCTATAACAACTATAGAGTCAATCGGAGTAATGAAAGATCATGAAAATCGGCGAAGTGTCGGAAGTGACTGGGTTCTCCGTGCAAACCATCCGCCATTATGAAAAGGAGCATTTGATTGCCTCTGCAGAACGCAGTGAAGGCAATTTTCGCTTATACGATGAAGCTGCCGTTGAGCAACTGCTGTTTATCAAGCAATGTCGCAGCCTGGATCTCAGTTTGCAGGAGATTCGGCAGTTGTTGGCATTAAACCGTTCGCCCGGTGCGCAGTGCGACGACGTGAACCGGATGATGGATAGGCACATCGAGCAGGTGGAGGCGCGTATCCAGGAACTCACCAAGCTGAACGAGCAACTGAGAATGCTGCGCCTCAGTTGCTCAAACCGTCGGACAGTGGAGCAATGCGGCATATTGCGGAACTTGTCGGCTACTCCGGCTTCCCACAGCTGACGCCGGGGCCCAAAAACTCTCCTGAAGGTTCTGCAACAGGAGCATTTTTCCGTTGCCTTCTGGCCAGCCCCAGAAAGAGCAGGAAAACCTCTAGTACCAACAATTGCTCCAGAATCGCCCCTCAGGTGGATTTGACACCGACCCAATCATTGTTCAAAGCTGACAGGCAATGAGGAAATACCAATAATATCCGCTTTCTGAAGTGCCATAGTGTCCCCATGAGTGGTGTAAATCTTCACGGTGGTGGCGGCCACCGTGGGTCTCCGTAAACTGGAGGTTGCGAGACAACCAGACACGGAGAGACACCACGATGACCTGCTCCGAGAGCTGGGCCAGTTGGTATTGCAACGGCTTATGGACGCCGAGGCAGAGCGACGCTGTGGCGCGGGTCGGCACGAGCGCAGCGAGGACAGCGTCAACCAGCGCAACGGTTACCGAGAGCGCACGCTGGTGACCCGCTTGGGGACGATGGAGTTACGCATTCCGAAGCTGCGCACAGGCAGTTACCTGCCGAGCTTCATTGAACCTCGCAAGGCCTCGGAGCAAGCGCTGGTTGCCGTCGTGCAGGAGGCCTATGTGAAGGCTATATCGACTCGCAAGGTGGACGAAGCTGGTGCAGGCTATGGGCATGAGCTGGCGCCAACGAACTCCCTGGAGCGATTGAACAAGGAAATCAAACGCCGCTCACGGGTGGTCGGTATCTTCCCGAACAACGCCGCCATCATGCCGCTGGTGGGAACATTGCTGGCTGAGCAAGCAGATGAGTGGCAGGTGACACGCCGCCACATGAGCCAAGAGACGTTGGCGCGTGTGCTGAGCAAGGAAGACCAGGCCAACCCACTGCCACAGTCTAAGGCCGCCTGACGCGATGAAAATGGAGACCGGGATTACACCGCTTGACGGGACACTACCTGGAGTGCCGACATCGCCTTACCCATTAGGATAAACGCCAGGTCCAGCAACAGGAAGGTCGTGACGGATGGGAATCCTGCAAGGGGTATTTTCACTGAATTACGCACCAGTAACCGAGCCAACCCCGCCAAAAACAGTGCGGGCTAAAAAACCGCTCAATAGGAAAATTGAGCGCTTGCAGCCCCGGTGAGCAGGGCCTGATAAAAAGGATCCTTCCAATGCTCACGATGAACCGCAATAAATGAAAGCTGCGCAAGGCTCTACAGGTCACCCGAAGTCAGATGGGAGTTGCTGCACTGCTGCATATAAGCTTGTCAATGGGCATCACAGGCTTCACTGTGCATCGAAATGCCTACATTGAACAACACGACCGCCACCAAAAGGGCCGTGACACTCCCACCTGCTCTTATCAACTAGACACCGGTCCACCTATTCTGGGCCATCAACATGGGAAAATACTTCGCTGGTCCCGTCGCTTTTCAGCAACAGCACATCGTAGCTATCGAATCGCTCACCCATTTCCATACCAGGGCTTCCTATGGGCATGCCGGGCACTGCTAATCCGAGTGCGCCTTCCGGTATGTCGTCTAGAAATTGCCTAATCAACCTCGCGGGAATATGGCCTTCAAAGACATATCCATCCACTACACCCGTATGGCACGACTGGTAGTGAGGATCTATGTTGTACCCCTCTTTTATTGCATCAAGACTCACCCGATCTTTCGTGATCACTGCGAACCCTTCGTTCTTTAGATGATCTACCCATTTATTGCAACAACCACAAGTTGGGGTCTTGAACACCTCCATCTTGACGATGTTGACCCCGCTTTGCTGACCGGGAACAGGTTGCTTTTCCGAGCAGGCCACAACTAGAAACATCGCAAACATTGCCGCTACCGCTGCCCTAGCAGCATATAATCTCCTCATTCTAATCATTTTCTACTTCCCCTCTCGTTGACAAGTGTCGTGTCCACATGCGCAAACGGTTTGTCGCATCTATTTTCCCATGGCCAAAAACGCCCCATCGCTAGAAAAGTGAATGACGCAGACCATGTAATAAGTAGAAAACCGTTGAGTGCTTCCATGGCTGTGATAAAGCGGATGTGGCCCTGGGGCTCAATGTCACCCAGGCCAAGCGTTGTATAAATCACGCCCGAATAGTAGAGATAGCTCATCGCATCCGTGATCAAGGCACCTTGAAAAACTCCAAGCTCCAGAACGGAGACAGAGACACCGTAGGTGATCGCATACATTCCGATCTCTGCTATATGTACCAGAAAGAGCGTCACAACGACAAATAGCACTTTTGCCTGCGTAGAAATTCTAAACTGGGTAGCTCTTGATCCCAGCCAAAGTAACGCCCGGTAATGAAACATAAACGTCAAGGCGACCAGCCCGAACGCAAACGCGATCGCAATAATCATGAAACCGAACCTGCTGGCCCATCTGCGGCCTGTACTTCAGAGCTATCGGCCACAACGCGTCGCTTTTCCTGAAACTGGAGAACAAAGCTATAAATCACAGGCAGCACCAGCAGATTGAGTATCATCACGGTCAGCATACCGCCGAGCATGGGCGCGGCGATTCGATGGGTGACATCTGATCCTGTGCCACTACTCAACATGATTGGTATCAAACCCGCCATCGTGGAAATGGCGGTCATTGCTACCGGCCTTACTCGTTTAGATGTTGCGTTCAGTACAGAATCCCGAATCTCCTCTAATGTAAGACGCCTTGCGCTTTCACTTCTGCGCTCGGCAATTTCTGTATCGATAAAGCTCAACACAAGCACGCCAATCTCTGCCGCCATGCCCGCCAACGCAATGAACCCAACCGCTACCGCAACCGACACGTTGTAGTCGTTGAAATAGATGAGCCAGATTCCACCTATCAGACCAAAGGGTATCGATATCATCACGACAACCGGCTCGATAACATTGCGAAAGTTGAAGTAGAGCAACAGAAAAATAATGAACAGCGTTGCAGGCGCTACGATGCTAAGCCGTTTCGCCGCTCTTTCCATGTACTCGAATTGGCCCGACCACGTCAGCGTATAACCAGCCGGAATGTCGACCTGCTGGTTAACAACCTCTTTGGCCTTAGTCACGAATCCGCCAATGTCTGATGTTGATATGTCTACATAGATCCAGGCGTTGGGTCTCGCATCTTCACTCTTGATGACCGGCGGACCTCTCGTATAGTTGATCTCGGCTACCAGAGCGAGAGGAATTTGCGCACCGGTTGGTGTGGGTATAATCACGCGCTTGAGGGTTTCCAGATCATCCCGAAGCTCTCTGGGGTAGCGCAGATTTACGGGATAGCGTTCCAATCCCTCCACGGTTTCGGTGATATTCATGCCCCCGATAGCGCTTTGAATAACGTCCTGTACTGCGCCAACCGTGAGTCCATAGCGCGCGGCACTTTCCCGATTGATGTCAAAATCGAGGTAGTAGCCACCGACTGCGCGGTCCCCAAACGCGGAGGTCGTCTCGGGAAGCGTTTTCATGGCCTGCTCAATGTCCTGAGAGACTTCCTGCAGGACATTGAGATCAGGCCCCGATACTTTGATGCCGATGGGCGTTTTGATGCCAGTAGAAAGCATGTCGATGCGCGTCTTGATCGGCATGGTCCATGCGTTGGCGAGACCAGGAAACTGGATCGCGGCGTCCATCTCGCTCATCAGCTCTTTCGTTGTTTTGCCCGGATCGGGCCATTCCTCTTTTGGTTTCAACCGCACAGTGGTTTCGATCATTGCCAGTGGCGCGGAGTCAGTCGCAGTTTCTGCACGGCCGACCTTGCCAAACACATGATGTACCTCGGGGAACGTGGCGAGTATTTTGTCCGTTTGTTGCAACAGTTCCTTTGCCTTGGTGATCGATATTCCGGGGAACGTTGTGGGCATATACAGTATGTCGCCCTCATCGAGCGGCGGCATGAACTCGCTGCCCAGTTTGGAATAGGGGTAGTAGGTAGCGCCTAGAAGCGCTATAGCACACACGACAGTCACTACCCTCCAGCGCATCGCCGTTTTCAAAGCAGGCCGATGGAGTGCATGGAGCGCGCGGTTCAACGGGTTTTTGTGCTCCGCAATGATCTTGCCTCGCAGAAAGTAACCCATCATTACCGGTACCAGTGTGATGGCCAGTATTGCCGAGGCCGCCATGGCATAGGTCGCGGTGAAAGCCAGAGGACTGAAAAGCCTCCCTTCTTGTGCCTGCATCGTAAAAATGGGTAGGAACGATACGGTAATCACAAGAAGGGAGAAAAACAGAGCAGGGCCTACTTCCTGGCAAGACTCGCCGATCGTTTTCCAACGCTCCTCGATCGTGAGCTCACTGCCCTTGGCGTCGCGAGCCATTGCAAGTCGGCTATGCGCGTTCTCCACCATCACAATGGCACCGTCCACCATGGTCCCGATGGTGATTGCGATCCCACCTAATGACATGATGTTGGCGTTAAGGCCTTGGATACGCATTACGATAAAGGCCATCAGAACGCCCAAGGGCAGAGTGATAATCACTACAAACGCAGAGCGCGCGTGTAGCAAGAATAAAATCACCACGATGCTTACGATAACCAGTTCCTGGGCGAGCGATGTGTTGAGGCTGTCAACCGCTCGCTCAATCAAATCACCACGGTCGTAGACTGGGACGATCTCAACGCCCTCGGGCAGCCCTGCTTTCAGCTCTTCCAGTTTTGCCCGCACAGCCTGAATTGTTGCCAGCGCGTTTTCACCAAAGCGCATAATGACTACACCACCCGCAACCTCGCCCTCTCCATTGAGATCCACGAGTCCGCGCCGCAGTTCAGGGCCGATCTGCACATTCGCGACATCTCGCAGACGGATTGGCGTACCATTGTCATCAACGGAGACGGGTATCGAGTTGAGATCATCGATGGATTGTATATAGCCCAGACCCCGCACCATGTACTCGGTCTCGGCCATCTCGACCAGGCGGCCACCTACGTCCTTATTGGACATCTTGATCGCCATCGTGACTTTGCCAAGGGGAATGTTGTAGCGAAGTAGTGCATTGGGATCTACTTCGACCTGGTATTGCTTGACGAAGCCACCAACAGATGCAACCTCCGATACGCCATCTACCGTCTGAAGTGGGTAGCGGAGATACCAATCCTGCAAAGAGCGAAGCTCCGCCAGGTCGTGTTTACCGCTTCTATCGACCAACGCATATTCATAGACCCATCCCACGCCGGTTGCATCGGGCCCCAATGTGGGCGTAACACCCTGAGGCAATCGTCCGCTGACGTAATTGATTGATTCGAGAACACGCGAGCGTGCCCAGTACATGTCAGTGCCATCTTCAAAAATAATATAAACAAACGACAGGCCAAAAAACGAATAGCCCCGCACAACTTTCGTATCGGGAACAGCCAACATCGAGGTTGTCAGCGGATAGGTCACCTGATCTTCCACAACCTGCGGCGACTGCCCCGGGTACTTCGTAAAGATGATGACCTGGACATCCGACAAATCGGGAATCGCGTCCAGCGGAACGTTCTTATAAGAGAAAATGCCGACCACGCCGATAATGAAGGTCGCCACCAGAACCATAAATCGATCACGCAGGGACGCATTGATGATCGCCTTAATCATGAACCATTCCTCCGTGAGCGTCTTCGCCCATCTCATGGTCTGGTTCCTCGCTTATCTCATGCCCCGTATCGCTACGAGCACCGCCCTGCGCCTCAGACATTTCAGAATCGTTTCCATCCATGTTCTCGCGATCACCTGAGTGCGCGGAGTGATCAGTCTCAGTTTGAAGATCTTCGCCTTTAAGTGCGTCCATCATTTTGGCGGTGGCCTCGCGCAGATTTGATTCGGAGTCAACCAGGAACTGCGCCGATGTCACCACCTCTTCTCCATCAGCAACACCGTCTAGTACCTCGACGCGACCGCCTGATTCCACGCCTAGCCTCACAGTTCTGGGCTCAAACTTTCCGGGCTCCCTGACGACAAATATCTGCGGGTTGCCTCCAGAGCGCACGACTGCCTCTGATGGCACGACAATGGAGTTGGTGCGCGTGTCGGACAGTATCTTTACCTTGGAGAACATATCGGGCCGGAGCAGGAGGTCAGGATTGTCGAACACCAGTCTCACTTTGGTGGTCCGGGTCTTTGCCTCCGAATAGGGGTAGATGTAAGCCACTTCACCTGTAAAGGTCTTACCGGGTACAGATGTGAGCGTCATTTCCACCTCGTCGCCGACATTTATCCAAGGAATCTCGTTTTCATAGATGTCAGCCAGTACCCATACTTCTCTCAGGTCGGCCAGCATGTAGAGCTCTTGCTGGGGCGTTACATGCTGTCCTTGACGAACCCCAATTCGCAGCACCGTGCCATCCACAGGCGAGTGAATGTGAATGCTCTTCTTGATCTCCCGACTTTTCTCTAACTCCTCTATCTGGTGTTCGGGTACATCCAAAAACTGCAACCGTTCACGCGAACTCCTCACCAAGTTCTTGGCACCCTCGCGAATTTCTTCAAAGGGGCTCTCTCCCAGCGCAGCCAGATTGTTCAGTGCCAGTAGGTATTCCTGCTGGGTGGAAACCAACTGCGGGGAGTAGATGCTCAGGAGTATGTCGTCGGATGCGACAGCTTCACCAGTCTTGTCAACGTACAGCTCCTCTATCCAGCCCTGTACTTTTGGATGAAGCCGCGCCATGCGTTCCTCATTTAAGTCAACGCGACCAACGGTTCTTATAGTCCGGCTTATGGATTCAGATTTCGCTATCGCGGTGCGAACTCCGATATTCTGAACGACCACAGGATCGATCTTTACTGTGCCGACGACATCGCTACTCTCGCCTTCGGCGTACACCGGTACATAGTCCATACCCATGGAATCCTTCATGGGGGTAGGCGAAGTGACCGACGGGTTCATCGGGTTTCGGTAGTACAAAATATCGCGGTCGCGAGACCTACTCCCCTCCTCCGCGTATACGGGGATATAGTCCATCCCCATCGAGTCCTGCGCCGGGACGGGCGAGGTGACGCTTGGGTTCATTGGATTACGGTAGTAAAGCGGCTCGGGGCCGCCCTCCTCAGCGACTGTGTCGCCTGTGATGTCCTGAGATAACCAGTAGCCGCCGGCCAATCCGAGGCCAAGCATGATGACCGCTGTTGCAATTGTCGCTTTACTCATAGATGGACACCCTTCCTACTGCGGCCTCCAGACGCGATAACGCCTGATTGGCTTCACTGAACGACTTCCAGTACAGAAGCTCATAGTTAAACAAAGTCATTTGACTGCGAACCAAGTTGAGAAAGTCAACTTCGCTCACCTGATAGGCAGCGAGCATCGATTGCACCGTTTGCTCGGCTTGTGGAATGATGCCTGTGCTGAACAATTCGTTCTGCTCCCTCGATTTCTGATAGTCGGTGATAGCGGTTGCAATGGCAGATCTCACGGCACTTTTCTCATCAATAAGCGCGTAGCGATTCTTCGCGACTTCCGCGGTTTTTTGAGAGATAGCTCCTGACTGCTTGCGGCCTGCATAAAGCGGTATCTTGACTCCAAACATTACCGAGAAGAGATCCGCTCGTGATCCACCCATGAAAGGCGGGTTATCACCATCCCGCTCTCCATACATGACACCGAGCTTGAAATCCGGAAACCTGTCTTTCTTGGCTAGCTCGAGCCGCGCTAGAGCCGCTTGCATCTGAGTCTCCTTCTCTTTTAAGGTCGGCCTGGATTCGTTCGCGATCGCAAAGAGCTCGGTTTCGCTGAGGATGCCCGGCATCGAGCTGATATCAACGTCAGCGAGCGCCGCAGGAGAGCTGGCCGGTCTATCCATGAGCGTATTAAGCTGTATCGACTGGTGTTTTCTCAAAGCCACCAGACTTATGCCCTGCTCAATCAGCTTGGAAAGTTCCAGCTGCGCGAGCAAAATATCCTGCTGTAGTCCCCTGCCCGTTTCATATTTGGTTTCGGCCACTGCAATAAACTGACGCAGTAGCTCCTTGTTTTTCTCCAGCGTCTCCAACGCCCGATCGAGGTAGTGTATCTGCCACCAGGTTGTCTTGACGGAGTTCGCTAGCCTTACTCTCATTTCGTCTACAGAGTAGCCAGCGGCGATCGCATCAAACGTCGCAGCTTCTTCTTTGAGATCCAGTTTCCCGGGGAAGGGGAACTCTTGGCTAAACCCGAACTGCAGTTGCGTCATCCCCTCCTGATCGCGATCAAAACTGTCCGTTGGGAAATTCATCGCGTTGATGTTGAGCATGGGGTCCGGCAAGCTACCGACCTGCCTAGGCACTTCCCGCAGCGCCTCGTAGCGATGTTGCATTGCTGCAAGGCCAGGATTGTCTTCAAGCGCTAGCAACACCGCTGCCCGCGCCGTCAGAACTGGGTCCGTAGCGCCGCCCTCCGAAGCATTTGCGTTTATCGGTAGAATCGTCATTAGGCACAACATCAGCAATCGCAATACCGCTCGACCTCGAGAAGTGCGAACCCGATTGCGGCTGCAGAATCTAGCGAGATTGTTGGATAAATAGCAGGCCATGCTAATTTTTCCTTTTTTGTTTGGCTTTGTGCGATTCGATCTCATCACGCAGTGATGGCGATATTTCTAGACGTAAGCCATTGCTTTGCTTCATTCTCGGCACTCGTCATATCACACCTCCTTCACAGTTAAACCACCCCGATACATCCGCATCTGGCACGTAAACACATATTTTCTCAGTGGGAGAGCAGGCACAGCGACTTCAAACACTGCATCCACTATCAGACCCTGGCTAACACTTACATCAGCGGACACAACTACCGCTGCGCAAGGGGATTCACAAACTCTCAAAATGAGCAGCTTTGGTGACTGACCGGAATTGATGGAGCCGTATCACCGGCCACTTGAACATCTGTTTCGTCTTTGTACAGACAGAACCCCCATACCATGAGCGCGATCAGCAGGAGTCCAGCTATGTTAATTGCAACCACTCCGGCCCCTCCTCAGTGCAACCGCTTCGTCCAGTATTTAAATAATCGTTGCAGATATGATGACATCACACCATTTGGTAACGATAAAAACCCGGCACCTATTTGCCGCTCTAATATTGTTTAAGGAAGCCACACACGACCCCCATAGTAGAATTTACAGACCAACAGAAAGATTACCCCCACATTACATTGTTGTAATTTTAGCGTCATGCGACTGACAGGCATTTCCCTCTACCCTACTGATAACTGTTTCATGTTGCTTAGCATGCGATGCATAGCGGAATCTGTAGCTTCCTTGGTTGCGGATCATGACCAAGCAAATAGCGAGAGCCATTGCGCCCTGCACCGCCATTTTTCTTCACAGAGTTGTCCTGCAGGAGAGTGTAATCAGCAATTACAAGCGACGATATCTCGAGGCGGACCTTGGCCCGAGCGCTCGGAGAAAGACGACTATCTGGATAATGTGGCATCTAAATTCGAACGCCACTTGACCTGTGTTCATGACACAGGTTTATCGTGCCGATAGTTACGGTACAACCTAGGTCTAGAACCCGGTAGCTAAACATAGATCATTGGTGAAAATCATTAGGAGGTCTAGCCAGATCGCTAATGGCGGGTAAAGAGGATACGAATCAAATGCGAGTCAACCAAATAGCCAACGAGATTGGGGTAACCGCGGATACAGTGCGCTTCTACACGCGCGTTGGTTACCTCAACCCTAGCAAGAACCCTACCAATGGATATAAAGAGTATGGCGACAAGGAAAGGCGCCTGCTGCGTTTTATTCTGAGCGCTAGACAACTGGGTTTTTCGGTGGAGGATATTGGTCAAATCCTGAGTACCGCCGAACGGGGTCGCTCTCCCTGCCCACTGGTCCGGGTGCTAATCCAGCAGCGTTTGATCGAAACTCAAAAAAGCTTTCAAGACAGCGTGCAACTTCGCGAACGTATGACATCGGCAATTGAAACCTGGAACCAGAAGCCGGACCGAGCACCGACAGGTGAGATGATCTGCCACCTGATCGAAGAATTTGACCACACTGCGGCAGCTGTCTACATCGGCGCATAAACAATCGGAGAGATCTCATGGATACGCCCAGCTCCTCCTCACAATCACAAGCAGTCAGCGATCGCGACAGCCAGCAATTCATCCAAATCGTAGTACCGGGTATGGGCAGCGATCACTGTGCCGGACTGGTTTCCAGCTCCATCAAGCGTCTCGCCGGCATTACTGACATTTCCACCAACGTTGCCAATCACAAGGTGACGGTTCGCTTTGATCCGGCAACGGCGGATGCAGAAACTATCAAAAAAGCCATTGAACGTGCGGGATACGAGGTGGCCGGCGTCAACGAAAACCGAGAGCGGGCGGATACGGAGGCGGATGAAGCCGTCGAGGAACGCTACCTCGACCAGGCATGGAAGCGCCTGTGGTTCGCCGCCATACCCACCACCCTGATCATGGTACTGATGATGGTACACATGCTATGGATGCCGGTGCCAGGTTATCTGGCCTGGGTGGCCCTGCTCGGCTTTCCCGTGGTGTTCCTCCGGGGTGGTTGGGCCACCCACCGCTCGTCCTGGCGCTCCCTCACCAACCGTACCGCCAACATGGATGTACTCATCTCCATGGGCAGCCTGCCCCCCTACCTGATTGGGCTGGTGGGCTTTGTCTACCCCATGACCTCTTTTATTGAGATGGCCGCCACCATCATGACTTTTCACATGCTCGGCCGCTACCTGGAAACCCGGGCCAAGGGGCGGGCCTCCCAAGCGATCAAGAAGCTGCTCAAACTGGGCGCCAAAACAGCAGCTGTACTGCGAGATGGACAAGAAATTGAAGTGCCGGTGGCGGAACTCCAGGTGGGAGACATTATGGTGGTCCGCCCCGGCGCCAAAGTGCCCACCGACGGCGAGATCGTCGAGGGCAACAGCCACCTGGATGAATCCATCGCCACCGGCGAGTCCGTGCCGGTGGAGAAAGGGCCCGGCGACGGGGTGATTGGTGCCACAATCAATAAGGAAGGCATGCTCCAGGTTCGCGCCACACGGGTGGGCGCCGATACTTTCCTGTCACAGGTCGTTCGGCTGGTGGAACAGGCGCAGGGTTCCAGGGTGCCGATCCAGGAATTCGCCGACAAGGTGACCGCAAAATTCGTCCCGGCAGTTATTGTCATCAGTTTGGCGAGCTTGGTGGTCTGGCTGCTGTTCGCCGAGCCGCTGCGGCCGATTCTTTACTGGGGTGCCGAATTCCTGCCTTGGGTCAATCCGGAACTTTCACCCTTAATGTTGGGGGTTTTAGCGGCCATTTCCGTCTTGGTCATCGCCTGCCCCTGTGCTCTGGGACTGGCCACTCCCACCGCCATTATGGTGGGCTCGGGCCTGGGCGCCGAATCCGGTGTACTGATCCGTTCCGGCGAAGCCATTCAGTCCCTCAAGGATATCAAGGCCGTGGTCCTCGACAAGACCGGTACGATCACCAAAGGCGAGCCCGCCCTGACCGACGTGATTGCCACCACCGACTTCGATGCGAGCGACGTGCTTCGATTCGCGGCTTCGGTGGAAGCGGGTTCCGAGCACCCCCTGGGGCAAGCCATCGTAGCCGGTGGCCGCGAGAAAGGCCTAGATGTTCCGACCGTCGCCGACTTCCGCGCCATTACCGCCCGCGGAGTGGAGGGCCGGGTGGACGACCAACATATTCGCGTCGGTAGCCGCCGGCTTCTCAATGAAGCAAACATAGAACTGGGCAACCTAGAAGAGGCGCTGGTCCGACTGGAAAATGAGGGCAAGACCGCCATGCTGGTGGCCGCTGGAGATCGCGCCGCTGGCATTGTCGCCGTGGCCGACACCATCAAGGAGGACTCGAAAGCCGCCATTGCCGCGCTTCATGAGCTGGAGATTCACACCGTCATGATAACCGGCGACAACGAGCGTACTGCCCGCCATGTGGCGAACCAGGTGGGCATCGACGAGGTGCTGGCGGGCGTCCTGCCGGAAGGCAAGGTGGACGCCATTAGAAAACTGCAGGCCAAGTATGGTCAGCAGGTGGCTATGGTGGGCGACGGCATCAACGACGCCCCGGCACTGAAACAGGCCAATGTGGGCATTGCCATCGGCGCTGGTGCCGATGTCGCCATCGAGGCGGCGGATGTCACTCTGGTAAAGGGCGAACTGTCCAAGGTGGTGGAAGCTATTCGCCTGTCACGGGCCACCTTCCGCAAGATCGTGGAAAACCTGTTCTGGGCCTGGTTCTACAACCTGGCGGCCATTCCCATTGCGGCGGTGGGCCTGCTTCATCCCATGATCGGGGTGATCGCCATGACCAGCAGCTCCCTGTCGGTGATCGGCAACTCCCTACGCCTCAAGCGGGTGAAACTGAATGCGGACAAATAACCCGATTCCGAATTAACAGCGCTGCCTGAGGCGGCGAAGGAGAAACTCAATGGCAAGCAAACCCGGATACTGGACCAGCCTTCACGGCTTGGCAACACTCACACTGATTGGCGCCGCATTCTACTTTCTCCTTGTGGAGCACGGCGCCCACGTTCTTCCGTATCTCCCCTTTCTGATTATCCTGCTGTGCCCACTGATGCATATCTTTATGCACAAGGGCCGCGGCGGGCACGCTGACGGAGAGCACGCTCACGGCCAACATCCGGATGCGGACGAGGCCTATCGTCGGGGCCTGGAAGAAGGCCGAAAAGAGGCTGCAAAACGACGATAGACATTGTTTAAAACCGGTGAGCTCAATCCTCACCAATCGGAGTCGACTTTTCGACACATCCACCAGGAGAACACCATGAAAAAATTATGTAAAGCAATCGCCCTCACTGCAATTTTTGCAACTCCCGCCTTCGCCCAGGATGGTCATCAACACGGTGACGAAATGATGGACAGAACCATGGGAATGCACGATCAAGAGATGGCATCGATGCATGAGCACATGCAGGAAATGCATGCGTTGATGGAAGAGATAAAAGCCGAGCAGGATCCGGAGATGCGCCAGCAGTTATTGGAGGAGCACATGGATGTCATGCAATCCGGCATGCATATGATGAGCAGTAGTATGGCTACGTTGCACCAGCCCGGCAACAAGGGCCAAGACATGGCACCCATGAACATGGAAAAGTGCATGAGCATGATGAGCGAAGACAAGAACATGATGCAGGCAATGATGGATCAGATGAAGGAGCATCAGACGCAAGAGAAAAAGCTCCGCAAACATATTCACAAGAAATAGCTGATCCGACCGAAAGCGTGCATTCTCCGCGCTGACGCTGAATATGCACCCGCACAAAAAAAGGAGCCTCGTGAATGAAACACAAAGAGCACCGATTGGGCGTTTCAGAGGTCAACCTGGTAAATCGTCAGCTCAAACTTGTGGCGCCCATTGACAGCAGGAATCTGAACGCAGCCATTGCAGAAATTGACCAGCTATACGGTGTGGAAAAGGTCGCCTTCGACGACAAGTCCGCCAAACTCGATTTCTCCTATGACGCATCCCGGCTATGCATCGACTGCGTGGGGGAAATTCTGGCTAAGCACGGTATTCAACCCAAACATGGCTGGTGGGCGCACTTTAAAGAAGAGTACTACCGATTTGTCGATCAGAACGTCAAGGACAATGCCCAACATGAACCCTGGAGCTGTCACCGCACACCTCCACATAACCGAAAATAGGTTCTGAAAGGGCATGTCCTTGCTCCCGCATACTGAAAACAGGCGCCAAAATGAACCAGCAATCACTAAAGAGCGATAACCCCCCAGGGGAGAAGACGAACAGCCCCGTGAATTGGCGATACTGGTTTGTTATCCTCGGTTTCATTGCGTTTGCCGCCCTACTTTTCCCGCAGAAGCACAGAGCCCAGTTATGGGGCAAGTCGTGCAGCCATTGCCGCAGGCAGCGTGGTCCCTTTGCGGCTGGCTGGTGGCCGGTGTCACTGTGGAGGAAGTTCTGTTCGTCGGCACTCTCGGCCTAATGCGGTGCTCCCTCTACGAACACCTTTATTGGCGCCAGCACCTCCCCGGAACGTCACCATGAGCATGCGCCCGATACCCACCGATATTGCATGGATGGTAATCGTGGCGCTACTCTGGGCCATTTGCTTCCCGTTTATTGCGATTGGCCTGCCAGACGCTCCACCTCTTTTGTTTGCCGCCCTGCGTGCCTTTCTTGCCGGTGGGCTGCTCGTCCTTGTTTGCATCGCGCTGCGGCTTCAGGGGACTTATCAGCTCAACCCCCGAAGTCTGCTACATCTTGGGCTAATCGGTTTATCGTATACGGCTTTGGGCTTTGGCGGCATGTTCCTGGGCGCCGGGCACTTGTCACCGGGCCTTGCAACCGTGCTGGCGGGCACCCAGCCGCTCATTGCCGCGGCGATCGCCGCCATCTGGCTTGGTGAGACCCTGAAAGCCAAGGGTATAGCCGGCTTGGTCACCGGTTTTTTGGGTGTGGCCTTGTTGTCGTGGCCGGGATTCGGCGGGAACAATGACGGCTATCTCTTGGGAGTTACCTGGGTACTGATGGCCGCTATAGGGACGGCAATAGGCAATATTCTGCTAAAAAACGAAGCGGGCGGCTCCATCGCTGCGCCCATGGCGATCCAACTCCTGTTTGGTGGCGGAATACTGTTGCTCGCCTCAGCGATAGCCGGTGAACACTGGAGCGTTAACTGGACAGTCCGATTCACTGGCTCCTTACTCATTCTCTCCGCGCTGGCAACAGCCGCGATGATATTTCTCTGGTTCGGTCTACTCGCCCGCGCCCCATTGAACCAACTGAACATCTTCAGCTTTCTGACCCCGGTCTTTGGGCTACTGATAGGATTTTTGTTCTTCAGTGAAAGGCTGCAACTTATCCAGGCGCTGGGTATTCTGATCGTCGTATGCGGTATAGCCCTCATGCAAGGGAGCCGTGCCATTCAGGTTAGCGTCGCTGAGGCGGGCGATGAGCGATGATTACCTCCAGCAACCGTCCCGATTGGTCCGAACCGAAAGAATAGCAGGGCCTATGTACCAATGCCGCGGCGGAATATAGCTATTTGCTGAGAATAGACGAAGGCCATTTGAGTTGGATTCTACTTATCATAGAAGAAAGATGTTGGTTTGCACTGAAAAGTTTTCTAGCGTGACGAGAAACATTATTCTTGACTCTATATTTTCTTCTTAACCGCTGACATATTTTCATTAAAGGTGCTGATATTATGCATGTAGGAATGTGGGGCCTGGCAGTCATCGTCACTGTTATCGTTTCGTGGTTGATGTATCGGTATCTTGCCCCTGATAGCTGGAAGGAATGGGCGCGCGCTGGCGTGCTGCAGGCCTTCATCATCGCTTTTTACGCGGAAATGTACGGTTTCCCCCTCACTATCTATTTTCTGGCCCGATTTTTTGGGCTGGATCTCGAATGGGGCGAAGGTGGAAACCTCTGGGCCCAACTTTTTGACTCGCCAGTGGCGCACATCGTGGCCATGATTCTGGGATATGGCATAGTCTTTATCGGTGCATCACTCGTAGCCGAAGGCTGGCGAAGGATCCACGCGGCAAGACGCGAAAACGTGCTTATGTCCGATGGAATTTACGCTCATATACGCCACCCACAATATACAGGCCTTTTCCTGATAATCTTCGGGGAAGGTGTCGTACACTGGCCGACAATTCTCTCGGTCCTGGCATTCCCCATCATTGTCGCCGCCTATACCTACCTAGCAAAAAAAGAAGAGCGTCAAATGCTTGAGCAATTCGGCGACGAATACCGGGCGTACCGGCGTAGAGTACCGATGTTTATTCCATCCAGCGATATGATCAGGAGGTCCACATGAACCCGCAGGCCGTTACAATCGCCAGCGGCATTATCTTCATTGTCGTTATTATTCTGGTTGAGTTACACCAACGCAAACGTCGCAGACAACAGAATGCGGACATTCAACACAACCCCGACAGCGATCAATAAAGATCCAATCGGGATGTAACTGTTTCGTAAACCACTTCAACCCTTGAAGAATTCGGACTAAGAGAGGACGTTAACTATGATCAATTCGAACACACCTGTCACCCAGTTACGTGTCGCCCCATTAGGCAATACCCTGTCGCTGTTCTTGGTGATCAGCTATCTGTTGTGCGTGGGTTTTGGTCTGCTTGCCCCGGCACAGATGCGTATGTACGAGGCGTGGGCACCGCTACTGCCCGGCTTCGAATGGCTTACGTGGACTGGCTTCTTCATTGGCTTAGTCGAAGTCTATCTGTACGGCTGGTATATCGCGGTTTTGTTCGTCCCCTTGTACCGGGTGTTCTCCAGAAGCGAGCTATAGTGGCATCATACTCATCATAGGTCGAACGAATCCGCTTAGAATCTTTAACCAAAACCCGAAGACTGTCGGGCATTTTTCCGTCTCGTGATTCATTCATTACATAAAACTTACCGTGAACAGCTTAAAGTGAGCCGTTTATGAACAGGTCAACAATATTTCTTAGGGAATATCTGGGCGATGTCGGAGTGGTGTTTTACACCTCGGTAGTGATCATAACTGCATTCGTCACCTCCTCCGTCCTGTATCCCGACGCGGTGGAATCCACAGCCCTGAAGATTCTCGATATCACCGCCCGGAAACTTGGCTGGATGTATCTGATGGCAACCACCGGCTTTGTGTTGTTTGTCCTGTTTCTCGCCTTCTCCAAATTTGGAAGCATTCGCCTGGGAGCAGAGGGTGAACCACCGGAGTTCTCGTTCAACAGCTGGCTGGCGATGATATTCTCGGGCGGGATGGGTGTCGGTCTGGTTTTCTGGGGCGTGGCCGAACCGATGATGCATTTCAATGATCCGCCCCTTGGCCTTGCCGAACCCCGCACCCCAGAGGCAGCGCAGCTGGGAATGCGCTACGCGTTTTTTCACTGGGGATTCCACCAATGGGCCAACTTCACACTGGTAGGGCTGGCCATTGCCTATGTGCGCTTTCGTCACAGCAGTCGCGGCCTGATCAGCGAAAGCTTCCGCCCGCTACTGGGCGATCGGGTGGACCGCGGCTGGGGCAATATCGTCGATATCCTTGCCGTGGTCTCCACCGTATTCGGCGTCGCAACGACTCTCGGCCTTGGCGCGTTACAGGTCAACAGCGGACTGGCCAATCTGGGAGTAGCTACCTACTCTACGACATCACAATTTTACATTCTCGCGGGACTCGCAACCTTGTTCATCATTTCGGCAATGACGCCCCTCAACATGGGTATCCGCTACCTCAGCAATGCCAATATGGTGCTCGCCGCTGGACTGCTGTTTTTCGTGCTCGTCACGGGACCGAGCGGTTTTATCTTCAGCGAACTCACCCAGACAGCGGGTGAGTACCTTGGCAATATCATAGAGATGAGCTTAGTAACCACTCCCTATTCCCATGAACATTGGGTGGAGCAATGGACCATGTTCTACTGGGCCTGGGGATTGAGCTGGGCGCCATTCGTGGGCAGTTTCATAGCGAGGATCTCGAGGGGTAGAACTGTCCGCGAGTTTGTCTTGGGCGTAATGATCGTCCCGGTGGCTTTAAGCATGTTGTGGTTTGCCACTTTCGGCGGCTCCGCAATCTACTTCGATTTGTTCGATGGCGTCGCGATTGCGGATGCCGTATCGGAAGAAGTGCCGGCCGGACTTTACGTCCTTCTTGATCAGTTACCCTGGGGTGAGTTCGCGTCCATACTGACCGTGGCACTGGTCTCCATGTTTGTGGTGACGTCAGCGGATTCCGCCACATTTGTGCTGGGCATGTTCACCTCAAAGGGTGTTCTTACACCAACACGGTTTGTTCGCATCCTCTGGGGAGGACTTCAGCTACTGATGGCTTCCGTCCTGTTACTAAGCGGTGGCCTGAACGGGCTGCGAACCGTATCCATAATCGCCGCTTTCCCGTTCATGTTACTGATGGTGCTGATGGCATTCTCCCTTTACAAAGATCTCGCGGCGGAGATCAGGCGGCGGGAGGAAAAAGAGCAATTGCTCCGCACCCGGGTTGAAAAATTGTTGATGCGGGAACCCGAGCGTGACGCGGAGCGCCGGGAAGAGGAAGAAATTCATCCAACCGCTCCAGAGGAATGTCCCGCGCAAAACTGCGACAATTAGCCAATCTAAGCCATATTCGTTGTGGATTGTGACCGTAAATAAAGGTTGCTTCCACACCTTCACCCCCTCTGGTATCTGTATGACCAGCCGAACGAAGGAGACGTAGATCTTCACAGGCACCAGCACCCTACCATCGACACACTTCGATGCCGCCCAGCACAGGTCACGCTGGATTACCTAATTCGGCACAGAATAGGGTGTGGTCAGCCACAGCCCTTTGCGAGCAGCCCCGAATTGGCATTCCAGATGGCAACACAAGCGGAAACGACAGACTCTGCCATGATTCGTAACCAGTGTTAGTCCTCTCTGGTTACTAGCATCCTGCCATGTCAGATCTCCCCTTCCCAAGGATTAAAAGACCTTGCAGGCATCCTCAACCAGCGTGCCTAAGAGGCGAAAACGGGTATCGCCTCGACGGGCAGGCCCGGAACTTCGCCCCGAGTTGACTTGTGTGATATTGAAGTCCCCAAGATTCGCAGCCTAATCGTCGATGAGGGCAAGTTTACGGCGTAATTTCGACGGGGGAACAGCCAGGGGTGGCGCCACGGAAATCTACCGCTCAATGCCTTCAAGCGGTGGGCCGATTCGCCGGAGCAGCCAGATTTGGAGCCCGATGCATCGATCCTCACCCGCATATCGAGGCCACACCGGCTGCAATCACAGAGAACCTCCACGAATACCTGCCCTATCGCATCGTCGACAGAAATATAGCATTCCAGCCAGATCCTGCGTTTAGCGGCGGTAAAATCAGACAGCATCGCGTCGAATAGCGCAGCCTTGCCACAAAAATCCGGATGGCGTTACTGGCGCACTGTGGCGGTGAAGGTTTCAGTGTCGTGCTTACTGTCCGCTGTCATGGCATACAGTTCAGTTTGAAGTGGGGACCCCATAACGGTAGCCTCATTGTGCCGCAATTGAGTTCCGACCGGACTACAATGCAGCGGTAGGTAATCGCGAAATGAACCAGAGAACCGCTCTTGCAGCCACCCGATGACACACCAGAACAGACGGAAGCCGAAAGGTTGAACCAGCACTGCGCCTGCGCCACTCTCGATCGGGAGGCAATCGCTATCAATCTGGCCAGTCAATTGGGCGACGACACCCATGATGTCCTGTCCAGCAGCGCCTGGAAGCAATTCTTCTCCGATGCCGCCATTTTTGTTCCTGGCCGGGATCTGGACCACATGCTGGCCATCGTCCGGGCCCTTGAGGTCGCTGCCGCGCTCCCTGGCTACCAACGACGAGTGCTGTCCTGGGCCCCGCAGAATGCACAGATCAACCCCGGGCCTCTGGGCGCATTTATGGGCTATGATTTCCACCTCGGCGAGGAGGGGCCTCAGCTCATAGAAGTCAATACAAACGCCGGGGGCGCGTTCCTCAATGCCGTGCTGGCACGAGCCCAGCTGCGATGCTGCGGCGGTTCTACGAATGCATCCTGGGCGGAAGACTTCGACGCCGCGGTGATCGCCCAGTTCGAGAGTGAATGGCGCACCCAGCGGGGCAGCGGACGCCCCGAGCGCATAGCGATCGTCGATGATCAGCCTTCCGGGCAGTACCTCTATCCCGAATTCCGGCTAGCGCAGCAGCTATTGCGAAACAATGGTATTGATGCCGTCATATTCTCTCCCTCCGATCTCAGGTATGAGTCAGGCGAGTTATACGGTGGTGGCAAGCGAATCGACCTGGTTTACAACCGTCTGGTGGACTTCGGGCTGGAAATGCCCGAACACGCAGCCTTGCGCTCCGCGTGGCTCGACGGAGGAGCTGTCATAACCCCCAACCCCTATACTCACGCACTGTTCGCGGATAAACGCAATCTGACAGTCTTCTCGGATCGCGCGACCCTTCTGGATTGGGGCTTAAGTCCTGAATACTTCGAATTGCTCCGCCGTGGTATTCCGCGTACCGTACCGGTCACCGCCAGTAACGGGGAGGATCTTTGGCAGCAGCGACGCCAGTGGTTCTTCAAACCCGTGGCGGGCCACGGCAGCAAAGGCGTGTACCGGGGCAGCAAACTTACAAAAAGTACTTTCGCTCGAATTCTCGAAAGTGACTATATCGCTCAGACT
The DNA here is from genome assembly GCA_964022665.1 of uncultured Halieaceae bacterium. Classification (GTDB taxonomy): domain Bacteria; phylum Pseudomonadota; class Gammaproteobacteria; order Pseudomonadales; family Halieaceae; genus Haliea. The sequence continues at coordinate 22,308 of CAXIDF010000006.1, forward strand.
TATGTGCCGCCCTCCGGGCGCCTGGTTCTGGTCGATGGCGCGCGGGAAGTGCTCAAGGTCGACGTGCGCCTGTATACTTATCGCGGCACCCTGCTCCTGGCCGCGGCAAGACTGTATCGGGGCCAGACCACCAATTTTCGTACCCCAGGCGGCGGCTTTGCGCCTTTACTGCTTGTGGAGTGACCGCAACCAGCCGCAAACCGATACATGACCAAACGGGCGACCCGGCTGTTTACAAATCGTCCATTCGCTCTACCTGCCGGACCAACCGCTTTGTTTCGTGCTCCTCCATTTCCAGCAGCGATTGCATAAGTTCCGCAGCCTCCCGAATTTCAGCCTTGCCCTTAAGGGTTCGGTAAAGGCTGATGATTTGCTCATGAAAATCAAAGACTTCAGCACTGATCGTATCGGCATCCAGTTTTGCGTAGTGATCATCGCAAACCAAATGTGTCGTAATCGGATTATGCGGCATGTAATCGTAGACATAAGTGCGCGCCGCCTTGGGGTCGGCCTGCCGTTCAAAGGCCACAACCATTTTCTCCATTTCGGTTTCGTGAGACGCCAGATACTCGAGCAGTAAGGAGGCCCGCTCCTCACCGTGACGCAAAGCGCAATGACTCAAGCACTCTGCCAGTTTGGCATGGAGTTCTCGGGTCCATTCGATCAGGTCATAAAATGTTCTAACTTCCATACTCGATCATTCTTCCATCGTTAAAAATGGTCTTATCGGCCAGCGGTAATCTATCTGCGTGCTGATGTTCGGTCATGGCGAACTCTCACTTTATTGGCCGGCCCACATCGTGTGACCCCACATATGATTTTCCATTATCGTATGACCCTCCGATTCAATGAATGATTTCAGTGGTGGTGTGCATTCGATTCCTCCAGAGCCTTTTGTCTGGCGCGAGCCGAGCTTTTCAGGAAGATCTGCTCGGCAATTGCAATGATTGTCATGGTGACCACGGCAACGCCAATTACAAAGGGGTCAGAATTCACCTTAACCCAGACAAAACCTCCAAGTACAAGAAGGTCGAGAAAAATGGCTATGACGGGTACCCATGCCCTGGCTTTGATGTCCTCCCGAAGATAACGAATAACGCCCCAGTGGATGGCAATGTCCATAATCAGATAGAACACGATTCCCAGCGCCGCAATCCGGGAGAGGTCAAAGAACGCGGTCAGGACCAGGCCCAGAACCACGGTGTAGACAAGCGTGTGCTTCTGGATACTGCCCGGCATGCCGAAATGGCGGTGGGGAACCAGTTTCATTTCCGTCAGCATTGCGAGCATGCGCGAGACCGCAAAAATGCTGGCCAAAATGCCGCCGGCGGTGGCCATCATCGCAATGGCCACCGTGAACCAAACGCCATAATCGCCCAACGCCGGCCGGGCGGCGGCCGCAAGGGAGTAATCCCGTGTTTCTACGATTTCGGCAAGCGAAAGATTGCTCGCAACCGCAAATCCGACCAGCGTGTAGATGACCACACACGCCGCGATAGAAATAACAATGGCCCGGCCAACGTTGCGATGCGGGTCCTTCACCTCCGAACCACTGTTGGTGATCGTTGTGAAGCCCTTGAACGCCAGTATCCCCAGTGCGGTCGCACCAAGGAAGTTGCCAACGGTTCCGGCCTCTCCAGTGCTGGAGAAGTCCACGGAAATGCTATCGGCAATCCAGACACCCACGAGCCCAAAAACCAGAATGCCCCCGATTTTCAAAATGCCGATGAACGAAGCCACGTTCTCGATAAGGCGGTTGCCCATCAGATTGATCAGAAAAGCCGCGAGGATAAGTGACACCCCGAGAATGGGCGCCATACGACCACTCTCGTCTCCGCCGAATAGCTGCATGGTATAGGCACCGAACGTGCGGGCAAGAAAGCTTTGGGCGATCACCATCGAGAAATACATCAGCAGTGCATTGAAAGCCGTCGGCAAACGGTCGCCGTAAGCCTTGTGCAGATACATGCCAATCCCCCCGGCGGACGGATAGGCATTGGAAATCTTGATGTAAGAATATGCACTGAATGAAACGATGACAGCCGCCGCAAGGAACGCCAGGGGAAACAGTACACCGGTCATTTGTGCCATTTGTCCGGTCAGCGCAAAGATACCGGCGCCGATCATGACGCCGGTTCCCAACATCACGGTGCCCGCTAAGGTCAGGCTACCTTCTCGGTAATGCGTTGTTCTATCTTTCTCCTCAGCCATGAACCCTCCGGTTGTTTGCTCAATGTATCGACCTAGAACCACATACGAACGCCGACAACGACGCCAATTTCGGACTCATCGCCACCTTGAGCGCGAATCTGTTCGGCCTTGTCACTCAAAGCGCGGCTCCAATAGACACCAATGTAAGGGGCAAACTCTCTGGACAGTTCGTAGCGATAGCGTAATCCCACACGCACATTATTGAATCCACTTGGGCGATCATACTCTTCAGCGTCAGTCAAAGCCGCTTCCACCTCCAGACGTGGCTGTAAATACGACACCTGAGACAGACGAATATCGTATTCGGCTTCGATGCTCGCGGCGATATCTCCATCTTCGTTGACCGTAATGGAGTTATCCATTTCAAATCGATAGGGAGCCATACCAAACAGGCTGAACACCAGGTAGTTTTCCCGCTCTGCTCCAGACGCCACCGAACCCCGTGTACCAGCGCCTCCCTGTATTTCCCAGAATGGTGCAATCAGACGACTGGCCAGTAACTCCACACTCTCGAGCTCGGTAGGCTCGCCGTCATCTGACCTGTTCTCTCCTTCGCTTTTGAAATAGATTCGGTTTCTATCTCCACCGTACCAGGCGAGCATATCCCAGACGATCAAGTTCTCATCATTCTCCGTGCGTGTGATTTCCAGTCGGTCAAACAGTAGCTGACCGGTGCGATACGCCTTGATGGGTTCCGGCCAGTTATCTTCAGCGTGGCCGGCGAACAACGGAACGCTCATTCCTGCCAAGGATAAAGACATCAGCATTTTCAGTGTCCTCATGTATCCCCCTTTAACTGACATTGACTACGCGGAACATTCCCGCCTTCATGTGATAGAGGAGATGGCAATGGAAGGCCCAACTGCCGAGCGCATCGGCACTGATCTGCAATGAAACTACTTCACTCGGTTTAAGGCTGATCGTGTGCTTCCTGGGGCGGGGGTAGTGCCCATTCTCCAGCTCCATCCACATACCGTGCAGGTGAATGGGATGATCCATCATGGTGTCGTTCACCATAATGAGGCGCAGGCGCTCGCCGTGGCGGAATGCTACCGGCCCATCGACTTCAGAGTATTTCACGCCGTCGAACGACCACATATATTTTTCCATATTTCCCGTCAGGTGAAGCTCAATGTTCCGCGCCGGCTCGCGTTCGTCAGGCCAGGGATGAGCGCCCACAAGATCACCATAGACCAGAACACGATGGCCCACATCTTCGAGCCCGACGCCGGGCTCGTTCAGTCGGCTCACGGGATTGCGGGCTATCATGGCCGCTGCGGGTCCATGCCCGCCCGGTGCATGCTGAATGCCCAAATCCGGTGCCGAGGGGCGCTGCCGACCTGACGTCATCGGGCCGGGCCGATGTGACATCGCAGCATGGTCTTCCATACTTGATTCACTACCGGATGATTGCATGTCACCCATTGCATGCGACATTCCCATCGCTGCCATTCCGCGCTCTGGTACGGGGCGCAGCTCTGGCACGGGCGCTGCCTGCCCCAACTGCGTCGCCAGCGTACCTCGCACGTACCCGCTGCGGTCCATGCTTTCCGCGAACAGCGTATAAGGCCGATTGCCCTGCGGGGTCACAATAACGTCGTAGGTTTCCGCTACGCCGATCCGGAACTCGTCAACGGTCACTGGTTTGACCGGCTGGCCATCCGCAGAGACCACGGTCATCTCCAGGCCTGGAATGCGGAAATCGAAAAATGACATGGCAGAGCCATTGATGACTCTCAGCCGAACCTGTTCCCCGGGTTTATACAGCGCCGTCCAGTTGGTTGCGTTGTCGCGGCCGTTAATCAGGTATGTATAGGTGGACCCGGTGACATCTAGAATATCCCGGGCACTCATACGCATGCGGTTCCACATGGCGCGCTCTTCCCAGGTTTTTGCAAGCCCTTGGCGGCGAATATCGGCGAGCGTGTCGCCCAGCGTGCGTTGCTGATAGTTGTAATATCCCTCGGCCACCGTGAGGTTGCGAAACACCTCGTAGGGATCTTCGAAGGTCCAGTCACTGAGAATAATGACGTGCTCCCGATCTGCTCCAATGTCGCTATCCGCTGGGTGGATGACAAGCGGCCCCAAGTGGCCTAGCTGCTCTTGTAACCCCGAGTGGCTGTGGTACCAGTAGGTTCCGTTTTGCTGCACCTCGTATTCGTAGTGGAATGTTTCTCCCGGCTTGATGCCGGGGAAGCTGACGCCGGGCACACCATCCATATTCTCGGGAAGAATAATCCCGTGCCAGTGGATCGACGTGTCCTCATTCAACCCGTTAGTCACGTTCAGCCGTGCGCGTTGCCCTTCTTTGAGCCTGATCAGCGGCCCCGGCATGCTGCCATTGATAGTGATCGGCCTGCCGCTGAGCCCGGCGATCGTCTGGTTTTCCCGTCGGATTACTAGATCAACTGCCTGATCAGCGTGGATCACATCGCCATAGCTTCTACCTGTTGGATAAGCCCAAGCGGGCGCGATTTTGGCCAGAGTCAGGGCAGACGCTGTCCCGAGTGCTGACTTGATAAACTGTCTTCGGCCCTGTGGCAGCGACGCTCTCATCGCGGATCCCCTTTTTATCGACATCATTACACAACTATCAGCTTAGCCAATGGCCCCTGTCTCATAGATGACACTCGCATTACAATCTTGTAATTAGACTGTAATCTCGTCGTTGGGCGCGCATGGCTACACTTGAGGCGAACGGATCAGGAGAAATACCCAATGCGACTTTTGGTCGTGGAAGACGAAGTGAAGACAGGAGACTATCTTGGTCAAGGTCTGACCGAAGCGGGCTTTGTGGTTGCATTGGCGCGTAACGGGCTGGACGGGCACCACCTGGCAATGACCGAGTCCTTTGATCTGATTATTCTCGATGTGATGCTGCCGGATGTGGACGGCTGGCGTATTGTGCAGTCCTTGCGCGACGCCGGTCAGCAGACAGCGGTACTGTTCTTAACCGCACGCGACTCTGTGGATGATCGCGTTAGGGGCTTGGAGTTGGGTGCCGACGACTATCTTGTGAAGCCCTTTGCCTTTGCCGAGCTTTTGGCTCGGGTGCGCACGCTGTTACGCAGAAGCTCAACACCCGCCTTGTCAGAGTATCTTCAGGTGGCCAACCTGACCCTTGATCTACTGAAACACCGTGTGACCCGTGCCGGCCAGAAAATCAATCTCAGCCACAAAGAGTTTTGCCTTTTGGAATTGTTGGTGCGTCGCCGGGGTGAGGTATTAACGCGTTCTCTGATCGCTTCCCAGGTGTGGGACATGAACTTTGATTCGGATACCAATGTGATTGATGTGGCAATTCGCCGGCTGCGGGCAAAAATTGACGACGACTTTGAGCCGAAACTGATTCATACCGTACGAGGTATGGGGTACACGCTTGACGTTGAAACTGACGATAACACGCACTGAGCGTCAACCCCTGTCACTGGCGGCACGCGTCATGGTGTTCGTCGCGCTCGCCATTGGGTGCAGTCTCTTTTTAATTGGAAATCTTGTGCTCAATGCTGTCGACCGCCATTTTGCGGAGCAGGACGCTGATGAGCTTGCGGTGATGAGCGAAGCGGTGGTCGACGCACTGCACATTGGCGCCGGCGATCCAAAACGACTGAACGTGGCATTGGCGGGCGCCATATCGGGGCATCATGGCGTCTATTTTCAGGTAATGAGCCAGTCCGGCGATGTGCTTTATGGCACCCCGGGCGCTGATCTGTCGCAAATGGCTGCGACGGCTAACCCGACCACCGCAATCCACGCGAATGATCTAGAAATTTGGCACGACAACGGTAGTACTTTGCGCGGCGCCCTGACGCAGGTCGAGGTGATGGGGGAGATCTACGCGGTGACGACGGCTATCGATATAGGCTTCCACTTGCAGTTCTTACAGAGTTTTCGTCGCACGTTGTGGCTCATTATGAGCTCGGCGGGCGGCATAACGCTTTTAGCTGCATGGTATGGCGTTTACCAGGCACATGCCCCCCTGCGTGGATTTTCCGAAAGAATGGGTGATATACAGGCCGACAGGCTCCATGTGCGCCTTGATCCCTCTATTGCCCCAACGGAGTTGCAGGGCCTGGTCACTTCCTTTAACCACATGATCGGCCGCCTTGAAGACAGCTTTGCTCGTTTGTCGCACTTTTCGGCGGATATCGCCCACGAATTGCGTACGCCTCTGACCAATCTTATTACACAAACCCAAGTTGGGTTGGGTAGGGCCAGATCGTTAGAGGAGTACCGCGAACTCCTGTATTCCAATCTGGAAGAACAAGAGCGGCTGGCCAAAATGGTCAACGATATGTTGTGGCTAGCCAAGAGTGACCATGGCCTGCTCAAGCCGGTTGAGGTGACGTTGAACCTGGCCAGTGAGGCCAGTGAGCTGTTCGACTTTTTTGGAGCGCTGGCGGAAGAGCGCCAGATTGTTCTGGCACTGGAAGGGCAGGTGCCAACTATACAGGGCGACCGCGCTATGCTGCGGCGGGCTATTTCGAATCTGCTGTCCAATGCCATTCGCCACACGCCCTCCGGTGGGCGCGTGCAGATTCGGTTGGCCGCAGCATCTAATCATGAGGTCTCACTGAGCGTGCAGAACCCTGGCCCGGGGATACCCGCTGAGCACCTGGCCAAAATCTTCGACCGATTTTACCGTGTTGACCCTTCCAGAACGCGACAGAGCGAAGGCGCTGGGCTTGGTCTGGCCATTGTGCGTTCCATAGTGAAGGCTCACGGTGGCCGCGTGGAGGCGGCCTCAGCCCAGAATAAAACCACATTTACGCTCTTTTTGCCCTACACGACCTGAACCTTTCTCCCAAGCGACTGACAAGATCAAGGCAAATATTAGTTTAAATCGCCCCGGATTTGTCGAAGGCTCCAAACCTCGAATTTTACGGGTTTGTCTCGCTTGTTCCGGTCGAGGCCCAAATGGAGTCCGCTACGATCATTGATGAAGCCGTACAGCAGTTCACAGCCAAGCTTGTCGTAAATGCTAAAATGTCTGTTGAGATTAAGCCTACGATATTGTTTTTAAAATATAGTGAATACTCGGGGCGGGCTTAGGATCCGGCAGCTAGTGGTCCATGCGGAAAATAAGGTTACTTGATTCAAGTTCACGTATAATCGCCCCATGGATACTCATGGCGCTTTTACAATTACTTCTCGAGATACAGCGACCTTGGAAAGCTGGATACGCAGCACCTCGCTTCCCCAAGGTCAGATTACTCGAGCGAAAATTATTCTGGCTCTGTCCGAGGGCGTGCCGGTGATGGATGTGGCTGCCGCTCAGCGGGTCTCTCGCAAGACTGTTCACAAGTGGAAGACGCGCTTTATCGAATCGGGGCCGGAAGGTTTGCTTGACCAGGCAAGGCCGGGGCGCCCGTCGGTGATTGATGCAGAAACTGTGAACCGCGTTCTGACACTTACGACGAGTCGCATTCCACACGAGTCCACTCACTGGAGCGTCTCGTTGATGGCGAAGTACGCCGGTGTCACCACTTGGCAGGTTCGGCAAATTTGGAAAGCGGCAGATTTGAAGCCGCACCGACTCAGAACCTTTAAGATCAGCAACGATCCGCACTTTGCCGATAAAGTGGTGGATATCGTCGGTTTGTATATGGACCCGCCGGACAATGCTTTGGTGCTGTGTGTCGACGAGAAAACCCAGATTCAGGCGCTTGATCGCACCCAGCCTGGGCTCCCGCTTGCGCCGGGACGTATTGGAAGTCGAACCCACGACTACAAGCGCAATGGGACGGCAGCCCTCTTTGCAGCCTTCAATATTCTGACCGGCGAAGTCATTGGTCGCGTGGAGAAACGATCTCGATCCAAGGAGTTTCTCGCATTCCTGAAGCAGGTCGAGCGGCAAACGCCAAAAGACAAGGACTTGCACATCGTGCTGGATAATCTGAGCGCCCACAAAACCAAGGAGGTCACCGAGTGGGTCGCCAGCCAGCCGAGAATCCACTTTCATTTCACACCGACCAGCGCCTCTTGGTTGAATGCTGTCGAAGGGTGGTTTGCGCAACTTGAACGCCGAGCTCTGTACAGAGGCGTATTCCCCGGCGTTGCCGAGTTGAAGGCGGAGCTGCAACGATTTATTCGCGTTCATAACCGTGATCTCGCCAAACCGTTCAAATGGACCAAGAGCGCCGACACAATACTGGCCTCAGTGCAGCGAGCCAAGAATGCGTAACCTAATTAACCGCATGGACCACTAGTGAGGAAAACTCTGACGTCGACGCTCTCTAGGCACCGTCACAGCTCACGTGGAAGGCGAACGCGCAGGCTCGCAATACCGTCCCCACGCCTCCATCATGCCCCGCCGTTCCTCTAAAAGCTCTCCACGGGCGTACGCAGCCCTAGTCTGGTCACTATTGACGTGAGCCAGCGCCAGCTCCGACCACTCATCGGGAAATCGGTTGTGCTGGCGGCACCAGTCTTTGAAACTGGAACGTGCGGTACCGTGGGGCGTTGCGATCCGGTCGAGTTGTGGGTCAATGTACCCGGGGCCGTGGTTCTTAAGATCTGCTGCATGGACGTCCTTCAGCAACTTGGATAGCGCCATATCCGACAGCTCCAAGCCTTTGCTGTTTGGAAATACCAATCGGGCAGGATTGTCCCGCGGGAGCGACATCAGCAAGTCCACAGCGGCGCAAGACAGCGGAACCACATGCGGCTTGTCGGCCTTCATGCGGTCCGCACTGAGGCGCCACACAGCGGCGTCCAGGTCGATTTCATTCCACGTTGCCAGCCTGACCTCCCTGGAACGCGCAGCAGTCAGAATGGCAAATCGTAACGCGTGGGGGCTGGGGGCGTCCCGGGCGCAAAGATCGGCCATCAGGCGAGGCACATCGGACACGGGGAGTGCGGCGTGGTGCTTGCGGGCCTTCCCTGCGGTTTTGCGCAACTTGGCAGTAGCGGGAAGCAGTGGCTCCAGGCAATCTTTCCACGCTGCCGGATTGGGTCTTGTGCGTATCTTTGCGGCTCTTGACCAGTCAAACACCGCAGCCATGCGTTGGCGCACACGACTGGCAGTCTCTGGCACCACCGCCCATATCGGCTGCAATACCGCCAGTACCTGGGGGGTGTCGATTTCAGCCACGGGCAACTTCCCCAGCTGTGGGATAACGTACCGTTCCAGTGTGGTCAGCCACTGGGCGGCATGCTTGGCGTTCTTGAACTCTTGTGCTTTCACGGCATGGCAACGCTTGGCGGCCTCCGCAAAACTGAGGCTACGGGCGTTAGATCTCACAAGCTTGAGACGATGATCCTTACGCTCCTGTACCGGATCAATGCCCCGTCGTATCTTTTCCTTAAGTTCCCGGGCCCTGTTTCGAGCTTCCGCCAGCGGCACTTCTGGGAAGCCCCCCAACCCAATTTCCCGGCGCCGTTCACCGACCATTGTGCGCAGAATCCAGCACTTTGCGCGGGCTTGGGTAACAACCACATGCAGGCCAGATACTCCGCCCACTGCGAACATCCCTGGCTTTGCCATCCGACGAAGCTCAGTAGCGCTCATTTCACGGACTTTTTTAGGCATTTTGCACCTTTAGGGATTCGAACCTCGCATCACAAACGTCTAGCCTTTCAACGACATAGCAAAAAAACCGCAATAAATCCCTCCAACGTTTGTCATATAAGGGATCCTAAACCTCCAAATTATTCCAAGTATACTTCAACCCGCCAATATTCCCGCCATAAATGATACTATTTCATGACATTTTATGAGACAGGTCAGGACACACCATTTTTACGAATACCAATTTTTTCAATTAGTTATTGTCTCAGCTTGTCTCAATCGTTCTCAAAAAAATCGACTGGCCCACCGCCAACTGTACGTTTTTAGAGGTCTTTCGAGGTCTCTGTAAAGCTCGCTAAAGCCCTGTTCTGCAGGGCTTTTTCGTTTCTGACTAGTCTCTCCCGGTATTGCATCGTCTCAACCCGTAATGCATGGTAACGGCGACTCCGGGGAACTTGGGGGAGGACTTCGCCCCCTACCCCCAATCCGATACCCCCAATCGAGAACGGGCGCCATGAAACTTACTGCCACCGGCGTAAAAGCTGCCAAGCCGAAAAAAAAGGCCTACAAGCGGTTTGACGGCCGCGGCCTGTTCCTGCAGGTGGGTAATACCGGCTCGGAAAGCTGGCGGCCGAAATACGGCTATGGCGGCAAAGGAAAGCTGCTCACCATCGGCCCTTATCCGGAGGAGGTCAGTCTCGCGGAAGCTCGAGACAAAGCAAAATTGCCCGGTTCTGACGGGGCCTCTGCTGATGGAGTACAGGATGTGCTCACAACACAGACTTGCTGGTCGGGTCACTGACGATTGTCCATTGTGTACCATCCAATAATGACCCGGGAAGTGTCAATTAAGCTCAGCCGCACCAGAAGGACCACGCCGTGTTCCCTGTTCTGACGGATTCACACTCGACTCTGCAGCTGAAGCACGGCTGGCCATCGGGCTGCTTCAGCGGGCATCAACCACCTACTCAAGCAGATTCTTGCGAATTGATTCGCGCTCGGCTTTGCTGATCTCGAGGCCTTCGCGGAGGTAGGTCTCGAAGTCGCCCCAATCGTCACGAACCGCATCGAAGGATGCCTGAATGTACTTTGCTCGTACACCGATCAAGGGTTCGAGCGAAGGATGCCCAAGGACGCGCCCGCCCAGGTGGGCCTGACCGATAATTGCCTCGGCAGCACGGTTGCTGAGCAGGTACTGCTCGATCACCTCGTCCTCGGGAACGCCTAGCGTAAGCAACGCGATTGAGCCCGCCCAACCGGCGCGATCTTTGCCCGCCGAGCAGTGAAAGAGTGCGGGGACGGCCTGCGGCTCGGCGAGCATTTTCAAGAACCGCGAGTATGGCTCGCGGCGCTCACGGACGAGGCCGGCAGCCGCTTCGCACATCATCTTTTCGGCGTTGCCGTTGCCAAAAATTACATTAAGATGTTCTATGCCGTTCTGTTCCATTAGCTCGCGAATCCCGCCGCCCTGCGCCGGATCAGGCACTGGTAACAGCACACTTTCAGCATGGTCCGGGAGGCGATCCGCGCCCTCGGCTTCGATATCGCTCGTGGTTCGGAAGTCAAAGATACGACGAAGACCAAATGCGGCCAGCAGTTCCAGATCGGAGTCAGAGGCACGTCCGAGGTGGCCGCTGCGCAGCAGCCGCCCAAGCGCAACACGACGGCCGTCGCGGGTCGTGTGCCCTCCGAGATCGCGAAAATTGACCACGAATTCGAAGCGCTGTTCAGGAATAGCGCGGTAGTCAGTCATCAGGCCCTCCTCTCTAACCTCTCTCGTGGATACTGCGGCTCGATAGCTTCAAACTCCGCATCCTCGATCTCGTCGTCGCGGATCAAGCTCTTAGAGCGTCCCACTGCGAAAGCATACAGAATTTCCGATTCGCAGAAACGATAAACTGCAGGACTTCTTGTGACGATTTTTCGGGCTTTAGAATTCTGTCGGGAGAGTCATTCGATATGATTAGTTCAAAAGTCTCAATGACATTTGGCTCACTCCAAGGCACTTAACGGGCTGCGCCAAAACGAGCACCACTTCTGTATTCCAACTTGCATACCGGTCTACCAAAACACATGATCTGATCTATACCAATCTGTGATAACTTCTTTGACTTACGCAGCTTTCGGGAGATGACATCGTGTTCGAGGATCTCTACCGCGGACCGTTAATCCACGACCGGGAGACTTTGAAAAAAAGCTAGGAAAACTCGTTCAAAAACGGGAACGATTGGAAGCTGGAGCGGCGATTCAAGCAAATCTGCCTCGACCAAGCTGCGTTGCTGTTACGCTCGACCGACGCAGTGAAGGTAAAGACTGTCTATCTCGGTACGGGCAGTATTTCGAAAGCTGAGGACCAGAGACGATGATTACACTGATATGTCCAGTTAAGCGCCGCCATCCGTTAACTCGAGAAGAGTTTCATCGCCACTGGCGGGATGTTCACGCACGTCTGATTGCGGAGACTCCCGCGCTGGCACGTCACCTGCTCAGCTACACGCAGCATCCGGCAGCCGACTCGGAGTATCTGGAAGGACGCGAGCCGGAGTGGGACGGTGTGGCCATCGCCCAGTACAACTCGCGGCAGGACATGGACGCGCTTTTCACGGAACCCGAATATCACGCTTTGCTGCGCCCTGACGAGGAATACCTGACTGATCCGTCTGCGGTGCGCTGGATTTTGTGCGAAAACATCAACCACGTTCTGGCTTGAGAGCGATATAACCTCTGTTTCGCGCGCTGAACATGGGACGTGTTGCGCTACTTCTACATCGCACATAACCAATTGTGATGATTGCAACAGGCGCGCCTGCTCCATAGTCTCCTACGGTGATTCGTGGTCATAAAATAAATATCCTCTGCGAGGTATCATCGTGAAAACCGTTCACATTCCGGATTTGAATGAATTTCCGGAGGAAACCCGCAAACGGCTGGAAGCTGTCAAAGAGCACTTTGGTGAGGTACCGGAAAATGCCCTGCTTATGTCCTGTGTGCCAGGGCTCGCGGAGTCGATGCAGGCACTGACCACCGTCTGTGTCGGCCCCGGAGAGCTACACCAGGAGTCAAAGTGGCTGGCGGGGCACATGGTATCGCGTGTCGCAGGTTGCCAGTTCTGCAGCGCCCACACGGCGCACAATGCGGTGCAATTGACGGGAGTGGCACCCGATAAATTCAGCGCCATCTGGGAATTTGAATCTTCCCCCCTGTTTACGGCCGCCGAACGCGACCTGCTTCGCTTTGCCGCCGCGGCTGGTTCCGTGCCCAACCAGGTTCAGCAAGCACATTACGACGCGCTGCATGCGCATTTTTCGGATCGCCAGATTCTTGAACTGGTCGCGGTAGTTGCATTTTTCGGTTTTCTCAACCGCTGGAATGACACACTGGGTACCCGGCTGGGAGAGGAACCTCTCGACTTCGCCCAAAAGCATCTCGCCGCCTCAGGATGGACCGGTGATCGGCACTTGGGTTGAGGCCGGCGGCGGCCTATGCTGAACCCGTTCGCAGGCAGGTGGAAAACACTGACGGCCGCTTCACTTGGAATGGGTTTCTCCCAAGCGTCACTCACGGTCGGCACTTTCGGGCTGTTCATCTTGCCCCTGGCGAGGGACTTCCAATGGAGCCGCGCCGAGGTCTCTCTGGGGCTCACCCTCGCCACCCTCTCTCTCGCGCTGGCAACCCCAGTGGTCGGTGTTATCGTTGACAGGATCGGCCCCGTGCGCGTTCTTGTTACTTCTGCCATATTATTTGCATCCGCGTTTATTGCTCTCAGCCTGCAAACGGGCGCGCTCTGGTATTTTTACGCCCTGTGCACTACCGCTGCCCTTGTAGGCGCCGGTACCAACGCCGTTGTGCACACGGGCATGGTCGCGGCCCGTTACCGCGATCGGCTGGGGCTGGCGCTGGGGCTGGCGCTAGCGGGAGTGGGGGTGATCAGCGCTGCGTTGCCGCCAGCATTACAGTGGTTCATCTCCCACGCTAACTGGCGTGGAGGCTACATGGCGTTGGCCCTGCTCTGTTGCACGGTTAGCGGACTCGTCGCTCTGCATTACTTGCGAGTTCTGCGACGGGAGCGCGCAGGGGGGGGCGACAGCCCGGAACCGCTGCCCGCGATCGGGAGTAAGTCGCAGACTTTCAGCTATGGCCAACTAGTGCGCGACCGGAATTTCGTCGTGCTGACTGCCATGTTTGTAACAGTTTCAGCAGGTTTCACTGCCACCAATATCCATCTGGTTCCCATTCTAATTGACCGCAATATGTCGGCACAAACCGCTGCCATGTTCGCTGGTCTGATCGGAGTCGGTCTCGTGATCGGTCGGGTAGTTGCGGGCGCGCTGATGGACCACTTCTTTGCACCAAGAGTGGCACTCTGGATGTTCCTGCTCACTGCGGCCGGGATACTGTGCCTGTCACTTGCTCCGTCGCCCGCTTTGCTCGTGTTGATCGCGATCTCTCTAGGCTTCGGCACCGCAGCGGAGATGGATCTGATGGCATTCCTCACCGCCCGGTATTTTGGCCAAGCCAACTACGGCAAGATTTATGGTTTTTTTTATGCTTGCTTCATGGTCGGAGCCGCGGCGGGGCCTCTCTTCATGGGCCTGGGCTTCGACCGTTTCGGCAGCTATGAACTTCCCCTGCTGCTTAATGTCGCCGTGTTACTCATTGCGACCGTGCTGACGCTGCTACTGGGTCCCTACCCGGTGTCTGCATCCCAAAAGGAGACACTCCCATGAAAGCAGAAAGCATCTGCGCGGTCTTCTGTTTGCTGCTGACACCCCTGGCGCTGCTGGCGAATGCAGCGGATACCCGCTGCGACCATTACGCTCCGCTGCGCACGGCTTTTTTCGGCGATTTGCACGTCCATACCCGATATTCCCTCGACGCCAGCACCCAAGACACACGAACTACACCAGAGCAGGCCTACCGTTTCGCCCAGGGAGAAGTAATCGGCCTACAGCCATGGTCAAAGAATGGCGAACCAGGCCGCACACTTGCACTCCCTCGACCGCTGGATTTTGCCATGGTATCTGATCACGCCGAACTGTTTGGTGAGGTCTCAATCTGCAATGACCCCGGCGCGCCGGGCTTTCGCTCCTGGCAGTGTTTACTCTACCGTTATATCCCTCTCGGGGCGTACTACCTGTTCAACTATAAAGCCAACATCGACGCAGAGCGACTCGGTTTCTGTGGAGAGGACGGCGACTACTGCAGGCAGGCAGCAGCGGGGCCCTGGCGAGAAATGATCGAAGCTGCCAGGGACGCATCCACAACGGCCCCCAGTTGCGAGTTTACCGCGTTCGTGGGCTACGAGTGGACGGGTATGGATGCCTCTACGGGAGGCAACCTGCACCGCAACGTAGTATTCCGCAACCTGGAAGTACCCGGGCTGCCGTTCTCCTTTATCGAGTATCCGCGTGCCGAAGACCTATGGCAGGGACTTCTTGACCAGTGCCGTTTGCGCGACAACAGCTGTGATGCGCTGGTAATTCCGCATAACGCCAACCTCAGCGCGGGCCTGATGTTCCCGGGAGTTGCGGCACAAACAGCAGAGCGGGCGACCCTGCAAGCGAGCTTCGAACGCATAATGGAAATCATGCAGCACAAGGGCAGTTCGGAGTGCTACTTTGAACGGGGCGCTACGCGTGATGAGCTGTGCGCATTCGAGCAGTTACCCGTCGGGAGCATGATGGGGGATGCACCCCCCACTCCAACCACCGGCTTTGCGCGTGAGATCCTGTCCAAGGGATTGGAATTACAGTCTTCGCTGGCAGTGAATCCCTACCAGCTGGGTTTTCTGGCCAGCACGGATACACACCTTGGAACCCCGGGCGCGGTGGAGGAAGCGGGCTTCCCCGGGCATGGCGGTGCCGGCTCCTCTGCTCGGAACGAGGTGCCGCCGGGGTTGCCGGACAACGCCGCTTACAACCCGGGCGGCCTCGCCGTGCTCTGGGCCGAAGAGAATACGCGCGAGTCTCTCTTCGAAGCCCTCAAACGCCGAGAAGTCTACGGCACCAGTGGCCCGCGAATCTCCAGCCGCTTGTTTGGAGGGTGGGACCTCGACCCCGACCTCTGCGACCTGAACGACATGGTGCAGCACGCCTACGCTACGGGGGTACCCATGGGCGGTGTCCTGCCAGAGAGACCGACTCCCGGGGCAGCACCGGCGTTCCTGGTAGCGGCCACTGCGGACCCGGACGGTGAAGTCGGTTTGCAACGAATCCAGATTATCAAGGGCTGGCGCAATAGCGCAGGAGAAATCGGGGAGACCGTCTACGACTTGGCGGGCAATCCGAATAACGGTGCCGGTGTACAACCCGGCAGTTGCCGACCGACCGGCACTGGAGCCAGTCAGCTTTGCAGCGTGTGGAGTGATCCAGCTTTCGACCCCGACGCAGATGCGTGGTATTACTCTCGCGTCGTTGAGAACCCCACTTGTAGATGGAGCCAACGCATCTGCGTTGCCAGCGGGGTGAG
Organism: uncultured Halieaceae bacterium; assembly: GCA_964022665.1. GTDB lineage: Bacteria > Pseudomonadota > Gammaproteobacteria > Pseudomonadales > Halieaceae > Haliea. The sequence continues at coordinate 38,497 of CAXIDF010000006.1, forward strand.
ATGCGATACTCCATCCACGATCGGACCGGGACTGGAAGCCTGTTGTGAACCAACGCACCGACCCGTGATCCAGGAACGTGCATGGAGCTCTCCAATCTGGTATCAAAGGCACTAGAGAACTGCCTCCCGTGGAGCATGCTGAAATGAAGTCGACGCTGAGCGTTAGAAGCACCGCCAATCTCTCACAGTTATCCCCCAATACCATCGCTGGTCGAGCGGATGGCCTTGAATACGAGGATCTGGTGGCCAGCATTTACTGTGGCGTGCACGAGGTTCCACCATGGCACGGATTTCTCGATTTGCTGAAAGAACACATAGGCATTTCAACAGGCACGCTGGTGCTACGCCAGCCATCGGATCGCGATGGTGGTGCAATAATCAGCGTGGGTACCAACGAGGAGTGTGAGAACCGATACCGCAGCAGTGATTTTCGCGATGATCCCTTCCTGACCATCACGCCTGACTACCTTTTCTCGCTTCAGGACGTGATTTCCGAAGAAGCGTTGCGAGAGACCAGCTACTACCGAGAGCTTCTCAACAACGCTAATGTCCGTATCGACCAGATGCTGGCAATAGATATCAACGTACCCGCCTACGGCACCGCAAAGATGCGCCTTTCACGGCGTCGTGATATGCCGCGTTTCTCTGTCGCGGAGAAGAGCCTCATCGTGCGCCTAATACCGCACCTCAAAGAAGCTCTTGGCCATTATTCACGCAACACGGTGTTGAAAATTGAAAACCGGGTTTACTCGCGGGCCCTCAACCAGTTACTGGTGGGCGCAATAATTCTTGATAGTCAGGATGACATCATTTGTATCAATGAGGTGGCTGAAAGTATTACGCGCAACAGTTCGGTTATTCAGGTAAGAGACCAGCACCTGAAGTTAACCGACGAAAAAAGCAACAGTGGTTGGCAAGCCATTCTCAAGCAGGTTCGAGATACTTTTCAGGCGGAGGAAGGAGAAGACATTGGGGCGCTGCGCCTGGAATTTGACGACGGCGGAGAGCGCCATGTACTGCAGCTACTGGTGCGACCGTTCCTGCTACCTGATTATGATTTCAGCGCTACCAACGTTGGGCTGGCCGTGTTCATCAGTGACGGCGCCATGCGTCATATTCTGTCACGCGAAGTAATCGCTCAGCTTTTCGGACTGACGCGCGCAGAATCCCTATTGGTGTTGAAATTATGCGAGGGTATGGCTGTCGGCCAGGCCGCATATGCGTTAAACATCTCCACAAATACCGCGCGCTCACAGTTGCGCTCTGTCTACGACAAAACAGGCGCGCACCGCATGTCGGAACTGATCGGCCTCATCTTTCACAGCACGGCGAACCTTGGTTGAGCTCACTCGCTGACGGGACTTTTACCGGATGCTATCCATGCATCCTCGGACCAGACATCGTGGCTCTCTCCCCAGAGAGTTTCACCGCTTACATTCCAGCGGACAAGATTCAGTACCACGCAAAGATTCGGTGGTGACAGTGTTATCCGTCGGTTAAGACATTCACCATGCGCCCTGAGCCGCCTGCCGGACTCGTCCTCCGCATCAATATCAATCGTTACCGGCCGACTGTCATCCCATTCAATCCGTCGCTCGCCCGCTACGACACGCGCCAGTCTGTCACCCATCAAAAAATGTCCGTTGGTGATCTGTTCGATACCTTTCTCGTCGGGCTGAACGTAGATATAGAACGAAGCTCCCTTGCCAGTGCCGTGACAGTTCCCCGCGCGGTGGCCACTGGAAACCTTGCGCGGCCCCCAGGAACGGTCTCGTACCGTGTAGCAGTTGATGCTGGACTGGCGACCGTTTAGCTCGAACTTGCCGCGTGCCTGCCCGGATTGGTTCATATGCCCCTGGAACATGCCGGGGGAAGCATCCGGGGTCATCATGATCGGCAGCATAATCGCGTCGAAGATAAAGTGGAATCCTCCCGTGGCATGCCGGTAACTCACCTCAAAGGTCTGCTGCGGTTTCAGGGAAGCCACGCGAAGTCCGATAGGCAGGCTGAGATTGGTGAGATTCCCATACTCAGTCAAGCTCGGCAAGGGCTCTTCGAAGCGCTCCAAGAACACCAACTCATTGTCCGCCTGCCAGCCAAAGATGGAGCCACGGTAGATCGATTTATTGGGGCAAAAATGCACGTGCACGTAGCAGCTCATTTTCTCTTCAGGCAGCCAGAAGGGGAACCAAAGGGTCTCAATCCAGCTTTCCTCGCTGGCAGTGACGGGATGGAAGCGGTCATCCTCGGCAGTCGCAACGACCAGGCTGTTGGTCACTCTGTTTGTAGCCATCAATAAATCGCCTCCGCTGCTGATCAGTGAACACCAATATATGCATTGAATACACCTGGCGTAATCCGCAATTTGTATGAAATTTGTAGGCTGCACAGCACACATATCCCTTGAATATCGCAGCCTCGCGCTCACCAATCAACAAAATTGATGATTGCTCCACCGGCGCCACCATCGTTCAATAAAGGCGCGGAGGAAATGAATCATGCTCAAGACATTTACATTCGTCAGGATGAAGCCTGGCTGGTCACGCGAAGACTTTTTCACCCGGTGGTGCGAGCACACGCGCGAATGGGATCTGCGCGATCACCCTGAAATCACGCTCAATCGACTGATGCTTATCGAGGGAGATCCCCAGTACATTGGAATGGCGGAAAATCATTGGCCGGACCAACGCGCTCTCGAGGCAGCCGCCAAGTGGTACGAGACTGAGGCTGGGCAGGCGCACTGGCAGGATCTGGCGAGTTTCATGGACATAGAGAATAGTCCAACCGTGACCGTCTGTGCGGAAGCACAGATTGATACAGAATTTGGCATCCAGACCCTGTTTCCAGACTCAGCTAATTGAGGAGTACACACCATGCCACGTTCGGCAAAAGAATTGGGACAACTATCGCTGGACATGGTCTCTGCGGCCGATAAGGCCGGTTGGCTGGCGCTGTTCGACAACAACGCCATTGTGCAGGACCCCTACGGCGTATCGGAGCTGGATCCGCAGGGGTTCGGTCACCAGGGGATCGACGCAATAGCCGCTTTCTGGGACCTGGCGATCGCCGGCAACACTATCAGCGGGACGATCCAGCAGTCTTTCGAGGCCGGCGACTCCTGTGCGAACCTGATGACGACCCGCACCGAGCGCTCCGCCACTGAGATCCTGACCGTGTCCAATGTCACCGTTTATCGCGCCAGTCCGGAAGGCAAGTTGTTATCACTGACGGCCTACTGGAGTTTCGACCAAGTGCGCACACTTTGAAACACGGCCCGATTCAGCAACCGGGCCTGGCTTTTAGCTCAGAGAGCTTTTGGGGATATCCGTTAACAGGTGCGCTGAAAGATCCCCGATAAAATCAACGAAAATCGTGCGGCGGTGAAACTCCCAGCCGCCGTCAGTCCTGACAAACTGATCATGGTAGCGACCCGCCACGATGGGCTGGAAAGGCAAAGACTCTGTTCCCTGAAACACAGTGTACTGGGATCTCGATACCGCCGTTTGGCCCGCCTCATCTACTTCGATGAAGATATTCGTAAGGACGTGCTTGGTTCTAGGGGTACCAGTTTCCGGATAAATGCGTGTGCTTTTGAGGTAAGTCTCCAGCACTGCCGCAGAGCCTGTTACACCCTGTTCATCCGCTGGTGAACAGAGTGTGCAGTTGTGGAATAGTTCCGACATTGCCTTCAATTCACCAGCGTCGACCAATTCCATGTAGCGAACAAGCAGGTTTTCGATCGTACGACAATCATCCATTACAATGCACCTTTCAGCGAAAACGGTAGGTCAGGTCTACGCCGTAAGTACGCGGAGCGCCGTAGGCACCAATCTGGTTCGCGTGAAGTCCCGCGAAGCTGCCAAAGGAATCAGTCAAGTATTCCTCGTCACTCAGGTTTCGTACCCAGAGAGCCACGGAATAGTCTCCGTTGCCGATCCAGTCTTCACCATCCAGGGACAAGCGTAAATTGGCAACGCCGTAGGATTTAATATCATCTCCGATTGTAACCCGGCCACCCGTGAATGAGTCATCACGCCAAGAGTAGTCCGCATCAAATTGCAGGGAGCCAGCAGAGAAATCCGCGATACGCCATGACAAAGTGGCCGCCATGGAATTCTCCGGAGCGTTGGGCAGATCGTAGAGGTCCGCATCGTCGCCCTCGACCTCTGTCACTTCTGTATCAAGGTAGCCGTAAGAGACAGTGCCGGTTACCCGCTCGCTAATCGCCACGGTAATGTCGGTCTCGATACCCCATATTTCTGCGGTGCCTGCGTTCTCCGTCTGGGTCAATGTCGGGTTGGGCTGGTTCGGGACGAGAATATTGAGTTGGATATCTTCATAGTCCATTACGAAGACCGCGCCGTTAAAGCGTACGCGGCGGTTCATCCACTCCGTTTTCCAGCCTGCCTCGTAGGAAATCAGGTTTTCCTCGTCAAAGCTCTCGGTGAAAAATGCAGCGCGCAGATTAAAGCCGCCCGACTTATAGCCGGTGCTGACCTTGCCATACAGGTTGATATCATCATTTAGCTGGTAGTTGACGGTAAGGGATGGAGTGAACTTGCTGTAGCTCGCATCGGCCTCCGGGGCGATATTATTGTTAGCGCTGCGCTCGTCCTCGGTATAACGTCCGCCCAAAACCAGGTGCCAGTCCGAATCGCCTCCGGGAGTCCAGCCAAGTTCGGTATAAAACGCCACGGCCTCGTTTTTTGCAATAACATTGCGTGGCGAAGCCACACCGAACAATGGAATTTTATCGAGCGCTACCTCATGGCCCTCTTCCTCAAAGTAATAGAGCCCGACCACATAGTCAAAACGCTCGCTCTCGGTGGCTCCCAACAGCTGTAATTCCTGAGAGAACTGCTCATGTTGAAGGTCAAGCGGATCGTTAAGAAATACGCTGGTAGTGGGATTGCCAGAAAAATCGTTGTACACGAATTGTTCGAGCTCGCGGTAAGCTGTAATCGACCTGATTTCACCAACACCGGTTATCAGGCTAATGTGCAGACCGTGGCCCCACCCTTCGTCTGTGCTGCTCTTCATGGGCGTTGGCAGCGCAGCTCGGTCTTGGCGATTGGTTTGTGCAACGACCCCAGGTGGGGCACCCGCGGATGGCTCACCGATAGTGTAGTAATTACCCGTAAAATCGTTCTCAGAGCGATCGTAGGTATAGTCGACGGTCAATTCTTCCGAAGGCGTCCAGCGAAGTGCCAGTCGCAGGGAATCCTTGTCGAACTGGTTGAAGTCGTCGCCGCCACCCAGGTTATCTATCCAACCCTCACGTTCGTGGTGCTCGTACACGAACTTACCCGCCAGTGTGTCCCCCAAGGGCACGTTCAGAATCGATTGAGAGCGGAACAGGCTGTAATCACCGAATGAGAACTTCTGCTTGAAGCTGAATTCATCGCTCGGTTTTGCGCTGATAATGTTGATAGCACCACCCGTTGTATTACGACCGTACAATGTGCCCTGAGGTCCTCTCAGGACCTCAATTCGCTCAATGTCCGCGACATCCAACGTCAAGGCAGAGTTACGCGCCAAGTAGACATTGTCCAGATATACGCCCACGGGTGGATCCTGTGTCACTTGGGCATCCGAAATACCGATGCCGCGTATATAGAAGCGCATGGTCGTTGGGCTCACGCCAAAGGTAGTACCCCTAACATTGGGTACGGAATTCGATATATCACCCACATTGGTGATACCCAGCCGTTCAATAGCTGCCTCGGTAAAAACGGCCAACGAAATGGGGGCTTCCTGCAAACCCTGCTCACGCTTCTGTGCGGTTACTAGGATCTCTTCCAGCACGGGTTGCGCAGCAACGTTTGTCGCGAATGCCGCTAACAGCAAGCCGTTTGCAATCGTTGTGGAGCAATGGTTCGTTCGATTTTTTATTGTCATTTGGTCTATCCTCTCACCATTTGGGAGTGTCACATTCATTCTGCGACAGATCCTGAGCACCGGCCATCATCAAGATTGACTAGAATTGCGGCACGCCCGGAGCGCGTTGCAGGCCACTACTCCCGATAGCGACGGCCGGCAACATAGCCCCCATCGACCGGAAAATCACTACCCGTGCACCCTGAAGACTCGTCTGAGGCCAGAAAACAAACCATCGCCGCTATCTCATTAAAACGGTGAAAACCACTCGCCCAGGGCGGGGGGGCCAGAATCTGCTCAACATGTTGCTGCATAGCCGCATCGGCATCCAATTCAGCGGGCAGAAACGGGCGGCTCATCTCAATATTGCCCGAGTCAGGGTTAACGCAATTGACGCGGATCGCGTAGCGGCCCAGTTCCATAGCGGCCATACGTGTAATGCCACGTAGCGCGAACTTGGTCGAACCATAAGCGACAAGCCCGATGTCCTGGGCGCCGACGCCGTCCGTGGAACCGATATTCACAATGCTGCCATAGCCCTCTTTTTTCATGGCGGGCAACACTGCCTGCATACCGAGTGTCGGGCCCAACTGATTCACGCGGAAAAGACGCGTGAATACGTCCTCCTGCAGATCTTCCAACAGGCTGATGTCAAGCAACGCCGCATTGTTAACAAGCACGTTCGGGCTACCGAAACGGGACTCCGTGAGCTCCACTGCCGCTGCCCAATCCGCAGCACAGGAAACGTCCGCGCGTAGGGAAATAGCTGTTTTACCCAAATCAGCTGCGATGGTTTCCAAGGCCTCCTCACGCACATCCAACAGACATACCCTGGCCCCCTCTGCAACAAACCGTCGCGCAATGGCTGCGCCGGTGCCCTGTGCCGCACCCGTGATAATGGCTGTTTTATTACTAAGCCTACCCACACTACCTCCCCACCCTGCCGGGCTGTTTCCAGCTGTTAGTGTCGCCCCGCCCACGCACAGCGGCAATCACCAGAACTGGTGAAACTGCAAAGTCTCATCCCTTTTGAGGATAGGCGGCTCCTTAAACCATACCTATAGTCACTGAAACACTTTCAAGGAGGCACTCCCCATGTCGTTTGAGCTTGTCATTGAGGACAGCGTGGATACCTTTCACAGTTTTGACCCGGCACAACCACGCTGGATGGAAACCGTGTGGTTCGGTGCGTGGATTCCTTCCGCAGCCATCTCTATCTATTTCTATAACTGGGTGCGGCCAGTCACCGGAATACTTGGTGGCGGCTGCCTTATCTGGGATAACAACGGTGAGTTGCCATGGGACATCCCCGTGTATGTCTATGAAACCAGCGCCCCCCTGGAAGGGCGCATCGACCTGCGCGACATGGCGCTGCCTACCGGGAACAAGTTGCAAGTGGTCAAGCCAGGTCACGAATATGCCATGAGCTTCAAAAATGCCGAGGCCGAACTGAAGATGACTTTCAAAGCCCAGTTCCCCCCGGAGGAAACCGGAACCGAAGGCGCTGCCGATTTCTTCAACGGTCACATAGACCAGTCCGGTCATTACAGCGGGCGACTGAATCTGGACGGCAAGGAGCACACCATCGACTGTTGGGGAATTCGCGACCGCTCCTGGGGTCCACGCGTGCTCGGTGACGACATCCGCCTAGGCTATTTTCATGGGCAATCGAAAGACATAGCCTTCTTGGGCTACTCCACACCGGGGGGTGAAATCGAGAATGTCATCAAGGGTTACCTGCTACTGGATGGAAAAAAATTACCACTGAAAAGTGGGGAGCGGAAAGTCCGCTACCGCAATGGTCGAGTGCAAGCAATTGATGTCAGCTTGGTCGATACGGGTGGGCGCAAGCTGAAAATTCATGGTCGGCCACTGAACCGGTTCGTCTACCTGCCCTACGCCAATTTCATCTGCGTACTGTGTCTCATGGAGTGGGTGACACCATACGGCAAGGTCTACGGGGAGGAGCAGGATGCATGGAGCCTAGCGCTATGGCGAGCGCGACAGGAGGTAGCAATCCTTGAAAAATGACACTGGGAGGATAGAGGACATGGGCAACACTCTCGAGGCACAACTGCAGTCATGGGTAGAGGCAACCTGTCACAACCCCGTGAAATCTCTCAAACTAATCCCTGGTGGTGCCTCCCGGCGGAGCTACAGTGTCACGCTCAATAACGGCAATCGTTACTTCTTGCGGGTCGATACCGGTGAAGGCCCCCTATCCGGCACCGAGATGAACCTCGATCGGGAACGGCGCTTCATCACCCCGGTCTGCGGCAGAGACTTGCCGGTACCGGCCATCATAGCTCACGACGAGCTTTTGAACGCCCTCCTGATAGAGCATGTAGAAGGATTCACCAGCTATCAGAAAACACTACCGCATGACTCACAACGGAAACTAGAAGCGCAACTCATTTGGACCGTCGTTGAACTACAGAAACTCGACCTTGCAGAACTGGGCGTACCTGACTTCGAATCACGCAGGAACGTTGGAGACGCTATTGATGAATCCCTGGCCATGTGGCGTAATCTTTATGAGACAAGGGTACCCGACAAGGACCCGGTAACGATGTTCGCGCTGGAGTGGCTGGCCAATAATGTGCCCGATCGCGATCGCCCCTCAGTGCTGGTGCATGGCGACGTAGGACCGGGCAACTTCCTGTTCTCCCAAGACGGTGAGTTAGCGGCACTAATCGACTGGGAGCTGGCCCATATAGGCCACCCATTGGAAGATCTTGCCTGCATTCTCTGCCGTGCACTCGGAGTCGATTTTGGTAGCCCTGATCACCTGATTGGCGAGTACGAGGCGGCGAGCGGGCAGCCGGTGAACCGCGAACACCTAAACTACTGCGTGGTGCTCATGCTTACTGAATGGTGCGTTGGCATACAAATGGGCCTGTCCAGGTCGACGGTGAATCAGGATGTTGCCATGTTGTTCCTCTGGGGCCACGTAAACCGCTTTGAGCTCATGCGTAAAATCGGCGCGAACAGCGGCCAGAGGATGCCGCAAGCCGAGCCCTTGCCAACAATCAAAATGGAATGGGCGTACCTGCCCGATCATCTCACAGCATCAATGGAGCAAGTCATATTTCCGGCTGCATCCGATGAGTTTATCAGGCACCGGACTAAGGCCCTAATCCAGCTCCAGAAAGTACAAACTGCACTGTTACGCTACGGCGTCGCCCGCTACGAAGAAGAAGAAATTCAAAGGGCAAAAAAGCTCGCCTCGGCACCCATAGAAACCTATAACGCCGCTCGCCAGGCCATGCTGTCCTTAGCACCAGAAGCAGCACGCAGTGGTGATTCTGTTTACATTGAATATTTACTGTGGCGCACGGCCAGGGAGCGGGTAATCCTAGCTGACGCTCTGGGCCCGATGGCAGGTCGTGGCGTAAACTATTAATGTAGTCACGATGGCGAAATTATCGCTGGCACTGACCGGCCTTGCCGCAATCGGTCGACCACAGCCTGCGGTCAGAAAAGGAACAGTGGTCATTTATCCATCACCAGAAAATGCTATCAATTTTCAGTGCAGCCATTTGAAAAATTCTTGTCGATTTCCAGCAGCAACAATTTCCCATCACTTTTGAGTATTGTCCGATGAAATTCGCGACGTCAGACTTACTGTGTTGGGAGTCGTTCAGATGCCTGTCGCGCTTGGAGAATAAAATGATAAAAAGCTTCCCTCTACCGAGATCCAGAGTCGTCTTGGCTAGCATGTTACTTACACTGGCAGAATCATCAATCGCTGCTCCCGTTCTCGAAGAGGTCGTCGTAACGGCACAGAAGGTTGAGCAAAGTCTGCAAGATACTCCAATTTCTATAGCAGTACTGGACAATGACGCTATACAACGCCTGGGAGTGACCAACGTCGGCGACATCGGATCGCTCGTACCTAATCTTGCGATACGGCCGCATGGCGCGAGCCCCACCACTTTGCGCTTCTTTATTCGCGGTATTGGAGGTGCCGACAGTCAGATCACCCAGGACTCCCCTGTTGCCATGTACCTTGACGGAGTTTACATAGCGCGAAACATGGGCCTGGCGGCAGATGTAGCGGATATAGAAAGGATAGAGGTACTACGCGGCCCGCAAGGAGCCTTGTATGGGAGAAATACTACCGGTGGCGCAGTCAATATCATTACAAAACGCCCCTCCGGCACTTCAGAGTTTTCTCAATTGTTGACTTTTGGCCGGTTCGACCAAGTGCGTTCGAAGACCACCCTAGACCTGCCAGTCACTAAAAACCTTTCCGCAAAAGCCGGGTACGAGCACAGCCAGCGTGACGGCTGGATTGAAAACTCAGGAGCCGGATCAGACTTCCACGAGTACGATCGAGATGCGACGCGTTTAGACGTTCGTTGGAACCCTATGGAATCTACTACTGTCGATTACGCTTTTGACTACTCAAAGTCGAAATATACGACTGTATATTGGCATATGAACGAGCCAAACGCTCAGTTTGCTGGTGTGCTCACACCTCAACCGAATCGGGTAAGCATAGCAAAGCTGCTGACCCCCGTTAAAGACAGTGAAGACCGGAGCAGTGGCCATACACTAACTGTAAATATCGATACTGCGTTAGGTGAGCTTAAGTCCATAACCGCCTATCGGGAGTTGGAGCAAAAAGCTTATGCAGACTATTCGGGTAACCCGGATATTGCTCTTTTCCTCAACAATCCTTTGAATGTCGACCAAGACCAGTGGTCACAAGAGTTGAATCTCATAGGTAGCTCAGCCAACGAACGATTAGATTACATCGCTGGAATATACTATTTCACCGAGAGCGCTCGTGAACTGGCAACAGACCAGATCCCGATATTCGGCGTCAACAGCGACCGGAACATTGCTGCAAAAAATGAATCCTGGGCAGGGTATGGCAAGCTCACTTGGAGAACCGACGCGTCTTCGCCTTGGTCATATTCCTTTGGCGCTCGCTTCACGCGAGATAAACGTGAAGGCACAAGTCGCGGTGCAGTTCTCCAACAGGGCTCTCTTACCTCTAATAACGTCAGTCCTTCCCTGATCATCAACTATGATTTGCGGGATAATATCAGCTTCTACACGAGCGTAACATCTGGCTACAAATCCGGCGGCTTTAACATGCGTCAAACTGAATTTGCTGAGGCTTTTGACGAGGAAAATCTGGTCTCGTGGGAGCTCGGCTGGAAGAGTGAGCTTTTGGAACGCAGGCTGCGTTTTAACGGCGCGTTGTTCTACATGGATTATAGCGATATCCAACTGGACATCTTGGTACCGGACCAGCCGAATCCAGCCCTTACAATAACCCAAAATGCAGGGAAGGCAGAAATCTACGGGCTCGAGTCAGACATCGTCTTTGCATTAACTGGAACTGCGCGTGCGTCTGTCTCTTATGCATATCTTGGAAACGATGTTAGAGAAGTAAAAAATGACGATGCCGATCTGTGGCAGGTTCCGTATGCGATAAAGCATTCCATCAATGCGACTTTAGACGCAGATGTCCTGCAGACTTCTCTAGGGCTAGTCAATTTCTCTATTGACTATGCTTGGCGCGACGAAAGCGATGCCCCAGCATTAAAGCGCCCAGGCTTCAATATTGATCCCTATGGTCTGCTTAACTCAAGACTCTCGCTGACCGGTAACGACTGGTTTGGAAAAGGTGGCTACCGTTTATCAGTGTGGGGAAAAAACCTGCTCGATGAAGAATACTATCTAGATTCACTTGGAAGTTTTGCTGGACTTTATGCAAATCGTATCACCTCTTACGGAGAGCCAAGGACGTACGGAATAGATTTGGAATACCGTTTCTGAATGGAGCAATACGCTTTGTGAAAAAGCCAACGTGAAGGCGCCAAAAGTGACGGTAGCGGGTAATGCCGAAATATCAGAATCGATCGCTAGCTGGATTGAGCGCACGACAAATGCTACGCTGGTATCCGCCGAACGATTGCCTGGTGGTCTCTCTCGCAGGGCATATCACATCGTATTAAGGTTAAACCTTCAAGGTGACACAGAAGATTTGGTGCTTCTATTGCAGGAGGACTCGCAAACCGGGTCAGGGAATGCGCAGGATGCCCGCATCCTATCATTGCTGGCTGGGACTAGCATCAAGGTACCACTCGTGCGCGCCTTCGATGAAAAAAGTAGTGCTTTGCTTGTAGAAAAACTACCAGGAACGTCTGACTTCAACATAATTACCAATGAGGAATCTCGCTATATTGTAACCGAAGAATTAATGCAGAACCTTGGACTGCTGCATAATTTGGATATTGTAGTGTTTTCCGAACAAGGTATCGCCCTACCCGAATCCATAAACCAATGCGCTCGCCAGTTGCTCGAACCCACTATCGCCATTTATCGTTCCAACAAGGACTTGTGTGATCCATTATTCGAAGTGGCCATATCTTGGCTTCTAAATCATTTGCCGGAAGGAGCAGGAAGAATAAGTTTAGTACACGGTGATATTGGCCCCGGGAATTTCCTATTTGACGGTGAGTCAATGAGTGGAATCGTAGACTGGGAAACTTCTCATCTGGGCGACCCAATGGAGGATCTGGCACGCATATGTATTCGAAGCATGTCAGTCCCAATGGGTTCCGTACAGAAACTGATATCCGTCTATTCACGATATAGTCAGATACGTATCGACCGTGAGCGACTGATTTTCTATATACTGCTGACTCTGGTGCGCAGCAGCTTGCTCATAAGACAATCTCTGGGAGCCGCCAATCCAAGCGTTGATGCACCACAGAAATATATGTATGAGGCTCTACTCATGCGAGCTGCCAGCGACATTCTTTTGGCAGAGCACAAACTGGCTCAACACGGCACCCCACCGCTCAGCCCGAGCGATGTCGATACACCAAACTGGGTATTTGATTCGCTGTTACAGGAAATTGAGGAAGGTATCGATCCTATCGTTACCGATCGCTGGGCGGTAGAGAGAGTCACTTGGATTAAACGCATGGTTCGTTTCATAGCCGATCGTGAATCGTTTGCCACAGCCTATGCGTGCGAAGAATCGAATGATATAGAAGAGTTGGTTGGACGAAGTTTTTTGACGACTGACGAGGGACAGGTTTACCTAAATAGCTACGCAAAACACATTTATGATCAACGCCCCGACCAGATGGTTCGTTATATTTCGAGACGAATGGCACGAGTCTGCCAGCTCCGTCGCAGCTTGATGGGCCAGCTATTCGATCGCCGAATAGATTCTCTAGATTTCTTGTGAGCTTTCGGTAGGCTCGTCAAATAGAAACTCCAATTTTCTACATCAATTTCATGTCGGACCGACGACCAGAGCAGCATTGTCAACCATAATCTCGGCTCCGTTAACGTAACGAGAATCGTCCGACACCAGGAATAACAGCACGCTGGCAATATCTTCAGGCTCGCAGTATCGATCGCTACCTTCTGATATGGATTCAATCTCATCTCGGGTTGCATTCTCTTGTCCGGTAGCGACCTTGACGACCATGGGTGTTTTCACACCATCCGGGTGCACGGAATTACAACGTATATTATTTCCTGCCTCACGACATTGAACAGCAACTGCTTTAGTCAACGACCTCACGCCACCCTTGCTAGAGCAATACGCCGCAACATACGGCACTCCATGCATCGCTCCAATTGAGGAAATATTGACAATTGCACCACCCCCTGCGCGCTCAATTGCCGGTAATGCGTGTTTACAGCCAAGAAACACTCCATCAAGGTTGACTGCATGTACGAGACGCCACTGCTCAAGGGTTGTCTCCACGACATTTCCAATCAGCACCATACCTGCATTGTTGACTAGCCCGTGAACATGACCAAAATCCGCTTCCGCTTTTTCCAACACATTCACCCAATCTTCTTCGCTGGCGACGTCATGTTTCATGAAAACACTATCAGTCGGAAGTGATTCGGCAAACTGCTCACCTCCTTCCTCTGTAAGGTCACTCAATAGAAGCTTAGCACCCTCACGCGAGAACAAAATCGCTGAGGCGCGCCCAATTCCCCCGAGTGCACCTGTGATTATAATAACCTTATCCTGCAGTCTTCCTACGCTCATACTCTCTCCACCGATATCGGATGAACACGTTTTATCATATTTTCAGCAATCCAAGCAGACCAAAAATAAATCGATCTGCGTTAGAACGATTCAACATGATAGTGATGCGAAAACTATAAAGGCTAAACCCACATCCAGAACCCAATAAAAGCAGCCAAAAATTTGAGTACGAATCGCCTCGCTGCTAACGCCGGCCGAGAAACCGATGATTTTCGACGCTGGTAGCTATAATGTATGCAGCTCCATAGTGACAAGCCACATCCGAGTCCTAGCTGTGTTGAAAGAAACTACGCGAGTGACATTTAGCAATTAATCATAAATAGCTTCTGAAAGAATCAGTATCAACAATTTGGATTATTTATACAATGTATCTACTAAACTGGAAGGGCTAATACCAGAAGAACCGTATCTTATTTAGACAATATTGACCATTTTTTACCCATGCCGCAGCAGATCAACCAAGCCCGCCGCCTTTTTTCAAATCCTCCCTCACCGTTTTCGATCATCATGCATATAGGATTCCTCCTCACCAGGCACAGACTTCAGTCAAGCTTGCTGCATCGCTATCAGCCGCTGCCCTGTCGGGCGCCGCCGATGAGGCAGGTCTACATACCCTAGGCTAACGGTAAGCAAAAACGCCCCTTGTTGCGCTTGAGCTCGACCGACGTGTTGGCGTAGCCACCCCACGCATAAAAACCGCTCATGAATGCCGAGCACCTTAGCAGGCCGTTGAAAAACTACAGAAACCAATGAATCGACAGTTCAGCATCAAAGTTACGCACCCTGAGTTCCTGAGGCCGGCCATTCCCGGAGCTCGGTTCGTGCAAGCTGCCGATCATTGCGGGGATGGCAAACAGCTGCAGATAACCCCTCAGAACCGTAACCAAGAGGCTCCAAGGGTGCACCATGACCACCCAGGATTCTCATGTTGCCACCAGTGTGCGGATCCGCACCAAATTGTAGGCCGCCATCGTCAAAGTAAACCGCTGATCGACACGGTTCAGGCCTCTGGCCATCAACTGCCGCAGGCCACCGATGGTTTTGCGCCAACCGAAGCACTGCTCTATCCGTTTGCGCTCACGCATCGAGATCTCATAGCCCGGATGTCGAACCGTGCGACAGTCGATGGCAGAGCCGCCCGTACGCCGGGTGTTCTGCGCAACATGTGGTGTCACCCCCAGCTCCCGGCAGGTTTTTACGAACCCGCGTGTGTCATACCCTTTGTCGGCCCCCAACGTCACGCGCTTGCCCCTTGCCAGGTCCGCCAGCATCGCCGCTGCGGCATCACGCTCCGCCGTTCCCGTCGCTTGCGTCGTGCGCACATTCACAATCAGCGAGTAACGGTTGTCAGTCAAAGCATGGCCCAGGTAGGCCAGTTGAGCGGCCCTACCTCTCGTTTTCTTGTACAGCCGGCTTTCGGGGTCCGTCGTAGAGCCATGGGTGTCGTTGCTGCGCTTCTCCCCATGCCAGTCATCCGGAGGCCGGTCACCATCGGAGCCGTCTTTACATCGGACGCTCTTGTGTCCCGCCCAAGCCTTGAGCAGCGTGCCGTCGACACTGAAATGGTCGCCGGACAAAAGATCCATCTGCTCGGCCATCTCCACCACCTGGTTAAAAAAGGCCGTGACAACGTCGTGCTCAAGCATGCGGTCCCGGTTCTTGCTGAAGACGCTGTGGTTCCAGAGTTTGTCATCAATGGACAGACCCACGAACCAGCGGAACAACAGATTGTAGGAGATCTGCTCAACGAGCTGCCGCTCGCTGCGAATGCTGTAAAACACCTGCAGCAGCATGGCTCGAAGCAACTTCTCGGGCGCTATGCTGGGACGACCGCCTTGGAGGCCGGTGTCGTACATCTGCGAAAACAGTGGATCCATGCGCTGAAGGGCTTCGTTGGTCCAGGTGCGCAACGGACGGAGCGGGAGATCGCAGGGAACGAAGTCCTCCAATCTCACTACGGAGAACAAATTCTCAGTGTAGTTGTCGCCGCCGCGCATGCTGTTTATCTCCACCTATACTGCTGCCGCTATTATCTCAAATACCTTGCCCTGAGGCAGGGTTTTTCAACAGCCTGTTAGGTCAACGCCAATTCGTCATCTCCGAGCGTCGCAGGTGCCGGTAGCTTTGATATCACCGCTCCACAGTGGTGGGACTCTGATGGGGCGGCTTGGCGTAGACCGCAATACCACGATCACGGTTGACGCGATTGACCTACCCGTCATATATGCCTGGAAACATTAATGCGTGGGACATCGGTATTCTCCATTTAACGATCTTCGCAAAATCACTCTAATGAATGGCGGCGTCCCCGGTTTATGATGAAGAGCCTTCAGAAATGTAAACCTGCTCCGGCACCCCGGCGAGCCGGTTGTCTCCGCACTCGTGGTCCCCGTCGAAGTAGAAGTCATTCAGCGCAAAGATATTGCGCCGGGTATGCGACGCAACTGGCGGTGCGATGCGTCGGCAGAGACTGCAGTGATCGAGCCTTTTGCTCGATCGCCACGCACTACAACCTCCTCGATTTGCGCGACCCGTGGTGCCTGCCCAAGACTTCGCGCATGGACAGCGGTCGCCGTCATTGCCGCCACTAGCAGCGTTATCCCACGCGCTACAGTCGCCATTGGGTTCTTCCCTTTCCGCTAAATGGGACGCAAGACTAGGCAATCCGCACGCGGATGAGAATGTGGCAAATTGTCGCGTGAATCTTACGGGTGCGGCGATGCTTCTCCCAGACCCACGATCAGTCGAGTACGGCAGTGGAACCTGCTACCTCACCTAGAACTTGTGCGAGCGCAAAATCTCCACATCCTCCAGATAGGTGATGCCCGAATAGTTCTGGAAAAAGCGCTCGGCCACATCCACGGCGATTTCCTCTGCCGTGATATGGGTCGCCGTAATCACCTCAATCTGTACATTGCTGAACCCATCCACCACGGCAGCCCGACCGGTCGGACGCACACCACGGCTGCCCTTGCCGCCGGCCGCAAAAACGGTATAGCCGGTGGCACCGTGGGCCTCTATCACCTCGGCTACCTGCTCCAGGATCACTTTTTCGGTGATGATCACCACCTTCGCTGCCTTGTATGTCATTTGCCCTGCCCTCGTCTCGTGTTCAATGCCAGCATGGTCGTTGCCCCGGATGTCACTGTCGCCTGCAGCGTATGACGGCTTTCACACCCCAAATACGGCCTGCGCCAGCGCCACGTAGAGGGGGATGCCCACGGCAATGGCGATGGGCGTGCCGACGCTGGTCGAGGAGCCAATATAGGCCGACGGATTGGCCGTGGGAATGGCCGCACGCAGGGTCGGCGGGCCGGAAATATCCGAGCTTGAACCCGCCATCACCGCCAGCAAAACCACACCGCCGGGGCTGAAGCCGGTCAGAATATGCGCCACGTAACCCAGGCCAAAGGCAATCAAACCGTGTAGCAATGGTGCCACGGCCGCGTACACGGCATACCAGTGCGCCACCTTGCGCAGCTCGTTCAAGCGTGTGTAGGCCTCCATGCCCATGGTCAGCATGAGTATCGACAGCAGACCGCGGAACAGGGGGTCGTAGAATCCTTCATAGACAATCTCAGGCCGGGTGAACAGCCCAAGGGCCAGGCCGAGCAACAGCGCGCTGAGTGCGGAGCCGCGCAGGCTGCTACTGATGATGGGCCAGATTCGGGTTTTGGCTTTGGCGCCTTCTTTTTTCCGCGCCAGATACAGGTTCGCGAGGACAATCGCGACAATCAGGGCGGGAATATCCATGAAGGGGTACAGAGCCGGCACCCAGGCCTCAAACACCAGGTCCTGCTCCTCTAGCATGACCATGGCCGCGGCGAGGGTGGAGGCACTCACCGCGCCAAACAGGCCTGCCGTGGCGATGCCATCCTCGGTCTTCACCCCCGGCAGGCAGGCGAGCAGCATGCTGCCCAGCAGTACAATACCGATGCCGACCACGACCGCAATGATTGCCGGCAGCAGCATGTCGGCCAGATTGGCATGGCGTATTTCCAGGCCACCTTCCAGGCCGATGCGCATCAGCAGCATGAACACACAGAACTGGTAGATTGCGTCGGGTATTTCCAGCTTGCTGCGAAACGCCGCCAGTAACATGCCGCCAACCAGAAACGCCAGCGCAGGGGTCTGGAACTGAACCAGAAAACGGGACAAAAAATCGAGCAGAAGTTCCATGAGGCAATTCCAACGGTTGCGTTGGAAAAGCATGTTGCGCCCGACTTTGCGACAAGTAAAATAGAATATTTATTTACAAATGTTATTTAATAAAGAACGATAAAACGCGATTAGGTGAGCGGTAATTCACGACCTTTGACCCCAACTTGTGCTGACGTCAGCAGACGTCAGCCACCCAAGCCCAGATTCCGCAGGGCTGTGCGAAACGCATTGAATGGGCTGATGATGGCATCGCCCAGCACAATGGCGCAGCCAAACCAGTGAAAGTAATTGAGCTGCTGCCAGCCCGGACCATTGCTGTTGCTGCCCTCAAACACAAACCAGGTCAGCAGTGCCGTGCCCAGCATTACCGCTGCAACTGACCACAACAGGTCAAAAAAGAAGGAGGCTGCATTGATGTCCCCCGACTTGAAGAACTCGATAAACAGCACAAATACGCCGAGCCCGATGTACACAAAACCGAAGTGGATCTGGGCGGCCATGTCCACCTCAAGCTGGTAGAGTACTGCGGGGTAAAGCACTACCAGCAATACCCAGGGAAAACGGGAAAGAAAGCTACCGATGCCACCGCCATTGTTAACCGTGATTTGTGCACTCACCTGTTGTTCTCCACATTTTTATGAACTCACTCATCATAGGTGTATCGGTAGAAAAAACCAGCCTGTTGCCTGCTAACTGCGTGGTGTTGGCGACAGACTCTCAGCAAACGCCAGGGCCTGCGGAAAAAACTCGAGGAACCCGGCTTCAACCGGTATGGCATGGCGTTTGATTTCAGCTGCCCCCGCCGCCAGCGGGTTGGCGCGCTGCAACCGCCCGGCCAGCCCGCGCAAGGTACTTTCCACGCCATCGATGGTGGCACAGCGATTGAGCCAGTCATGCGCAACCAGCCGCGGCGCAACAGCAGCCAGCGGCGCGGGCAGCTCATTGCGGTGTTCGAGTAACAGGCCATACACACCGTCGACGAAAACAGGCCTTTCCTCTGCCGCGAAGCGCTGCCAGTGCTGAATGAGAAAGTGATCGAAGGCGACATCAAGCAGGATACTGGCGTAGCGCCGGAAAGGCGGCGCGAACAGTTCGCGCAGCTCCCGGATCAGCGGGTGGTCATCGGTGAAGCGATCAATTTGCCGGTGGTGCCGCACGCCCTCACAGAGGCGCGGTGACAGCCCCTGGTCTGCCAGCGGCCCCTTGATAAAATCACCCGTGACATTCCCCACGCGATGCAATGGGTCGGCACCTGATAACAGCGCATGCGCCAGATGGTTCACGAGTAAAAAACCATTTTCACACTACCCTTTCGTTTCCGAGGGTGCGACCATTGCGCCTCCTCTATAACACGATAAGCTCCGCCCGATGGTACTACGCCCCGCGTTCCTGCGCGCACCCTGGTTTCATTTTCTGCTGCTCGGTGTGGTGCTGTATTTCGCCCAGGCGCAATTGTTTCCGCCGCCCAAGCCGGTTGTCGGTCCACTACCGCAGGCGCGCATCGACACACTCATTGGCCAGTGGGTAGCACTGACAGGGCGCTCGCCGGAACCGGCCGAAGTACAGCGCATGACGCGTAATGAACTGGAACAGGACATGCTGTTTCAGCACGCGCTGACCCTGGAATTGCACCGCCACGACCCCGTGGTGCAGCAGCGGTTACTGCTGAACATGCGTTTTCTTGGCCTCGCTGACCCGGCCGCAAATGACGAGGCTCTGTTCGAAGAGGCATTGGCAATGCGCCTGCACCTGGGTGACGAGGTTGTGCGGCGGCGCATGATCCAGGTGATGGAGCAGCTGATACTCGCGAGCAACCCGCCCGCAGCGCCCACAGTCGCAGAGATTCAAGCTGATTTTGCAGCCCGCAGTGCGGAGCTAGAGCGCCCGCCGCGCTACTCGCTGCAGCACATTTATTTCAACCGCGAGCGCGAACCGGAGGTCCCGGCACTGGCAGAGCGTATGCGCACAGAGAGCATGACACCGGCGGATGCGCTGCCGTTGAGCTCGCCGTTTCTGCACGGGTATGCCTTCCGCAACCAGACGCCGGAACAGCTGGCGCGGCTGTTCGGTGCTGTATTTGTCGGCAAACTGACCTCGGAAAGTGCGGAAACTGACACCTGGATTGGTCCGCTGCGATCAGCCTTCGGCCTGCATCTGGTGTGGCTGGATGCCTTCACGCCCGCGCGCCCTGCGCGCCTGGAGGAGGTCCGCGAGCAACTGGCCAGAGACCTCTCGCAACAGGCACGCAGCCAAGCCCTGCAAGCCGGCATCGAGCGCCTCGCCACAACCTACGAGTTCCGCCTGTGAGAAAAAACCACCGTCCGCTGCTCAGCCTCTGTGCGCTGCTTGTGTTGTGCTTGCTACCCACTGCCGCCCAGGCACACCGCTTTGCCCCCACTCTGCTGCAGCTCACAGAGCTGGACTCCGGCCACTACAACGTGGTGTGGAAAACACCCGCACAAACCAACAGCCCAATACCCCTCGCACCAGTGTGGCCGGAACGCTGCAGCGTGCTGTCCACCAGCCCCACGCAGCCGGAGGGTACCGGGCTGGTGACCAGCCTGCAGCTGGCGTGCCGCGGTGAGGGGCGCGCACGCCTGGTGGGAGAGCGCCTGGCCGTTGACGGCCTGGCCGCCAACCAGGCCTCGGTTATGTTGATGCTGAACCTGCAGGACGGCCGCCAGTACCAACAGGTGCTAACGGCTGAGCAGCCTTCGTTCAACGTGCCGGAGGCACCGAGCGCAGCGCGCGTGATGGGTGAGTACAGCGTACTCGGCATGGATCATATCTGGCGGGGTATCGACCACCTGCTGTTCGTGTTTGGCCTTCTACTGCTGGTGGGGGGCGGCAAGCGCCTGCTCTGGACCATCACCGCGTTTACCGTTGGGCACAGCATCACCCTGTCGCTGGTGACGCTGGGTTTTTTCAATTACCCGGTAGCACTGGTGGAATTCACCATTGCCCTGAGTATCTTCTGGCTGGCGCTGGCACTCACGTCGCCCGACCAAAACAGTCTGTCGCGGCAACACCCGTGGTGGCTGGCGGGCGGGTTTGGCCTGTTGCACGGCATGGGTTTCGCAGGTGCTCTGGCGGCCACCGGCTTGCCAGAGGGTAACCTGCCACTCGCTCTGCTGTTTTTCAATGTGGGCATTGAAGCCGGGCAAATTGCGTTTATCGCCGTGGTGCTGCTTCTGTGGTGGCTGCTGCGCCGCGCTATTGCACCCTGGCGGGAACGACTGGAGCCGGTGCCGATTTACCTGCTGGGTGGCCTCTCGGCCATGTGGTGTATCGAACGCGGGCTGGAAGTCATCGCCTGAAAGATTGCTGCAAAACCGCCAACCCACAGGGTTGGCGGCGAAGCGCCCTAACCTAACGACGGTGGCGTGATCTCGCGCTCGTCCTGCCAGACCACGTTGAGGTCACGCGACAGGTAGCGCGCGCCTTCAGCACGCACTTCAATCACGTCCTGATAGCGAATGCCCATATCGAGGCAGAAGGAACGACCTTCGCGCTGAAAGAAATGCGATGCCACGCAGTAGGTTTCCCCGCGGTAGCGATCACCTTCCCAATCACCCGCTACCTGCCCCACCAGGTGGAACGTGCGCTCAAACTGGCGCAGGAATTCCAGATTCCCGATGAACACCTCGCGTGACGGCGCCGCAAAGCCTGGGCCCTGCTGCGTGAACTCGGGCCACATCAGGGTTTCCATAACCCCGAACTCCCGGTCATCTACCGCTTTTGCATAGCCGGCTGCGAGACGCGCTGGCGCGTGCTCCCGGCTCATTGCGCCGCCTCGAAACTGGCAACAATGGCGGCGATTTCAGCGCGAATACGCCCCGTGCCATAACCCAGCTCTTTAACGCCCTCCGGCGCGTAGCTCACGGTTGCGTTGCGTCCCGCGAACATAATCATGTCGGGCATGAGCGGGTGTTCGTCGCTGCGCACTTCCAGGTCCTGCGGGTTGCCGGCTTCTTCACACCACATCTCGAAGTAGGCTTTCCAGGTCAGGTTTTCATCGCCCACCAGGTAGGCACGGCCGGGTTCACCGTGCTCCAGTGCACCCTGCACCGCCTCGGCGAGTGACGCTGAAGTAATGTGGTTGGTGCCGCCTTCAGGGGCAAACACCGGTACGCCCTCCATCAGGCCTTTGGCGTAGAGGTAGTTGTAGTACAGGTGCGGGATATCCAGACCCGGCAGATGGCCGAGTACAAACGGTGCATTCAGGCTGCACACCGCGAAGCCGTCATCGCTCATGGCGCGGATGGCATCGTCAGCCAGCTTGCGCGAACGCACATAGGGGCTAGTGGCGACTTTTTCCGGTGCCACTTGCGGGTAGAAGGTGCCGATGTAGGCCACGCGCTTGATACCGGCAGCCTTGGCAGCGGCGAAGAAGCGCGGAATGCCCTCGGTGTTGTAACGGGTGTAGAAGTCCTCCTCGGTCACCGAACCATCCTGCGGTACTTGCCGAATATCCACGCCGGCCGCGAACACCAGCCAGTCGAACCCTTCCAGACGGCCATCCGCTACGTCATCTTCAACATAGTGCGTGGCGATGAACGGCAGCTCTGCCAGTGCAGGCACCTTGGAGGGGGAACGCGCCATAATGGTCACCTCATGCCCCGCCTGCGCCAGATGCAACGCGGCATGGCCGCCAATCAACCCGGTTCCGCCTACCACCAGTACTCGCATGTCGTTCTCCTCAATTGCCATTAGTGCGGCCAAGCCGAAGCGTGGCCCGCCGTGAACCCGGAGTGTACCGGCTGGGAAAGCACGGGGGTAAGCCTCGACCACCGCCCACCGTGTGCAGCCGCTGAAAAAGCGCCTGTGAGACTGCCATGTTGAACAACGCCCCGGGGCGCTCACCGGCAAATCACTCACATGCCTCATCCACCGACGACGAATCGCCCTGTGGCATCACAGATCTGCTCACATCCGCCGCGCGTATAATAACCGCTTGATTTCTATGGCTATAATTGAATCAAGATAAAGCGGAAAACCTTGGAATCGGGGAACTTCACCACTATTATAGGTCAAAGAAATGTTCGCACCTCGGGTGCACAGCAATGGAGCGGTAAACGATGCAACAGAAGAGCATGTACAACGTGAATACGGCGGGCATGGATTCGTTGGTCAACACCAACAAGGTGCTGAGGAACACCTACATGTTGCTCGGCATGACCCTGCTGTTCAGTGCAGTCACAGCGGGCATCTCAATGGCCATGGGGCTGCCACAGGGCGCTGCGCTCGTGTTGATGCTGGTGGGCTTTGGCCTGCTGTTTGTGGTCAACAAGATGGCGGATACCAGTAAAGGCCTGCTGGCCATTTTTGCCTTCACTGGCGTTATGGGTGCCTCCATCGGCCCGATGCTGAACTTTTATCTGTCCATGCCCGGTGGTCCCGCCCTGGTCATGCAGGCGCTAGCCGGCACGGCGATCGTCTTCTTCGGCCTTTCGGCCTACGCCCTGACCACGCGCAAGGACTTCTCGTTCATGGGCGGCTTCCTGATGGTCGGCCTGATCGTGGCTGTAGTGGCCATGATCGCCAACATTTTCCTGGCCATTCCGGCGCTGTCGCTGACCATTTCAGCCGCGGTCATCATGATCATGTCCGGCCTGATCCTGTTTGACACCAGCCGCATCATCCACGGGGGTGAAACCAACTACATCCGCGCCACAGTGGGCCTGTACCTGAACATCTATAACCTGTTCGTGCACATGCTGTCGCTGCTCACCGCGCTTGGCGGCGATGACTGAGCACAGCCACACTGCAGCCACCCAACCCCGGCTCATGCCGGGGTTTTTTGTTGGCCGCGCTGCATGACCCTGCACTATTGCCTGCTGGTGCTTGCTGCCCCCACATCCGGGCACACCAGCCTCACGGCGGCGCGTTTCGCTGCCGCCCTGCTCGCGCGCGGTCACACGCTGTCGCGGGTGTTTTTCTTGGATAATGGCACCAGCAATGGGCTTGCCACGGCCATCACACCGCAGGATGAACGCAGTCCACAGCAGGCCTGGTCAACGCTTGCCGATGCGAACGGCACCGAGCTGGTGCTCTGCGTCAGCTCCGCGGTGAAGCGCGGCCTGCTGGACAGTGCCGAAGCGCAGCGCCACGGCTTCCCCGCGGCCACTGTTCACCCCGGTTTTACCCTGGGCGGATTGGGCCTGCTGGTGGAAGCCATGCAGTCCGCCGACCGGGTTGTCACCTTCGGCGCGCCCGCATGAAGGCCGCTGCACAAGAGGGCGTTCTGGTAGTCACCCGACACCCCCAGCCAGGCCGCAGCCTCGCGCGCAGTGCGCTCGATACCGCGTTGGCCACCGCCGCCTTTGAGCAACCGGTCAACCTGCTGTTTCTCGGTGCCGGCGTGCTGCAACTGCTACCGGAGCAGGACACATCCGGCGTCGGCGTGCGTAACCTGCGCAAGGTCATCGATTCCATCCCGCTTTACGATCTGGAGCATTGCTACGTGGATGCCGAGGCTGCGGCACGCGCCGGGCTCACAGCAACAGACCTGCCACCGGGGGCCATTCTGGTTGATCACACGGCCCTGCGCGCGCTGTTCGACAGCCACCGCCACATACTCGGCTTCTGACCATGTTGCACACACTCAATTGCAGCCCCGGCCATCCTGCTGTGCAGGACTGCATCGCACTCTTGCAGCCAGAGGACGCCCTGCTCCTGCTGGGAGACGGTGTCTACATCGCGCTGGAGAACAGCCAGGGCTGGCCGGCACTGCAGGCGAGCGGAGCCACACTGCATGTGCTGGAGGCCGATGCCAGAGCCGCAGGGGTACAACACCGCCTGGCGCCCTGCTTCACGCTGGTAGACGATGCCGGTTTCGTTGCGCTGAGCGAGCTGCACGCGCGACAAATGGCCTGGTACTAGGCCCGGCCATGCTACCCGCTACCGCGTTTACCCCCGAGGGCTTCCTCAAGGACCTGTCTGCATGGACACCTGCCGTTGCGGAGCAAATGGCTGCAACAGAGGGTATTGTGCTGACCCCCGCCCACTGGGAAGTGCTTCACCTGCTACGCGACTACTACCAGCAATTCGACAGTTCACCCGCCATGCGCCCACTGGTGAAGTGGGTCCGCATCAACCTGGGTGAAGACTGCGGCCGCAGCGTTTACCTGCTGTCACTCTTCCCCGGTTCACCGGCTAAAATTGCCAGCAAGATCGCCGGCCTGCCCAAACCCGATAACTGCCTGTAACCCCAGCACCACGAGACCTATTCATGCCCCTCTCCCACATCGATCCGGCACACTATGACGCCCTGCTGGCAGCCAAAGTGGCGCGCACCTGCGAGCAGCTGGCACCTTTCACTGCATCGGCACCCACCGTCATTCCGTCTCCGCCCGAGGCCTTTCGCATGCGCGCGGAGTTTCGCGTGTGGCACAACGGGGATGCGCTGGACTACGTCATGTTCCCACCCGGGGAGCCACAGAACCCGGTCGCCATCACCCGGTTTCCGATTGCCTGTGCCGCGATACAGGCACTCATGCCCGACCTGCTCGCGGCGCTGCGCGCGCACACGGAACTCCGGCGCAAACTGTTCCAGGTTGAATTCCTCAGTACCACCAGCGGCGAAACACTGGTGACACTGGCGTATCACCGGCGTCTGGACACCGCCTGGGAAACCGCGGCAGCAGCCCTGGCCGGACAATTCAAGTTGGTGCTGGTGGGTCGCAGTCGCAAGCAGAAAGTGGTAGTTGGGCGTGACTACGTGACCGAAACCCTGCACATCGCCGGGCGCGACTATCACTACCGGCAGTACGACCAGGCATTCACCCAGCCCAATGCCGCGGTGAACCGGCAGATGATCGAATGGGCCTGCGCAAGTGTCGCTGAGGAAGGCGGCGATCTACTGGAACTGTATTGCGGCAATGGCAACTTCACCCTGCCGCTGTCACGCCACTTCAACCAGGTGCTGGCGACCGAGCTGGCCAAAACGTCCATTCGCGCCGCCCAGTGGGGCATTGCAGCCAACCACATCGAAAACGTTGCCATGATCCGTTTGGCCGCGGAGGAAGTGACCCAGGCCATGAACGGTGAACGCGAATTCCGGCGCCTGGTCGACCTGCCACAGCCCCTGTCGGCGTATACATTGAATACGGTGTTCGTGGACCCACCGAGAGCGGGCCTGGACGCGGCGACCGTTGCCATGGTGCAGCGCTTCCCCACAATCGTCTACGTGTCCTGCAACCCGGCGACGCTGGCGGAGAACCTTGCCACGCTGTCACTGAGCCATGACATCAGCCGCTTTGCCCTGTTTGATCAGTTCCCCTATACGGCGCACATGGAGTGCGGCGTGGTACTGCGCCGCCGGTAGATGCGCTAGCAGCGAATACCGAACGCCAACAAACCTCGCCCCAGCACCTCATCCAGGCGCTCCACATCGGCCGCGTTGACCTCCAGATACCTCAGGCCCTCCGCTTTGCACACTTCCTTGTTGCGCAGGCGCGCGGCAAGCTTTGGCGGTGCCGCCTCGTCATCCCAGCAATCGATATACACACTGCCTGCAGGCAGGTAGAAGTCGGCCCACAGGGGCTCCTCCACCGGCAGCGCACGACGCGTGGCATGCGCCAACTGCGCCAGGTACAACCAGTTGCACACCACTGCCTGCAACGGGCTTTCCGTTTGATGGCCATCGATGCCGCTGCAGGCGCTGCTTGCCTGCACGCTGCGAGACTCAGGCTCCGTCTCCACCTGTGCAAAAAGATCCGGTTCCGCCGACTCGGGCGCAGCACCAACCTGCTCCGCTTCCCGATTCTGCTCCGCGCATTCCGGTTGGCCGGACAGGCGCTCCAGCTCGCGGTGAATGACCGGGTGATCGACAATTTCGTGCGGCCAGCTGACGTAGAATGCACCCGTGCTGTCGCTCTCCACCTGCAGCCCTCCCAGATGGCGGCCGAAATCAGTCAGCTCCCAGCCGAGAATACTGTGCTGTTGCAGGCCCAGTTCCGCGAGCGCACGGTTCAGCTGTCGCGGCTGTAAACGCGAATAGTAGCGCCGCATCTGGCTGGCGGTGATACGCTGGTTGGATTCAATGGCACTGAGCAGGGGGTGTTGCACAAGCGCCCCGGGCCAGACGATGTACCGGCCGAAGCGTTTGCTGTCGCGATAGGTGCCGCCCTCGTATTCCCCTTTTTGCGTGAGCAACCAGTTGTCCGCGTGGCGACGTATCCAGCCGTAGTCCTTCAGCGTCACAAACAGCTGCTGCACTGGAATTTCCAGCGCACGGGCCAGCGCGCTGGTGGACAGGCGCTCCTCTTCATGGCTCATTGAGGCACATCGGCCGTGGCACCGGGGTAGCGTGCCTGCAATGCCGCGTAGACCTGGTCGGCATAGTCATCAGCCGCGCTATCCAGCACGGCCAGCACCTCCACGAGGTGTTCGTTGTCCTCGCGGCCGGCCCACAGCTTCTGGTAAGTGCCCGCCTGATAGCCGTGGTCCTGGCGGAAGAAATTCAGCACGTTTTTGCCCACGTAGGCACTGTGCAGCTGGGTAAAATCAAGCTCAGCTGCGTGCATGAGCTCCCAGAAACGGCGCGGACAGAAACCCTGTGTTTGCAACGCATGCAAGGCGAGCGCTTCGGTGGCCTCGCGCACACCCAGGCCCGCCGGACTGAAACCTTCGAGCTCGACTGCAATGTCCTCGGCTATCGCCTCAACCGTCTTGTCGCCAGCAAACAGTGCCGACAGCCCGAAGTGCCAGATGTCGATGACCTCCAGGCGCACCTGTTCCATATCCGGCGTCTGCTTTTTCCACCATTTATAGCCGTAATGTTCAATCAGCTCGCCGCATTCGATCCACAGCGCGCGGTACCAGGCGAAATCCTGATCGATCCACTGGGGGTGAATACGGGTGTTCATCCGGTCCTGCATGGCCAGCATGGTCTGCAATGCCTGTTTCAATTGCGGCGCCTCTACGTCTGAAAACAGACCGCAAGGATAACAGCGCCGCGAGTGGCGCACCACGTCACTTGAGCAGCCCCCGAGTCACATGTGGCGTGACATGGCGTACCTCAGCGCATCCTCGCCCTGGCCTTGCCAGGGCCAACGCAGATTCGCCTTCGCGCATCACTTGCGGTACCTTCGCAACGCGGCCTGCAGCGGTATCGGAATAGCAGCGCCTGGCATTACCAACAACCGGGAGCAACGCAATGTTCTTGCCCAAACCACGAGAACGGCTCGCCTGATGCAGGTCATTCTGGCCATGAGCGCCTTTATCCTCAGCCATGTGCTGATATCACGCACCGCCTTGCGGCCATGGCTTATCAGGCAGTTTGGCAGGCCCGCCTACATGGCTGGCTATTCGGTAGTTTCCTGCCTGCTACTGGCCTGGGTGATTCTGGCGTTGCTGGGCGCCGAACGTACCGCACTTTGGCCAACACCCGGGTGGTCCTACACATTCGCGGCCGTCACCACACTGCTCGCTTTCATCCTGATAGCCGCCGGTGCACTGTCACCCAATCCCTTCTCTGTGTCGTTCCGCAACGCGGGTTTCGATCCGAGCCGGCCCGGTATCGTGGGTTGGACGCGACATCCCCTGGTGTGGGGACTGACACTCTGGGGGGTCGCCCATGTACCGGCCAACGGCGAGTGGCCTGCCCTGCTGCTGTTTGGGGGCTCGGCAGTTTTTGGGGTAGTGGGGATTGCGTTGCTGCAGCACCGACTGAAGCATCAGCAGGTACCCTCGGTGACTCGCGGGCATATTGATCGCAACGCTCGCTTCGGCATTGCCTTGGGCAGTGTGTTGTGGGGCGCGCTGTTGGTCGCGCATCCTGTGCTATTTGGCGCCAATCCGCTGGCGCTATTGCGCGCCGTGTGGGGTTGAAGATCACAGACGGCAGCGTATATTGAATAGCAGCTGTCGCACCAGCGTCATGAAGTGATGCGATTGTCACTCATCATCGCATTGCGACTCTGGAAAAACATGCTGAATTCACGACAGGCCACACTTCTTATTTTCACCTTGCTCGCCGCGGGCATTGGCGCCTCGAATGCGAGCGCGCAACGTGGCGGCAACGTTGCCGAACCGCCGCCAGTTGGCAATATGGCGCCCGCCGCGATGGCCGCACTGTCCAAAGTTGAACTGCAGGGCGTTCGGCTCCATATGCCTATCGGCGAAGCAATCGATGCTCTGCAAGCGCAAGCGTACGATTTTGATTTGCAGAAAAATCAGCGGATGGGCAGAGGTTCATTTCTCGCCACCTACACCCTCGTGAAAGGTACCATTGTGAGTAACCAGCAGGATCGAGAGCGCTTTTTGCTCCACGTGCGCATGGATACACCGAATGATCCGCGTCAGCCGAATCAGTTCAACCCGGAATGGCCAATCGTCGCTGTGGGATACATATTGCAAGACAGGGACAACACGGAAAATATCAAGCCATACTCAGGCTATGACTGGAGCGGAACGCCGCAGGAGGCCCAGACCTCCCGTGCCAGGCAAATCATCTGCCCGACACTCACTGCAGAGGGTTTTGCCTGTCGCGAAACGGATTTCGGGTTTACAACCGACCTGTTGCAGGATGGCAGTCGCGGTGGGGCGCTGGGCTCCTTCAGCGCAGCGGCAGACGGCACCTACAAAGTCAGCCTGCAGGCCGAGCAGCTTCGGTAAAGCTGAGCGCTTGGTGGCAGGGCAGATTTTTTCTACTTTATGTCTATTGTCGAAATCTCCGGGCTCGGAGATTGTGTTGTATTTCTCGTAACCTGTTGATTTTACTGGTGCCCGGGACCGGAATCGAACCGGTACGATCGCAATGATCGGGAGATTTTAAGTCTCCTGTGTCTACCAATTTCACCACCCGGGCTGTAGGCAGTGGCGCACCAGGCGCGCGGCGCGGATCATAGCACAGCGACCTGTACGAACAAAAAGTTACGGCCTAGCCACCGTGTTACACTCGCTTTCTTTGACTGGTTGCGACTGGAAATCGTATGCGCAAGCTCTGGATGGTGCCGCTCGCCCTGCTGCTGCTCGCGTTCGTTGCAACATTTGTGCTGCTGTCAACGCCAGGACTGCTGACCCGGGCGCTGCAATGGGGGACAGCTTCGTTTACCGATTATCGACTTGAAATCGAGGGGCTGGCATTTGAGCCCTCTCAACTGCAGCTTGAATTCGATACGCTGCAACTGCTCCCCAAGGGCTCCACCGGCCCGGCCCTACTTACCGTGCAGGGGTTTGCCGGTGACACCCGGCTGGCTGACTTGCGGCGGGGCAATTTGGAAGCAACCACCCTGAAGAGCGAAAGCGTTGTTGTCTACGTGTCAGCGGAGGACGATAGCGAAGACCCCACGCCCGCGCAGTGGATGCAGTACCTGCGTTTTCTGCCGGCATCACTGGCGGTCAATAGCATGCACGTGGTGAACCGGGATGGCGATGTGGCCATCTTCCCCTTGCGAGACATACGCGGAACGCGCAGAGCGACGGACCGTTTTGAGGTCAGCCTGCTCGCCGACCTCGATGGTACGCCGCTCGATATCACCCTGGAGATCACGGCCAGGGAAATCATGAGCGACCAGGGGCGCGTGACCTTCAGTGCCCAGCTGGCTGCGCTGGAGTCAGGCACCCGGGGTACGCTGGAGGGGCTGCTGACCGGCTACGGGGACGCCTTCCGCTTCGACGTCGCGGTAGATGCGGCGTTTGCTGAAGTCGCTACCTTCATCGACCTTTTTCCCGACGCCCCGCCGTTGGCAGGAGCGCTCACCCTGCAGGGAAAACTGCAGGGAGATCTGAACAGCTTTTCCCTCACAGATGCGGCGTTTGAGCTGGATAACCGTCCGGCCTATTTTTTTGAAGCCAGCGGTGCGATGACAAGCCAGGGCAACCCGGACCCGAACCTCAGCCTGATTGCATCGGGTGAGCTTGATTCAGCCAAGTATTTCCTGCGCTGGCTCGATCTCGACCTGTCGCCATTGGGCGGAATACGCGCCAGCATCGCCCTTTCCGGCACTGTGGCCAATCCGGCGATCGAGCAGCTCACTGTGGTCACCGCCAGCAGTGACGGGCTGTGGATTACCCTGAACGGCTCATCGGGCCCGGGCTCGTTAGGGAGCCCCCAGCTACCGCCGGACAGCCACTTCACTGTGCACGCCCTGGCGCCATCACTGGCGCTGCTCAGCCCCTGGTTGGGGCAGGCACCCACTATCGATCCTGGGCCTTGGGAGTTCGCGGCGACGCTGCGCGAAAATGATGGCGCGCTGCACGTGGGGAATATCATGGGCCAATTGGGCCACAGCGAGAGCACCCAGTTGCGCGTCACCGGGTCCGTTGCGCAGGTTGCGCTGACCCCTCCCGAGCACGGCACTCGCGTCGCCGGCATCGATCTTGGCCTCGTGCTTAGCAGCGCGGACCTGGCCACGCCCGGTCGCTGGTTCGATACCAACGTTCCCCCCGGGTTTTCACTGCAGGGCAAGGTAAAGGTCAGCGGAACAGACGCTGAACTTACGCTTCACGATGGGGCCGCCCGGATCACACAGGAGCTCCTCACGATCGATGTCAACAACCTGAACACCGTGCTTGCGCACAACGTGGGCTACCAGCCACAGGCTCTGCAAGCCGGGGTACTGGTGCAGGCGCCTGAAGTAGCCGCATTGGGGCAGTTCGCTGCGCTGGATTTGCCTCCGCTGGGTGCTGGCACACTGGAGGGCTTGCTCAAATATGGCGGCAAGCGTGTGGCGCTTGACGGTATTCGCGCCACCCTCAATAGCCCGGTCGGGGAACTACTGGTCACCGGAGCGCTGCGAGACCTCACGGGCGCGCGCGAAGCAGCACTGAACGCACGCGTGCAGCGCCTGAGCCTCGATGCGTTGCTGACTCAGTTTGCAGCAGACACAAAGCCGCCTGCTGAACTGGGCAGCGTGAGCGGCGGCTTCACACTCCGCGGCACACAGGCGGACTACGTGCTGTCAGACCTTGAACTGAGCAACACGGAGGATGGCTCGCTCGGCTTGCGCGCCAGCGGAAACGGCCGCTATGGTAACGACGGCTGGAGTGGTGCTGTTAACCTCAACTACGGCAGTGATGACCTTGAACTGCTCAAGGCGTTAACCGGCTTGTCGCTGAAACCCGTCACGGGGCAGGCCAACCTGACCGTGGATGCGACCTCCGCGCAATTGCAGGCAAACGCACAACTGGGTAATACGGCGCTGTCACTTGTGGGGAAGGCAACCCACACAGGCGGCACCATAGATGGATTGCAAGCAACCCTGTCTTCAGCGCTGGTAAACCTGGACGACATTGGCTTACAGGCATCCGGTACCGAAGCGACGGATTATCGACCAACAGAACAACTCGATACAGATCCCGACAACCGCTCCTTGCAGCAGTTTCTGACCAGCCTGCCGCGTTATCCGATCGACTTGCGCATACAGCTCGACACCCTGCGCGGGGAAGTCACCCGTTTCGACGACATCAATGTGCATGTCAACGGCAGCGGCACCACCTACCTGCTCGACCAGTTCGATTTCAGCTACGATGCGGCGCCGGCAGAAATCCGCGGTGTTGTCGACATCAGCCTGGACCCGCCGGGCCTCAGCATTGCCGGGCAGGCGCAGTCTATTCCGCTCAACACACTGAGCAGGGACCTCGGTATCGACACGGACATCAGCGGCTCCCTGAACCTGCGCGGCGGCCTCAGCGCCCAGGGCGCAACCGGCGCCGAGTTGCTGCAACAACTTGATGGCAGCATGGCCTTTGCGCTGGAGAACGCGACCGTGGAGGGTGCGGCCTACGATGTGCTGGCAACGGGCATTCTCACCTGGCTGTTTTCGGGCGCTGCACTGGAGAAGTCAACGTTCCTCGACTGCACCATGGCGCAGTTTGCGCTTGAAAATGGCGTGGCGCGTACTGACAGCCTCTTCGTCGAGTCTCCGAACATGATCGCCACGGGCATCGGCAGCTTTGACCTGCCCAAACGCACACTGGCGCTGACGCTGACACCGCGTTCCAAGTCACGCAGCATCCAGATTCCCTCGAGCATCAGCCTGCGCGGCGACATGGCGAGCCCGCGCACCTCGGTTTCTCCCATTGCGGCGACACTGGATGTCTCCGCCGAGGCAATGCTTTTCGTGCCGCGCCTTCTGGTCAAGGTATTCGGCGGCGGCCAGTCCAAGGGCGGTGCAACGCGACCCTGCGAGGTAGTGCTCACACAATAAGCTCGTGGCATTCCACCGTGATACACTGGGTGCCACGACCCGGCTGGCACGAACGGATTCTTCTTTATGGCTTCTTCCCGCGGCGAGTTCAGCTCGCGCTTTGGCTTCATTATGGCTGCCGCGGGCAGCGCTGTCGGACTCGGCAATATCTGGGGTTTCCCAACCCAGGCCGCCAGCAATGGCGGTGCTGCCTTCCTGCTGGTTTACCTCTTTCTCGCTTTCACCCTCGCCTACCCGGCACTTATGGCTGAGCTCATCATTGGCCGTCACGCTCACGCCAATGCCGTGAGCGCCCTGCGTCTGATATCCCCCACCACCTTGCTGCGCAATGTAGGTACAGGCACCGGCATCGCGGGCCTGATTGTGGCGAGCTTTATTCTGAGCTTCTATGCCATTGTCGCCGGCTGGATGCTGGCCCATTGCCTGGCTGCGCTGACAGACCTTGCCGGCATGACAGCCGCCAGTGCCTGGCTTACCGATTTCAGTTTTTCACGCAACCTCGCATTCATGCTGGTGTTCATGGCGCTTACCATCGGCATTATTTCCGAGGGCGTGCAACAGGGCATTGAACGCTGGTCAAGCCGTCTGATGCCGCTGCTGCTGCTGTCGCTGGTGTTATTGGTGATCTATGTGCTGACGCTGGACGGAGCGCTGGATGGCCTGCGGGTCTATCTGTTGCCGGACTTCGAGCGCGCATTGGCACCGGGCCTGATTGTGAAGGCACTTGGTGCCGCTTTCTTTTCACTTTCGCTGGGTGTGGGCACAATGCTGATCTATGGCTCCTATATCAGCGACAGCGAAAACCTGCCGGTGGTCGGC
Organism: uncultured Halieaceae bacterium; assembly: GCA_964022665.1. Classification (GTDB taxonomy): domain Bacteria; phylum Pseudomonadota; class Gammaproteobacteria; order Pseudomonadales; family Halieaceae; genus Haliea. The sequence continues at coordinate 72,547 of CAXIDF010000006.1, forward strand.
GGCCTGGTGACGCTGGTGGACATCTCCATCGCCGTATTGGCGGGCTTCCTCGTGTTGCCTGCCATGTACGTCGCCCTGCACAGTGGCGTGGAAATTTTCACTGCCAGCGGCGCGCTTATCTCCGAAGACACCCTGATATTTACGGTATTGCCAAAACTGTTTGACACCATGGGCGTAGCCGGCGTAGTGGTAAGCCTGCTGTTCTTTTTTCTCATGACCATTGCAGCGCTGACTTCATCAATATCCATGCTGGAGGTGCCGGTGGCCTACACGATTGAAGAGCATGGCGTGGGGCGCAAACCCGCCGTGCTGGCCATTGGTTCCGTGATCGCACTGATCAGCACGGTGATCCTGCTGAATTTCGATACGCTTTTCGGCCTGGTTATCGCGGTCACCACCCGCTATAGCCAGCCGCTGCTGGGCTTCATGTTCTGTCTTTATGCGGGTTGGGTATGGCACCGCGACACCCTGCTCCAGGAGTTGCGCAAGGGCAATGCAGGGGCCGAGCACAAGCTGTTCTGGAAAATCTGGCCCGGCTACGTGCGCGTGGTATGCCCCCTGATCATCCTGCTGATCTTTGCCCAGTCATTTATGGGCTAACCGCCGCAGCCATCAATTCAGGCGCAGCACACCGCTGTCTTCCACATACTGGGTAGGCATCAAGCCACGAAAATCAATCTTGGCGGTGAAGCGATACTCCAGTGCATCGCTGCGGGCACGTCCGAGGCTACCCAGCAGCTTCAGCACCTCCAGCAGATTCACCCCGGCATCAATCGTAACCTGCTCTTCCGTGTAGCCCGCAATAGTGGGCACCTGATTGGTCACGCCACTGACCAGCTCGCGCTCCAGCAGTGCTATACCGTAGCTGATACCCGCAATATCCAGCGCCTGCGCATTGGGATTGGCGATACGCAACACGATACGAAAGCGCGGCCCTGAATCCGCCATCGGCAGGCTCTTGACGCTATCTACGCTGACTCGCGGCGGATCAATTGCCGGTCCCAGCCCTGCGCAGCCCGCCAGTAACAGCGTCAACAGCAGTACAGACAACGCACGATAGCGGCTCACGGGCAGGCAACTGTTCATCAGTCGCGTCCTCCCGGCGTAACGGAAAAGAAAAACACGCCGTAACCCAAGCTGGCCACGGCAAACACCAGGGCAACCCAATCGCCTGTTTGCAGGTACATCCAACTGCTGAAAACCAGCATGCCCAAGGTCAGGACAATCCCTGTGTTGCGCGCGGTCGGCGACACTTCAGTACTCCTCTATGCTATCCTGCTACCAAATACACAGCCAGTAACCGCCGATAATAGCACCCGCATGAGCAAATTTATTCTGATATTCCTCGTGGTGCTGGTCGCACTGTTCACCCTGGAAATGCTGGCCCCTGTCCAGGCCGTGGTTGTGCAGCCTTTCACGGCCTCATTGGCAACGCTCAGCGCCGCGTTAATCACCCCCTTCGACAGCAACGTGATTGCCTACGGTCGGGTCATCGCGCACAGCGTCAACGGCTTTGCGGTATCCATTGAGTCGGGCTGCAATGGCGTGGAAGCCGCGATTGTGTTGATTGCGGGCGTGCTGGCCTACCCCGCGCCGTGGCATTACCGCCTGCTGGCGATTGTTGCGGGTTTCCTGACGATTCAGGTGCTCAATATTGCCCGCATCATCAGCCTGTTCTATCTGGGGCAGTGGAACCTGGATATTTTCAACTGGACACACCTCTATTTGTGGCCCGTGTTCATCATGCTGGATGTGCTCATCGTCTTCATTCTCTACCTGCGCTTTCTCGAGCGGCGACCGCAGGGCGTGAACGCGTGACACTCTATCGCTTCATCGGCCTTGTGCTGCTGTTGATGATTCCCTTCTTCGGCCTGTGGTACGCCTTGGGCGCTCTGCCCTCGGCGCCCGCCTTGTGGCTCGCGCAAGTCACCTTGCCTTGGGCGTTACCAGAGGTAGTGCAGTCAGTGGTGATTGATGGCGATGAGCTGATGGTGTTCACCCTGTTCGGTGAAGTTGGTCAGCAGGTGGTACCTCTCAATCAAGCGGAGTATCAGCTGGCTTTCCCCTCCAACACACGTATCCTCTCCTACTCGATTCCTTTTTATGCCGCGCTTCACTTTGCCAGCCATATAGACGGCTCGATAGAGCGTTTCGCACGCGGTTTGCTGATACTGTGGTTGCTGATGTTCATCGGCGTGATTGCTGTCACGTTGAAAAACCTCATGCTCGGCCTGGGCGACCTGCTTTGGACGGCCTCCACGACCCCGCTGCCCTCTGCCAATGTCATCGCCCTGCTATTCCAGTTCTGCACCCTCATCGTGCCTACCGTTGCACCCCTCATGTTGTGGGCTTGGTCGGTGCGGGAAAGCCCCGTCTGGCGCGCGATCCTCCTCGGCGAGACTGCTGCAGGCCGACGGGGCTAGCGCAATGCATGCGCAAATGTCTCCACCGAATTACGCCGCGTCACCCACTCGGCCGCTGCCGATCTCCTGCATCAGCGCCTGATATTCCTCACCGCGGTCCTCCAGTACCGCCTGCAGTGCGCGCTCCATCAGCCAGCGTGCCTGACAGGTGTAAGCGTAGATACAGGCGTGCACCGCGGCGTCACTCCAATTGTCCACCGAACAATTAGAGGAGTACTCCTCAAAGTGCGCCAGAGAGCGAATAAGGTCAGCGATATGTCGGGGGCATTCGCAGTCGAGCGTGCTTTTCAGCTGCCGCGCCGCGCTGAGCTGGAGGTCATTGAACTGCCGCGGCTTGGCGGTCATCAGCTCCCCGAGATTCGTGTCGCCCAAGCTGGTCGTCTTGTCGGCAACGCTGCGCGCAAGCTCGAACGCGAGGTACGCCGGGTCGGGCGGGAATGTGGTCGCGGCGATATTCTGCTGCTCGAGGGCCTGTAACCAGCGTTCGCTGGCAAACTGGTAAGTGACCAGCGCCTTCTCCACTTCCAGATTACGGATAAGATCCCCCAGCTGGCGCGTCTGGGCGCCAGTGAGGTTGGCGCACTCCACCACCAGGCTGTCGGCCTTGCCGATTTCTTCGCATTCCTTCGCGGTAATCTGGTTCAGTGGGAGCCGCACCAGAAGAGCGTCGACGCCGGCGAGGCAGCCCTGATGCTCGTCGAGCCATTCACAGAGCTGGCCGCCAACAAAAACAACCCGTGGCTTCGGTGCCGGCATTGACCCGCGTCCCCCTTTGCCCCTGCCCCGCAGCAACATCTCAAGAGTCTTGCGCTCGTTAGAGGCGATCTCGCCAATACGTGAGCCGCTGTTGACCAGCGCCGCTACCAACTGCAAATGTTCGAGATCTGCCTGCGTGTACTGGCGACGGCCGGTAGTCGTCTTATGGCTGGCCCCCAAGCCATAACGTCGCTCCCAAACGCGGAGCGTGTCGGGCTTGAGCCCGGTAAGCCGAGCCACTGTACCAATGCCGTAGAGGGGCCGAGGTTCCATTACCGCTGCGTTCATATCACTTGCCTCAATTACGCTGTGTGCTTGTTGCGCTCACTCCTTGCTACGCTGTGCGTCGCACTCTGGATGCATTGTCGAGGTTATGTCTGCATGTTATCTGGACAACTGTCCGGATTTCTTGTCCAACCATCGCGGTGCAGCGTATACAGCTCAAACCGAGAGGAGTGATCACGTGGACAACTGGAAGACCGAAACCGACGATCGCGAGCTTGAGCGGCTGTTCGCAGAGGCCCGCCGCTATCCGCTCCTGAGCGCTGAACAGGAGCGCGATATCGACGCCAGCAAGTGGCGCGCCGTGGACGACCTGGGCAGCCTGTTCATCCACAGTGCAGGCGGCCGCCATTTCCTGCAGGACTTGCTGGCGCGTATCCAGCATGAACCCCCGGAGGTCGCCAATTTCGCCAACCGCGACCATCACTTCCTGCTGCGTCGCGAGCTGGTCAGCTACCTCAGCGGTGGCGACCAGGCTAGTACCGTTGTGCTGCTGGCAGGTGCCCTGTCGGCCGGCGACCTCGAAACCGCCCATGAAACCATCCGCGAGATGGCGCTGCCGGCGAGCCTCGCCGTTGGCATGGCTGGTGCCCTGGCCAGGGCGAACGAACGATCCGTGAAGTGTCGCGTCGCCGATGCTTTGCACGCGTGGCAGACCACCACGGATGGTCGCAAGCCGGCGACCAAGCGCTACCGACTGGAATCCAGGCAGCTGAACGCACTGACGCTGGCACTGTCGCGCTTCAACCAGGCGCGCGACACTCTCACCCTGCACAACCTGCGCCTGGTGTACTCCATCGCCGGCAAGGCACGCGGCAAAGGCGCCCCATACCGCGACCTGATTCAGGAGGGCACACTGGGTTTGATCAGGGCCGCGGAGAAGTTTGAGGCAGCCAAGGGCTACCGTTTCAGCACCTACTGCTATAACTGGATCTCCCAGGCAGTACGTCGTTATATCAGCGACTCGGCCGCGCTGATCCGCTACCCGACCCACGTGCGTGAACAAGTGGGCAAACTCTATCGGGAGCGCAACGCACTCTGGAGCAGCAGCGGCGAGGAGCCCAGTGAGGAAGCGCTGGCCTCAGCGGCTGGTATCGCTGCCGACAAGGCGCGCGAGTTGCGCCAGCTCCGCAACATGGCCATCTCACTGGACCAGCCACAGTTCGATGACGACGACGAATCGCTGCTTGACAGTATGCCCGGTGGGCCCTTCGAAGACATTGGTGCGCGCGCTGAATCGGCCTCCCTGCAGCGCTGCCTGCTGCAGGAGATCGAGCACCTCGATGCGGCGGAAAAACAGGTCGTTATCGCCCGCTGGGGTTTACACGACGGGCCGCCGCTGACGCGGGCGGAAGTCGCCGACAAGCTGCGTGTCAGCCGCGAGTGGGTGCGTCAGCTGGAAAAGTCCGCGCTGGACAAGCTCAGCCGGAGCAGCGTGGTGCGCAAGGCCGCCAGCGATCACGGCAATTTGTCGCCGGCGTGAGGTTCCAGGATGGCTTCGAGTGCACTGCCTATGTCGGCATGCTGCCAGAGGAAACCGGCGTCCTCCAGTCGCTGCGGCACGACCCGCTGACCGGTGAGCAACAGCTCGTCAGCCATTTCCCCGAGCAGCAGACGCATGATTGGCGCGGGCACGGGCATGCCGGGCAATGTGGTGAAGTGCGCGCGCATGGCGCGGCAGAATTCTCGCTGGGTGACGGGGTGCGGCGCCGTGACATTTACCGCGCCGGAAACCCCCTCGTGCTGCAGCAGGTAATCGAAAGCGGCGACAACGTCCGCGCGATGCACCCAACTCAGGTATTGCCTGCCACTGCCCGGCCAGCTCGCGATGCCGAGCCGGAACGGCTGCGCCATTTGCGTGAACGCGCCACCGTTGGCATCCAGAACAACGCCCAGGCGCAGCAGACACACCCGAACCCCGGCGGCAGTCGCAGCCAGCGCCTGTTCCTCCCAGGCGCGACACAGCTCGCTGGCGAAACCGCTTCCCGGCGCGGCACCCTCATCAACAGTCTCATTGCCACGCGGGCCGTAGAAACCGATAGCCGAGGCGCTCAGCAGCACCTGCGGCGGCTCCGCCAGGCTACACATCCAGTCAGTCAGTGCCCGCGTGCCAGCCACCCGGGATTCGAGCAGTTCTTGCTTGTAGGCGCCATTCCAGCGTTTGCCGGCGAGGGAGGCTCCGGCGAGATTCACCACCGCCTGCGGCCCCGATGTGGGCGACACGGCGTCCAGCGTTGTCACGTAGCGGCAGTGCTCACTGTCGGCGTGTACCGTGCGGCTGAGCACAGTGACGTCGTGACCCGCTGCCAACCAGTGCTGCAGCAGCGCCTCGCCCACAAACCCTGTACCGCCCGTTACCAGAATATGCATAATCGATGCTCTCCCCTTATGGCGCACCAGAATGCTGTCGATCGGGCCTTCAAAGCCTCACCTGGCCACATGAATCCACAGCTGTGACCGACATGATGAGCAATACAGAGCGGGAACTGCAACAGTTGCAGAACTTTCTTGCCCGCCACCCGAAAGTGGTGGCGCTGACTGGCGCGGGTATCAGTGCCAGCTCTGGCATCGCCACTTACCGCGACGCGGCGGGGCGCTGGCTCTACAGCACGCCCATCCAGCACCGCGAATTCCTGCAGAACGCCGCGGTCCGCCAGCGCTACTGGACACGCAGCTGGTTCGGCTGGCCCGCCGTACGCGACGCGCGCAGCAACGTGGCACACCGGGCGCTGGCCACACTTGAGCAACAGGGCGTGGTGAGCCTGGTGATCACGCAGAACGTCGATCGCCTGCATCAACGGGCCGGCAGCAGTGCCGTGGTCGACCTGCACGGGCGCCTGGATCGCGTACAGTGCCTGGGCTGTGCGGCGTTCATCGACCGCGAAGTGATGCAACAGCGCCTCGCCCGTGCCAACCCCCAGCTGGCCACACGCCCGCAGACCAGTGCGCAGCGGCCCGACGGCGACATGGCACTCCCGGATGCACTGGCGATAGACACGCAAGTACCGTCCTGCGACGCGTGTGGCGGTGTCCTCATGCCCGATGTGGTGTTTTTTGGTGGCAATGTACCCGCTGAACGCGTGCTGCGCGCCAATGAGGCACTGGCCGCGGCAGATGCGCTGCTGGTTATCGGCTCGTCCCTGCAGGTGTACTCGGGCTTTCGCTTCTGCCGCCGAGCGCGGGAGCAGAACAAAGCGCTGCTGATCATCAACCCCGGGCTGACCCGGGCGGACGCACTCGCTACACTGAAACTCTCAACGCCCTGCGAAACCTTGCTGGACGCTGCAATAGCAGGCACATTCACCGCCAACACATGACCCTGCAGCCCGCCTGCAGGCCGTGCTGAACAGACACCTGGATCCGACGACATGGCCACCACAGTTTATCTTTTTCGCAACGACCTGCGCCTCACCGACCTGCCAGGACTGGAGGCGGCAAGCCGCGCCGGAGACGTGCTGCCGCTGTATATTCTCGATGATGCCGCTGCCGGTGATCGGGCGCTGGGTGGCGCCAGTCGCTGGTGGCTTCACCACAGCTTGCAGGCACTCGGCGAGGAAATAGCGCAGGCTGGCGGCCAGTTGAGCCTGCTGCGCGGTGGTAGCGCGGCCTGCCTACGGGAATTGCTCGCCAGTCGCGATATCAGCGCCGTGCACTGCAGCCGCGCCTACAGCCCCTGGGAAGTCACTCTGGAGGCGCAGTTGCGTGACAGCTGCGACGCCCTGGGCGTGACGTTCAAGCGCTACCCGGGCACATTACTGCACGAGCCCGAACATATCGAGAATCAGTCCGGGGCACCGTTCAAGGTGTTTACCCCCTTCTGGCGTCATTGCTGTCGAGCCGAAACACCGGCGCAGCCCGTGCCGCTTCCCTCCGCAACAACCTGGGCAGAGCCGCTGGCGCAGAGTACGCCCCTGCGAGACCTCGAACTGCTGCCGACAAATCCCGACTGGGCAGCGCACTGGTCGACCCTGTGGACACCCGGCTCGGAAGGCGCCCGCAAGGTGCTAGAGCGCTTCCTGCAAGACCGTGTGCAACACTATGCCAGCGGCCGCGACCACCCGGCTGAGGAAGCGACATCACGCCTGTCACCGCACCTGCGCTTTGGTGACCTATCGCCACGTCAGGTGTGGCACACCGCACGTGCCACCTTGCAGCAGCAGCCGGCACTGGAAGAACAGATCAACAAATTTCTCGCCGAACTGGGCTGGCGTGAGTTCTCCTACCACCTGCTGTTTCACTTTCCCAGCATCGAACACTCGCCCTTCAAGTCGCAGTTCGAGGACTTTCCCTGGCTCGGCAACGAAACCCTGCTACGCGCCTGGCAACAGGGGCAAACCGGTTACCCGGTGGTGGATGCCGGGATGCGGGAGCTCTGGCATACCGGGTACATGCACAACCGCGTGCGCATGGTTACCGCCTCGTTTCTGACCAAGCACCTGCTTACGCACTGGCGCACCGGTGAACGGTGGTTCTGGGATACCCTGGTCGATGCCGACCCCGCCAGCAACACCGCGAGCTGGCAGTGGGTGGCGGGCAGCGGCGCTGACGCCGCACCGTACTTCCGCATATTCAATCCAGTGACCCAGGGCCAAAAATTCGACGCTGACGGCGTTTACGTGCGCCGCTGGGTGCCGGAGCTCGCCGCCCTGCCCGACCGCTATCTGCACCGGCCGTGGGAGGCCCCCGCGGCCGTGCTGGATGAAGCCGGCGTGGTCCTCGGTAGCGACTACCCGCACCCCATTGTCGATCACCGCGAAGCGCGTGAGGCGGCGCTCGCGGCCTACCAGGAGATACGCAAGGGCTGAGCGCGTCACCCTCAACAGGCGACCGCCAGCGGCATGCACGCGGTGCTGGAAATCCGCGCAAAGAGCGTCAATACTGTGCGTTGGTAAAGCGATAGATCACCCTTCCACACGGAGCAAGATCACAATGGCACTGAACCAGAAAACCCTGTACACAGCATTTCTTCTCACGCTGGGCCTGCATGCAGCACCCGGCCACGCGGATACCGCAGAGGTCATTGATGCTGAAGGCAACCGCATGTCTTTTGAATACCAGGGAAACCAGCTGCGGGTAAATGTAGCGCAGGAACAGGGCAGCTATATGCTGGCCAACGAGCAGAGCCTGTATGTCGTTACCAACAACGATGGCCAGATCATGGTGATTGATGTACAGCAGGCCATGTCCATGTTTGGCGGCATGGCACAGGCCGCGGTGCCGGACCTGGCAGACGTTCGCGTCGACAAGCTGGAGGCAACCGGTCGCAAGGAGACGGTAGCCGGCATCGAAGGTGAGGTGTATACCCTCAATTTCGTCGACCACAATGGCCAGACGCAGCAGGCAGAACTGGTGCTCTCGCCCGACCCGAGGGCCGTCGGCTTCCGCGATGCCATGCATCGCATGGCTTCAAGAGTAGGTGACATGGTGGATCAGAAAGACGCCGCCAACCTGTTGCAAACCCGCCTGAACGACAAGGAGCTCGGTGTATTGCGCTACGGACAGGATATGCGGGTGGCCAGCATCACGACCGATAGCATTGATCCAGCACGCTTCACGCTGCCGGCAGAACCCACCGACCTCTCCGCGCTCGGCGGTCTGTTCGGTGGCGGTAATGGCTCCGAGGAAGGTGGCATGGGCGGCATTATGTCCGGTATTTTTGGCGGCAACGCCGAGGAGGCGCCGAGTGAAGAGGGTGCACCCGCAGAAGACAGCCTGGAAAACGCCACCAAGGAAATCGGCAAGGCATTCGGCAAGCTGTTCGGTAACTGAGCGGCAGTTTTGCCGCATATTGAACTGGTACATGCGGCGGCTTTAGTGCAAAATGCGCCCCTGATTTTACGAGGGACTGCCGCCGCATGGCAAAAGAAGACCAGATCGAGATGGAAGGGGAGGTTATCGATACCCTGCCCAACACAACGTTTCGCGTACAACTCGAAAACGGCCACGTTGTAACTGCCCACATCTCAGGCAAAATGCGCAAAAACTACATTCGCATCCTCACTGGCGATAAAGTTCGCGTGGAACTCACTCCCTACGACCTCACCAAAGGCCGTATTACCTACCGCGAGCGGTGATACCGCGGCAGAAGCCGCGGCATCGTCAGAGCGCGACCTCCGCCTCAGGCGGGTTCAGCCTCCGTTTCCTCTACCCGCACTTCCAGGCCATCTCGCGCCGGGTTGAGCCGCACCTGTGCCACGCCGCCGCCCTGCGCCAGAGCGCCAAACAGCACCAGCTCCGCTAGCGGCTTCTTGATGTATTCCTGAATCACGCGCGCCATGGGTCGAGCACCCATATTGCGGTCGTAACCCTTCTCCACCAGCCACAGGCGAGCGTCCTCGTCCACATCCAGCGTTACGCGCTTCTCGTCCAGCTGGCCCTGCAGCTCGGTGAGGAACTTGTCGACAACCGTGAGGATAACGTCTTCACCCAACGGCTCGAACTGCACAATGCTGTCCAGCCGGTTGCGGAATTCGGGGGTGAACATGCGGTTGATGGCTTCCATCGCGTCCGTACTGTGGTCCTGGGTCGTGAAACCGATGGTGCGACGACTGATGCTCTCGGCCCCCGCGTTGGTGGTCATCACCAGAATCACGTTGCGGAAATCCGCCTTGCGACCGTTGTTGTCGGTGAGCGTACCGTGATCCATCACCTGCAATAACAGGTTGAACACCTCGGGATGGGCTTTTTCGATCTCATCGAGCAGAATCACGGCGTGTGGGTGCTTGGTCACCGCATCGGTGAGCAAACCGCCCTGATCAAAGCCGACATAGCCCGGCGGTGCACCAATCAGCCGCGACACCGTGTGCCGTTCCATGTACTCGGACATGTCGAACCGAATCAGCTCCAGCCCGAGTTGCCGCGCCAGCTGCTTGGTTACCTCGGTTTTGCCCACCCCGGTGGGGCCGGCAAGCAGGAAGGAACCGATAGGCTTGTCCCCGGAGCGCAGGCCCGCCCGCGCCAGCTTGATGGAGGTGGCCAGGCTGCTGATCGCCGCCGTCTGGCCAAACACCACCATTTGCAGGTTCTGTTCGAGCTTCTGCAGCGTTTCGCGGTCATCGGAGCTCACGGATTTCGGCGGAATACGCGCAATCTTGGCGACCACCGCTTCAATATCGGCCACGCCAACCACTTTCTTGCGCTTGGAGGGTGGCTGCAGCTGCTGATAGGCGCCCGCCTCGTCGATGACATCGATGGCCTTGTCGGGCAGAAAGCGGTCCGTGATGTAGCGCGCAGAGAGGTCGGTGGCCACGCGCAGCGCCTTGTTCGTATAGCGCAGGCCATGGTGCTCCTCGAAACGCGACTTCAGCCCCTTGAGGATGAGATACGCGTCGTCGGGGGACGGCTCCAGCACATCGATCTTCTGGAAGCGCCGGCTGAGCGCCTTGTCCTTGTCGAAAATGCCGCGGTATTCCTGAAAAGTCGTGCTGCCGATACAGCGCATTTTCCCCGAGGTAAGCAGCGGCTTGAGCAGGTTGCTGGCATCCATGACACCGCCGGACGCCGCGCCGGCGCCGATGATGGTGTGAATCTCGTCGATGAAGAGAATCGCTCCCTCGCGCTTCTTCAGGTTGGCCAGGAGGCCCTTGAAGCGCTTTTCGAAATCACCGCGGTACTTGGTGCCCGCCAGCAATGCGCCCAGGTCCAGCGAGTACACCACGCTATCCTTGAGCATGTCCGGCACATCGCCATCGACGATCATTTTCGCCAGGCCCTCGGCAATTGCCGTCTTGCCCACACCGGACTCACCCACCAGCAGCGGGTTGTTCTTGCGCCGTCGCGCGAGAATTTGCGCTACCCGTTCCACCTCCGGCATGCGACCAATCAGCGGGTCGATACGCCCGGCGCGCGCCTCCTCGTTGAGGTTGGTGGAATAGGCATCCAGCGGGCTTTCCTCGGCCTCTTCCGCCGTCGCACCGTCGCTGGCTGGCCCGCCGGCAGCCCCACTCTCCCCGTCCTCGGGCACGCGGGAAATACCGTGGGTAATGAAGTTCACGACATCGAGACGCGCGATGCTCTGCGTCTTGAGGAAATACACCGCCTGGCTTTCCTGCTCACTGAAAATGGCCACCAGCACGTTGGCCCCGGTGACTTCGCTGCGGCCTGACGACTGCACGTGAAACACGGCGCGCTGCAGTACCCGTTGGAACCCCAGGGTAGGCTGCGTTTCGCGGTCATCGCTGTCTTCGGGAATCAGCGGCGTGGTCGCATCCACGAACTCCATGAGATCTCCGCGCAGGGCGTTGATTTCTGCGCCGCAGGCCTTGAGTACGCGAATGGCGTCGTTATTGTCCAGCAGCGCGAGCAGCAGATGCTCGACTGTCATGAACTCGTGGCGCTTGCCCCGAGCCTCGCGAAAGGCCTCGTTGAGGGTCAACTCCAGATCCTTGCTCAGCATACTTTACCACTCCCGGGCTATTCGCCCTCCGATGCCTCGATTTCGCACAACAGCGGGTGTTGATTGTCACGCGCGTACTGATTGACCTGGGCCGCCTTGGTTTCGGCAATATCCCGGGTGTATACCCCACATACGCCCTTACCCTTGGTATGGACTGTCAACATCACATGCGTGGCCTGCTCGCGGTTCATGCGAAAGAACACTTCAAGCACCTCAACCACGAACTCCATGGGGGTGTAGTCGTCATTCAGCAAGACCACTTTGTACAGCGGCGGCTTCTTGAGCTCCGGCTTGGCGTCCTGTAGAGCGAGGCCGCCTTCCCGGTCGCCTTGCTCCTCGTCGGACATGCGCCACTCACCGGCCCGAATACCCTCGTTCACGCCTTTCCTCTCACACGTCTTTCCTGTCATAGATAGTGGATATTGGCCCATTATAAGTCAATTCAACCCCAGTCGGTTTTTCGCCGTCAAACGCCGCCCACAAAAAAGGGCCCGTGCTGCCACGGGCCCTTCCCGATAAACCTGCGTAACAGGCTTACATGTTGTCGATCAGCTTCTGACCGAACTCGGAGCAGCTCACCAGCGTCGCACCTTCCATCAGGCGTTCAAAGTCATAAGTGACCGTGCCTTTCTGGATAGCGCCGTTCATGCCGTTGATGATCAGGTCCGCGGCCTCGTTCCAGCCCATGTGACGCAGCATCATCTCGGCGGAGAGAATCAGCGAGCCCGGGTTGACCTTGTCCTGGCCGGCATATTTTGGCGCCGTACCGTGAGTGGCCTCGAACAAGGCTATGGTGTCGGACAGGTTGGCGCCCGGCGCAATGCCGATACCGCCTACCTGGGCCGCCAGGGCGTCCGACAGGTAGTCGCCGTTCAGGTTGAGGGTCGCCACCACGCTGTAGTCCTTGGGACGCGTGAGGATCTGCTGCAGCATGGCATCTGCAATCACATCCTTGATAACGATGTCCTTGCCCGTGTTGGGGTTCTTGATAGTGACCCAGGGGCCGCCATCAAGCAGTTCACCGCCAAACTCCTGCTGGGCCAGCTCATAGCCCCAATCACGGAAGGCACCTTCCGTGAACTTCATGATGTTGCCCTTGTGCACCAGTGTCACCGACGGCAGATCCTGGTCAATGGCGTACTGGATGGCCTTGCGCACCAGACGCTTGGTGCCTTCCTCGGAAACCGGCTTGATGCCAATACCCACATTCTGCGGGAAGCGGATCTTGGTCGCGCCCATCTCGTTGATGATGAAATCGACAACCTTGTTCGCCTCGTCGGAGCCCGCTTTGTATTCAATACCGGCGTAGATGTCTTCAGAGTTTTCGCGGAAGATCACCATGTTGCAGGCGCCGGGATCTTTCACCGGCGAAGGCACGCCTTCGAACCAGCGCACCGGGCGCAGGCAGGTGTAGAGATCAAGCTCCTGACGCAGTGCCACGTTCAGGGAGCGGAAGCCGCCACCAACCGGTGTGGTCAGGGGGCCCTTGATACCGACCGAGTACTCCTTGATGGCCTGCAGTGTTTCCTCGGGGAACCAGTCGCCATCGTACAGTTCAGCGGCTTTCTCTCCGGTGAAGATCTCCATCCAGGAAATCTTCTTGCTGCCACCGTAGGCTTTCTCGACAGCGGCGTCGACCACGTTGATCATGACCGGGCTGATATCGACACCAATGCCGTCACCCTCGATGTAGGGGATGATCGGGTGGTTGGGGACGTTCAGGCTGAAATCGTCATTGACCGTGATCTTTTCGCCGGTCGTCGGCACCTTGATGTGCTTGTAGCCCATAGATTGTTCTCCGTCGCTGTGGGTCCATTGGGTCTCGGGGTGCGGTATCCTTGAGGGAGCCCCCGTTAAAACGGCACTTAGTGTATCAGGTTTCCCGGCCTTTCTCTTGAACCGGGGAGCAGTTTTTTAACCGCTACGGAGCCACAATGGCCACGGTAATTCTTTTCAACAAGCCCTTTCAGGTACTGAGCCAGTTCAGCGACCGCGGTGACCAACCCGGGGGCGCTGAGAGCGCGGCGACGACAACCGCAGACGACGCTGCGCGCCCGCGCCGTGCCACCCTGGCCGACCACCTGCAGGCGCCGGCCTTCCGCGTTGCGGGGCGCCTGGACTACGACTCCGAGGGCCTGCTGCTACTCACCGACGACGGCGCGCTGCAGCAACAGATTACCCACCCGCGACACAAACTCTGGAAAACCTACTGGGCCCAGGTTGAAGGCCAACCCAACCAGGAGCAGATTGCCGCACTGCAGGCCGGCGTCACGCTGCGCGACGGCCCCACCCTGCCCGCGCGCGTGCGCGCCATAGAGCCGCCCAGCACCCTCTGGCCAAGGGACCCGCCCGTGCGCGTGCGCCTGACCGTCGCCGACAGCTGGCTGGAAATCAGTATCCGCGAAGGGCGCAACCGCCAGATCCGCCGTATGACCGCGGCAGTCGGGCTGCCCACACTGCGCCTGATTCGCGTGGCCATTGGTGACTGGACTCTGGAGGGCCTGCCACCGGGCGCCCACCACAGGCTGACCGTGCACCCGCCGCGGAAACACAGCGGGGCAAAAACCGGCCGCGAACAAAACCGTCGCAGGAGGCAAAAACCGTGAGTGAGTGGTTTGCCCACGTCACCGTAGCCACGGTGGTGTTCAACGAGGGGCGTTACCTCATGGTCGAAGAGCGCGATAAAACCAGCGGCCGGCGCGTGTTCAACCAGCCCGCGGGGCACCTTGAGGCCGGTGAGACACTCCTCGAGGCCGCACTGCGTGAAACCCGCGAGGAAACGGGCTGGAGCGTAGAATTGCAAGGGGTGCTGGGGCTGGCGCGCTATGTCGCGGCGGGCAATGGGGTGACCTACTATCGCACCACCTTCTGTGCGCAGCCACGGGAACTGCTGACCGGTGCAGAGCTTGATCCCGACATCCTGGCGGTACACTGGCTGGACTACGAGGAAATCCTCGCCAGTTCTGCTAGAATGCGCAGCCCGCTGGTACTGGCCGCCATTGAGCAGCACCGCAGCGGTATTCGCTATCCTCTGGACCTGATTTCACCAGCATGAGCCTCAACGCATCGACCAAGGTAATCGTCGGCATGTCAGGTGGCGTGGACTCTTCCGTCGCCGCACTGTTGTTGCGCGAGCAGGGGTACCAGGTGGAAGGCCTGTTCATGAAGAATTGGGACGAGGACGACGGTACTGAATACTGCACGGCCAAGGCGGATTTTGCAGACGCGCAGGCAGTGGCCGATGCGCTAGACATTCGCCTGCACGGCGCCAACTTTGCCGCCGAGTACTGGGACAACGTGTTCGAGCACTTCCTCGCCGAGTACCAGGCCGGGCGCACACCCAATCCCGACATCCTCTGCAACCGCGAAATCAAGTTCCGCGCCTTCCTCGACTATGCCCTGCTGCTGGGAGCCGATTGCATTGCCACCGGGCACTACGCGCGCCGCGGAGAGACAGAGGGCAAGGCCACGCTGTTGCGGGGGCTGGATGACAACAAGGACCAGAGCTATTTCCTGCACGCCGTGGGACACCGCGAGCTGGCACAAACGCTGTTCCCGGTCGGTGAGATAGCCAAACCCGAGGTGCGGGCCATCGCGACGCGCCACACACTGGTCACCTCGGACAAAAAAGACTCAACTGGCATCTGTTTTATCGGCGAACGCCGTTTCAAGGATTTCCTGCAGCAATATCTGCCCGCGCAGCCCGGTGACATCTACAGCCTGGACGACGAGTTGCTGGGCCGGCACCAGGGCCTCATGTATCACACCATAGGCCAGCGCCAGGGGCTGGGCATTGGCGGCCTCGCCGACCATGGCGATGCACCCTGGTACGTTGTCGGCAAGGACCTCGAGCACAACATTCTGCGCGTGGCACAGGGCAACAACCACCCCGCCCTGTTCAGCAACAGCCTGCAGGCCGGCGCCATTTTCTGGGTTACCGGCGAAGCGCCGGAACTCCCCCTGCGCTGTACCGCCAAGGTGCGCTACCGCCAGGCCGACCAGGCCTGCTGTGTCAGCCCCGCCGCCGGCGGTTTCCGGGTCGAGTTTGACGCGCCACAGCGAGCCGTTACCCCCGGCCAGTCCGTGGTGCTCTATGACGGCGAACGCTGCCTGGGAGGGGGTGTCATTGAGCGCACCGACTGAACCCGGCACACACCCGGTGCCGCTACTGGACCAGCAGACCATCGCCCTCGCCGGCGTTGCCCAAGCTGCGCGCCTGGTGGATCAGGTATCACGCACGGGGAGCTGCCCACCGGAATTCCTGCAGGCCTCGCTCAACAGCCTGTTTGTGTTCGACAGCGAAGCAGTGGATGACATCTACGGTGGCCTGGGTGGTGTCAAACTGGGCCTGGATACGCTGGCCATGGTGCTGCACAACCAACAGCCGCAGGAACTGCGCGACATGGTGCGCTATGTATTCAACCTGCTGTACCTGGAACGCAAGTTCGCTGCGGACCCCGCAATGATGCGGGTCGTGCACTCCCGGCTGCAGCACACCAGCTTTCGCGCCGAGCACTTCGCCGGAAACGTGAACGACATTTGCCACAGTGTGTCCGGTGTGTACCAGGATACGCTGAGTACGCTGAAGTTTCGCATCAAGGTCAACGGCAACGCGCAACACCTGCAGAACCGCCAGAATGCCGACACCATCCGCGCCCTGTTACTGGCGGGCATCCGCTCCACCCACTTGTGGCGCCAACTCGGTGGCCGACGCTGGAAGCTGTTGCTGCAGCGGCGCAGTATCGGGCGGCGCGCCCATGAACTGTCACGCCAGCTGGGCGTGGCGCACCACCCGACCGATTCTCCGGAGTAAAGCATGGAACTCACCGCCCTCACCGCCGTATCGCCCATCGATGGCCGCTACGGTGCACGCACCGCAACCCTGCGCAGCGTGTTCAGCGAATTCGGCCTGATCAAACGGCGCGTACTGGTGGAAGTGCGCTGGCTGCAGCAGCTCGCGCAACTTGCCGCTGTAACCGAGGTGCCGGCGCTGTCAGAGCAGGCCAGCGCCGCGCTGGACACCATCGCCCGTGACTTCAGCGAAGCAGACGCACAGCGCATCAAAGCCATCGAGGCCACCACCAATCACGACGTCAAGGCGGTTGAGTATTTCATCAAGGAGCGCTTTGCCGGCAACGCGGAGTTGGAAAGCATTGCTGAATTCGTGCACTTTGCCTGCACCTCCGAGGACATCAACAACCTCTCCCACGCACTCATGCTGCGCGATGGCATGCAGGATGTGTTGCTGCCGACCATGCAGCGGCTGCTGCTGGCCTTGAGTGAACTCGCAGTTGCCCACGCCGATACCCCCATGCTTTCCCGCACCCACGGCCAGACCGCGAGCCCTACCACCATGGGCAAGGAAATCGCCAATGTCGTCGCGCGCCTGCGGCGCCAACTCGCGCAGCTGGAAGCAGCAGGTTATCTGGGCAAGATCAACGGTGCAGTGGGCAACTACAACGCCCACCTGAGCGCCTACCCCGAGGTGGACTGGCAGGCCAATGCGGAGGCGTTTGTTAGCGGTCTGGGGTTGGGCTGGAATGCCTATACCACCCAGATTGAGCCACACGACTACATGGCAGAACTGTTCGACGCCATGGCGCGTTTCAATACGGTGCTGATCGACCTCGATCGGGACCTGTGGGGCTACATTTCCCTCGGCTATTTCCGCCAGCGCACGGTGGCCGGCGAGGTGGGCTCCTCCACCATGCCGCACAAGGTCAACCCGATTGATTTTGAAAACTCCGAAGGCAACCTGGGGCTCGCCAACGCGGTATTCCAGCACCTGGCCAGCAAACTGCCCATCAGCCGCTGGCAGCGCGACCTCACCGACTCCACCGTGCTGCGCAACATGGGCGTGGGCTTTGGCTACAGCCTGATTGCCTACGAAGCGAGCCTCAAGGGTATCGGCAAGCTGCAGTTGAACGAGACGCGCCTGGCGGAGGATCTGGAGCAGAGCTGGGAAGTCCTCGCGGAGCCCATTCAGACGGTGATGCGTCGCTACGGTATCGAAAAGCCCTACGAAAAACTCAAGGAGCTGACGCGCGGCCAGAACATGAGCCGGGAGACCCTGCAAACATTCATTGCCGCGCTGGAGATTCCTGCAGCAGCCAAGGAAGCCCTGCTGGCACTTACACCCGCCGGGTACACCGGTAACGCGGCGGCGCAGGCGCGCGCCATCCGCGAGGACTAGCGCTCCGTGCAGGGGCTGCAGCCGGCACTGTTTCTGGACCGGTACTGGCAGCGCGAGCCACTGCTGCTGCGCGCCGCCGTCCCCGGCTTTGTGCCGCCGGTCAGTGCCGACGAACTCGCTGGCCTGGCCATGGAGGATGAGGTCGAGTCGCGCATCGCCGAGTGCAGCGGTGCCGCAGACAATGCCAGCAGCTGGCAACTGCACCACGGGCCGTTTGGCGCCAGTGATTTTCAGCGCCCGCATCCCTGGACACTGCTGATCCAGCGCGTCGACCAACTGCTGGACGAGGTCGCCGAGCTGCGGCGCCTGACCGATTTCATACCGCGCTGGCGCCTCGATGACATCATGGTGAGCTACGCCACGGAGGGCGGAGGCATCGGCCCCCACTACGACCTGTATGACGTCTTCCTGCTACAGGGCGAGGGAGAGCGCACCTGGCGGATCGGTCAGCGCTGCAACGCGGATACGCCCCTGCTGGCGCATGATGACCTTAAATTACTGGCACACTTCGACTGCCAGGCTGAGTACACCCTGCGCTGTGGCGATGCACTCTATATTCCACCGGGGGTTGCGCACTGGGGCATATCCCGCGGCGAGTCCACCTGTTTCTCACTCGGTTTCCGAGCGCCGCGCATGGCGGACCTGCTTTCGCGCCTCACTGATACACAACTGGAGCGAACGCCAGACAATCTGCTACTGCGTGACGCCGGGCGCGAAACAGCCAGCCGGTGTGGAGAAATTACCGCCGCCGACACCGCGCGGGCGCGCGAGCAGATCCAGGCCCTGCTGGCCAGCGCCCGCGAGGACAGCTGGTTTGGCGAACTCGTGACCGAGTCCAACAGCGAACCCCTGGCGTCGAACGATGTGCAGCAGCTTACCGCCCACGTGCAGGAGGGCAATGGAGTGCGTCTGGCGCCGGACGCCCGCGTGGCCTGGCAGCACAGCGAGAGAGAGGGGCTGCGGGTGTTTGCCAATGGCGCAAGCTGCGGCGCGCCGGTAGCGCTGCGCGACTGGCTGGCTGAGCTCTGTGCGGACCACGTAGTGCACTGGCCGGGCGGCGAGAACACGATGCCCGTGCTACAGTTCCTGATGCAACAGGGAGCATTGGATGTCGAGTGAACCGACACAAGAGCTGGACGTGCACACGGCCGCCTGGGACCAGCAGCAGGATACCCTGCGCGCGCTGCGCGAGACGGTATTCATTCTGGAGCAGGGCGTGCCACGCGACATCGAGTGGGATGGCCAGGATGCCGCTGCCGTACACGTGCTTGGCACCTTGCAGGGCGAGCCGGTGGCCTGTGGGCGCCTGCTGCAGGGTGGCAAAATCGGGCGCATGGCCGTGCTCGCCCCACACCGAGGCCGCGGCTACGGGGCCGCCGTGCTGGAAGCGCTGATCACCGCGGCGCGGGAGCAGGGCCTGGAGACGGTGTACCTGCACGCGCAGCAGCACGCCGCAGACTTCTACGCGCGCGCCGGCTTTGTACCCGAGGGTGAGCCGTTTACCGAGGCTGGCATATCCCACGTTGCCATGCGCCGTGATACAGGCCTCGGCAAGGTCTACGGCAATGGCATTGCCTACCCGGAACCGTTCGCCCGCTGGGCCGTGGCCCTGTGCCGCAATGCATCACGTGAAATCTGCATACTCAGTCACGACCTGGATCATCGCGTCTTCGATGACAGCGACCTCGCCACTGCGCTAAGTGCAGTCGCGCGCCGCGCCGCACAGTCACGGGTGCGCATTCTGGTCAGCGACTACAGGCCCATGATCCAGCGCGGCCATCGCTTGCTGGCACTGGCGCGCCGGCTCCCCTCTTCCATCATTCTGCAGCAGCTCAATGAACACCCCGACTGGAAGGGAGAGACCCTGGTGCTGACGGACCGCAGCGGCGTACTCTGCAAACCCGCAGAAAGCGACAAGGCAGCATTCTGCGAACCGGACTCGCGGGCACGCGCAGAGCGCTACCGTGATTTCTTCGAGGAGTTGTGGCGCCACAGTGGGCCGCATATCGAGTTTCGCAGCGTGCCGCTTTAACCTTGCTGGCGCCCCCTGCAGCGCACGGGTAGCGCGGGACCGCTCACGTTAATCACGCGCAACGGAAGCACCCAACCAACGCTGCGTCACCACACCCGCAGTCATGGCACCATTCACATTGAGCGCCGTGCGCGCCATGTCGATCAACGGCTCAATGGAGATCAACACGGCGGCGACTGTGACGGGAAACCCCATGGCGGGCAGCACAATCAGTGCGGCAAACGTCGCGCCCCCGCCAACACCGGCCACGCCGAAGGAACTGATGGCGATAACACCCACCAGGCCCGCCATGAAGTCCCAGGCCAGCGGGTCTATGCCCATGGAGGGTGCGATCATCACCGCCAGCATGGCAGGGTAAATCCCCGCACAGCCGTTCTGGCCGATGGTCGCCCCCAGCGTGGCCGACAGATTGGCGATAGGTGTGGCCACCTGCAGTTTCTCCACCTGGGTTTCCACATTGAGCGGAATGCTGGCGGCAGAGCTGCGCGAGGTAAAGGCGAACGCGAGCACCGGCCAGACCGACCGAAAATAGTGACGCAGGCCAACCCCGTGCACGCCCAGCAGCAGCGCATGAATGGCGAACATGATGCCAATGGCGAGGTAAGAGGCCGCAATAAACGCGAGCAGATTGACGATATCCGCCGCATCAGAGCGCGCCACCACACCCCCGATCAAGGCGAAAATTCCGTAGGGGGTGAGCGCCATGACGATATGCACCAGACGCATCACGATCAATCGAGTGGTATCGACAAAGCCCTCTATCTGGGCGCCACGCTCCGGGTCTGTACGCGCAACCTGTAGCGCCGCAATGCCAAACAGGATGCCGAATATCACCACCGCGATAATAGATGTGGGGCGCGCCTCCGTGAGGTCGTAGAAAACGTTGGCGGGCACAAAGCGCACCAGCATGTCGGGCAGCCCCAGCCCGGCAACCGTCTCATAGCGCTGCGCAAGTGCTTCAGCGGAAGCAAACTCCCGCGCGCCCTGCGTAATACTGTCGGCACTCAAACCAAACGCACTGGTGACCAGAATGCCCACCACCGCCGCTATCATCGTGGTTGCAATCAACAAACCGACCACGGCGCCGCCGATTTTGCCCAAATCCGCCACCGCACGCATCTTCAGCACCGCGGCCACCATCATCACCAGCACCAACGGCATAATGATCATGCGCAGGAGGCTGACATAGCCACTCGCCACAATACCTGTCCACTGCAGTGTGTCGGTGAACAGCTGGGCGTGCCCGGGCCAGGCGACCTGCAGGGCCAGTCCGTAGAGTCCACCGGCCACCAGGCCGGCGAGAATCTGCCGCGAGAGCGGCCAGCCGCGGCTGCGCAGCCGGTACAACAGGTAACAGAGGGCAATAAAGCACAGCAGATTGACTAGCAGGGGCATGGCGGTTCCTCGGGGGCTGTGGTGAAAACGGCGTCAATCGGGAAGCATGCACCCGACTTCATTGCCCTCGTAGACCAGTGGCCAGGTTTTCAGTGCGCGGCAGGGTTCTTCAGAAGCCTGCAACAGTGCGCCGTCCGTCAGCCGAAAGCGGTAACGGTGCAGCGGGCACTCGATTACGCCATTGCGAATCGACGCCACGTCGAGCGCATGCTCCCGATGCGGACAGCGGGACTCGAACAGATACAGATCGCCATCCTGCATCGCCAACAGCAACGCCAGCTCATCGATGCGAAATTCGCGCCGGTAACCTTCGTGTAGATTGATCAGTTTTTCCAGCGGCCGGAAGCGCATGCGGGCACACTCAGCGGAGAATCAAAAAGGCATAGTAGCAGCTGGAATCAGAGCAGGTCGATCAGCTGTCGCGCCGCGGCGTACGGGGTGGTCGTACCCTCCTCCACCGCCTGCTCCAGTTCCGGCAACAGCGCGCGTATGCGAGGGTTCTGCTGCAAGCGCTGCAATAGCAGGTTGTTCAGCAGCGAGCGCATCCAGTCGCGGTTCTGCCGCGCGCGCTTGGCGTTGAAAGCGTTTGCCTTGCGGGCCTCGGTCCAGTAGTCCACCAGCATGCCCCACACTGCGTCGATATTGCGATCCTTCAGGGCCGAGCAGGTCATCACCCGCGGTGTCCAGAACGTGGTTTGGCGCAACAGGTGCATGGCGGCGTTATAGTGCTGGCCGGTCTGCTTCGCCAACTGCTCGCTGTCGCCGTCGGCCTTGTTGATCACCAGCGCATCCGCCAGCTCCATGATACCGCGCTTGATGCCCTGCAGCTCATCGCCGCCACCGGGCAGCATCAACACCATGAAAAAATCGACCATGCCGGCGACCTGGTATTCAGACTGGCCTACGCCCACTGTCTCCACCAGGATGACGTCGTAACCGGCCGCCTCACAGAGCAGCATGGTCTCGCGGGTTTTCTGTGCGACGCCGCCCAACGCGCCCGCGGCCGGCGATGGGCGGATGAACGCCTCCTCGCGCCGCGAGAGCATCTCCATGCGGGTTTTGTCGCCCAGGATGGAGCCGCCGGTGCGCGGTGAGCTCGGGTCCACCGCGAGCACCGCCACGCGCTTGCCCTGGCTGATAACGTAGAGGCCAAACGCTTCGATGAATGTGGATTTACCCACCCCCGGCACACCGGAGATACCCACCCGAATGCTGTTACCGGTTTTCGGCAACAGTGTTTCAAGCAGGGTCTGGGCGCTCTCGCGGTGCGCCGCAAGCGAGCTTTCCACCAGCGTGATGGCCCTGGCGAGGGCGCGGCGATTGCCCGCCTGCAGAGCTTCCAGGTCGACAGCTGTCATGGCGTCAGGTGTTGCCCTGTGCCTCGTTGACCGCATCCAGCACTTCGCGCGCGCACTGTGGAATAGGCGTACCGGGGCCGAAAATGCACTTCACGCCCGCCTCATAGAGGAAATCGTAGTCCTGGCGTGGTATCACACCGCCAGCAATCACCACGATATCGTCGGCGCCCTGCTTGCGCAGTTCTTCGACCAGTGCCGGCACCAGGGTTTTGTGCCCGGCGGCGAGCGAAGAGGCACCCACCACGTGCACATCGTTTTCAATGGCCTGACGCGCCACTTCTTCCGGCGTGGAGAACATCGGCGAAAGGTCAATATCAAAGCCAACGTCGGCAAACGCTGTGGCAACCACCTTGGCGCCGCGATCGTGGCCATCCTGGCCCATCTTGCAGACCAGCATGCGCGGCCGACGACCATATTTCTCAACAAATGCATCGATATCCATACTGATACCCTGCCAGTTTTCATCGTGCTGAAAAGCGGAGCCGTAGACGCCGGATACGGTTTGCGCCTGGGCATTGAAACGCCCGTATTCGCGCTCCAGTGCGAAGGAGATCTCCCCGACTGTGGCGCGGCGGCGCGTCGCCTCGATGGCCATTTCCAGCAGGTTGCCTTCACCACTCACCGCCGCCTGGTAGAGCTGTTCGAGAATATCCTCTACAGCACCTTCGTCGCGTCCCTCGCGCACGCTGGCGAGGCGCGCCAGCTGGGAGGTGCGCACGGCGTCGTTGTCGATCTGCAGTACATCGACCTCGCTGGCATCGTCAGTGCGGTATTTGTTAACACCCACAATCACGTCTTCACCGCGGTCGATGCGTGCCTGCTTGCGCGCGGCCGCCTCTTCGATGCGCAGCTTGGGCATGCCGGTTTCAATCGCCTTGGCCATACCGCCGGCCGCCTCGACTTCTTCGATCAGTTCCCAGGCCTTGTCCGCGATGGACTGGGTCAGGCTCTCCATCATGTAGGAGCCGCCCCAGGGGTCCACCACATTGGTAATGCCGGTTTCTTCCTGAATAATGAGCTGGGTGTTGCGGGCAATACGCGCCGAGAACTCGGTGGGCAGTGCAATTGCCTCATCCAGCGCGTTGGTGTGCAGTGACTGGGTGCCACCGAATACCGCCGCCATGGCCTCTATCGTCGTGCGCACCACGTTGTTGTAGGGGTCCTGCTCGGTCAAGGACCAGCCGGAGGTCTGGCTGTGCGTGCGCAGCATGGAGCTCTTGGGATTCTGCGGTTCGAATTCAGCCACAATCCGGGCCCACAACAAGCGGGCCGCACGGAGCTTGGCAATCTCCATGTAGAAATTCATGCCGATACCCCAGAAGAAGGACAGCCGCGGCGCGAATTCGTCGATGCTCAGGCCCGCCGACAATGCCGTGCGGATATATTCCTTGCCGTCCGCCAGCGTGTAGGCCAGTTCCAGGGCGGCATTCGCCCCCGCTTCCTGTATGTGATAGCCGGAAATGGAGATAGTGTTGAAACGCGGCATATTCCGCGAGCAGTGCGCGATGATGTCACCGATGATCTTCATGCTCGGCGCCGGGGGGTAAATATAGGTGTTGCGCACCATGAACTCTTTCAGGATATCGTTCTGGATGGTGCCCGCGAGCTGCTCCTGGCTCACACCCTGCTCTTCCGCGGCCACAATGTAGCCCGCCAGAATAGGCAGTACCGCCCCGTTCATGGTCATGGATACGGATACCTGGTCCAGCGGAATGCCATCGAACAGTATCTTCATGTCCTCCACGGAGTCGATCGCAACGCCCGCTTTTCCCACGTCGCCCGTCACACGCGGGTGATCGGAGTCGTAGCCACGGTGAGTTGCGAGGTCGAACGCAACGGAGATGCCCTGCCCGCCCGCCGCCAGTGCCTTGCGGTAGAATGCGTTGGAGGCTTCGGCTGTCGAGAAGCCCGCGTACTGACGAATGGTCCAGGGCCGACCCGCATACATGGTGGCCTGCGGGCCGCGGATGTAAGGCGACAAGCCCGGCATGGTGTTGGTGTACTCGAGCGCCTCGATATCCTCGGCGGTGTACAGAGGCTTGACCGCGATATCTTCCGGGGTCTGCCAGGTCAGTGTATCCAGCCCTTTCCCGCGCAGGCTCTTTTCCGCTTCTGCGCGCCAGGCTTCAGGGTTGGCTTCATCCCGGTTATAGATCTTGTCGCTCATAATCGCTGTCTCCGCTCGCCCGTTCAGTGCTCGTCGCCGGGCTGGTTGATTTCAATGAGTACGCCGTCACAGCTCTTGGGGTGAATAAAAATCACCCGGGAGTTGTGCGCACCGGGTGTCGGCGCCTCCGAGAGGAACTGATAGCCTTTTGCTTTCAGGCGCGCCACATCTTCCTCGATATTGTCCGAGCGGAAACAGAGGTGATGCAGGCCGCCTCCACGCTTCTCCAGGTAGGTGGCGATAGGCCCCTCCCCGTTGAGCGGGTGCACCAGTTCGATATTGGTCGGTGGCAGGGGGAAGAACGCCGTGGAGGTCTTCGCCGGCACAACGGCCTCAGTGCTCTCGAAGGGCAGCCCGAAGTCTTCCATGAAACGCTTGATGGCCTTCTCGAAGTCCGGCACGGCAATCGCAATATGATCCAGGGCGGTAATCATTCGGAGCTCCTCAGATAACTTGCTGCAGAAAACGTGCGGTGGATTCCCGGCGCTGCAATGCAACCGTCTCGGGAGACACTTCTTCGATCTTTTCGTCCGGTGTCACTTTGAACAGGGTCTGTCCCTTGTGGATGATCACACCGTCGGTATCGATTAGCACTTTGTCCACCGTGCCGGCAAAGGGCGCGTAGACCTTGTTGAACATCTTCATCACTTCAACAATGTACAGCGGATCACCGGCTTCAAAGTGGTCACCCTCCTGCACATAAAGCTCATGCTGGGGGGATTCCCGCCCGTAGAACATACCGCCGCTTTCGGCGAGGATTTCGTCGGACTTTGCCACTGGTGGCGGCACCAGCACCTTGGCCATGCGGTGCTGCAGGTCACCATCGAGCAAGCGCTCGGGAATGTGAACGGTGAGATCCTCGTTGACCGTGAGATCGAAGAAGCCCGTCGTCTCGGCAATGCTGGGCAGTACCGCGAGGATATCCACCCCGGACTGGAAGCCCGCATGCGCCGCGCGCACCTGCATCCAGCTCTCTGCCGTGAACCCGTCAGGTACCGCGGAATCGGCCAGTACGCTCTGCAACTGCACCCAGTCCTCGGCATCCAGCCGTAACGACAGCTCGTTGTAGAAATCGAGCGCGTCCTGCAGCAGATCGTGATCGTGATCCCAGATCACGGTGGCAGCGGGCGCCTCCGGGCTGTAGTCCATGTTCAGGAAGTGGTAGGTGTCGGCAAGCATTTCGATCGGGTTTTCGTTCCAGCTTACCTTGCCGTCAATCAAGGTATAACAGTCGCGGTTGATGCTCAGCCATCCCGCCAGGATATGCGGTTCCGCCAGCAAACGCTCGAGAGGCCGCAGCAGCAGGGTGGACTTCAGCTCCAGGCTGGACTTGAGGGCTTTCGCCGCCTCGTCGCCCTGCCCCTTGAGTGCTGCACGACTGATTTGCTGCCACGCGTAGTCGATATCGAGCTTGTCCGCCTGGGCCTTCAATTCCCCCACTGCCGTGAGGTAGGGCACGATAAAGCGTGTCGTTGGCCGCGCGTTGATGTTCTGGCCAATAAACCAGTTGACCAGACCGTAATGAAACTCCAGGTTGGTGGCCAAATCCTTGCCGCGCATGCGGGTACGGCGTATCACCTCGGCCATGCGCTCGTAGGTTTCCAGGCGCGTGTCGCCCACGGTCAGCAGCAGGGCGATGTTGGAGTCGTAAGCACCCGCGAGGGTGTACTTCATGAAGACGTCAGTATCGGGGTTGTGCAGGCTGATGCCCTGATCGTCACGAATTTCACCGTCCAGTGCATCGCTCCAGCCTTCGATAACACCACCGGCGGAAGGCTGCAGCGCCTGGTTGGTCGCATTCAGCCGCGCTTCCACCGAGTCGTTGTGACGCAGTACGCGCTCGGGGCACGGCAGGGCGGAACCATGCGCTGCCAGCAGCACCATGGCTTCCACCAGTGACTGCACGATAAAGAAGTCGCGCTCATCTTCCGGGTTGGTGAACTTCAGCGAATAGCAGAGCTCCGTCACCCGGTGTTCAACCTGGATACGTGTGTTCATCTCCATGAAGAAGTGCTTGTCGCGATCGACAATACACTCGAAGGTTGAAACAGAATCCAGGCCGACCGCCGCACCAAAGCGCGCCGCTTCGTCTTCCATTTCTTCCAGGGTCAGGAGGTCCTGGCGCAACACAGCCGCTTCCGTGCTGTTTCCAGACGCCTCCGCCTGCGCCAGTGCAGTCTGCAATGACTCGATCGTCACTGATACCTCAAGCAGCTTCTGCTCGTGCATCTGCAAGGAACAGTCGCGGCCACCCAGGGTGATGCACCATTCGCCATTGCCGATCACCTGGATTTCCTGGTGACGGGTGGTTTCGATGTTCAGTTCAACGAGAACGTTTTTGTTGTCGCCAACCCCCGTTGTTTTCACCTCATTGAGGATTTCCCGCACCAGCTCCGGCGTGCGTTCTGCCTCGCCAATGCCGAGAATACGCTGGCCCTTGCCGCCGCCGCCGCTGATTGCCTTCAGGCGCACGCGGTTCTGCGGGTAATCCTCGGCCATCCTCTTCACGGCCTCGGTGAGCGTTGCACACAACTCGTCGACTGTGTAGAGGTCCACACCCTTCTCGTAGGAAGCCGCGAGCACGATATCCGCCTTGTCTTCCAGGGTGATATCCGGGTTATCCAGCTGCTCGTTGTCGACCGCAAGGTCGTTGGCGGCACACAGGGCTTTCAGTGCGGCAACGTCAGGGTGCTTCTTGAGCAGCGTAAGCGCAGTGCCGTTGTCGATACCCGGAGTAACCGATACGCCCGCCTTCAACGCCGTACGCTTGGCTTCGTCCTTGAGGCCCGCATCGTGCACCGTGCGCGAGCAGGGGCCGATAAAGTTGAGGCCGGCACGCTCCATCGCCGCCACCATGGCCTGGTCTTCCGCCATGAAGCCATAGCCGGCGAAAATGGCGTTATAGCCGTTGTCGTGGGCAATACTGATGATTTGCGCAATGCGCTGGTCGCGTTCTTCCTTGTTCGCCCCGGTGTAGTCCGGCACGCGGTGAACACGATCGGGGTCTGTCAACGAGCGCAGTTCAGGCGCCTGGGCGTTGCGGTAGACAATCGAGTCTTTCTCCGAGAGCAGGATACCGAAGTGCTTGATACCCATCTCGGTAAAGACATCCATCGCCTCTTTGCGAATGGGGCCGCGACAGATAATCAGCGGGCGCAAGCCCGAACAATCGAAGCGACGCACCCAGGCGGAGGGATGCTCCGCCAGGCGACGGTCGCGGTGAATCAGGGGATTGCGCAAGTAAAATTCGTTGGACACGCGGTATTTCCTCAATCAGGCGATGGCCGTGGCCGTGGTCAGTGAAATTCGCGCTGCACGGAGGCAAGCGGTTCAGGCGTGTAATGCCGCAGGCAGAAATCCATGTGCTCGGCCAGTACCGTGCGCAGGTCTGAAGGCATGACGATCTGCGAAATAGAGCCGAGGCTCAGCGCCTCATTCGGGTTCATCAATTCCTGCTCATAACGCTGGGCGAGTGCCTGCTCTTCCGACTTTACCCAACCCTGCACGAGTTGCTCCGCTGCCGCGCGGGCTTCCTCATCCGACAGACCGGCCGCTTTTTGCGCGTCCGTCTCGGCGGCGACTTTGCCCGCTACGCTGCCGCGGATACGCCGCAGTTCGTCCTTGTAGACGTACTCCACACCGGCAGGCCCCATCACCGCGACGCGGGTGGTCGGCAGCGCCACCACGAAGTCTGCCCCGGTGGGGTAATTGTTGTAGGAGGCGTAGGCACCGCCGAAGGCGTTGCGCACCAGCACCAGGAAGCGCGGGGTGCGCAGGTCGACGATGGCATCCAGCATCGCGCGACCGGCCTGCACAATACCGCCGGCCTCCTGCTCGCGCCCGGGCAGGAAGCCCGTGGTGTCCTCGAGGAAAATAATCGGGATGTTGTACAGATTGCAGAAGCGGATAAAGCGCGCGTTCTTGTAGGCTGCTGCGATGTCGATCTGCCCCGACGCCACCGCGGAATTGTTCGCCACGAAACCGACCACATTCCCGCCCATACGCCCCAGCGCGGTAATGGTATTGCGTGCACGTTCCGCCTGGATTTCCAGGAAGTCGCCGTGGTCGCAAAGCTGCTGGATCAGGATGCTGATATCCACCGGAGTGTTGTATCCCGTGGGTGAGTTGAACGCTTTCTTCAGCAGGATATCGATGTCCCAGGTCTTGCGTGTGACCGGGTCAGAGGACGCCTGGTAAGGCGCCAGGGCGCTGTTGTTGTCCGGCAGGTACTTGAGCAGTTCGCGCACCTTGCGCAACGCGGCGACTTCATCGGGCACCACGAAATCGGTCACACCACTCTGGCTGTGCACACCCGGGCCACCCAGTTCATCCGGCGTCACGTCCTCGCCCAGCACTGACTTCACCACCCCGGGACCCGTGAGGCCGAAGAAGGTGTCGTTGGGCTGAATCAGGAAACTGCCCTGCCGCGGCAGATAGGAACCACCGCCGGCGTTGAAACCGAACATGCACATGATGCTCGGCACAACACCCGAGATCTTGCGCAGCGCGGTAAAGGCATCTGCGTAACCGTCGAGCCCGCCTACACCGGCAGGGATGTAGGCACCGGCCGAATCGTTGAGGCCTACCAGCGGAATCTTGCGTTTCGCCGCCAGCTCAAACAAACGCGCCAGCTTCTTGCCATTGGTGGCATCCATGGAGCCTGCGCGCACCGTGAAATCGTGGCCATAAATGGCGACATCGCGACCGTTGACCTTGATCAGTGCCGTGACCAATGAAGCGCCATCCAGATTGGGGCCCCAATTCTGGTAAAGCACCGTGGGCGCTTCATCCGCGAGACACTCGATACGCTCCCAGATGGTCATGCGCTTCTTCTGGTGCTGACGCTGTGTGTTGCGCACGCCGGAGGCACGCAGCGGACGCTGCTGCAGCTCCCAGCCCGCCTTCAATGCCTTTTCATACAGGCCGGGTTGCGAAGCCACCTGGCCCGGCACGCCAAACTCCCGCTCGGGGGCGCTGGCGAAGGGGTTCTGCAGAGACGCAATCAGTTCTGAATCAGTGCTTTTCTTCATTCTGTTTCCCATGCTGGTACGTTACCGCTCCGTGGAAGCCGGCAACAGCTTCTACCTTCTGTCGAGGTTCCCGGGTTTACATGCGACGGCGGCCGGGCTTACGATGACTGCCCGCCCGAATTCGGCGCACCACATTAATTCCATGCCCCTTGAATGTCAATTTAACGCCACTCAAATACGAGTGTCGAAGACCTCGCAAATGCTCAGGTTTTCCTGGCCAGATACCGAAGATTGCGTAATTTTTCCGTTGGTTTCCTACGAATATGTGAGGTGTCAACATTTGGCGTCCCCCGTCTGGCGAGCCGGGGTGGCGCCGTGAAACTGCATATCGAAGAGCTGCCCTGGCAAGCGGATAGCGCGCCATTGTTCGCAGCGTTGCGCGACCTCCCCGGCGCCGCCTGGCTGGACAGCGCACAACCCTGGGCGAGCGGCGGTCGCTATGACATCCTGGTGGCGGACCCCATTGCAGAAACGCCACAGGCCCCGGATACCAGCGCGTCCAGCAGCTGCTGGAACAGCTACCTGCAAGCGCTGGCCGACCTGCACCGGGAGCGGTATGCGACTATCGCACCCGCCAGCCAGCGTCTGCCCTTCTGTGGCGGACTGCTGGGCTACCTCGGCTACGAACCCGGCAACACCCTGCATGCGGTAACCCACCCCGGCGCCTCCGTGCCCACCTCGCCCGCTGCCGCCATAGGCTGCTACGACTGGTGTATTGTGCAGGACCATTTATTACAGCGCTCTGCTTTAGTGGCCATGCCGTGGGTTGCAGGCAGCGCGCGGGCCGACATTCGCGCCCGGCTGACAACGGCCAATTACTCCTTGCGGCCTTTCACCCTCGGCGGCAGCTTCCAGCCCGCCATGAGTCGTAGCGATTACCACAGCGCCTTTGCCCACATTCAGGACTACATTGCAGCGGGCGACTGCTACCAGGTCAACCTTGCACAACGCTTTGACGCCACCTACGACGGCGACCCTTTTACCGCCTACTGCGCCCTGCGTGAAGTCGCTGCGGCACCCTTTTCCGGCTACCTTGAGCCCGCAGCGCAACAGGCGCTGCTGTGCCTGTCACCTGAGCGCTTCATCTCCCTGCAGGGGCAACAGGTAGAAACGCGCCCAATAAAAGGCACACGCCCCCGCTTTGCCGACCCGGCACGTGACCTGCAAAGCGCCACCGCATTGCGGGAAAGCCCCAAGGACCGCGCCGAAAACCTGATGATTGTGGACCTGCTGCGCAACGACCTCGGGCGCAGCTGTGTGCCGGGCAGCATCCATGTCGAACAGCTGTTTGCACTGGAAAGCTATCCCACCGTACACCATCTGGTGAGCACTATCCGTGGCGAGCTGGCGGCCGGGCGCGGACCAGTCGACCTGTTGCGCGACAGCTTTCCAGGCGGCTCCATCACCGGCGCACCAAAACGCCGCGCCATGCAGATCATCGCCGAACTGGAACCCTGCAGCCGCGAGGCCTACTGCGGCTCACTGCTGTATATCAGCGCCGACGGGCACATGGACAGCAACATCGCCATCCGCAGCCTGGTCGCCAATCACGGCAGCCTGCGCTGCTGGGGCGGCGGGGGCATTGTGGCCGACTCCGAAGTAGACCAGGAATACCAGGAAACCTACGACAAGGTCGGACGCTTCCTCAGCACACTGGAACAACGATTTCGTTAACAGCATCGGCGGGGGCGCGTGTGACCGCGGGGGCGCGCGTGCCCGTGTGGAGTATGCAGGACCGTTGGCAGCATGGATGCTGCTATCGAGCCCCCATGGATGGGTTCACGGCGAGTCCAGCATACTCCACACGGACACGCGCGCCCTACTCCCTAGACCGCGAATACCACCCCCAGCATCAAACACTCAACGCCCGCTCACTAGCCTCAACAAACGCCTGCTTCAATGACGGAAAGTCATGCAGCGCCTTGAACTGCGGAAACTCGTCAATCACATTCTGCGGCGCGTGGAACAGCAGACCCACATCCGCCTCTGCCAACATGGTAGTGTCATTGTAGGAGTCCCCCGCCGCGATAATGCGGTAGTGCAGACTGTGCAGGGCCTGCACCGAAGCCCGCTTGGGATCCTTCTGCCGCAGCTTGTAGTCCACCACTCTGCCCGTCTCGTCCACTTCAAGACGATGACAGAACAACGTGGGCCAGCCCAACTGGCGCATCAGCGGCGCCGAGAATTCATAGAAGGTGTCCGACAGGATAATCACCTGAAACCGCTCGCGCAGCCAGTTGAGAAACTCGGCGGCACCCGGCAGCGGTTCCAGCGTGGCAATCACCGCCTGAATATCATCGATCTTCAGGCCGTGCTCATCCAGCAGGCGCAGGCGCTGTTTCATCAGCACATCGTAGTCGGGAATGTCGCGGGTAGTGGCGCGCAGGGCGTCAATGCCGGTTTTTTCCGCAAACGCAATCCAGATTTCGGGGATGAGCACCCCTTCCAGGTCAAGGCAGGCCAGTTCCACGCTGTGTACTCCAAGAGGCTTTCAGGAAGCGGCCCAATCTACCCAAGCGCCGCACGGGCCACAAGCGCAACGGGCACAAAAAATCAGTACACGGGTAACTCAATGTCCGCGAACAGCGCCTCCAGCTCGGCCTTGCTGTGATGTGCAAACGCTTCCTTGACGATATCGCGGGTCAGATGTGGTGCAAAGTCCTCAATGAAGTCGTACATATAGCCGCGCAGAAAGGTGCCGCGACGGCAACCGATGCGGGTCACGCTGCTGGCAAACAGGCGCGTGGCATCCAGCGCCACGAGGTCCGAGTCCGCGCGTTCGTCGTAGGCCATGGCGGCAACAATGCCGATGCCGAGACCCAGGCGCACGTAGGTTTTGATGACATCGGCATCGGCAGCGGTGAACACGACTTTGGGCACCAGACCACGTGCTACAAAAGCCTCGTCGAGTTTCGAGCGCCCGGTGAAACCGAACACGTAGGTCACAATGGGGTGCGCGGCTACGTCTTCCAGCGTCAGCTCGGAAAGCTGGGTCAGGGGATGATCGCGAGGCACCAGCACACAGCGGTTCCAGCGGTAGCACGGCAGCATGATCAGGTCACTGAACAGCTCCAGGGCCTCGGTGGCGATGGCGAAATCCACCGTGCCATCCGCCGCCATTTCGGAGATCTGCATCGGTGTGCCCTGGTGCATGTGCAGCGACACGTCCGGATAGCGTTCAATGAAAGAGCGGATGGTCGCGGGCAAGGCGTAGCGCGCCTGAGTGTGCGTGGTCGCAATCGAGAGGCTGCCCTTACGCTCATTAGAGTACTCCTGGGCCACCTGTTTGATGCTCTCCACCTTGCGCAGCACTTCCCCTGCCGTTTGCAGAATGGCTTCCCCCGCCGGCGTGACGTGGGTTAGATGTTTACCGCTGCGGGCGAAGATCTCCACGCCCAGTTCATCTTCGAGTAAACGGATCTGCTTACTGATACCCGGCTGCGAGGTGTACAGGCTCTGTGCCGTTGCCGACACATTCAGGTCGTGGTGGGCGACTTCCCAGATGTAGCGCAGTTGCTGCAGTTTCATACCCAAACCTCTCACCGCACGCGCTCACCACAGGGCCGCGGTGAGCGGGAGCTTATACAGAATAGTAGTTAAAGCTGGCTGTTGCCAAGATCAATGGAATAACAGGCCCGTGGAATAAGAAACCGCGCGCTAGCGGTTGGCAACGCCGTGTGGCACATGGCCGGTGGCAATGTGCGGACTGGCGAGCTGGCAGTGAGTTTCCTGGTCGTCAAAAAACACATCCGCCTGGTAGGCGCGCAGGAACTCGGTCTTGTTCAGGCCACCGAGGAAGATGGATTCATCAATACGAATATTCCAGGCGCGCAGCGTACGTATCACGCGTTCATGTGCCGGCGCCGAGCGCGCGGTCACCAGCGCCGTGCGTATGGGTGCCTCACTGGCGGGAAACGCCTGCTGTAAACGATGCAGGGCCGCGAGAAAGGGTTGAAACGGCCCGCCACTCAGCGGTGTGCGCGCTGCTGCGCGTTCGCTGGCAGTGAAGGCTTCCAGCCCCTGCGACTTGTAGACCTGTTCAGCCTCATCGGAAAACACCACGGCATCGCCGTCAAAGGCGAAGCGCAGCTGGTCGGTGCCTGAATTGCCGCTCTTGTTGGACACCAGCGTGGCCGCGGCCACCCCACAGGCGAGCGCATAGCGCACATCCTCGGCTTCGTTGGAAAGAAACAGCTGGCACCCGAAGGCGTTGATATAGCGCCAGGGGCTTTCACCGCCACAAAAGGCCGCCCGGGTGATCGGTAGCTCGTAGTGTTGGATGGAGTTGAACACGCGCAGGCCGGTATCAGCACTGTTGCGCGACAGCAACACCACTTCCACGCCCACACTATCGCCCAGCAGGGAATTCAGCCGCAGCATTTTCTGCACCAGCGGGAAGGCCTCGCCGGGTGCCAACGGCTCTTCTTCGTGAGCGATCTGGTATTCGGAATAGGCCTTCAGGCCATCCTGTTCGAACACCTGATGGCTGGCATCCAGATCGAACAGCGCGCGCGAAGAAATCGCGATAACCAGCTTATTGGGGGTTTCATCTGCCATGGATGGCAGTGTAACCGCAACCCTCCTGCGCGCCTAGCAACCGTGATACGGGATGCCGGGGCGCGCCGAAAGGCCGCTGCAGCTCAGGCCTCCGGTGCGGGCTGACCGTCGAAATAGGCCCGGCTGATGCGAAACACCAGCGGCGCCAGCAGGATCAGCGCAATCAGGTTGGGGATGGCCATGAAGGCGTTTAGGGTATCGGCGATCAGCCAGACCAGCTCCAGATCGATCAGCGTACCCACCGGAATGGCCAGTACCCACAGCAGGCGAAAAGGCAGGCTGGCACGAATGCCAAACAGGAATACCGCGCAACGCTCGCCATAGAATGACCAGCCAATCATCGTGGTGAAGGCAAACAGGCAGAGCCCCAGGGTCACCACGTATTCACCCCCGGGCATGCCCTGGGCAAACGCCATGGATGTCAGGCTGGCGCCACTGACACCGGTGGGCAGTACATCCATGATAACGATGACCAGCCCGGTCATGGTGCAGACGATAAGCGTGTCGATGAAGGTACCCAGCATGGCGATCATGCCCTGCTGTACCGGCTGACTGGTCTGCGCCGCAGCGTGCGCGATAGGCGCGCTGCCGAGGCCTGCCTCGTTGGAGAAGATGCCGCGCGCGACACCAAAGCGAATCGCTGCCCACACCGTCGCCCCGGCAAAGCCCCCCGCTGCGGCCGAGCCACTGAAGGCTGCGTTGACGATGGTGACTACTGCCGCTGGAATCGCCGTAACGTGGGTGACCAGTACCAGCACCCCCATGAGGATGTAGCCCAGTGCCATCATCGGTACCAGCCAGCTCGCGACGCGCGCAATCCGCTTCACACCGCCGAGAATCACGGCGGCGACCAGGCCCATCAGCACCAGCCCCGTTGCCAGTGGTGGCACCGCGAGAAAGTCCTCAAGAACCTGCGCCACCGAGTTGGACTGCACTGTGTTGGCAATACCAAAGCCCGCCAGGGTACCGAAAATCGCAAAGGCCCAGGCCAGCCAGTGCCAGCGCTGGTGCAGCCCATTGCGGATATAGTACATGGGCCCACCACTGTAGTTCCCCGCTGCGTCCTGCTCCCGGAAACGCACAGCGCAGACTGCTTCTGCGTATTTGGTTGCCATACCCACCAGCGCCGTAATCCACATCCAGAACAGGGCACCGGGGCCACCGAGCACAAGTGCAGTGGCAACACCGGCGATATTACCGGTACCAATGGTTGCCGAGAGTGAGGTCATGAGAGCGCTGAAGGGAGAAATATCACCCTGCCCCTGTCCTCCCCGGCCGCTGAAAAGAAGGCGGAATGCGCGGGGGATGTTGCGCAGGGTGAGAAAGCGCAAGCCTATGCTCAAGTAAAGGCCGGTGCCCAGCAAGAGAACCAGCATCACGGGGCCCCAGGCCCAGCTATTGATTGTGGTGACGAATTCGCCGAATGCCTGCATCATTATTGTGACCCTGAATTAACCGCTGGCGGCGGTGTGCAAGAAACCGAACTGGTCCGCCTGCGGGAACACACCGAATACGCCCCCGGAGTGCAGAAATACAATATCGCGCTGATCGTCGAACCGGCCCGTCGACAGCTCCTGCACGAGCCCATGGAAGGCCTTGCCGGTGTACACCGGATCGAGCAATACGCCTTCCAGTGCCGCCAGGTCTGCGATCACCCGCAATACCTCGGAGCTCGCCACACCGTAGCCCGCACCGACGTACCCATCGATCACGCGCGGTGTGACCGTTGCTGCGGGTTGGCCGGGGAAACGGCTGCGCCAGTCCGCTACATCCGTCGCAACCTTATTGAGAAAATACGCCTCATCGTCACAGACGTTGACGCCCCAGACCGTAAGCGGCAGAGCGTGCAGGGCCGTGCCCAGGGTGAGGCCCGCCTGGGTGCCGCCGGAACCCGTGGCGGTCACCAGATGGGCCGACTCGATATCCGCCCGAGCGAGGTCCTCGCGCAGTTCCTCACAGGCGGCAATGTAGCCCCAGATACCCAGGCCATCGCTGCCGCCGGTGGGAATAATCAGCGCCTTTCTACCCAGCCCTGCGTAGTGCGCTCGCCAGCTTTCAAGCAAGGCGGGCAGTTCGGCAGCATAGTGGCTCTTGGGATAGCAATTGATGGTGGCACCGGCCAACTGACCGAGCAGGTAGTTGCCCTGCCCCGTAAGCGGTGTATCCCCGCGCAACACGAGGTGTGCCGAGAGGCCGGCCTGTGCCGCGGCATAAGCCGTTGCGCGACAATGGTTGCTTTGCAGACCACCGCAGGTGATCAGCGTGTCGTAGCCTTCGGCGAGCGCATGCGCAACGATAAATTCGAGTTTGCGCACCTTGTTGCCACTCAGCAGACAACCGGTCAGGTCATCGCGCTTGATCCAGAGGCGCTTGCCACGGCCCCAGCGCTCAGTGGCCCGGGGCAGGTACTGCAAGGGCGTGGGGCGCTGGGCCAGCGCAATCCTTGGCGGCAGCACAAGCCCTTTCATCAGCCGATGGACTTGAGTGTTCCTTTCGGCAACACCGCGTGGATATGGATGCGCTGGAACTTCATGTCGACATTATTCGCCACGTTCAAGACCACATAGTTGTCGTCGAGCCCGGTGATACGGCCGAGAATTCCGGAGCTGGTTACCACTTCGTCGCCCTTGCCGAGCGCGGCCACCATCTGCGCATGCTCTTTCTGGCGCTTGCGCTGAGGACGGATGGCGATGAAGTAGAACAGCGCGAACAGCCCCACCAGAAACACAATCTGGAAGATCTCGCCGCCACCCTGGGCGCCACCCTGGGCCTGGGCGTGAGCACTGGCAATGAACAAACTCATGACAACTCCTTGCAGCCTGCGCCGACTGGCGCGAGCGGTAACGGGGGGGAAATAACAGGCGCCAAATGTACAGCGAAACCCTCGGTGCTGCAATCTGGCGGGCAGTCAGGACTGCAGCTCAAGGTCGTACACCATAATTTGTGGTGCATGATCGGAAAAACGCTGTGCCCTATGGGCCTCCTGCTGCGCCAACCAGTTGCAAAATCCCTTGCGCGCGGCAGCGCGGATGCCGTTGGTATTACAAGTTATGATGGTCGCCACTGCGGGTTCCCGCTGTCAGGCCCGTGAGCGCTGGCACGAGGTACCTGCAGCGGGCAAAGCGCGCCAGTGTAACGGAATGCACCGGCGCCGTTCAATTCGCCTCAGGCCGCCGGCAATACTGCCCCTGCCATCGCCGCTTGTGTATCATGCCCCGACTTCAACCCGTATCCCCTGACGACGACTGGAGACTACTGACCGCCATGAATGATGTCGCCGCCCTCAGCGCGAACCTGCGCGCCGCCGCCGAACAACTGACTGCTCCCGGAGCGCCCTTCGAGCTCAAAGACTGTACCGTCAATGGTGTCGCCATGCGCTGCTACGCCAATGCACCCTCCACCCTGCGCGACGCGCTGGATGCCGGTCGTGCCCATGGCGACAAGACCGCAATCACCTACGAGGATGAACGCTACACGTTCTCAGAGTTCTTTGACGCAGCCGACCGCTTTGCGCACTACCTGGTGCATCAGGCGGGCATCCGCAAGGGTGACAGGGTTGCCATCGCCATGCGCAACTACCCGGAGTGGATGTTCGCGTTTGTCGGCATCCAGGCAACGGGCGCGATCGTGGTGCCGCTCAACAGCTGGGGGCGCGCGGAAGAACTGGGCTATGCATTGAACGATGCCGGGGCGCGGCTGGTCGTCTGCGACCTTGAGCGCCATACGCTGGTGCGTGCGCAGCTCGCCGAGCTGGACTGCCAGGCGGTGGTGGTGCGCAGCGGTTCCACGGACATCGGGCCGGCAAAGCGCTGGGAAGCGACGCAGGAAAGCCCGGCACAGGCACCAGAGGTGGCGCTGGATAGCGAAGACCTGGCTATGATCATGTACACCTCCGGCACCACCGGCAAACCGAAAGGTGCCGCTTCGACCCACGCCGCCATCTGCCAGGCGCTGCAGAACTTCGAGCTGATGGCTTACGTATCAGCCATGACCAACCCCGAGGTCATCGGCAAGATGATGGGTTCGGGTTTTGAGCCCTGCACCCTGCTTGCGGTGCCGCTGTTTCATGTGTCCGGCTGCTACGCCATTTTCCTGCTCAACCTGCGCGGCGGTCGTAAAACCAGCATTCTCTACAAGTGGGATCCGGAAGAGGCGCTCAAGGTCATTGAGCGCGAGCGCATTACCGTTTTCACCGGTGTACCGGCCATGACGATTGCCATGCTCGAATCACCAGCCTTTGAGCGTGCCGACACGCGCAGCCTGTTCTCACTCGGTGCGGGTGGCGCGGCCTGCCCGCCACACTTGAAAGATCTTATTTACCGCAAGGTTCCCGATGCCTACCCGGGTACCGGTTACGGCATGACCGAAACCAATGCGACTGGCAGCAGCTGTACCGGCGAAGCGTACCGCCTGCAACCGACGGCGGCGGGCACCATTTCCCCCATCGTCGATATGCAGAGTGTAGACCCGGAAGGCAATGTACTCCCGGCCGGGCAGCCAGGCGAGCTGATGGTGCGCAGCCCGACCAATGCGCGTGAATACTGGAACCTGCCCAAACCCACCGCGGAAACCTTTGTCGATGGCTGGGTAAAAACCGGCGATATCGGTTTTGTCGACGAATACGGTTTTGTGCACGTGGTTGACCGCATCAAGGACATGGTCATCCGCAATGGCGAAAACATTTACCCGGTCGAAGTGGAAGGCGTGTTGACCGCCCATCCACAGGTGATTGAAGCGTCAGTCTATGGGCTGCCCCACCCGGACCTGGGCGAGGAGCTGGCGGCCACGGTGAATAGCGCAGCCGATCTTGAGGTTGACGACCTGGTGAGCTACCTGCGTGAGCACATGGCCGGCTACAAGATACCCACCCAGTGGCGCTTCACACAGCAGCCGCTGGTGCGCAACGCTACCGGTAAACTGCTGAAACCCGATATTCGTGCCGCGCATCTGGCACAGTGGCCACACCGCTAGCGGGCACCGCCCGCCACACGGGTGCCTCATTGGGGCACCCGCAGCAACCCGGGGTTGGGAGTGATCAAGCGAGTGTTTTAGAGTCCCATGAAATCAGGGGCATTAAATACCCAGCTTTTCTCCTCGGCGCGGCGACGAATACGCCAACCCTGAGCCGTACGCACATACTCGTCGACATACCACAGTCCCAACAGGAAAACGTGGAGCCCTCCTTCGGGCAACGCCATTTCCATCGGGTTGAAGCACATGACACGGCCGGTCGCCGTGTCGCCATTCACCACGAACTGCAGGTTGGCGTTCAGGTGCTGGCTGTTGGGGAAGATGCCATCGGAAACCGCATCCTTTAAATAAGCGATGGTCTCCTCGAGATTGCCGACGGAACCCCCGAAGGCCGAGTAATCAACGTGTGCATCCTCGGTGAAGACACCGCGCAGGTCATCGAAGGACTTGCTGTCGATCAGGTGCGAGTAGTGAAATACGAGATCCTGCAGTTCCAGACGGTCTGACAGTTCCTGTTGTGAAAGCATGAAAATTCTCCCTTGTTGTTATCGGTCATGGTTGTGCAAGGCACGCCGTTCGCTATCGCCGTCGCCTAGAAATCCATTGGCAAGCGGATGTGCTCGCGGTACATGGAATCGCGGTGCGCCAGCAGCCGTGGGGTGAGCCAGCGGGTAGTCTCCTCAGCACCGGAAGCATACATGCCACGCAGGTAATCCGGCATGGGATTGACCTCCGGGGGCAGCGGCAACACCATGCCGACAAAGTTGGCCCAATAGAAATCCACCGCGGTGACGCCCTCCCCAACCAGCCAGGGCTTGCCAGCGGCCTCCTGCGCGGCGAGGCGCTCGTCCAGCAGCCCGGCGATGGCAGCCATGCGCTGGTCAGCCTGTGCGGCCGCCTGCTTGCTCCAGCCGTACTTGCCAGCCATACGCACAATCGACTCTGGCGGCTCGGCCAGCGCCATGCCCGGCACAAACAGCTGCAGGCGGCGCTGCCAGCCAAACCCGTCAACGCCCGCAATCAGCGCCGACAGGCCGAGTACTTCGGCACGCTGTGCCGGGTCCGCCGGCAACAGCG
This sequence comes from uncultured Halieaceae bacterium, assembly GCA_964022665.1. Taxonomy (GTDB): domain Bacteria; phylum Pseudomonadota; class Gammaproteobacteria; order Pseudomonadales; family Halieaceae; genus Haliea. Next base: position 113,183 of record CAXIDF010000006.1, read on the forward strand.
CCGGCGTCGGTGCCAGCCGTTCAGCCAAGTGCAACAGGTCCAGCCAGTGGCACACGGGCGGCAGATCGTCGAACACGGCGACCGGCGCGGAACTCTGCCCGGTCCAGGCCACCAGCGCGGCGTTTTCGCCGCCCCCCTCCTGACGCACCGGCAGATACTTGAGCCCCTTGTAGTCGAAGAGCGACTTCGCGGCTTCACCCCAGGGCCCCGGCACACCGGCGGTGAGCACCAACCGCAGCCCGGGGGCATTTACCGCCTGTTCGACTTCGACGTATTCCATCAACGGCTCCTATTTATCCAGTTTGAATACACGCAGCGCGTTCTCGCGCAGGAACTTGGGCCACACTTCGTCCCGGAAAGGCACATCGGGCATTTCGCGGAAAATACGGTCCAGCGACAAGCCCATGGGGAAATAGCCGGCATACATCACTTGATCGGCACCGCGCGTGTTGGCGAAATGCACGATGTCCTTCGGGTAATGCTTGGGCGCAAACGCGCTGGTCATGTAATGCAGGTTCGGGTATTTCAACATCATTTTCCAGGCCACGTCGGTCCAGGGCTCGCAGCCATGCCGCGTGACCACGTTGAGCTCGGGAAAAAACCACAGCACCTCGTCAAGCAATTCAACTTTCTGCGGCCCAAAGGGCAAGCGGGGGCCGGGAATACCCATGCAGGGACAGAACGGTATATCCAGCTCGACAAGCTTCGCGTAAATGGGATACCACTTCTTGTCGTTTACAGGCACGGGGGGGCAGATCATCGCGGGCGATGCAGTCACCGCCTTGATGTCGAACTCTTCCTTCAATGCGACAATGGTACGCACTTCGTCCATACCATTGTTCGGGTTGGCTTCGTAGCAGGCAAAAAAGCGATCGGGGAACCTGCGCAAGGCTTCCTTGTGCTGCTCCGCGTACGGGCCGACCCCGATCATGGCGCGCTCGATATTGTGCTTGTCCATCTGCGCCACGGTGTACGCCACGTAGTCATCCTGGCCGTCGATCTGCGGAATATCCTTGAACATGTACTGCGCAGGCATCTTGAACATCTCATGGCTCTGCTTGTCCATGAGCATGGGCTTGATCCACTCGTAGAAATTGCTGTTATCGTCGCCGGGTACGGCCAGCATCAGGTCGATAACACCGATATCGGTAGGCATGGGCATGGTCAGTTGCTCCTTCAATGACAGACCCGCCATTGTGCTGGCACCAGGCCGCCACACCAAGGTCGGGATTCTCGCCGCGGCCAGAATTCAACGTGGGGCACAATAGCATGAACCGGGAGTCCACTCCCTGCAGCCCGCACCCGGCACGCGGGCGCGAGCAAGGCTCCCTCAGGCCACGTCAAACACGATGGGCATATGCTTGATGCCATGAATGAAGTTTGAGCGCAGCCACTGAATTTCGCCATCCAGGCGCGGGTTGCGCATGCGGCGCACAATTTCCTCGAAAATGACTGTCAGCTCGAGGCGCGCCAGGTGGGAGCCGAGACAGAAGTGCTGCCCCACCCCGAAGGCACGATGCCCATTGCGCACGTCCTCGCGCTGGTTGCGCAGGATGTCAAAATGCTCGGGGTCGTCGAACACCGTCTCATCGGAACTGGCTGCACCGTAAAACAGCTGCACTAACTCGCCCTTGCGGATGTTGCGGCCACCCAGCGTGGTGTCCTCCGTCGCCGTGCGCCGGAACGCAATCACAGCCGGATTGTAGCGCAGGAATTCCTCGATGGCATCGGGCACCAGCGCCGGATTATCGACCAGCGCCTGAAACTGCGCAGGATTTTCCAGCAGCATGCGCATGCCCTGGCTGGTGACTGTGCGCGTCGTTTCATTGCCGGCGACAATCAGCAACATGAAGAAATTGCAGAACTCTTCATCCGTGAGCGGTTCATCTTCCACGGTGCCGTCCAGCAATGTGGCGACAATCCCCTCTGAACCGTTCTCCCTGTGGGCTGTGGCCAGCTCCATACCCATCATGAACATCTCGACCATGGCGTTCATGCCATCCTCCGCCGAGGTGGTGAGGTCGGGGTCGTCCATGCCGAGCATGATATTCGTCAGCTCGAACAGGCGCTGGCGCTTCTCCAGCGGCACCCCCATCAGCTCGCAAATGGCAATCAGCGGCAACTCCATGGCGATGTCTTCGACAAAGTCACAGCGCCCAGCGGGGAGGGCACGGTCCAGAATTTCCCGGGCGATTTCGCGAAACCGCGGTTCATAGCTGTCCACTTTGCGCGGGGTGAAGGCGGAGCGCACCAGGCGCCGGTATTTCAGGTGCTTGGGGGGGTCCATGTTGATCATCAGCGCCTGCATCATCTCCACCTCGTCCGGCGTGGGATTATTCAGCATGCAGGTACGTTCGGCGGAGGAAAACAACTGCGGGTTTTTCGACACCTCGTCGATTTCCGCTTGCCGTGTGACCGCCCAGTACCCCGGGCTGCCATGACTGGGCTCATGCCAGTACACCGGCTCTTCGCGCCGCAGGTAAGTGAAGGTGTCACGCGGCAACCCGCCCCGGTAGCTTTCCGGGTCGTTCAGGTCAAAGTGTGGGCAACGGCTCATGGGTCTCTCCTCGGGCAGATACTGCCATTAGACTAATGCGCATTAGTCTGTACCCGAAGCGAGACCCCGTCAAGGCTTTGCCGTCAGCCCATGCGCAGTGGCAGCCGCCGCTGGCGCTCTCCTGTGGCCGCGAACAGGGCATTGGCGAGCGCAGGAGCCGCGGGGGGCGTGCCCGGCTCACCGACCCCGGTAGGCGGCGCCGCACTGTCGACCAGCACGACCGTCATGGGGGGTGTATCCGTCTGCCGCAGCAGCTGATAATCGTGGTAGTTGCTCTGCTCCACCGCGCCGTCCTTCAGCGTGATTTCACCATGCAGCGCAGCGCTCAACGCGAACACGATACCGCCGATCATCTGGTCACGAACGATGTCAGGGTTGATCACCTGGCCGCAATCGATCGCGCAATACACGTGCTCCAGCTTGGGCTTGCCATCAACCAGCGATATTTCCACCACCTCCGCAACGCAGGACTGGAAGGAATCGTGTACGGCAATACCCTGGTAATGGCCCGCAGGGGCATTGCCCCAGCGCGCCGCGGCGGCCACAGCGTCCAGCACCCGGCGCTCGCGGGAGTCTTCGGCAAGATGTTTGCGACGAAATTCCAGCGGGTCAACACCGGCCGCATGCGCGAGTTCATCGACGAAACTCTCTACCACAAACGCATTGTGACTGTGCCCGACTGACCGCCAATATCCCAGCGGCACCGGCACCTGCACGTTGTGGTAGCTGACACTGACACCGTCGAACTGATAGGGCAGTTCTTTGGAACCCTCCACCGACGCGAAATCCTTTTTACCGACAAAGTCGCCCACCAGTTGCCGCGGTCCGCCCGGAATCCACTGCGGCAACATGGCGCCCATCATCACCGGCAAAACCTGCTGGTTGATACTGGGCCCCGCAATGCGGTGCTGCCAATGGCTGATGCTGCCGTCGGCGTGCACGCGGGCTTCAATGGCACCCGCCATGGGCGGCCGGTACCAGTCGTGGCGCATGTCGTCTTCGCGGCTCCACACGAGTTTCACCGGGCGTTTCAGTTCCCGTGCGATAGCGACTACCTCGGCAACGTTATCGGCCGCGGCGCGACGGCCAAAGCCACCGCCGAGAAACTGGTTGTGGATAACCACTGCCTCACGCGGCACGTCGAGCACGCGGGACGCCGCGTCCTGCGCCAGGTCCGGTGCCTGCGAGCCCACCCAGACCTCGCAGCCGTCCTCAGTGAGACGACAGGTGGCGTTGAGCGGCTCCATGGCAGCGTGCGCCAGAAACGGTACGGCGTAACGCCCCGACACCAGCGTGCCCTGCCCCGCCTCGGCGCTTGCCGGATCGTCCCGGACACTGGCGAAATCATCGCCATCCAGTGCCGCGGTAAGCGCCTCGGTAATGGCCGCACTGTCGCGCAGGCCACCGCCGGGCGGAGTAAAGGTCACCTCGACTTTGCCCGCCGCTTGCCGGGCCGGCCAATAGCCTTCGGCGACCACGGCAACCCCGTGTTCGGTGGCAAACACCGCGACCACCCCGGGGTGCTCCAGCGCTTGTTCCGCATTGAAGGACTCGACGGCACCATCAAACCACGGGCAGCGCAGCAATACCGCAGTCAGGCAGCCTTCGGGGCTCGCGTCCATGCCGAAGCGGGCGCTGCCGTCCGTCTTTGCCTGTGCGTCCACGCGTTGGTCGTAGTGGCCGATCCACTGCCACTGATCCGCCGGTTTCAGCGCCACATCGCTGGCCACAGGTAACGTGCGGGCGATCGCCACCAGATCCGCATAGGCGAGGTCCACCGCCCCATCGGTAGTGCGCACGCGCCCGTCCCGCGCTTCAAGGCTGGCCCGGTCGAGTCCACTTTGCTGCATGGCGGCGGCAATCAGGGTCTCTCTGGCACTGGCACCTACCTGACGCAGGATTTCGTGGTAGACGCGGATGGAGGCACTGCCGCCGGTAATCTGCAGGCGCATCTCAGGGTCGGCGAAGGCGCTATGTACGGGGGCCATGGCATAGCCGATACGCTCCGGGTGTACCTCCAGCTCCTCGGCGACCAGAGTCACCATGCCCGTCACCACGCCCTGCCCCATCTCCGCCTTGGGAATCTGCAGGATGATGGCACCATCAGGCTCGATGCGCAGGAAAGCATCCGGCTGGAAGTCCGCCTCACTCCCGAGTTGCAGGGGTTTCCCCGAACACGCGGTAAGCTGGAAGCCCAGCGTCAGAGCACCACCGGTCACGGAGACATTGCGAATGAACTGGCGTCGGGTCAGGCTCATGATGCATCCTCCGCGGCGGGTTGCCAGTGCTCTACCGCCGCCACACTCAAGATCGCCCGCTGCACTTTGTGATAGGTGCCACAGCGGCACAGGTTGCCCGACATGGCCTGGCGAATGTTCTCTTCGTCAGGCTGCGGGTTGGATGCCAGCAATGCCGCGGCCGACATGATCTGCCCGGACTGGCAATATCCGCACTGTGGTACGTTGTGCTCGACCCAGGCCCGCTGTAGCGGGTGATCGCCACCGAGGCCTTCAATCGTCGTCACACTGCGCCCGGCAGCCTGCGACACCGGTGTCGAGCAGCTGCGAATGGCCGCGCCGTCGAGATGCACGGTGCAGGCTCCGCAGAGCCCCATACCGCAGCCGAAGCGCGTGCCGGTCAGACCCAGGTGATCCCGCAACACCCACAGCAACGGCGTTGCAGGATCCACCTTGAGTTCAACGTTGCGCCCGTTGAGGCTGAAGGCAACCACCTTACAACCCGAGCTCTTTGATCAGGGCGAGCACATCATCGTGGTGGCTTTTCGTCTTCACTTTATCCATCACGTGTTTGAGGCGTCCGTCCTTGCCGATGATAAAGCTGGTGCGCAGGATCCCCATGAATTCGCGGCCCATGAATTTCTTCAGCCCCCAGGCACCATATTTCTCGGCAACCGCGTGATCCTCATCGGAGAGCAGCGTGAAGTTGAGGTCCTGTTTTTCGATGAATTTTCCGAGGCGCGCCACGGGGTCAGGGCTGACGCCAAGCACCACGGTATCGGCCTTCTCCAGTGCCTTCCTGCTGTCGCGGAGACCGCAGGCCTGCACCGTGCAGCCCGGCGTCATGGCTTTGGGATAGAAGTAGAGGACAACGTTTTTCTTGTCCCGGAACTGCTTCAGGGTGACGCTGTTGCCGTCCTGATCGAGCAGGGAAAAAGCCGGAGCCAGGTTACCAACTTTAGGGAATGCCATGGGGTGTTCTCCTTATGTATGCGAGTATTTTCCAGCGCAATGATGGCGATTATCAGCCCGGCGGTCGACGCCGCTCTATGGTCGACACCCGCACGGGAAAATGCCCGGATGCGCTGTCGGCAAAAAACTCCTGAAGCGTTTCCTGAACCACTGGAAAGGCGATTTCTCCCCAGGGGATATCTTCCTGGCGGTAAAAGCCACTGTCGATGCTCTCCGGCCCAACGCCAAACTCCCCATCGACCACGTTGCAGCGGTAAAACATGTACACCTGATTGATGTGGGGCACATCGAAGACGCGGTAGAGCTCCAGTTCCGTAACCCGGGCACGCGCCTCCTCCCAGGTTTCACGTGCTGCGCCCTGCACCGTGGTTTCACCGTTTTCCATGAACCCTGCGGGCAATGTCCAGTAGCCCAGACGCGGCTCAATCGCGCGCTTGCACAGTAGAATCCGCCCCTCGAACACAGGAACGCAGCCCACAATGACACGCGGGTTAACGTAGTGCACCACCTCGCAGGCGGTGCAAACAAACCGCTCGCGATCGTCGCCCTCGGGGATCCGCAGGGCTACGGTTGCGCCGCAGAGCGTGCAGTAATTCATGCGGTCAACGCCCCGTGCAGCCTCATGCCAGCGCGCGATAGGCGCCGCTATAAAACACCAGCGGTTCGCCTTCCAGTTGCGTGTGCATAGCGTCCACCCGGCCCACGATAATCAGGTGATCGCCGCCGGGGTGTGTCGCCTCCAGACTGCATTCGAACTGCACCAGCGCATCGTTGATCAGCGGTGCTCCACCGTGCTCACCCGCCGTGAAGTGTTCAGCATCCAGCACATGGTCGCCCTTGCGAGCATAACGCGAAGAAAGCTCCTGCTGATTTCCCGCCAGCACATTGATCGCGTAGTGCCGGGCCTTGGAGTAGGTGGTGAAGACGTCCGAGTTGTTCTGCAGGCTCCACAGCACCAGCGGTGGGTCCAGCGACACCGAGCTGAAAGAGTTGGCGGTCAGTGCCAGTGCTTCCCCCTCCTCATTCACTGCGGTGATCAAGCACACGCCCGTGGCAAACCGTCCCAGAGCGCTGCGCAGCTCCCGTCCATCCAATTCCATAATCTGCTCCTGTGCATTGTTGTAGTAATACTGTTCTCGGACGCTACAGGTTCACCCGCGAGGGGCCCCGTCGGCATCCCCTGTTCGGGTTAACTGCCAACGCTGCGCGCGCACAACGTCGCTGGCGCGGGCATCCACCCAGCGAGCGCCCTGCGGCCCGTGTTCTTTTTTCCAGAAGGGTGCGCGGGTCTTGAGTGCATCCATGATGAACTCACAGGCCTCAAAGGCCTCGGCCCGATGCGCGGCGCATACCCCCACCCACACAATAGCTTCTCCTGCATCGAGACGCCCCACCCGGTGCACCACATGTGCGGCCGCGAGTACCCAGCGCGCCGCCGCCTCCTCGGCAATCCTCTGCAGGCTGTGCTCGGTCATGCCGGCATAATGCTCCAATTGCAGCGAATCGACCGCTCCTCCCGCTCCGGCATCCCGCACGTTGCCGGTAAACGTCACCACCGCCCCCGCGGCAGGCAGCGACCGCTGTAGCTGGTCGGGGCTGAAAGCCGCCTCCTGCACCCGCACGCGACAGTCACTCAGTGTCACGTCAGCCCCCGGTAACCGGCGGGAAAAAGGCGACTTCGTCACCCGACAGAAGCGGGGTTCCCGGCTCGGCGAGCGACTGGTTTACAGCGGCCAGCAGGTTTGCGTCTGCCAGCGCTTCTTTCCACACCGGTCCGCGCTCGGACAGAGCCGCGCGCAGTGCTGCAACACTGTCGATGCCGGGTTCACTGGCCAGCTCCAGCACCTCGCAACCAAGCTGTTCACGCAGCCTGGCAAAAAACAGGACCCTCAGCATGAAGCGTCATCCGACGACCGCTCCCAGCTCCCCGAGTTGCCGCCGTGTTTCTCCTGCAGCCCCAGGTTCTGGATCAGCATGCCGCGGTCCACGGCCTTGCACATGTCGTAAATTGTGAGGGCTGCCACCGAGGCGGCGGTCAGGGCTTCCATCTCGACTCCGGTCTTGCCGGACACACGACAACGGGCCGCAATATGCACGCAGCTGGCGTTGTCATCGAGGGTGAAATCGAGATCGATACTATTGAGCATCAAGGGGTGGCAGAGCGGAATAAGCTCTGCGCATTTCTTCGCACCCTGAATGCCGGCAATCCGCGCCACCGTAAGCACGTCGCCTTTGGCGTGCGCCCCCTCGCGCAGCAGACGCAGGGTTTCGGGCTGCATGCTGACGCTGGCCGTGGCAACCGCCTCGCGCCGCGTTTCCGGCTTGGCCCCCACGTCCACCATGCGTGCTGTGCCCGACGCATCGAGGTGCGTCAGCTGAGACATGACATCATATCCTTTCCCGGTTCCAACTGCCGCGGAAGTGTATCCAATGGCCGCGCAGAATAACACGCCTGCACACTTGCGACAGGCCCCATGGCCGTTTTCGCGCATCACCTTGGGCCGCTATTGGGGTAGAGTAGCTCTCACAATAAAGCACACCCAAGGTGAGGACAGGCAACATGGGCAAATTGACGCTGGGACTGCAACTCGGCTACTGGGGCGCGCAACCGCAGCCCAACATGGTCGAACTGGCACAGGAGGCGGAGCGGCTGAACTTTGATTCGGTGTGGGTCGCCGAGTCCTGGGGCAACGACTGCTTCACTCCCCTGGCGTGGATTGGCAGCCAGACGTCTCGCATTCGGCTCGGCACGGCCGTCGCACAGCTTTCCGCGCGCACACCTACCGCCTGCGCCATGGCCGCCATGGCCCTTGACCATCTTTCAGGCGGGCGCATGATTCTTGGCCTCGGCGTTTCCGGCCCCCAGGTGGTGGAGGGCTGGTACGGCCAGCCTTACAGCAAACCGGTGACACGCACACGGGACTATGTCGATATCATTCGCCAGGTACTGGCGCGACAGGCACCCGTTACCAGCGACAGTGAGTTCTACCCCCTGCCCTACCACGGCCCGGGCGCCTGGGGCATGGGTAAACCGCTCAAGCCCATCGTCCACCCGCTACGGCCTGACTTGCCCATCTTTATTGGCGCCGAAGGCCCGAAAAATGTCGAACAGACCGCGGAAATTGCCGATGGCTGGCTGCCACTCTACTACTCCCCCTACCGTCAGGAGGTCTACGCCAGCCAGTTGCGCAACGCCAGACCCGGCTTCGAAATTCCCGCGCTGGTACTGTGCAACATCAACGACAACCTTGATGAAGCGCTGTACCCGGTCAAGGCCATGCTGGGCTTCTACATTGGCGGCATGGGGTCCAAAGCACGCAACTTTCACAAGGAATTGATGGCGCGCATGGGTTTCGCGGATGAAGCCGAGCAGATTCAGGCACTGTTTTTTGCCGGCAAGCGGGACGAGGCAATTGCGCTGGTGCCCGACGCCTTCGCTGACGAGATTTCGCTCTCGGGCCCCCGTGACCGCATCAAGGAGAAGCTGCGCGACTGGGAAAACTCCCCGGTCACCAGCCTGTTGATCAATGGCGACACAGCCCTGCTGCGCGAAATGGCGGCGCTGGTAAATTGACCTGAATACCGCTTCCGTTATATTGGGTGCACTATAAAAAGACAAGGATGCCACAGCCGTGACTACAGGCCAGCCGGATTACTCTCCCGCGTACAAGCGTTTTGTGCTGGTCATGCTGACCATGGTCTACGCCTTCAATTTCATCGACCGGCAGATTCTGGTGATTCTGCAGGAGCCGATCAAGGCCGACATGGGCCTGTCCGACACCCAGCTTGGCCTGCTCAGCGGTTTCAGCTTCGCCCTGATCTACGTCACCGCCGGGATCCCCATTGCCTACTGGGCTGACCGCGGCAACCGGCGCAACATCGTATCGCTGTCACTCGCCGTGTGGAGTGGCATGACCGCGCTGTCCGGGTTTGTGCAGACCTACGCCCAACTGCTGGCGGCACGTATCGGTGTGGGGCTGGGTGAAGCCGGTGGCAGCCCACCCTCGCATTCGATGATCAGCGATTATTTTCCGCCGGAACAGCGAGGGCGCGCGCTGTCGTTCTATTCCATGGGGATTTACGTCGGCATACTGCTGGGCTTCATGTTTGGTGGCATGATCGCGGAAGCCTTCGGCTGGCGCGCGGCTTTCCTGATCGTCGGTATCCCCGGCGTGCTGTTCGCCATTGTGTTGCGTCTCACGGTACAGGAACCCCTGCGCGGGCGGTGGGAAACCGCCGCCGACAATGCCGCCGTCCGGCCCTCCCTGCAGGACACCCTGACACTGCTGCAGCAGTTGCCTTCCTTCTGGCTTATCGCGGTGGGCTGCGCCCTCACCGCCTTTGTCAGCTACGGCGTGGGCAACTTTTTCCCCTCTTTCCTGATTCGCAGCCACGGTCTGAGTGTAGCGCAGGTCGGCATCGTGCTCGCGCTGGTGTCCGGTATTGGTGGCGCCCTGGGTACCTATCTCGGTGGGTATCTCGGTGACCGCTTCGGCGCTCGCGACCCACGCTGGTATCTGTGGGTGCCCATGCTTGGCGGGCTGATCGCCTTTGGGCCCTACCTCTATGTGCTGCTGACCGACAACACCACCCACCTGCTGGTTATCCTGGTGTTCACCAATATCCTGACAGCGATGTACCTGGGGCCCTGCATCGCCCTCTCACATGCGCTGGTGCCGCCCAATATGCGGGCGCTCACCTCGGCCATCCTGTTCTTCGTCCTGAACATGATCGGCCTCGGCCTGGGCCCCTTCCTGACAGGGCTTGCCAGCGACCTGCTCGCGCCGCGCTTTGGCACCGACAGCCTGCGCTACGCCATGGTCCTCGCCTCACTGTTTGGTCTCGTTGCCATCGGCCTGTTCTACTTCGCGGCCCGACGACTGCCTGAAGACCTCGCCAAACGCCGGCGCGCTGCAGAAGCATACAGCGTCGTTTAGCCACATGAACATACCCAGCACGGAAACTTCCATAATGAAAAATGTTCCGCTCACCAAGGCCTTATTCAGTTGTGCCCTACTGCTCGCTGGCACCACCATGGCCCGCGCCGACGCCTATTCGCCCTGGGCGGACCACGATTACCCACAACAGGTTTACTGGGGTGACACCCACCTGCACACCGCAACCTCCCTCGACGCCAATCTGTTCGGTGTGCACAACCTGACCGCCGCCGATGCCTACCGTTTCGCCCGTGGCGAAACCGTCACCAGCAGTACAGGCCTGCGCGCGCGCATGAGCCAGCCGCTGGACTTCCTGGTGGTTGCCGACCACGCAGAGTACCTGGGTGTCATGCCGCCGATTCGTGCGGGCGACCCCGCGCTCATGCAGAACGATACAGCGCGTCGCTGGCGCGACATCTTAGCCAGCGGCGACCCGGTGGGCTTTGGCCGCATGATGCTGGACATCGGCGCTTCCTACGCCACGGGGACACCCCTGGTGACGCTGCCAACCACCCTGCCCTCACCTTGGGAAGCCAATACGCGCATGGCGGATGAGGCCAACGAGCCGGGCGTGTTCAGCGCCCTCATCGGCTTCGAATGGTCAGCCATGCCCAATGGCAATAACCTGCACCGGGTTGTGGTGCTGCGGGATAACGCTTCGCGCGCCAACCAGGTCACGCCATTTTCCGCTTTCGACAGTGAGGACCCGGAGGCACTCTGGCGCTACCTCGCCGACTACGAGCAAAACACCGGCGGGCAGGCGCTGGCAATTCCACACAACGGAAACCTGAGTGGCGGCCTAATGTTCGCCGACAAGCGCGCCAATGGCGATGCCATCACGGTCGCTTACGCTCGTGAGCGCCTGCGCTGGGAACCCCTGGTGGAGGTGACGCAGATGAAAGGCGACGGCGAGGCACATCCGCTGCTGTCCCCCACTGACGAATTTGCGGACTACGGGACCTGGGACCAGTACAACATCGATATGAGCACCGCGCAGGAAGACTGGATGCAGCGCTTCCAGTACGTGCGCCCGGCATTGCAGACCGGTTTGCGGGTGGAGCAACAGATCGGCGTCAATCCCTTCCAGTTCGGCATGATTGGCAGCACCGATTCGCACACCGCCCTGGCCGCCGTGGAGGAGGACAATTTCTGGGGGAAGATGTCCAGCCACGAGCCTTCAGCCGAGCGCGCCAGCCGCCTGTGGGGGATACCGGAGGCGGAAATGAGCAGCGCGGGGTTGCTCGCAGCCGGCTATGCCGCGGTGTGGGCAACCGAGAACACCCGCGAGGCACTGTTTGATGCGATGCGCCGGCGCGAAGTCTATGCCACCACGGGGCCGCGTATGCGCGTGCGCTTCTTTGGTGGCTGGGATTTCAGCGAGCAGGATCTCACAGCAACGGATTCCGCGCTGCGAGGCTACAGGAAAGGTGTGCCGATGGGGGCCGTTTTGCCTGCGCGCCAGGGTGCACAGCCTGGGCCCGTCTTCATGGCGCAGGCGCTCAAGGAGCCGGAGGGCGCCCACCTGGATCGGCTACAGGTGGTCAAGGGCTGGGTGGACAGCTGGGGCGAAACACATGAAACGGTCTACGACGTGGCCTGGTCCGATGCCCGCGAACCGAATGCCCAGGGCAAGCTGCCACCTGTCGGCAACACGGTGGATACCGACACCGGGCACTACGCCAACAGCATCGGCAGCGCTGAGTTGAGCGCCGTATGGACCGACCCGGACTTCGACCCCGAACAGGCCGCTGTCTACTACCTGCGTGTTCTGGAAATACCCACGCCGCGCTGGCCCGTGCACGACCGGGTACGCCTGCAGGCAGACCTCCCGGCGGGCACGACCCTCACCCACCAGGAACGCGCCTACACCTCGCCCATCTGGTACCAACCCGAGGGTAGCGACACACCATGACCGAGCCCACACACGATTTGCCGGAAGGCCTGCTGCCCTGGGTCGCCAGCCTGGGCCCGGGACACATATCACACCTTGAGCGCCACGTTGCGCGACGCGAGGCCTGGGTCGTCGATATCACCCGCGGCGACGGCAGCGTACTCGAAGGTTTTCTGCGCCTCGACCGCGAGCCGGCTGCCGCCCGCAATGTTTCCCTGCAACGCGAGGCGGCCATCTGTCGTGCACTGACCGCTACCGATGTGCCAGTGCCCGAACTCTTGGGCTGGAGCGATACACACCACGCCGCACTGTTCAGCCGGGTGCCCGGCAGCGCCGACCTCCCGGGTGTCGACGACCCAGAGCGCCAAAGACGCATCATGGAGGACTTTATTGGCGCCATCGCCCGTCTCCACTGCCTCGACCTGGACAGCCTGGAGTTGGACGAAGTGCTTGGTGCACGCCCGGCCACGCCCGCGGAAGCGGCACTGGGCGACCTCGATGCCCAGCTGCACGCTTTTGCGGGTTTTCTCAAGCACTATCAGGACCCATTGCTGGGCTATGGTGCAGGCTGGCTGCGCCGGTTTGCGCCCCGCCAGATTGCCCGGGTTTCACTGGTGCAGGGCGATACCGGGCCGGTCAACTTTCTGTTTGAGGGCGACCGGGTAAGCGCCGTAGTCGATTGGGAATGGGGGCACTGGGGTGACCCCATGGAGGACCTGGGCAACATCTGCGTTCGCGAATTCTGGAATCCCAGCGGCGGCCTGAGCGGGTTGTTTGAACGCTATGAGCAGCTCTCGGGAATTCCCTATACCCGGACCGCGGCACAGTACTACCGAATCCAGCAGAATGTGCGTGGCATGATTCCGATTCACGCGGCCTGCAACCAGCCCGGGCTGCGCGAGTCCATGGCCTGGTACCTGAGCTACCGCTACGTGGGGGATCGCTCTACCTGCGAGGCGCTTGGGGATGCCATGAACGTTGCCGTGGAGGCGCCGCCCATGCCAGACACATCGAGTGATCGTTCAGTGCTGCTGGCGGCTGCATCCGCCACCCTGCAGCGCGACGTGCTGCCCGCGCTAGACAGTCCCTTCGCCCGTTCGCGACTCAATGACGTGCGTGTGCTTGTCGCCTGCGCGGAGCGTGAGCAACGCTACGGCGAAGCAGTGCGTGCCGCCTGCTGTGGGGACATCGGACACCTGCTGAAGACGCAAACCCGGCCCTACGAGCAGGCTCTAGGCCAGCTGATGGAGGCCATCGCCGAGGAACGCGTTGCCGACGAGCCTCTTATCCAGCTTCTGGCGCGCAAAGCCTATCGGGAGGAGTGGCTGTATCAGCCCGCGGCCGCCCTGTACCCGGCGCGGCGCTGGGCCGCGCTGGACTAGGGGCTGCCGCGAGCAAGGCCGTCAGGCGTTGGCGGCAACTTCCAGTTTAGCGAGCATATCGGCATAAATGCCTTCGAGCATCGCCTGACCTTCCGTTTCAGAAATGCCCTCGGGCTTGGCAGAGCAATTCCAGCGCGCCAGGGTACGGGCGCCGTTGTCCAGGGATTCCAGCGACACCTCGGCGCGGTATTCGCTCACCGGCATGGGCATTTTCGGAATCGTGTAACTGAACGAGCGACTGGCGGCGTCCATGGCTTCCAGTATTTCGTCAATGGGCTCCATGCCTTCCATATGAATGCGACGTGTCATACCCGGGCCTTCACCGATAGCCTCCAGATCCGTCCATCCGGGGTACCAGTTCAGGTTGCCGAAATCCTCCAGCAGCGCCCACACCTTGTCGACAGGCGCATTCAATTCACGTTCTACTTTGACTCTGATCATCAGGCAGCTTCCTCTTTGTTGTGGGGTTGGGGGGTGTTTGGTAAGTGGCTATCGCCCTGCTTGCCCGCGCGTACCAGTCGCCCTGGGAGTGCCCCTGTCGGCGCTCCATCCTGCATGATGACCTCGCCGGACACCAAGGTGTAGCGGTACCCTGTGGCGCCTTGAAACACCCGTCGTCCGCCCGCGGGCAAGTCGTAAATCACCTGTGGCGATGCGATCGCCAGCTGATCGAGGTCGATAATGTTGATGTCGGCTTTCATACCCGCTTCGAGCGTGCCGCGGTCAACGAGGCCCATGCAGCGGGCGGTTTCCAGCGTGTGCATACGCACGGCCTGCTCCAGGCTGAAGCGCGACCCACGCTGGCGGTCACGCACCAGATAACTGAGCAGCCAGGTGGGAATACTCGCATCGGAGAGTACACCGCAGTGTGCGCCTGTATCAGCAAGGCTGATGACTGAGCTTTCATCGGCCAACATTTCCAGCTGGCGGTCGAGGCTGCGCATGTCGTAGCCAAACAGGGGGCAGTAGAGCATGCGCTTGCCGTCATTCTCGAGCAGCGCATCGTAGGCGTACTCCGCGGGAGTTACGCCGGCGCGCTCGGCCAGGTGTTGAATGCTGTCCTCCCCGGCGGGCTCATAATCGGGGTTTTCTGCCAGCACATAAATGTTGTCGAAGCCGTCGACAATCTTGTCCATGATGTCGTGGCCCATATGCGGCGGCGTTTCCTCGACGATTGCCCTGCGCACAGCGGGATCGCGCAGGCGCGCAAGGCGTTCCTCTGGCGCCAGCCCTGCCAGCGGTGCGTAGCTCTGGTGGAACATGAAGGGGTTCACGGTGCCTTCCCAGCCCATCAGGATATTCACCGGTCTGGCACCCACATGGGGGATCAAACGCGCGCCCTCGCCACGGGCGTCCTTCACGTATTGCAGCTGTTGCTGCACACGGGGCCAGTCGGCCTCGGAACGGTAAAAGAGCACAAAGTTCACCTGGCAATCGTTTTCGATGGAAAGGCGTTTCATCCACGCCATTTCCTCTTCCCAATTGCTGAAGTCGGACACCAGGCCGTAGATCCCCTGTCCGGTTTCACCGATCACCTGGCCTATACCCAGAAGTTCATCGGCATCCGCGTAGGTGCCGGGCATGACCTCGCCGTTTCGGGTGGTGTGCAACTGAGTTCGTGAGGTGGTAAACCCCACTGCGCCCGCCGCCAGACCCTCGCGCACGATACTTGCCATACGCGCTACATCGTCTGCCGTGGCCGGTTCATTGCGCACACCGCGCTCACCCATAACATAAGTACGCACGGCACAATGTGGTACCTGTGCGCCGATATCGATGGCGCGCGGCATGCGATCCAGGGCATCAAGGTATTCCGGGAAGGTCTCCCACTCCCAGGTAATTCCCTCGGCCAGCGCCGCTCCCGGGATATCCTCCACGTCTTCCATGACCTCGATCATGCGCTGACGCTCCGCGTCATCCGGCTTGCACGGCGCAAAGCCGACACCGCAGTTCCCCATAACCAGGGTGGTAATGCCGTGATTGGAGGCGGGGCTGCAATACGGGTCCCAGGTGGCCTGGCCATCCATGTGCGAGTGTGTATCCACCCACCCCGGAGCCACCACCAACCCCCGGGCGTCGATCACCTTGCGTGCATCACCCTGCACATCGCCCACCGCGACAATGCGCCCGTCAAGCACCGCGATGTTGCCGACAAAGGCCGGCTGACCGCTGCCGTCAACAATCTTGCCATCACAAATGAGTAGATCGTACAAAGGACTATCCTCCGGCAATTGCTTATCATTCTAGGTATCGACAGACTACTGGATTGCCCCCGGAGGTTAAAGCAGCTGCGTCACGCGGCCTGCGGTACCCTGTGCTGGTGCAGAGATTTAGCCTGTTTTTGGTCACGGCAAGCGCCCGGAATTCACCGGCCTGCACAAGGAGAGTCTGCATCCCATGTTTTTTCGTGTCCCCCGATCGGCCCTTATCCTGGCAACAGCAGGCTTTGTATTGACGGCCTGTAACGCCAGCGATTCCGAGCCGACACAGCACCAGCCCCTGCCACCGCAGCTGGCAGAGAAGCACGCACACTGGGGCCACTACGGTGGCGATGAGGGCGGTGCGCGGTTCGTCAGCCATACACAAATCACGCCGGCGAACGTGGACGCGCTGGAGCCCGCCTGGACCTATCACACGGGCGATCTGGCACCCGAGAGTTTCCCCGACCCCTTCAACAGCCCGGCACTGCAAACCACGCCGATACTGGCCCGCGACACACTGTACCTCTGCTCGCCGCGCAACAGAGTGATAGCACTCGACCCACTCACCGGCGAGGAGCGCTGGCACCACGATGCCGACCCCGCACTGACAGGCCTCTACAGCGTGGCCTGTCGCGGCGTGGCCTTTCATGACAGCGGCGATGCAGGCACAAGCGGCGCGTGTGCCGCACGCATCCTGGCTGGCACACTGGACGGCCGCCTGCTTGCCCTTGATGCCGACAACGGCAAGCCCTGCGAAGACTTTGGCGACTCCGGTGAAATCGACCTGATCGCCGATCTCGGAGATGTGCGTCCCGCCGAATATGCCCTGACCTCGGCGCCGACCGTAGTTGGCGACCGTGTGGTCGTGGGTGCCCATGTCGCCGATTTGCGCCGCGGCGGAGTGCCCAGTGGCGTCATACGCGCCTTCGACGTGCGCACTGGTGAGCAGGTGTGGGACTGGGAGGCACTGCCTCCGGAGCAGCGTGTGGAGGGCAGCTACACGCCTGGCACCCCCAATGCCTGGGCGCCGTTTTCCGCTGACAGTGCACGGGGCCTGGTCTTCATTCCCACCGGAAACCCGGCAGGCGACTACTACGGCGGCGAGCGCAACGGGCGCGATACCTTCGGCAGCTCCGTGGTGGCGCTGGATGCACTCACCGGGGAGCGCCGCTGGTCCTACCAGACGGTGCATCGGGACATCTGGGACTACGACGTGCCGTCCCAACCGCTGTTGATTGACTACCCGGGGCCAGATGGCCCTGTCCCCGCGCTGGTACAGGCGACCAAAATGGGTTTCTTGTTTGTACTCAACCGGGAAACAGGCGAACCACTGTTACCGATTGAGGAGCGGCCCGCACCGGGCGGCGGGCCAGCGCCAGATGCGCTCTCTCCCACGCAACCCTGGCCCGTGTTGCCGGAGCCCCTGCACCCCACGGAGCTGACTGAGGAGGACATGTTCGGCTTCCTGTGGTTTGACCGGCAGGCCTGTATCAAGCAGTTTCGCAGCCTCAATTACGCCGGGCTTTTTACCCCGATCAGCACCCAGCCAACGCTGGTCTATCCCGGCTTCATGGGCGGCAGCAACTGGGGCAGTGTCAGCTGGGACCCGGTGCGCAAGCTGCTGCTGGCCAACACCTCGCGAATACCCGCCGTCATCGAACTGATTCCGCGCGCCGTGGTGGAGGCACCCGGGTTCAGCGAACCGGTTGAACTGCAGCTGGACACCCCCTACGCGGTCAAGCGCCGCCCCATGCTGTCGCCGCTGGGCGCACCCTGCAACAGGCCGCCGTGGGGTGTGCTCACCGCCATCGACATGACGACCGGCAAGAAAGCCTGGGAAGTCCCGCTCGGCAGCACCCGTGATCTCGCCCCCTTCCCGCTGTGGCTCAACCTGGGGGTACCGAACAGCGGTGGCTCCATGGTGACCGCCAGCGGGCTCACCTTCATTGCCGCAGCCACCGACAGTTACCTGCGCGCGTTTGCGACCGAGACCGGGGAAGAGTTGTGGAAAGCGCGCCTGCCAGCGGGCGGACACGCCACGCCGATGAGCTACACCGGGAAAGACGGCGCGCAGTATGTGGTGATCGCAGCCGGTGGCAACCGCATGCTGGGTTCCACCATGGGTGATGCCATTGTGGCGTTCAGGCTGCGCTAGCCTCCATGGGCGAACTGTACATGGGCTGAACGAAACTGGCGCCATCCAGCGCCACCAGCAACTCGAGGAGAATAACAATGAAAAAGCGCTGGCATTTCACGGCGGCCCTTGCGGCACTGTTGTCGCACGCGGCCGTCGCAGACACCATTAACGATTATTTTGGCAGCGCCGCTGCACCGCCTTTCGAAGTCGCCGAGCAGCAGCCCTGTCGCCAGAACAATCCGCACCGCAACGTGCATTTCGGCGCGACCCACATCCACACCACACTCTCTGGTGATGCCAATGCATTCGGCGTGACCAACCGCCCCGATGATGCCTATGCTTTCGCGCGCGGTGAGCCCATCACCCTGCCCGCGCCCTTCAACCAAACCAATGGCAGCCGCGTGCAACAGCTCGCGCGCCCATTGGACTTTGCGGTAGTCACCGACCACGCTGAATACCTGGGCGAGGTTGTACGTTGCTCAACGCCGGGCAGCTCCAGTTTCAACAGCGCCACGTGCAAAATGTTTCGCGGTGAAGAGTTGGGCGGCTGGCCTGAAGAGATGGCCCATCTCGCCAGGATGTTCGCGCTGGTCCTCAAAGGTGACGCGGCACCCCGGAATCCGGATGTCTGTGGTGAGGACGGTACGGCTTGCATAGAGGCAATGTCCGGCCCCTGGCTGGAAATACAGCGCGCGGCCGAAACGTGGAATGACGCCAGCGAGGATTGCGCTTTCACCACTTTCGTGGGCTATGAGTATTCACTGGCTGTCGACTCCAACAACATGCATCGCAACGTCATATTCCGCAACGCAACGGTTCCATCCTTGCCCGTTAGTGCGCAGGAGGCAGGAACGCCGCAGGCCCTGTGGCGTAATCTGGAAAGGAACTGCCTCGACAGCGACACGGAGTGTGATGTGCTGGCGATTCCGCACAACTCCAACTGGAGTGCAGGGCGCATGTTTTATTCCGAATATCCCGGCGCCAATACCCGCGCCGATGAGATCCGCATGGCCGAATTGCGCCAGCGCCTCGAACCGCTGGTGGAGATCATGCAGGTGAAGGGTGACTCTGAGTGCCGCAACGGGCTGCATCAGGTACTCGGAAGCGCCGACGAGCTGTGTGATTTTGAAAAACTACGTGAACCGGCTGAACCCGCAGTGGACTGCGAGTTGAGTACGGGTGTGGGGGGCATGCAACTCAGCAGTTGCATCTCACGACTCAGCTTTGTCCGCTATGGCCTCATTGAGGGCCTGAAAGAACAGCAACGCATCGGCGTAAACCCGCTCAGGCTCGGTATCATTGCCGCCAGTGATAATCACAATGCAACGGGTGGCGCCGTCGCTGAAGCCGACTTTGAGGGGTCCTCGGGCCAGGACACCTTACCGGCGGACCGCCTTCAAGGTGAGATCAAGGTGGGAAATGTTGCCACCAATTCCCCGGTGCGAAGTAATCCGGGAGGGCTTGCGGGTGTATGGGCTGAAGAAAACAGTCGCGAATCCCTGTTTACCGCGATGAAACGGCGGGAAACTTTTGGTACCAGTGGACCGCGTATTGTGCCGCGGTTCTTTGGCGGTTGGGAGTTCCCGCAGGACATGTGTAAAGGTGGGGACTTTGCCGCGCAGGGCTACGAGCACGGTGTGCCAATGGGCGGTGAGCTGCCCTCCACACGCGGGCCAGAAAGTGCGCCCGTCTTCGCGCTCAATGCCCTGCGTGATGCCAGCGATGAGGGCGCGCCACTGCAGCGCATTCAGGTTGTGAAAGGCTGGGTGGATGATCTGGGACGTATGCACCAGAATATTTACGATGTGGCAGGCAACGCCAACAACGGCGCCAGCGTGGATCTTGAAACATGCGAACGCAAGGGCGAAGGTCACGCACAATTGTGTAGCGTCTGGCAGGACCCCGACTTCGACGCCAAGCGTGATGCCGTCTACTACGCCCGCGTTGTAGAGAATCCCAGTTGTCGCTGGTCCACCTACCAGTGCAACCAGCTCAACCCGGCAGACAGGCCGCCCAGCTGCAGCGACCCCAACGTGCCCAAGACGATTCAGGAACGCGCGTGGACATCGCCTATCTGGTACACGGCGCCACGCCGGGGTACTTGATGCCGCTCGCGCCTATTGTGCAGCAACCTGCCGACCCGCAAGGCGGCCAAAAAAGCTGCCGTCACCCAGGGAAATACCTGAACAATAGGCCTCGCCCCAGCGCGGCAGGCCACAGCTGGTGCGGCCGGCGGCATACAGCCCGGGTACCGCCACGCCGTCGCCGTTGAGCACTTCGCCAGACGCCGCCGTGAGTAGCCCCCCAAGGGTAAAACCGGTAGCCGGATAATCTTCACCGGTGAAGCTGAGCGCCGCAAACGGCGGCTCAACCAGTGGCCGCATCCAGTCCGCATGTTTGTGCAGCACCGGGTCCTCGCCTGCGGCGGCATAGCGGTTGTAGCTTTCTACCGTGTGCACCAGCTCGCCGACCGGTATGCCCAGCTCCGCCTCCACCTCAGCCCAGGTTTCGCCGACTGCGGCGATCTGGATATCGGGATTGAAATCGGGTCGCGCAAAAATGCCGTTGTCCATCAGCAACCAGGCGCGGCCATTGGGCTGCCGCAGAATGTAATGCGTCGCTCGACCGTGGTAGGCGTCTTCATTGATGAAGCGTTGCCCGCGCTCGTTGACAAAAATACCGAACACCATATTGTCCGGCGGAAAGGACGGCTTGGTGGCAAAAAACTCGTTCATGTGGCTCACTGCGCCACCGACGGACATGCCCATGCGAATACCGGAGCCGTCATCGTTGCCGCCGCTGGTAGGCATTTCGGCCGCAGCCAGCGCCTCGGGTGCAAAGCGCCGCACCATGTCCTTGTTGCAGATAAAACCACCGGCGCACAACACCACGCCCTTGCGCGCACGCACAAAGCTGATTTTGCCGTCGATGCGAGCCACGACCCCGTGCACCGTATCGGTAGCGTCAGCTACCAGACACAGAGTACGCGCGTTGAAGTGCGCCTGTGCCCCGCAGGCCAGGGCACGTTCAGCCAGCTTATCCATGACCAGGCGCCCGGCACCCATACCTTCCATTTGTGCGGCGTGGGCGCGCGGTGCCGGGTCCGACACCTCGGAAAACGGCCAGGCCCGCTCGCTGCCAGACCAGATCAGGGTGTCATCGGTTACCGGCTCCAGCCATTTTCCGGGCAAGTAGGTGCCCTTGAACGGAATGCCCTGTTCCGCCAGCCATTCGTAGTGCGCTACTGCTCCATCGGCATACAGGCGGACTTTTGTCTCATCCACACCGGGACCACCACTTTGCAGGAGGTATTTGAACAGCGCTTCACTGCTGTCGTCAAAACCCGCTGCGCGCTGCACGGGTGTGCCACCGCCAAGATAAAACTCACCACCCGAAAGCGCTGCACTGCCGCCGTGTGTGCCGGCGACCTCAAGTACGGTTACGGATGCGCCTGCGCTGGCTGCTTCAATCGCCACGCAGGCGCCGGCAATGCCAAAGCCCACGACCACCACGTCGGTTTCGATGTCCCAGGCCGGCACCTGGTCGAGCCGGCAGGGTGTTGCTGCAGAATAATTCGCCGTCACAAACGCTTCTCCTCTACACTCTCGATAGCAGGGTGACCCCAACGGGCCACATTTTCACGGCACTGATACTACCCGTTCGCCACCCGCTGTGCCGCTCTCGCCCGGATAAAGCGCGATCCGGTTAAACTCTGCAGACCCGCGAGGAGCCCCGTCCCCCGGGACCACCGCACCGCCACAGCCAAGAGCCGAGAGGATTGATGGACGAACAGGGAGCAGAGGCCGCATTGCCCGCGCTGGCATTACAAGAGGGTGCGGTACGGGACCTCGCCTGGGCCTGTTTCACCCCTCCACTACTGCATTTACAGCAGGCAGATCTCGGCACGGCAGCGTTCCCACTCACCGGCGCCCGCAGTGCCTGGCTGCAGGCGCTGGATCGGGACCCGGGGCCACTGCAGGATTGGTTGCAGCAGCGCCCGGCGACACGGCTGGGTGTCTATTTCGAGCGCCTGTGGCAGTTCTTTCTGCACAGCGACCGCGATACCGAGCTGATCGCCAGCAACCTGCCGGTGCGCGCGGGTGGCCAGACACTGGGGGAATTCGATTGCCTCTACTGGTGCCACCAGCGGCAACGGGTGGTGCATCTGGAACTTGCGGTAAAGTTTTACCTGGGCCTGGCAACTGCCACGCCGAAAGCTGGCCACAGCTACGGCTACGGCTGCGACTGGATCGGCCCCAACACGGTCGACCGCCTGGATCGTAAACTGCAAAGACTGCTACAACACCAGACACAGCTCAGCCAGCAGCCGGCAGCACAGCCAGTTCTCGCCGCGCTGCACGCGGAAAAACCGCTGCGGGAAGCGAGGGTAGCGGGCTGTCTTTTCTCACCTTCGGCGGCTCCACTGCCGCCGCCCCGAGGCTACAACACGGCACTGCCCCTGGGCCGCTGGCTGCCGCTTGGAGAATGGCGCGCTGAGTGTGCGGGCGACTGGCAGATCATTCCGCGTCTCCAATGGCTGGCGCCCCTGCGTGCCTCGCGTCATCGGCAAGCAGGTGCAACGCTCGCCGCCACGTTGGAGACGCATTTTCGAGAGGGGGGCAAACCGCAATTGGTCGCAGAGCTGGACGCTCACGGCAACGAACGCAGCCGCTGTTTCGTGGCGGCAGATACGTGGCCAGATTCACGCAAATAATTCAGGCGCCCCCCCTTGCCAACTGATAGAGTCGCGGCTTTAGAGAGGCCTCCTTTCGGGACACACTGATGTCTAAACAAACCTGCAACGCTCTGATCCTGATGGCATTCTGGCTATGGTTGCCAGGTGCCGGCGTCAGCGCTGAAGACGACGAGGCCGAAGACGAGACACCCTGGCTCGACCAGGGGCACCGATACGTGTCAACACGTGCAGATGACCTCGCAACCTGGATGGACGGTTTCTTCGGCGTAAGGCGGGTGGATGCGGAAGCAGCCTATTCCACGCTGCGCCTGCGCCCTTCACTGGAGTGGAGCGAACAGTACGGCTGGGACACTGGTCTGAGCTTGCGCGGCAAGGTCAATCTGCCGAACCTCGACGAGCGTGTCAGCCTGCTGTTCTCTGACGAGGATAGCGGCAGCCTTGGCGATGAATTGTTGCGCGATCAGCAGAATCAATCCGATGATGTTGCCCTGCAGGTCGTGGGCCGCGAGGGCACACACGACCGCATAGACTTCCGGCTGGGATTCAGCTCCGGCATCAACCCCGAGTTGGCAGCGCGCTACCGCTACCAGACACCGCTTTCCGAACAGGTTTCGGCGCGATTTCGCCAGGAGCTGTTGTATCGCACGGACGACCGCTTTGGCACGGACACCCGTTTTGACATCGACGTTGCGGTCAGCGCCGACCGCCTCCTGCAGTGGTATAACCGGGCGCGCTGGGACGAAAAGCGCGACGGCTTCGGCTGGAACACCGGGGTGACGGTAAATCAGCGCCTGAGCAACAACCGCGTTATTGGCGTTTACGGCACGCTCAACGGCAGGACCCAGCCGCGCCACCTTACCCAGGCCTACGGCATGGGCATGCGCTACCGGCAAAACCTCAACCGCAAGTGGCTGTTTGTCGAGATACAGCCCGGCTACTTCTGGCGCCGCGATGTGCTGGAAGATGAGCGCCGCGGCAGCGCGGAGATTATCCTGCGCCTGGAAGCGGTCTTCACCGGCGATATCGAAGAAGCGTTCTCGCGTTGACTAGCGCAGTAGCGCCACCGATTTGATCTGCAACCAGAAGCGTGCGCCGGGCTGCACACCGATGCGCACCTGTGAGTGGCGTGTGATACGTGCCAGCAGCGATGTGCCGTTGGCGTCGAGTCTCACCAGCACATGCGCCGGTGAATCAGTGGGAGCCAGTTCGACAACGTCCGCCTGCAACAAATTGACGATAGTGCTCTGTTCGTTGCGCTCTTGTGCAAGGCTGACATCTCGCGCCAGCACCCGGCAGCGCAAGCGTGACCCTACGGGCTCGGCACAGCGCGCTACCCTGAGGCTACCGCCGGGAAATACCAAACGCGACAAATGCCATTGTGTATCGTGCTCGGCCACCTCCGCCTCAATGACGACACCGCCATCCTCTGCCGCGGCCAACGGCAGGTCCAGACGGCTCAGCATGCTTTGCAGGGGACCTTGCGCAACCACCCTGCCCGCCTCAAGCAACACCAGGTAGTCGGCCAACCTCGCCACCTCGCGCAGGCTGTGGGTCACGTAGATCATGGGCACCGCGAACCGCGCGCGCAGCTGCTCGTGAAAGGGCAGTCTCTCTGCCTTGCGCGCCTCATCCAGCGCCGCCAGCGGTTCATCCAGCAGCAGCAGTTGCGGGCTGGCCAGCAGCGCGCGCGCCAGGGCAATGCGCTGTCTTTCGCCGCCGGAAAAGGTCTGTGGGTAGCGCGCCAGCAACGGCTCTATATCCAGCAGCTGCACCACCTCGTCCCAGGCGATACGACGCTCGTGTGTGGGTGTTCGCTGCAAACCATAGCGCAGATTGTCAGCCCCGCTCAGGTGTGGAAACAGGCTGGCCTCTTGGAAAACCACACCCAGTGGACGACGGTGCACCGGCAGAAACAGCCCCTCACGCTGCCATTCGGTACCGTTGACCGAGAGCGCCCCCTGCGCCGCTCGCTCCAGCCCCGCCACGCAGCGCAGCAGCGTACTCTTGCCGGCACCGGAGGTGCCGTAGATAACCGTGACACCCTCACCCGGCAGCGTCAGGTCCACATCGAGCCGAAATCCCCCCTGCTGCAGGGCAAAGCGTGCCTCGATAGTCAACCGGGCACCCCCACGAGCCGCGCCCTCCGGTTGACTGCGTAAACCAGCGTCAACAACGACAGGGACAACACAACCAGGGTGAGGGCAAGCGCGTGCGCCGCGCCGTAATCCAGCGTTTCCACATGGTTGTAAATGGCGATTGACGCCACGCGCGTCTCGCCGGGAATGTTGCCGCCCAGCATGATGATGACGCCAAATTCCCCCAGCGTATGCGCGAACGCCAGCACGGCGGCAGTGAGATAGCCGCGCCGCGCCAGGGGCAGGGCAATCGTTAAAAAACGGTCCAGCGGCGATGCACGCAGGGTAGCCGCCACGTCGAACAGGCGCGCGCCTGTGGCCGCAAAGGCGTTCTGCAATGGCTGCACCACGAACGGCAGGGAGTACACCATCGAGCCGACCACCAGGCCGCTGAAACTGAACGCGAGGTGTCCTACGCCGATACGCTCCAGCGTGCCGCCCACGGCACCCTCCGGGCCCAGCAGAAGCAGCAGGTAAAACCCGAGCACAGTCGGCGGCAACACCAATGGCAAAGTGACCAGTGCCTCGACCAGTACGCGCCCGCGTGCGGCGGTCTGCGAGAGCCACCAGGCCAGTGGCGTCGCCAACAGCAGCAACAGTACGGTACTGACCGCCGCCAGTTGCAGGGTTACCCACAGGGCTGTGAGGTCTTCCGCTGACAACATCACAGGGACACCCGCTCAGCCACGGCGGTAGCCAGCGGCTTCAATGATTGCAGCCGCCTCGGCATCGTCCTGCAGCCAGCGCAGAAAATGCCGCGCGGCTGCTCTGGCGCGGGCACCGCTGAGCAGCACCGCGCCCTGCGTCAGAGGGGCATACAGCTGCGCAGGCGGAATCCAGTGTGACCCCGGTATGCCCTGCGCGGTTTGCACCTGCGCCAGCGCCACGAACCCCAGCTCAATGGCACCGCTGGCGACCTGGCTGTGGGTTTGGGCAATGGAACTGCCGCGCACCAGCTGTCGACGTCGCTCCAGCGAATCCCACAGGCCCAGCGCCTCCAGCACACTACGCGCCGCAGCGCCATACGGGGCGGTGCGCGGCTCGGCGATCGCCAGATAGCGGAACTGCCCCTGACGCAGCACGCTGGCCTCGGCGTCGATCAGCGCGGCGTCCGGGCTCCACAGAACGGGTATGCCCTGCGCGTAGACAAACGCGGTGCCCGCCACGGCCATACCGTGTTCAACCAGTTTGCGCGGACGCAGCTCATCGGCCGCCAGGAATACATCAAACGGCGCCGCGTTGGCGATCTGGCTATACAAAGCGCCGGTGGCACCGGGGCTGATGACCAGCCGGTTGCCGGAAGCTTGCTCATACGGACCGGCGAGCGCCTCCAATGTGGCGGTGAAATTCGCGGCGACGGCCACCCGGATGTCCACGCCGGCCAGCGCCGGTTGACCCCATAGCGCCAGCCAGCCCAGCAACAGCCACACCCTGCGGAGCGTACTTTGTTTCATCACCAGTTTCATCGCGTGAGCATACTTGCTGGAGGCGGCTGTGGGAATCAGGAGCAACCAATGGAGCCTCGATAGCCGTGTATGACAGGCTGGACTGCACCCCCTGCTCAGGGCATGATCCATCGCTAACAACCATAATAGACAGGAGCAACACCATGACGACATTGCTGCAGCTGGCCCTCTACATGACGGTACTCACGTTTGTCGCTATTCTGCTGGGGGCTATTCTGCGCAACCGCGAATGGACTGCCGAGGGCCTCAAGGCAGGCCTCAGCAACCGCGACCAGCTACCGACAGCGACTGCACTCGGCGGGCGCGCGGAACGCGCAGCGAACAATACCAAGGAAGGTTTCC
Source organism: uncultured Halieaceae bacterium (assembly GCA_964022665.1). Lineage (GTDB taxonomy): Bacteria > Pseudomonadota > Gammaproteobacteria > Pseudomonadales > Halieaceae > Haliea. The sequence continues at coordinate 140,136 of CAXIDF010000006.1, forward strand.
TGCTCTTTTTACCGCTGGTGCTGGTTGCGCACGTGAGCGGCCATGGCGCAGAGGCCCTGCTCGGTGCGCAGGTATTCTTCTGGTCCCGGGTGGTGTACCTGCCGGTCTATCTGGTCGGCATCACTTACCTGCGCAGCGCCATCTGGGGTGTCAGTGTTGCCGGCCTGGCCATGATGCTGTTCGCTATGCTTTAACCGACTTGCGCCGTCGGGCGGCACGGGCGGGGGCGGCCGGCCTGGTCGCCCCCTGTAGACTGCACAACATTTCCGCGTGGCGCATCAGGCGCTCCACATATTCCGGTGATACGGCCTGCAATCGCGCTACTGCCCGAATCACCAGCGTTTCCGGATTCAGTGGCCCCGGCGCCTCCGGCAATGCGGCGCGGAACTCCAGCAGCAACTGGTCGATCACCTGCGAGGCATGCTGTTCCCGGTAACGGCGTGCCGCCACCAAACCGTCCGCTTGCGGCTCAGAGGCAGCAACGCCATCTGCACTACCGAACGCAGCGAACTCCTGCCCCTGTAGCCTGGCTTCCAGCGCCAGCCGCGGCGAGGGAGGCGACAGCGCCTGCACGCCGCGTTCAAGCAACCCGGGCAGCGCACGCAGGGCTTCTCTCCCGGGCCGCGCTCGCAATCCACTCGTGGACCTTTCGCTGCTCATCCAGCAGGCTCCTGCTCCGCGCGCGGCGTGCGGGGCACCGGGGCAATTTCCACCCGCCGGTTGCGCGCCCGGTTTTCAGCATCCGTGTTGGGCGCAATTGGCTGCTGCTCGGCAAACGCCGAGGCAAACACCAGTTCACGTGACAGCCCGGCGTCCACCAACGCCCGGGTCACGGTCAATGCGCGCTGCGCCGAGAGCTCCCAGTTGTCGGTGAACACCCGGTTATCCGCGTGAATGGGCAGGTCGTCGGTAAAACCACTGACCATCAGGAGGTAGTCGCTCTGGCTCAGGTAGTGTGCCAGCGGTGCGGCGAGGCTGGCGATCAGCGCCCGCCCCTCAGGCTGCAACTCTGCGGAATTGAGGCCGAACAACAGTTGGCCACTGATGCCGATGCGGCCGTCGCGCAAGGTAATGCGGTTACTTGTCAGCGGGTCTGCCAGCGCCTGCTCCAGCTCCATGCGGCGCTGCTGCTCGGCCTCCCGCAGAGCCACTTCATCCTGCAGGGAGCGGGTCAGCTCGACCTGCAAGCCCAGCGTCCACACCAACAACAGCACGAAGATGCCCACCAGTGCCGCCATGAGGTCGCCAAACACCGCCCATACCGGGGTGTCCTGACCATCGCCTTCGTACTCGTATTCAGACATAGCCCACGCCTGCTGCGCTACACACTGCGGCTGATCTCTCGCAGCTGGTCCAGCAACTTCTGCTGTGCCAACGCGCTGTGATCAATCACTTCACGCGCCTGGGCCACATAGTAGGCGAGCTGTTCGTCACTGCGACCCGCCGCCTCCTCCATACCCTGTGCCAGTTGCTGCAGCGTAGTGGACAAGCCCTGGGCTACTGCGTCGAACTGCGCCACAGTGCTGCCCAGGGCATCCCCCAGTGCCGTCAACCCCTGCGCCCCCGCGGCGAACTGGCCGCCCACCTCGGCGAGCCGGTCGGCTTCCTGCCCCACAGTGGATGCAAACTGGAGGGCTGTGGCATCCAGCGCGGTGGCCGTCTGCTGAGCGAACTCCTCCAGGGTGCTGCGATACGCCGCGGAATCCTGCGCCAGCGCTCCTGCTGTCGCCTGCAGCCCGGTCACCAGCTCGCGCTGGGACTGGAGCAAGCTCTCATCCCGCTGCAATGCTTCGCTCGCCTCCTTACGCACCGTCGCGACCGCGCTATCCAGCCCGGCCATGGTCGACTCCACTATCGGACGCAGCGTATCGACCGTCAGCTGTGCGTTGCTCGTCATGGCGGCGGTGAGTGCGTTCTGCACGCTGTCAGCCTGGGCCTCAAGACGCACCTGCTGCTGCTCGTTGAAGCGCGTGCGTTCCGCCAACCACTGCTGTTCCAGCTGCTCGCGGTGAGCGCTCAACTGCTCACCCACCTGTTGCAGCATCGCGGTGGCATTCGCAGCCTGCGTGTCGAGACTGCTGCCGGCATCGCGCACCGTGGCTTCCAGCGCCAGCCTCAGACTGTCCTGCGCGGCTACCGCGAGGGCCTGTGACGCCACCAACGCATGGGTATCACGCACGGACTGCGCGGCCTGCTCACGTACCTCCGCCAGCGCGGCGAGCTGATTGTCGACACCATCGCGAACGGTCGTCTGCGTCGCCGCGGTTTGTGCCGCAATCGCCTGCATGGTGTCGCGCAGTATTGGCGCCATGCTCTCACCGGCTTCACGCCCGCTGGCGGCAAAGCTCTCACGCAATGACTGGCCCACATGTTCGAACAAGCCGGTGTGTAGCTCCACGAGCTTGTTCTGCAAGCCTTCCTGCCCCTCGAGCATGCGCGCATGTAGCCTGTCGGTGGCGCTATCGACGCGGGTCACCAGTGCCTCGACCTGTGCCAACAGCAGCGGTAACTGCCCGGTTTGCGCACGAGCCTCGTGCAGCATCTGTTGGCGGTAATGCAGCGGCCCCTGGCCGGGGAACAGCCGCGCGCCCTGCACATCGAGTTCGCGCACGACCGCAAGCCTCTGGCGCCTTGCCATGGCTGACAGCAGGCCCAGCACGGCGGATGCCGCCACACCGCCCACCGAGGTACCGAACGCCATGCTCAGGCCCTTGATGGGTGCAGTCAGGCCGGCGCGAATGGCGGCGAGTTCAGTGCTGCCCTCCAGCGCACCCACGGCCCCCTGCAGGGCGATCATCATGCCAATAAACGTACCCAGCAGGCCCAGCATCACCAGCAGCCCGGTAAGGTACGGCGTCAGCAGCGGCCCCGGGAGCGCAATCGGTTCACCCTGGATGCGCCGGGCAACCGCGCTACGCAAGGCCGCCGGCAAGGTCGCCAGCCAGTGTTCAAATTCCATGGCCTCGCTATCACCGGCTTGCAGCGCCTGCTGCAAGCGCTGCGTATCGCGCTGGAACACCCAGAGTTCCAGCGCGCCCACCGTGTAGGCCAGCGCAATCACCAGCGTGACGACCAGCGCCAACAGACTGCTGGCGGCAAAACCCAGTGCGAGCCAGGCGAGCAGCCCCGCACCGAGCAAAAACAGGCATCCTGCGAAAAAACGTATCATCAATTTCCTTCCCCGTGGGCTGTACACGCCTCCACCAGTCCCAGAGCTGGCTGCAGACGCTGCTCCAATTCGGCCAGCAATAGTTCCCTGAGCTCGCTGACCAGCAGATCCTGACTGACCGCATCAGGGTCATTCGCCAGCAGCGCCTCCCAGCGCGGCACCAGCAGCGACGGCACAGTGGCCAGCGCCGCCTCGCCCGCACGCAACACATGGCGCTCAAGGGCTTCGTCCAATGCGGCGAGGCCCGCCAGTACCGGGCTCACCCGCCGCAGACGCGCCCGCAGGTCGCGCCGCAGCCCCTGGATACGCAACTCCATTTCACGCTGCCAGGCGGCGTGGAAACGCCGCAAGCGTTCCGCAGCACTGAGGCCGTCCAGGGCACTGGGCGCGTCAAACCTGGGCAGGGGAAGCAGCGCGCCCTCAGCGGCAGTGAAACTCCGGGCCAACTCGCGCAACACACCACGCTGCACCGCCAGCAGTGTTTCCTCGCAACTGCCCGACGCGTCCGCTGCACCACCCTGCCCCGGCTCAGGCTTAACCGGCTCCTCGCGGGCTCCCCCCGCTCCCTGCGTCGACAGCACATCCGCGAGCTCACTGGCGCTGTGCAAGTCCAGCGGCTGACCGAGCCACGCCAGCAATTCCCCGCTGGGCACGGCGGCCGCGTCAACCAGTACAATCGACAGGGCTCGCTGCAGGCGGGAGGTGATCGCAGGGCGTTCGGGGCGGTTGCCGGAGGCGCGGGACATGAGTACCGAGGTCGCAAAGGGCGAGCATTCTAGCGGAGATCAACGCCTGAGTCCTCCCCGCGTTTTGCGTACGTCAGGCAAGCATGGCGGGCTATGATGGGCCACAGGACCCTAAGGAGTAGAAACCATGACAGCTGTGCACTATGAAGATATGCGGAACAAGGTGGCCCTGGTAACCGGCGCTGCCTCTGGCATCGGCGAAGCCTGCGCCCGGCAATTTGCGGCACAGGGCTGCCGCCTGATGCTGATGGACCGTGACGAGGAACGCTTGCACAGCCTCAGCCAGGCACTGGACGCCATTGCCGCTCCCGGCAGCGTGACGGACGAAGCAACCGTGAGCGCCGCGGTGGACAGCTGCCGGCGGCACTTTGGCGGGCTGGACTATGCCGTCAACAGTGCAGGGGTTGCGGGCGCACCGGCAGCCATTGCCGACACCACGCTGGACGCGTGGCAGGAGGTCATCAATATCAACCTGACCGGGGTATTCCTGTGCCTGAAGCATCAGCTGCGGGTAATGCAAGCGGTGGGTTCCGGGGCCATCGTCAACATCGCCTCGGGAGCGGGAGTAATCGCGACACCGCACCTAGCGCCCTACTGTGCGAGCAAGCACGGCGTGCTCGGGCTTACGCGCACCGCAGCCATGGAATTGGCCGCGGGCGGTGTGAGGATCAATGCCGTGCTGCCTGGCTCGACCCAGACACCCATGCTGGAGGCATCGTTGCAACAGGGGCCCCAACTGGAGAAGATGATTCTGGCCAGTATTCCCTGCGGTCGCATGGGCAGCGCCGACGAAATTGCCGCTGCGGCTTTGTGGCTGTGCAGCTCGCAGGCAAGCTACGTGAACGGGCATTCACTGGTCGTGGATGGCGGTACATTGTGCCGCTGAAACGCGGCCGGCGTGACTTATAAAGAAGCCAGGTATGAAAACCGCACTTATTGTTGTCTGCGGTTGATCAAGAAAGGAAAAACTGCGCTATTTCAATTGGTTGCCAGCATTTCTTCACGCTTGCGGAAGTCTTCGAGCGCACCGTTGTAGCTTGCAGCAACGGTCTCGGCGCGGTCTACGAGCCGGTTGTGCAGCAAGGGGTGAATCAGCGTTCGGCAATCAAGGTAGGCTTGAACGCCGGCAACATAGCCGGCAACCGCCTCCTGCGCTATCTGCATCTCAGCGTGGCTGGCGCTGGCGCCGTCCGGAACAGCAGGGAACTCTGCCGGCAGGCTGGCGGGGCAGCTGGCCCAGGTGTTGGCGGCAAGGAACAGGGCGGGAATTGTGAGCAGGGATTTCATGGCATACACCTCGTGTGATGAAAATCGGACACATCGAGTTGTTACCCGATGTGTTACCTATATTCCCATATAAAACAGAGAATGCAACTGTTAATCGGCATAAGATAAAGATTTTATCTCACTGTTTTGTATGACTATTACTGACTGCATTTCTTCTCTCGCACCACTGGGCTACATAAAGTAACACCTGAACAACCGACTTGCCCGGCAGTGGTGCAGATATCCAGGAATTGAAGCGCATATGCGCCGCATTGCGCCCTCATGGTGCAGGGGACCGCCCATGCGCCACGGCTTGGGGCACGACGGGGGCCCGCTGAAACAGAGCCCGCGGAGGGTTGCAATTAATAATGATTATCATTACATTTAATGCAAGCCGTCACTGGAGACCCCACCATGCAATTGCGCTTCCTGTGCCACACGCACCGCACTCTGGTTGAGCAGTCGCGCTCGCGGGCACTCAGCGTCTGGGACTTGAGCCAGCAAAAAGCGCTGCTCTTCCAACAACGAGGGGAGCTGGAACGGGCCGTTGCTGCCGCGGGCGGCGCCCTGGAAGCCGCCGAAGTGCTGCTGACTATGCACCAACAGGCAGCCGCCATCGACCTGCACTGTTTCACCGACGCAGCCTGCCTGACCCTGGGCCTGATCCACGATTTGCGCCAACCCGAGCTTACGCGGCGCTTGCTGTGTGGCTGTATCGCGAAGCTGCAGCCACAAATTGTGAGTGGCGCCCACCAGCAGACAGCACTCGCATGTTGCCAGCGTCTAATGGAAGCGAGTACGCAGAGTGACCGAACACACTGAGAAAGTGCAGCTAGAGATCCCCTGCCATGTCCTGCAGCGCCTGCTCAGCGAGCACGGATTATGCGTATGTGACCTACGGTGCCTGTCGACGGAGTCGCGTCAACGGTTGCGGGATATTGTAAAGATCTGCGCCATACGCAGGGCAGGTGGTGGTGATGGCAGCCAGAATCTCGACAGGTGAACCCAGGACTACTACCTACCGCCGCACCGGGCCAAGACCTCGGATAGTGCGCTCCAATCCGACGCAACCTACAGCGCGAACTGCTTGCCCACCCATTCTTCCGACCTCTGCCACAGCGCGGCAGCACCTTGCAGATCATACGCCCAGGGTGCGTAACCCGTACTCGACAAGCCCGGGGCACTCGCGGGCAGGCCGACACCGCAATCCTCTAGATACAACCCGCCCCGGCCTGCCAGAGCCGCACTCGTAGCCGCCCAGAGCGTGGTGGCCGCACCTTGCGGAATCGACTTGAAAACAAGCCCGGGAGCATCGTCCACCCCTCCCCCGATACTCTCCAGCTCTGCTTCGGACATGTGTCGACCAAGCTCAGTGGAAACGGCGCCTGGATGGACCGCGAAAGCGCTCAGTCCTCGCGGCCCCATACGCTCAAAAAGACTTAACGCGTGCCAGATATTCGCCGTCTTGGATTGACCGTAAGCCAGCCACTTGTCGTAGGAGCGATTGATGAAGTGAGGATCATCCAGGTCCAGTGCGCAGAATTGGTGACCACCGGAGGTCAGATTGATAACTCGCGGGGCTGGGGCACGTAATAGCATAGGGAGCAGTTCACCAGTCAACAAAAAATGTCCGATATGATTCACCGCAAGCTGCCATTCCCACCCGCCTGCAGTGCGCTGTAAAGGGCAGGCCATGACGCCTGCATTGTTTATCAGCAGATCGAGCGAAGGACAGGAGCGCTCGATGTGCTCCGCGCAATTGAGAATACTGGCAGGATCGGAGAGATCGAGCGCCATGTAATGCAACGAGGCGTCAGGCGCCTGCTGTAATATCTCGCTCATGGCGGACCGGGTTTTTTGCTCGTCCCTTGCCGCCATAATCACGCAAGCACCCGCCATAGCAAGGCTGCGTGCAGTCTCCACACCTAAACCTGATGAGGCACCCGTAACGAGCGCATTCCGACCATACAGGTCGATACCTCGCATAACATCCTCACTGGTGCTCTGCGCCGAAAACCGGGAATCCATACCAACGCCCCCTTCCATCAGCCCAGAAAGGCCTGTCCGCCGTCCAGTCCGATGCTCTGGCCGTTGACATATGCCGAGTCAGGACCACACAGCATCGCCACGAAGCGCCCGATATCGGATGAACAGTCCCCGACTCGGCGCTGCGGAATGGTATTGAAAAATTGCTCTGCCTCGTCTGGTCGATTGTCGATCCACCATGCGAGTGCCGGCGAAGCGGCCAGCGGAAGTATCACGTTGGTGCGTACACCTTCCGGCCCCCATTCACAGGCGGCGGCCCTGCTCAGGGAGCGTATGGCCTCTTTGCACGCGGCATAGGCGCCATAGCCGGACATATCCCAGCGCTTACCCGCCGCGGTGCCCAGATTTATAATGACCCCATCACCCTTGAGGTGAGGGTAACAGAGCTTCATGAGCCGCAAGGTTGCCAACGGGCCGGATTCCCAGCCGCTCTCGAATTCCTTTTCGCTGAGGTCCAGAAGTGTGCCGAGAGGGACTTCCTGCGCGTTGTTCACGAGGATGTTTAGCCCGCCGTATTGATCGATCACGGCCTGTACGCAATTGCGCAAGGAATCGTGCGCCTTGACGTCACATTGCACCGGAAAGGCCTCACCGCCGGCTTCAGCAATTGCCTCGCAGGTTGCCTCGAGCTTTTCCAGTGTGCGCCCAACAACAGCCACCTTGGCCCCCTCCTTGGCCAGTTCAAATGCAATGCCCTGCCCTACACCTTGGCCGGCGCCAGTCACCAGTGCCACTTTTCCCTTCAGTTTCATATCGCGTGCTCCGTTTATTTTTTTGTAACCAAGGCGCCCGCGCGTCAACGAGCGCCGTGGACTGTGCTACTGAACCCTATTGAAACCGCAGCACCGCCTCCAGACCGTAAGTGCGGGGGTCGCCAAAGAAACTCACGGTCCAGGGGCCGAAAGGAATCGTGTTCAGTCTGTAATCTTCATCGGTCAGGTTTTTTCCCCACAGTGCAACACTGAGAACGTTGTCATTGCCAACGGGAATGTCCAGCAATGACAACCTGCCATTGAGCACCCCGTAACCATCTATCATTGAGGTCGCGTTCTGTTCGGGAGTCAGATAGGGGACGTAATCATCGCTGTACGTGTAGTCCAGGCGGCCGTTCAAATGCCCCCAACTGGCGCGCATGAACGTGTACTCGCCACTGAGGTTGAAGTTGTAGTCTGGCGCATACTGAACCGATCGTTCGTTTTTGCGATTGACCTCCATGCCCAACACCGGGTCAAACTCGTTAAATTCCTTGAATTCGGAATCGAGGAAGCCGATGTTTGCGGAAAGGAGAAGATCTGACGTTGGCTGGAACGTCACCTCCAATTCAACGCCTTTCTTGACAGCCTCACCAGCATTCCGAATTGAAGTAGAAGCCGAGGACCCGCTCGTAAACACCGAAACCTGCAAATCGGTCTCATCGTTGTAGAAAGCAGCGGCATTCAGTTGCAAACGGTTGTCCATGAGGCGAGACTTGAATCCGACTTCCCAGGCATCGACTTCCTCCGGATCATATCCGTCAACAAATCCCTCCACTGATTCCGCTTCGCCGTTGAACCCCCCTGCCTTCCATCCTTTGGAGTACTTTGCGTATGCCTGCAACTCGTCCGTGAAGTCATAGGCGAGAATGAAAGTCGGAGCAACATTGGTCCACTCTTCATCAGCTACCGCTTCGAAGTCCCCGGGGTGAACAATGTAGGAGTCCTTTTCCTCTCTGGACCATCTCACGCCGCCTGTCACTGTCAGCTTGTCTTGCAGCATCGGCGGGCGATAATCCGCCTGCCCATAAAATGCGAGTTGCTCGGCCTCCAATCCGTACTGATTGTTCAACACGAGGGGGCCAAAAAACGAGTTCAGGGGAATCAGCGGATTTACAACGTCAGCCTCTTCGTCAAACGCAAACACCCCGAGAACGTAGTTGAAGCGCTCGGAGGTTCCCAGTATCTGGAGCTCATGCGAAGTTTGCTGATAACGCTCGTCGATCTCGGAGTGAAACAATGCAAAAGGCGTCCCGTCATTGTCGTCATTCTGCACAAAGTTCATCTCGCGCCGGTTGCCGATATAGCGCAATGACACGCTTCCCAATTTGCCCATTTCACCCACTTCGTAGTTCATGGCCAACGTATGGCTTTCGGCATCGAAGGCCTCAAGCGAGGGGAAATCTGCACTGATTTTGCTTGCGTTCTTGCTTTCATCGACAATGAAACTGGAGAGATCTTCCGGGATGGGTACTCCCAGGTTCAGGTTGTTTGGATCCACATGGGTCAATTGCTCTTTCGATGAAGTATTGTCCGCGTCGTTCTTGTCATAGGTATACCGCACTGACAGGCTTTCGCTTACGTCCCAGAGTAAATCGGCCCGCGCTGACCAGCGATCCAGCTCGTTAAATGTATCATTGGGCGCTCTCGGGTTAGCCGCTACCCGAGCGCCTGGCACGAATGGGCTTGAGATAGAGCTGCCCGCCGGCGGCGCAACGTTGTCGTACAGTCCATCGCGCTGCTCCGCACCGTAAGATAGCTTCATCTTGAGGTCACCAAGCCCACCCACGGGGAGCGCCGGCAGGTTCACCGAGAGATAGCCGTCGGTGTAATCGAAGTTGCCGACGCCACCACGAGCGATTACGCCAAACTCGCCACTGGGCTTGGTCGTGATGAGGTTTACCGCACCGCCAATTGTGTTCTTTCCGTACAGTGTGCCCTGGGGGCCTCGCAAGACTTCAATTCGCTCGAGCTCCGTGACACGGAAAATGTTGCCGGAGATTTTGCCGGAGTAAACGTTGTCCACATAGATTCCTACCGTGGGTTCCCATGTGATTGCTGGATTTGAGGTGACAGACCCCCGTATAGCGATCGCCGCCTTACCGGTATTTGTTGGCATTGCAGCAATCTTCACATTAGGCACGATAGTGCCGAGGTCAGTGACATCCTGAATGCGTCGCTGCTCAATTTCATGCTCCCCGAATGCCGTAATGGCGATGGGAGTTTCCTGCAAGGATTGCTCACGTTTTTGAGCCGTTACCACAACCTCCTCCAGCATCGTAGCTTGCGCTTGAGCCGCGCTCGCCAATGCCGTTGCCAGAGCCGTGACTAACAGTGTCTTGGGATGGGAAATGCAGTACTTGTTATTGTTCATAGGTCTCTCCACTCGCTGTTATAGCTAGTATTTGTCTCCAGGTTCCACCTGGCTGGTGCGATATCGGCCTAATCCTCTGCCATGATGCGTCCGTGCAATGCCGGATCCGTGATGAATACCGGGATATTATTACTGTCGTTATAAGGAGCTCTGGCCAACGCCCCGCCATCGACGCCGATCACTTCACCACTGATATAGCTGGCCATATCCGAGAGCAAAAACACGACTGCCGCAGCGATTTCATCCGGCTCTCCGCAGCGACCAAGCGGCACGGCTGACTTGGCAACCTCATCAATACCCTCGGCCCAGCGGCGGGCCTCGGCGCTCATTATCGTTCCGCAAGACACCGCGTTTACACGAATACCAGCGCTGCCCCACTCTACTGCCATCGTGCGCGTCAAATTATTCAACGCCGCTTTTGCTGCCGCATAGCCGGCACCATAGGGCATGGAGACCTGACCGGTGGATGAGGTAATGTTAACGATGGCGCCCCGGCAGGCGCGGCGCTTCAGGCTCCGCGCCAGGGCTACCGAAAGCGTCAGTGCCGGCGTGAGGTTGAAATCCAGGAGGCGCTTGAAATCGGACTCAGCATTCGCGGAAAGCAAAGGCGCCATTTGACTCATGTCCTGAAAGCCACCAACAACGTTGACGAGTGCATCGACCGGGCCGAACGTGGCTTCTACCTGATCCAGAACATGCACCGCTGCACCGGGCACGAGCAGGTCCGCAACCATTAAGTGATGATCCGCACCGAGTCCTTCGAGTGCAGCGCGTAGAGCATCGAATGCTGTAGCGGACTTATCGACGCCGACCAGCCGAGCCCCGGCCTGAGCCAACATCAACGCGATCGCACTGCCGATGCCGCCGCCACCCGCGCCGGCAACCAACACGACACGACCGGTAAAATCCAGAACTGGTTTCATGGTTTGTCTCCGGGAAAATTTTGGGGCGGGTAGCCGGGAAGAAAGGCGTGATATTTGCCGGCCAGGGAGCCTCCATCCACTACATACTGACTTCCCGTGCAGTAGCTCGCCTCGTCACTGGCGAGGAAAAGAATGAGGCGTGCCACCTCGTCCGGGTCACCGGCTCTCTGTAGGGGAATATCGCCGTACAAAGAATTCACTTCTTCGGGTGTCATACCCTCAGGATTCGTCATCGGAGTGTTGATACCTCCGGGGTGTACACTATTGACTCGCACCGAGAATGGGCCAAGTTCCATAGCCGCCGCGCGACTCATGGCCTCTACCGCAGCTTTACTGGCGGCATAAGCACCTGTGCCATTGGTGGGAAGCATCGCCCCCGTGGACGCGAGGTTAATGATGGAACCGCGCTTGCCAGTGACCATTCCCGGTATGACTGCCTGCATGCCAAGAAACGTGCCCTTGACATTGATCGCCATGAGCCGATCGAATGCCGCTTCTTCCATATCCACAATCGTCGCGTAATCGAGCACACCGGCACTATTCACCAGAATGTCGGCGGGACCGAACCGACTCTGTGCGAACTCGACAACAGCATCCCAGTCCCGACGGCTTGATACGTCATGCGGGAGGAACGCCGCATCGCTGCCCAGCAGAGCGCACAATGAGTGCCCGGCATCTTCCTTGATATCGGTGAACACCACCTTCGCACCGGCGTCGACAAACCGGCTGACGACAGACCGCCCCATACCCCCTGCGCCGCCAGTGACAATTGCAACCCTGTTAGTCAGGCTTGTCATCAACCGTTACCTCCCCTTCGACACGACCACGAGCAGCAATGGCGATCACTCGGCATCCCGGCGAAACGGCTCCAGTTCTCCTGCTGGAAGCTTGACACCGTGCTCAGCCAGATAATTCCGCGTTACGTTCGGCGGTGTCTCAATGGGATCCACGATCTCGTAGATCCGGTCGAACTCGATATCCTTGATCACCCAACTACCGTCTACCCTCAAGTAGCGTTCCCGATAGAAGGCCGTACCCGTGATATGGATTTTGCGGCGAAACTCCCAGACGTTGTCCTGCAAATACCAGATGCCCGTCGCCTCGTTGGGGCCAATAATGTCGATCTCGGGGTGGTGGCCGTGGTGTTGCGTGATCATCTCGGCGTGCGCACCCTCGCGAATCATCTTGAGGTAAGCGTCACGTCCCTCGATCTTGAACTTGTACACACCACCATCCACTGAAAGCGTCACATCCGGATGAAAAACGTCCTTGATACCCTCGACGTCGGCGGTGTCGAAACAGCGAAAATACCGGTACTTGAGGCGTTTGATTTCCTCAACATCCACCAGCCACTGAACTTTGGATAACAACTCATCTTGATTCATTCTGCTTTCCTCGTCTGACTCACTTGTATGCTCCAACTGCCAACTTTTCCGGAGGCGTTTCCAACGGATCGACCTCGACCAACGCCCAACGGCCCTTGGGCAGTAACGAGACATCGATCTCGAGGGGGGTGTTCTCGCTGTATTCCAGACTCAGGAACACATCAAATGGCGATTCCTCTGGTACGGGCGACAACGCGACATTAAGTGTCGCCGAGCACACCCGGGGTGGCAGCGCAGAAACAATGCGCGCTGCTACGGTTTCTGCTGCCTCGCGGGGATTGGAATTCTGCTCCCACATGAGCACCGCCTTGTTGCACTGCTCGAGCCTGCCCGACTCGTCCGCGTGCAATACGATCTCGCGAACTTCCAGCGACAGGCGGCGAGATATGTCGAGGAATTCGCGATCGTCGAGATCCAGGCGTCGAAAGTCCTCTGAGCGAAGAAAACGATAGAGCGCCTCATCATCGGCGTCGTCCGCAACCCAGAATTCTGCAAAACAATCAAAGGTGATCAACGCACCGCGAGATGAAAGCACGTGGTTACGCACGTAGCGCAACCAGCCGAAGTGATCGATAAAACTCAAACCAAGAGGGACGTGATTCGTCTCGTAATAGCGACGGAACTCACTGCGGGACAAGTCCGGACGTCGCGTCTTGATGGATAAACGTTTGCGCATGTTATTAGGCTCTTTGGGTACGCACCCCCACTCTCTACCGACCGGTAGGTATTGTCAAGCGCTGAGAGCAATCTTTCTCTGCCGCGCATGGCCGTGACGTGCAAACATCTATTAGGTGGCGGAGCAGCGACGAACGAGGGGGAGCCGGGCGTGATTGATTATCCGCGCCTGGCCCATATACTGCTTAGCAACAACAGTGCCCTACACGAGTGGGGTCAAACCCCATCGGCCTCAAGAGTGCGAAAATCAGTGGCTAAGACTTATCACACGGCCTCCATCGATGGCGCGCCCCTCCGACCAGACCAGCAGCGCAATACTGAACGCGGCGCGCAAACTCGAGACCGCATTCTCGATGCTGCGGAGCAGATATTTTCCCAGCGCGGTTACGCCGCTACCCGCATTGAGGATATCTCGACCACCGTGGGAATACGCAAGCCGTCCGTGATTCACCATTTTGCCGGCAAGCTCGAATTGCATAATGAGGTGATGAATAGAATTTATGCCGCGCTACTTGTCGCTTCACATGTCGCGCTGGAGGACACCACAGACAGCCGCCCTGCGATATTCAGAATCGCGGACGCGTGGCTGAATTTTGTTGCCTCGCGCCCGCCGGCTGGACGCTTGTTCTTGCGTGCGGCGGTCGACAATTCATTTGCAACAGCGCGTATCGGGCCAGAGGCAAAAGAGTTGCTTGATACGTGGACAAGTGCCGTTCACGACGTGATCAAGCGTAGCGAATTCAGCGTCACAGAGCCGCTGGAATTACTTTCGATTTTTGCCGGCGCGGCACTTATGTTTGTTTCTATCCACCCGTGGCTAGCCGGCGCGGTCGAGCCCGCTTCGAACGAAAATGGACTACTCGAGCCCTATCGTAAAATGTTACACCAAAGTTTCCATGCCATACTCTCCAATGATGTTCGCTAAAGTCGACACAAGTAGAGCGCGGCCGGGCGGTCTTGAACGGTTACAAACCCAGCTGGCGCAGTGATCGAACCGTCGAACTGAGTGAACAGACACACTCAGGGTGAGAACGGCTTACCAGGTCAAAAGGTCTTCCAACGGCGCGCCGAAATTTCGAGCGCTGATACGGTCAGGCTCAAGATTCAGCTCAATCACTACCGGCCCTGACTCGGTAATCGCCATATCGAGGCCGCAAAAGCGCGCCCTGGGAAAAACCCGCAGGGCCTCGGCCGCCAAGCTCAAACAAGCGTCCCAATGGGGCAATTCCACACCTTCAATCGGGGCACCAGAGTCGGGATGGGAGCTAAAGTACTGTGGAAAAATGGTGGCCGATTTAGCTTGCGCAAGCCGCCCGGTGACGAGGTCTACCTTCGTGAGAATACCGCCTTGTGAGGCGTTGTCGACCACCTGGCCACGGCGCCCGATACGCAATAGTGCCCCGACCACTCTCACCTGCGCCTCCGATTGCAACACCCAAATACGCAGGCTGTTAACACTGGATTCATTCAAAGCAGCCAGTACCGGGTGTTGCTCCAGATAACGTTCTATGACCAAACCCTGGTCCACTTGCGCTTGCAGATAACGATCAAAGAAAGCTGCAACAGGCAACCACGCTGCATCGCCCTGGAGTTGCCGCAACTGCGCCTCACCAGCTTCCATCCGCAAAGCTGCGGCAACGAAGTGATTGCCGCCCCAGCCTTCAGACACCTTGAAACACAGCTGCCCCAAGCCGAGATCCGCCAGCAGTGACGCCAACTCTACCGCATTCGTCAAGGGATTCAGCCTGGTGTCGGTGCCCTCACAGGGATGCAGGTAGCCGATGAGGTCAGCTGACGGGATGCCCAGGCTTTGGAACAACGCCTTCTCCACCAACTTGTGCTGGGAAAGCTTCTGGTACATGGGAGGGTTCAGGTGTTGAATTTTACGGCGGTACTGCGC
The DNA here is from genome assembly GCA_964022665.1 of uncultured Halieaceae bacterium. GTDB lineage: Bacteria > Pseudomonadota > Gammaproteobacteria > Pseudomonadales > Halieaceae > Haliea. The sequence continues at coordinate 155,372 of CAXIDF010000006.1, forward strand.
TTCATTGAAAAAGCGCTGCTGCTGCGCCCGGGGCAGCTTCCACAGTTGTTGTTCGTAGTACAGCAAAGGCCCTAGGCGCCGGCTACCATACAGCCAGAGCATGTCACCGAACTGACTAAGCCTACTTATCCCCTCCTCGCGCGCTACTATCGTTGCGAGCTGAAAAATATATCGCAGCTTTGCCAGCACACCTGATGAATAATTAACGGAGCCGTGGTTATTCATAAACGCTGAAAGCCTCAAGCATTATTCTGCCACAGCGGTAATATAGGTGAGCGGCCACGCCAACTCACAGCGCTCATGACCTTCATGCAAAACGAGATAGTCTTCGATACCTCTGAGAATATCGTCAGCTAGCGCACCGCGTGCCTGAACTCCTGCTGCCTGGCCCGGGGGAATTCAGCCATAGCGGCGTGATAGCGGTCGGCGCGTAGCTGGAATATATCCTGATAGGTATCAAACATAGGCTGTCGCCATCCATTGAAAGCCAGTTACCCACTTAATCTCTAATTTGCGCCTGATATGGATACCTGGCTTTACCACGTCCCCCGAAACATTCTAGGTGAAAGTGATGAGCTGGATTATCAGCTCATTCACCTCACTTCAACATGAAAATACTCGGGATCGCGGTCACGGGTGAGCTTGACCTGACTAAAGTATGAGCGTGACTCCCCTGCGTTTAAATCATCGCTCCCTGCATCTGACGAACTCTCATCTTTCGCAAGCTGTGCCATTCCGACCTGGACGCCCAGCGCATCAAACAGGATTATGGTGACGTCAGGGTGAATACTCCGTTGACCATCGTTCTGAAGCACGGCAAGGTAACCAAAGCGTTTTTTCTGCTCTGTACCCGTCCGTGTGAACCTAATGTTCTTCAGGTAGCGTTCGCCGATGGGAACGATGGCGTCAAACGCCAGCGGAGTGAGATCGGGAATCCGATTCTGCACCAGGCTCGCTTTCTCTTCCCGCAATTTCGATACTTGCTGCTCCAGGGCGGCGACCTTGTTCCTCAGGCTGTCTGCGCTTGCGTCTTCTCCCCTGACTGCTACCTCGCGACCATGAAATAGCTCATTCATCGAAGATAGCTTGTATGCAGTCACCATCCAGCCAACAGCAGTCACGATCAACAGCGCTCCAAGCACCATGGAAGCCAGCATGTACTTGACGGCTTTTCGGTAATTGCGGCTGTATCTTCTAGGTACGTGATTTTCCACCAAGAGTTCCCGGTTCAGTTGGAGCCGTTGTTTCGAAAGTCTATTTGGCGCCGCCACACCCGGGGCCGCACAGTCATGGTACTAGACGTCTATGCTTATCGCTTCAGCATATCTAAATGACAGTTGTTGGCGCAAACTTAATAGCCACCATTTGAGACTGGTAGAAGTCAGGCAACGGCTCTTCATCATTAACGGGAGACACCGGCATTCATTAAACTGATTTAGCGGACTCTGTTTAATGGAGAATACCGATGTCCCTCGCAGGAAACATTCTAGGCATATCCGATCTGGAGGTCGAGCGGGTTGACCGTGATCGCGGCATTGAAATCTATCCCAAGCCGACCCACCGGCCCTGCTGTATCCATCGCCAGCATGACGGTGTCAGGATCAAGGCGACTTATCAGGACACCCTCAAACACACCCGGCGGGGAAATCAGGTCATGACCCTGCACCTGACCTCGCCGAAGTACCACTGCCCGAGATGTCGACGGTATTTCCGTCACCGCTCTACAGGCGTCCGACTCCGCTTCCGGGCCTCGGAAGCGTTCTGGTTCTCTCTCGACACGGCGGACTCTCAGTTGAGAGCAGTTTGACTGAATTGCTCTAATTTCCTGCGCTTCCTTAGTTTATACGTCAGCTCGATATAGTCAAAGACATCGGCCCGAGCTTCAGCGCGGGTGACGTACCGGCGACGGTTCACCCGTTCTCGTTTCAGCACGCGAAGAAGCTTTCTGCTACGGCATTGTCGTAGCAGCTGCCAACTGCGCTCATACTGCTTGTGATGCTATGACCGGCCAGGAAATGCTGATATTCATGTCTGGTAAACGGGGTGGATTCAACCGGGGAACCGCGATCTGAGTGCAGTACCACAGGCGCTTTTGATTTCCGCTGCCACAGTGCCATGAGAGCGGTCTGGATGGACAATTGCCGGTCCATGCAGTGGCTTATTGACCGACCCACTACCCGGCCACAAAAGAGGTCAACTACCACCGCGAGATAAAGCCAGCCTCAGCCGTCTCGCCACTACCGCGACCTCATTCAGAAAATTGACTCGTCACTGGTACATGTGGCGGTAGAGGTTGAGGCTTGTGCACCGTATTCAAGACTAGGAGTTGCTCCTGATTGACGGAAAATACAGCGTAAACTTGGTAGTGCTTTCGCTGGAAACAGCCTCCACACGCCCACCGTGTGCCTCGACTATAGAGCGCACAATGGCCAGACCTAACCCGGCGCCCTCGCTTTGACGCGCCCTGGAAGGATCCACACGGTAAAATCGATCGAAGATTTTGGGTAGATGGTCAGCGGGTATCCCCGGGCCGGGGTTCTGCACACTCAGAGAGACCTCATTATCGGAGGATGCGGAAATTCGGATTCGCACATGCCCACCTGAGGGGGTGTGGCGAATAGCATTGGACAACAGGTTCGAAATAGCGCGCCGAAGCATAGCGCGATCGCCCTGCACCGTTGGTGCATGCCCTTCCAGTGCCAAAGCAATCTGGCGTTCTTCCGCCAACGCTCCAAAAAAGTCGAAGAGTTCACTGGCCTCGCTTGCTAGATTCAGTGCCTCTTCTACCGGCCTGAGCAAGCCATGATCACTCTTGGCTAACCACAGCATGTCATTGACCATTTTGGCCAGCCGCTCCTGTTCTTCTAGATTGGAATACAAAAGTTCGCGGTACTCCTCTGACGATCTGGCCCTGCCCAGCCCGACCTGCGTCTGCGTGATGAGATTGGTGAGCGGCGTACGCAATTCATGAGCAATATCAGCCGAAAAGTGTGACAGGCGTGCAAAGCTGTCTTCCAGGCGACCAATCATGTGATTAAAGGAAGTGACCAACCCCTGTAATTCCTGTGGGGCCGCATAAGGATCAAGGCGCACATGCAGCCTGTCGGCCTGTATATCGCCTATCCTTTCGGAAAACCCGCGCAGAGGCGCATGCGCCTGATATACGCCATACCATGCGGCTAAAAGGGTTGTGCCGCCCGCCAGGCTCATGATGAGCCACAGCGTGCGACGAAAACTCTGCAAGAACTGCAAGTGAAAGCCGATATCGATCGCCGTCATTACCGCGTAGCCCCCACCAATCTCGTCGACCTGCGCGAGAGCGCCGCGGAGCGTTCTACCGTTGTCGCGCCAAATCTCCAGGGCGTTTGCCTCAATCACAGTGGTCGGATTAGACGTCGCGACCATTGCAGACAGATCAGCGCCTGGACTGCTATACAGCACATCGCCCGCCTGGTCCACCACCTGAAAATAGACGCCTTGGTGTCCCGATATAGCCCCAGCCAATGCCGCGCTCACTCCACGTGAGTCATCGCCACCAGCAT
>CAXIDF010000007.1:0-156928 GCA_964022665.1 uncultured Halieaceae bacterium
ATGAGATCACGGATGCGGACGGTGATACGTCCAGCACCACGCTGACCCTGACCTTTGCCGGCGACGGCAGTGCGCCGACCGCCAGCGATGGCGCGGCCACCACGGCAGACGCCACCCTGGGCACAGACAGCGGCACGCTGGCCTTCGACCTGGGTGATGACACCCCGGTGACCTTCGGTGCGGTGTACGACGGCGGCCTGGGTGCGGCAACGCAATCCAGCAGCGGCGGCGTGACCACCCTGGCAGCGAACGATGGCAGCTGGACGCTGACCGTGAATGAAAGCACGGGGGCCTATGCGTTCACCCAGAACAGCGCCTACAGCCACGCAGTGGGTGCGGACAGCGACAGCGCGCTGGTGAGCATCACGCTGACCGACAGTGACGGCAGTGTGGCGACGCCCCAGCTGACGCTGACGATCAACGACGCCGGCCCGACGGCCGTCGCCGATACGGCGAGTGCGACCGAGAGCGGCCCGGCGGTGGAGGGCAACGTACTGGGTAACGACCAGGCGGGTGCGGACGGTGGCATCACCGTGACCGGCCTGGCGGGCGGCACAGTGGGTACGGCGCTGGCCGGCGCCCACGGCAGCCTGACCCTGGCGGCGAACGGGGAGTGGACCTACACCCCCAACGCCAGTGTGCCGGCGGGTTCCACCGACGTCTTTACCTATGAGATCACGGATGCGGACGGTGATACGTCCAGCACCACGCTGACCCTGACCTTCGCCGGCGATTCGGTCCCCGTTGTCACTGTATCCAACGATGCCATGGTCGATGAAGACGATCTGCCCTTCGGCGTCGGGGATCAGGCTCCCGGTGATGATGCTGCTGTACCGGCAGGCCAGATACAGTACGATCTCGGCGGTGACAGCTTTGCCTCTATTGCCCTGTCCACGGCAGGCGGCACAACGCCCCTGTTCACCAACGACGGTCAGGCGGTAGATACCTTCTGGGACGAGGCAAGCAGCACGCTCATTGGCTACATCAGTGGTCAGGATCCCATGGTTGCGGGCAGCCAGGTGTTCACCGTGGCGCTGAGCGGCATCAATAGCAGCTCGGCTGACTACGCCGTCACCCTGCTGCAGCCGGTACGCCATGCGCCTTCCGCAGAGGAAGACAACGTCGCTTTCTCGGTGGATGTCACTGTAACCGATGGCGATGGCAGCGTGGGCACCACGGCATTCAACGTCAGCATCGATGACGACAGCCCGCACGGCGCCGACACCACCGCCGCGACTTTGGTGGTGCCATTGAGCGAGCTCGCGGTGGGCGCGCTCAGTGCCGGTTGGCAGAATGTGACCTCAACCAGCGGCAGTGGCAGCATTGGGTCCAGTACAGACAGCAGTGGTATCGGCCTGCAGTGGGGCGGCAGCAACGGCTCGGGCTATGATTTCGATTACGCGCCATCGCTGGTCGGCAATGTGCCTGTGCAGGCAGACAGCGTGTTCTCGGTGGGCAGCCTGACGCACAACAATTTCCCGATCTCACTCAGTGCCAAAGTGCTGCAGACAGTGGATCTGAATGTCAGCTTTACTCTGGTGATTGATGGTGTTTCGACTCAGGTTACAAGCACCGTGGGTCTCAGCCACACAGAGACACCCAACAATGCGTCTCCCTCCTCCAACCCGGCCAACGATGATTTCGTGAGCATCTCCAACTTGAACCAGGTGCAAGTCATTACTGTGGGCGGGCGTGAGTTCGAGCTGGAAATTCTTGGCTTCCGCGATGCCCAGGGTAATCTGGTTAGCTCTGTGCGTACGGTTGAAGGCCAATCCACGTCGTACGAGTTGTTTGCGGAAGTACGGTATATGGACGACCTGCCCGAACTGCAGGGCACGGTGCCCGGCAACTGGGGTGCGGACGGCCCCGGAGCGTCCGGTTCACTGGTCTGGGCGGGCGAGAGTGGCGGTCAGGTGCAGGGCAGCTTCGGCGTGCTCGCAGTCGATGGCCAGGGTGGTTATACCTACACCCTCTCTGCCGCAGCACGCGGCGACATGAGCGTTGGCGAAATGCGTCAGGAGACCTTCAACTACACTCTGGTGGACGATGATGGAGACACCCAACAATATACGCTCACGTTGAACATCGATGGTGTGGCCAATGCCAGTATTGTCGACGGCGTCGTCGAGGGGATGAGCTACGAAACCTCCTCGGGCCTCACCGGCATCACCGATGAGGACGGCGGGTTCAACTATCGGCCGGGTGATACGGTCACCTTGCGCGTCGGTGGCGTGGTGCTCGGGTCTTTCCTGGCGGAAGAGGCGATTGCCGATGGCAAGGTCTTCCTGCAGGAGATTGCCGGCGTCGGCTTGCATGACCTCAACGATGACCATGTCGAGAAGATGGCGGTGTTCCTGCAGTCTATCGATAACGACCCTGACCCCTACAATGGCATTGTGATCACAGATGCCGTGCGGACGGCGCTTGCAGACGACGCGTTTGACCTTGACGCCGTCAGCAAGGATGAGTTGCAGGCATTGCTGCTGGAGAACGGCTACGCACCCGTCGATGAAGATGGCGCCATGCAGCACGTCAAGGACATGATTGTGGAGCATGCCGGCCTGACCGAGTTCGATGCGCGAGCCGCGGATAGTGGCGCTCTGCTGGCGAGCCCGGGCGATGATGTATTCGCCTTCTCGCTCGCAGCTGCCGACGCGGTCGCGCCCGAGGTCAGCATCCTCGGGTTCGGGGAGGCGGGGAACGATGCCCTTGATCTGCGTGACCTCCTGCAGGGCGAAGAGTCAGCGGCGGACCTCACCAGCTACCTGAACGTCAGCTATGACGGTAGCAATACGGTGATAGAGGTCAGCGCCACGGGCGCGTTCACCGGCGGTGCCGATGATGCCGGCGCTGTCAGCCAGACAATCCACCTTGAGGGTGTTGATCTGGTAAGCGGCCACGACGATCTGGCCTCGGTGATCCAGAACATGCTGGACAGCGGCAGGCTGACTGTCGACCAGTAGGGTTCTGGGCTATCATGACCCCGGCGACCAGAGGGTTGCCGGGGTTTTTTTATGGAGTATAGGCGCGATGCCCTTTGTACAACGCGATTCCGCTCACCGCATTGTCGCGGTCAGCCAGCTGCCTCAGGATGGAATGGAGCCGGTAGCGGCAGACGACAGCGAACTGGTCGAGTTTCTCGCGGCGCTGCACGATGAAGCGAGCCGCATCAGCGCAACCGACCAGGATTTCGTGCGGGTACTGGAAGACGTTGTGGAGCTGTTGGTCAGCCGCGGCGTTATCCTGTTTACCGATTTGCCCGACTCCGCGCAGCAGAAGATGATTTACCGACAACGTCTGCGCAGTGCCCTGCCGGGCAGCCTTGATCTGCTGGGTGACGATTAGCGCGCTGAGCTGTCATCGGCGAGCGCGGAAATTGCCGGCCCGGTCGCACCGTCGAAACCCAGCTCCCGCAATTGCTGCCACTCCCCGGTGCTGCGCACCCCCTCGGCGATCACCGTCACACCAATGGAATGCCCGACGGTACAGAGGGTCCTGAGCAGTGTCTGATTGCCCGCGTTGCTGTCGATATCGCGGATAAAGGCCGCGTCCACTTTGAAGTAATCGAGGCCGATTTCGTGTAACTGGCCGATGTCCGCCAGCTGGTGGCCGCCGTGTTCAATGCCCACCTGGCAGCCGTAGCGGCCGGCGTGGCGGGTCAGGAGCTTGAATGCGTCAAAGTGACGAAACGCCATGGATTCAGGCACTTCCAGCCAAAGCTTGCCGGCGGCTTTGCCGGCAGTGGACAGGGTTTGATCGAGCCAGTGCAGGAAAGCGGGCTCGACCAGCGCGCCCACAGAGAGGTTTACAGCCAGTGGGGCAGCCGCGTCCTCTGCTGCGGACAATGCCATCTCGATCACCCGCTGGTCGAGGTCACCTGACATTTCCAGCCGGTTGATCCAGGGTAGAAACGTGGCGGCCGCGAGTTGCTGGTTGTCCTCCAGCAGGCGTACAGGGGCTTCCACATGCAGTAGCTGCCCTTCGCTGTCCAGCACGGGAAAGCTGGCCAGGCTGAAGCGATCCTCAAGAAAGGCTTTCTGCAACACGCCCTTCCAGCGCGCCATCTGCTCGCGCACGGGCTGTATCTGGATGTCGCCCGCAAAGGTGATGTTGATGTCCGAGCTGCCGGCCTGGGCAGCCGGAACCAGCGTGCTGTCGAGTCGGGTGAGCAGGGTGCTTGGCGTGTCTTCGTGGGTGTACAGCGTGGCCGCCGCCGGCAGCGCGGTGTCCGTATGCATACTGTGCGCTGCCAGCACCTCCAGCATCAGTGACTGCATTTCTTCCACGAGTTCGCGTGGATCTGTCGAGCGCGGTGCCATCAGCGCGAAATCGGAGCCGTTCATCCGCGCTGCGGCCCAGCGGCTGTGCCGGCTGACGATGGTGTTCAGCGCGGCGCCAATGTCCGCCAGCACGCCATCGGTGGCCTTGCGGCCGTAGGTCTGGTTCAGGCGTGTGAGGCTGGCAACGCGCACCAGGGCAAAGCTGCCGGCTGCGTTGACATCGTCGCTATCCAGCGCCGCATCGAGAGTGCGCAGGAAGGGCTCGCGGCTGAGCAGGCCGGTCAGGCTGTCGGTGTGCGTGTCTTTCTGCCACTGGTTCAGGCGGCTGGCTTCCTGTTGCAGGGCACTGCGTATACGCTTTGAAAGCGCGTTCATGGCGCTGACGAGGCGTTTGAATTCCAGTGTGCCGGGCTCCGGCAAGGTGACAAACCGCCTTTGACCAATCGCTTCGGCCTGTTCCACCACCTCGTTGAGCGGTCTAATGATGCGGCGTAACAGATAGCTGCCCAGCAGGCCGCCGCCGATCATGGTCAACAGGAACATCAGCGCCAGTAAGCGGGTGCTGTCCCACAACGCGCGATAGGCGAAACGCGAGTGGCTGCGTACCGTTAGCGTCCCCAGCTGCTGCCAGCCCTGCTGTACCTGTGCTACGCCCGGCTCGACCTCCAGTGGCAGCACTCTGGGCAGCCAGCCGGGCGCGTCGGCGAGCAGCTGGTGGTCCTCACGGCGAATCAGTACTTTGCCGTCGGGGGATACCAGCTCGATGAGTTCGTAGTGCCCGGTATCGAACTGCGCAGCCAGTGTCAGTTCGAGCAGCACGCCGTCGGCCTCCTGTTGGCCCAGAGAGAGCGCCAGCGCCGCTGCGTTGTCCACGTTTTTCAGGTACAACTGTTGCTGCAAGTAGCGCTGTGCCGCCAGGCTGCTGACGATGAGGCTGCTGCCAAAGGCGAGAGCCAGCAGCAGTACAATGGCCAGCCAGAGTTGTTTGAAGAGTGACATGCCGGTTTTCCCTCAGTTGTCCTGTGTCAGCCCAGCCCGTCGGCGGCCATGCGTTGCAGAAGATCGCGCCAGCGCGACAGCCTCGCGGCGGGATTGTTGATGGCCGGCGCACTGCTACCGCCGACCCAGAGTCCCTCGCTGTTGAAGCCGAAAACCGGCTTCAGGTCCTCGCGCTGCGAGGCGGGCCGCACCTCGGAGATCATATTGTCGAGTATCAATGGGTCTGCGTTCGGAGTGGGGTAGTAGGCCAGCACCATGTGCGCCTGGGTTACGTTGCCGTAATTGCCGCCGAGTCGCGCCTTCACGTAGGTAATGCGCATCTTGTGCACATCGACACCCGCCAGCAGCAGTGTCATGTACTTGGCGATACTGAAGTCCTCGCAGTCACCCTCGCGCCGGGCCATCAGCTCCAGCGGTGTGGCCCAGTAGTCGTGCTGCTGCCAGATGTCGATATCCTGCCGCCAGCGCGCGAGCCTGTTGAAGTAGGTATTTACACGTTCGATTTTCTGCCTGTCATCGAGCGCGTCCAGCGCTTCGAGCATCGCCCGCCAGCGGCCAACGGTAAGGGCTGTCTCCGGGCCGTGACGGCTCATCGCGATGCGCTCCATGCGATCCAGGTCAGCCTTGGCCAGCAGGATCGCCGCGCACAGGGTTACCACCAGTGACAGGGCGATGAGCCCGGAGACACGCTGTAGAGGACTACCCAGTGAGAGCATTGCGTTCTTCCAGTGCCGGCTGGCATTGCCTGCGTGCACTGCCGAGTCTACGTGAAATTCAGGCAAGGCTGCGCGATTTGTTGTCAACCGCGTTCCGGGCGTTGCTGATTGTGATGGAAGTCATAGTTTTACCAGCTTGAAATGTCTGCGAAGACACCAATTACAGTACAATAGCAGCGTTTTGAGCAGGTAGGAAACCAGCCGTGCAGTTGCGGGCTGATGTTGTTCAACCTAAGGAAAGGGTTCCATGAAAAAGCAACTCTGTTTGGCGGTCGCCATGTTGGCGGCAGGTTTGCTGCAGTCTCAGGGCGCGGCAGCACAAACGCAGCCGGTCGCCGACTTTCGGGAGGCGGTTACCCAGGCCGTACTCACCAATCCACGCGTCAATGCGGCGTGGTACAACTTTGAAGCGACCCGTGAAGCGCAGCGTGCGGCAGAGGGCGGTTATTTCCCCAGTGTTGACCTGAGCGCTGAAATAGGTCGTGAGGAGCGTGAAACCCCGCTCGTGGACCTCGGCAGCTACACCCGCGATGCTACGCGCTTCACTATCACGCAAATGTTGTTTGATGGCTTCGCCACCCGTGAAGACGTGCGTGCCCTCGGCTTTTCCAAACTGAACCAGTACTACGAGCTGCAGCGTGCCTCAGAAGAGATCGCGTTGGAGGCCGCGCAGGCTTACCTGGACACGGTGCGCTATCAGCAACTGGTGCGCTTTGCCGAAGACAACTACGTGTACCACCGGGAAGTGTTTGACAAGATAGACGAGCGCACCCGTGGTGGCGTGAGCCAGGGTGTAGACCTGGAGCAGGCGGCGGCGCGTGTTGCCTTGGCCGAGTCGAACCTGCTCACGGAAATGACCAACCTGCATGACGTGCAGACACGCTTCCAGCGCATTGTGGGCAATGTGCCGGCGGATAGCCTGAGCATGCCGGAAATTCCGTCAGCACTCATTCCCGAGCTGCGCGAAGCAGCGCTCAACGTGGCCTACGAGAAAAGCCCGGAAATCAACGCCGCTATCGAGAACCTGCGCGCCGCTCAGTCCAACCTGAACCGCACCAATGCGCCCTTCATGCCGCGCGTGGATTTTCGTTACCGCAACGAAATCGAGCACGATACAGATGGCCTGGATGGCCGTTATGACGAAGAGGCCGTAGAGCTGGTGCTCAATTACAACCTGTTCCGGGGCGGCGCCGATAGCGCGCGCAAGCGGGAGTTTTACAACCGCTACAACTCGGCGCTGGAAGAGCGCAAGCAGGCCTGCCTGAACGTGCGCCAGAACACCATGATAGCCTTCAACGACATTCAATCGCTGGAGCAGCAGGTGGTGTTCCTCGGCCGCAACCGAGTGTCACAGGACAAGACGCGCCGCGCCTACCAGGACCAGTTCGATCTGGGCCAGCGCAGCCTGCTCGACCTGCTGGACTCACAGAACGAGTACTTCGAAACTGAGCGTGCCTATGTGAGCGCCCAGGCAGCCCTGCGAGCGGCGCAAACGCGCACGCTGTCGAATATGGGGCTGTTGCGTGCGGCCATGGATGTCGACGGGCTCAATGCGGAACAGATTGCCGAGTACAATCTTGAGCTCGCCCGCGGAGACGACCCCAATGGCCAGGCGCTGTGCCCACTCGAAGCGCCACCGGCGGTGAAAGTCGACAAGGAGGCCCTGCTGGCGCGTCTGGCGAGTGCCAGCAACAGCCAGGATGCGAGCCGCTACCGCAGCGTTGGCGACAACCGGGTTGCGGCTTCACTGAACGTGCAGTTTGCGGTCAACTCCTCACTCATCACCAGCGCCTTCGACGAGGAAATCGGCAGGGCGGCTGCATTTTTGCAGGCTAACCCTGACGTGGTGGCCATTATTGAAGGGCACACCGACATAAGCGGCACGGCGGTTTACAACCAGTGGCTTTCCGAGCGTCGTGCCAACGCAGTGCGCAATCTGTTGGTAGAAAAATACGCGGTGCGCGATACGCAGATCAGCGCAGTCGGCCATGGCCAGAGCCGTCCGATTGCGGACAACGCCACTGCCGAGGGGCGGGCGCTTAATCGGCGCGTGGACCTGGTGCTGGATAGCAGCGGCTCCTGAGTGTCGCGCGCCACAGGCGCTTTACACGACAAAAAAAAGCCCGGCTCGCGAGAGCCGGGCTTTTTCATATTGCCGCGAACGGCCCTAGAACGAGTACTTGGCCCTGACGCCAATAATGCGGCCCTCATCGACGAACTGACTGTGTGTGCCAGCCAGTACCGGTGTGTCAAAGCTCTGCACCAGTACTTCTTCATCGAAGATGTTGCGGCCGTACGCCATGATCTCCCAGTTCTCGCCGCGCAGACCGGTGCGCAGGTTCACCTTGCTGTAAGAGTCGATGCGATCGATGGGGTCGTTGTCCCCGCCCGGCTCGAAGCTGTCGCGGTAGGTGGCCTCGCCCGACAGGAACAGCTCCAGACCATTGTTCATCGGGTAGTCGTAGTCGAACGTAAAGGTGCCCGTGTACTCAGGTGCGAAGGTGGTTACGGCACCGGAGAGGTCATTGCTGGTGAAGCCACCCGGCGTGCCACAGAGTGGGTCTACGTCAAGTTGGATCGCTGTGCACGGTGCGTCCGGGAAGGAATCGTATGTGGCATCCAGATAGGCGCCGCTGAGGCCGAGGCGCAGATGGTCGGTCGCCTGCCAGAGCATATCGACCTCCAGGCCCTTGATCTCCGACTTGGCGGCATTGGTAACCCCGAAACCGAGACCTTTGAAGATCGAGGTTTGCAGGTTGTCGTACTGGGTATAGAAGGCGGCCCAGTTGACCGTCATGCCACCGTCCAGCAGTGTGTGCTTGCCGCCGACCTCAAAGGCATCCACCTCTTCGTCTTCAAACTCGAAATCCTCGTTCGGGTTGGTGGGATCGTAACAGGCCTCAACTGGCTGGCCGGGAACGCAGGGGAAGGCGCCGGGTGTGAGGTCACCCGGTTCGCCGTCGTCGGCATCAGTAAAGCCGCCGCTCTTGAAGCCCTGGGAGAAGCTCGCGTAGAGCATGCTGTTTTCCGTGGCATCCCACTGCACGTTGACTGATGGCAGCCATTTGTCGGTGCTGCGCTCCTGTTCGTAGTCGTAAATATAGGCGTTGAAGCTGGTCGCCTGAATGGAGCGCAGGAAGAAGTTTTCCGAGGGGTTGCCCATTCCCGTGATGCTATCGCTGAGGAACTGGTTGGTATCGACCTCCTTGTTCTCCTCTGTGTAACGCAAACCGACCGTGACCCGCACGCGATCACTGAGGTTGAAGGTACCTTGGCCAAACACCGCAAACGAGTCCGCATCCTGGTCGTAGAGGTGGTTGCGGCCAATCTGCTCGGCGCCGTAGGCGCCGCCGGTGACCAGCGCAAACAGGCTGTTCACACCCAGCAGGCCCGGCACAAGACCGTTCATGTTTGCATCCAGGGTCACGCGGCGGTCGAACTTGAGGGTGCTTTCCTCGTAGTACACGCCAGCCACGTAGTCGAAAAATTCACCCCCGGGTGAAGCAAAACGGAACTCCTGGCTGAATTGTTCGAACTCCTGGTTATCGTCCCGATGGATAAACTGCAGCGGTAACCAGTCGACGTCTACGCCGTCGATATACTGGTACTCCGACCACCCCGTGGTTGAGGTCAATGTGCCTCCGGGTAGCTCGTAGTCGATATTCAAGGCGAAGTTATCGAAGTCTTCATCACTGCCATCGGGGTTTTTGCCGATGCCGAGGCTGCCGGTGCCTACGCCGTTATCCTTGAAGGCGACAAACTCCCGCTGCCCAATCTCGTCAAAGTCAGGGAAATAGCTGTCGGTCAGCAGGTAGGCGATGGTGGCAAAGGCCGAGCGGTTGGGAAACAATTCGTCGCGGCTTGCCGGGTCCAGGTAGCGCTTGGTGGTGGAAGGCGAACCAATGCGCTCGTACTCCGTGTTGCTGTATTTGAAGTTCACGCTCAGCTCGTCACTGGGTTGCCAGACTGTCGTCAGGCGGAAGGCGGTTTCATCGATTTCACCCTCGGAGCGATTGAGGAATTCGTTATCCATGTAGCCATCAGTCATGCGCGTCTTGAATGCCAGACGTGCCGCGAAGGTGTCGGTCAGCGACCCCTGTAAGAAGCCTTCCAGCAACTGTCCATCGTGTGATTCGAAGCTGGCGGCGATTTCACCGCTTAAGCCCTCGCCCGGCTCCGGTGATGCACTGATGATGTTCACAGCCCCCGCAACGGTGTTTTTGCCGAACAGGGTGCCCTGTGGGCCGCGCAAAACCTCTACCCGTTCCAGGTCGAGAAAACCCGAGCGATACTGGCGACCGCGGCCCATGTAGATGCCGTCGATATACATGCCTACCGATTGCTCAAACCCCTGGTTGTTGCCGGAACCCACCCCGCGCAGGTAAATGTTGGTGTTGACCGATGCGGCCGCGACGTACAGGTTGGGAACGTAGTTCGATAGGGCCTGCATGTTGGGAATGCCCGCGCTCTGCAGCTTCTCGCCCTGTATCGCGGAAACAGAGATGGGTACATCCTGCAGGCTCTCTGCGCGCTTCTGCGCGGTCACGATAACCTCTTCGAGTTGCTGGCTATACGCCAGTGGAGCTGCGGTCAGCACGGTGAGTGCGGCAACGAGCGGAGCCTTGCGAAAATGGAAAGCCATGGGTTAACCCTTTTTTGTCAGCTGTTATAAGAATTATGTCTGACCCTCTTCGGGGCCAGTGACGCAGCATCAATACTAGGTGATTATCTCCCGCCGACACAATACCCCGGCGCGGTTTGCTGTTGGGCCCTTGCCGCAGCTGTCTGTTACGCTGACAGCTCGTTGGTTCGTTGATGAAGGGAGGGTGCGATGACAACCCGTACAGAGAAAGACACTCTTGGCGAGGTACAGGTGCCCCGCAGTGCGTTGTATGGCGCCCAGACTCAGCGCGCGCTCAATCATGCCCGGATCGCTTCCCGGCGCACGATGCCGCTGCCATTCCTGCACGCAATGGCCCTGCTGAAGTCCGCCGCCGCACAGGCCAATGCGAAGGTAGGCGCGCTGAGCCCGGCGCTGGCAGCGGCGATTGTCGAGGCGGCGGAGGCGGTCGCGAGCGGGCACCACGACGCTGCCTTTCCGGTACCAGTGTTCCAGACCGGTTCCGGCACCAGCAGCAATATGAACATGAATGAAGTGTTGGCGAGCCTGGCCAGTAATGCCCTCGGTGAGCGTGTGCACCCCAACGATCATGTCAACTGCAGCCAGAGTAGCAATGACGTTGTGCCTTCTGCCACGGCCGTCGCCGCAGCGCGCGAGATCCACACGCTATTGCTGCCTGCGCTCAGGCAACTGGAGGACGTGCTGCGCCAACGCGGCGATGAGCTCGAGGCTGTGGTGAAGACCGGTCGTACACATCTCATGGATGCCATGCCCGTCACCCTCGGCTTCGAGCTGCGTACCTGGGCGGCACAGTTGCAGGACTGTCGCCAGCGGCTAAACGATCTGCAGCCACGGCTTTGTGCGTTGGCCATTGGCGGGTCCGCAGTCGGTACCGGTGTCAATGTGCCTCCGGGCTACGTGGAGGCTTTGCTGGAGCGCTTGAGCGAACGAGTGGGATTCAGCCTGACCGCGGCTGCAATGCCCTCGACGCGGATGGCCGCTCAGGAGACAGCGGTGGAGTGCTCTGCCGGACTGCGCAGTATCGCGCTGGTACTCATCAAGATGGGCAACGACCTGCGCTGGATGAACTCGGGGCCGCTCGCGGGCCTGGGCGAACTGCAACTCGAGGCGCTGCAGCCGGGCTCATCCATCATGCCGGGCAAGGTGAACCCGGTGATACCGGAAGCGGTGCTGATGGCCGCTACCGAGGTGCTGGGTAATGATGCGACGGTCGTGCTGGCGGCGCAGTCGGGGAGCTTCCAGCTCAACGTCATGCTGCCGCTCATTGCAGACAAACTGTTGGACAGCATCGCGCTTCTCGCGGGGAGCTGTGCATCAATGACCGACTGTCTGGCGGGGCTGCAACCGCTTGCCGACCACGCCGCGGCGACGCTCGCGCGCAACCCGGTGCTGGTTACAGCCCTGAATCCCGAAATTGGCTACGAGGCCGCGGCGGCCATTGCCAAGCGGGCAGTCGCGGAGGGACGACCGGTACTCGATGTGGCGGAGGAGGACACCGGCATGTCCCGTGACACTCTCGCCCGCTTGCTCGACCCCGGACCTCTCGCGCGCGGGAAACATGGGGAGTAGGGTGCAATTGATGAGAATCGACCGGGTTTGACGTACCCCTGAGTAGCGCAATCGGCGATGCTGACAGCCACTGGAGAGCATGTGTGCTGGGAAGGAGTCGCCGATGTCGCTGCAAACAAGTCAACGTGTGCTACCCGGTGTGCTCTTGATGCTACTTTTCCTGCCTTTGTCGGCAGTCGCCCAGTTGCCCCTCAATATTGAAGAATTGTTGGTAACCGGCAGCACACTCAAGCTGCAGACCTTGCTCGGCTACAGCAGCACGGATCGTGTGCTATCCGGCGGCATGCCGGTCATCCCGGGTACCTCGCCACTTCCGCTCGTCGATCACCAAACCCGTTCCGCAACGGCGGTTACGCGGCTGCGCTACGGTCTCAGTCGTACTGTCGAGATCAACGCCAGTGTGCGGCGAACCCGCGTCGACTGGCAACGCCCGGGAGCGTCCGGTGGCGGCGACGAATACGCGCTGGGGCTGGGTGCCAACTGGCTGGTGTCACCGGATACGAAAACCCCGGCGCTGTTGCTCACGGCCGGTCTCGATGCAATGGAAACCAGTTGGCTGGCACCGGATGAACGTTATTTCGGCAAGTCGCTGCGCGCCGGGGCGCACGTGTATCGTGCGCTTGATCCGGTGGTGCTGTCCCTGGCGGCTCTTTACGAGTGGCGCGGCGCGCGCAGCATTGGCTCGAGTCGTTACGATCCAGGCGACGTCGTGCGCCTGCAGCCGCAGGTCAATTTTGCGGTGAACCCTCGGGTAACACTGATCGGTGGTCTCTCCTGGCAATATGCGGAAGCCGACCGTGTGGATGCGGTGCGCCCTGTGGGCAGCCTTTACCAGACCGATCTCTCTTTCGGCCTGGGCCTGCAGGCAGGGCGCGACTCGATTATTTTCGTTGACACGCGTGTCACCACCAGTGGTGGTCGCGGGGCCAGCGTGGGTGTCGACTGGCACTACCAATTCTAGCGTGGGAGTGGGATGGGCCTGCCATGAGGGCACGGTTCATATCAGCATAATCTGTGTACAAGGAGACGTACCATGAAAACACTGACGGCAATGAGCAGCAGCCTGGCGCTGGCTGCATTGATCTTCAACCCACTGGCGGCGAGCGCGGCGCCCACGCAGGACACCCCCTGGGTCGCCAGTGCCTTCGGCAGCGCGGGCACGGTACCCGAGGGCGCGACGCTGCTCGCCGCGCCGGATCTGGCGGCCAGTACCGGGCGGCTGGCGCCGCTGGCGGTCGCTCTCGGTATTGCGGGCGTGGACATCGCGCTGATGTCCTTCTATTGGGGGATCTATGTTCCCCAGTACGGCGGCGGTGGTGGTTCCTGCGCGGTGTGTAACAACTCGAAATTCAATTCCCACTGAGTAGGCCAGGCAGCGCCTCATCGATGGACTATGCTGTCGTCGTCGGGCGCTGTTTTTCTGTCAATCGTGTAGACGTCTAGGAGGCCTGGATGCGTGACCCAGCCCTGGAAAAAAAGCTCAGGGATTTTCGTTTTGAGCAACTTGAATTGCGCCACTCAATCCGCTTGCTGTTTCAGGGCAGTGTGGTACTGGTGACCCTTCTCGCCCTGCTGGTGGCCCTGTTTCATGAGCGCTGGTCCATGGCGGTATTTCTGGCCCTGGCGGCGGGCGGTTTGGCCCTGGTCAGCGGGATATCGATGCTGCTCAGTCGTCGTTGTGCACTGGCGGACCTGCAGGGGGAGTTGTCCCCCGGCGAGACCTATGATCCGCCCGACAGCGCGCTCTAGGCCGGGCCGGCGCAGCGCCCTGCGTGGCCTGGTCACCGTGGTTGCGCTGTACCTCGTTAGTATCCCGGCGGCGCCATTGCTGCATGCCGGCGAAGCCGTGGGCTTCCGTTCCTGGCTTGAGCTGCGCGATGCCGGGGTGGTCAAACAACAGCGAGATTTCTCCTGTGGTGTGGCGGCACTGGCCACGTATTTCAGTTTGTACCTCAATACAGCGGTGTCCGAGTCCGAGCTGCTGCAGTTACTGCGGTTGCGCGGTGACGATTGGGGGTTGCCCGAGGACTGGCGCGAGCAGGGCGTTTCCTATGCCATCCTTATCGCCCTCGCGGCACATCACGGTGTGCAGGGAGCGGGTCTTGCGGTAACACCCGAACGGCTCATGTCGCTGCGTGTGCCGGCGATTGTGCGTCTGCAGGTAGACGGCGTCGCGCATTTCAGCGTGCTGCGGGGCATTGATCGCGCCGGGCGACTGCACCTGGCTGACCCGAGTTGGGGTAATCGCCAGCTGAGTTCGGACCGCTTCCTCGCCATGTGGCTGGACCCGGCGCAGAACGCGCAGGTGGGGACTCTGTTGCTATTGCGTAACGACAGAAGCAACGTGCAGCCGCTTGACGGGGCCGCCGCACTGCAGCCGCGGCGGACCCTGGTACGCGCGCCCGGCTAGTGTCTGCGGCGGCGTGTCGTTGGCAGCGTTGACAATACCCTGTGGCTGGCTAACGATGCGGCTTTCGCGTGGGTGGAATGATGGAGTGTCTTGCGGCTATGAGGTATGCGTGCAGTGCCCTGTTGGGGGGGTTGGTGTTGCTGGCGTCAGTGTCAGGGCTGGAGGCGCATGCCGCTTCCGCGGATGAACAGCTGCGGGCCTTGTATGACGCTGAATACAGCTGGCGACAGGCGCAGTGGGGGCAGGTCCGTGATGCCCAGGGCGGCTGGCGAGATGGCCCTGCGCTGCCGCACGTCGATGCTGCCACGCAGCGGGACAGGTTGACGTACTGGGACCGCAGCCTGGCGCAACTGGCGGCTATACCACGCACTGCGTTGAGCGCCGAGGGCAAAGTCAATGCCGCTGTTTTTGAGCAAATCGTCACGACTTTGGCGGATGAGGTGCGCTTCGCGACGTACGAAGCGCCGCTCAACTCCGACACCTTTTTCTGGAGTGGGCTGTACCCGCGTATGGGCGGCTTCCAGACGGAGCCGGCTTACCGTGACTACTTGCAGCGGTTGGCCCAGTTGCCGCGGTTCTTCGCCGAGCACCAGGCCAATATGCGCACTGGGCTGGCGCGGGGTTACAGCGTGCCGTTTGTCTCCCTGCAGGGGCGGGAGCGTTCGCTTGAAGCCTACCTCGCTGCGGGCGAGGGCAATCCGTTCTGGTCTCCCATGGCGGCCATACCCGCGCAGTGGCCGCAGGCGCTGAAGCGCGAACTGCAGGCAGAGGCGCGCACAGTCATCAATGCCGCCGTGGTGCCCGCCTACACCGAGCTGTTGCGCTTCATGCGTGAGGTGTACCTGCCGCAGACGCGCAGGTCGCTGGCGGCGCGCGATCTGCCCAACGGCGACGCGTTCTACCAGGCCCAGATCCGCAACTTCACTACGCTTGATCTGAATGCCGAGGAAATCCACCAGATTGGCCTTGCAGAGGTGGCGCGTATCCGCGCCGAGATGGATGCCGTGCGGGCCTCCACCGGGTTTGATGGCGATATGCAGGCGTTCCTGCGGTTTCTGCGTACCGACCCCCGCTTCTATGCGCAAACGCCCCACGAATTGCTGGCTTTCACCGCCTGGGTGGCCAAGCGAGTGGATGGTCAGCTGGCCGCCAATCTGGGGTTTCTCCCCCGCAGGCGCTACACCATATTGCCGGTGCCCGACGCCATCGCGCCGTTCTACACCGGGGGGCGGGGTGGCCTGGAGAGCTGCCTCTTCAATACCTACGACCTGCCTTCGCGGCCCTTGTATACGCTCACTGCCCTGACCTTGCATGAGTGCGCGCCGGGGCATTCCCTGCAGGCGGCCATTGCCCGCGAAGCGCCGGGCGACATTCCGGAGTTTCGGGCCAACAACTACTTCTCCGGTTACGGGGAAGGGTGGGGCTTGTATACCGAGTGGCTGGGCATCGAAATGGGTGTGTACGATACGCCCTACGAACACTTCGGGCGTCTCTCGTACGAAATGTGGCGTGCGGCACGTCTGGTGATCGACACTGGCTTGCATCACTACGGCTGGAGCCGTGAGCGCGCCCAGGCTTATTTGCGCGACAATACCGCGCTGTCCGAACACGAGCTGACCACCGAGATTGATCGCTACATTTCCTGGCCGGCACAGGCCCTGTCCTACAAGTTGGGTGAGATGCTTATTCGGCGTAAACGTGGCGAAGCCGAGGCGGTGCTGGGAGCGTCATTCGACAAACGCTATTTCCACGACACCATTCTCGGTCTGCGCTCTGTGCCGCTGACGGTGCTGGAGCAGGCGCTGGACCAATGGGTCGCAGCCGGGGGCCCCGATCCCTACGCCAATGCCGTGGTTCAGTGATCGGTGGGCGTCTGTCCGAGTTTTCGGTAGAGGCTGCGTACACTGATCCCGGCGATGGTGGCGGCGCGCGCCTTGTCGCCTTCACAGTGTGCCAACAGGCTTTTCAGATACTGTATTTCCTGTGTTCGTAGATCGGTCCAGGCACTGACTGGCGCCGCCGGTGGTGTCAGCGTCTGGCCGATGCAGCGTTCCAGGATACGGTGGTCGATAATATCGCCCTGGGCAAATACCAAGGCCCGTTCCAGCACGTTGCGCAGCTCGCGGATGTTGCCCGGGAACGGTTCCTGCTGCAGGCGTTGCACTGCGGACTCGGTCAGGTGAATGGGGCGCCCGTCTCGCAGTTTTCCCAGGATGGAGTTGGCGAGCAAGGCCAGGTCCTCACGGCGCTCGCGCAGGGCGGGCAG
Organism: uncultured Halieaceae bacterium; assembly: GCA_964022665.1. Taxonomy (GTDB): domain Bacteria; phylum Pseudomonadota; class Gammaproteobacteria; order Pseudomonadales; family Halieaceae; genus Haliea. Next base: position 16,883 of record CAXIDF010000007.1, read on the forward strand.
GTGAATGGGGAAGGTGTTGATGCGGTAGAAGAGATCGCGGCGGAAGCTGCCCTCGTCAACCATGGCTGCCAGGTCCTTGTGGGTGGCGCAGATGAGGCGAAAGTCGGCGTGACGCAGCGTTGTGCTGCCTACCGGGCGCCAGGTGCCCGTTTCCAGCAGGCGCAGCAACTTGACCTGCATGCCCAGGGGGACATCGCCAATCTCATCCAGAAACAAGGTGCCGCCCTGTGCTGATTCCAGCAACCCGGGTTTGTCCTGCGTGGCGCCGGTAAACGCGCCCCGGACGTGCCCGAACAGTTCGCTCTCGAACAGCGTTTCGGTCAAACCGGCGCATTCCACTGCCACCAGTGGGCGCTCCCGGCGTGCGCTCGCCTGGTGAATCGCGCTCGCTGCCAGCTCCTTGCCGGTACCGGACTCGCCCAATAGCAGGATGGACGTTTCGTGGGGCGCCACCAGGTTAACCAGTTGCACCAGGGCGTTGAACGCGGCGCTGCGGCCCACCATCTGCCGCGTACTCAGCTCCGCGCTGGCGACCGTAACCGGTGTCAGCAGTTCAACGAAATACAGCAGCTTGCCGGCATCATCGTGAATGGGCAGCATCGCCACATCCACGTGCTGGCGCCCCTCGGGTGAAAGGTGCACGTGCAGCACCCGCTCTTTCTTGCCACTCGCCCGGGCCGCGGCCAGTGGACAGCTTTCTCCCGCCTGGTCGCAGGGTACCTGGTAGCCGTGTGAGACCTCAAAACAGTGGGCCGGGGTTGCGGCGTCGAGCTCGCCGAAGCTTTCCCGGTAGGCGCTGTTGGTCGCCAGAATACGGTATTCTGGGGTTACCAGAATGGCGGGGCAATCGTAGCCCTCCAGCATGCGGGCCAGTGCACGGTCGGTATCGGTGGCGATCAGTTCGCTCATGTCATTTCCGGCAAGTTATTTTGTCAATATTGACAGAGTTGGGTTGGCCAAGGCCAGCCGCATTTTCTGTCCGGTCAGCCTTTCGCTATTAATAACTTGAATAAACAAAGAGTTATAGAATTCCTGCTGACTGCCTCGTGGCTTGGCACGAGCATTGCTGCAGTACCTCACAAGCTCTATACCCGTAATCAGTGAGGTGGATGTCATGCAAGCAACGGTCAATTTTCAGGTGGAACTGCAATGCCGGCCGGAAGTGGTGCCTTTTTTCGATGCCGACACCAATACGTTTTCCTATGTGGTGCGTGATCCGGCAAGCTCCGCCTGCGCGGTGGTCGACTCGGTGCTGGATATAGACTACGCAGCCGGCCGCATCAGCACCACCAGTGCGGATCGCATTCTCGACTACATCCGCCAGCACGGGCTCTCACTGGAGTGGATCATCGAAACCCACGTGCATGCGGATCACCTGTCCGCGGCGCCTTATTTGCAGGATGCCCTCGGCGGCAAGATCGGCATTGGCGAGCACATCGTGACGGTACAGGAGACCTTTGGCAGCGTCTTCAATGCAGGTACCGACTTCGCGCGCGACGGTTCGCAATTCGACCGTCTTTTCGCCGACGGCGACAGCTACCAGGTGGGCAGTATGACCTGTCATGCCATGCACACGCCCGGCCATACGCCAGCCTGCATGGTGCATGTGATGGGTGATGCCGCATTTGTCGGCGACACCCTGTTCATGCCGGATGGTGGCACCGCGCGCGCCGATTTCCCCGGAGGCGATGCGCGCACGCTGTATCGCTCTATCCAGCGCGTGTTGTCACTGCCTGGCGAGACACGCCTGTTCATGTGCCATGACTACATGCCCAATGGCCGCGAGCTCGAGTATGAGACCAGCGTGGCGGCGGAGCTGGCCGATAACATCCATGTGCACATCGGCATCAGTGAGGACGACTTCGTGCGCATGCGCGAAGCCCGGGATGCAACACTGGATATGCCGCGCCTGATTCTGCCTTCACTGCAGGTGAATATGCGCGCCGGCCACCTGCCCGCAGCGGAAGACAATGCAACGGTTTACCTGAAACTGCCCATCAACGCGCTCTGATCACTGTATTCGAGGAAAGCCCCATGGATATTCGTACTCTGGACGACCAGCTCAGCGTGTCTGCGCAGGTAACGCCCGATGAACTCGCCGACCTGGCGGCACGCGGCGTGCAGCACATTATCTGCAACCGCCCTGACGGCGAGGGTGCTGACCAGCCCGCCTATGCCGAGGTGCAGCGCGCTGCGGAGACGGCGGGGATACAGGCACACTACCTGCCCGTTGTGGCGGGCAAGGTGTCCGATGCCGAGGCACGCGAGTTCGGCCAGCTGCTGGATGCGATAGAGGGACCAGTGCACGCCTACTGCCGCACCGGTATGCGCTCCACCACCTTGTGGGCATTGTCGCGTTCCCGCAGTGGATTGTCCCCGGCCGACATCGTGCGGCGGGGGCGAGAAGCCGGTTATGACATGAGCAGCGTTGTGGCACGGGTGGCCGGTGATGGCGAAGGGCACGGCGGCCTTGTGCTCGCCGAATATGACGTGGTGATTGTGGGGGCAGGGGCAGGGGGCATTGCCTGCGCGTCCAGTCTGTTGAGCCGCGACAAGACGCTGTCGGTGGCTATCATCGACCCGGCGGACATTCATTATTACCAGCCCGGCTGGACATTTGTCGGGGCAGGCATTTTCCAGCCGGCGACTACCGCGCGCACCATGGCATCGTTGATTCCCCGCGGTGCTGACTGGATCAAGGCGGCGGTAGCGGCGTTCGACCCGGTGCACAACGCGGTGGTGCTGGAAGGGTGTCGTGTCATACGTTATCGCCGGCTGGTTGTGGCGGCGGGTATCAAGCTGGACTGGGACGCGATTCCAGGGCTGGCGGAAAGCCTGGGGCGCAACGGGGTCACCTCCAACTACCGCTTTGACCTGGCCCCCTACACCTGGCAGCTGGTACAGAAGCTCAAAGGCGGGCGCGCCCTGTTCACGCAACCGCCTATGCCGATAAAGTGCGCCGGCGCGCCACAGAAGGCGATGTACCTGTCGGCGGACTACTGGTTGCGCCAGAAGTGCCTGCAGGACATCGAGGTGGAGTTCTACAACGCCGGCGCAGTCCTCTTCGGTGTCCCCGACTATGTGCCCGCGCTTATGGACTACGTGAAGCGCTACGACGCGCGCCTCAACTTCAGTCATCGCCTGCTGCGTATTGACGGCGATGCGCGCTGCGCCGTATTCGAGGCGACAGACAGCGACGGCGCCAAGCGTGAGGTGGAGCGCGAATTTGACATGCTTCACGTGGTGCCCCCGCAGACGGCGCCGGATTTCATTCGTGCCAGCGCACTGGCGGACGAAGCGGGGTGGGTGGACGTGGATCAAACCACGCTGCGGCACAAGCGCTTCGACAACATCTGGGCGCTGGGTGATGTGATGAACGCACCCAACGCCAAAACCGCGGCGGCGGCGCGCATGCAGGCCCCGATCGTGGCCAACAACCTGCTGGTGGACAGCGGGCGGGTCACGGGGGTGGCGCACTACAATGGATACGGCTCTTGCCCCCTCACCGTGGAACGAGGCAAGATCGTGCTGGCGGAGTTCGGTTACGGCGGCAAACTCTTGCCGAGCATGCCCGCGTGGCTGGTGGATGGCCGCAAGCCCAGTCGCGCCGCCTGGTTCCTGAAGGAGCGCCTGTTGCCGCCGATCTACTGGAAAGCAATGCTGCGTGGCAGGGAGTGGCTGGCAAAGCCGGTGATCGGCGAGGGTTAACACATTGCAGGAATTAAAGCGCTATCTGCCGCTGCTGGATTGGGGGCGAAGCTACAACCGCGAGAGTTTTGCCAGCGACGGCCTGGCGGCGGTCATCGTCACGGTCATGCTGATTCCGCAGTCGCTGGCCTACGCCATGCTGGCGGGCCTCCCCGCCGAAATGGGCCTGTATGCCAGTATGCTGCCGCTCATTGCCTACGGACTGTTCGGCACCAGTACCACCTTGTCGGTGGGGCCTGTGGCAGTGGTGTCGTTGATGACCGCAACGGCAGTGAGCCAGGTCGCCGACGCCGGGAGCCTGGCCTATATCGACGCCGCAATCCTGCTGGCGTTGATGTCTGGTGCGATGCTGCTGCTGTTCGGCCTGCTGCGCATGGGCTTTCTGGCCAGCTTTCTGTCTCACCCGGTGATCGCCGGTTTTATCACTGCATCGGGTGTGATTATCGCGGTCAGTCAGCTGGGCCATGTGCTGGGCATTCGGGGGCGGGGTGAGAACCTGCCACAGCTGGCGCAGCAACTCTGGGAGCAGCTGCCTCTGGTGCACCTGCCAACCGTACTGGTGGGCGGGTGCACCCTGCTGTTCCTGTTCTGGGTGCGCAGCGGGCTGAAGCCCCTGTTGCAAAAAGCGGGGATGCCCGACTACTGGGCCGGCATGCTGACGCGCACCGGGCCGGTCTTTGCCGTGATTGGCACCAGCGTTGTGGCCTGGGGATTCGACCTGGAGGCGCAGGGGGTTGCCCTGGTAGGTCACGTACCAGCGGGGTTGCCGGGCCTCGACCTGCCAATGCTCTCGCATCCTGCCTGGCGGGAGCTGGCGGTATCGGCGCTGCTCATTTCCATTATCGGTTTTGTTGAGTCGGTCTCGGTGGGGCACACGCTGGCCGCGCGTCGCCGGCAGCGCATCGTGCCCGACCAGGAACTGATCGGGCTCGGGGCATCGAATATCGCTGCAGCGGTGTCCGGTGGTTATCCGGTCACCGGCGGTTTTGCGCGCTCCATTGTCAATTTTGATGCGGGTGCCGCAACGCCGGCCGCCGGCATGCTGACCGCGCTGGGTATTGGTCTCACGGCATTGTTTTTCACCCCCTATCTCGCCTACCTGCCCAAGGCGACGCTGGCGGCAACCATTATCGTGGCGGTACTGTCGCTGGTGGATTTCTCCATTCTGCGCCGCACCTGGGATTACGGCGTGTCGGACTTCGCGGCTGTGGCGATCACGTTGTTTGTCACCCTCGCGGTGGGCGTGGAAACCGGTGTCGCCTGCGGTGTGCTGGCCTCGCTGGCGCTGCACCTTTACAAGACCTCCCGGCCGCACATGGCGGTGGTGGGTGAGGTGCCTGGCACCGAGCACTACCGCAATGTGGATAGGCATGAGGTCATCACCCGCGGTGACATACTCTCCCTGCGCATCGACGAGAGCCTGTATTTCGCCAATGCCAGTTTTGTCGAGTCGCGCATTTACGCGCTGCTCGAACCGCGTCCGGAGGTTCGTCACGTGATCCTCATGTGCACGGCGGTGAATGAAATCGACCTCAGCGCACTGGAGGCGCTGGAGTCGATCAACCGGCAGCTCGCGGAGCGCGATATCGTGCTGCACCTTTCCGAGGTCAAGGGGCCGGTCATGGACGTATTGCGGCACACCCACTTCCTGCACGAGCTCACGGGCAAGGTCTTTCTCTCCCAGCACCACGCGGTGCAGCATGTGATGGCAGAGGAAGATGCTGCCCGCGGCGACCGACCCCACGACTGGGTGATCTAGCACCGCGACGTTGTACAGTGCGGTGACACGGGCGCGCTTTCTCAGTACTGTATCGGCATAACGATAGAATAGGGAGAGCGGCATGAACTATTTCGTTACCGGTGGCACGGGTTTTATTGGTCGTTTTCTGGTGCCGCGGCTCCTGGACCGTGGTGGGCGTGTTTACCTGTTGGTGCGGCCGGGTTCCCTGGCCAAGGTGGACGGACTGCGTGAGCTCTGGGGCGCAAATCGGCGCCAGGTGGTCGCGGTAGAGGGTGACTTGAGCGAGCCGCGGCTGGGCGTGAAAGCGGCGTGGGTGCGCCAGCACACGGGCAAGATTGATCATTTTTTTCACCTCGCGGCCATCTACGACATGCAGGCCAGTGCGGAGAGCCAGCGCAAGAGTAATGTCGAGGGCACGCGCCAGGCGCTGGTGCTGGCGAAGGCGCTGAAAACCGGCTGCTTTCACCAGGTCAGTTCCATCGCGGCGGCCGGGCTTTATGACGGCACCTTCACCGAAGATATGTTCGAGGAGGCGGGGGCGCTGGATCACCCCTACTTCCAGACCAAGCACGAGTCTGAAGGTATCGTGCGCGCCGAGAAGCGGCTGAAGTGGCGCATCTATCGCCCGGGCATGGTGGTGGGGCACTCGGTCACCGGGGAAATGGACAAGGTCGATGGCCCCTACTACTTTTTCGAGACGCTGCGCAGCCTGAGCAAAGTCGTGCCCGAGGGCCTGCCACTATTGATGAACAAGGCGGGGTTGCTGAATATCGTGCCGGTCGATTACGTGGTGGCGGCCATGGATCATCTCGCCCATCTGCCGGGTCATGATCGTGAATGCTTCTTCCTCACTGACCCCGACGGCATTCGCGTGGGTGACCTGCTGAAAACACTCATGCGGGTGTCGCATGGGCCGAAGTTGCGTGCGGTCGATGCTTCCCTGCTCGACTCCGCCACCCGGCTGGCGGGCAAGGGTCTCGGCCACCTGGGGCCTGTACGCAAGCTGGGCGAGCGCCTGATTGCCCAGATGGGCATTCCGCCACAGGTGGTGGCCTACATCAATTATCCCACGCACTTCGACTCCACACGGACACGGGCGCTGCTTGAACCCGCTGCTATCCAGTGCCCGCCCTTCGAAGAGTATGCCCCCGTTATCTGGGATTACTGGCTGCACTTCCTGCGCAAGGATGCCGGTGCGCTGGAGAAGGACGTGGACACGCTGTTCGATCGTCTGGTGGGCCGCCCGACACTGGCAGCGCTGCGCAAGCGGGTCAAGGGCAAGGTGGTGGTGGTCACCGGGGCGACCTCCGGTATCGGACGCGAGTGTGCTCTGCGCTTGGCGCGAGCCGATGCCCGCGTGGTGCTGGTGGCGCGTACGGTGGAGAAGCTGGAGGAGACCATCGCCGCGATAGAGGAGCAGGGCGGTGTAGCCCACGCCTACGCCTGTGATGTGGCGGACCTGGATGCCTGTGACAAGCTGGTGGCAGACGTGATCGCTGACTTCGGCGGGGCAGATATTCTGATCAACAATGCGGGCCGCTCCATTCGTCGCTCCGTGCGCTACAGCTATGACCGTTTCCACGACTTCGAGCGCACCATGCAACTGAATTACTTTGGTGCCTTGCGCCTGATTATGGGCTTCCTGCCCGGCATGGAGCAGCGCGAGCAAGGCCAGGTCATCAATATTTCATCCATTGGCGTGCTCACCAGCCCGCCGCGCTTTTCGGCCTACGTGGCCTCAAAAGCTGCGCTGGACGCATTCAGCTTGTGCGCGGCACCCGAGTTCACGCGCTGCAATATCGAGTTCACCACCATTCACATGCCGCTGGTGCGTACCCCCATGATTGCGCCTACGGGGCTGTACAAGGCTTTTCCCACACTCTCGCCCGAGCAGGCCCGGGACCTGGTCATGAAAGCCATTGTGTCGCGTCCGAAGAAGGTCTCCACCAGTCTTGGTGTCGCCGGTGCGGTGGCGCAGGCCACCATGCCGAGCTTTACCGAGGCGTTTCTCAGCCAGGCCTATGACCTGTTTCCGGATTCACCGGCAGCCCGCGGCCTGAGTGCAGAGGAAGCGGCTGCGGAGCTGGCTGAACTGCCCTCCTCAAGGCTGGCGCTGGCGCGGCGGCTGTTTTCCCAGGTGATGCGGGGCGTGCACTGGTAGGAACACCCCGTATGCCCCTCGGCATTGTGCTGCTCATGGTGCTGGTTGCACTCAACCTGCGCCCGGCGCTGGCTTCGCTCGCACCCCTGTTGAGCCGTGTGCAGGCCGACACCGGTTTGAGCGCCGCCGCTATCGGTGGCCTGACCACGCTGCCCGTGCTGTGTCTGGGTCTGTTTGCGCCGCTGGCGCCTTGGCTGTCGAGGCGCATTGGCATCGAGCGCACGCTCTCGCTGGCGTTGTTGCTGTTGACGCTGGCGCTGTGGCTGCGTGCCGGCGAGAACAGCCTGCGTCTGTTTCTGGGCACGGCGCTCGCCGGTGCTGCCATCGGTATCGGCGGTACTGTGCTGCCGGTGCTGGTGAAGCGTGACCTGCCGCGTGGCGCCGACCTGATGACAGGCGTGTACACCATGGCGCTTTGCCTGGGTGGCGCGCTAGGCGCCGGTCTGAGCATTCCACTGGCGAACACGCTGGGCAGCTGGCAGCTCAGCCTGGCAAGCTGGTCCGCCCTGGCGGCCCTGGCCTTGCTCTGCTGGCGCGTGTTCGCGCCTCATCCCTGGCCGCAGGTCGCGCCCGGCCCCCGTGCCCCGGTGGGGGCGGGTCTATTGCGCTCGCCCCTGGCCTGGCAGATTACCCTGCTCATGGCATCCCAGTCCGCTCTGGCCTATATCGTGTTCGGTTGGCTGCCCGTGTTGCTACAGCGGCGCGGGCTGGGTGAAGCGGAGGCAGGCCTGCTGCTCGGCGCATCGGTATTCGTGCAGTTGTTCGCCGCGCTGGCAGCGCCCTGGCTGGCGCGTCTGGGGCGCGACCAGCGTCCGGCCCTGGTGTGTGCCCTGACGCTGGTGGCGGTCGGATTCTACTGCCTGTTGCAGGGCCCCGCCGTGCTGCGCTGGCCGGGTGTTGTGGCGCTGGGTTTAGGGCAGGGGGCAAGCTTCAGTCTCGCCCTGGCGTTACTCGTGCTGCGCAGTGCCAATCCGGCCGTCGCTGGCGAACTGTCGGGCATGACTCAGGGCTTCGGCTATTGTCTCGCCGCCCTGGGGCCACTTGCGGTTGGCCTGTTGTTGCAGTTCGAGATGTCATTGACGGGCATCTGGCTGGTGCTCACCGCGCTGGTGTTGCTGGCAATCTGCCTCGCCATGCTGGCCGGGCGCCAGTGCGTTCTTGATGTGGATGCAGCAGGGCGCTTTGTCACCCATAGCCGTGGGTCGCGCTAGCTGTCGACTCAGTCTTCCTCGAGGTCTTCGTCACCGACCTCGTCTGCGCTGGACTCTGTTCCCGCTGCGTGCGCTTCCTCGTCCCCGGCACTGGCAACATCGGCCTGCTCGGACTCCGCCGCCTCCTCGCCATTGCTCGCCTTCACATCGGCGCCTGCATTGACAGAGGCGTCGAGCAGGCGCCGGGCCTCCGCGGCATCTGTCGCCACCACGTCTTCCGGTGGGCTTATCTGCCCTTTGGGTGGGGTGATGCCGATATGGTGTGTGGCGAAGCCGGGCTGGACAACCTGGTTCAGCGCCATGCCGATGATGCGCCCATTGTGTTTGGACACGATGCGGGTACGGACGTTGGTGATGGGGTTGGTGACTGTGCCGAGCACATCACCACGTTTCACGGTCTGCCCCAGCGTCACCCGGCTGAATACGATGCCCCCCACCTGAGCGCGCTCCCATACCGAGTTGTAGTACACCGGCTCAGGGTCGCCCCAGAGGCTGAAGCGGGTGGTCATGCCGAGGTGATTGAGCAAGGTACGAATGGCTTTGACACTGTGGCTTACCGCGTCTTCGCTGAGGACTGACGGCCCACCGGCCTCCAGTGTGACGGCGGGAATGCCCACCTCTACCGCGGCGCGGCGCAGCGTACCCGCCGTGCCCTCACTGTGAACCACCACCGTGGAACCAAAACCCTTGGTGAGCTGTACCACACGCGGGTCGCGCAGGTCGCCGCGCAGCTGCGGGAGGTTGGTGCGATAGAAAGAGCCCGTGTGCAGATCCACCAGCGCATCGCAGTGCGCGATGACCTCGTGAAAGAATGAATAGGCAAGGCGCGACGCGGAACTGCCTTTCGGGTCGCCGGGGAAGTAGCGGTTCAGGTCGCGGCGATCCGTGAGGTAACGCGAGCCCGCATGGAAACCCTGCAGGTTCACGATAGGCACGCCGATGACCGCCCCCTTGAGCTTGCCGGCGTCCAGGTTATACAGCACGCGGCGCACGGTTTCGATGCCGTTCAGTTCATCGCCGTGCATGGCGGCGGTGAGGCAGAGCGTGGGCCCTGTCTCTACACCGTTTACCACCAGCACCGGGGTGTCGACGTAGATGCCCTCAAAAGACTGTGTAGGTGCCCAGGCAAGCCGCGTCGAGGTTCTGGGTGGCACTTCCCGCCCGAGTAGCACGAGTTCCTGCAGCGGCACGGGCACCGCTGGCGTTGTAGTGGCGGGCACCTCGGTTTCGACCGGCTCATCCAGCGGCAGGTTCGGGGCCCGGGGCAGCCCGGTGGTGGAAGGGGGCGGATTTTCGGCGTCTGTGCCGGGAACCTCAGCGGCGGTCTGGGCACTGATGCTGGCAGGCTCAGGCTCAGGCGCCGAGGGCTCGGGTGCGGGCGCTGTGGGCGCAACAGGTGCGGGGGCAGGCTCGACTTCCGAGCCGGCAGCAACGGGTTCGGGCTCGGTGGCAGGTGGCTGTGCCACGCGGCTGTCCGACTCGGTTGCGACCGGGGTAGCCCCGATGGGTGCCGGCACATTGGCTGGCTGCTCTCCGGGGGCTTCACTGACATCCTGCGCGAGGAGCGGCGCACTGCATGCCAGCGCGAGCAGCAGCCAACGCGTGGCAATGAAACGACAAACTGGCGTACGTGTGGCGCGGTGCAAAGCAGAGCGTCCTGGGAGACGAGAAATGTGTGGCCAGTCTAGCAGATTTGCCTCTGGCCGCGGGCGTAAATACGCCGGCAAACTGCCGCAGCGATTGTTCGCCGTGGCACGGCGCGCTTGTGTTTCCGCCCCGGCGGTGCGAAATTGGAGCGTCGGCGCACAACAGGCAACATCGAATCCTGCAGCCGGTGTGTATGAACACTCAATGGGGAAGCCACAATGCTAAAAGAATTCAAAGAATTTGCCATGCGTGGGAACGTCATCGATATGGCGGTGGGTATTATTATCGGCGGCGCTTTTGGCACCATTGTCAAAAGCCTCGTGAACGACGTGATCATGCCGCCCATCGGGTTGTTGCTGGGAGGTGTGGATTTTGCCGACCTGTTTATTACGCTCAAGCAGGGCGTGGTTGCGGGGCCCTACCTGACGCTGGCCAGTGCGCAGGAAGCCGGCGCGGTGACTATCAGCTACGGTTTGTTCATCAACGCCGTGATCAGTTTCCTCATCGTCGCCTTTGCGGTATTCCTGTTGATTCGCAGCATCAATCGTCTGAAGCGGGAAGAAGAGGCACCGGCCGCCGAGCCCACGGAGAGGGACTGCCCCTTCTGCCTTTCCAGTGTTCCCCTGAAGGCCACACGCTGCAGTCATTGTACGTCGGCGCTTGAGCCTGCCTGACAGGTGATACCACGCGAACGAAGCGCCCAGGCACGTTCGCACAGGACGCAGGGCCCAGTGAGGTGGCGGCAGGCCCTGACGCTGGCAGCTGTGCTGGTGTCGTTACCCTCTCCACTCTCGGCTCAGGAACTGCTGGGGGCCTCAATCACCGAGGTGGCGCTCACATCGCTGCTGGTGGCGATGGCGTTCACCCTTGGGGTCGTGCTTGTTCTGTATCGCAATCAGCGGCGGCTGACGGCCTTACTGCTGGCGGAGTCGCGCACCGACCACCTCACACAGATTCCCAACCGGCGCTATTTTCTCTCGGTGCTGGAGAGCAATATCGCGCGCTCATCGCGTTACCAGCAGCCGCTTTGCCTGCTGATGATTGACGTGGACCTGTTCAAGTCGGTCAACGACCGCTACGGCCACGGGGGTGGTGACGTTGTGCTGAAAACCATTGCCGACACGTTGCAGGAACAGCTGCGTCGCTCTGATGACGTGGGGCGACTCGGTGGTGAGGAATTCGGTGTGCAATTACCGATGACCGATGGTGCGGCCGCGCTGGCGATTGCGGAGCGCCTGCGCCGACGCATCGCTGCGCTCGAGTTCACCGGTGTGTTTAGCGGGCTGTCAGTGAGCTGCAGTGTGGGCGTCGCCGAATTCAGTGCGGATATGTCGGCCGAAGGACTTTTCGCCTCGGCGGACGCCGCCCTCTACCGCGCCAAGAATGCCGGTCGCAACCGGGTGGTGGCGGCCGCACACGAAGCCCCGGGCCTGCCACTGGATGACAGCGTGCCCGCCTAGTGCCTAAAGCGTATCCAGCGTATCCAGTTGCCGGCGCATTTCGCGCCGTATGCGCGCAAGGTCGTCCACGGTGTCGCCGGCGATGGTTGCGAGGGCGCCCAGCCAGCGGCCGCTGAGGCGTGCATTGTTCATTGCGCAGCGCGGCGCCGCAGTCAGTGGCGTGTCGCGTACGATGTCGAGCGACTCCAGCAGCGCACAGCGCAGGGTGTCGCCGGTCGTCTGCAGCGCCATGCGATTGGCGTTGCCGAGAATCTCCAGTGACTCCAGCGCCGACTCCAGCCCCGCCCACTCAGCCATCACCCCACGCTCAATGGTGCGCCGCGCGCTGCGCCGCAGCCTGCGGGCGAGGTTCCTGAATTCGCGGTCGATGCGTGGGCCGAATACCGGGTCACCGGCCGCCTGCAGGCGGTCGTCAAGCTCTAGCTCCTGCCAGTCGGCAGGGCCCAGCACTGCCTCGATACGCGGGAACACCAGTTGCTCCTCGCTCTGCATGTGGCGGTCGCTGTTGGCCACGTAGTCGCGCCCGGCACGCACCACAGCGGCATCGGTAGCCTTGCCCGCTCGCCAGCGGCCGATAAGCTTCTGTAACGCGAGGGCATTGCTGGCCATGGCGTCGTGTTGCCGCTGCAGGCTGTCAACGTCATCGGCGAGCTGCGCATCGAGTTCCGCGGCACGCCCATAGATCAGGTCCTCGCGGGGATGGTGATAGCGGTCGGCCCAGCTGACCATATAGCTCATGATTTCGTAGAGGATGTGGCTGTCCACGGCGGCGCCACTGTCAATAGCATCCAGCTGCTCCGTCATCAGGGTGGAGATCCGCGCCAGGTGCACGTGTTCCGCGCGCAGCGTGGCAATCAGCGGTGGCGTTGCGGGACGGTTGGGCATGTCGACTCTCCAGTGTGGTCGAAAGGTCGCTGCGCGCAGGTTAACGCAGGCCGCAAGGGATGTGTATTGATCTGGCGCATGGCGGCGAAGATCCCTTGCGGCACCGGTGTGCTGTCTCAGAGCATGAGCAGGGGAACGCCGAGGACGTGACGCAAGCGGTCCTCACGCTCGTCGAGCAGGTCGGCCAGCGTGTACTCGTCGAGTGCGGCAATGAAGGCATTGAAGGCTTCGCGCAGTACACGTGTCAGTTTGCAATGCCCCTGAATGGCGCACTGGCCGTCTCTCTCGAAACACTCGACCAATGCAGTAGACGGCTCCATGCGCCGTACCACGTCGCCTACGACGATATCGCCGGCGGGGCGGGCCAGGGTAATGCCGCCGCCCTTGCCTCGCGTGGCGGTCACAAAGCCATGCCGGTGCAGGTGCTGTACCACCTTGGTGAGGTGATGACGGGAGATGTCGTAGGCCTCGGCGATATCGCGAATGGTGTGGCGTTCGCCCTGGCTGACACCGAGGTAAATGAGGGTGCGCAGGGCATAGTCAGTATATTGGGTCAGTCGCATCAACCGGGTTTCCCATCGATTCGGGGTCTGGTAAGTATCGGGAAATAGCGCCAGATGAAGAGCGCAAAGGCCACCGTCCAGCACAGTGATGCTGCGTGGATTTCGAAGGCCCAGGGTAGCCAGCCGAGCCCCGCGATGACGCGTAGCAGGCCAGCCAGGAATATTAGCCCGAATGCCCCTGTGATACCACTCGGTAGCGCCAGCGGTCGGCCGGTGTGCCCCAGGGCGACCCGCGCCATGACCCCCAGGATCATGGTGCCCATGGCGCCGGCACCCAGCGCATGCAGCCAGACCGCATCGGGCACCAGCCCGAAGCCGGCCAGGCTCCTGAGTAAAAAGCCTGCCGCAACCCAGAGCAGGCCGATATGCAGGATGGCGAGCAGAGGCTCGCTGCGCACCCGCCAGCCACGCCAGAGGAGCGTGCGCAACGCCGCTGAAAGGCCCGCAACCAATGCGATCAGCGCCACCAGCGTGGGCGGCAGTTGACCGCTGGCCTCCGTCAGGACGAGCAGCAGGGTACTCGCCAGGGTGACTATTTCCAGCCAGCGCCAGGTGCTGATGTCGGCCGTGGGTTGCCCCTGCTGGAGTAGCCAGTTGCGCGAGAACGCGGGCGTAATGCGCCCGCCAACCACCAGAATCAGGCCGCCGGTCAGCAACATCGCAGCGCGCAGCCATTGCGTGTCGCCGGAGAGGTGGTAGCCGAGATCGCACAGCCAGAGCAGGGTGAGCACGGCCAATAGCGGCAGTTGACGCCACTGCCGCCTGGCGACGATGGGGCGCGCGGCGAGCAGGGCCACGGCAGGCAGGAAGGCCAGGTCAACCGCCATCGCAAGCCAGGGGTAGCTGCCGAACAGCATGGCGCAGCGCCCCGCCAGCCACAGCAACCAGAGCGCGGCCAGGGGCCAGCCCGCGACGGGTCGGGTGCCGGTCCAGGCACAGACCGCTGTCAGGAGGAAGCCGGCAATGGCGCTGTTGACGAAGGCACCCAGCATCTCGTGCTGATGCCAATGCAATGCAGGCAGGGCCGGCTGCAGTGCGCTGCCGCCGAGCAGAAAAAACAGCCACAGCGGAATCAGCAGTAGGGCGCTGACAGCGGTAGACAGGAAGAAGATCCGAAACGGATAGCGAAACGGGGCAGGGGTGGTCGTGGTCGCGCTCTGCATGGGGTGCCTGCTTGATCTGTGTCAGGTTTTCGTGAATGGACTACTATTTTTACCCACACCGGCTTTGAAAGCGGTCGTTGCGCTGGTTGACGGCCCGGCTCGCCAGTGTGAGAATTAAAACATGCATAGTATATGCATTTTATAACGAGCGTGTCTGCGGGGTTGCCGCGGAATACGCAAGGGGGCAGCAATCATGATGGAATCACTCTCTCGTTCAGCGGCGCGCAATATTTTCTTTGGCGGCTCGCTGTTCTTTTTTCTTGCCTTTGCAGGGCTTACCGCACATAGCCACTGGTACATGGTGAATGTGTCGACAGACAAGGAGGGCCTGACCGAAAGCGTTGCGGCGGGCAAACACGTCTGGGAGAAGCACAGCTGTATCAACTGCCACAGCCTGATCGGCGAGGGTGCCTACTTCGCGCCCGAACTGGGGAATGTATGGACACGCTACGGTGGTCGCGAGAACCCGGATGCGGCACGCGCCGGTATCAAGGGCTGGATCAAGGCGCAACCGCTGAATATCCCGGGTCGCCGGCAGATGCCCAAGTTTGACCTCAGTGAGGAAGAGCTGGACAACCTGGTGGATTTCTTCCGCTGGGCCGACTCCATCAATACCCAGGGCTGGCCACCGCATCCGGTCGGTTAAACCCTTTTGCAGAATTGAGTCCAGCGCACACGCAGGCAGGAGAACGCAATGAAATACGAAACTCAACGGGTCGCACTGCCCTTTTTTGCAGTCGCCATGGCGCTTTTCGCGCTACAGGTCATTTTCGGCATTCTGGCCGCCACCGTGTATGTCCTGCCGGACTTCATGGTGGACCTCGTGCCGTTCCATATCATGCGCATGAGTCACACCAACCTGCTGATCGTGTGGTTGTTGATGGGGTTCATGGGCTGCACCTACTTCCTCATGCCGGAAGAGGCAGAAACCGAGATTCACAGCCCGCTGATTGCCTACATTCAGCTCGCCATTTTCGCGGTGGCGGGTGCCGGCGCGCTGTTGAGCTACCAATTTGGCATTCATGAGGGGCGCGAGTTCCTCGAGCAACCGCTGTGGTCGAAGATCCTCATCACGATCTCCTTCCTGCTGTTCCTCTACAACACCAGCATGACGCTGCTGCGTGGTCGCAGGACGGCGATCAACTCCATACTCATGCTGGGTTTGTGGCTGGCCGCGATCTTCTGGTTCTTCGCTTTCTACAATCCGTCCAATCTGGCACTGGACAAGTTGTACTGGTGGTGGATCGTCCACGTCTGGGTTGAGGGTGTGTGGGAACTGATCATGGCATCGCTGCTCGCCTACCTGCTGATCAAGCTGACCGGTGTGGATCGTGAAATCATCGAGAAGTGGTTGTACGTGATTATCGGCCTGGCGCTGTTCTCCGGTCTGCTCGGCACCGGCCACCACTACTACTGGATTGGCGCACCGGGATACTGGCAGCCCATCGGCAGCTTCTTCTCCACCCTGGAAGTGGCGCCGTTTTTCGCTATGGTGATGTTCGCCTTCTACATGTTCTGGAAAGGGCGCCGCAATCACCCCAACAAGGCTGCCATGCTCTGGACACTGGGCAGTGCGACCGTAGCCTTCTTTGGTGCTGGCGTGTGGGGCTTCATGCACACCCTGCATTGGGTCAACTACTACACGCACGGCACCCAGGTTACGGCGGCGCACGGGCACCTCGCCTTCTACGGCGCCTATGTGATGATGGTGCTGGCGGTGGTCACCTATGCCATGCCGCAGCTGCGGCGCATACAGCCCTTCAACCAGATCCTCAACATGTGGAGCTTCTGGCTGATGACGGCGTCCATGTGCTTCATGACCTTTACCCTGACTTTTGCCGGTGTGGTGCAGACCCACCTGCAGCGTGTCATGGGCATCAATTATATGGAGGTACAGGAGCAGCTGAGCCTGTTCTACATGATGCGTCTGGGCGCGGGTTGTGTGGTTGCTGTGGCGGCGGTGGTGTTTCTCTGGGCGGTATTCGGCCCGGCGCGTGAAGAGCTGCCCGCCGGTGAAACAGGCGTGGCCAACGCGTGAACATGCCTGAGCCGAAGCCGGTCCCGCGCGAGGAGGTTCCCTATTACGAACCGGTGGGAGATGAGTGTGAGCTGTTCGAGCAGGCCTGGCAGCACGGCCTGCCCCTGCTGCTGAAAGGGCCCACCGGCTGTGGCAAGACGCGCTTCGTGGCGCACATGGCCGCGCGTCTGGGGCGGCCGTTGTTTACCGTCTCCTGCCACGATGACCTGACAGCCGCAGACCTGACCGGCCGCTTCCTGTTGCTGGAAGGGGAAACACGCTGGGTAGACGGGCCGCTGACGCGGGCGGTGCGCGAAGGCGGCATCTGCTATCTCGACGAGGTGGTGGAAGCGCGCAAGGACGTGACTGTCATACTCCACCCATTGACTGATGACCGGCGGCTGTTGCCGCTGGAGCGCACCGGCGAGCTGTTGCAGGCACCGCCGGAGTTTATGCTGGTCGTATCCTATAATCCTGGCTACCAGAATGTGCTCAAGGCACTGAAGCCGAGTACACGGCAGCGCTTTGTCTCAAGCACCTTCGATTTTCCGCCGGCCGATCAGGAAGTGAGCATTGTGTCTCGCGAGAGTGGCCTTGCGCCCGAGCGCTGCCGCGCACTGGTGACGCTGGCGCAGCGCTTGCGTGCGATGAAGGGGCAGGACCTTGAAGAGGGCGTTTCCACGCGCCTGCTGATTTACTGTGCCACGTTGATTGCCTCGGGTATGCCGATCATGCAGGCGACCCGGGCGACACTGGTGGAGCCATTGACGGATGAGCCCGATGTGCAGGAGGCCCTGCTGGAAGTGATCGCAATGGCCTTCGGCTCGGACTGATTCGCCCGCATAGCGGAGCTTGCGACATGCTGCACCTGCTGGAATTCGAGGAACTGGTTGGCCGCTATTGGCACCGCTGGGCCTCGGCCACCAGCAGTTATCCCCACCATCCGCAAGCCGCTGTGCACCTCGATGATATCGCCCCGGTCCTCGCCGTGTTTTTCCGCGCCGTGGGGGGAGAGGGCGGTGCTGCCGTTGGCGCCATTGCGGCACGGGAGTCCGGGCACCGCCTGCGCCTGCGCCAGCGGCTGGGGTTTGACCGCGAAGTGATGGATCAGGCGCGTATCGACGAGGAGTCTCTGCTCCTGCCGCCCCGCATAGACCTCTTTCCTGATCGGGCCCTGAACCGTGATCTGTACTTCTGGCTCGCCGCGCACGCCGCTGCGCTGCAGCCACCGCCCCCAGCGGAGAATGCGGTTCAGGCCGACCTGCTGGCCCTGCGCGCTGCGCTTACCGCGGCAGAGCGGGTGTGCAGCGAGCTCCCGGGATTTCGCGACCGCTATGACCGGCTTTGTGATGCCCTTTTGCCGCTGCGTCCGCAGCGGCGGCTGCCGCCGCTGGAGCAGGCCCTGGAGGTGGTGATTCGCCACGCGCTGGGTGAAGACACGCCGGCATCGGCCTTCGCTGAACAGCTGGTGACGTTGGTGTCCAGCCCCGGTGTTCCTGTCGACAATGTGCAGGCGCCGGCGAACTATCATGCGCCGCTACCGGTGCCGCTGTGGGCCACGCGTTTCAGCCTGGGTACCCACAACGCGGAGCGTCCTGATGCTGAGGAAGAGGACGAGCAGGCGCCGCTGCAGGACCAGCGGGAGGGCGGCAAGCGCAAGGCGCGTCGTCAGCAACAGGACCAGGCTGAGCGCGAGGACTCGTTGATTTTCAACCGATTCGAGAAAATGCTCTCGTTTGCCGAGATGGTCAACGTGAATCGCATGGTCGACGATGAGGAGGATGAGGACGCCGGGAAAGCGGCGGAGCAGCTCGAAGAGATCACCGTGAGCCCGCACCAGCAACAGGCTGCAGCGCGTTTGCGTCTGGATCTCGACCTGCCGCCCGGAGAGGCCCTGGGTGCCCCCTCCTTAGCCGAGGTGACCTATCCGGAGTGGAACTATCGCAAGCGGGTCATGTTGCCCGCGCACTGCACGGTGCTGCCGGGCGAGCAGGTCGCGGATGGTGACATCTGGCAGCCGGATGCGGCGATGAAACAGCGCGTGCGTCGTGTGCGGCGGCAGTTTGAGGCCTTGCGACCGAAGCGCATGTTGCTGCGTGGTCAGCTCGATGGCAATGAACTTGATATTGACGCCGTGGTGCGCGCACAGGCCGATCAATCAGCCTCGGGGAGCAGCAGCGACCGCCTTTATGCCGATGCCCGTACCGTGGAGCGCGATCTCGCGGTATCGATACTGGTCGACGTCTCACTGTCGACAGAAGCCTGGGTGGATGACCGCCGGGTGATAGACCTCGAAAAAGAGGCCCTGCTGGTGCTCGGGCATGGTCTGCAGGCCTGCGGCGACGAGTTCGCGATCCACAGTTTCACCTCGCGACGCCGGGACAAGGTGTGGCTGCAAACGCTAAAAGATTTCCGCGAGCCGATGAACCACGATGTGGAGCAGCGTATCGGAGCGCTGAAGCCCGGTTACTACACCCGCATGGGTACCGCAATTCGTCACCTCACCAGCGGCCTTGCCGACCTCGGCCAGCGCCATCGCCTACTGCTTGTATTGACCGATGGCAAACCCAACGACACCGATTACTACGAGGGGCGCTACGCGCTGGAGGATACACGCCACGCCGTACGTGAGGCGCGCCGCGCCGGGGTGCGTGTATTCGCAGTGACGATTGACCGCGAATCACAGGGGTATTTCCCCCGTATTTTTGGTCGCGGCGGCTATTCAGTGGTGTATCGGCCTGAACACTTGTCGACGGCGCTACCAGCGATTTACCGGCAGATTGTGGCGCAATAAAAGCGCCACCGGGAATGCCAGGAGCGCGGCTTGCAGGGTGCGCGCTAGCGGCTAGCCAAACAGCAGGCTCCCCGGTCGGTCAATGGGGCGGTTGGACGTCAGTCGAGCAATCCCCACACCGCAGCGCGCCACAAACCAGACGAGCATGGCTGTGATGTAGAGATAGCCGAATGTCCAGGCCGCCAGGGGTGAGATGTGCAGCACCCCGAGCAGTTGCCACAGGCCGACGGCAGCTGCGGAAGCCGCTAGCATCCACCAGAACGTGCCTACCTGAAAGCGCAGGTGACTGTTCACCCAGGGTGCAACATTACGCCCCAGGCGGTAATGCGCCACAAGCGCCCCCAGGGGCAGGGTGACGACGCTCATGATGGCGCCCAGATACAAGCCGTAGACGATAACCGCGGTACCTCGACCCGGTGAATCTTTCCCCGTTTGCTCAAACGCTGCCCGCGCCTCTGCGCTATCCACTGTCGACATGCCGACCTCGCGAATTCTAGTTGATGTTCCAGGTGAGCTTCATGGAGGCACTGCGTCCGGGCGCCAGCAGGTTCTCAGTAGACTCGCGATAGTCGCGGTCGAGGAGGTTCTGCAGTTCCACCGCCAGCAGTAGATTGTCACCCAGGCTGACGCCCAGCGCCGCATTCAGTGTGGCCCAGCCACTGCGTCTGGTTTCAATCAGGCCTCTGGCGCCGGGCTCCAGCAGCAGGGATCCGCTTTCACCACGCAGGTACAGGTCTGCCCAGAGCGTCTGCCACAGCCCGGTGAGCTGTGGCTCCAGCATCATCCCGGCGCGCCCCGCGAGTGCCGGAATGCCGGTATCCCAGGTGTCGAAGCTGCCGAAGTCGTTGTTGCGCTGCATCCAGGTGACATTCACATAGGGCTGCAGTGCCTGATCGGCGGTTGCCCAGGCCAGATACAGCTCCAGGCCGTGTGCGTTGGAGGAGCCGATGTTGCGGTACACCTTGTCTGTCGTTCCCAGGCAATTGTCGGCACCGGTGCAGAAGATGTGATCAATGTAGTCACTGGAATCAGAAAAAAACAGTGCAGCGTCGACCGTCCACTGACCCTGCATGAAGCGCCAGCCCAGTTCATAGTTGATGCTGGTTTCTGGCGTAAGCTCGCTGTTGGGGTTCACGAAGTTCGAGCCGGCGTAGGCGCCTGTGGCGAGTTGCATGAGAGAGGGGTAGAGATAGCCCTCCGAAATATTGGCGCGCAAGGCACTGCCGGGTCCGGTGGACCAGTTCAGACCGGCAGAGGCGATCAGGTGGCTGTCAGAATCCAGCGGCGCGGCGCGCAGGCCGGGGCGGTTGCTGCGGTCCAGCTCGCCATCAATCTGGTAGTAGCGCGCCCCGACAATCGCGGTCAGTTGGTCGCTCAGGGCCCAGTGGTCCTGCACAAAAAAGGCCACGGTGCGGATACTGGCTTTATCATCGATGCGCTCGGTACCGGTGGTGGCGATGGGGGTCCAGGAGAGTGTGTCCACCTGGCGGCCCTGACGCACCTCGTCGTTGCTGTACTGCAGGCCGGTGACCACGCGATGCTGTCCCCAGGGCAGCCAGTCCGCCTGTAGCAGCAGGCCGTCGCTGCTCAATGTGCTGCGCGTATCAATGTCGCGGCGATACCATACGGTCTCGGTGTTGCTCACAAAATGACGCAGGCTGTCCTGGGTGAACCCCGAGACGAGCAGTCTGTCCAGCACGTCGGAGGCGGGCTCCCAGGTGTAATCCAGGGCGTAGCGTTCCCGATCCCGTTGCGGTGTACTGAGCGCCAGGTCCACGAGCGGGAAGGTGCTGCGGGCCACCTCTTCAACGAAGATGTCCGAGCGCGACTCATAGCGGTCCCAGGTCAGTCCCAGCGCATGGTTGCCGGCAGCTTTTTCCAGAAAGCCATAGTAACCCTGGTTCTCGAACGCTGTATTTTCTGCGCGCCCCTCCGGTGTCCGGCGCAGGCCGTGGTCACTGTCGGCTGCTGCCAGTCGGTAGCTCCAGCCGTCCTGCAGGCCGTGCACGCTGGCGAACAGCGTGTCACCACCGGTAGTGCCGTCGTAGCCACCTTTCACGGTAGCCTGGAACGGTGCGGTACCCCCTTTCAACGTCATCAGGTTGGTCACGCCACTCAGCGCCTTGGAGCCATACAGCACGGAGCCCGAGCCGCGCAGGATCTCGATCCGGCCCAGCATGTCGGGATGGATGGTCAGGGGGGTGCCGACTTCGCTGTGGTCCGCCAGCTCCTGGCTATCGACCAGGATAGCGCTGCGGCGGGAGTCTTCACCGCGAATACGGATACGCTTCAGCCCCGCCTGGCCGGAGTCGGAAACCTGCAGCCCAGGCACATCGCGGAGGTAGTCGGCGACGCTGCTGCCGGTCATGCGTGCGAGGTCTTCGTGAGTCATCACGCTGAGGCTGGCACTGCTGTCCAGGAGCCGCTCTTCGACACGGCTGGCGGTCACCACGACTTCCTCCAATGGTAATTCCGCGCTGGTGGCAGCAAGCCCCGGCGCTGTGCAGAACAGCAGGCCGTGGACAAGGCTGAGAGCGACAGAGTTGGGCTTGAGGTGGAAGGGAGGCATACGATAGGTCATTGGATATCCAATCAGTCAGTGCAGTGTAGTTGCGCAGGCCGCCGCCTGCTCGAGTGAATTGTCCAGCGCGGATGTGTCGTACTTTTCCAGGGCTTGCAACAAGCGGTTGTAGTCGGGGCAGTGGTCAACCGTGTCCGTACCGGGTGGCTGGTAAATGAAACCGCATTTGCGCAGGGCGTCTGCCAGCTCTGCGCGCCTTTCCCCCGCGCGCTGTGCTCTGGGCTCGGTCAATGCCGCCACGGTGGCGTCGCAGTCAATCCGCCAATGCGATTCCATATCCTTCCCCGACGTTGTGAAGCGCTCGTTCACGAGGTCACTGTCGGCGCCGCTGGCAACGCCGGCGGCGAACAGTAAACAGGCCATCCAACGATTCATGCGCCCAGTAAACCGCATTTGGGCCGGGAATAAAATGATGCAAGTCATTTGCTTCTTATAAAGCCTTGTCTATGCTGGTTCCCATGCAATTGCGGGGTGCGAAGGCGTGTTGAACTACCGATTACTGTTGCCCATCATTCTGTCGTTGGCCGTGGGTCTTGTGCTACTGCCGATCAGGGCGCAGGCGGTCGATCGAGCAGCGATACAGCGTGTCTTGCCGGGGGCCGGCGCAGCGGCAGCGGTGCAATCGGTGCCAGGGCTCTACAGCGCGAAAGCACCGGGCGTGGGCGCAGTTCTGTTATTTGAAACCAGTGATTTCGTGCATATCCCTGCGTATTCCGGGGCGCCCGTCAACCTGCTGGTTGCCCTGACACCAAGCGGTGAATTTCTGGCCGCCAGCGTGTTGGCCCATGAGGAACCCATTCTGGTGGTCGGCATTACCGACCGTGATCTGCAGGCGTTTGTGAACCAGTTTGTGGGCAAGCACGCG
The DNA here is from genome assembly GCA_964022665.1 of uncultured Halieaceae bacterium. Classification (GTDB taxonomy): domain Bacteria; phylum Pseudomonadota; class Gammaproteobacteria; order Pseudomonadales; family Halieaceae; genus Haliea. Next base: position 39,679 of record CAXIDF010000007.1, read on the forward strand.
TCTGACGCTATTCGCGTGGGCGCTCACGATCGGGAGGGGTATGTCGGCATTGATGGGCTGAGCGGCGCCACTATCACCGCAATGGTCATCACGCGCACCGTCACGCGCGCCGCAGAGCAGGTGCTGGCGGCCTATGCGGCCGCGGCCCCAGGTTCTGAGGCGCCGACAGGCGCAGCCGAGCCACCTGTAGCCGAGCCCCGCGCCGCCGAGCCCGCGGAGCCGGAGTGGCACTGGAGCTGGCAGCAGCACCGTTTGCAGGTGGCGGTACTCGCGGTCGCCCTGTTTGTGCTGTTACTGGTGCTTTTCCTGCAGGACTGGCTGGTACAGCACAAGCGCTTCTTTCAGCGTTTTCGCATCGCCTGGCTCGCGTTCACGGTCGTGTATATCGGCTGGATCTGTCACGCCCAGCTGTCGGTCGTCAACCTGTTGGGTTTCGCACGCAATCTGGCGGGCGGATTTTCCTGGGAGAGCCTGCTGCTCGACCCGGTCATTTTTCTGCTGTGGGCCTTTGTAGCGCTCAGTATCCTGCTCTGGGGGCGCGGTGTGTATTGCGGTTGGCTGTGTCCCTTTGGCGCGGCACAGGAGCTGCTGTCCAAGGCATCGCGGGCGCTGGGCTTTGCCGGTTGGCAGTTCCCGCATGCACTGCACGAACGCCTGTGGGCAATCAAGTACCTCGTCCTGTTGGCGATTTTCGGGCTGGCGCTGGATTCCATGGCCAATGCCGCGCGCCTGGCGGAGGTCGAGCCCTTCAAGACGGTGTTCGTGATGCAGTTCGACCGCCCTCCCGCCTATGTGCTGTACGCGCTGCTGCTACTTGTTCTCACGGTGTTCAACAGCAAGTTCTACTGCAAGTATCTGTGCCCGCTGGGCGCGGCTCTGAGCTTTGTCACCCGCTTCAAGGTGTTTGACTGGCTGCGCCGGCGCGTGGAGTGTGGCCACCCCTGCCAGACGTGTGCGAACGAGTGCCAGATCGGCGCGATACGCCCCACGGGCGAGATCATCGATAACGAGTGCCACTACTGCCTGGATTGTCAGGTGACCTATTGGGATGAGCACCGCTGCCCACCGCTGGTGCGCAAACGCAAGAAGCGTTATCAGGGTCGGTTGCCGGAGGATGCCGTTATCGCCACCGATGCGTCCGCCGCGCGGACTGAAAGTTGACCTGCATCATGTTGTCTACTAGAACATGCATATAAAATACGTTTAAAGAAGCGCATTGAATCTGAGCGCGATTAAGGGGAAGGATGATGAAAACCAAAGCAAACCGCTGGAAGCAACGTGCAGGCGCAGGCCTGTTTTCCGTGACACTGGGCTTGAGCGCCGCGGCGGCGCTGAGCCAGGACAAGACTGACCATCCCGGTGTAACCCCGGGTGAAATGGCGTACAAAGGCGCGCCCGTCACCGCCGGCGACGTGAAACGCGTGATCTCGCCCGGTGCCCCGGATATGACCCAGGCCGAGTTCGAGTTGGCCACCAAGCTATACTTCGAGCGCTGTGCAGGCTGCCACGGTGTGCTGCGCAAGGGCGCCACCGGCAAGCCCCTGACACCGGACATTACCCAGGAGCGCGGCACAGAATTTCTCAAGGTACTGATCAACTACGGTTCGCCGGGCGGCATGCCGAACTGGGGCACTTCTGGCGATTTCACCGAAGAGCAGATCGATATCATGGCGCGCTTTCTGCAGCACGAACCGCCGGCACCGCCCGAGTGGGGCATGGCGGAGATGATGGACACCTGGGAAGTCCTGGTGCCTGAGTCCGAGCGTCCCACCAAGCCCCAGCACAGCTACAATGTGGACAATATTTTCTCCGTGACCCTGCGGGATTCCGGTGAAATTGCCCTCATTGACGGGGACAGCAAGGATATCGTCACCATTCTGAAAACCGGCTACGCGGTGCACATTTCACGCGCCTCGCATTCCGGTCGCTATGTTTACACCATCGGACGCGATGCCAAGATCGACATGATCGACCTGTATATGAACCCGCCGCAGCGCGTGGCAACGGTCAAGATTGGTCTTGAGGCCCGTTCCGTGGAAACCTCGAAGTTCCCCGGCTACGAAGACAAGATCGCCATTGCCGGTGCCTACTGGCCCCCGCAGTATGTGTTGATGGATGGCGCGACACTTGAGCCGACCAAGATCATGTCCACTCGCGGTATGACCGTGGACACGCAGGAATACCACCCGGAGCCGCGTGTTGCGGCAATCGTGGCCTCCCACGAGCACCCTGAGTTCATCGTCAACGTGAAGGAAACCGGCAAGATCCTGCTGGTTGATTACAGCAACCTCGATGCGCTTTCCGTGACCACACTGGAAGCGGCGCGGTTCCTGCACGATGGCGGCTGGGATGCGAGCCACCGCTATTTCCTCACCGCTGCCAACCAGTCCGACAAGATTGCGGTGGTGGATTCCCGGGACCGCAACATCGAAGCGCTGGTGGATGTCACCAAGATTCCACACCCCGGTCGTGGTGCCAACCTCGTTGACCCTGAGTTCGGGCCGGTATGGGTGACCTCGGCACTGGGCAACGAGAACATGACCTTCATCGGCACCGATCCCGAGAACCACCCGCAGCACGCCTGGAAGGTGGTGCGTACGCTGAAAGCACAGGGCGGCGGCTCGCTGTTCGTCAAAACGCACCCCAAATCCCGCAACCTTTGGGTCGACAATACCCTGCATCCGCAGGAGAGCGTGAGCCAGTCGGCGGCGGTGTATAACATCGACGACTTCGAGGCGGGTTACGAGGTATTGCCCATCGCTGAGTGGGCAGGGATCGAAGAAGGCCCTGCACGCGTGGTGCAACCCGAGTACAATGCCGCCGGCAACGAGGTCTGGTTCTCGGTCTGGAACGGCATGGATCAGGTGTCGGCCATCGTGGTCGTGGATGACAAGACGCGCAAGCTGAAGCATGTCATCAAGGATCCACGGCTGGTAACCCCCACGGGCAAGTTCAACGTGTACAACACACGCAAGGATATCTACTGAGATGGGTTCACCGTTGTCATCAGGCAACAACGCAAAGGGGCCCTTCGGGGCCCCCAGTGTTCGCGCCAACAGTCTATACGCACTGCTCCTGGGCACCACCCTGACAGCAGTGCCCGGTATTGCCGCCGACAGTAACGGCAATGGTGTGGCTGGCATGATCAGCAATGGCAGTGCCCACCTGGATTTCCGTTATCGGCTGGAGTACGTAGATCAGGCACCGTTCGCGGAGACGGCGCTGGCCTCTACCCTGCGCTCGCGACTAACCCTGGCCTCTGCCGACTGGGCGGGCGTGTCGTTTGCACTTGAAATCGATGATGTCACGGCGATCGGCAACGACCTCTACAACTCCACCACCAATGGCGAACTGCGCTATCCCGTTGTGGCAGATCCGGAGGGCACCGAAGTCAACCGCGTGCAGGTGGACTACCGCAATGGTGATTTACACGGCACGCTGGGCCGGCAGCGCATCCTTCACGGTAACCACCGTTTTGTCGGCAACGTAGTCTGGCGCCAGAATGAGCAGACTTACGATGGCCTGCGCGCACAGTGGCAGCCCACGAGCGTCCTGCAGGTGGACGCGAGCTACGTGTACCGCGTGCAGCGCATTTTTGGGCCCGATGATGGCGCCCAGCCGGCGGATTGGGACGGAGACATCGGCCTGCTGCGGGCCACCTGGTCGCCGGCAGAGAAACAGAGCCTGTCCGGGTTTGCGTATCTGCTGGATATCGATCCGGATGCCAACTTCGCGCCCGGACTCACTGTCGCCAATGCCAGCGACACGGTGGGCGTTGAGTACAGTGGGCAATGGTCGGATTTCAATTTCAATCTGGCACTCGCCACACAGTCTGATGCGGGCGACAATCCCGCGAATTACCGCGCCACCTACTACAACGTGGACGCGGGCTGGGCCCTGTCGCTGGCCAAGCTGGAGGCGGGTTACGAGGTCCTGGGCAGCGATAACGGGCAGGGCTTTCGCACGCCGCTGGCCACACTGCACAAGTTCCAGGGTTGGGCAGACAAGTTTCTCGGTACGCCCGGTGACGGCATTCAGGACGCCTGGTTCGCGGTGTCGGGCAAGCATGATGCCTTTAACTGGCGCGCGGTGTACCACGACTTCGAGACCGACCGGAACAGCCGCAGTCTCGGCTCGGAACTGGACCTGCTGCTCGGTTGGGCGCTCACCCCCAAACTGTCACTGGAGCTGAAAGCGGCATTCTTCGACGGTGATGGCGAGCCTGCCTATCAGGACACCGACAAAGTCTGGCTTACGGCTCACGTCGCATTTTAGACAACACACGTTACGACCCCGCGGCGGGCGCTACTCCTCCTCGCCGTTTATTTGCGCGCCGAGGCGAGTATGAACGCCTCGAGTGCCTTGTCGATGCCGAATACGTGGCGGCGAAGCCACTCGGTGAGGAAGGTGGCAACCACCGCCCTGAATGCGGCATCGTCCTCGTCCTGCTCCAGTAGCGACGCGATTTCCTCGCGGAATTGATCGTGCGCCGCAATGTGCGCGCTGCGTTCCGGGTAGGCGAGGGCGGCCATGTAGTGTTCCTCCAGGGCAAAGTGGCTTTCCGCGTAGTCGTGCAGGTGGCGCACCACCTCCGCTCCCGATTCGGGTTGGGCAATAAGGTCAAGAATCGCAAACAGTGTCTGGTGCTGCGCGTCCTGCCAGAGAATGTCACTGGTTTTTTGCATACTGAAAACATAGCCGTTCTTTCGGCGCTGTACAGAGCGCGTGGTTTAGCATGGCTACCCGCGGGCTCACTATTTTCGATCCCGGGCAGTGCGCTATACCTGGGCAGGCAGTAGCGTTAAGCTTGGCGCCTGAATAATGAACAATACTGGAGCATGTATGAGTCAAAACGTCGATCCCACCCGCGAACAGTTCGATGATTTCAAGTCGCTGCCGCGTGACACGCCGATCATGATGCTGAACCTGGTTCGACTCAACGCCCAGGCCGTGTACCCCGATGGCGAGACCATCACCGGGGCAGAGGCCTATAGTCGCTACGGTAAATACAGCGGGCCGGTATTCAAGCGCCTGGGCGGTAGCATCCTCTGGCGTGGCCGGCCCGAATGTGTCGTCATTGGTCCGCCGGAGGAGCAATGGGATGTCGCCTTTGTGGCACTCTATCCCAATTCCGGTGCCTTCATGGCCATGGTCACCGACCCGGAATATCGTGCGATCGTAGTGCACCGTCAGGTAGCGGTTGCAGACAGCCGCTTGATACGCCTGGGTCAGGCAGAGGCGGGTGCTGCATTCAGCGCCTGATGGTGATTCGGTTAGCGCACGTGAGCGCGGGGAGGAACATATGAACTGGATTGTCGAGGGGCTCGATCGGGAGCAGCTGCTGGACCGCTTGCCAGCGATCAGCGGTCCTTTTCGTGCGCTTTACCAGAGTGTGTATCGGTTGCCACAGGTGGCCCCAGAAACCCTGGAGCTGTGCCGCCTGCGGCTCGCGCAACTGCACCGCAGCGATGCGGATTTCACGCTGCAGGAGGTGCCGGTATCTGCCGAGCGGCGCGCCCAGCTGCAGGATTGGCCGCGCGCGTCCGTGTTCAGCGCTGAGCAGCGCGCCTGCCTCGAGTTTACCGAAGTGCATGCGATGGACTGTGGCGCCATCACCGACGCCCAGGCCGATGCGGTCAAGGCGCATATCGGTGAGGACGGCCTGGTGGCCCTGTTGCAGGCACTGGGAGTATTTGACGGGCTGATCCGTTTGGGTCTTTTGTGGCAGGCAGCGCCTGCGGGAGTGCATCAACATGCCAGTTAGTGCGAGGGTGCAACCACCCGCGGGTAACTCCGGTAACGTTATCCGCGATTCTGCGCTGGGTATTGTGCCCGGCACGCTGGAGCCCTACCTGGCGCTGAATGCCGCCGTGTGGGACGCGGGCCCTCTGCCCGCTGCCGAGGTGGAGTTGGCGCGGTTGCGCAATGCGCGCCACACGGGTTGCGTAATGTGTCAGGCGGTGCGTTACGACGTGGCGATCAGCGATGGGCTGACTGAAGAAAAAGTGCAGATGATTCGCGCGAATGAGCCGGACGCCGAGTTGTCGCCGCGGGAGCGACTGCTGGTGGCGTTTGTCGATCAGTACAATCTGGATCCTGCCGGCATGGATGACGAGTTGCGCAGCGCGTTGCTTGAGCAGTTCACTGAGGCGGAGTTGTTGCACCTGTCACTGTTGGTGGCGTGGTTCAATGGCTCATCGCGCTGTGCGGTAGCGCTGGGCGGCATGCCCGAGGCGATGCCGCGTATGGAGATCAGTATCCCCCGGTAGGAGAGCCGGCCACCGCGCAGTGCGGGGCCGGATAGTAGCCCGCTTACTTGTTGTCGAGGAAGTGGCCGTACTTCTCCAGGGCCGCTGCGCGCTGGGTGGGGGTGTGATAGGTGGGAAACAGGCCGGGGGCAGGCTTGTAGTCGCGCAGCACGGTGCGCGCCACGGTGATCTTGTGCACCTCCGACGGGCCGTCTACCACGCCGAGTTCCGGAATGTTCGCCCACATGGTCATCAGCGGTACTTCGTCTGACATGCCCAGGCTGCCGTGCAGGTGCATGGCGCGATAAATCACCTCCTGCAGTATTTTCGGTGTCGCGGCCTTGATGGCGGCGATTTCCTTGCGCACCTCGCGGTTGTATTCCTTGTACTTGTCGATCAGCCACGCGGTGTAGAGCACGTGCAGGCGGTATTGCAGAATCTGCGTGTAGCTGTCGGCAATCTTGTCCTGGGTCATCTGCTTGTTAGCCAGCGGCTCACCCTTGGTGGTGCGGCTCAGTACCCGCTCACACATCATGTCCATGGCTTTTTTCAACACGCCAACACTGCGCATGGCGTGGTGAACCCGGCCGCCGCCCAGGCGTGTCTGTGCGACCAGAAAGCCCTTGCCCTCTTCACCGAGGAGGTTGTCGGCGGGGACGCGGCAGTTGGTGAAGCGGATATAGGCGTGTACGCCGTCACCCTGTTCTACATAGGGGCCGACCGCGGAGTTGCGCAGTATTTCCATGCCCGGCGTGCCTTTTTCCACCAGCACGATGGAAGCGCCTTCGTGGATGGGCACGTCCGGATCAGTCACCACCATCACCAGCAGGAACTCGGAGAAGCGGGCGTGGGAGGCGAACCACTTTTCACCGTTGATTACCCACTCGTCACCATCGCGCGTGGCGGTGCAGGTGAACTCTGCCGGGTCGGCGCCAGCCTGGGGTTCCGTCATGGAGTAGCAGGAGGCAATCTCGCCGTCCAGCAGCGGCTGCAGGAAGCGCGCTTTCTGGTCGTCTGTGCCGAAGTGCGCGAGGATTTCCGCGTTGCCGGAGTCGGGCGCCTGGCAGCCGAACACGCTGGGCCCGAAGCGGCTGCGGCCGAGAATTTCGTTCATCAGCCCGAGCTTGACCTGGCCGTAGCCCTGGCCGCCCAGCTCCGGGCCTATATGGCAGGCCCACAGACGCTTCTCTTTGACGATCTTGCGCAGTGGCGCCATGGCTTTGGCGGCGGGGGAGTCCGGGTCCCATGGGTCGCCGGGTTCGCGGAAAACGAGGTCCAGCGGCTCGATTTCCTCTCGCGTGAAGGTGGCAATCCACTCCAGCTGCTGCTGGAATTCCGGGTCAGTCTCAAAGCTCCAACTCACGATGATATCCTTTATGGTCTGGTTTTCGGTTGAGGTTGGCCACCGTTCCCGCTTCAGGAGTGGGGGAAACCGCGCCAGCGTATTCAGCCCTCGGGGCTTGTTTTACTTGACTTGCGTGAAGCCTAGTTTAGACTTGTTAGATGCAAACAAGCAAATAATAAACTCATTCGGGTATAAGTGAAATAATGGTAGACAAAAAAATCTGGTTCATTACCGGTGCATCCCGAGGTATTGGCCGCGCGATTGCTGAGCGGGCGCTGGCAGCGGGTGACAAGGTGGCTTTGATCGCGCGCGGTGAGGACGTCACCGCACTGGCGGATTCGCTGGGAACTCACTGCATGGCCTGCAGGGCAGACGTCAGCGACGCTGATGCCGTTGCCGCGGCGATGGCCTCGGTGGTTGAGCGCTGGGGGCGGGTAGACGTTCTGGTCAACAACGCCGGCTTGCACCGTGGCGGGCGCATCGGGCGCATCACTCTGGACGCCTGGGAAAGCGTGCTGGACGTGAATCTGAAAGGCGCGGTCAATGTGATACGCGCTGCGGACCCGCACCTCGGTGAAGGGGCGGCGATCATCAATATCGGCGCTGTGGTGGGCTTTCGCGGTTTCCCGGGCGACTCGGCGTACGCCGCATCGAAGGCAGGCCTGGCCGGCCTCACACGCGCCCTGGCGGTGGAGTTTGCGTCTCGCGGTATTACCGTAAATCTGGTGATTCCCGGGCTGGTTTTGACCGAAATGACGGGCGGGCTGTCGGACAAGGCGCTGGAAGCGATGCGACAGACGATACCCCTCGGTCGCTATGGGCAGCCGGAGGAGATTGCGCAGGTGGTAGACGCCGTGGCGCGTGCCCGCTATATGACGGGCGCCTTCGTGCCGGTCGATGGCGGCCTTATGAGCAGCTTCGGGGTGCCAGGATGAGCGCCGGTCATCCTTTCGATGCGCCGCTGGCGGCGTGGATCGAGGCTGAGACAGGGCTCAAAGGTGCCCGGGTATCGCAAGCCCTGAGCGGCGGCAACGCCAACCTCACGCTGCTGCTGGCTAGCGACGACGGTCCGCTGGTTCTGCGCACCCCGCCCGAAAATGCCATCTCTGCGACATCGCACCGCGGTATCGAGCGCGAGGCCACCGTGTTGCGCGCCATACAGGGCCACGTCAAGGCGCCACGCGTGGTGGGCTGGTGCGAAGATGCCGCGGTCATCGGGCGACCCTTTCTGCTCGTTTCCCACGTTGACGGGATAGCGATTACGGATACTCTGCCCGCCACCTACCCGGCTACTGCCGCCAGCGTGAACCGTCTTGGCGAAGACCTGATCGACGAGCTCGCGGCCATCCACAGGGCGCCCTGGCAAACGATCGGGCTGGAGCGTCTGGGCAATCCCCAGAATTTCCTTGAGCGACAGATTACCCGCTGGCGCGCGGCGCGAGCCGAGTCTCCGGTACGCGACCTGCCGCTGCTGGATGAGCTAGCGGTCTGGCTCCTGAATAACATTCCCGAGTCGGGCCCTGTGGGGTTGATTCACGGTGACTACCACCTCGACAACACGCTGTCGCACCCGGACCGCCCAGGGTTGGCTGCCGTGATTGACTGGGAGCTGGCGACCATTGGTGATCCGCTCGCTGATTTGGGCCTGTTCCTGATGTTCTGGGGGCCGCGAGAGCTGGATCCGCCAGGATTCAGACATATTCAGGCGGTCAGCCGCTGCGAAAATGCGCTCTCCCGTCGCGTACTGGCAGAGCGCTGGGGCGCGGCCACCGGCTTTCCGCTTACCAACCTGGATTTTTACCTGTGCTTCGCTTTCTGGCGGCTTGCAGCAATTGTCGAGGGTGCCTATAGCCTGTACATCCAGGGCAAGGTGGACTCGGATTACGCCAAGGGGCTGGAATACGATGTCCCTGCTCTGCTGGAAGAAGCGGCGGCAGCCGCGCGCGGCCACTGGTAAGAAGGAGCGAGTTCGATGCAGGCGACAATGATGCACATGCCCATGACCGTGCGCATGATCATGGAGCATGGCGCGGCGGTCTTCCCCGAAAGCCGGGTCGGGGTTTTTGATGGCGAGCAGACGCACTGGTCGTCCTATCGCGATGTGGCAGACCAGGCCGAGCGCCTGGCGGGCGCACTCGCGGCGCTCGGTATCGGTCGTGGCGACCGGGTTGCCACGTTCAGCTGGAACAACCTGGCGCACATGGAAGCCTATCTGGCGATACCCTCCATGGGCGCCATCATGCACACGGTTAACATCCGTCTGTCGGCAGAACAGGTGGCGTGGGTCATCAACCACGCTGAAAATCGTGTGGTGATTCTCGATGCCAGCCTGCTCGAGCTGTTTCTGCCGGTTGTGCCTCTGCTCACCACCGTGGAGCATGTGTTGCTCGTGGACGGTGATGCTGCGGAGGTGGGCGGAATTCCTGCGAGCAGCTATGCCCAGGCACTGGCGGCGCAAGATGGCCGTTTTCCCTGGCCGGAGCTGGAGGAAACCGCGGCGGCCGCTGTGTGTTACACCAGTGGCACCACCGGTAACCCCAAGGGGGTCGTCTACAGCCATAAGACCACCTTTGTGCACTCGCTGGCGTCCCGCGCAACCGACACCTTCGGCATCAACGAGCGCGACCGCATCCTCTTGCTGCCACCCATGTTTCATGCCAATGCCTGGGGGCTCCCCTACAGCGGCTGGCTCAGCGGCAGCGATTTCATTCTGCCCGGACCGCATCTGCAGGCCGCGGGTATCGAGGCGATGATTCGCGCCGAAAAGCCTACCTTCACAGCAACCGTGCCGACCATCCTCGCCGACCTGCTGCGCGCTTCCCGCGATACCGGCCTGCAGATGGATAGCTTCCGCATGCTGGTCTGTGGTGGCGCTGCGGTAGCGCCGGCGCTCATTGATGCCGCTCGCGAGCGTTGGGGCGTACCGGTTTTGCAGGGTTGGGGAATGACTGAGACCAGCCCGCTGTGTCATCTGTCCCACCCGCCTCGGGAGCCTGGGCCGGAAGGTGAAACGCCCTGGCGCGCCAAGAGCGGCCGACCGGTACCCGGTGTGCAAGTGCGTGTGGTAGACGCCGATGGCCATGAACTGCCACACAATGGCCGTGACGTAGGTGAGCTGCAGTTGCGCGGCCCGTGGATAACGGGCGCCTATCACAACATTAAAGCCGAAGACTCCTTCACCGCAGACGGCTGGCTGCGCACGGGCGACGTCGGCCATATTGATGAAAAACACTTTGTGCAGCTTACCGACCGAACCAAGGATGTCATCAAGTCCGGCGGCGAATGGATTTCTTCGGTGGACCTGGAGGGCGCACTTCTGGCGCACCCCGCCGTGCGCGAGGTGGCAGTTATCGCCACGGATGATGAGCGCTGGCAGGAGCGTCCACTGGCTATAGTGGTCGCGGAGTCGGAGGTCGCGCCGGCCGCACTGCGGGCTTTTCTTGCCGACCGGGTGGCGAAGTTCTGGATTCCCGAGTACTGGTCGTTCGTTGACGAAATCCCCAAGACCAGTGTGGGCAAGCTGGACAAGAAAGTCTTGCGTGAGCGCCATGCAGCCGGAGAATACGCCGTCGACTACGTGAAATAGCGGCGCCGCGTACTGTGCGCGTCGCAGGATTGGGAGAAAAGCGGATGACAGCAGCAGGGAAGCGGGCAGGGGAAACCGGTACGCGTCGCAGAACGCAGGCGGAAAGGACGGCGCTCTCCGACAAGCGTATGTTCGAGGCGGCCATCCAGCTCATCATCGAACGCGGTACCGAGCGCACCACACTGAAGGAAATTGGCGAACTCGCCGGCTACAGCCGCGGCCTCGCGCATTCCCGCTTCGGCTCGAAAGAGGGGTTCCTCAACAAGCTTTTCGTGCGTTTCGACGGGCGCTGGAAAGCGCATCTCAACAGTTACGTGGGTGGCAAGACCGGTATTGAGGCCGTGATCGGCGCACTGGATGCGTTGCGCGATTTTCTCACCGCCGAGGCGAGCTACATGCGTGCCATGTACATCCTCTGGTATGAGTCGCTGGGTCACGATTCAAAGATCCGTAACAAGCTCGCCGATCATCATCGCATTTACCGGGAGGATGCTGCGCGCTGGGTGCGCCTGGGAATTGAGGACGGCGAAATTGACCCGGTAATCAACCCGGAGCAGTTCTCCGTACAGTTCAATGCTTTCATTTTCGGCCTCATCTATCAGTGGCTGGTCAACGCCGAGGCGCTGGACCTGCATGCCGTGTTCAGTGATTACGAAAACAACATAAAACGACTTCTCAGCAACAAGGAGTAATGTCATGTCCTACCTGCAGACTGATTGTGGCAAGAGCGTATATTTCGAGGATTACGGTGAGGGCAGCAGCGCGCTACTGCTGATCCACGGATGGGGCTTCAGCTGTCGCGCCTGGGACAACACGCTGCCGCCGCTACTCGCCGCCGGGCACCGGGTGATCATGCTGGATCATCGCGGCTGCGGGGCGTCCGATAAAGATTTTGCCGATCTGGGCATCAACGCCATCGCCGGCGATGTGGTCAGCCTGGTCGACAAGCTCGGCCTCGACTCGGTGGTGTTGAACGGCTGGTCGCTGGGTGGTGCGGTGGCGGTGGAAGCTGCCGATCGCCTCGGCAGTCGTTGCAAAGGTCTGGTGCTGACTGGTGGCGCCACACCCATTTATGTGCAGAAACCCGACTTCAAAGCGGGCGGCACTGAGGCCGACATGGCCGGCACGGTCGCTGCACTGCAGGCGGATCGCATCGGGTTTCTTTCCGGCCTGGTGCACGCGGTGTGTGCGAAAGAGGTATCGCCCGCCATTACGGACTGGATGTGGCGTGTGTTCTGCCAGTCCTCACCCATGGCCCACGTTACGCTCGCGCAGCTGGCGCCGCTGGATCAGCGCGCGCAACTTGCGGCACTGGATATCCCCATACTGTCATTCGTCGGCAGTGAAGACGGATTCGTGGCCCCGGACATCTGTCGCTGGGTGGGCAGCCATAACGCCAGGGCGCGTGTAGTGGAATACGAGGGTGTTGGGCACGCTCCGTTCATCGAAGTGAAGGAAGAATACAACCGCGACCTGCTGGCCTTTCTGACAGACATTGCCTGAGCCTGGGAGGGCGCAAAACATGACATCGACTGTGAATTACGGACTCTGGTACGACTTCCGCAATCCGGCCCCCTGGCAGGAAAACTTCGAGAGTTTCTACGCCAGCCGCCTGGGTCAGATCGCCGATGCAGAGGCGCTGGGCTTCAACTCGGTGTGGCTCACCGAGCACCATTTTTGTGAGGACGGCTATACCCCCTCGCCACTGGTGATAGCGGCGGCCATCGCCGCGCGCACGCGCGCCATGCACATCGGCACCAACCTCATGTTGTTGCCCCTGCATGACCCGGTGCGCATGGCGGAGGACGCGGCGACGGTGTCCCTGCTGAGCGGTGGACGTTTCGACCTGGGCGTGGGCATTGGCTACCGGCAGCTGGAGTTCGATCAGTTCGGGCGTCAGCTCTCCCACCGGCCCAGCCTGGTGGAGGAGGGGATCGAAATCCTGCGCCGCAGCTGGTCGGGTGAGCCGGTCAACTTCAGCGGCAAACGCTTCACCGTGGGTGACCTGAAAGTACTGCCGGCACCGGTGCACACGCCGAAAATCCTGCTGGGTGGCATGGCGCCACCGGCCATTGAGCGGGCTGCCCGCGTGGCCGACGGATTTCTTTCCACGGGTGGCCTGGGTCTGGACAACTACTGCGAGGCACTGGTCTCCCAGGGCAAGTCGCTGGACGATGGCAATGTGATTCTCGGCTGCTGGGCGATCATTGCGGAAGACCCGGAGGCAGAAGCGGCGCGCATAGCCGATCACATCCTCTACCAGACCAATGCCTACATCCAGTGGGGCGCGTTTGGCCCGCCGGAACAGGCAGCGCTGTATGACGATGTGTTCTCGGCTATCGAGAACGGCCTGTATGAGCTGTGGGATGCGGATATGGCGGTAACCAAGTTGAAGACACTGGTGGCGGATTATCCCATGATCCGCGACATCCACTTCTGGGCGCAGTTTCCCGGTGAGCCACTGGAATCAGGTAACCGGCGCCTGCAGTATATTGCGGAAAAGGTCCTGCCGCGCCTGCGCTAGGACTCGGGTGTGCCTCAGGCGCTGAAGCCACTCATCCTGTTGACGGTTTCCGTGAACAGGGTGTGTGCCCGCTCCAGGCTGATATCGTCATCGAAATACACGGCTGAACGCAGGCCGATCATCATCGAGTAGGCGATTTCCGCGGAGTCCCGCGCGTCCGCCAGCAGCAGCTGCGGTGCGCAGGCAAAAATGCTCGCCAGATGGGCCTTGCAGCGGCTGTCGAAGTCCGCCTTGGTGATGCGCAGGATGTCATCGTTTACCGCATTGCCGAAGCACTCCAGCATGAAGCCGATCTCCAGGCGTGTGCTGGTTTCCCCCTTGAACCAGAAATCAGCCAGCAGCTGTACCTGCTGCTCCGCGGGGTGTTGTGCGAAGGCTTCGATACGTTCGAGGAAGCGCACGGCCACGTTGGCAAAATACTGTTCGAGAATCGCTTCTTTGCCGTTGAAATAATAGAGCAGGTGGCTGGCACTCATGCCGGCACCTTCGGCGATGTCCGCCAGTGTGGTTTTCACATAGCCCTTGCTGATGATGCAGTCGTGCAGTGACTTGTAGATGCGTCGACGGCGCTTTTCTCCGCGCGTGTCTCGCCGCGGCGTGGTGGCCTGTGGCGTGGTAGCCGTGTCGCGCAGGGAGGTTTTTGCAGGGCTGGAGGTCATAGTCGGACTTTATCAGTTCACGGCAAACGCGACCAAGTGTTTGCCCTTTATTATCTTCAGAAATATCTTGAACAATGTTCAAGATATGCTTATGCTTTTTTCCGCAAGTATGTTGAGAAAACAATAATGCAGGTCAACAGCTCCCAATTCAGCCGGCGCCGCGAAGGCGCGGGTCCTGGCGCGAGCACAGCCAGTAGCGCTGCGTTCCTCGTTGCAGGGCGGCACAATTTGACTGTCCATTACGCTAATGGCGGTGCTGCGCATGTGAGTCGTGTTGGCCTCCCTGATGGCGGCGCACGCTAACGAGTTTGGGATTGGAGGATACCGTATGACGACAACGCTGGAACTGGCGGATAAGCTCGCCATTCATGAATTGCTCTCTCGCGCTGCCTATGCTCTGGATGAACGGAATCTGGAGATGTTGGCGGCAAGCTTCGCAGTGGATGCCAGATTCAGCCTGCGCATAGCCGGTGGTGAGTTGGCGGGCCCCTTCCACTCGCGTGAAGGGATCATGGACCTGATGACGGGTGCCATGGCGCAGCAAACGGACAAGCGGCGGCATGTCGTATCCAATATCTTTTTTCCCGATGAGCCGCATGACGACAGCGAAGGCGAGGGCATAGCGGTGATCTCCAACCTGACCCTGTTCGCGACCGAGGGCGGGGCCATCGCGCTGTTGTCCGCCGGGGTCTATCACGATCGCGTCGTACAGCGTGAAGGGCGTTGGGAGCTGGTGTCGAGGCACCTCGAGCTCGATAAAAGTTACTGACGGAGGGCTGACGTGAATATTGGCATGATCCCGGCGAAGACGGCTCGGCTTGCGCCAGCGCGGGAAGCGCTGATTGATGTTTCCAGCGGGCGGCGGCTTACGTTCGGCGATCTGGATGAGCGTGTGCGTCGACTGGGTAACGCCCTCATGGGGCCGCTGGGCCTGGCCAAGGGTGCGCGTGTCGCCGTGCTGGCTCGCAATTGTATTGAGTACATGGAGGTCTACTACGGTTGCGCCCGGGTCGGGCTGATCGTGCAGCCACTGAATTGGCGTTTGGGTGGCGAGGAACTGGTCAAGATAGCCAGTGGAGGAGATCCCGCCGTTTTGATGTATTCCGCAGAGTACGCGGAGGTGGCAGCAACGCTGGCGACTCAGGCGGGCATACCGGCGTCATTTGCATTTGGTAACGGTAGCGATGGCAGCTACGAGGCACTTCTGGCCCAGGCGAGCGCGGAAGAGCCTGCGCAGTCCGCTTCGGTGACGGATGATGATCCGGTCCTGATTCTATACACGGGCGGCACCACCGGGGAATCAAAGGGTGCGTTGCACACGCACCGTTCACTCTTTGCCGGGATGATCAACCAGACCGTTGCCGAGCGTATCGTGCCCTCTGACGTGTATATGCTCACCGGGCAGATGTTTCATATACCCGTTGGCCTGGCCATGAACTATATGGCCCATGGCTGCCCGCTGGTATTGATCAATTTCGAAGCGAAACTGGCACTGGAAGTCATTCAGCGTGAGCGTGTGTCCGCCTTCCTGGGTATTACCACCATGCTCAACTGGATGATGGCTGTGGACAATTTCGCAGACTACGACCTCAGCAGCCTGCGCAACATCCAGTACGGTGGCGGCCCCATGCCGCACAGCGTTGTGAAAGCGGCACTGGCTGCTTTTCCCTGCACGCTGATTCAGGGTTATGGCCAGACGGAAGGCATGACCATGAGTTTCCTGTCGCAGGAGGATCATGCCAATGCTATCGCCGGCATCCACCCCGAGCGCCTGAGCTCCTGCGGACGGGAGGGCTTCATGACCACCATCAAGCTGGTGGACCGTGAAGGCAAACCGGTGCCGCGCGACGGGGTGACACCGGGCGAAATTCTGGTGCAATCCGAGGCCAATATGGTGGGCTACTGGCAGCGCCCCGACCTGACGGCAGACACACTGCGTGATGGCTGGATGTATACCGGCGATGTGGCGGTGTGGGATGAAGACGGCTACATCTTCATTGTTGACCGGGCCAAGGACATGATCATTTCCGGCGGTGAGAATATTTACAGCACGCAGGTTGAGGCGGCCATTCACCAACACCCTGCGGTGCTGGAATCGGCAGTGTTTGGCGTGCCGGATGCCGAGTGGGGCGAATCGGTGAAAGCGGTTGTGGTGCTAAAGCCGGGCATGCAGGCAACGGAGCAGGACATCATCGCAGCCGCCAGTGAGCACCTCGCCTCGTACCAGAAACCGCGTTCCGTGGACTTTGTCGACAGCCTGCCCAAGGCCCCCACCGGCAAGATCCTGAAGCGCGAACTGCGTGACCCTTACTGGAATCAGGGAGAGAGGAAGGTATGACAACGCTTCTCAGCGATGAGTTGCTGGCCAATATCGGGCGGCAGAGCACCCCGCAACGGGAACTGGTGACCCGTCGCGATATTCGCAAATACGCGATCGCAACGGGCAATCGCCAACGCAAGTACCTGGACGGTGACCAGGCGCCCCCCATGTTTCATGTGGCACTGTTCTGGGATGTGGTGGAACTCGATGAACTGACCCCGGATGGGGTGTCCATCGACTCGCTGTTGCCGAAGTTTCCCCTGGAACGGGCGATGGCGGGAGGCTTGAAAATCGACTACTTGAAACCCGTCTACCCCGGCGACTGGCTCACCGCCACGCGCACGCTGACCAATATCTACGAAAAGCATGGTCGCTCCGGGCCGCTCATTTTCTATGAAGTCGACATGCAGATTGTCAACGATGCGGGTGAAGCAGTGATCCGCGAACAGACCACACGTATTCTAAGGTGAGCGCTTTGGGCCTTTCAGAAAAACGATCCCTTGTTTCGGTACAGGTAGGTGATGCGCTGCCAGAACGCGCACTGACGCCTGATAACGTACAGCTGTTTCTGTACAACGCGGCGCTGTGGAACGCACACCGTATTCACTTTGATGAGCCGTATACGCGCAATGTAGAAGGTTACCCCGGGCTGGTGATTGCCGGCCCCATGCTGGGTGACTGGCTGAACCAGTGCGTAGAGGAGTGGCTGGGTGACAGTGGTCGGTTGTTGTCCATCGAGTACTCCAACCGCGCAGCGACCTACATTGGTGAAACCCTCACCTCGGGCGGCACCGTCACTGCGGTCGACCAGGCAGCGGGTGAAGTGCGGATTGAAGTCTTCGTCAAGAACGCGGCCGGCGAGGTGGTAACCCCCGGCATCGCCACCGCGTTGATGGAGCCCCAATGACCGGCCTCGGAGCGGAGCAGTGAGCCTCTTGCGCGGCAGTGTGGCCATTGTGGGCGCTGCGGACACCCGCGTCGGCGTCGTACCGGACCGAACGGCCACCGAGCTGTGTATCGAGTCGATACTGCTGGCCCTGGCTGACGCCGGCATTAAGAAGGATGAGGTGGATGGGCTGGTGACCTGCAACAGCATGGCGCAACCCATGCTGTACCACGCCGAAGCCATCGCCGAGTATCTGAATATTGCGCCGCGCTACTGCTTTGCTGCGGGTGCAGGCGGCGGCACCACCTTCTCTGTGCTGCAACATGCGGCCTCGGCCATTGTCACGGGCATGGCGGATGTGGTGGTGATTGCCATGGCGGACAGCCTGCGCAGCGGCCTGACCCGTGACCAGGCGATGCTGATGCAGTCGTCTACCGGTCACCCGCAGTATGAGCAGCCCTATGGTCCCACCGTGCCCGCCTATTACGCGCTGATCGCCCAGGCACACATGGCCCGTTACGGCACCCGACCCGAGCACTTCGCCGAGATTGCAGTTGCCTGCAGGGCGCACGCGGCGCGCAACCCGGCGGCGCAAATGCGCGACCCCATCAGTGTCGATGACGTGCTGAATTCGCGCATGATCGCCGACCCGCTGCATCTGCTTGATTGCTCGCTGGTGTCGGATGGCGGCGCGGCGATCATTCTCGTGTCGGCCGAGCGCGCGCGCGACCTGCCGCAGCCCCCAGTGTATGTGCTGGGCATGGGCGAGGGGCATGGTCACGAACACATCAGCCAGGCGCGGGATCTCACCACCTCCACGGCGCGTGAATCCGGGCAGGGGGCCTACGCGATGGCGGGCCTGCGCCCGGCAGACATGGATTTCGCACAGCTGTACGACTGTTTCACACCCACGGTGCTGGTTGAGCTGGAGGACCTGGGGTTCTGTGCCAAGGGCGAGGGCG
This sequence comes from uncultured Halieaceae bacterium, assembly GCA_964022665.1. GTDB lineage: Bacteria > Pseudomonadota > Gammaproteobacteria > Pseudomonadales > Halieaceae > Haliea. The sequence goes on from CAXIDF010000007.1 coordinate 58,209, forward strand.
GTGCGTTTGTCACGGATGCGGGCATTGGCCCGGGTGGTCAATTGCCGGTGAATACGCATGGCGGCCTGTTGTCGCACTGCCATCCGGGCAACCCCGGATCCATGTTCGCGCTGACCGAGTCGGTCTGGCAACTGCGAGGCACGGCAGGCGAGCGGCAGGTGAGCAATGCGCGCTACGGCCTGCTGCACGCGCAGGGCGGCATTATGTCCAGCCACAGCACACTCATTCTCGGCAGGGAGCCACGCTGATATGGAACGGATTCAACCTGCCAGCGGAGCGCTCGCCGATGCCTACATTGCCGGTTGCCGGGTGGGCGAATTGCGCTTGCAGCGCTGCGGCAGCTGCGGCATTTACCAGTTCTATCCGCGCATCATCTGCGGCAGCTGCCTGAGTGACGAGCTGGAGTGGTCAGCCGCCAGCGGGCGCGGCGAAATCCGCAGCTTTACGGTGGTGCGCCGGCCGATCTCCAAAGCCTATGAAGCGCCGTATGTGGTCGCTTTGATAAAACTGGAAGAAGGGCCGACGTTGATGAGTCATATCGTCGATTGCGCGCCCGAAGCGGTAGCGGTAGGGCTTCCGGTACAGGTGAAGTTTGCAGCCTGGTCCGAAAACGTCACCCTGCCGGTGTTCACACTTGATAGCCAGAGAGGTAACTCATCATGAATGCGAAAGGTGTACCGATTGCGGTGATCAACCCCGACGCGCCGGCGGAGTCGCTGGAGTCGAAGCAGCCGGAAGTGGACAACGGTGTTGCTGTTGTGGGCAAAGAGGGGTATTTCAGTCGCGAATACATGCAGCGTGAATGGGACAAACTGTGGACGCGTTCCTGGCTGATTGCCGGTGTCGAGTCGGACATTCCTGAAGTGGGTGATTTCTTCCTGTTCAATATCCGCGACGAGTCGATCATCGTCACGCGCACCGAGGAGGGTATCAAGGCTTTTTATAACGTCTGCGCCCACCGTGGCGCACGGCTGGTTTGGGACGAGCGTGGCAACCGCAAGGTATTTGTCTGCCCCTTCCACAGCTGGAGCTTCCATAACAACGGCACCTTACGGCGGATTACAGACGAAGAGTATTTCAAGCCAGAAGTGGTGGCCCATCGCCCGGGTCTGAAACCCGTGCACTGCGATACGCTGGCGGGCATCGTGTTCATCAACATGGACGAGAAGCCAGAGCAGCCGCTCAAGGAAGCGATAGGCCTGCCCGAAGGCTATCTCGAAGCCTACTGCCTGGGCGATATGCGGGTTGCGCGCCATGTGCGCAGTGAATGGGGCGCCAACTGGAAAGTAGGCGTAGAGGCCTTCTATGAGAGCTACCACCTGCATGCGGTGCACCCGGAGACCCGCGGTGTCATGGGTGATTTGAATGTGCAGTACGACCTTTACCCCAACGGCGCCAGCCGCATGATCGTGCCGCTCGGGCAGCCCAGCCCGCGACTGCGTGATCAGACCACGGTCAACGAGGGGCTGAAAATGATGCTGGAAGATGCCGGTCTCGATGCATCCGGTTTCACCGGCACCGCTGCCGACGTGCGCCGCGCCATTCAGCAAGGCAAGCGGGAGCGTGCCGAGCGTCTGGGGCTGGACTACTCCCGTTTTCTCGATGGACAGTTGTCTGATAGCTGGGCTACGGGCGTTTTTCCCAATGTGCAGATCGGCTGCCATCCGGAGGCCGTGTTCCTGATGCGCTTCCTGCCGCACGAGACAGACCCCGAGCGTTTCTATTACGACACGATGACACTGATTTTCCCGGTAGAGGACGGCAGTTATCGCCCGCCGGCCTGGATGGGACTGCCAGAAGGCACCGACACCACTGGCCGCCAGCGCCCGGCTACGGAGCACTACAGCATAGAAGAAGACGCCAACCTCGGATTGGTGTTGAGTCAGGACTCCGCGCTGCTGCCGGTCGTGCAACAGGGCATGCGTTCGCGCGGTTTCGATGGCCAGCTCTGGAGCGAACAGGAGCAACGGCTGAGACACTTTCATGTTGAACTGGAGCGGAGACTGGCGCGCTAGCGTAGCTCAGAAACGGACCGGCGCGCCGCTGCCGCTCGTCGTCTATTGTGTAGCAATTCAACGGGGCGGCCTGACTGGGAAAGAACACCATGGAGTTGATTCTTCACCACTTTGATATATCCCCCTTTGCCGAGAAGGTACGCTTGGCACTGGGTCTCAAGGGGTTGGCCTGGCGCTCGGTGGAAATACCCTTTGTGATGCCCAAACCCGATCTTACCGCGCTTACGGGCGGTTACCGGAAAACGCCAGTGCTGCAGATAGGGGCGGATATCTACTGCGACACACAGTGCATCGCGCGTGAGCTGGAAGCACGCTTTCCGGCGCAGCGGACGCTGTTTCCCGGGGGCAGCGAGGGCATCTGCCTGGCTCTGTCGGCCTGGAGCGATGGCCAGTTCTTCCGCCCCGGTGCGGGCTTGTCCATGGGCACCAACGAAGGGCTGCCGGAGTCGATCCTGCAGGACCGCAAGGCATTCTTCAATTTCCTGGACTTCAGTACGCTGGATACGCAGCTGCCACACCTCTATGCGGGCTTTGGCGCACAGCTGCAGCTGCTGGATACCATGTTGGCTGACGGCCGGCCCTATATTCTGGGTGACGCTCCTTCCTGGGCAGATATTCTCGGCTATTTTCCGGTGTGGATGTGCCGGGGCAATATTCGCGATGGTGCAGCGTTGCTGACGCGCTACAGCGGGATTGCCCCTTGGGAGCAGCGCGTGCAGGGCTTTGGTCATGGAGAACGCACTGACCTCGACGCCGAATCGGCGCTGGCCATTGCTCGCGATGCTGTGTCCACCGTTGTGCCGGATATTTCTGCCACCCACCTGCCCGGTTTGCAGCAGGGCAGCGCAGTCACCGTGACTCCGGAGGATTATGGATCGGTGCCCGTAGCAGGTGAGCTCGTACGGCTTACCGGCCGGGATATTGCTATTCGTCGAACTGATTCGCGAGCCGGTGAAGTTGTCGTGCACTTCCCTCGCGCTGGCTATCGCGTGGAGAGCGTGTGATGAAAAACTGTTTATCCAACCTGGCACTGTCTCTGGTGCTTGCCGCGCCGCTCGCTTTGGCTGAGCAGCCCGTATCAGCAGAGCGGGATGGCGCTGCCTTGTATCAGCAGCATTGTGCCAGCTGTCACGAGGGAGGTGTGGCCAAGGCGCCACAATTGAGCCTGCTACAGATCATGCCACCGACATCGATTCTGCGCGCCATGCAGGGCGGTGTGATGCAAACACAGGCCGCGGCGATGACAGACGAGCAACAGCGTCGACTGGCCGAGCATATTTCCGGGCACAGCCTGTCGGAAGCGACCATGACGAGTGCGGCGCCCGAGTGCAGTGCCGAACGCTCCGCGTTTGATTTCGGTGCCCGGCCGGATACGGCGGGCTGGGGCGTGAACCTCGGCAATCATCGTTTTTACGATCGCGATCTGGCGGGTCTTGCCGCAACGGACATGAGCCAGCTTGAGCTCAAGTGGGCCTTCGCTTTCCCCGGTGCCCTGCGTGCTCGCTCGCAACCGGCGATCGCGGGGGGTGCCCTGTTTATTGGCAGTCAGGACGGCACGGTGTATGCGCTCGACAAGAACACCGGCTGCATCCGCTGGCGCTTTTCCACCGTGGCCGAAGTGCGCAACGGTATCGTTGTGGCTGACTGGGAGCCGGACACTAAAACGCCGCCGCTGCTTTATTTCGGCGATCTCGTGGGCAATGTGTATGCGCTCAACGCGGCGACCGGTGAGCTCGCCTGGCGTGACCGACCCGATGACCACCCGAGCCTGACCCTCACAGCCTCGCCCGCCTTGCACGATGGCCGGCTCTACGTGCCACTGTCGTCGCTCGAAGTGACCGCAGCGGCCGATCCTGGCTATGCCTGCTGCACGTTCCGCGGCGGCGTTGCCGTGTATGACGCGCACAGTGGTGAGAAGCTGCTCACCAGTTACACCATTGCAGAGCCGCCTGCGGTCGTCGGCAAGAACGCGGCGGGTACAGACCGCATTGCACCCTCTGGCTCGCCGGTGTGGAACACCCCGGCCCTGGATGTAGAGCGCGGCGTGATGTATGTGGGCACGGGGGAGAACTACTCCTCACCGGCCAATGACACCAGTGACGCTATTATTGCCCTGAGCCTGAAGGATGGCTCCATCGTCTGGAGCCAGCAGATGACGGCCGGTGACGCCTGGAACATGGGCTGTGAAACAGAAGAGCGTATCAACTGCCCGCCGGAGGATGGCCCCGACTATGACTTCGGTGCGGCAACCGTGCTGGCGACAACGTCCGAAGGGCGCGACCTGGTGTTGGCCGGCCAGAAGTCGGGTGATGTCTATGCGCTTGACCCGGACCGTGGCGGTGCCATTGTCTGGCAGAAGAAGCTGGGCCGTGGAGGAATTCAGGGTGGCGTGCATTTCGGTATGGCGGTCGACGGTGATGTGCTCTATGTGCCGATATCGGACTTTGACGGTGGCCCGCGCTGGCCCGGTGAGCCCCTCCCGGGCATGTACGCTGTGGATATCCGCAGTGGCAAGGTACTCTGGTACACCCGTGCGGAGGATACGTGCGAGGGGCGCGAGTTCTGCCAGCCCGGCCTTTCTGCCGCGGCATCAGCCATTGAGGGCGGGGTGGTCGCCGGCGCCATGGACGGTGTACTGCGCGTTTATGACAAGGCGACGGGCGAGGTGCTCTGGTCCTACGACAGCGTACGCGAGTTCTCGACCACGGATGGCGGCACGGCCCAGGGCGGCTCCTTCGGCGGTGCCGCCGGCCCGGTGTTCAGCGATGGCATGATGTTTGTGAACTCCGGGTACGGTATCTATTTTCATATGCCCGGGAATGTGTTCCTGGCGTTTGGCCCCAAATCCCCCTGAGTTCTGCCGCCGGCGTGGCACCGCTGCGTCGGCGTATTCCTCTCAAGCGGATGCTGCTCTTCGAAGCGACAGCGCGACGCGCGTCCGTGTGACTTATTACCCAATCTCCGCGCCGATGGCTGCCATCGTCAATGCTTGACTCGCCTTTAAATATCACTACACTTGCTAGACGCAAACAAGCTAATTGCATTCGACCGCATCGAGCAATGGCTGAGCGCAAAAATAGTAATCATAAAAATGGCAAGAGGTAGGTCATGCGCGAGAATCGTGACACGCTGGCGGCACTGGCCGCTCGGGTGGACGAACTGGAGAGTCGGCAACACATTGTCGATCTCACATCCGAGTATTGTCACGGCTTCGACAAACGCGATTTCGATCGTTTCCTCGCCATCTGGAGTGAGGATTGCGTGTGGAACATCGGTCCACCCTTTGGCACCTTTCGTGGCCACACAGGCATTCACGAAGCGGTTCAGGACGTTCTCTGGCCTGCATGGCAGGAATCACATCACCTGTCGACCAATCATATCGTACGCTTTCAGGATGCTGACAACGCGACCTGCGTGTGTGATGTGGACTGCATCGGTACCTTGACCGGCGACACCGACTGCCAGATGGTCGGGGCAACCTACAGTGACACCCTGCAGCGCAGGGCGGGACGCTGGCTGATTATCCAGCGCGATGTACAGATTCATTATTTCAACCCCATACCCGGTGCGCCCTTGGTGCCACCGCAAGGCTGAAAGAGGCCTTGGCTCATTCGCTAACGGTAGATAACGATTAACAAACCCGTCGAGGAGACGTTCCATGAAGACACAACGCAGCATGATGTTCGCCGCCATCGCCGCAGCCACAGTGGGCGTTTCCACGCCCACTGTGGTTTCGGCAGCCCCTGGTGTACTGGAAGAAATAACGGTGACCGCGCGCAAGCGTGAAGAGAGCATGCAGGATGTGGGCCTGGCGGTCAGCGCCTTGAGCGAGACCGAAATCCAGCGCCAGTTTGCGCGGGATATTCAGGATCTTGCCAACATCGCCCCCAACGTAATCATCGATGACACCGGGCAGGGCCCTGGTGGTACGGCTGCGATCTATATCCGCGGTGTGGGTATTGCTGACCTGGAGAAGAACTTCGACCCCGCGGTGGGCGTGAGTGTTGACGGCGTGTTCCTCGGCTCGAATGCCGGCGCCCTGTTGCGCGGTATTGATATCGCCCGGGTTGAAGTATTGCGCGGCCCGCAGGGCACGCTGTTCGGCCGCAACACGGTAGGTGGTCTGATCAACATTACGCGTACCCAACCTACCGGTGAACTGGGTGGCCGTTTCCGCGCGGGCGTGGAGAACTTCGACACCTACTATGTTGACGGTATCTTCAACTTTGCGGTCACTGATGACCTTGCCATCAAGCTGACTGGCGCCAAGCGTGACCAGGGCGAAGGCTACTATGACAACGTCACCGTACGTGGCGACCAGGGGCGTCAGGACTATGAATCCCTGGGTTTCAACGCGCTCTGGAACGCAACCGACACGCTGGAACTTGAGTACAGCTACACCATGGAGCGGTTGGACCAGGACACGCCCGCACTGGTCAACGCCACGCGTCCCGATCAGCTGTTCTGCGTGGCTTACGGCTATTGTTCGCCCAGCGTGAACTCAACCATCACTGGCGACCGCAACGGTGTTGCTGGTGCCGGTGGCCGCCCGCCAACGCCGCCCAGCTTTGAGACCAACATTACACCGGTAGATGCGGTCGACGATTCCTTCATGGATGCGTTCTTCGATACCGACACACACATTCTGGAGGCGCGTTGGGAAATCAGTGATGCCCTGCGCTTTGACTATATCTTCGGTTCCTGGGAATCCGATGAGGCCAGCCTGCAGGATTGGGATGGAACGCCGGAGCTGCTTTACCACACGGACCGCCCGGGCGAGTTCGAGCAACAGAGCCATGAATTGCGCCTCACCTACGACAACGGCGGCGCCTTCAATGTTGTCGGTGGCCTTTTCTTCTGGGATTCCGAGTATGAAAGCCGCATGCGCAGCTACATCGGCTTCGCCGTGCCCGGCGTCATTCTCGACATTCCCCAGACCACGCAGCAGGAAACAGAGTCCGTAGCGGCCTTCTTCGAGGCAGACTACCGTTTCGCTGACCAGTGGGTACTGACAGTAGGTGGTCGTTATACGGAAGATGAGAAGACGTCACGCCAGTTCGGTGAAGTGAACACCATTCCCGGGCAGCACCCAACCGAGAAGTGGGACGAGTTCACCCCGAAACTGGGCCTGCGCTACAACATGACGGACGACGTGATGTTCTACGCCACCTACTCCAAGGGCTACCGCGCCGGCGGCTTCAACGGCCGTGTGGCAAGCCTTGAAGAGGCGATCCAGCCCTACGATCCCGAAACCATCGACAACTATGAAATCGGTGTGAAGAGCGAGTTGCTGGATAACCGGCTGCGCCTGAACGCCACGATCTTCACCATGGACTACAAGGACAAGCAGGAAGAGCTGCAGTTGCCCTCGAATGAAACGGATACTGGGCAAAAGACTGTGGTCATCAACCCGTCTTCGGCAACCATTCAGGGCATTGAGCTGGAAATGCAGGCCTACCTGAACGAGAACCTGAGCATCCGCGCCAACCTGGGCTATCTCGACTCCGAATACGACGACTTCGTCTACACCGACGTTGAAGGCTCTATTACTGACTTGAGCGGCCTGGAGTTCCGGCGTGCACCCGAGTTCACCGGTACTGTCGATGCGACCTATGAGTGGGACGTTGCAGGCGGCAATGCCTGGGTTCGCGGCGCCTACCGTTACATAGGCTCGCACTTCACTAATGCCACCAACAACGCTGAGCTGGCAAACGACAGCCAGGGCATCGTCGATGCATCAGTGAACTATGCCATCAACAACCTGACGTTCAGCCTGTTTGGCCGTAACCTGACGGATGAAGATGGTTACACGCACGGCTACGAAGTGGCAGGGCTCTGGTCCTATGCGGCGACTCGCCCACCGCGCACCTACGGGTTCGAGGTGGTCTACAACTTCAACAACTGATCATCATTCGTGAACGAACAGTTGCAGGAGTTACTGGCGAAGCAGGCGATCACGGAAGTGATCGTCCGCTACGCGCGGGCCCTGGACCGGATGGATGAAGCGCTGCTGCGCAGTGTTTTCCATCCCGGTTCCGAGCACCATCATTTCTACGAGGGGCCATCGTCTGACCCTTCGCGCCCGTCTACCGCAGAGCAACCCGGCGATTTCGTTGCCTTTGCGTTGGGCGTTTTATCTGCTCACAGCCGCACCCATCACCACCTGGGTAATATCCTTGTGGAAATGGATGGCCCGGACAGGGCGCGCGCGGAAACCTACTTTACGGCCTTTCATCGCATGCGTCCTGTGGGAGACCCTTTGGCGGGTGCAGATGCCTTCGACAACGAGATGGACTACTTTGTCGGTGGCCGGTACCTGGACCACTTTGCGCTGCGTGATGGCGAGTGGCGCATTGTGCGCCGGGTGGGCATGACCGATTGGACGCGTCTGGAGCCGGCGCAGTCGCGTGGGTTTGGCAGTATCGCAGCGGAGACCGTAGGGCAGCGTGCGCCCGACGATTATCTGTATCGCATGACATAGAGTTTATGGGGCTGCGGCCCCTTTTTTTTTGCAATCTATAGTGTGGAGAAAACAGGCATGAGACTGGCGGGAAAAGTAGCATTGATTACGGGCGCGGCGAGCGGCATTGGCGCGGCGGCGGTACAGCGTTTTATCGAGGAGGGTTGCGCGGTCAGCCTGTGTGATATTCAGGAAGCCGAGGGCAATGCGCTGGCTGCCAAATATGGCGACCAGGCAATGTTCAGTTACTGCAACATCACCGATGAGGACAGCGTGAGTGCGGCCGTCGATGCGGCAATAGCGCGTTTTGGCCGTCTGGACGTCATGTTCAACAGCGCGGGTATCGTGGGTTCGGTTGGACCGGCCGCCCAGACGCCGGGTGCCGAATGGCGTTTTACTATCGATGTGCTCTTGAACGGCGCCTTCTACTGCGCCAAGCACGCCGCGCGCGTAATGCAGCCGCAGGGCTCTGGCTCGATCATCAGCATGGCGAGCACGGCCGGCATCATGGGCGGCCTGGGCCCGCATGCCTATACCGCAGCCAAGCACGGGGTGGTGGGGCTGACCAAGAATCTCGCTGCCGAACTCGCGGCCAGCAACGTGCGCGTGAATGCCATCGCGGCGGCCTCCATGGCGACACCGATGGTAGCCAGTGTGCTCACGGGTGATCCGGGCAAGATCGACGAGGCCAAGAGGATTCTCGCAGACGCTTCGCCGCTGCGCGGACGTCCGGGCCTGGCGGAAGATGTCGCCAACGCCGCACTGTGGCTGGCAAGCGACGAGTCGGGCTATACCACGGGCCACACCTTGACCACCGATGCGGGTTTCACGGTTGGGGCGACCGCCGCGGGGCCGGCGTTCGCGGAGTATCAGCCAATTATTCGCGAGGCAGGCAAGTCGGGGTTGCCAGGTAGTTAGCCGTAAACAAGCGCGAAGTCTGGCGCGTGCGGCCTGCTCGTTGCGGTCAGGAGGCGGGCCAATGCGGCGCCTAAAAAAACTTGAATACTTTTCAAAAACTGCTTGCCTGGAATCGTTGTTTTGAATTATTGTTAAGATCAAGCAAGTGCTGATTCGCATAACCCAATAAACGTGAACGGCCACAGCTATACCTCACAATAATCCGGTATATAAGATAAGAGAGGGACGTCAATGATGAACTTTAATAGAAAGGTTTTGGGCTCTGCGGTATGCCTGGCACTTACTCATACTCTTGCTGGTGGCAGTGCGCTCGCGCAAGACGAAAGTAGATCAAGCAGGCTTCAGCTGGAAGAAGTGGTTGTAACCGGCACCAAGCGGTCGGTGGCACAGCAGGATCTTTCGGTGGCCGTCACCACCGTGACGACCCAGCAATTGGAGAACACGTTCCAGAATGACGTCACGGCGTTGTCGGAGCTGGCACCCAACGTGAACCTGACACCGCAAACCGGCTTTAACGCGATTGCCGGCGGTATGCGCGGTACCGGTTTCAACTCTATTCTGGTGACCAAGGATGCATCAGTTGGTATCAGTGTCGATGAATTTGTCTTCAATAACGTGCAGTCTCAGTTCATCGAGATGTTCGACATGGAGCAGGTTGAAATCTACCGTGGTCCGCAGGGCACCTTGTTCGGTAAGAACACCACTGGCGGCGCCATCGCCTTCACCACGAAAAAGCCCGTGCTCGGCGAATTCTTTGGTCACGTTGAGGGCAATTACTCGCAATTCTCATCAAACGATTCGAATGCAACGAAGTTGAAGTTGGGCTTGAACGTGCCGCTGGGTGATACCGTGGCAGCGCGTCTGGCCGTCATTCAGGACAAGAGTGATGGCTTCTACACCAACGACAAACCGGCGGGCGGTGAGTTCCAGAGCCTCGGCTGCCCGTTCCCCGGCCAGCCCGGTTCAGCGGAATGTAACGACGCAGCGCGTTCCAAGTTTCCCGATGTGGGTCGGGGCGAGGACATTGGCGGGAAAGATGTGCTGGCAGCCAAGCTGAAGCTGCGCTGGCAACCCAACGACTTCTATCTTGCGGACCTCATCTTTGAATATGTGAAAGATCGCGGTGACACCGTAGCCGCGGCCAATGAAACACCCCTGGCGAGCCAGAATGGTGGTGAAGGCTATCTGTGGCCCATCGCCGGCTTCCCGGGTATCGGTAACGGCGACCCCTTCTCTACCGGGCAGTCCTACACGTCAACGCCTGTTGTCGACATCCCGGGTGGGCACAAGATTGATGCCGATGGTATCTACCTGAACCAGACTTTCACCTTTGACAGCTATGAGGTGAAGTGGATTCTGGGCGCCCGTACGCAGGACGAGGTGCTCGCGAGCACCTACACCGGCGAAGCTTATACATCACAGTACGATGCCAGCCGGAACTCCGAGCGGGAACAGCTGCAGAATGAACTGCGTGTCTCTTCCAACTATAACGGGCCGTTCAACTTTGTCGCGGGCGCCAGCTACTACGAAGATGACGTAGACTTCCTAGTCTTCGGTAACCTCGGCTATTTCCTGATCTTCTCCGGTCCCGCCGCAGAGTTCTACCGGGATACCTATGAGGTGCAGGTAACCAGCCAGGAGCGAGAAGGTCTGGCGTTCTACGTTGATGGTACCTACGACCTGACGGACGCGTTGAAGCTGACAGCAGGCTTTCGTCACACCAAGGACGAAAAGGTCTTTGCGCGCCGCAGTCTCGGCACGGCCGAGAACCCGGTCAGCAACTTCATCACCGTTGACCAGTTCAAGGGCCCGCACACCAACCCGCTGCCCATCTCTGCTTTTGGCAACGTCATCGATGACGAGAAGGATTTCTCCGCGAACACCTTCCGCGTCGTGCTGGACTACAACTGGACAAATGAGCTGATGACGTATGTCAGCTTTGCGACAGGCTTTGTTTCCGGTGGCTTCTCGGAAACCTGTGGCAGTGCGTTCAGCTGCCAGCCCTACGCCAGCGAAGAGAACGAAAACTTTGAGGTGGGCGCGAAGGCCGACATGCTGGACGGCAAGCTCAGGATGAACGGTGCCTTGTTCCACACCGTGTACGAAAACCTGCAGCGTGACACGGTGGTGTCGTTCAAGGATGCCGCGGGCAACGACTTCCAGGAAACCATTGCACTGAACGAAGGTGAAAGTACAGCCATCGGTCTTGAGCTTGAACTCAGCTATGTGCCCACCAACAACCTGCGCTTCGATGCCAACTTTGGCTGGTTGGACCACGAGTACGACAACTACAACCCGGGTTACGACCCTGCAACGCTTGGTCTCGTCGGTGCCCCGCAGCCCTTCGATTTCTCGGAGCTTGAAGTGCCGTATTCGCCGGAGTTTAACGGTGGCGTGAGTGCGACGTACTTCCAGGAGCTTTCCAGTGGCAGCATGCTGACCTACAACCTGAACGTGCACTATCAGGGTGAGGCAGAAGTGAACCCGGCGCCCGCGAGCTTCCAGGGAGGAACGCTGGAAAACCCGATACTGCGTCAGAAGGCCAACACACAGCTCGAAGAGCGTACATTGCTGAATGCCTACGTAACCTGGGAGTCGCCAGACAGTGAATTCAAGGTCTCTCTCTACGGCAAAAACCTGACGGACGAAACTTACCGTAACTCCGCCAACCCCGTTGCCAACTTGTGGAACTTCACAACCTATGGCCCGCCACGCGAGCTCGGTATCCAGGTTGGGTACAACTTCTAGTCAAAATTGGGCCTGAGTTCTTTGCAAACAGGTGGGGTGGCGTTTCCTGATGTCGCCCCACCAAACCTAACGCCCCCTGTGGCTGCATAACCCTCTTTGCCATCGCCCAAACTGTGCCTCGGGTCATGCCCTGGCGAGACTGGCGCGGTGGCTTTTTTGTGCTCCGTATACCGTTGATGTCGTGTTCCAGCGCGTCGGAAAGAAGGTGCTGCAAAGCAGAATGTTTTGCCGCTACAAATTCCTGAAGAAGTATTGACAGCGGTTTGCTTGTTGCCTAAATTGAATTTTATTAAAAAATAAAACGTACTGTATTTCCGTCGTCACCAATACGATAAATAAGGGAGAGCGCGACGTGGTTCGAGTGTTTTCGGTATTCGCTGTATGCATGTTTTTCGCCGCCCGTGTTTTCCCGGCGGTGTCGCCTGCCAGTGGTGCGGATCTTTTTGCAACGCATTGTCTCGCTTGCCACGACGGCGGTGCGCCCAAGGCCCCGCACGTGGTGATGTTGCAGGTGATGAGTCCCGAGAGTGTTCTCGCTGCCATGAACGAAGGCGTCATGAAGGCGCAGTCTTCGAATTTGAGCCCGGAAGACAAAGTCGCGATTGCCGAATTCATCGGTGGACGCCCATTGAGTGATAAGCCACTTTCGGTCACGAACTTCTGTTCCCGCGATATTGCCAGACCTGCGTCTGCGCAGTCGGTGCTCAGCTGGGGTATGGGTGACACCAATCCCCGCAGCGTTCCCGGCAGCGTGTCTGGCATCAACCGCGCCAATGCCGAAACGTTGACGTTGCAATGGGCCTACGCATTTCCAGGCGCAACGCGAGCCCGCTCCCAGCCGACAGTGCATCAGGGCGTTGTGTACACGGGCACGCAGGATGGTCGTGTTTATGCGATCGATTTGACGTCCGGTTGCACGCATTGGGTTTACCAGGCCAGGGCGGAGGTGCGCTCTTCGGTGTCGGTCCAGTCTGAAGGCGAAGCGGGAGACATTACGCTCTACTTTGGTGATTTCAATGGCAACGTCTACGCACTCGACGGCGTGAGTGGCGAAGCGCGTTGGGTCAAGAGTGTAGAAGACCACCCCGATGTGACGATCACGGGCAGCCCCAAGCTGCACCGTGACACACTGTATGTCCCCATGTCCTCAAGGGAGTGGGCGACGGCGGCAGACCCCTACTACCAATGCTGCACATTCCGCGGTGGCGTGGCGGCCTTCGACCGGCAAACCGGCGCCATTCGCTGGAAGAATTACGTGGTGGGCGAAGCGCCTTCCGCGACCGGCAAGGTGAATGTCAGGGACACGCCCGTACTGGCGCCCTCCGGCGCTCCTGTGTGGAACTCCCCCACTATCGACGAAGCGCGTGGCTTGCTCTACGTGGGAACCGGCGAGGCTTACAGCTCCCCCGCGCACGAGGCCAGCGATGCCGTGGTCGCCTTTGATCTGGAGACGGGAGAGCGGCGCTGGGTGCACCAGGCCCTCGCGGGTGACGCGTGGAATATGAGCTGCAACCTCGCGCAGCCCGACAACTGTCCCAGCGAGGATGGTCCGGATTTCGATATTGGGGCGTCGACCATTCTGCACCGCGACAGCGATGGACGCGAACGTCTGCTCGTGGGGCAGAAATCCGGTGATGTGTTTGCTCTGGACCCGGACGCTGATGGCAAGTTGCTGTGGAAGACGGCTGTCGGGCGAGGCGGGTTCTACGGTGGCGTCCATTGGGGTATGGCGATCGATCCGCGACGTGACGTGCTCTATGCGCCCATCGCCGACACCGACATCAACGACCGCTTCAAGGGCGAGCGCAAGCCCGGGCTCTTTGCGCTGGATGTGAAGACGGGTGAAATCCTGTGGGAGTCTCCGGTGGCCCTCGCCTGTGAAGAGGGTGCAGCGCCGGGATGTGACCCCGGGCTCTCGGCCGCAGTCACCGCCACAGACGGTGTTGTTTTCTCGGGCGCGCTTGATGGCACCCTGCGGGCACACGACAGCAACACGGGCGCAGTCATCTGGTCGTACAACACGGCGCGAACCTTCGACAGTGTCTCCGGCGTCCCGGGGTATGGCGGGGCCCTTGAGTCTGATGGCCCCGTCCTTGTTGATGGCAGCGTGCTTGTCAATTCCGGTTACCTGTGGGGCGGCCGCTTCCCGGGCAACGTATTGCTGCATTTCAAGGCGGAGTGAGGCAGCACAGTGTATTGAGTCGCCTGGTGCACCGCTCCTACGACTCCCACCCACATCAGGAAGTAAGCAGGTTGAACCATGACAAGACGTAAAGCCACCCGTGGCGTCAAGCTGGATCGTGAACAGCTGCTGCGCGCATACCGAACCATGCGCACCATTCGCGCTTTCGAAACCCGTATGGGACAAGAGTTCGAGAAGGGTACCGTTCCGGGTTTCACCCACTTGTACTCAGCGCAGGAGGCGATTGCGACAGCGGTCTGCATGAATCTCACCGACAGTGACTATATAGGAAGCACACACCGCGGGCACGGGCACTCTATTGCCAAGGGCTGCGACGTGAAGGGTATGGCCGCCGAGCTGATGGGCAAGGCCACCGGCATATGCAAGGGCAAGGGCGGCTCCATGCATGTCGCGGATCTCAGCAAAGGTATGTTGGGTGCCAACGGCATTGTGGGTGGGTCGGCGCCGCTCTGCGTTGGCGCCGGGCTGAGTGCGAAAACCCGGAATACAGGCGGCGTTGCCGTGTCCTTCATCGGCGACGGCGGCTCCAACGAGGGCGCCGTTTTTGAATCGATGAACCTCGCTGTGGTACTCAAGTTGCCCGTTCTGTTCATGTACGAGAATAACGGTTACGGCGAGGCCACCGGCTTCAGTTACGCCGTGGGTTCCGGTGATATCTCGGGTCGCGCGGGGGCGTTTGGGATGCCCGCTGAAAAAGTCGACGGTACCGACTTTTTCGCCGTGTACGAGGCGGTGCAGCGGGCGGTGCAGCGGGGTCGCGAGGGCGATGGTCCTTCGGCCATTGAGGCGATGACCACGCGCTTCGGCGGGCACTTTGTGGGTGATCCGCAGCTGTATCGCGCCAAGGGTGAAGTGGAAAAACAGCGCCGCGAAATGGATTGTATCCCTGTTTTCGTCGACCGCGTGCTCAAGGACAAGTCGGTCACGCGCAAGGCGCTGCAGGATATCGATGCACAGGTGGAAAGCCTCATAGAGGAGGCTGTCGAAGAAGCCCTTGCAGCGCCTTATCCGGGCCCCGAGGAGCTCTTCACCGACGTCTACAAAACCTACTGAGTACTGTTTCATGCCTAAGAAGACGATACGAGATGTAATTCACGACACGGTTCAGTCCGAGATGCGCCGGGATCCCACTGTCATTCTCATGGGTGAGGATGTAGCGGGAGGCGCAGGGTGTAGCGGGGAAGACGACGCCTTCGGCGGCGCGTTCGGTTTCTACAAGGGATTGGTCGGGGAGTTTGGACGTGGGCGCATCATCGATACGCCTATTTCCGAAGCGGCCTATATCGGCGCGGCAGCGGGTGCGGCAATGACCGGGTTGCGCCCGATAGCGGACCTCCAGTTCTTCGACTTCCTCGGGGTGTGTTTTGACCAGATCTACAACCAGATGGCGAAGTTCCGCTACATGTTTGGCGGCAAGTCGGATACCCCGTTGGTCATTCTCTCGCTGGTGGGCGCAGGGCTTCGCTGTGGTGCACAGCATTCGCAGAGCCTGCATCCCCAAGTGACGGCGGTGCCGGGCTTGAAGGTTGTGATGCCCGAAAACGCCTACGACACCAAGGGACTGCTTTTAACCGCTATCCGCGACGACGACCCGGTCATCTTTCTGCTGCACAAGCTGCAGTTCGAGAATGCCTGCGAGGTGCCGGATGAAGAATACCTGATTCCCTTTGGTGAGGCGTCATTTGTCAGGGAGGGTACCGACGTCACGGTTGTGGCCTTTTCGGCTATGGTGGCAAAGGCCGTTGCTGTGGCGGACCGGCTGCGCGAGGAAGGGATTTCGGTCGAGGTAATTGACCCGCGAACAACCTCTCCGCTGGACGAAGAGGCCATTCTGGAGAGTGTCGAGATGACGGGGCGGCTCGTTGTTGTTGACGAAGCCTGGGAGCGTTGCAGTGTTGCTGCAGATATCTCCAGTATCGTGGCGCGCAAGGCGTTCGGCGCCCTGCAAGCCCCGATAATGACCGTTACCGCGCCGCACACGCCGGCACCGTTCAGTCCGGTGCTGGAAGATCTCTATATTCCCGGTGAAGACGATATTGAAAGTGCCATACGTGAGGTGATCGCGTATCGGCGCTAGCGCGATGCCTGCGGATTTGCACAGTCGCTTTGAGGGTGGAGTAAATGGTGTTTCGCTGTTTTTTGTTGATCTTGTTACTGGCGGTGTTGCCGGGATCCTTCCTGTCTGCTTCCCCGCTGGAGCGAGAGGCTACCGCGTCCAACCACCCCGGTCGCGGGCTATTCGCTGAGCATTGTGCCAGCTGCCATACCGGTAGCGTGCCCAAGGCCCCGGGGCTGGAGATGATGGGCTATATGGCGCCAGCAGCACTCGCGCGTGTGCTTGAGCAAGGTGTCATGCAGCCGATGGCGGCGCATCTGTCCGCCGTCGAAAAAAATCAGCTGATTGCATTTGTCAGTGGTAAAGAGCCTGCAGCAGGAGAGGTTGAAGCGCCCCTGCTCTGGTGCCAGTCGGCACGGAAGACGTCGGCCGAGGCCGGCGCAAGTACTGTGGGTTGGGGTGTAACGCACGCCAACACGCGAGCCTACACGGCCGAGTTGTCCAGGCTCAACCGCGGCAATGTCGGGCAGCTGCGGCTGAAATGGGCGTTCGGCTTTCCCGATGCGGTGCGGGCGCGATCGCAACCCCTGATCGCGGGCGAGCGCATTTTTGTCGGCAGTCAGGACGGGACGGTGTATGCGCTGAGCCGCGAGACTGGCTGCATCCACTGGCGCTTTTTCGCACGTAGCGAAGTACGAACCGGCATCATCATGGCAACTGAGCAGGGCACCGGGTCGCTGCTATTGTTCGGTGACTACCTGGGCTACGTGTACGCGATTGACCCCGAAAACGGTGCGCTGCGCTGGGACAGAAAAGTGGACGAGCATCCCGCCGCCACGATAACGGGTACCCCTGCACTGCACGGCAACGCCGTCTACGTGCCGGTAACCTCTCTGGAGGTGGCCAGTGCGGCACGCGGCACGTATCCCTGCTGCACGTTCAGGGGAGCAGTTGCGGCTTACGACTGGCGCAGCGGCGAGCCGCGCTGGAAAACCTACAGCATTGCCGAGACGCCGCAGCGTGTTGGAGAAAACGGGAAAGGTGTTGCGCGCTATGCTCCCTCGGGCGCGGGCATTTGGAATACACCGACGATTGACCCGGAACGTGGCGTACTTTACGTGGGCACCGGACAGAACTACTCGTCACCGACATCGGCCACCAGCGATGCGGTATTGGCTTTTGAGCTGGAAACGGGCGCATTGCGTTGGGCTTTTCAGACCCGCCGGGATGCCTGGAATACAGCGTGTGAGCTGGCAGACAGGACCAACTGCCCCGAAGAGGCCGGCGACGATTCCGACATGGATATTGGCGCTGCCATTGTTTTGACACGAGGCAACGACGGTAAAGATTACCTGCTTGCCGGGCAGAAGTCGGGGCATGTCTGGGCGCTGCAGCCCGAGGGTGGCGATGTGGTCTGGCAACGCAAGCTAGGTCGTGGCGGCATGCTGGGCGGGGTGCACTTCGGCATGGCAGCCACGCAAGGCACGCTGGTTGTGCCGATCAATGATGAGGACGTGCAGTTGAGCACATCGGCGACTGGCAGTCGCTGGAATGGTGAGCAGCGACCGGGTGTTTACGCACTGGATGTCGCCAGCGGGGAGCCCCTGTGGTCGTGGCCAGCGCAAGACGTGTGTGACGGGCGGCCCCTGTGCAAATCCGGACACAGCGCACCGGCGACGGTGACCGACGAGCTGGTCATCACCGGCAGTCTGGATGGTCACATCCGTATCCATGATCTGCGCGATGGCAAGTTGCTCTGGCAGCACGATACGGTGCGCGACTACCAAACGCCCGGAGGAGGCGTTGCTCGTGGTGGCGCGATGGCCGGTGGCGCTGGCGCCGTTTTACAGGACGGAATGCTGTTAATGAATTCCGGCTACATGTTGGTACATCACATGCCGGGAAATGTGTTGCTTGCGTTTGAGCTGGCTGTCGACGACGAGTAGCCCTGACGGTTAACTGAGCGCTGTCTGACAGCGCACGGGAATATGATGGCGGAGTGCAGTGAATGAGTGGGATCAGTACAGTCACCATGCCCAAGTGGGGGATGGAGATGGTCGAAGGCGAGATCGCCGAATGGCACGTCAGTGAAGGCGATACGATTGCCGAGGGCGATGATCTCCTGGATGTGGAGACCAGCAAAATCGTCAATACCGTGACCGCACCCGCGGGCGGCGTTGTGAAGCGCCTGCTGTCGGCAGTGGGTGACCTGGTGCCGGTCGGTGAGGTGTTGGCGGTGATTGCGGCTGCGGATACGTCCGATGACGAAATCGAGAAGTTACTTGCGGGGTCGGTGCGCAAGGCGGCGCCGGCGAAAGCGGCAGATGAGGCTGCTACCCCGGAACCCCAGCCGGCGCCTGCGACAGCGGCAGCGAGCGAAAAACCTGCCAGTCCTGCTGCCTTGTCAACAGGCGCTAATACAACGGCGCTGTCGGCGGGGCCGGACGACAGCGCCGTTGCGGCAACGCCGGTGGCGCGTCGGATCGCGCGGGAGCAGGGGATTAATTTGCATCAGGTGGTCGCCTCTGGGCGACACGGCAGGGTCACCCTGGGCGATCTCGAAGCGGCATTGCAGCCCAGCGGACGGAGCGTGCCCAGGCCTTACTCGGCGGCGCGCCCCGAGCTGCGGCCAGCGCGGGATGACAGTGCATTGGCGGCGACGCCCGTCGCGCGACGGCTCGCCCGTGAACTGGGCATTAATCTGCATGACTGCCTCAGCAGCGGCCGTCACGGTCGCGTCAGCAAGGCCGACGTTGAAGCAGCCGCATCGCGAGCCTCCATCAATACCACTGCCGCAAAGAGCACCGGGTCTTGTGCGTCATCGGTGGCCGAGTCCCGGCCGCTATCCGGCATGCGCAGGACAATTGCGACGCGCCTGCAGATCTCCAAGCGCGAAGCGCCCCATTTTCGCGTGCAGGTGGACGTGGAGGTGGATGCGTTGCTGGCGGTGAGAAAGCAGCTCAACCAGCAATACAGCGAAGCGAAAGTGTCACTCAACGATCTGCTGGTGAAAGCCAGTGCCTGTGCGCTGGCCGCCGTCCCCGGTGTGAACGTGCAGTTTGATGGCGACACGGTACAACACTACGCCGATGCGGATATCGCTGTTGCGGTGGCGCTCGACGAGGGGTTGATAACGCCCATCGTGCGTGCTGCGAACCACAAAGGCGTGCTGGCGATTTCCAACGAGATCCGTGATTTGGCAACCCGGGCCAAGCTGGGTTCTCTGCAGCCGGAAGAGTTTCAGGGCGGCACGTTCAGCATTTCCAACCTGGGGATGTTCGGTGTTGACCGGTTCGATGCGATCATCAATAGCCCGCAGGGTTCGATACTGGCTGTGGGTAGTGCAGGCGAGCGCCCTGTGGTCCGGCACGGTGAGCTCACCGTCGCAACCGTGATGACGCTCACGCTGTCCTGCGATCATCGTATTATTGATGGCGCGCTCGCGGCCCGGTTTCTCGCCGCACTCAGGGCTTTCCTGGAAACACCAGCCACCATGTTGGCCTGAGGAGCGCTGGATTGAAAACGCGCTATGACTTGATGGTGGTGGGAGGTGGCCCGGGTGGCTACGTTGCTGCCATTCGCGCCTCGCAGTTGGGGTTTCGCACGGCACTTGTGGAGCGCGAATCCCTGGGTGGGGTGTGCCTGAATTGGGGGTGTATTCCCACCAAGGCGTTATTGCAGGGAGCCGAGATCGCACACACTCTCAGAACGGCGGGTGAGTTTGGATTCACCGTTGGCCCGACCTCTCTTGATCTCGATGTGCTTGTCGGTCGCAGCCGCTCAGTCGCAGCGCGCCTGAGTGATGGGATTGCGCAGTTGCTGCGCAAGCATAACGTGGACCATATCAAGGGCGAGGCCAGTCTGGCGGGCAAGTGCCTGCTGAGCGTGGAAGATGGCAGTGGCCCCCAAACCTACCACGTCGATCATATCCTGCTGGCCACTGGTGCCCGCCCACGGCAATTGCCGGGTGTGGTGGTGGATGGAGAGCGGATATGGGGTGCCAGAGAAGCGATGACGCCGACGCAGGTGCCGGAGCGTCTGCTGGTTATTGGCGCCGGTGCGATAGGCGTGGAGTTTGCCAGCCTGTACGCGGACCTCGGTAGCCAGGTCACGCTGGTGGAGATGGCCAGCGATATACTGCCCGGTGCCGACGAAGAGATAGCCACCCGCGCCCACGCGGCTTTGGCTGAACGTGGTATCCGTATTCTCACCCGGCACGCGCTGCTTAAGCTCGAGCATCAAGGCCGTGATGGGGTATCTGCGACGCTGGCGCCCACCGGAGACGCTGCCCCGGTTCATGTAGCGGCGGACCGCGCGATCCTCGCGGTAGGCGTGACCGGCAATGTCGAAGGCCTTGGTCTGGAGGGGCTCGGTGCCCAGGTGCAAGGCGGCTTCATCGTCACCAACGACTGGGGCCATACCGGCGTTGTTGGGCTCTATGCCATTGGAGATGTGGCGGGCCCGCCCTGGTTGGCCCACAAGGCCAGTCAGGAGGGTGTGCAGTGCGTAGAGCACATCGCCGGAATAGGTCGTGGCCAGCCGCTGCAGGCCACCAGGATTCCCACCTGTATTTACAGCCGGCCGCAAATTGCCAGCGTCGGTTTGACTGAGGCGCAGGTGCAAGCCGCCGGGCGCCCCTACCGTGTGGGCCGCGCGCCTCTGCAGGCTAATGGGAAGGCGCTGGCCATGGGGGAGGGCAATGGATTGGTGAAGACGCTCTTTGATGAGGTCACCGGTGAACTTCTCGGCGCCCACCTGATCGGGCCAGAGGTGACCGAACTGGTGCAGGGTTTCACCGTGGCGCGTCAGCTTGAGGCGACGGAAAACGACCTGTTGGACACCGTTTTTCCGCACCCAACCCTGTCGGAGTCCATGCACGAATCGGTCTTGGACGCTCTGCACCGTGCGATCCATCACTAGACATGCGTCCACGGTTTGCATGACGAATAAACAGGAGGGAGGCTAGCGTATGCAAAATCTTATGGAGCCGGAGGTACAGGCCTGTCCCTACGCGCTGTATGAGCAACTGCGCGCGGAGTACCCTGTCTATCGTATGCCGGAAACCGGATTCTATCTTGTGACAACGTTCGATCTTTGCCACGAGATTATCCGCCAGCCTGACCTGTTCATCAGTGGTGTTTCGCCCATGGCGCTGAACAGTGAGGGTGTTCCTGGCGAGGTGATGGCTGTCTACGAACAGCAGGGCTGGGTACCCGCTGCGTCCTGTTCAACGTCTGATCGCCCGCGACATACCAAGGTGCGAGGGCTGTTGTCGCAGTTGTTTACCATGGCGAAAGTACGCTCCATGGCTCCCTATATCGAACAGACCGCCAATCGCCTCATAGACAGCTTTGTAAGCGAGGGTGAGTGCGAATTTGTACGGGCGTTTTCTCACCCCCTGCCGATGATCGTGATTGCCGAACAGATCGGTGTGAGCGCCAGTGACCTGGACCTGTTCAAGCGCTGGTCCGACGCGATCGTCGAGCCCTTTGGCATGATGATCAGCAAAGAGCGACACGTAGAGTGCGCGAAGCTCGTGGTCGAAATGCAGCACTTCTTCAAGGAACAGATCGATATTCGTCGTCGTGAGCCGCGGGACGATATTCTGTCGCAACTGGCCAACGCAGAATACGAAGGTGGCGAAGCGATTCCGATGAACGAGCTGTTAACAATCGTGACCATTGACCTGCTGGCCTCCGGCAATGAAACAACCACAGCCGGCATTTCATCGGGAATGCTTCTGCTTGCCGAGCAGCCAGAGCTACTGGCTGCCATGCAGGAAGACGAGGAGCTGATCCCGACCTTTGTGGAGGAGGTTTTACGCTTGGAGTCGCCCGCGCAGGGAATGTTTCGGGAGTTGACTCAAGATGCTGTGGTAGGCGGCGTGCAGCTGCGCAAGGGCGACGTGTTGAGCCTGCGTTTTGGTGCTGCGAATCGCGATGAAAGTGCGTTCCAGAATGCCGATCAGGTGGATCTTCACCGCAAGAAGGCAGGCAACCATCTGGCCTTCGGTGTGGGCAGGCACCACTGCGTTGGTGCGCCTCTGGCCCGTCAGGAAATGCTGATCAGTTTCCAGGTGATTGCAAAACGCCTGCGAAATATCCGGCTGAAAAATCCAGGCGCCCCCCTGAAGTACTCCCCCAGCTTTTTCGGGCGCAACCTTGAGGCCCTCGATATTGAGTTTGAAGCCCATGCACACGCCGCTGGATAACGCGGAAATAGCGCAACTCAGAACGCTTCTGGAGGTTGAGGCGATACGGCAGCTGCACATCGATTATTCCATGGCGATGGACGAGCGGGACTTCGACAAGCTGGCCTTGTTCTTTGCCGATGATGTTCTATGCGAATACGGTCCTTACGGCTCGTGGTCGGGAAAAGAGACCGTGCTGGAAAACTACCGCAAGACGTTTGTCGGGGACCTTGCTCCACCCTTCACGTCGCAACACATCAACACCAACCATTCCGTTGAATTGTTGTCTTCGACGGCAGCGAAGGGCCGTTGCTACTTGTTGGATGTCGCGACGCATGTTGCGCCAGATGAAAATCCGCTGCTCTGGTTCGCGCTCTATGATGAAGAGTATCGGAAAGAGCGAGGGCGGTGGGTTTTTACGCGCACAAGTCTGCAGTTCTTCTGGCCACAGAGGCATGTGACGACTTCTTTTGAAGCGGTTAAGGAGCAAGATATATGAGACTCGAAGGCAAGCGTTGCATTGTCACCGGTGGAGCGAGCGGGATCGGTGAGGCGACCGTGCGGCGCTTCGTCGAGGAAGGGGCCGAGGTACTCATTGCCGACCTGAACCTGGCCGGTGCTCAGGCGCTGGCGGCTGAATTGGGCTCAGCGGTCACAGCAGGGAAGTGTGATGCGCGTCAGGAAGCCGATGTTCGAGGCGTTGCAGCGGCGGCCCTGGAGCGGTGGGAGAACGTTGATGTCCTGGTTAACAACGCGGGTATTGAACTCAGCAAGACCTATGAGGATACCAGCACGGATGAGTGGGCCGCCGTTATCGACACCAACCTGCGCGGGCCCTGGTTGTTCTGCAAATACATTGTGCCGAAGATGGTTGAGCGTGGGGCGGGCAGCGTGATCAATGTCTCGTCCTTGAATGGCCTGGTCGGGTTCCCGCTCTCGACCGCATACGGCAGTGCCAAAGGGGGGCTTGTGGTGTTCACGCGTGACATGGCGATAGAGCTCGGTCCCAGCGGCGTGCGGGTCAACTGCGTCTGCCCCGGGGTCATTGCAACGCCCATGATGGAACGGTGGACCCAGTCGATGCCAGACCAGGCCGAAGCGCAGGAGATGCTGCGCGGCACCATGCCGATTGGGCGGCTGGGTCAAGCCTCCGAGGTAGCGTCAGCAATTCTGTTCTTCGCCTCCGATGACTCAACGCTGTGTCAGGGTTCCGTGCTGTCTGTCGATGGGGGGTTCACCGCGCAATAACCGGCTTTTGACAGGCCGCGGCGGGTGCTGGAAACACTGGAACTGGGGATAGTCTATGAACAGGTTGCTGGCGATGGTGCTTGGTATTCTGCCCTGCGTGGCAAGTGCGGACGCGCCCTACGTTGAAGAAATCATGACCCTGCAGCAGGCGCGCGACCTGATTGAGGGGTGTGAACGGTATGCGACAGCGCAGGACCTCCCGGCGCTCTCGATGGCCATTTACGATGCGGCCGGTAATCTCAAACTGTTTGTGCGACAGGATGGCACGACGGTGGCGACGGCTGATTTTGCCCACAGCAAGGGTCGCACCGCGGCTATCACCGCGCTGACTACCAGCGAGCTGGCAGAAATCGAATACGCCGACAGCACGCAGCCACTGGGAATGCCCCACCTCGGCGCGTTGACGATTGTGCAGGGTGGGGTGCCGGTCCGTTCCGTTTCAGGCCAGCATCTCGGGGGCTTCGGTGTGTCCGGTGCACCGGCAGCGGATGATGAAGCCTGTGGGCGAGCCGGTATAGAGCATATGCAGGGCGCAAAGCGCGAGTAGCTGCGATGGGTGCGGAAGTACTTTGCCGACGGCCAGTGTTCCCGCCTGGCCGTACTTGGGGCTCGCCTTAACGCTAGCTCTCGACAATATTCTGGGGCAGGTTCCCTTCCCAGGCTTGCTTGAAGAACTCGCCATCACCGATGAACTGCAGGTTGTCGTCCTTGTCGATGTAGGAGACCGGGCCATGGCCAATATAGAGAAACTCGGTTACCTCTCCCTCACCCGCGGCTTCTTCATGAATCTCGCCAATTTGCTCATAACCGTAGACACCGGCGCCGGCTTCGCCGCGCTCGAACTTCAAAGTGCCCTTGGTGATGAAAAACTCCGCGGGAGTGATGTGCTTGTGGCGCGCAAACTTTACCCCCGGCTGCAGTTGCACGTAGAGCACCCAGTCGCCGGTGACGTCACAATAGCGTAGCAGCTTGAATTTCACGCCTTCGCCCAGTGTCACCCAGTCAATGCGGTTGGTGTCTGCCAGCATGGCTCCGCGCACTGCCGGATCGTGTTCTTCGTTGACTGCAGCGTAGGACATGGTCGCTTCTTCCTCGTTCGGGAATACGTTGGGGAGTGACTAGGCACCCTGTTTGGAGATGTCAGCACTGATGTTCTGTTCGCTCAGGTCGCGCAGGAATTCGTGGTTCATGATGAAGCGGACATCGCCGGCGTCATCGGTGAAGGCGACCGCACCGTGGCCCATGAACAGGTATTCGGTGGGCACTTCACAACGCGCCTCGTTGTGCCGGGAGCCAATGGGCTCGTAGCCGTAGGTGCCCTCGGGCGCGGAGCCCACGTCATACAGCAGCTCACCCTTGGTGACAAAGTACTGCCCGTGCCCGAGGTGCCAGTGAGGAGCAAAGGTGGCACCGGGCTGCATGCTCACCCAGAGAACCCAGTCGCCGGTTTCTTCGCTGTAGCGCAAGAGCTTGATGCGTGTACCGGTTCCCAGCTCGAGGAAAGGTACGTCCTTGAGGTTCACGATCAGATCGCCAGAAATTCCGGGGTTGTGCGTGGAGGCCATATTCATACGCTTTCTCGTGGTGATAATTATTAAAGTTGAATCGTATTCAAAAGACTAGGCCGGGCCGTTGTCTCTGTCAACCAACCTGGCAACCCCCGTTCAATCATGGCAGGGGGCGCACGCAAACAGGCTACTGCAGCTCAAACACATACAGCGCCTGCCCACCCGTTGGCTGATAGATCTCCGGGCTGACCACCGCCGTCATGGCGCGGAATACACCGATGCCGGTGGGCACGGCAATATACTGCTTGCCGTCTACCGCATAACTGATGGGATACCCGTGCAGGGGCGCTCCCAGGCGTGTTTCCCAGAGAAGTTCGCCATTCTTCACATCGAAAGCCTTGAAGTAACGGTCCAGGTCGCCGATGAACACCAGGCCGCCTCCGGTGGTCAGTGCGCCGGTGAGGAACATGGCGCGCTGCTCGTGCGCCCAGCTCTCGGTCATGTTGCGCACGTCCCACGCCGCAAGCCGACCGAGCAACGCGTTGCTGCCGGGCATGGCATAGGTGCGTGAGTCTGCGCCGTAGCCGCCAGACCCCGGCTCTTGCGCCACCTCGCGGCCCACCATATCGGAGCACAGCTGGTGCAGCGGTATGATCAGGTTGTGCGTTTCCGGACTGTAGGCGGAGGCCTGCCAGTTGTGGCCACCGTAGATGCCGGGGCAGGCCTCGATCGTGTCGCCGACTCCGGCCGCCACAATGTCATCGCGGTAGCGCACCCGTCCCCGTGCCTTGTCGATCTCGGCGTAAATCGTCTGCTGCAGCGTTTCCACAACGCTGACGTAGTTGCCGGTGGCACGGTCGAGCTTCCACAGCAGGCCGTCCTTGCCGATGGTGTAGAGCAGGGGTTTGCCGTTGACATCAATGAGCACCCGTTCAAAGCCCACTTCCATGTCGATGGTTTCACCGGGGATGTGCTGGAAATGCCACACCAGCTCGCCGGTGCGCGGGCGCAGGGCGAGGGTGGAATTGGTGTAGAGCGCTTCGTCCGTTGCGCTCATGCCGCGGCTGGCGGCCACCCAGGGCTTGGCCTGGGAGGTGCCGATGAAAAACAGCTCGAGTTCCGGGTCGTAGGAGCCGGCTATCCAGGTATCACTGCCCGCGCGCATCTCGACTGGCAGCCCTGCCCAGGTATCACCGCCCGGTTCACCGGGCAGGGCAATGGTTGACGTGCGCCACAGCTCCTCACCCGTATCCGCATCGTGGCCGGTAACGAAACAACCCTCCTCTTTGTACCATTCGCAGCCGTTGATGCCGCTGATCACCACGCCATCACCGATGATCGGCCCCGCGGTGTGCGTGTAGCCCTTGCTGAAATCGGCTTTGGGTGTGCGCCACACCTCCGCGCCGGTACGTGCATCGATCGCCACGACGGCGGCGTCGTAGGTCGCCAGGTACAGCTTGTCGCCGTAGATGGCGATATTGCGGGTGGGCCCACCCAGGGTGCGCGACGCTTCCGGGAAGCGGTAGCCGTACTCCCAGATCAACTCGCCCGTATCTGCGGCAATAGCCTGAATGATATTGCCGGGGTGCGTGAGGTACATGATGCCGTTGCTGACCAGGGGTGTAGGCTGGTTGCTGCCATCCTGCATGGTCATCACCCAGGCCAGCTTCAGCCCGGCCACGGTATCGCGGTTGACCTGTTGCAGCGGGCTGTAGCCCTGGCCGTCGAGGGTGCGCCGCCAGCTCAGCCAGTCACCGTCCGGCGGATTGAGCAATTGTGCGGCGGTCACCGGCTGGAAATCGTTTACGGTGCGGTTCTGGAAGCCGCCGCGGGTGCGTGCATCGGCATCGATTGATCCCGCTCCCTCGAACGCCACCCAGGAGACTTCTGTGCTGCCGTCGGCGGCACCCAGGAGGGCTCCGGAACTCGTGAACAGCCGGTCCTCCGCACCGGACTCATGGTTGGCATCAATCAGGTAGGCGGTGATGGCGGCGTGTTGCGCATCTTCCAGAGCCCCCGTGCCTCCGGGTGGCATATTGGCGCGATTGAACGCCAGCAGTGCCATGGCTTCACGTCCGGCCCACTGCTTCATAAACCCCGGCCCCTTCAGCGTATTGCCGTGCGCTGAGCCGCGCAGGGTCAGGCCGTGGCAGGTGGCGCAATGCTCTGCGTAGAGTGTTTCGCCTGTGGCGGCGAGTGTGGACAGTTCTGCGCTGCCGGCGTTTTCTGCCGCACTGCTTCCGATACTGATAAGGCCTGCAAGGGCAAGCAGGTTTGCCGCTACTTTCCTGTGCAGTGTGAGCCCTCTGCCTCGTTTGCTGCTCATGCGCTGTAGCCTCCGTCGATGCCGATAATCTGTCCGTTGATGTAGCCTGCCGCGTCGCTGAGCAGGAAAGCTGCAAGTGCAGACACTTCCTCGGGTTTGCCCAGCCGGGGCATGGGGGTTTTCGCCAGGCAGTCGTTGATGACACCTTCGGCGACCGGGTCCGCGGTGAAGGAGCTGTGCACGATGCCGGCGTCGATGACACCGGGTGCAATGCCATTGAAACGCACGTTCTGCGGCCCCAGCTCCCTGGCCAGCTGGCGCACGATGCCACTGATGGCAGTTTTTGGAATGCCGGACATGGCGTCGTTTTCCAGTGTGCGCAGCACCGCAGTCGTGAGCAGTTGCACCACGCTGCCACCGCCGGCGGCTGCAAACAGCGAGCCCGCCTGTGTGAGCAGATTGAACGCACCTTCCACATCTGTGCGCATGATGGCGCTGAATGTGTCGCCGCTGATTTCGCTGAGGGGGCGCAGGGGGATGGCAGGGCCAGTAGCGTTGATCACGCCGATCAGTCGGTGCTTACTCGATCCGGCTTGCGCGAGGAATTCGGCGACCTGTTGGGCGTCGCAAAGATCGACCGCGCAGACCACCGCGCTGCCGCCAGCGGCAACGATCTCATGGGCGACAGACTCGGCTGCGGCTTTGCGGCTGTGATACCCGACCACAACGTGTAAACCCTGCGTACCCAGATGGCGGCACATGGCCGCACCCAGGCCGCCGCTGCCTCCGGCGATGGCGATGGTATCTGACATGGAAGGTCCCTGTAGCTGCACGCCGGTCGGCGCATGGGGCCTGCCGCCGGCGTTGTTAAGATTATTGTTTGCGTCCAGCAACCGATTTTAGACGTGCTTCAATAGCTTGTCACTCATTTGTCGTTGGCCGTTTGGCGTTGTCGACGATGTCGGTTTTTTTTACAGTGGTTCAGTTTTCAGAGAATTGCTCGCTCTTTCTGTGACAGGTTCTACCTCTTTCTCGATA
Organism: uncultured Halieaceae bacterium; assembly: GCA_964022665.1. Taxonomy (GTDB): domain Bacteria; phylum Pseudomonadota; class Gammaproteobacteria; order Pseudomonadales; family Halieaceae; genus Haliea. The sequence goes on from CAXIDF010000007.1 coordinate 86,859, forward strand.
TCCTGGCTATTCTCCCCGCTGACCGTTTGGTGTCGCTATCGATTCCCTAACAGACTGTTTTATATGGGGAAAAATATTTATCGTCGGTTGTGTCGGCAGTGCTTGATATATCTCAGGTACACGCACTGTACTCATCACCGGTAAGTTGGCACGATGTGTGCTTCGTGTCTTGCATCATTGTCCAATTCTATATGTAAGGGTGTTTCATGAAGATTTCCCATTTTGCACTTGGCCTTCTTGGTAGTGTCGCGGCGGGCTTCGCCAACGCCTCTGCTCCAGACGTGGATCTCACTGGTACTTACACGGTGATCGGTGCATCGCTGGACGGCAGTGCCTGGACCGATAGCAGCACGGTTATCACCATGGGCCAGACGTACTCCCTCGCCATTGATCTTGATTACTCACGCTTCGGTGGCAGCACTGCCTACGCCGACGCGCACAATGTGGAACTGGCAATTGGTCCCCAGGCGATCGGCAGCGCAGCAAGCGGAGCACCCAGCTCTTTTGTGGACAATGCGCAATGCAATAACTTTCCTTTTGTAGGGGCTTTGTGCACCACGCAGCGCGATTCAGCCTCTTGGACTCTGGTCGGCGAATTGATGTTTGACGAGTCTTTTGGTGCCGCAGGCGTCTACGACGTTTCATTCTCTGGTGGCGTATCCCAATCGCTGACAGTACAGGCCGCTGCAGTGGCGAACCCCGTCCCGGCCCCTGGCACACTCGCCATCTTCGCTCTGGGCCTGTTCGGCCTGGTGGGCGCGCGCCGCCTGAAGCAGCGTCGCTGAAGCGCAGTATCCAGCTCGCTTGGAAAGGCCCCGCATTGCGGGGCCTTTTTCGTTGTGAGGTGTAGCGCGTCAGCCGTTCTGCATGAAACCCAGCGGCGCACCTGAGCCGATCGAATAAAAGCGTTCCAGATTGGGAAGCACCGCAGTCAAGTCGCTGTCGCTGACACCGAACCAGCGCGCCAGTTCGGCAAAATACAGGTCGGTCGCGGTGGTGGGTACGTATACGCCCCGCCCCACATCCAGGGGATTGCCGGGGTGTATGTCCGGGTACTCGCCGTAGTATCTGCCGCCATTCACGGCGCCGCCCATCACGATATGTTGCCCGCCCCAGCCGTGGTCCGACCCCTTGCCGTTGGAGGTGAGCGTGCGTGCAAAGTCCGAGGTGGTGAATGTGGTCACCATGGGCAGCGCGCCCAGTTCCCCCAGTGCATCGCGGAATGCCAGCAGCCCGCCATCGATCATCGGCAGCATGGAGGCCTGGTTTTCCAACAGGCCATCGTGGTGGTCCCAGCCTCCCACGGTGACAAAGAACGTCTGGCGGGTAGCACCCAACTGACCCCGTACGCTGATCATGCGCGCGATCTGACGCATTGCCTGGCTAAAGGGGTCGGCTGCGAATGGCGTGTTGAGTGGCTGAGCTGTGGCGAGGGCGCTGGATACGGTTTGCTGTGTGGCCAGCGCCTCGGTGAAGCGATCGCCATACTCGCGGCGCAGCAGTTGTTGCTGGCTGCTGGCGAGCAGGTCATCAACCACGGCGCGGGTGAAGTTGCCGCCCGGTGAGTCTTCGGTGTAGCCATTGAGTGATCTCGCGCCCTGTTCATCCGTGGTGATGCTGTAGGGAGTGGTGGTATTGCCGCTCTGGAAAACATTATTCCCTGACAGCGAGATGTTCATGGCGAGACCATTGTAGGGCGAACTCGCCTGTAACATATCGGCAATGCGCCCGCCCCAACCCTGGGCGATGCGTGCATCCGAGACAGCGGTTTGCCACTGCTGGATCTGGTCGGCATGCGAGAACAGCCCGAGCGGTACCGGCCAGTTGCCGGCCGCGATGGCAGCGCTATCCAGTGGTGCGACCAGGGCTCCGACGTTGTTCAGCAGCGCGGCATCACTCTCGTTGAACAGGCGCTGCAAGCCGGGCATGCCGGGGTGCACAGCATAGGCGCGCCCGGTGCTGTCACTGCCGGCAAGTGGCCGCAATGCGCTGCGCGGCAGGGCAAGGTCCGAGCGCATGCTGGCGTAGCCGGCATAACTGTCGCTGTCCCAGGGCACCAGCATATTGAAGGAGTCGTTGCCCCCAGCCAGCAGCACACACACCAGGGCTCGATAGTCGCCGCGGGCGCTCTGGGCGGCGGCGCGCCGCACCAGCCCGAGTTGTAGCAGGCTGCTCGCGCCGGTGGCCGCTCCGCCCAGCAACAGGCCGCGCTGCAAAAGTCCTCTTCGCGTCAGCATATTACAACTCCACCGCGTAGTCGGGAGATATCAGCAGCAGGTACAGCGCTACGCGGGTGCGCAGTTCCAGGTCATCGATTTGTTGTGCGGTGTTGGTGAGGCTTGCACGCGTCTCCTCGCCCAATGTGCCGTAGGTGAAGACGGTGTCCAGGCGTTCTATCAGAGCGGGTATATCCTCCGCCAGCGCCTGATATTCACTTAAGTCCAGCGTGGCGGCATTGAATGGTGGTTCTCGTAGATCGTTTACGAAGTCACCCAGAACCGCTGCTTGCAGCAGGTTGGAAATGGCGACAATGGAGCTGCTGTTGGTGATCTGGAATTCGGGTGCCACCAGGCCGTCATCGGCGATCTCGCCTACAGGCGCGAATGCCGGCAGAAAGAAATTGAACACGCTGGGGGAGGACATCGGGTGTTGTTGGATTTGTTCCTGTACAAAGAAGCCCGTATTGGCGTAGAAGCCATCCGGGCTGCTCGCGTTAAGTTGGCGCAGTGTGGCAATCAGACGCAACACGGGTTCGCGCAGCTTGCCGCGTGATTGCGCCGGGTCCGGTTTGGCCAGCGCTTCCGGGTCCAGCAGCACCGCTCTGATGGTGGCGCGCATGTCCCCACGCGGCTCCCCGCCTTCACCGTTAAAAGCCGCCGCGACGCGGGCAACGTACTCGGGAGACGGGTTGGAGCTGACCAAACGCTGAATGAGCTGGCGGCCGATGAACGGGCCGACATTCGGGTGCTGGAACAGGTTGTCCACTGCGCCTTCGATATCCTGCATACCGGTTTGCCCTGCCGGCAGGATGGTGCCGCGCAATAACCGCTTTTCTCCGCTGTCGTGAAACGCCTCGAACATGCGCATGGGTTCACGGAACAGGGGCTCGTACGCCCGAAATTCGGTATTGCGCCCCCCCCAAGAAAGCCCGGTGAAGACCTTGGCAAACTCCCGGATATCGTCGTTGCTGTAGGTAGCAATCGGTTGGCCATTGTCGTCCAGCCGTTCGCTGCCATCGGGGTTGAGTTCGAACAGACCAATGCTGAATAGCTGCATCACTTCCCGCGCGTAGTTTTCATCGGGAAACGTATTGGCGTCGGGGTTGGCCGCTGCGTTCTGCAGGTGGCTGAGGTACACCCCCATGGCCGGATGCAGCGTAACGGCCAACAGCAGGTCGCGGAAGTTGCCAAAAGCGTGTTGCAGTAGCGTGTCGTAGTAGTTGCTCAGCGCGTAAGGCGACTGGTAAAGCAGGTCGACGTTGTCAGAGACCACAAAGATTTCGCTGAGGGCGAACGCCACACGCTGGCGCAGCTGGTCTGGCGCGGTGAGTGTTGTGTGCCACCAGGCCATGCGGCTGAAAAGCCCTTCGAGGCGGGTTGGGTCCGGGTCCAGCGCGGCTAATTCACCGCGTGCCGCGCGCGCCATCAATTCGCTGACGACCGCATCATGGGAGCTTGCGTCTGCATTTAGCTGCGCGTCCAGCCAGACACTTTCGCTCGCCTCATCGATAGCGCGGATACCTTCCCAGGGCATGCCGAAGGTGGCCCGCGATGCCAGCCTTGCGGCGGCGTCAATGCCGCGCAGGGGCTCTTCTCCCATGAGAGGCTCCGGCTCTGGTTCGATGGGGGCTGGGGTAACGGGCGGCGCGTCCGGCGCCGGCTCTGCGCCTGAACCGCCGCCCCCGCCACATCCGCTGACGGCGGCGAAGCACAGAACAATCACTGCAATAGCTGCTGCTTTCAACGACTCGCGCCTCGTCTGCAATTCGCTCAAAACAAAGCTTAGGCGTTCTGCGGATATCTGTCTTCTGAAACCTGTGTAAAAAGCCGGTTTGTGGCGGACGCCACTGTGGCATCCCGCGCGCGTAGTCCGGAAGTCTCTGCATCGCCCGCAGCGCGGCTGGCTTGCAGCGTGAGTGGGACCGTATAATGACGATCGTGTGCAGGTTGCAGCAGAGAGTGGAAGCAGGGTGGTCAGATACATTTTTTCCGGTGTGCTGATGATTCTGGCGTCACCGCTGGTGAGTGCATGGCCGCTGGTTTTCGTCGCGCTGGCACCTGCCTTGACCGGCTTCTGGCATGATTCCGGCGCGTTTGCCAACCCCGTGCAGCGGCGAAGGTTCTGGCGCGTTCTGCTGGGTGGATATCTGGTTGGCCTCTGCTATGCCACGTCCCATTTTTACTGGCTGGTCGAGTTCAAGCCCCTGTGGCTGCTCCCCGTGTTGGCCGGTTTCGCGCTGATGCCGGCGCTGCTTGGGCTTGCGGTGTGGGTGGCTGTTGGTGCGGGCCTGCGGGGCTTCTGGTTGTTGTTGTGGACAGCGTTGAGCTGGACGGCGATCGAGGTGTTGGGCTCCGACCTGTGGCTCGGCTTGCCATCCTATGCACTGGGGTATTACCTGTGGCAGGCGCCGTTGTTGCTGCAAACGGCCGACGTTGCCGGCGTCTTCGGCATCAGCTTCGGCATCATGGTCGTGAACGTGCTGGCCGCGCAGTGCTGGCAGGCGCGCGGAGCAGGCAGGGCCTCCTGGTGGTTGCTCACGGCGTGCTTGAGCGCGCTGGTGCTCGGTTATGGCACTTGGCGTCAGGCGGCGGTGGTCAGCGCCACTGAGGAGGTGCCCGGGGTGCCGGTACGCGCCCTGCACACCGCTGTGACGATCGAAGAAAAGCACGATGAAGCCGCAACACGGCGCATGTTCGACAATTTCAACCGCGTTACTCGAGAAGCTGCGGAGGCGTCTGGTGCGGCCGCCCTGACCGTATGGCCTGAGACCAGTCTGCCACTCTGGCTGCGCTCCACGGAGTACCGTGACATTATGCAGGCGTTGTCGCAGGCTGCTGCGGACACAGCCACGCCTGTACTGGTGGGTGCTTACTCCATGACCCTTACCGCCTCGGGAGCACCTCAATTATTGAACGCGGCTTTTCTGGTTCCCGTTTCCGGCTATATTGCCGAGGAATACCACAAGGTGCTGTTGGTACCGGGCGCCGAACACAATCCGCTGGAGCGGTGGCTGCCGGAGCGCTTGCGGGAGTGGTGGCCATCGCGTATGGCGCCGGGAGACAGTAGCGGGCCGCTGGATGCGGGCGCACTGCAGCTCGGGGTGTTCATCTGCTGGGAGGCCTTTTTCCCGCAGCATGTCCGCGCGCTGACGCACGCCGGTGCGGAGTTACTCGTGAATATGTCCAACGACGAGGCGGCGTTCGGCCCGTTGCAGCGTGCCTATTCCATTCCGATGCCGCACCTGGTGTTGCGAGCGATAGAGAATCGCCGATTTGTCGTGCGCAGCGCCAATGTCGGTTCGTCGTTGTTCATCTCACCCGCGGGCAAAGTCGTTGTGGCTTCGGAGCCGGCCACCACCGGCATGGTGCAGGCGCTGGTCACACCGTTGCAGGAGCAGACCTGGTTTACTCTCCACGGATTCCAGCTTGCCCGGGCCGCGTTCATGCTATGGCTTGTGTGGGGGGTGTGCTTGGTATGGCGCTTAGCGCGGCGCCCCGTGGCGCGCCAGTAGTTTCGTCTGTCGTGCCAGGTTGTTCGCTGCCTGGGGATGGCCCATTTCGTCGTGCAGGCGGGCGAGGTGTTGCAGCAGCCGTGGCTCCAATGCGCCCAGACGCAGTGTGCTGTACAGGCCCGTGGCTGCGGCCGGGAGGTCGCCTGTCTGCAGTGCCAGGTAGCCGTTGATGTGGTTGATCGTGGCCTGCGCGGAGTTGCCGGCAACGCGCTGTAGCGCGCGCAGAGTCACCCTCGATTCCTCGGCCTTACCCTGTTCGGCCAACGCCCAGGCGAGGGCAGCCAGCAATGCGGGAGAGTCCGGCTTGAAGTTCAATGCCCACTCGCAAGTGCCTTGCGCCCGCTCGTGCTCACCGCGTTCCGTATACAGGCGTGTCAGTGCCAGTTGCGCCAGAACAAAATCAGGGTGCGTCTCAACAATTGCGCGGTAGCTTGTGAGGGCAGCTTCATCATCGCCGCCGGCCTCTTGCGCCGTGGCCAGCAACAGGCGTAGGGCAGCGCTGCCGGGAAGTACCTGCAAGGCGTCTTCCAGTGCAGCGGTTGTGGCCGTGTAGTTACCCACTTGCCGCAGGTTTTCCGCACGTAGCAACAGGAGCAGTGGGTGCTCCGGCCATTCTTGCAGGGCCTGGTCGATCAGCTCCAAAGATTGGCGGTGGTAGCCCTGATCAAAGGCGAAGTAGGCGAGGGCCAGTGGCGCCGCCAGCTCGGTGTTTTGCAGATGTTCCGGTAGCGCCGGCAGCCGCGCGAGTTCAGACAGGGGTAATGGTGCGCGCTGCATGGCTGCCAGCACCGCGTCTATATCGCCCTGGCCGAGAGCGATCATCGCCATACCGGGTTGCAGTGCGGGGGGCAGGGTAGCGGCCGGGCCCAGTGGCAGTAAGGCCTGCGCTGCCGCGTCGGGTTGGCTCATGGCCATGTGGGCCAGCGAGCGTGTGAGCAGAATGGAGGCGTCAGCGGTACCCAGTGTTGGTGCGTCCAGCAGCGCCAGCGCCGCGTCAGGCTGCCCGGCAAGAATCTTTATCTGGGCGCGAGTCACCGCCAGCTCGCGCGTGTAGCCGCGAATATCGGTCGCCACTGCGCTATCCGCGGCCTCAAAACGACCGTCACTCGCCATACTGCGCGCGCTGGCGATGGCGTACACGGGGGTTGTAGCGGGTACCGGTGCCGTGGTGTCGGCATTGAGCAGGGCGAGAGCCTCTGCGGGTTGGTTTAGCGTGAGCAGCAGGTTGGCCGTCGTGTCCCGCAGCCGATCGCGGTCGAAATTTTCCTGCGCACTGGCAGGCAATGCGGCCGCCGCTTGCAGATAGCGGGCTGCTTCACGGCTGCGTCCTGCCTGCAGTTGTAGTCTACCCATGAGGAACAACAGGTGGCTGGAGTCAAACTGCGCCATCAAACCCAACTGGGTGCTGTAGCCGGCAAGTTCAGGGTGGCCCGCCGCCAGATAGGCCTCTGCAATTGCCCATGCCGCTGGCACCGGGAGCCTCTGGCTGGGTCCGAAGGCCGCCAGGCCGGATTCCGCTGCTGCCAGATCGCCCGAATATACCTGTGCCGCAATGCGCAATCCGCGGCTGGTCGCGTCCAGAGAGCTGTGGTGTTCGGCGGTTTTCTGCAGCACCTGGGCGTACTCGCCGGCATCGAGATGCGCCAACAATTCAGCCTGGAGAATGTCGGTGGCAAACAGCGAGTCGATAGGCGCGGGGGTTTCCGGTGTCACCGGCGCGGCATGAGCGGGCGCAGCGCATACGGCAACGAGAGCCAGGCAGGACAGGATGCGCAAGGGGGAACTCAGCCGTATTGTCGAGGTTGCTGCCTGCGATCGCCGATCTGGCGGCGCTCACGGGTAATCAATTCACCGTTGACGGTAATGGGAAACAGGGTCGGTGTATTGGTCTGCCGGCGGTCGCCGCGACTGCGCGGCTGGTGATCCCGGCCCGTATTGGGTACCAGGGAAATGTGTTCCGGTTCATCGTCGGAGACGTAGCGCCGGGCGGCCATGGTGAAAAGCACGACGGACACGAGCAGGGCACCCAGTCCCAGTATCGCGATAATTGTCAGTACTGTATTCATTCCCCGCTCACTCCCCCGCATGACGCTGGCATGGTGCAGCCAACTAACGCCCGTTAACACCTAAGTTGTTATTCCAAAAGCAATTTACGCACCAACAAGGATAGTCATTCGCTATTTCAAGAGGTTACCTAATGCGGGGGAGCAGCTCAAGCGAAAGTGCAGGCTATAGAATTAAAAAACCTGACACATTGGGGTAATGCAGAAGTCGCATAACCCCGGTGGAGATGGCCACGCTGAAAGAGCGTGGACCCTAGCGGGCACCCTTGCCAAACAGAATGACTTCTGTGGTCTGTAATATCACCAGACAGTCGAGGAAAAGGCTTCTGTTTTTCACGTAGTAGAGATCGTATTCCAGCTTGTGCAGCGCATCGCGCTTGGAGGCGCCGTAGGGGTAGTTCAGCTGTGCCCAGCCGGTGATCCCGGGTTTCACGCAGTGTCGCTTGTCGAAGAAGGGTATGCTCTCGGACAATTCGCGCACGAACTCGGGCCTTTCCGGTCGCGGACCTACCAGAGACATATCGCCCACCAGCACGTTCAGGATCTGCGGCAATTCATCAATGCGCAGTTTGCGGATCACATGGCCGACGCGCGTGATCCGACTGTCATTGGTGGTTGCCCAGCGTGCCTTGCCATCACTTTCGGCGTCCACGCTCATGCTGCGGAACTTCAGCACATCGAACACGCGACCGTTGAGCCCCACACGTTTCTGGCGGAAAATCACGGGGGCGTGCAGCCCGTCTTCGAGCTTGATAGCCAGCACGGTGACCAGCATCAGGGGCCAGGTGCCAAACAGCAGCACAAAGGCGGCACACATATCGAGCGCGCGCTTGCCTCGATTGGATGAGCCGCCGGCGGCGAAGCCGTCCGAGTAGATGAACCACTCGCGCGGGGCTTCCTCAACCAACACCTTGCTCGCTTCCTGTTCGAAGAAGTCGAGAATGTTGACGACCTCGATGCCCGAAGTACGGCAGTGCATAAGCTCGTCAGCGGGCAATGCCGCGGGGTTGTCCAGCGCGACCACAATCTGGCGGATGTCATGTGCCAGTGCGTACTCGTGCAACGGCTCGTCGGGGGTGAACACGTTTCCCGTATCCACCAGCGTCTGTTCACTGTCGGCGCGCACATAGCCCGCAATACGAAAACCGCGCCGGTCACTTTTGCGACGCATGCGATCGGCGATATTGGCGGCGCGCTGACCGCTGCCAAGCACCAAAACCCGGCGCTTGAACTGCTCCAGCTCCACGGTGTTGGCGAAGATCACGCGGGTAATGAGACACGAAGTGAAGGCAATGGCGGAGGAGTAAGCCAGGACCCCGCGCCACAGGTGCAAAGAGGGCACGAGGTAGAACAGGGCTGCCATGGCGATGGTCACCAGTACAAAGGAACCGGCAACGCGCAACAGGATGCCGTTGAGCCCCTCGCGTAGGCGTGGCTGATACAACCCCAGTGCTGTCATCGCCAGCACCGTGGTGAGTGCAAACACCAGGGCCCGCGGCAGCAGGGTTTGCAGGTGGGAATCCAGCAGAGCCTGGTCGCGCAGGAAATACAGATAGTTGCCCAGATAGCAGGCGCCCGTGAAGAGGACGGCATCAAGCAGTGCCAGCCAGTAATAGGCGACATGAACGTGGTGTTTAAAAACGCGTCGGGTTCCCAACAGGCTGCTCGCTAACATGATGGCCAGTTCCCAGTGTACTTTGCTTGTGCGCTGTCGCGTGGTTTACAGGTGCCGGTTATGCCAGCCTATAAACTCTAGCAGGCACAGCAATTAGTACAGAAGGAATGTGACAGTTTGTGACAAGGTTCTCAGATCCGCAACCGCTAAACGAAGAATTCCAGAGGTTTTGGGTGGCTGAGGAACAGGTGCGGGCTGGCGGTATATCCGTACGCACCAGACTGGAACAGCACCACAAGGTCACCAATGTCTGCCGTGGGTAACGGCATCCGCTCCCCCAGTAGATCAAGTGGCGTGCACAGTGGGCCGACGATTGTCACCGTCTCCTGCTCCTCGCTGGCCACTCTATTGCCGATACATACCGGGTAGTTCTTGCGGATCACCTGACCAAAGTTTCCGGAGGCTGCGAGATGGTGGTGCAAGCCGCCATTGGTGATCAAAAACGTCTGACCGCGTGAAACTTTCTTGTCGCTGACCGTACAGACATAGATTCCGGCCTCGGCCACTAGGTAGCGGCCCAGTTCCATGACGAGTTCCACGTCCGGGAGTTGCCGCAGGGCTTCGTCCACGCGCAGTTGCAGGTTCTGTACCACAGGAGTCAGGTCGAGGGGTTCCTCCCCGGGAAAATAAGGCACACCAAATCCCCCGCCGATATTGAGCCAGCGGAAAGTCTGGGGCGCCTGCGTAGCGAGCCGAAGCGCGAGCTCAAAGGTTTTGTTGTGGGCCTCGATAAGGGCGTCTGAGCGGAGGTTCTGTGAACCACTGAAGATATGTACCCCAACAAGATCCAGCCCCAGTGCGTCTGCACGTGCCATTGCGTCAGGCACATGTTCCGCATCAATACCGAACGGCTTCGGGCCACCGCCCATCTTCATGCCAGAAGCCTTGAGTTCGAAATCCGGGTTGACGCGGATGGCGACAGGCGGTGTTGCACCAAGCTCGGTGGCGATATCTGCGACCCGTTGCATTTCGGTCATGGATTCCAGAATGATGATGACCCCGGCGCTTACCGCGGCATGAAGGTCCTCCTGCGACTTCCCCGGGCCCGCGAAACTGATCTCTGTCGGGTTGATGCCAGTGGCCAATGCTGTGGCCAGTTCTGCGGCAGAGGCCACATCAAGGCCATCGGTCAGGCCAGCCATGTGCTGCACAACGGCAGGCATGGGGTTGGCTTTAATCGCATAGTGCAAGTGAATGGCTTTGGGAAGTTTTTCGCGCAGTTGCGCCACACGTGTATCCATTACACGATGATCATAGGCGTAGAAGGGTCTACCACCCGCCTGAAGGGCGAGTTCAGTCACCGGCTGGTTACCGATCTGCAGGCAGTTGTCCCGGACCGCGAAGTGGTTCTGGGTCGCATGCTGCGGGCGACCGCGTTCGCGGGATTTGGTGGCTGATGTATCTTGCTGTTCGGTCATTCCGTTGGCTCCTGAAACAGGCCCGCGTATTCGGCATTCAGTGCGCGCCGGTCAATTTTTCCGTTCTGGTTGTGAGGCAGGGCTGCACGTACGATAACCCGTGCGGGCACCATGAAGTTGGGCAGTTCGCGTTGGCACAGGGCCAACAGCTCGCGCTCAAGGGATTCGCCGTTGGCCTGGGCCGCCGGTGTTACCACCAGTGCAATTGCCTGCCCGAGTTGCGCATGGGGCAGGCCCAGTGCTGCGGCCCCGGCAATCAGGCCGGACAGATAGGCAACTTCCTCCACCTCGGTGGGGCTGACCCGGTAGCCGGAGGTTTTGATCATGTCGTCTTTGCGGCTGACAAAGTAGAGGTAGCCCTCCTCATCGCGCACCACCTGGTCGCCGGACCAGACGGCAAGCTCTGCCAGGGGCAGTGCCGGGTCCTGTCCGGGGGCGGGCCGGAAGCGCTCGGCTGTCTTCTCCGGGTCATTCCAGTAGCCCAGAGCGACCAGCGCGCCCCGGTGCACCAGCTCTCCGGGCTCGTTGGCGGTGCACAGCTTGCCGGCCTCGTTCACCACCAGGATCTCAGCATTCGGAATCGCCTTGCCGATGGATTGCGGCCGTTGCTGCACCTGTTCCGGTGGCAGGTACGTTGAGCGAAAGGCTTCGGTGAGCCCGTACATGAGGAACACGCGGGTATGCGGGAGCTTATCCTGCAGGGCACGCGTACTGGCTACCGGCATTGCGCCACCGGTGTTCGTGACATAACGCAGGGTGTCGGCTACCTCAGCGGGCCACTCCAGTTGCAGAAGCTGGTTCCACAGGGGAGGCACAGCCGCGAGCCCGGTTACCGCGTAGCGCACTACCGCTTTCAGCACGTCCCGCGGCAGCAGGTAGTCCATCAATACCACTGAGGCGCCGACAGAAAACGCGGTAGTGATTTGACTCAGCCCGGCATCAAAGCTGAGCGGTAGTACCGCGAGCACCCGGTCGTCCGGCGTGTTCTCCAGGTACTCGGCCACACTGCGCGCACCGGCGACCATGTTGCGATGCGAGAGCACGACACCCTTCGGGTTGCCCGTACTCCCGGAGGTGTACAGCAGGGCGGTCATATCGCTGTCGATGCGCCGGTGGGGTGCTCGGGCTGGCGCTGTGAGCAGCGTTTGCCATTCAATCACGTTGAGCCCCTGGAGCTCGCTCGCGAGCGCCTCCCGACGCTCCTTGGCGAGTGTATCAACCAGTACGAGAGTATGCAGGTCGTCACAGGCCGGCAGCTCGGCAGCCAATTGTTGCAGGCGTTGTGCGGAGGTGATCAGCACGCGCGCCTGACTGTGGCGCAGGATATAGCTGACCTGTCGCGGCTTCAGCACCGGGTTGACCGGGACGAAGCAGCCGCCCGCGGCCGCAGTGGCAAAAATACCGATCACGGTCTCCGGCTGCTTGGGTAGATAGATGGCGACACGTTCCGCGGCACCCAGCTCCTGGGACAGCAAGCCGTGGGCTGCGTTTTCCACCTGCTCCGCAAGCTGAGCGTAGGTCAGCACTTTATCGCGAAACAACAGCGCAGGTCGGGAGCCCTGAACCGGTGCGGCCCGGGTGATGAACTGATGAATAAGGTCTGCCACCCGCGGTTCTCCTTGCCTGGGGTTGCCTGAGTCGCCGCCGTTGCACGGGCTCATGGTTCTGGACTATGGTCTCAGGTTTGCAGTGTCGCCTGTGCGGGCCGTCTCGGCAAGCATGAGGGAGTGCACGGTGCAGTTGGGTGTCACAGGAGTGAGTGCATGACACGTTTTCGTCCCCCTGGGTTGCCGGCGTTGTTTTGGCTGATGTGCAGCGCGCTGTTTGCGCAGCCGCTTGCGGCTGCATCGCTGGCCGATGTGATAGAGGACGTGCGCCCCGCCATTGTGGGTGTGGGTACCAGCTATCCGCCGCGACAGCCCATCGGTGAGCGCCGCCCTGACAGCTTGCGCGGTACGGGTTTTGTGGTAGGCAACGGGCAGTTGATCGTGACCAACTACCACGTATTGCCGGAACTGCTGGACCACGACAACCAGCAGATGCTCGCGGTATTTTCCGGGCGCGGACGGCAGGCGGTGGTGCACCCGGCGGAAATCGCGGCGCAAGACCCGGTGCACGATCTGGCTATTCTGAGGATTACCAGCGCGCCCCTGCCCACCTTGCGGCTGGGTGACTCCGGCACGGTGCGTGAGGGTGATGCGGTGGCCTTCACCGGTTTCCCCATTGGCGGTGTGCTGGGTTTGTATCCGGTCACCCACCGCGGGATGGTTTCGGCCATTACCCCGGTCGCGCGCACCGCAGATGCGGCGCGCGATCTCAATGCCGTGCAACTGCAGCGCATGCGCAACCCCTTTGATGTGTTTCAACTGGACGCAACGGCCTATCCCGGCAATAGCGGCAGTCCGGTTTACGACCCGCAAACAGGCGCCGTCATTGGTGTGGTGAACAGTGTCTTCGTCAAGGAGTCCCGTGAGTCCGTGCTCGAGCGTCCCTCCGGCATCAGCTATGTGATACCGGTGACCTGGGTGCGCCAACTGCTGGACCGCGTGGCGCACTGAGTTGCCCGGGGAGGAGTGATTGATGTTCTGGCGGCGTCCGCAGCTGCGTGTATTGTTCATCTGCACAGCCAATGTGTGCCGCTCTCCGTTGGCGGAAGCGTTGTTGCGTCATCGTTTGCGGAGCATGGGGTTAGGGCGCCGTATTGCGGTGGTCTCGGCGGGCACGCGCCCGGGGCAGCTCGGTCGGCCGCCCGATCCGCGGGTGGCACGGTTGGCGCGGGAATACGGGTTCCCGCTGGGTAGAATCCGCGCGCAGCAGGTGACCCCTGCTCTGCTGGAACGCAGCACCCATGTGCTGGTCATGGAGCAGGTGCATAGCGATGAGTTGGCCGTGCTTGCGGCCGGTAGCGACGCCCTGTTACGCGTGCGGCTGCTGGGCGAGTATCAGGAGGGTGTGCCCTCGGGCGGTGTGCCGGTAGCGGATCCGTATTATGGTGACTGGCCGGGATTCCAGGCGGTGTATGCGCAGATCGATCGGGCGCTGGATGGTTTGCTGGAGCAGTTGCTGGCGGATCTGGCGCAGGCGCGTTGATGTCCGGCGCGGTCAGCGGCCGCGCTGCAGTTGGATATCGCGCATGTTACGGGGCAAATGCAGGGTCAGTGGCTGATCGCCGTCCAGTGTCAGCGTCAGGGTGTCGCCGGTTGTTTCCAGCGTGGCCGCAGGCGCCGCTGGCGTAGACTCGGTGGCGCGCCATTCCCCCGTGCGCATCACCACGAGGAATTCCTGGGTTTCTGCCTGGCGCCCGGGTTGCAGCTCCAGGCGCCAGGCGCCGGGTTCGGCACCGCTCTCTTCGCGCTTGCGCTGCGCGACCGCCTGCAGTGCGCCGTCCTCGTCGTAGTTCGTCTCATCGACGAAGTACTCAAGCCCGGGGCCACCGATCGCGGTCAGGCTGGCGTCCTCCGGCAACAGCACCCGGCCATTTAGCACGCCTCGCGGCCCCGGCGAGGTGTGTGGCGCTGCAATACGAAAGTACGGACCCCGCAGCTCGGGCTCCAGTTCGCTATGCAGTAACCACTTCTGTCGGAACGTGGCATCTTCCGTAGTCACCCGATCGTGGACGACGATCACGTGTGCGCGCCGGTCAAACACGAAGCTGCGCTGGTAGTGCCGTACCCGCTTGCGGCGCGCCGAGAAATCGCCCTTGCCGGATGCGGAATTGGTGTAAGCCGGGGTGAGGTCCGCCACCACCCAGGACACGCCATCGGTATCGCCGTGGCGCACTTCACCCACAGTGCGGTAGTGCTCTCCTTGCTGTTGCCAGTGCACGTAATCCAGAGGCGCCGCGCGGCCCCAACCCGAACCCACGCGCCGCTGGCCGCCATCGTTGGCGATGACCCGGCTCGGCTCCCCTTCGGTTTTCGACGGCATTGGTGTGTCGTCCGCCGGGTCCGTTACCGTGATCACGTTGTGCGCAATGCTTTGATAGCTGTAGTTCAGGTGGTGCTCGGAGCCATAGCGGTTGTAGAGGCCACTGTCGAGCGCCAGGGGGCCGCTGCGGTAAATGGTGAAGGCGCCCTGATCGAGGTGGGAGTGCGACCAGAAGTTGTCACCGGCGCGGAACGTGACAAAGGTGGCATCCGCCTCCCAGCTGGAGCGCGCCAGCAGCAACCCGATGCCGTCGAACCAGCGGCTGGTGGGTTCCCGCTGCAGGGCTGTTTCAGCGGCAAAACTCGCCTGTGACAGCGGGCCCCAGGGCCAGCCCAGTGGCACTGGTTGCTGCGGGGGTGCCGCCAGCGAGTAGGCGGGGCGATGTCCGGTCTCCAGTGCCAGGGGGGCCAGGTCGGGTATCCCGCGGCGGAAATACGCGGCATCACCGCTGCGTATATAAGTGCCATCCGGGCGCGTGCGGTGCAGCGCGAAGTCGGCAAAGCCGCGGATCCCCGGTTCGCTGGCGAACAGATCTTCCCCGGTCGCGGCGCGCCACAGTGCCGGCAGTTGGTAGATCGCCTGGCCGATGCCTATACCGACATACTCCCCGCCTTCATGCCAGCCCCCCGTGGTGCCCATGACCTGCCGCCATACCGGGAGCACCCGGTGTCGCCAGTAATCGGCGGTGAAGCGCATGCAGCTATCGTTGGCACTGTCGCCGTGGCTGGCGATTGCGGCCATCATCAGTGCCTGCAGGGGACTGTTGTAAAGATACACGTTGTAAGGTGACAGCGCATACTTGTCGGTGATGACGTGCACCTGATACGCGCAGGCGTCTTCCACTTTGGTCAACAGGCTTTGCCGCTGCGCGGGTGTCCACAACGTATGCAGCCAGTCATAGGCGAGTGCCAGTGGCCGGGTTTGCTCGTGCCCGCGCCAGTCGGGTTCCAGTGCCATCAGGTCGCCGTGCAGGGCCTGCAGGTCCTGTGAGCCGGGTTCAACCCGCGCCAGCAGAATGCGCGAGTACAGTTTCCCGTTTGTAGCGCGCTTGCGGTGTTGCTCCCAGAAACCCGGGTTGTGTGCGCGCAGCAAGGCGATGTCTTCGGCGGCCGGCGCCGGCAGCCGGGGGTGCTGTTGTCGCCAGTCAGGAAAAGTGGGGTGGGGGAGTGTATCAATGCTGGGCAGTGCGTAGGGCGGGCGTTCATCCCGGGCAAGAAACACGTAGAGGCAGGTCAGAACCAGCACACTGCCCACCGCGGCGGCACCGAGCAGCAGACCCGCTCGCAGGCCCGGGCCTTGCCGTTGTGCGTGGCCACCGCGTGCACGTCGCACAGCGGGCCGGGCGGTGGGGGTGGCGAGTTCCTCGGTGTGCCGCCGGTGCTGGCTCCAAGGCCATACCGAGGCCAGCCACCAGCCGCCTGTTGCCACCAGCGCGTCGGTCAGATCGGGGTAGCGGCCGGGTACGAACTGCTGCCACCATTCCAGGCCCAGGGTGCACGCTGCCACGGTAAACGCGAGCGCAGCGCGGGCCCCTCGGTTGCGGCTCCACGGGTAGGTAACCCAGGCGAGGGCAATGAATACCCACACGGTTTCCAGCAGGTTGACCACGCCGTACACGCTGTTGATGTGCCCGCGGAAGGGTATCCAGTTCACCGTGCGCAGGGCCGTGTCACTGCTGCCGGGAATCAGGGCGTCGTGAATCTGGTAGGCCAGCAGGGATAGCAACAGAGCCCAGCGTAGGTAGCGCGGTGAGACAGTGCGCAACAACCAGAAAACAGGCATCAGGCAGGCAAAAGCCAGCAGCGCCTCTGCCGACAACACTCGCCCCAGTACCAGCACCTTGCCCAGCAACACCGCAAGCAGCAGGCCGCACACCGACAGGAGCCGGCGCCGGCCGGGCGAGAGAATGCTGAGTAGCAGTGTGCCCACCGCAAACAGCATCAGGGCATAGCCGACGACCTGGGCGCGGACCAGGGACGTCTCGCCCAGCACCGTTGCCTTGAGGGGGGCGAGACCGGCACGCAGGTTGCCGATGTCCAGACTGGGCACCAGTGGTGCCCACTGCGCCAGCAACCAGCAACCCAGGGCCAGCAGGCCGAGCCGGCCGGTGGCGGGGTCGCGCAGCATGGCCAGTACACGCTGCCACAGGTTCTGCGAAAGTGGCAAGCGTACCGCCAGGCCTGCGCCCAGCGCGCCGAGAAAACCACCGGCACTGTTCAGCAGGAGGTCTGCGAGTGAGCTGACCCGCCCCGGCAGGTAGGTTTGCCCAAACTCCAGACTGGCAGAAAGTGCAGCGGCTGAAACCGTCGCCAGCAGCAGGCGGCGTAAGAACGTCCCGCGCAGGCACAGCACCGCCAGCAGCCCGTAGGGCAGGTACACAATCAGGTTGAGGATGAAATCCGAACGGGCTACGCGCTGCGGCCAGTCCATGGCCATGAACGCTTGCCAGCCGCCCAGGGCCCAGTCCCAGCGGTCCAGTGGAAACCAGGTGCCATAAACCAGCAGCAGGCTGTAGCCAAGCCACAGCCAGGGGAAGTGCGAGCGGGTCGGCGCTATCACCGTTGCGTGCTCCGGTTACTTGAGGCCGTATTTTTCCAGCATGGTATAGAGCGTGGGCCGGGTAACACCGAGCAGTGCCGCCGCCTCGGAAACATTGTCGCCGGCGTGGCCCAAGGCGCGGATAATGGCGCCACGCTCCGCTGTGTCACGCACTTGTCGCAGATTGAGGGGTAGCGCGTCTTCGCTGGCGTCCACATCCAGTTCCAGATCCTCCGCCGTCACCTGGGAGCCGTCTGCCATGATGGCCGCACGCTTCACCCGGCTTTCCAGCTCGCGTACGTTGCCCGGCCAGCGATAGCGTTCAATCGCCTCCAGCGCGGCGGCGTCAAAGCTGCGCCCCCCGTTGCCCAGTTCACTGGAAAAACGTGCCAGAAATGCCTTGGCCAGTACCGCGGTGTCGCCCGTTCGATCTTTCAGGGCGGGAATCTTTATCGTCATTTCGCTGACGCGGTAATAGAGGTCCTCTCGAAACCGCCCCTCCTTCATCTGTTCCTCCAGATTTTGGTGCGTTGCGCAGACGATACGCACGTCGACAGGAATTTCCTTGCGTCCGCCAATACGCTCCACCACGCGCTCCTGCAGGAAGCGCAGCAGCTTGGCCTGCAGCTCCAGCGGCAGGTCACCGATTTCGTCGAGAAACAGCGTGCCCTCGTTGGCGTACTCGATCTTGCCGATGGTTTGCTGGTTGGCACCTGTGAAGGCACCTTTTTCATAGCCGAACAGTTCGCTTTCCAGCAGGTTCTCGGGAATGGCGGCACAGTTGATAGCCACCATGCGCTTGCCGGCTCTCGGGCTGAGCTCGTGCAGGGCTCGGGCAAAGCGCTCCTTGCCGGTGCCGCTCGCCCCCAAAAGCAACGTGGTGATGTCGGTCGGCGCGATTTTCTCCACCGTGCGACACACCTTCAGCATCTCCGGGCTCACCGCAATGATATCCCGCAGCGGCATGTTTTCACTGGCCTTCTGCAGGCGCAGGTTTTCCCGCTCCAGCGCGTAGACGTGGTAGGCACGGTCTACCAGCATGGCCAGCAGTTCCGGGTCAGCGGGTTTCTGGTGGAAGTCCCAGGCGCCGCCGGCAATCGCTTTCACCGCGTTGGCGCGGTCGTTGTCGCCGGTCACCACAATGACCTTGGTTTCCGGCGCCAGGCTCAGTACCTCACGCAGTGTCGCCAGGCCTTCGGTGACGCCACCGGGGTCCGGCGGCAGGCCCAGGTCGAGCAGCACCACACCGGGTTCAAAGCGGCGCAGGGCGGCGATGGCTTCACTGCGGTCGCCGGCAATGGCCACCTCGTAGCCGTCGAAGGCCCAGCGCAGCTGACTTTGCAGGCCCTTGTCGTCTTCCACCACCAGCAGGTGTTTGCTTTGTGTCTTTGCCATGTCGAGTCCGGTTATTCCGTGTGGGTCGCGGGTTCCGCGCCGTCGATTGGGTTTACCTGTGAATCGGCTTCACCGGATTGCGGCAGGGTCACGCGGAAGCAGCTGCCAACCCCCGGTTCACTCTCCACGCTGATGTCGCCGCCCAGTTGCCGAATGTACTCCCGGCTTTCGAAGGCGCCAATGCCCATGCCGGTGAGCCCCTTGGTGGACTCGAACGGGCGGAACAGGCGCAGCCGCAGAAAATCGGCATCCATGCCGCGGCCGCTGTCGCGTATCGCCACAACGACCTGCCCTGCGCCCGTGATGACCTCCACGTTGACCGTGCCATCGGCGGGCGTGGCCTCCTGCGCATTCTGGATCAGGTGGTTGAACACCGTGGCCAGGCGCTCACTGTCCGCCTCCACCTGCACCGCATGGGCCGGGGGTTGCAGGCTGGGTGCAGGGTGCACGCTACTTCTGCCACTGACGACCTGTTGCAGCAGTGGCCCCAGTTCGACACTCCCTGCGCTGGCACTGCGCAACCCGCTGCGCATCTGCTCCATCAGGCGCTGCATCCGCGCGACCGAGTTATCGACGGTGGCAATCATGTCGTCGATGAAGGCGGGATTGTGCCGGTGCTTGGCCGCATTGGACACGATCAGCGACTGCTGCGCCAGAATGTTTTTCAGGTCGTGGACCACATAGGCAGACAAACGGTTGAAGGCATCGAACTGTCGCGCCTCCACCAGCGCCTGGCTGGCGAGGTGCTGGGCGAGGTGGCTCGCTGCCTGCCGGCCCGCTGTTTTCAGCAGGTCGCGGTCCTCCCAGTTGATCGTGTCCTTGAGTGCGGATTTGCGCAGCATCAACACGCCCTCCAGACGGTCGCGAAATACGAGGGGGATAATGAGCCACAGGGTTTCATCCTGTTGCAGCCAGGCGGGCAGCTGCAGATCCACGTACAGGTCGGGAGAGCTGCGCCATTCCTGCAGGTTGACCACCCAGTCCGTGCGTTGTAGCCACGCGGGCAAATTCCCCAGGCCCTCATTCGCACCTTCCGGAATACTCATTTCCCAGTGTGCCAGCAAACGCAGGGGCTGACCCTCGCTGCCGCCCCAGAGCAAACCCGCGCGGCTTTCCACCAGTGGTGCCATTGTGCGGATAATACCTTCCGCCACGTCTTCACTCAGGCTCGCGAGCGCTCCGGTAAACTTGAGCCATTCCTCCCGGTAGTCGTAGCGGTAGCTGAAAAAGTGCTTGCTGAGTTGCACACGCAGCAGCGCCCGCAGGCGGCCCGAGAACAGCAGGCTGAACAGTAGCGTTGCCGCCGCGACCAGAAACGTCAGCTGTAGCACCGTGCCCCAGCTGCCGCCCATGAACTTGAGGAAGTAGCCGATGGCCGCCATGCCCAGCAGGTAAATGCCTGCACCTACCAACGTGACCGTGTGGAACACCACCTGACGCGACACCTGCAGCTTTCCGCGCCAGGAGCTGTAGCGTGCAAAGGCAATGCCCAGCGCCGGTGTGACCACAGCGTTGACCAGGCCGCGCGCCTGCCAGAGGTCGGGGTCCAGGCGGTGGAACAGCAGCGCCTCTGAATACATGAAGAAATCCCAGGCTGCGATGGCACCCAGGCTGAAGCAGAGGAATTTCAGCGACCAGCGCTCGGCTGTCGATGCGTTGCGGTAGAGCTGCTCGACGATGAGCAATGTGCCGAGGGCGAATGCGAGCCACAGGGCGAGTGTCGCCTCATACCCGATTACCGAACCCAGAAGCGGGGCCAGCATGGGCGCGATAACCACGACCAAAGCCAGCGCCGCACCGCAGTAAAACAGTGGCCGCCAGTCGCGACCGCGCAGGGTCAGCAGTGCACCGTCGGTTTGCAGGCCCAGCAGCTGCAACAGGAAATACACCCACGCGATGTTTCGCACCAGCTCAGCCACCTGTATCAGCTGCACCGGGGGATAGTCGGCCAGTGTGCCCAGGCCGACGATAGACGACCACAGTGCGGAGGCCGTGCAGGCCAGGAACAGGCTGGTGCCCAGTGGTCGCACGCGCCATTGGAACAACAACAGCAGTGCCAGCAGCGCGAAACTGACGGCGGCAACCAGGTAGGTAATCAGGCCGATGTTGCCTGTCATGTGCTTGTCGTACTCCCCGCGCAAACTGCCCCGAGTCGCCGCTGGCGACCGTGGGCATGGCCGTAATGTCGTCGAGACCTTATACTCAGTGTAACGGCGTGTAAATGTCGACGCTGTACAGATGCCAAACGCCGCACACTTCAAGACTAACAACAGTGTGTGGATTCGCGTGTTCGGGATGGGGAAACGTGGGGAATGACAACACTGGAAACAACGGAACGCACCCTGCGTGCAAGCCCGGCAACCTGGCTGGTGACGGGGGCGGCGGGTTTTATTGGTTCGCACCTTTGCCAGCGGCTGCTGCTGTTGGGGCAGCGTGTGCGCGCGCTGGATAACTTCGCCACGGGCCACCAACACAATATTGATGCCTTATTAGAAGAAGCGGCCGGCGCGGGAACGTTTGAATTCATCGAGGGAGATATCCGCTCACTGGCCGACTGCAGGCGCGCGGTACAAGGTGCGCATTATGTGCTGCACGAGGCTGCGCTGGGTAGCGTGCCGAGGTCACTGGAGGATCCCCTCCTGACCAATGCCGCCAATATCGACGGCTTCATTAATATGCTGGTCGCGGCGCGTGACACCGGCGTGAGGCGTTTCGTTTATGCGGCATCGTCTTCTACCTACGGTGATCATCCGGGCCTGCCCAAGGTCGAGGACGAGATTGGCAAACCGTTGTCACCTTACGCCGTTACCAAGTACGTCAACGAACTCTACGCTGATGTGTTCGGGCGCGCCTACGGCATGCAGACCATTGGCCTGCGCTATTTCAATGTGTTCGGCCCGCGGCAGGATCCCGAGGGTGCCTATGCCGCAGTCATTCCGCGCTGGTTTGGCGAGTTGACCGCCGGGCAGCGCTGCCAGATCAATGGTGATGGCGAAACCTCGCGCGATTTCTGCTACATCGACAATGTCGTTCAGGCCAACGTACTGGCCGCCACAGCGGAATCCCCGGAGGCGGTGAACCAGGTGTACAACGTGGCCTTTGGCGGACGCACCACGCTCAACGAGTTGTACTACGGCATACGCGATCTGCTCAGCGCGCGGCAGCCGGAGCTGGCGACGCTGGAGCCGGTGTATGGCGCGTTCCGGGATGGCGACGTGCGCCATTCGCAGGCCGACATCAGTAAAGCTGGGCAGCTTTTGGGGTATACGCCTGCCTTTGACGTTGGCGAGGGGCTGGCACGTACGGCAGCCTGGTTTATGGGGCAGTCTTCCAAATGAGCGATTCATCCATGCAAGAAACCGTAGCAATTGTCGGCCTGGGCTATGTGGGCCTGCCGCTGGCCGTGGCGTTTGGCCGCACCCGTCGGACTATCGGCTTCGACCTGAATACGCGCAAACTCGCGCACTATCGGGCGGGGCATGATCCCAGCGGTGAGGTATCCCCCGAGGCGCTCGCCTCCGCATCGCAGCTTGAGTTCACCAGCGAAGCGGCCGCATTGGCCGAGGCAACTATTATCATCGTGGTGGTGCCTACCCCCATCGACCACGCCCATCGCCCCGACCTCAGTCCACTGGAAGGCGCCTCACGCGCTGTGGCAGAGCACCTGCGCCCGGGCACGGTGGTTATCTACGAGTCCACCGTCTACCCGGGTTGTACCGAGGAAGTCTGTGTGCCGCTATTGGAGGCGGGTTCCGGCTTGCCCTGGGCTGGTCGCAGCGGGGAGGACGTGGCGGCCGACAGTGGTTTCTTTATCGGCTATTCCCCCGAGCGCATCAACCCGGGTGACAAGGTGCACCGCCTGGAAACAATCACCAAAGTGGTATCCGGCGACACACCCGCAACGCTGGAGCGTGTGGCCCAACTCTACGAGACGGTGGTGGAAGTGGGTGTGCATCGCGCCGCCAGTGTGAAGGTGGCAGAGGCGGCCAAGGTCATCGAGAATACCCAGCGTGACCTCAACATTGCCCTGATGAACGAGCTGGCGATGATTTTCAACAAGCTGGGTATCGATACGCTGGATGTGCTGGAGGCGGCGGGCACCAAGTGGAATTTTCTGCCGTTCCGGCCTGGCCTGGTGGGGGGGCATTGCATCGGTGTCGACCCTTACTACCTGACCTACAAGGCGGAAAGTGCAGGCTACCATCCGCAGGTGGTGCTCGGCGGGCGCAAGACCAATGACGGAATGGGTAAGTTCATTGCCGAACAGACCGTCAAGCAGCTGGTGAGTCGCGGTCATCCAGTGGCAGGCGCCCGGGTAACGGTGCTTGGCCTCACCTTCAAGGAGAACTGTCCGGACCTGCGTAACTCTCGCGTGGAGGATATTATCCGCGAACTGCAGGATTACTGCTGTGACGTGAGCGTGCACGACCCACTGGCCGACGCGGCGGAAGCTGAAGAAGAGTATGGCATTGAGCTGGTGGCCTGGGATGCACTGCGGCCTGCTCACGCGGTGGTATTCGCCGTGCCGCACGCCGAGTATCTCGACAAGGGACTGGAGCTGGTAACGCCCATTCTTGCGCCGGGTGGCGTCGTCATCGATGTCAAGGGTGTGCTGGACCGGAATGCGGCCGTCGAGGCCGGGCTGGCGCTCTGGCGGCTGTAAACCGGCGGACGCGCGCCTTGAACTGGTTCACAGTACCGCAAGTCAAGGCACATGTTACCTTGCGGTACAATCCCTTTGCCTGCACCATTGGGGTCATAACGAGTAACCCGTAGAGACGCGTCGCCATGTACGACCAGTTCTACCGCTTCAATTCAGAGCCGTTCCGGCTCAGTCCGGATCACGCCTTCGCCTATGCCCACAAAGGGTACATCAAGGCGCGGGCGTACATGGCCTACGCCTTCATGCGCGAGGAAGGTTTTGTCATGGTCACCGGCCGCCCGGGTACCGGCAAGACGACCCTGGTCGGTGCCCTGATCGAACACCTGAGCGGTGAGAACGTGCGCGTGGCCAATCTCGTGTGCAGCCAGTTGAAGGCCGACGACCTGTTGAAACTTGTGGCCTACGAATTTGGTGTGGCGGTGGATGTGGTGGAAAAGGGCGAGCTGCTGCAGCGTCTGACCCAGCAGCTGCGTGCCTGGCATCGCGACGGGCGCCGCGCCCTGTTGATTGTTGATGAAGCCCAGGATCTCGCTGTCTCCGCGATGGAAGAGCTGCGCCTGCTGACCAATATCCAGGTCGGCGGCAAGCCGCTGCTGCAGATTTTTCTGCTTGGCCAGCCGGAGCTCAGGGAGCTGGTGTTGCGCCCGGAGCTGGAGCAGGTACACCAGCGCATTGTGGCCGCCAGCCACTTGAAATCACTCGAGTTGGAGGAGACGCGAGAGTACATCCTGCACCGTCTGGATGTGGTGGGATGGCGCGGTGACCCCGCGTTCAGCCAGGCGGTTTTCCCACTGGTGTACAAGTTCAGTGAAGGTATTCCCCGGCGTATCAACCTGATTTGCAGTCGCCTGTTGTTGCACTGTGCGCTGGAGCAGCGACACCGTGTGGAAGTGGCGGATGTGCGCGAAGTGATCGGCGAATTGCAGGACGAGCATCTGGCAGCGGGCGCGACCTGGTCGGAGGCCGATTTTCACGGGCTTGAGGATGTGCCGGACGCAGAGCCGGCGGCGGAGGACGTCACTCCGGCGGAAACCCCGCAGGGAGGAGAGCCGTTGCATGATGGCGCTGAACACGCGCAGGATGCCATTGCCACCGAGACGCAGGCGTCGCCGGTAGTGGTCCGGGGACGTCAGCATCTTACCGTTGTTGCGGGCGCAGGCGGTGTTGCGGCCCGGCGCACCGGTACCGATGAAATGCCTGCAGAAGTCGAGCATGCGTCGGTGGAGGTCGATCTGCCATCATCTACTATGGCGGAAACGGTAGTTGCCGCGCCTCCGGCGCACAAGCCGGAGCCGGTTGAGGAAAGCGCCGGCGCGAATCCTGAACCTGTGGCTCCCAGCGAACCCTCGGCAGAGCCCGTTGCAGCGAGGTCCGCTGCGAAGCCTGCGCAAAAAGTGGCGTCCAGGCGCAGAGATCCAGCAGCGAAACGTGCAGCGGGGCACGCTGCGCGTGCCGCTTCCGAACCGCCGCGGGAACACGGCGGTGGTTGGGTCATCGGGCTTATTCTGGTGTCGTCAGTGGCTCTGGTTGCCTGGGCCGCCACCGGGTTCAGCCTCGGTTTTTTTCTGGAATAGTGGGGAAAACGGTGGGATATTGCCCATCGTGTGTGGTTACCTGTTGTTAGCTTGGCGGCGCAGTCATGTGCTGTCAGGTGTGCACCGGGCATCAGTGTTACAACGAAAAGGGCCGCGAGTGGCTCGCTGAGGAGTAGAAGAAGATGAGCATATTCACCGAACTTCCAGGGGGGCGTTCGCCTGTTGCGCAGGTGCTGGCAGCGCTGATGGTCTTGATGTTGTCGGCCTGTGCGTCGCATCCCCCGGCTCCGGCCGGCGAGCGCGCCGCGGCGCCGGATTACAACTACGTGATTGGACCTGGCGACACCATGGAAATTTTTGTCTGGGGCAACCCGGAACTCACCACAACAGGTATCGTGCGCCCGGACGGCAAGTTCACTACCCGTCTGGTGGAAGACCTGCAGGCGAGTGGTCGGACGTCCACCGAGCTGGCGCGTGCCATTGAAAAAGCCTACGGCGACTACGTGCGCCAGCCGGTAGTCAGCGTGATTGTCAATGGATTTGTCGGGGTGCCGGAGCAGCAGGTCAGGGTTGTGGGTGAGGCGGCAACGCCCTCCAGTGTGCCTTACCGCCAGCATATGACACTTCTGGACCTGATGATTTCAGTGGGTGGCATGACCGAGTTCGCAGCCGGCAACAAGTCGGTACTGGTGCGCACCTTCGGCGGCAAGCAGGACTCCTACGGTCTGCGCCTCGATGACCTTCTGAAGAAGGGTGATATCTCAGCCAATATGCCGCTGCAGCCGGGTGACATCGTCATCATTTCCGAGAGCTGGTTCTGATGCTACAGCGTTATCGGTTGGTGGCGGAGTAGCGGTTCATGCAAGATGTGTATGCGCAATTGGTGAGCTATGTGCTCGGTGTCTGGCGTCATCGCTGGTTGGCGCTGGCCATGGCTTGGGTGTTGGCGCTTACGGGTTGGGCCTACGTATGGCAGATGCCGGAGTCCTACGTGGCGACGGCGCGCATGCACGTGGATACCAACTCCGTGCTGCGGCCGTTGATGCGCGGCCTGACCGTCACACCGGATATCAATCAGCGTATCCAGATGATGAGCCAGACGCTGCTGAGCCGACCCAACCTTGAGCGGCTCGCGCGCATGACCGACCTCGACCTCGGTGCGACCAATGAGGCCGAGAAGGAAGCGTTGATCAAGCGCATGCAGCAGTCGATAAGTCTTTCTGGCAGTCGCGGCAACACCTCGCTGTATTCCATTGAGGTGACCCACCCGAACAGGGAGACCGCCCGGCGTGTGGCGCAGGCGCTGATTACCGTGTTCATTGAAAACTCCATGAGTGACAAGCGTGAGGACAGCTCCGATGCGCAGAGCTTCCTGCAGCAGCAGATCGCCGACTCGGAACGCCGCCTGGTGGAGGCGGAGCGCCGTCTTGCCCTGTTCAAGCAGGAGAATGTTGATGTGCTGCCCGGTGGTGGCGGTGATTATTACAGCCGCTTGCAGGAAACACGGGGTGCGTTGCAACAGGCACAGTTGCAGCTGCGCGAGGTGGAAAATCGCCGGCGTGAATTGCAGCGTCAGATAGAAGGGGAAGATCCGGTATTCATCGCCGGAGGCTCCAGCGGCATGGCGCAGTCACCACTGGACGCTCGGGTGCAATCTCTGCAAATGCAGATGGATGGGTTGTTGGCCCGCTACACCGCCAAGCACCCTGAAGTGGTGCGTTTGCGAGGCCTGATTGAAGAGTTGGAAACGGAGCGGCAGGCCGATTACGCGCGCATGCGTGAGCAACCCGGGGCGTCATTTGGCGGGCTGGCGAGCAGCCCAGTGTACCAGGGCATGCGCAGCATGCTGGCGCAAACCGAAGCGGAGGCCGCCGAGCTGCGGGTGCGGGTGGGTGAGTACGAGCGGCGTGCGGATGAGCTGGCGGCCAAGGTCAACCAGATCCCGGAAGTGGAGGCCGAACTCAAACAACTGAATCGCGACTACGATGTCATCGCCCGGCAGCACCAGCAGATGCTGGAACGGCGCGAGTCGGCTCGCCTGTCGGGTGATGTGGAGAGCACGGGTGGGGAGGTCAATTTCCGTGTGATTGATCCACCCTTTGTGCCGCGCAATCCAAGCAAGCCGAACAAGCTGCTGCTCAACGCCGGTGTTCTGGTGGTGGCCCTGGGTGCGGGTGTCGGCATAGCGCTATTGCTGACCCTGTTGCACCCCATAGTTACCGATGCTCGCATGTTGGCCCACTCCACGGGGCTGCCATTGCTGGGCACCGTCACCTGGAACAAGTCGCCCGAAGAAAAGCGCAGTAGCCTCTGGCGTTTGGCAGGTTTTGTAGTGTGTGGTGGCGCGTTGTTGGTGACGTTTGCGGGCGTGCTGGTTGTGCCGGGGGTGTTGGCATGAGGAATGGCAGGCCAGTGATGATCACAGGCAGCACTTTGAAAGGCCGGAGAGAGCAACAATGAGCACGATCGAAAAGGCGCTGAGCCAGATGGAGGCCGCAAAACAGGCGCAACCTGATTCGCCGCAGAACACGGTGGAGCGCGCTGGTGAGGCGCAATCGGCGCCCGCTCAGGCCCAAAGTCAGAGTGAGGATGTCGGCGACTGGCAGCGGGGGGCGCAGGTTGATATCCCCTTTGATGCGCTGCACGCGCAGGGTTTCCTGACGCCGGCTATTCCCCGCAGCGCCATTGCGGAGGAGTTTCGCACCATCAAGCGTCCGTTGCTGAAGAATGCCTCCGGTAACTCAGTCAGCCCGATTCCGAATGCCAACCTGATCATGGTAACGAGCGCCCTGCAGGGCGACGGCAAGACCTTCTCCTCCATCAACCTCGCCCTCAGCATCGCCATGGAGCGGGACAAAACCGTACTGTTTGTCGATGCCGACGTGCTCAAGGCGACGGCGGGCCATCGGCTGGGTATACCGGCTGGTACGCCGGGCCTCATTGATGTCCTGCGCCGCGAGGCGAAGCCGGAGGATGTCATCCTGCGCACGAATATGGAGAAGCTGCGCATACTGCCCGCCGGTAC
The DNA here is from genome assembly GCA_964022665.1 of uncultured Halieaceae bacterium. Taxonomy (GTDB): domain Bacteria; phylum Pseudomonadota; class Gammaproteobacteria; order Pseudomonadales; family Halieaceae; genus Haliea. The sequence continues at coordinate 114,829 of CAXIDF010000007.1, forward strand.
CGCCGACGAGCACGCCACTGAACTGCTCGCCAGTGAGAATATGCACACGTTCATGTTGGAGCTGTCCGCGCGCTATCCCGACCGCATCATTGTGTTTGATTCCCCGCCTTTGCTGCTGACTACCGAGGCCGGTGTTCTCGCGAGTTTCATGGGCCAGATCGTATTTGTCGCCTCGGCCGATATCACGCCACAGCACGCCGTGAAAGAGGCTCTGGAGCACATTGGTGAAGACAAGATGGTCGCAGTAATGTTGAACCGCGCGTCGCGCCGGCGCATGGGCTTGTTCGGTATGGGCGTGGGCTACGGCTACGGTTACGGCTATGGCTACGGCTACGGTGGCCGTGCTGAAGCGGCCGAGGCCGCGGATCAGGATGCAGCGAGGGCGATGAACCCGTGAAACTAGGCCAAAAATCCGTCTCCAAAGTCTGTGGCGCATCCGAGTGCGCTTCGTCCAGCCATCCAGTGCCGCACACCTCTCGTGCTGGGCTAACTGCGCTGACGGCGGTGGCTGCTTTGCTTGCGCTCCCGGCGCAGGCTGCCGAGTGGGAGACCAATGTTGGCCTGTCAGTCGGCGGCTATTACTCTGACAACATCTGTCTAGCACCGAACAACAAAGAGGGCGAGGCGGTAGCAACGGCCCGACCGGACGTCAGCGTTACCGGCCGCGGCGCGCGCGGTAACGTGAATCTGCAGGCGGCGGTGGAGTACAACTCGTTGGGGGACAGCGACCTGGAGTGTGAAACCGGTCAGGCTTCGCAGTTGAGCAATCGCAAGTCGTTTATCCCCAGCGTTCGTTTCAATAGCGACTATGAACTGGTGGAAGACTGGCTACAGGTGGATGCAGCGGCCTCTGCGCGAGAGAACTCGCTGAATCCCTTCGGTCCACCGGGCACCGGCAATGGGCGCGACAACACCAATATCGTCTACGACTACACTGTAGGGGCATTGTTGCAGCGTCGGCTGGCACAGACGGCCAACCTGCGCTTGCGTTACGCTTACAATGAGCAGTTCAACGATGCCGACATTTATGGTAATAGCGATGAAGATCGCGTCGAATTTGATCTCGACACCTTGCCGGGTCAGGGACGCTTTAGCGCGGGCCTGGGCGGGCAGTACAGCAAAATCAATTACGAAGCCACGGACTTTCAGCCCGCCTTTGACAATGAACTGTCGAACGCCGAATTCCGTCTTGCCTTTCAGGTGCTGGACAGCTGGCAGATCAACGGCCTGGCTGGCGAAGAATGGAACGAATTCACCAGCCAGCGCGAGGATATTGACGGTAGCTACTGGGACGTAGGAATCCGCTGGACGCCCAACCCCCGTGTCGAGGTCAATGTCGGTACCGGTGAGCGTTTTTTCGGCAGCACACCTCGGGCAGATATACGTTACCGTCACAAGCGCAGTGAACTGAGTGCGAGCTACGTGCGCACGCTGACTCTACCGCGCACGCTGCGCGGATCCGACGCAGGTCTCGTTGACCCCAACGATCCTTTCGGCCCTGGCTTTGGTGAACTACCGGGGGATCTCCTCGGGAATGAGGGTCAGCCCACGTTCATCGGAAATTCGCCGGTGCTGGACGAACGTTTCGAGTTGCGCTATCGCTTTGAGGCGCGGAGAAGCTCCGTCACGCTTTCGGCTTCCGATTCACGGCAACAGCGAGCCGACGACGGCTCCGAGGCAACGTTCAGCGAGGCGGGTGTTACATTTACCCGCAATCTGTCCACCACTTTGTCGGCCAATGCCCGCTTGCGTTGGTACGAGCGCGAGGGGCAGGAGGCGGATGGCGGCAACTTCAACGGCTTCGGGCAGGATAGCGAAACCTGGCTGGCCGGTTTCGGGCTTACGCGCCGACTGGGTAATGACACAACCCTCACGCTCGCCTACCAGTTCCTGACACAGGACTCGGAATTCGCGCTGAACAACTATGACGAGAACCGCGTCACGTTCAACGTCAGACACGCTTTCTAGGACGCAGCCATGGCGATTGAACAGACGGCCGCGCGCATTCTCTGTGTGGTGGGTGCGAGGCCCAATTTCATGAAAATTGCGCCCATCATGCGCGCCTTCAACGCGCCTGACAGCGGGTTGCAGGCGAGCCTGGTGCACACAGGGCAGCACTACGATGCGGCGATGAAGCATGCCTTCTTCGAACAGCTGCATATCCCGGAGCCGGATGTGGACCTGGGTGTAGGTTCGGGTACCCACGCCGAGCAAACCGCGCAGATCATGCTCAAGTTCGAGCCGGTGCTGGATGCCCAGCGTCCCGCCGCTGTGCTGGTAGTGGGTGATGTGAATTCCACTATCGCCTGCGCGCTGGTTGCGGTGAAGAAAGGCATCCCGGTGATACATGTAGAAGCAGGGCTGCGCAGTGGCGACCGCGGCATGCCGGAAGAAATCAACCGCATTCTCACCGATCAGTTGTCGGATCTGCTATTCACGACCGAGGCCTCGGCGGCGGACAACCTCGAGCGCGAAGGTATCAGCCGTGACAAGGTGCACTTTGTCGGCAACGTGATGATCGATACCCTGCACTACAATCTGGCCTCTGCAACACCCTCTGCCCACACGCTGGCAAAAGCCGGCGCCTCATTCACGCAGGGCTATGGCCTGCTGACCCTGCATCGTCCGTCCAATGTGGACGATGCTACGGTGTTGCGTCGCCTGCTCACCGAACTCGCCGGGATCAGCCGCGAAACACCGCTGGTATTCCCGGTTCACCCGCGCACGCGGGCCCGCATCGGTGAAGCGGGGCTGGACGCCTTACTCAGTGATGCGAACATTCTCCTTCTGCCGCCCCAGGGTTACCTGGAGATGCTCGGCCTGATGCGCGATGCGCGTATGGTGCTCACGGATTCCGGTGGCATTCAGGAGGAAACCACCGCACTCGGTGTGCCCTGCATAACGCTGCGCGAGAGTACGGAGCGCCCCATTACCGTTGCGCAGGGTACCAATACCATTGTGGGCACCGATGCAGCGGCCATACGCAAGGCGTACCGCGAGGTGATGGATGTGGGCGGCAAGGCCGGGCGTCAGCCGCAGCACTGGGACGGGCAGACCGCCCAGCGCATTGCAGCCATTCTGGCGCGCTGGTGTGCGGACGGGCGCGCGGCATGAGCACGCAAGCCTCCTCCCGCCTGAATGCCATGACCGTCGACGTCGAGGATTACTTTCAGGTTTCGGCCTTCGAGCCCCACATCAAGCGGTCGGCCTGGGACACGACACCGTTGCGCGTGCAGGCGAATGTCGAACGTATTCTGGATCTGTTTGCAGAGCATGGCGTGAAAGCGACGTTCTTTACCCTCGGTTGGGTGGCGCAGCGTCACCCCGGCATTGTGCAGCGCATCGTAGCTGAAGGCCATGAGCTGGCCAGCCACGGTTGGGAGCACATTCGCGCCAACACGCAGCGCCCGGCGGAATTCGCCGATGACGTCCGCCGCACCAAGGCTTTTCTCGAAGACATCGGCGGTGTTGCTGTGCAGGGTTATCGGGCAGCCAGTTATTCCATTGGCCGCGACAACCTCTGGGCGTTGGACGCGCTGGCGGATGCAGGCTATCACTACAGCTCCAGCATTGCGCCACTGCGGCACGATTTGTATGGCATGCCCGAGGCACCACGCTTTGCCTTTGCGGCGGCGTCTGGGCGCCTGGCGGAAATTCCAGTCACCACCCTGCCGCTGGCAGGGCGCAATATCAACTGTGGTGGCGGAGGCTGGTTTCGCCTGTTTCCCTACGCGTTTTCACGCTGGGCGTTGCGGCGCATCAACGAACGCGAACAGCAAAGCGGGCATTTCTACTTCCACCCCTGGGAAATCGACCCGGCGCAACCGCGCCCTGCAGGCCTTACGGCCCGCACGCGCTTTCGTCACTACCTGAACCTGAACCGCATGCAGCCGCGCCTGCGGCAGTTGCTTGTCGATTTTCGCTGGGGCCGCATGGACCGTGTGTTCGCAGACGCTATCGCGGCGCCCGCCAGACTACAGCAACCGGCGTTCGCGACGGGGCAGGCCAACAGTCTACGCGGGAGTGCCGGGGCGTGACGCTGCGAGTCCGCGCTGCCGAAGCTACTGACGAGCCGGCCTGGGAACGGTTTGTTGCGCAGTGTGAGCAGGCCACCTTTTTCCACCGTTTCGGTTGGCGCCGCGTACTCGAAGGCGCCTTGGGCCACCGCTGTCACTTTCTGCTTGCGGAAGAGGGCGGTGAGATCGTGGGTGTGCTGCCCTTGGCAGAAGTGCGCAGCCGGCTGTTCGGTAACAAGCTGGCGGGGCTGCCGTTCTGTGTGTATGGCGGCATTGCGACGCAGCACCCCGAGGCCGCTTGCCTGTTGCGGAGTGAAGCCGCGGCAATGGCGACCACTTTGGGGGTAGATGCGCTCGAGCTGCGCAGTCTCGAGGTGAGCGATAGCGGCTGGCCGGTCAAGGAGCTGTACTACACCTTTCGCAAGCCGATCACCGCAGACAACGATGCAAACCTGAAAGCCATACCCAACCGACAGCGGGCCATGATCCGCAAGGGCATCAAGGAGGGCCTTGCGGGCGAAGAGGTCGAGGGCACGCAGCGCTTGTATCGTGTTTACGCCGAAAGCGTGCGCAACCTGGGTACGCCAGTGTTCAGCAGGCGCTATCTGGACGCGCTGCGCCACGAGTTTGCCGAGGATTGTCGCGTATTGATGATCCGTCAGGGCGATGAAGACGTGGCGGGTGTGATGAGTTTCTACTTCCGCAATGAAGTCTTGCCCTATTACGGTGGCAGCATTGCGCGGGCCCGCACAATACGTGGATGCAATCACTTCATGTACTGGGAACTCATGCGCCGCAGTGCTGAAGAAGGTATCACCGTGTACGATTTCGGGCGCAGCAAGCGCGAAACCGGGCCCTTCGAATTCAAGAAGAACTGGGGATTTGAGCCGCAGGCGCTGCCCTATGAGTACTTTCTGGTCAAAAGTGCACAGGTGCCGGACGTGAACCCCAGTAACCCGAAGTACCGGCTGCTGGTTAATGCCTGGCAGCGCCTGCCATTGCCGGTGGCAAACCTGCTGGGGCCGCCATTGGCCCGCAGTCTGGGTTAGGCCGATGACAGCGGGCGGCGCGGAATCGCGGAAACAGGAGGTGGCACACTCCGGCGAGGAAGCGCGCCGCCAACCCCTGCTGTTTCTGTGCCACCGTATTCCCTACCCGCCGAACAAAGGCGACAAGATTCGGTCTTTTCATCTATTGCATCATTTGAGCCAGCACTTCGAGATCCACCTCGGCAGTTTTGTCGACGATCCGGAGGACTGGCCGTGGGCACCCGAACTGGAGAAATACTGCGCGAGTGTGTTTCTTCGTCCGCTCAAGCCGCGGCTCGCCACGCTGCGCAGTGCGCGCGGCTTGCTCACAGGGCAAGCGCTCTCTGTGCCGTATTATCAGGATCGTGAGCTGCGGCAATGGGCAGCGGGCGTCGCGACGCAGCACAACATCCGTCACGCGATAGTCTATTCATCATCAATGGCGCAGTTTCTGCCGGCGCGCGTTCCCTTTCAGCGCAAGGTGATTGATTTCGTGGATGTGGATTCCGACAAGTGGCAGCAGTATGCGGCGCAGAAGCCCTGGCCCCTGAGCTGGGTGTATCGCCGCGAAGCGCGCTGCCTGTTGGCGCTGGAGCAGGCGCTGGCCAGGCAATTCGATGCCGGGCTGTTTGTCTCCTCGGCCGAGGCGGATCTGTTTCATCAGCTGTCCCCGGACACGGCGCACAAGATCGGTTTCTACAACAACGGCGTGAACTGCGAGTACTTTGATCCCGAACTTGACGAGGACGATCTTCAACTGAACCCCTACCCGGAACAGGCTCTTCCACTGGTCTTCACCGGTGCGATGGATTACTGGCCGAATGTGGACGCCGTGCTCTGGTTTGTGCGTGAGGTGCTCCCGGAGCTGCGCCGGCAATACCCGCAGGTCACGTTTACTATCGTCGGTGGTAGCCCGACTCGTGCGGTGCGACAGTTAGCACAGGAGCCAGGCGTGGCCGTCACCGGCCGCGTGCCGGATGTGCGCCCCTATCTCAAGTATGCCTTTGCCGCCGTGGCGCCCATGCGGGTGGCGCGCGGGGTTCAGAATAAGGTGCTAGAGGCCATGGCCATGGCGCGGCCGGTGCTGGTCAGTGCCCGGGGGCTGGAGGGCATCGCGGCGGAGGACGGGCAGAGCGTGCTGTTGGCCGAGACGGCGATGGATTACGGTCGACTGCTTGGCAGGCTTCTGCAGGGGGACTACCCGGAGCTGGGGAAGAGTGCGCGTCAGTGCGTGTTGCAGGGCTTCAGCTGGGACGAGAACCTGCCGGAAGTGGTGTTGTTATTGGGTAAGAACGCCGCGCAGCCGCGGTATGCGAAGGAAACATTGGAATGACGTTTACACAAGCAGCTGCCGGATTGGTTGGCGAGCGCAGGCGACTAAGGTTTACGGTCTTAGTGCTAGCAGCGTTTGTTTTGGCGATGTTGCTGCTATTCCATCAAACCGTTGCCTCGCTTATCGATATCTGGTCGCGGTCGCAGACGTTTGCACATGGATTTCTGGTCATGCCTATCAGTATTTGGCTCATCTGGCGCGAGAAAGAGGCTTATTTTTTATTGGCAGTTCGCCCGCAGCCCTATGCGCTTATTCTGGTTGTGCTGTTTGGCGCTATGTGGCTTCTTGCGCATATGGTTGATGTGCTGGTGCTGGAGCAGCTTGCGTTTGTTGCGATTCTCGTCAGTGGCATTTGGGCTGTTATCGGCAATGCCATGGCCGCACGAGCGGCATTTCCCTTGCTCTTTCTGTTTCTCGCGGTACCCATGGGGTCAGAGTTGATTCCACCACTGATGGATCTGACTGCAACAACGACCGAGTATCTGGTGCGCGCCAGTGGCGTTCCTCTTTATCGAGAAGGCATGTATCTGTATCTACCAACGGGGACGTGGTCAGTCATTGCCGAGTGCAGCGGTGTTCGCTACCTGATCGCGTCATTCACTCTGGGCTTGATTTATGCGTATCTCACGTACCGAAGCCTGAAGCGCAGGCTGTTGTTCGTCATCGCCTCAATTCTTGTGCCCATCGCTGCGAACAGCTTGCGTGCCTACGGTGTTGTCATGATGGGTCACCTGAGTGACATGCGCCTGGGCGTGGGTGTGGACCACCTCGTCTACGGCTGGGGTTTTTTTGGGTTGGTAATGATCATTCTGTTTTGGGTGGGTGGATTCTGGCAGGAAGACAGTGCGCCTGACTGCAATGCTGAAGCTGGAACTGTTTCCGGTCGTGATGCAGCTCCAATTTCGTTCGTAGTTGTCGCGGGTATCGCCTTGATTTCTGCCGCGGTCTGGCCCCTTACGACGGCGTGGACATTGGAACGCGATGCGTCAACCGGGCCCATGCAGCCCCTCTCGCTGCCGCAGCCCGATGGGACTTGGCGCCAGATGGACGGGATTGATGATTTCTGGCATCCGGACGTGACAGGCGCTGACCGGGAGATCGATCAGTTCTACTCAGCTGAGCAGCCGGTCGCTCTCTTCTTGCGTCAATTCGTGACCCAGGTGCAAGGCGCGGAACTGGTTGCCAGTGCGGAGCCCTGGAGACCCGAACCGCGTCAACTGTGGCGAGTCGTGGCCCAGCAGCGTGTCGCGCTGGACCTGGCGTCGTTGGGTGCCGTTGAAGAGGTCCAGATGCGCTATCGCGGTACAAAATACCTCGTGTGGTCTTGGTACCACATTGCCGGTCGCAACGTTGCCAACCCCTATGTCGCCAAGTTTCTTGAGGCACAGCAGAAGCTTCTGCAGGGACGCAGGACAGGAACACGCATTTTTGTCGCAACGCCAATTCACGAGGAGGCGATAGGCGACGCGAGGTCCCTGCTAGAGGTATTCACGGTCGCTCAGCTATCGCCGATTGCCAGTTCCCTGAGGCAAGGCTTGCCTTCGCAGTGAAATAGAGTGCTGGATGAAACCTGAAGAACAGCTGCTGACGATTGAAGCGCCTCTTGTAGTTCACATCATCTACGCCCTGGGCACGGGTGGGCTGGAGAACGGGCTGGTGAATATTATCAATCGCAGCCCGCTGGGCCACTACCGTCACGCCATCATCTGCCTTACGCGCAGTGAAGCCTTCGCAGGCCGCATCACTGTGCCGGGTGTAGAAGTGATCGAGCTGAACAAGCAACCGGGCCACGACTGGGGCATGTACTGGCGCCTGTGGCGGGTGCTGCGGCAACTGCGTCCTGCGATTGTGCACACGCGTAACCTGGCCGCCCTTGAAACCCAGGTGCTCGGTGTGTTGATGCCGGGCTGCAAGCGCGTGCACGGTGAGCATGGCCGTGACGTCAACGATATCGATGGCAGTAACCGCAAATATCACTGGCTACGGCGCGGCCTGAGCCCGTTGATTCACCGTTTTATTGCGGTCAGCCGTGACCTTGCGGACTGGCTGACGGGACCTGTGGGCATCCCGGCGGCAAAGGTGGTGCAAATTTATAATGGGGTGGCGCACGATCGCTTTTCACCTCGGCAAGCCGCTGCTGCGGAACTGGCGCGGCCACGACCAGTGGTGCAGGGTAAGCCTGAAGGCTTTCTCGCTGTGCCGGGTTGCCGCGTGGTGGGCACCGTAGGCAGGCTTGCTGCGGTCAAGGACCAGGGCAGCCTGTTGCGCGCGCTGGCGCAAATCATTCAGGATGACCCGCCAAAGCGCGAAACACTGCGCTGTATACTGGTGGGTGATGGCCCGGAGCGCGCGGCGTTGCAGTCGCTTGTTAACGAACTTGCACTTGATGACTGCGTGTGGATGGCGGGTGATCGGGAGGATATTCCTGAGCTGCTGGGCTGTATGGACGTGTTCGTGTTGCCGTCGCTGGGCGAGGGTATTTCCAACACCGTGCTTGAGGCCATGGCGAGCGGTTTGCCCGTAGTGGCGACCCGGGTGGGTGGTAACCCGGAGTTGGTTACCGAAGGCGATACTGGCTTGCTGGTTCCGGTGGGAGATGTTGCCTCGCTGGTGCGGGCATTGAATCGGCTCATTGATGACCCGGCACTCTGCATCCGCATGGGCAATGCAGGCTGGCAGCGGGTGCAGCGGGATTTTGATTGGCCGCGCACTGTTGCCGGCTATCTGCAAGTGTATGATGTGCTGCTGGGCAGGGCATCGAGCGCAGGGTAAAAGGACGGAACCTGATTATGTGTGGCATCGCCGGCATCTTTGACCTCACCGAGCAACGCGAACCGGATCGCGGCCTGCTGGCCGCCATGAATCAGACCCAGTTCCACCGCGGGCCGGATGAGGGTGGGCTCTACACGGCACCGGGAGTAGGGCTGGCACATCGCCGCCTGTCGATTATCGACCTCGCCAGCGGGCAGCAGCCCATGTTCAGTGCCGATGGCAAACTGTGCGTGGTCTACAACGGTGAAATCTACAACTTCCGCGAATTGGCGAGCGAGCTGCAAGGCCTGGGTTACCAGTTCCGCACCCATTGCGACACAGAAGTCATCCTGTACGCCTGGCAGGCCTGGGGCGAGCGCTGCGTAGACCGCTTTCGTGGGATGTTCGCATTCGCTTTATATGATCAGAATGCCCGCAGTCTGTTTTTGGCGCGCGACCGTTTTGGCATCAAGCCTTTCTTTTACAGCGTGTTGGCGGATGGACAACTGATCTTCGGCTCTGAACTCAAGGTGCTGAAAGCGCACCCGGACCTGCCGAGAAAGCTGGACCCGAGGGCGGTGGAAGATTATTTTGCGCTCGGATATGTGCCGGAACCGAAAACCATTTACCAGGGTGTGCACAAGCTGTGCCCCGGCCATACACTGCTATTGCGCGCCGGCATGCCTGTGCCGGAGCAAAAGCAATTCTGGGACATCCCTTTTCAACCTGTGGCGGTCGCCAGCGAGGCGGACCTGCAGGCTGAATTGCTTACCCGGCTGCGTGAGGCCGTACAGGTAAGGCTTGTAGCGGAAGTGCCGCTGGGAGCCTTTCTCTCCGGCGGAGTCGATTCCAGTGCTGTGGTCGCCATGATGGCGCAGTTGCAGAACGAGCCGGTCAACACCTGTGCCATCGGCTTTGACGTGAAGCAGTTCAATGAAACCGAGTATGCGGCGCGCGTTGCGGAGCGTTACCACACAAACCACTTTCAGGAGACCGTGGGCAGCGAAGATTTCGATTTGCTGGACGGGCTGGCGGCGCTGTACGACGAGCCCTACGCCGACAGTTCGGCCATTCCCACCTATCGTGTGTGTCAGCTGGCCAAGAAGCGTGTCACGGTGGCACTTTCGGGTGATGGCGGCGATGAGCACTTTGCCGGGTACCGGCGTTATCGCTGGCACATGAATGAGGAGCGTTTGCGGCAGGCCCTGCCGCTCGGCATTCGTGTACCGGTGTTTGGTGCATTGGGGCGCCTGTACCCGAAAGCGGACTGGGCGCCGCGTGTGTTTCGTGCCAAAACTACCTTCCAGGCCCTGGCGCGTAACTCCGTGCAGGCGTACCTGCACTCGGTGTCGATTTGCAGCGATGAGCAGCGCGCCGCCTTGTTCAGCGATGCCTTCAAGCGCGAACTGCAGGGCTATTCGGTGCACTCGGTTTTTGACGCGCACGCCGCCAACTGCCCGACTGATGACCCCCTCTCGATGATCCAGTATCTCGATATGAAAACGTATCTCGTCGGCGATATCCTGACCAAGGTTGACCGCGCCAGCATGGCGCATGCGCTGGAAGTGCGTGTACCGTTCCTCGATCACCCACTTACGGAATGGGTGTCCGGCTTACCCGCGGAGTGGAAGTTGCGTGGGCAGGAGGGCAAATACCTGTTGAAGAAGTCTCTCGAACCGCATTTGCCCAACGATGTGCTCTATCGTGACAAGATGGGGTTTGGTGTGCCGCTGGCCAAGTGGTTCCGTGGGCCGCTGAAGGACCGCCTGCGCCGCGACCTTCTCGAGTCCGGTGGTCTTGCCGCGACCGGCCTGTTCAACCAGAGTTATCTGGCGCGTCTTGTCGATGAACACCAGTCCGGTATGCGTGACCACAGCGCTCCGCTGTGGACGCTGCTGATGTTCCAGGCCACGGTGCGCGACGACCAGTTCGTGGTGGCTGCGTGAGCGAACAGACGATGCGTGTTCTGCATGTGCTGGATCACTCCATACCCCTGCACAGCGGTTACACCTTCCGTACGCGCAATATTCTGCGTGGGCAGCGTGCCCTGGGTTGGCACACGGCCCATGTCACCGGCCTCAAACAGGGCGTAAGCGAGACGACGGAAGAAACGGTAGACGGTCTGCATTTTTACCGCAGCCGCCCCAGTGGCAATCCGCTTTATCGCCTGCCGGTGCTTGATCAGTGGGAGGTGGTTGCCACCCTGGCGCAGCGTATCGTGGAGGTGGCCGCCATCGAGAAACCGGACATTCTGCACGCACACTCACCCGCGCTGAATGGCCTCGCGGCACTGCGCGCGGGCCGTCAACTGGGTGTGCCCGTGGTGTATGAGTGTCGTGCCTTCTGGGAGGATGCCGCCGTGGATCACGGTACCAGCCGTGAGTGGGGGCCGCGCTACCGCCTGACTCGCGCGCTGGAGACGCACGTCTTTCAGCGAGCAGATGCGGTGACCACCATTTGCGAGGGGCTGCGTAGCGAAATTGTTTCGCGCGGTATTGATGCGGCAAAGGTGACGGTTATCCCCAACGCAGTGGATACTGAGAACTTTACCTTTGGGGCGCCGGCAAGCGCCGAGCTGCAGCGCGATCTTGGTCTCACAGGCAAGGTCGTATTGGGCTTTATCGGGTCCTTCTATGCCTACGAGGGCATTCCATTGCTCCTGGAGGCCCTGCCCGCGTTGCTCGCGGACCGCCCCGAGTTGCGTGTGTTGCTCGTCGGCGGCGGACCGCAGGAGGCACTGATCCGCGAAAGAATAGCCGCGCTGAATTTGCACGAGCATGTGATCCTGACCGGGCGGGTGCCGCACGCAGAGGTGCAGGCCTATTACAACCTGGTCGATATTTTTGTTTACCCACGGTTACCCATGCGCCTGACCGAACTCGTTACGCCACTCAAGCCGTTGGAGGCGATGGCGCAGGGGCGCCTGGTGGTAGCCTCGGATGTGGGCGGGCATCAGGAGCTCATCCGCCATGGGGATACCGGCATGCTGTTCACTGCCGGCGAGGCTGCTGCGCTGGCCGCAGCGGTTGCTGACCTGTTGGCCCGGCGCGATGCCTGGCAGGCCATGCGTGATCGCGGCCGGGCATTCGTAGAGCAGGAGCGTACCTGGACCGCGAGTGTGGGTCGCTATCCCGCCGTGTACGGCAGCGTACTGTGAGCACGTTGCACCTGGGCCTGATTGGTCCCGTGCCACCACCCAATGGCGGCATGGCCATGCAGACCGAGCAGCTCGCCAGGCTCTTGCGTGAGGAGGGGCTGCAGGTGACGCAGGTTGCAACCAATGCACCCTACCGGCCGGCGTGGGTGGAGCATGTGCCCGGCTTGCGCGCCTTGTTTCGGTTGTTTCCCTACCTGTGGTCGGTATGGCGCCTGGCTGGGAAGGCTGATGTCATTCACTTGATGGCCAATTCGGGCTGGTCCTGGCAGCTGTTCGCCGCACCGGTGTTGTGGCTGGCGCCCTTGCGGCGCTGCCCGGTGATCGTCAACTATCGAGGCGGGGAGGCGGGTAGTTACTTCGAGCGCGCCTGGCGCCGGGTAAACCCCTCGCTGCGCAGGGCCAGTCTGGTGGTGGTGCCCTCCGGTTACCTGCAGGCGGTGTTCAGTGAGTTCGGGCAAGCGACGCGGGTGATCCCCAATATTGTTGACCTCAACCTATTTCGTCCCTCGCCGCCCCCTGTGCCGGGTAATACGCTATTTACGCTGGTGATCACGCGCAATCTGGAGCCAATCTACGGTATTGGCACGGCGTTGCAGGCACTGGCACAAACCCTGTCAACCATACCGGACATACGCCTGCGCATTGCCGGTAGTGGTCCACAGGAGGGTGAACTGCGCGCTCAGGCGAGCGCTCTGGGCATCGGTGATGCCGTTGAATTCACAGGGCGCCTTGATCGACGGGGTATTGTCGAGCTGTACGCCGCAGCGGATGCTATGTTGAATCCGACCACGGTGGACAATATGCCCAATTCGGTTATCGAGGCATTGGCTTGCGGGGTGCCTGTTATCTCCACGGCGGTGGGCGGTGTGCCCTATATTGTGCGTGATGAGGAAACGGCCTTGCTGGTGGCGGCGAATGAGCCTGCCGCAATGGCGAAAGCGATCCTCCGCCTTCAGGGCGATGCGGCATTGCGGAACGCTTTGCGCGAACAGGGCCTCGCGGAGGTGGCCCAGTACGCCTGGCCTCAGGTTCGCTCGCAGTGGTTGGCGGCCTATGCCGAAGTGGCAGGGGAAAAGCAGGTGGAAGCAGCGTGAGCGTGTATCAAAGGCTGGTGGCTAACGTGCTCTTCCCGTTGCACGAGAAGCTCAAGGGGCATGACACGGTCGCCGTGCATCGCGCGCTGAACAAGTCGCAGTGGCTACCCCAGGATGAAGTGCTGGCATTGCAGCTGGAAAACCTGCAACGCTTCCTGTCCAGGGTTGGCCGCACGGTGCCGTACTACAGCAAGTTGTTCAACGAGTTGGGGTTCCAGCCTGAAAAGGTTACGTCCATTGTTGATCTGCAGCGCCTGCCGCTGCTCGACAAGGCGACGATTCGAGCGCATACGGATGATCTCAAGGCACCGGGCGCAAAAGGGCTCAAGCGCTTCAATACCGGCGGCTCCAGTGGCGAACCGCTGATATTCTATCTGGGGAATGAACGCGTGAGCCATGATGTGGCCGCCAAGCGCCGCGCTACCCGCTGGTGGGGCGTGGATATCGGCGACCCGGAAATCGTAGTGTGGGGTTCTCCGATCGAGTTGGGCGCGCAGGACCGGGTGCGGCTGGCGCGTGACGCGCTGTTTCGTACTGAGCTGTTGTCGGCCTTTGAAATGTCGCAGGAGAATCTGCAGCGCTTTGTCGAGCGCATCGTGGCGCGTCGACCGGCGATGCTGTTCGGTTATCCTTCGTCCCTTGCCCTGATCGGTCAGTTCGCTCTGGAGCGAGGCATAGCGCTCAATTCGCTGGGCATGAAAGTGGCCTTCGTGACCTCTGAGCGGTTGTACGATCACCAGCGGGAGGTCATCGAACGCGTTTTCGGCTGCCCGGTTGCCAATGGTTATGGTGGTCGCGATGCGGGTTTTATCGCCCATGCCTGCCCTGAAGGCAGTCTGCACATTACTGCCGAAGACATGGTGGTGGAAATTGTCGATGCGGAAGGCCATGTGCTGCCCGCAGGTGAAAGCGGCGAGATAGTGATTACGCACCTGTACACCAGTGAGTTTCCGTTTGTGCGCTATAGAACGGGTGACGTGGGGGTGCTCGCGCAAACGTCCTGCAGCTGTGGTCGTGGCCTACCGGTATTGGCCAGTGTGGAGGGGCGCACGACGGACTTTGTCACCGCGGCGGACGGCACCATTGTGCATGGATTGGCGCTTATTTACACACTGCGGGATATGCCGGGTGTGGCGAATTTTCGCATTGTGCAGGAGTCGCTGGAGCGGACTCGGGTAGAGGTCGTGCCACGGGATACGTTGACGCAAGCAATGAGAGTGGAGATCGAATTGGGGCTGCGTGCGCGATTGGGTGAGTCGGTTTTAATAGAGATAGAAGAATGCGAACAGATTCCACGCGAGAAGTCCGGTAAGTTTCGCTACGTTGTCAGCCGGGTGTCGCAGCAATGATCGACAGTCTTTTCTTGCTGCTTGTCGTTGTAAGCGTCTGCTACCTGTTTTCCTGGGCCGATCGGCAGGACGACGACTGATGCGCGATCTGTTGTTGGTGGGCTTTCTTTTTGTGGCCATCTACTACTCCTTCCGGCGGCCCTATATTGGCGTGGCGGCCTGGACGTGGATAGCGCTGATTGCTCCGGTTAACTGGGCGTTCGGGTTTTCCCAGAGCTTCAGGTTGAACCTGACCATTGTGCTGGTGACGATGCTGTCGTATCTCTTCGTTGAGAAGCACAAAGAGTTCCGTCTCAATGCCATTGGGTTCTGGATACTGGCGTTTGGTTTCTGGACACTTATGAGTACTCTATTCAACTTGAACTCAAACCCTCAGAATGTTTGGGCGTACTGGAACCAGTTTGTCAAAGTTCTGCTGTTGTTCTTCTTTATCACCCTGATGATTCGCAAGAGGCTGCATATTGATGTACTGGTGTGGACAATCGTTTTGGGCATCTCAGCCTATGCGGCGATGGAGGCAGTGAAGTTCATACTTTCTGGCGGTGGCCACAGAATTGTTGGTAGGGCAGGGATTATCGCGGACCGCAACGACCTGGCAGTGGCTATCAATATGTGCATACCGCTCATCGTGTATCTTGCTCAAGTCACCGGGCATAAGATGGTGCGGCTAGGGCTTTGGGGGATGGTAGGCCTGAATATTATCAGCATAGTTGGAACTGGTTCCCGTGGGGGTTTTATAGGCTTGGCTATTCTGGCGTTCGCCTTCTGGTTGAAGTCACGACACAAGGGAGTGCTGGTCTTGTTGGCGTTTGCAATGCTACCCGTGCTGTATCAGAGTGCGCCGGAAGACTGGCGCGAGCGGCAGGCGACAATTGCGACCGCCGTCGAGGAAGATAGCTCCTTTATTGGACGGCTCTGGGCATGGAAAATATCGACGTTGATAGCGCTGGATCACCCATTGACCGGTGGCGGGTTCCGTTCGGTACTGGATCCAAATCTATGGAATTATTACGCCCCCGAGACACCAGATTTTTCACCAGTGGCGACGCCTCCAATTCCGCCACACAGTGGCTCCAAGGCGGCGCATAATATTTACTTTCAGGTGTTGGGGGATCACGGCTTCCCGGGTCTTTTCATTTTCCTGATGTTCCTAGCGTTGGCTTTGTTGACCACATTGAACAATGCGCGGTTGGGTAAAAAATACGGAGTATTATGGTACCGTCGGCTTGCCAATGCTCTCACATTGTCGCTTATCGGTTACGGCATCACGGGTGCGAACGTAAGTCTGGCTTACTTCGATCTGCTTTACGCGGTTCTGGGGATTGTAGCAGTGATGACATTACAGCGTGGGCGAATGCTGGGTATCGAGCAGAATAGTTCTCTTGAGCAACATAGTCGTGGTTGACCCGGTGCACTCGCGCAAAGGAATTGGCAAATCGATAGCCAAAGGCGCGCTATGGACCATGTCAATCCGACTTGTGAGCCGGTCTATCAGCGTGGTGAGCACCTTGATTCTGGCACGTCTGTTGGACCCTTCGGACTTTGGTGTTTATGCATTGGCTATGTCCGTGTATGCACTTGTTGAGTTGGTCAGGGCATTTGGGTTCGGTACGATACTTATACAGAATCAGGACGCCACGGATGACCATTACCATACGGCGTGGACCATGCACCTCGCATTCTCCGTGGTCAGCGGGGTGCTTTTGTACGCGTTTGCGCCTCTCGCGGCGGAGACGCTCAAGGAAGCCCGGTTGGAGCCTGTGTTACGGTTTATGTGCCTTTTGTTTCTGATTGATGGCGTTAAGAATGTAGCTATTATTAATTTTCAGAAGCATATGACCTTCGACCGGGAGTTTCGCTTTCAGCTTACGATGAAGCTTGTTGGCTTTTGCGTCGCCGTGCCCTTGGCGTTTTACTTGCGTAGCTATTGGGCGATGCTGTTTGGATTGTTGGCAACGTCTCTCACATTGGTCGCGCTAAGTTATTCTATGCAGCCCTTCCGGCCTCGACTGCGAGTCTTGTATTGGCGAGAAATGCTTTCGTTTTCAGCCTGGTTGCAGGTCAACAATATTCTCAACTATTTCAATCGTCATCTCGAGAACTTCATGGTTTCACGCATGGCCGGGGTGGCCGCAGTAGGTTCGCTTACCATGACGAAGGAGTCAGGCCAGTTGTTGCTTAAATTGGCGGTACCCATCAATCGCGCAGCATTTCCTGGTTACTCCAGAGTGAACAAGGAGCCAGCCAAATTGCTGGAAGTATTCTGCGATGTCATGGCTCCATTGGCTATATTTGGATTTGCCATGGCGGTGGGAGTTGCCTCAGTTGCTCATCTCATGGTGCCGACTCTGCTGGGTATGAAGTGGCTTCATATCGTACCACTTGTACAGTGGCTCGCCCTGGCTACGCTGCTGATGATAGCCATGAGCAGTGCCAACAATGTTCTTATCGCTATGGGAAAGGTCCGCTGGGCAACCGCGATTATCGCTCTACGTCTCGTATCTCTGGCGATACTGCTGACGCTCTTGCTGCCGCGTTATGGCGTAATGGGTGTTGCTTATGCGACCTTTTGCACGCTTTCGCTGGTCATGGTCGTAGCGTATTTTGTGCTGCGTGCGAACCTCGGATTGAGCGTGCGTCGTGTTTGTTACATTGCGTACAAGCCTGGGCTCGCTTCTCTGCTAATGTACACGCTGGTAAGTGTGTTGTTCCCTACCCACTCCGCGGAGTCATCTCCCTTATGGCAAGTTTGCCAACTGCTGGCGGCGGTAGCTGTGGGTGCCGCATGTTTCGTTGTAGTTCAGGGCTTGCTTTGGTTGTTGGAAGCTAGACCCGATGGTCCGGAACTACAATTTGTGCGGCTGGTGCATAGCCGTACCGGGTTGTTCGGTTTTATTTTGCCTTCGGATACTCCGCGTGCCTGACTTGCAACAGCTCCTTTTCCGTAGCGGACTGGCACTGGCCGGGCTCTCCACGCGCCAGCGACTCTCGATTCTTATTTATCATCGTGTTCTGCCGCAGCAGGACGATATGCGCGGAGCAGAGCCAACGGCGGTAGATTTTGAGTGGCAGATGAAGTTACTGTCACGTTATTTCAATGTATTGCCGCTGCAAGAGGCGGTCAGCCTATTACGCTCGGGGAAATTACCTCCCAGAGCGGCCTGTGTCACGTTTGATGACGGGTTTGCCGATAATGCGACGGTAGCTTTGCCAATTTTGAAGCGCTACGGGATACCCGCTACCGTATTCGTGGCGAGTGGTTACCTGGACGGTGGTCGCATCTGGAACGACACAGTGATCGAGGCGCTCCGTCTCTATCGGGAACCGGTGTTGGACCTGACGGAGGTCGGCCTGCCGGTTCTTGATACCGTGGACCAGATTCATCGCCGCAAGGCTGCT
The DNA here is from genome assembly GCA_964022665.1 of uncultured Halieaceae bacterium. GTDB lineage: Bacteria > Pseudomonadota > Gammaproteobacteria > Pseudomonadales > Halieaceae > Haliea. The sequence goes on from CAXIDF010000007.1 coordinate 132,956, forward strand.
TATGCGATCATACGACAGGCCAAATACCTGGATGAGATCCGTCGCGATGAGATTGCCGACTACATCGCTGCGATGGTGGGCCCGCTGCCCGATGATCTAATGCTGACTGCCGATCAACGTCGACTTCTCCATTGCGAAGGCATTGAGATCGGGGGGCACACGGTATCGCACCCCATTCTGGCGCAATTGCCGCTGGGCGTGGCACGGGAGCAAATTCTGAAAGGGAAGACGCAGTTAGAGGCATTGCTCGGTGCCCCTGTGCGGGTGTTCGCCTATCCGAATGGTGGCAGGGGGAAAGACTACAATAATGAGCATGTCTCGCTGGTTGAAGAAGCTGGCTTTGAAGCCGCTGTCGCGACTGATTGGGGGGTCGCAGACAGCGCTAGTGACCGCTATCAGCTGCCTCGCTTCACTCCATGGGATAAATCGGAATTCAGGTTTTTGCTGCGAATGGCGTGGAATATGCACCGAACTGGCCGGAATCGATAGGCTCGGAGCCATTTTGGCCGGTGGGTTTAGCACTGCTGCCCCACATGGGCTATGCTAAGCTAAATATCATTTTGGTGGCTTTCGTTGCTTCCTGAACAGAGATCCGTATGTGCTTCCCGCGAATCAACCTCAAAAACCTGCCTTACCTGTTATCCGCACTGGCTTGGCTGTTAACTGCGCACCCTCTGGCTTTTGGGCAGGAAATTTTCATTGAGCGGTATAGTGGGCCGTACAGCGAAGTGTGGGAAGCGTATGTCAGGGTTCGGCTCGGCGGTGGTGGGGCTGTCGATGGCTCTGAGAGTTCGATTGTGCCGCCAACATCAGAACAGGCTGACGCGCTCAACGACGAGGATGTAGTTGAGAGCGAGGGGCAGGTTCAAGCCGGTGATGGCCAGGAGAATGAGTTTTTTCGAGCCCCCCGGGATGAGCCTGTATACGAGGGTAACCTGGAAGAGGCTATCGTCTACGTTCGCGTGCCTCGCACGACTGGTCGCCATCAGGTGGTTCTGAAAAATGGCGAGGACTACACGCTGGAGAGCCCGGATGTGTGGGACCGCCTGCCGGATTCGCGCCATGTATTTGATGGGTTCAACGCCCCTGGTCAGCTAGTTCTGAGGCACGCTGATGGCGCAGAACGGCTGATCTACGACTGCTTTGAAAGGAGCGTACCATGCGTGCCACTAGACCCGATGGTCTCCTTTGACGGGCGGAAGGTCATATTTTCCGTCTACCGTGGCAAGCGATTGAAAAACGCCTGGTGGAATGGCACAACCTTGCCAAACCAGCATCTCGATGAGGCGACAGAGGCGCAATTGCATGTGGCTGACCTTGTCACTGGTAAAGTAACGCCTTTGGAGCATTCGCCGGGCGTGTTCGATGTCAGCCCGGCATGGTTACCAGATGGTCGTATTGTTTTTGCGTCATCCAGGCCTGAGTTTCGCGAACCCTGGCTGGATAGGATCACACCCAATCGCAGAGTGGAAACCCAACTCTATATCGCCGACGCTGATGGCGGTAATGCGGTTAACATCAGTCCTCATGAAGTAACGACTGCGATGCATCCCTTTGTGCTACAGAGTGGTCGCGTCGCCTATAGTTCGCAGTGGCTGAGCCATAACCTGGCGTATGGCGGCACGAATGGCGGTATCAACTGGCCAACGACCTTGGATAACATGTGGCTGGTCATGGATATGGATACTCGAGGTGGTGACATGAACGCCTTGTTAGGTGCTCATCGCAACTCCTTCCAATCCGCTACCGGCCGTACTAAAACCATGAAAGCTCTGCATTTCTTGGGTCAGCGAGCCAATGGTAATATCTGCGTAAGCAACTATTATCGCGCCAATAATTTGGGGTTGGGTGACATATTCTGCTGGGCGCCCGAACCTGTCGGGGTCGAGGGCGCGATGCCAGAGTTTTTGCCACGCCGAATCTACAACGTTGCGAACTGGTCGAAATCCAATGATGAACCATCCCTCAAAAAGGATGGTTTATATCTTGGAAAGATTGGCTACCCTGAGGGTATTCCCGGAAATCAGCTGATGATTACGCTGGGTCGTGGATTTTGCACCAACGTGTCTGGGTCGGTAAGGAGCTTTCAGGAACGCGTAGCCGATCAGCCGGAAAAACGGGGCTGCGATGTGGGGGTGTACCACACCACACGAATCCCTTCCCAAGAGATTTCGGATGTTGTGCGTATTGTGGACACCGAACAGTGGCATGAGTTTGCCGCTCGAGTTGCAGCTCCGATGGAGGTGCCCGATACGCCCACCCCGCAATCCACGCATGATGGAAGTTGTCAGCTCGCGAGCAGCGACGCCGGCGCAGCAGAGACCGCAGCGTCTAGACCCTACAAGTTCAATAGCAATTACAAATCGATGGCTAATAATGGCGGTGAGATTCATGGCCTGGATCACGACGAACTGGCAGCCATAAGGTTTTGGGAGGTGCTGCCGAATCCCAGGGAGTCGCGTTCCTTCAAGAACTCCATTGGTAATGAACTGCGTTTACTCGGTGATGTGCCTTTACTTCGGGATAATTCGTTCAAGGTGCAACTGCCTTGCGACACACCTTATGTGATGGCTGGAATCGATAGCCGTGGGCGGGTAATCAAACGCGATCAGGTGCCGCAGTCGCTACGTCCCGGTGAAAAGCGTGTATGCACCGGATGCCACTTGCACTCTCGCAGGGGCCGCCCTTATGCGGAATCCATGGCGTTTTTGACAGATGCAAAGCCACTTCTTCGAGCTATGCCAGTGCCCACCTACGAGCAAGATATCAAACCTATATTTGAACGGCGTTGTCTGAGTTGCCATGTTTCCGATGTTCCGCTTATGGATTACGACGCGTTGGTGTGGGACTTTTTTCAGGAAGCTGTTCCCGAAGAGAGGCGTGTTTTGATGCGGGACTCAGAAAATGAACGCCGCCGGTGGGGCCTTCAACGACCGTATACAAGCAAGTACGTAAATTCCATGTTTGCGCGCGAGAGTTTATTGTATTGGAAGGCTGCCAATCAGCGCACCGATGGGCGTACAGATCTTACCTACCCCAATGACATTGACTTCGGAAAGCCACACCCGGTCCGGATGACTGACGCGGAGCTACGTACATTGGGAGACTGGCTGGATTCGGGAGCGACCCGCTAGATTGGTCTCTCACAAGTGTAGTGGTCACTCACAATCAAAGATGCACGTCATTTCCAGCAGTGTGGTGCAGCACTTCGTTCGCTGTGTCATCGGCAAGTGACCGCCAATGCCGTTGCAAGATTCGGATTCTTGGCCAGATTCTCGTATAGAGGCGTGGCTGATATTCTCCTGACTCGTAGAGTTTGAGTCGGGTAGGGGACTTTGCCAGAGCCCCCGACTTTCCTTCTTTGTCTGCCCCCGCGAACAGGATGCAGGCGCCACATTGCTCCGGAACCTCGCGCAGATAGGCAAGGCGTGGGCTAATTTTTTTCAGGGCGGGATCCAGAAACCAACTTGTGCTCTGGACACCAAGAAATTCAGGGTTGAATGCTAGAAAATCTGCGAGGCGTTCATAACATTCAATCCAACCTGAGGGGGTAAATTCACTCGAGGACCCTGGGTGCATGTGAAGCTCCAGGAATGGGCTGGCCCCACGGCTGGCGGCCAAAACCTGTAAAAAACGGATGGCCTGCTTGGCTCCAGCTCTCACTAGAAGGGAGCGGGGGATTCCTGAGTATGGTGTGGCGAACTCTGCCCCGAACGGAATCAAGCGGCGAAGCAGAATGGCCAGATCCTTGCGGTAGAGATCGTTTTCAAACCTGAAGTAGTCATCATTTTGGGCCGTACAAATATCTTCAAGCCGTCGTAGTTCGCCATCGTAGAGTTCAAGAATGCTGGGAGGCTGAACCCACAACGCAGTCTCAGCCTGAAACTCCTCCAGTAGGAATCTGAGGAGGATTCTATTGTACTCGCTGACCTTTGTGCCGCCCTCTGCAGATAGGGACCTCTCGGCGCTGAGTAATTGCGCGGGCAGAGCCGCATACCCAGACTCGTTGGCCGGCTGAAGGGCGAGCGTACAGTATTGCGACGGTGACAGTCTGGCCATGTCAGCTGCACCAACAGCGCTTGATCGTCCGGCTGTTCGTGTGACGTCTATCCATGCCCATGAAGCCTCTGAGTCCCGATTGGTAGAAACTATAGTCTTTGTATGCGTTCGATCACTCCCCGACGGGAGCCCCGAAAATGTCCTGGTGAGATCTATCGAATATGATCGCCGAGCTAGGGTCAGGCTCAACATTAAGTTCAATCACAACCGGGCCCCGGGTGGTGATAGCGATGTCTACGCCAGCGAACTGAATGTGGGGGAAAGCGTCAACGGCTCTCACCGCGAGATCAATAGACTCTCGCAAAAACGGTAGCCTCGTTCCCGAAATTCTTTCGCCCGAATCCATGTGGCACTCGAATCTATCGTTCCAAATGTTCTTGATCTGACCTTCGCCGATTTCACCACTGACAGTATCGACGGCGAATGCAAGCGCACCCTGGCTGGTGTTGTCCACTATGCTCCCACGACGGCCTACACGCAGGAAGGCACCGAGACAGGAGGCCCCTTCTACATTGCTTAAAATCCAGATTCTCAAAGTATTTACACTTGAGGGGTTGAGTCGATTCAAGTCGGGGTGCTGCTGAACGTACTCCTCCAGAGTGTAATCTGCACCGGAAGGAATTTGCAGTATGTTGTTACAAAAATCTTCAGCTGAGAGGGTTTCGCCACTATCGAGCATTCTCAAGCTCAGGTTCGGTTCCCTTACTACGCCGACGGCACGAAAACCCTCGCCACCATATCCTTCTAGTACTTTACAGCAGAAACGGTTGATATGAGACTCTGTAACCAGCAACTGAATCAAGTCTTTTCCATTTTTAAGTTCTGAGCCTGATGACGTACAGCCATATTTCAAGTTCAGGCGCCCCAAGAAAGCAGGTGTCGGAATACTTAGCAGTTGTAAAACCGACTTCTCGCTAATTTTATTTTGAGAGAGCTTTTGGTAAGCGGGTGAATTGAGTCTGTTGACGTGGTGACGGAATTTACCGTAGGTCCAGAAACCGGTCTTGAATTTCCATGACAACTCTTTGCGCCAGTATCGCGCAACATGATAATGGCGTGGCCCCAAACCGTAAAACAAGCGCAGCGCAATCATTTCCACTAGCTGTCGGGGCGCCGACAGGTGACCCTCCCTCGCGCGCAACAGAGTCTGGCGTGCTACCTCAATCAGGGTGGCCGGCGGCCTGTGCGGTACATTAGTTGGCAAAGTCATCGCTTCCTGCCGTAGGGTATTGAGGGGGTTCAGTCACGAGGTTCGTCACGTCCTCTATCTTATCCATGACTGTTGAAAAAGAACGCCCGTGTATCACGTATCAACTGCATGAAACCGCACATTTCAGCCTCGAATTCTAGCTCCGAAACCTCTTGGCCATCGAGAATACGTGGCAAGGCATAGATTTCCGACCGTTCATCGGTAAGTCCAATAGTGGTCGTGGTTGCAGACGCAATTTTCTCATCTGAGAGGGTTGGCCAGATTGACCTGGTGAAACGCCCACTGGGGTAGCAAAAATGGACGGGGGTGCTGCCCGTGACTTCTTGAATTTTCTCAGCGTTCAGCGCCAACTCCTCTTTCAAGGAATCCTGATCATTGTGCGTGATTCTATGACGATGTGTATGTAACTCGATAGCGACGCTCGCCGCAGCACTGTTTACCTCCGAGGGGGTCATTAGATGGAACCAGCGGCCCTCTGAAAGCTCATCGTAATCGACACCAGTTTCTTCACAGATCGACCTGAGAAACACCTGCTTCTCACGCTCGCCATCTAGCGTGCGTACTCGTTCCAAGGCTTCTGTCAGTGCAATTTTGCGGGTAATAGCTGAATTAATTGGCAGCGGCCCGAAGTCATAATCTGGCAGGTGCACCACGGCATTCTGCTTTTGAGACGTTTGGTGAAAACAATACTGTAACGCGACATCGATTACTGGCAACTGATTCAGGCAGTAATAAGTCGTCAGGTATATGGTGGCCGGATACTCGTATTCTCTCAAGATGGGGACCATGTGCAGATAGGAACTGTACCAGCCGTCATCAATGGTGATAACTGTCGCATTTCCCGGAAGCGTTCTCGTGTTACGATTTTTAACTACTGCTGCAAGTGGTATGACGGGATAGCCCCACTTTTCGAGTAACTCCATCCTCCTTCGGAACGAGCTCGCGCTCATGTAAAGAAAGTTACCGAAGTGGTCGTGACCCAGCCATATACCGTGATAGCAAAGGATGCGTACCCGATTTCGCGTCAAATGCTTGCTAAGGGCAAATAGCCCGCTCAGCCGTGCCAGTGTTAATACTATCTTTTTCAAATTGCGTTTCCGCTCTCATGTTTCGCGCTTTTAACGCCTATTTTCACGCAGGTTGACCCGATTTGCGAGCTTGGATTCAACACAGCCTTCAGCAGTTCTTTTGGACGAACCCTCCATTTCGGCTTTTCGGTCACCTTACCTTCTCGGAGTGTGGAAATAGAGCTATCCTGTGTTCAAACCGTTTGTGAGCTTACTGCCCTTTTCGGCGTCCGGGTAGAGGGCTTCCATCTGGAGCGAATCAAGGTGCATCCGATAAGGCGTGTCATGGGTACTAAAAGCTTCACTAGCAAGTTACGCGAGGTCGTAACTCAAGCCTGTTACGTAAGAAAACATGTCCGAAGGGGTTTCTGGGCGCAATTCCGTGACTTAGTGACTATGTATCGTGATAACCCTACCTGCAATGTATTCGACTACTACAGGTACCAGCTCTATGGGGGGCAACGCGGATCTCCTTTATATCGAGAACTACTTGGAAGTGGGGGGCAGGAGGCGTTCAGTCGAAGCTTGAACCCTCGCAATGCGGTTAGCCCCGCCTGGGACAAGATGTTGTTCGCAGTGCTGTGTGAGGCCTATGACTTGCCGGCGCCTGAAATGCTCGCATTCTACAAGCCACACGGCGAATCTCCCCGTTTTGCAAAGAGGACTCTCAGTACTCTTGCACAGGTTAAAGAATATGTGCTGTCCAGTACAGGGCCGATATTTATCAAGCCCGTAAAAAGCCATCAAGGGCAGGGAGCGTTTTTAATCACTGACGTCGACGCGGATACGGAGAGTGTAGTTGGTGTCGATGGCGTGGCAATCAGTTACGATGCGTTTCTGGAGAAGACCTTCACTCTATCTGGTGCTCATCGCTACAAGCCGAATGCCGGCTTCCTGTTTCAGCGGCCTGTGCGGCAACACCCTGGCATCACTGACTTTACACAGACAGAAAGGCCCTCTGGCTTACGCATCCTGGTCTTGAATACTGGAAATGGTCCTTTTGTCCACCGTGTAATCTGGAAGATCATTGCGCCTGGAAATATCAGTGATAATTTCAGTAGAGGGAAGTATGGGAATATGGTTTCTCAGGTTGACCCGGTTAACGGCACAGTGAGCCCCGCAATTGATGGTTTCTGGCCGACTGGCCGACTGCACGCGAATCATCCCGTATCCGGCCGTAGTTTCGATGGTTTTACGCTACCGTTGTGGTCGCAGGTTGTTAAAGATGTACTGAGAGCATCGTCAGTAATTAACGATATGGGTGCGATGCACTGGGATGTAATTATCTCAGAAACAGGTGCTGTGTTATTGGAACTTAACGACATCGGCGGTACCGAGTTTTTGCAATTACATGGTCAAGGGCTGATCGATGACAACTTGAAAGCCGGTTTGCAACGAGCGGCAGTTCTACAGAAGGGCAGCGAGTTTTCTCGTTTCATTGTTGGTCGGGCGTGAAGGGCTGCAGTCAACACGCTCTATCGGTATCTCTAGGGCTGAGTGTTTGATCTTAATGAACTAGAGTTCCGAGCAATTGTTGGTGACTGCGGTTCATAACACAGGCTCCGATTGCCGTTGGCGCCAAATTGAACTCAATAATTACGGGGCCATCTGGTGTAAGCGCGATATCCAAACCAACGAAACGAGTACTGGGCAAGACATTGGTCACTTTTTTGGCCAACGCAATGACTTCTTTCTGAAAAGGCAGCTGTCGCTCCGACATGTCGTATCCGCTATCGGGGTGGTGTTTAAAACTTGGCCCACTGCTGTCTTGAGGAACGGCGATAGTCGTTTTGAAGTTGTTCTGGTCGATAGCGATACCAAACCCCCCCGACAACCTGTTGTCGACCAGGCTACCGGCGCGTCCGACTCTCAGGTATACCGCGATGACGCTCGCCTCACTCCCTTGGTCTTTTCCCACCCAAACTCGTAGAGTGTTCAAACTGCTGGGGTTGAATGCAGCGAGCGTGGGGTGCTGTTCAAGATACACTTCGATGATAAAGTCACAGCCTGTGTATGGAGTCAGGGTTCGTTCGATAAACGCATCTACTGAAAGAGACTTATGCTCTCCAAGTTCACGAAGTGAGATGTCATCGCCCCGAATGACATCTGCCGCACAAAAGCCGTCCCCACCTGACCCTTCAACGGGCTTAAAGCAAATTCTCTCGATGTCGGGGTAGCTTCGTAGAATAGAGGTGAGGTCTCGGGCGCAGTCTGGTACTGAGCCGTTGGGGATGAATCTACCTGAACCGGATAGATAACCGAGATACTGGGCGTCGGGAATGCTGTAGAAGCTCAGTAGTGATTTGGCGACAATCTTGTTGCGGGCCAGCATGCGGTATTCAAGTGGATTGACCTGATTGAGAAAACGATAGTATTTCTGGTCATGCCAGTAGCCCAGCTTTTGTTGCCAGGGCATGTCCTTCTGCCAGAGGCGGTACTTGTGATAGTTACCAGGCCCAAACCCCGTCATCAATTGCAGCATCAGCATTTCTTTCAGTTGTTGCCCAAAGGGCAACGAATCTGTCTGCTTGCTGCGAGCCCATGACATTCTCACGGCGGTACTCAGGTTTTTCAACATAAGGTCAGTCACGCCATCAGACAGAGATTAGACTCCGTTTCATTTCCAGTAACCTGCTCGTTGTAGCTTGCGGCGTAGTGCAGGAAAGTCCATTCCATATTCATAGGCCCTCTTGGCATATTGGTACGATTCCTCCATATGTCCCGCATCGAATAGCGCCAGCCCGAAGTTGTATAACAGATTGGCATTATTTGGATCCATTTTTTCGGCTAAAGCATAGTGTTGCAACGACTCATCGAGGTTGCCGAGACGGTGTAGATAGATACCGAACAGTACTTGGGGTGCCGGGTCCATTGGGCTGAAGTTAATGGCTCGCTGCAGATAGCACTCGGCGTAGTACTTCCGTTTCGATTTGGCTGAGGATTCGCCCAGCGAATGGCGAATAGCTGAGTAAAGCGCTCTGTGGTGGTTGGGAAACCTGACCAAGGTGTAGTTTATGTCACCCATTGGGTCCTGGGTCGTTTCGCCTCGTGCCAGTTGCTCAACTTGCGGCGTGAAATGGCGCTTCTCGACAACGGGCAGTTTAGCCTTATCCTTGGTGTAGTCATACGGACCGAAATTGCCGGCGCTTCCCCCGGTACATGCAGTGCCATCGAAGGCTAACCCCACCCAAGGGGCCGGTGTGCCCGCGTGAACAGAAACAGCTGAAATCAACACGAGAAGCATCGACAGTAAGAAAGATGGCATGGCGGTGCCCCGACACATTGGTTCTGGTTTCATGATCCCAAGTGTACCCCCATCCAGCCACATCGTTTCATTATACATTGGTCGACAAAGTCTGGAGGAAGCAATTCAAGCACGTTAGATGTGGCCACTAAACCATTTTCATGCTTTGGTGCAATCGTGGCGGTTGCCACCCCTAGAAACGATGCGAGTTTCCCGCGAGATTCATTCAACTGCTCGGTTCTGAGGAGCAGCGTTCTATCGGCCGGCAAATGTGCGAACAATAATTCGTACTGTTCTGAATACTGCGTGAGATAGGCATCCAAGGAATAAAGTCCCAGCTCCTCAAGAATTGCTTCTTCCTTGCGGTAGCCATGATGATGACGGCCCCATATGAAATCACGGTACCGCTGCCATTCTGCGGGCGTTTTGTGATAGTGGAAGTTGAGCCTGGACTTCAACCAGCGGAGCGGCTCTCTGATGGTGATAACAAACATTGCATCAGGAAACACCTTGGGTAACCAAGGCGCCAGATAGCCAAGGGGGTGTGATGCCTCGACTTCCAGATTGAGGTGTCTGTCGCGAGCCTTGAGCCATGCCGCTATGTCGCTTTCGCTCAATGTCCCCAGTATTACGTTCTCCGCAGTCTCTGTCAGGTCTTGAACGTTTGGCTCATGGGCTGACCGGTAGTGGTCCGTAAACATCGCGGAAAAGGACGTGGTTCCGGTCTTCGCAGCACCCAGACAAAAGCAGTGGGTTCGGCGAACCTGAGGTACTCTTTTCACAAGCTTGTGAAATGAAGAAGTCAGCACGTTGTATTATCTTTGCAATCGTGCAATTCGCGATTCAGTGTTTGCACCAACGTATCCATCTGTTCTCGTCGGGCGTCGAGTACCTTCGCGCTACTAAGATGTGCTCGACCTCTGCTTCTCAAGATAGCACTAAACTCCCGCTTTCTGAGTAATAGCTTCCCCTTGTTGAGCACCGCTTTAATTGGACTGTGGTGTTTGTTCTTGAAGATCGGCGTGAGTTTGGTGGGGACATAATTCAGGTCCAGCGATTGACACCAATCCTGCCACTTGAAAGGGTTGGTTTCAGGGACGCTGGTTACCGGAATCCAAGGTACTCTGAACGTATCCGCAACAATGGCTGCGTGCATGGCTTCTGCAATGACCAGCCGGCTTGCCGAAATCTGCTCGACAACCGCCTTAACATCAAACCCTTCCGGGTTGATATAGTGAATCCCCAGCTCATGACAGATTTTCTCCCAGAAGTGCCCCGATGTCGTGCTGTGGTGAGGCATGAAAGAGACGTCATGAACCTTCTTTTCATTTGCCACAAGTGGAAAGAAATGGCGCAGAAGAATGGCGGGGTCAGTTAGAGCCTTGTCGATTGATACTCCGATAGCTTCTGCAGTTTTAGGCCCTCGAACGAATCTGATGTCGCAGTTGTTCAGGTTAAAAAGTGGTGCACCGTAGCCAAAACCGCTGCCAAAGATAATTTTCTTTGGCTCTACCGGTATTCTGTCATCAAGGATGGTGCCGATTCCGTAAAAAAGGAGGCTTTCCTTGCCGTTTTCCTCCAAGGTTTCGATACCGTGGTGACCAAAACCGGTAACGGCGCCGTCAAATAGTCTGGGCCACAGCCAGCGGTTCAGTTCATCCCCGAAATTGCCTTCCGGATCCTGGAAGTAAATTACCTTCATAATAAGCCCATGTTCGCAATCATTGGTTGCGATGCTTGCACCCAAGCCGGTTGCTCGTGCTTCAAATTTCTGGAAGCTAGGTTAGATACGATTTACGGATCCAGTCCCCTGCCAGTTCGAACATTCTCTCCTGTGCATCCTGGTTGGAGAAAACCTGATCACCTCCCTTGATGTCCATCCGCTCGTATTCTGGCTTGTTATAAGCGGCTTCCCACTCGGGTGACGAAGAGACAAGCCGATCAAATTCGGTGCTGAGTAAGAACCTGTCTCCCATTAAAAAGAGTATCTTGCCGTTGAACATCTTCAACCCGGTCAGGAGATCAGCGGAAAAGTCCGTACGGGCGCCTGCCTGGGGGGTTGATCCCGGCGTTGTCTCAGATTGCTTTGGTTGCAGCCTCTGCCGGACTTTTTTAATCGCGCCCGACGCGTAGTCACCGATGTTGTATTCCAGTTTGAACAGCTTTTTCCAGAACGACTTCTGTCGGATACGTGCAAGATAGTGCATTTGCTGGGCCTTGAATGGCGAGGTCGACGACCCGACAAAGGGGTTCCCCGCTATGATACACACAACATCTGGTAGCTTGTGCGCATGTAAAAGCGCAGCTGAAGCAGCGTCGCAGCCTCCCCAGAGAATGATCCGCTTGACGGACGGTGCTCTTCTCTTGAACTCCGCGATAGCCGCCTCGATGTCCTCTCGGGTGTGTTGAAAGCCTTTGAATTCGCCCTCACTGTCGCCCAGGCCTCTATGATCGAAACGCATGACATGAATGCCATCAGCGACGAGCCGACGAGCGAGCCTCAACAACTGTCGACCGACGCCAATCCTGTACTGTGGCCCACCGGGTACAATGGTAAGCACTCCCACATCGCAATGTTCATCGCCTCCGTGCAGGAAGCCGATAAGGCTGCTACCCGCGCAGTCGAATGCGAAAGCTGACTCGCGCGTTGATGATTGGGAGTCGTTCATAGGCTTAGTGCCCTTGTTTTCTCCAGGAGGCTACTGCATTCGCCACGCTTATGTAGTTGCCAAACCGGTTCGCCAGTAAATGTATCGACCGCTACTGTCACGCCATTCTCCCGTAACTCGGCGATGGCTTTGCTGGTTTTCATATTCAGGTCGGACGACTCATCATTGCTGTGCTCCAACCAGAAAATTGTTGTGCCGGGAGAGGCATTGTTGGCAGCCAGGGTGAGTTGATCAATGCCCGTGGCCAATGCGCCGCCCAGTTTATATCCGGCCACTTCGATGGATTCCCCAGCAGCCAGGGCGTTTTTCATCTGCTCGGTTGTCTCTGCTTCTTTGCCTGCTTGCATTAGTGACGCGGTTCGTTGACGTAACATTTGTGTCAGGAAGAGCTTTCCCGACGTGACGGGCTGCCAGAGCAGCAGCTTGTTTACAGCGGTTGACTGGCGAGATATACAATCAAAAGCGATGAGCGCCCCAAGTCGTAATCCCCATAATGTGATGGGGGCATCGCTTCGCTCCCTGACCCTCTGAATGGCATTGGCTATGTTTTCTTGCCATATTTCCAGGCTGGCATCTTCGAACTCGCCCTGGCTCTCTCCAGTGCCGAAGTAGTCCAGAATCGTACATGAGGAACCTCTATGTGCGAACCAGCGCGCCTGGTTAGCCACCATCGATCGACAACGATTCATCTCCTCGCCGAAGGGAGGAAGGTAGATGATGTTCGCCTTGGGGACTTCTTTTGGCCAAAACTGCAGTGAGAATGCAGGGTGATCACTCCCGATAAACTCGGCGATGGTGTCAATCTGGCTCAATTCGATTACGCCTCTGATATTTTCGCTTCAACAAAATCGCTCAGCGATTGAATTGTCTCAAAGATTTCACCACTTATCTCCTGATCACTGATTTCACAGCCGGTAGCATCCTCGATTTGTGTTATCAGTGTGGTAATGGTCAGGGAGTTAAACTCGGGGAATCCGCCCAGGAGCACAGTGTCCTCTGATAACGGGTAGTCTTTGCCCAATTGCAGGCAGGACCTCACGAGTTGCTTTGTCAATTCAAGTGCTGTCACGCGGTAGTTCCTCCGGTAGATTCATGGGGCCACAAGGTGGATGATTGACGGCGGTTAAACATGTCGATACTCGGGCTGATTGGCCTGCAACCATATCTCAAGGACGGTGAGGACCCAGATAAGCTCCCCGAAGTAAGAGGCATGTCCGGATCGGTGCTGTGCAATGGCGTCCTCAAGGAAGTCTGCCTGGAAAATATTGCGGCTTTTAAGTTGCAGGATATTCTCGTAGGCCATTTCCTGTAACGGCTTGTGGTCTTTCATCCACACGCCAAACGGCAGACCAAAGCCATGCTTTTCCTTCTTTATCGTGGCCGCTGGCAACCAACCCGACAACGCTTGTTTGTAGAAATCCCGCAAACGATTCCTGGGCAACTTCCAACGTGTGGGGAGGGTCGTTGAGAACGCAACAAGCTCATCGTCAAGCATGGGGTAGTGCACGTTAACACCAGCCAGTCGGCACGCCTGAGATACCTTGCGTAAATCGTTGTCAGCCAGCGTCATCTGCCAGTCCAGGAAGAGCATGCGGTTCAGAGTAGAGATATCTTCGGGGGTGTTGAAAGTTTCCCGCATCAACCTTAGAGGTTCATCGACATCCACTTCCTGCAAGAGGGCCGTGTTGAACACCGTTTCCGGGCTGATTTGTTCAAGAAAACTGTAGTATTGGAGGCGGTCGGGCAAGGGCAGGTTGGCTTGCGTAATGTAGCTTCTGGCTTTTCCAGCCCCTGGTAGTATTCCTGGCAAACTCGATACAGCCGGGGTAATCACGCCGCGTTGCAGCCAGTCAGGTAAATTTTTATATAGCTCGAATACCTTTTGTTTGGCGTAGCGCTCGTTACCGGCGAAAAGCTCATCACCGCCATCCCCAGCCAGCAGGGTTGTGATGCCATCTGTCGCCGCCATACGTGCACAAAAATACGCCGGTAGGGCAGAGGAGTTGCCGAAGGGCTCATCAAAGCTCGCCGCAACAGCAGGCAGCGCAGTAACCACATCGTCGGGGGTGACATAGTATTCATGCAGTCGAATACCGAAGTGCTCCGCCGTGATGCGAGCATAGGCCATCTCATCATAGCCCTTGGCATCGAAGCCTATGGCATAGGCATCACAGCTTCCGCCCTGTAGTTCACTGAGCATGCCGGCGACGGTGGAGCTGTCCAGGCCACCGCTCAGGAAGGCGCCTGTTTTGCCAGTATTCAGTTGACTGCGTTGCACAGCACCTTTCAGGTGCTGCTGCAGTGAGGTGTGCCGGAGAGCTTTGTCGGTAGCTGTTTCCCTGAAATTTGGAGTCCAGTAGCGAGACGTGTTCCAGCCAGCGGTCGTTACCTCCAATTGCTCGCCCGCTCGCAGCTTCTGCATACCACTCCATACGGATCCGGGGGCAGGTATCATGTGGAAGTAAACGTAGTTGTAGAGGTTTTGACTGTCTACACCATGCGAGGGCGAGAGCTTACGCAAGTCAGCTAGCGCCGTGCTAGCGACTACATTGCCGTCTTCTACCCCAAAATATAGCGGGAGACGCCCCATACGATCCGTCGACAGAATGATTCTTTGTTGTAGGGGATCAGCGATGAGGAATGCCCAGGTTCCACCAAGATGTGCGGCGCAATCCTTGCCATACTGAGCGTAAAGGTCGAGCAGGTCGTTGCCGCTGAATTCATCTTCAGGATTCGCTCCCGACAGCTTCGGCTGGCCGGCCATGACGACAGTGATGCCACTTTCGAGTTGCACGCCATGCCGTGCGAGAACGAAGTTGCGGTCCACCGGAGCGTTCTCATTCGTGAGACCGTCCGGAATAAGCTGCGGACGGTTAGCCAGTTCGCTTGTTCGTATGCTCGCGGTCAGGTTCGCAGAGTACTCAATAGCCATGGTTTCGCCACACCCGTTTAGTAAGTCGTCTGCCACAAGGCAGCGAGTTTTTCAGACTAGTGTTAATCATCCGTCAGCCTCTGAAGGCCGCGAGCAGTTCCAGCTGCAGGCAGTATAGGCGCCACTTGAGCGTGTAGCGAAAGGCCAGCGCCATTCTGGCGAAGGTGGCGGCGCGGAGGAAGTCCCGATCTTCAGCAAACGCCTGCGCCAGATTTTTATAGGCCAAGGTGAGTTTGTCGCGGCAACGACCCTGAACCGCGGTGCTGGTGGCGGAGGCCAGGTTCTTCTGATAGATGGCGGATTGTGAGAGAAGCTTTCCCACCCGGGTTACGTTGGTGGAAACGTTTGCCTGTTGCGCAACGTTTGGGACATTGTGGCGGGCAACGACAGTCGGGTTGTAGAGGAACAGCTGCGCGGCATCCAGCGTGCGTAGGTACAAGTCGACTTCACACTCGTAACGGATGCCCTCGTCCATACCGCCAATTCCGAGGTAGAGCTCACGGTTTATGATGCTGCAGTTGAGGTGCGGAAAACCGGAGCAGCTGAGAAGGAATTCAGCGTCGACAGGTTGCACGACGCCCGGTCGCGGTAGTTTTTTTGCCAGAGCGTTCAACCACAATGCGCGCTGTACCGGCATGCCATCAGCAGTGTAGGCGGTCTGGTTGCTGTAGTAGGCGTCCACTGCCCCGGCCGCAATGATCGCGGTGTGGGCTTGCCGCAGATGGTTCACCGCATCCCAGCTGTCATCGTCATCCAGAATACACAGGTATACCCCCCGCGCTCTGTGAGCACCGGTGTTGATCGAGTAGCTGGGCCCATGGCCATTGAGCCTCTGGGGCTGATAGAGCCACCGCACTTTCGAGTCTGCCGTTGCTTCCAGCTCTCTATAGCGCACAAGATTGCCATCATCAGAACCGTCATTAACGACCAGTACCTCAAAGTCCTGGAAGGATTGCTCCAGTACCGAGTTCAGTGCTCTTTCGAACAGCTCCGGTCGATTGCGTGTCGGTATGATCACGGAAAAGAAGGGGCGTTCGTTACGCTCCTCTGCCGCTGCTGTGGTGCTCCCCTCGCAGGCTTCAGTGACCGACATGGTGAACGTTCAATTCCTCTATTATGCAGGTCACTGCTCGCTGGATATCGTCAAAGCATGCGCGATAGACCTTCTCGGATTTATTGTAGGGGTCTGCGATCTCGGCGTGCGCTCGCTGCGGCCCGGTCAGGCAGGCGCCCAGCGAGAAAGTCTTACTTGCCACCGAGGGGTCGAGGGCTACCAGCCTGTTTCGGTGATCTCTTTCCATCACAAATATGATGTCGCTTTCTGTCAGCATTCGTTTGTCGACCAGACGCGATCGAGACTGAGTCAAGTCTGCGCCATTCGCCGCTGCAACCTGCGCCATACGCGGGTCTGCGGGGCGCTGCTCCTCCGTGTGAAAACCTGCCGAGAGAATGTTCAGGTTGTACGTGGCGGGCAGTCGTGCCGTCATAAGTGAATGCGCAAGCGCGCTACGATTAATGTTGCCATAGCAAATGAACAGGACTGTTTTGGACTCTCTGAGTCTCTCACGAACCGTCCCATTGCGCCAAAGCAATCGCTGGGAGACTGTGAACAGGTTCTCAGCCAGAGTGTCCCGAAGCCGCCGGCCATAGTTTGCCAAAAGGCGTTTGATTTCGATCACGCCCGGAAGTGGGTCACTCAGGCACTGCGTATCGAAATGGTGCTTCGGCGAAAATACCTTGCTCAAGTCTTTCAACACACTGCCAAACGAGGGGATTTGGGTGATCTTGTCGCTCTGGCTGCGTAACACCATCTCATGCCACATGACATCGCTGGGCAGGTTTCGACAATACACACCGCGCCGATAGTCCGGATAGGTGCCCAACTCTCCGGTCAACGAGAGCTCTGCCTGCATCGCCGGAAAGTCGGCTCCGGCCGCGACGGCGAGCGGTAGAGAGCCCCAAAAGCGTCCGTTGATCTCCATCAGGCAGTACTCTCTGGTCGCCGGGTTCCACTTGAACTCGACCATTGCGACACCCGTCCAGCGAACTTCCCGGATTAGCCGGGTTGCAGCGTCAAGAAGCGCGGGCTCCAGTTCTGTGCTCATGCGGAAGCTGCTACCGCCCCCCGTCAATGGCACTTCGTGCAAGCGCAGGTGTTGGAAGGCGTAGAGGATCTCCCCTTGCTTGGCAATCAGCTCTACTCCGGCACCCAAGCCGCGGAAGTAGCTCTGGAGAATCACCGAAGAATGTCGCAGACACGCTCCGCACTGCTGGCGGAGTTCATTTTCGTTCTTCGCGTAGCTGACGTTGCGCTTGGAGTAGCCTTCGTTGCCTGCGGAAACGGAATGGCTCGGTTTGACCACTACTGGAAAGCGCAGTTGTGGCAGTAACGTTGCTAACTCATCAATGCCTGCAATGTAGAAGCTCTGCGGGACGGAAACGCCAATGCGCTCAGCCAGCGCGAACGTTGCCGCTTTGTCCAGCACGAGTTCGAGGCTTTCGTCGTCGGCCATCGCTACGCGGGAGTGACTGAACGCGCTGCGATGCTTCGCAAGGGGCACCAGGCTTCTCTCGGTAACTGGAATAACCAACTCGTAACTTTCGTGGGCGAGATGCTTAAGAAGCCATTCCAGGAACGCTGTTTCATCAACGAGCGGGTCTGGGTAACGAAAGTTTGCGTTAACCGCGTTTGAATAAGCGACGAGAGGGACGTCTTTGGGGCTGGCGGTATCAACGACGTAATGCTGCGCGGCCAGCGAGCGGGCGATTGAGAGGGCGCTGACCATGTCTCCATCAAGCACGAGAATCCGTTTTATTGTTTGTCCGTGCGTCAAAGGAGGTGGGCCATTGTTGGTTTATCGTAGCGTTGCGATGCTATACCAGAATAGCTCAACTTGCTCAAAACTTTTGGAGTGCGCTATTTTTCAGTCTTGTATTACTTGACCGTAGGTGGCGCGTTTCAGAACTACCAAAAAAAACGGCCCTTGCGGGCCGTTTTCTCAAAGCGGGTTGCTTACGAAGCCGCTTCAGCGTGCTGCATTATGCGGCTTTCTTGGCCACCTGCTTGCGGCGACGACCAGCGAAGCCCAAAGCGAGCATACCTGCACCAACCAGGCCGAGAACCGAAGGCTCGGGAACGGCCGTAGCCATGTAGCTCATCGCTACGTGGATAGAGCTGGTGCCGGGATCGAACTCAGGCGTGTAGACAGTGATAGTGCCGTCTGGGTTGAAAACAACTTCCGAGCTGCCTACCGGGACGCCGTTGTCGGTAGACGTGCCGGCCAGGAGGGTGAAGCTCAAGTCATAGCGGTAACCGTCGCGCACGAATGAAACTGGCGCGAACGCGTCAGTTGATGCGGTGAAAATGTCATCACACAGCGTTTCCAGCGGGTTAGGTCCAGTACAGGCCGCTTCGGTACCCGTGTTCAGAGTTTCATTGAAGCTAATTGTGTTGGTTGTGGTCGGGTCTGCGTAGGCCAGGTCTGTACGCGCGGCATCCGCGTAGATGCGCAGGTTTGCCAACGTATCAACAACCCACAGTGGGTCAGTAAACGCGCCACCCAACGACGTGAGCGTATTGTTGGTTTGCGTGATGGTGTCGATAACCCACCAGTCACCTGCGTTCCATTCGCCGTCGACATCAGCGCCCGCAAAACCGGCGGTGTAGCGCAGCGGAGTGCCGTCCAGATCTGCTGTCGGCGCGGTGCTGTTGTTAAATGACTCAATGGCAATAGAAGACTCTACCGGGTCGTTGGCACCTTCCCAAGAGAAGCTGGTGTTGGTGCCGGCGGGCGCCAGCGTGTCCGTGTTGGGTACATCGCTCGCGGGCTTGTAAACAAGTGAGCCGCCAGAGAATGTGGGAGTACCAAAACCCGCATGCTGGCTGAAGCCGAGCTCAGCGAGGGGGGCGGCTACTGCCGAGGTGCTGGCAACGGCAACTGCGAGGAGACTCGCTGCGCCTGCTGTCTTGATCATCGTTTTCATCATGAATCTCCTGATTTTTTGTTCCGACAGTGCCCTTGGGATATCGGAGGGTGAGCGCCTGGCCAGTGGTTGTGGCCTGGCCGCCGTCGCAGGAGGTTTAAAGCAATGGTCATGCCACTTGCAATAAATACATAAAAAACAATATGTTATGGAATTTCTGGGTGGGCGCATTGGTCCCCATGAGTGCCGGGTGTAAAAAATCCTGACAACTGCTTTCCGTTTCCGCGGCTATCTTTTAACATGGCGCAGACCTCAGCAGGACGCACAGGGTCACCACCCTGAAACCCGGCAATGCGGGGCCGTCCCGCGAGGCTATTGAATGACCCACCCCAAGGCGTTCCGTCCGGAACATTGGCTAAGTACACGTATCGTCAACCAACCTCAGGAACTGCGCCGTATATACCGGCTGCGCTATAGCGTGTACTGCGAAGAGCGGGCTTTTTTGCCCGCGGAGCGTTATCCGGATGATCTGGAAGTCGACGCGTACGACGCTCGTTCCCGGTGTTTCGCCGCATTTGATCGGGATGATGAAGTGGCGGGGTCTGTGCGACTGGTCCTCGACGAGGCCGGAGAGGGCTTCCCATACGAGCAGCATTGCACGTTGTTCGAGAGCGTAGCCTTGCCCCCCCCGCGGGTCTCGGGTGAAGTGTCCCGGCTGGTGCTTAACCAGAATTGCCGCACCCCACCTGGAGGCGGCAACACGGGTACGGTTATCCTCACCGTCTATAGGCAAATGTACCAGTACAGCCTGCAACATGGCATAGACTACTGGTATGCCGCCATGGAGCGTCCTTTGCTGCGTATGCTGCGTCGCATCGGGGTGGAGTTTCAACGAATCGGCCCCGCGGTGGACTATTATGGGCCGGTTGCCCCCTACCTGCTGGAGCTTTCTGCCCTGCAACGTCGTTTGGCGGAAGTGAACCCGGCGCTGCTGCACTGGCTTGATTCGGAGCTTTGACGGCAGGCCTTTCTGGGCCTGATTGCGGATACCTCGGCATTTGGTGCTATGCTGCGGTCAGAATCATAAATGAGGGGGAGAGAGCAATGGACCGCAACGCTGCAGCATCGCTCGGTGCCTTGGCGAAATATTTTTCGCTGCACTCCTACGACTGCGGAAGTGAAGTTGCGGAGCTCAACGATCTCTACGCGCTGCGCTACCAGATTTATTGCCTCGAATGCCACTTCCTGAATGCCGCCCGCTATCCCGATGGGCTGGAAACAGATGCCTACGATGCGCGCTCCGCGCATTTTTCTGCCACCAATGCCGAAGGCGTTGTGGCCGGCACCGCGCGCCTCGTGATGCCGGTGCAAGACGAGCCGCTGCCCTTTTTTGACCACTGCCCGCCCTTCGATGATTTTGTGCCGCCGCCCGCAGCTGAATCCGGCGAGGTGTCCCGGCTTGCGGTGAAGCGCGAATATCGGCGCCGTGCGGGTGACAGCTTGTGGGGGATCAATGAGTCACACCTCAAGGGCCCCAGCGCGTCGGATGAATCGCCACATGGAGAAAAACGGGTCAATGCGCCATTGCTGGTGCTGGGCCTGTATCGTCAAATCTATCGCTTCAGCTGCGAGAACGGCATTCGCTACTGGTACGCCGCGATGGAGAAGGGGCTGGCGCGGGTGCTGCGCATTTACGGTTTCGATTTCACCCCCATTGGCCCTGAAAGTGACTACTACGGCCCGGTGACCCCCTACCTCGGCGACCTGCGCAAGCTGGAGGAGGCACTGGAAGCCTCCAATCCGGCACTGTTGTGGTGGTTCCGCAGCGGTCCCTGATGCACCTGCCAGAGCGCGGATGTTTTCCATGCAATTCCTGAAGCGGCTGAAACGCACATTACTATTGGCCATGCTGGAGCGGCAAACGCCGGAAAAGCTCCAGGCGTTGGGGCGCAAGCGCTTGCCCGGGGTGTTTGCGCGGGCGGCGCGGCGTTCCACGGCTTACAGGACGTTGCTGCAGGAAGCCGGTGTCAGTTCGGGCGATCTTCGCACGGGGGAGGGTGTGCTGGCGCAGGCCCCTATTCTTACCAAGGCTGACCTGTTCGAGCGCTTTCCGGTGCAACAACTGCTGATCGACAACCTCCCCACGGCGGCGCTCGCAGGTGTACTCACCAGCTCCGGTCATGGCGGCAGCAATTTCGCCTTCGGCCTTAGCACCCGCCGGCAGCACCATCTGACCCCGGACGACATTGACCTTGGCCTGCAGCAGGCATTTGGCATCGACCAGCGTTCCACGCTTTTGGTGAATTGCCTGCCCATGGGCGTGGTGTTTACCTCCAATGCCGTTTGCGTGGCGAATGTCAGCGTGCGCGAGGACATGGCACTGGCTATTCTCGCCCAGGCCGGCCCGCTGTTTGACCAGGCCATACTCTGTACCGACCCGTTGTTCTGCAAGCGCCTGCTGGATTATGCAGCGGAGCAGCGATTTGACTGGTCGCAACTGCGCATGAACGTCATTCTCGGCGAGGAAATGTTCTCCGAGGACTACCGCAGTTATCTGGCGGCCGCCCTCTGTGTGCCGCTGGATGAGCCCGATGGCACCCTGATAGGCAGTTCCATGGGTGTGGGTGAATTGGGTCTGAACCTGTTTTTCGAGAATTCCGCTACCATTGCCCTGCGCCGTGCCTGGCACCGTCGCAACCCGGATGCCGTGCTGCCTTCCTATTTCTGCTTCAACCCGTTGCGCAGCTATGTGGAGATTGTTGAGCCCGGGCCGGATGGGGTTGGCGATCTGGTGATCACCATGCTTGATCGCGAGGCGCCTGTACCCATGATTCGCTATCGCACCGGGGATCGGGCCAAGTGGCTGACGGACGCAGACCGTGACCCCTTGAATGCCGGTGAACGGGAGGCACTTGCAGACCTGCCATTCCCCATGCTGGCAATGCTCGGGCGCGCACGCGACCAGGTGAATCACCACTGGCATGTCGATCATTTCAAGGCTTTGCTCTACAGGCAGCCAGCGTTGGCTGATCAGCTATCGGGGGCCTTTCGTGTATTGCCACACGCCGACGGCCTGCGCATTGATGTGCAGCTGGCGCAATCCGCCAGCCGCTCGCCAACAGCGGTGGGCGCGGACCTGGCGGCCTTGATTGCGGAGTCCGCCGCGCGCCGCGGTGCACCGGCGCCGGAACTGTGCTGCTTCGCCTATGCCGAATTCCCCCATGGCATGGGGTTGGACTACGAACGCAAGTTTCGCTATTTCCCGGGGCCGGTCTGAGTGTCGGCGCTCCTGATGTCGCTGCTGCTGGCCTTGCGCAACTTGCGCCGCCAGTTCCGCCGCAGCCTCACGGCCTTGCTCTCCATCGGTTTTGGTGCGGCGGCCTTGCTGGTGGCCACGGGGTTCAACGCCGCCATGTTCGAGGAGTTTCGCGAGGCCACCATTCGCTCGCAGTTCGGCCACCTGCAGGTCACACGGCCGGGCTTTCAGGAGCGGGGCCGCAGTGACCCCTGGGCCTATCTGCTGCCTGCCGAGGTTGCAGTAGACCCCGCGCTGCTGCCGCCGGCGTCAACGGTGTCGCCGCGCCTGTTATTGAACGGTCTGGTCAGTTTTGGTGAGCTCACGCTGCCGTTCATGAGCGAGGGGATAGACCCGGCGCGCGATATGCTGGATGACCGCTCCCTGCGTATTGAACAGGGGCGCCGCCTGACGGCAGGCGATCATCGCCATGTGGTGCTGGGGGAGGGCCTGGCGCGGCAGCTGGAGGTGGAGCCGGGTGAGTCGGTGGTGCTGCTGGTCAACACACCCACGGGGCAGTTGGGGGCGGCTGAAGCCGAGGTAGCGGGTGTGTTCAGTTCCTTCAGCCAGGAGTTTGATGATGCCGCCCTGCTGTTGCCGCTGTCGCTGGCTCGGGAGCTGGCGCAGGTGGAGGGTGCCCATGCCTGGCTGGTGTTCCTGCAGGACACCAGCGCGACGGCGTCGGCGCTGGGCCCGGTGCGCAATGCGTTGCCTATCGACGCGTTCGACGTGCAGCCCTGGTACGCACTGGCGGAATTCTATGCGCGCGCCTCGGCGCTGTTTCAGCAACAGCTGGACCTGGTGAAGGGGATTGTGGTGTTCATCATCCTGCTGGGTATCGGCAACACCATGATGATGAGCGTGCTGGAGCGCACGGGAGAAATCGGTACGGTGATGGCGCTCGGGAATACCCGTGCGTCTGTGTTGCGCGGTTTCCTGCTGGAGGGGGCGCTGCTGGGCCTGCTCGGTGCCGTGCTCGGTGTGTTGGCCGCTCTGGGGATCGGTCAGCTGCTGGCGTTGGCTGCCATCGAGATGCCGCCGCCGCCCACCTTCGCCCGCAGCTACGATGCGGCGCTCCTGATCACCCCGGCGATGGTGCTGGAGGTATTGCTGATTGCGATAGTCACCACCACACTGGCCTCGTTCTACCCGGCCTGGCGCGCTTCGCGCATGGAGATCGTGGAGGCCATTCGCCATGCGCGCTAGGGGGTTCCAGTGAGAGAGCTGCTGCAGCTTGCCGCCCGCAATGTGCTGCGCCAGCGCGGCCGCTCGCTGATGACCCTGTTCGCTATCGCCTTTGGCGTGGTCGCCCTGATCCTGGCCGGTGGCTTCATCAAGGACACAGTGGATGAGCTGGGGGAGTCGATGATTCACTCCCAGTCGGGGCACCTGCAGGTCAACCGGGCGGGCTATCGCGAGCAGGGCGCCCGTGAGCCCGCTGCTTACCTGCTTGCCGAGCCGGAGGCTCTGCGCGGCCAGCTGCAAGCTATTCCCGCGGTAGAAGAAGTGCTGCTGCGCACTGTATTCACGGGTTTGCTGAACAACGGGCGCACGGACTGGGCGATTATCGGTG
>CAXIDF010000008.1:0-150278 GCA_964022665.1 uncultured Halieaceae bacterium
ATTATCAACCGAGTTTAATGAAAACCGGTCCATCCCCCGTTAAGTGGGTAGAGCCGATCACTCAAGGCTACATCGCAAACTCTGATCGACCTTGGGTTAGGCTGGATATGACTCAAAGCGAAGATTTTTTTGTCAAAGGCGAGGTGTAGAATAAAGGGGCAGCTAGGCTGCCCCTGTATCCACTCAGAAGATAGCGATTCATACCTCGGCAATGAAGTAACGCCACCCGGAGAAGGGAGCCATGAAACTCCCATCTGAGTCCTGGTGCGCGATTCACCTGGCAGCCGAACTAGCTTTGAATCGCCAGACAAAGGCTATCGTTGTGCAACTTTTGTCTGTTAGTGGCTCCTAACCCTAGAAGCCTTGATATGGTCGGGACGGCAGGATTTGAACCTGCGACCACCACACCCCCAGTGTGGTGCGCTACCAGGCTGCGCTACGCCCCGAGAAGTCGCGAATGCGAGGCCGGCATTATACTGAATGGGCCTCTGATGACAAGCCTATTTACCCGGCGCGAGCACCTTGAGTACATCTTCCAGCTCTTCAATGGTCTCTTTGATAACCGCCTGCATATCCAGCTGCAGCGCATCAGGCTCTTCGGTGGTCATGCGCTGGCGCGCACCACCGATGGTGTAGCCCTGATCGTAAAGCAGGCTGCGAATCTGGCGGATGGTGAGCACGTCTTCACGCTGGTAATAGCGGCGATTGCCGCGGCGCTTGACCGGTTTGAGCTGCGGGAACTCCTGCTCCCAGTAGCGCAGCACGTGCGGCTTCACCGCGCACAGCTCGCTCACTTCGCCAATAGTGAAGTAGCGCTTGCCCGGGATGGCGGGTAATTCGTTATTGTGACTCGGTTCCAGCATATTCTTCTACTCGCGCCTTCAACTTTTGCCCTGGACGGAAGGTGACTACCCGCCGCGCTGAAATGGGAATTTCCTCCCCTGTTTTGGGGTTGCGACCCGGACGCTGGCTTTTATCTCGCAGATCGAAATTACCAAAGCCCGAAAGCTTCACCTGCTCGTTGTCCTCCAGGCTGGCACGGATTTCCTCGAAAAACAGCTCCACAATCTCCTTGGCCTCACGTTTGTTGAGCCCCAGCTCTTCAAACAGGCGTTCGGCCATTTCGGATTTGGTGAGAGCTGTCATCGTCTTTACAGCGCCTGGTTCCTGAGCTCAGCGTTATAGTTTTTTTCCAATGAATCAATGACTTGTTTCATGGACTGGTTAACCACATCGTCGCTTAGAGTGCGCGATTGGTCCCTGAAAGTCAAACCAAATGCAAGGCTTTTTCGTTTAGGATCAATACCTTTGCCTTCATAGACATCAAACAACCTTAACTGACGCAGGTAAACGCCTGCCGACGCTCTCACATTCTGCATCAGCTCCGCCGCCGGTACGTGCTTGTCGACAATAATTGCGATGTCTCGCCTGACTTCCGGAAAGCGGGACAGCTCGCTGAAGGCGGGCAGCTGCGCCGCCAGCAATGCATCCAGAGCCAGCTCACACGCCAACACCGGCCCCGGGATATCGAGCGCGCCCAGCACGTCCGGGTGCAGCGCGCCTACCACGCCGACCTGCTCACCGTTGCGACTGATGGCCGCTGTCTGCCCCGGATGCAATGCCGGGTGCGTCGCCGCGGCAAACGTGAACTGCTCGGCACAGCGCCCGAGGCCCAGCAGGCTCTCGAGATCACCCTTGATGTCATAGAAATCCGCCGCCCCAGACGCCACCGACCACGACTCGTCGAAGCGGCGACCGCTGATCACCATCCCCAGTGATGGAGACTGGCGCAGCCCCTGCAATCCATTGCCCTCGCCACCGGGGATAAAGCGCAACCCGGTCTCGAACAGGCGCACGCGCGGCTGCTGCCGATGGACACTGCGCTGCACAGCGCTGACCAATCCCGGCAACAGGCTGCTGCGCATCACGCCCATTTCCGCGGAGATGGGGTTCTCGAGGGCGATAGGGGTCACATCAGGATCAAACAGCTGTTGCAGTTTGCGGTCGACAAAACTGTAGGTGATGGCCTCGCGATACCCGCGCGCGCTCAAGTGGCGGCGCACACCCCGCAGGGAGAGCTGTGTTTCCGGCTGGGCGGGAATCACCAGGTCCGCCTGTACGTGGCTCACGGGCAAGCGGTTGTAGCCATACACCCGCGCCAGCTCTTCCAGGAGATCCGCCTCGATGCTGATATCAAAACGCCAGCTGGGTACGCTGCAGCACCAGCCTTCTGCCACAGTCGTCACACCGAGCCCGAGGCCAGCCAGGATACGGTCCACCTCCCCATCCGCGAGCTCAAAGCCCAGCAGGCGGCGGATACGTGCGCGGCGCAGCACGACATCGGGGCGTGCGGGCAAATGCGCTTCGGACACAGCCTCGGTCACCGGGCCGGCCTCCCCGCCTACAACGTCCAGAATCAGTTGCGTGGCGCGCTCCAGCGCAGCGCGCTGCAGGTTGAAGTCGACACCGCGCTCGAAACGGTGTGAGGAATCGGTGTGCAAGCCGTAGCGGCGCGCCTCACCCGCCAGGTAGTCCGGTGAGAAAAACGCCGACTCCAGAAACAGGTGCTGGGTGCTGCTGCCCACCGAACTCGGTTCGCCGCCCATGATCCCCGCCAGGGCCAGCGGTGCACTGTTGTCTGCAATCACCAGCGTATCGGCGCGCAGCTCTGCAACCTGACCATCAAGCAGCTGCAGGGACTCGCCCTCCCGCGCCGTACGCACCACAATGCCCTGCTCCAGCTTGTCCAGGTCGAAAGCGTGCATCGGTTGGCCCAGCTCGAGGAGGATATAATTGGTGACATCCACCACCGCATCAATACTGCGCAATCCACAACGACGTAACTTTTCCTGCAGCCAGAGGGGTGATGGCCGCGACACATCCACATTGCGGATTACCCGCCCCGCATAGCGCGGGCAGCGCTCCGCTGCCTCCAGGCTTACCGTCAGGGAATCGGTAATCGTTGCCGGCACCGGCTCACAGAGCACAGCCGCAACCGGTAAATTGTTCAGCAGGCCGACTTCGCGGGCGATGCCGGCGATGCCCAGGCAATCTGCGCGATTGGGCGTGAGACCAATTTCGATGAGGTGATCATCCAGCTGCAGATACTCACGCAAATCGGCGCCTGGGGGCGCATCAGCCGGCAATTCCATCAGGCCTTCGCTGGCCTCCGACAGGCCCAGCTCGGCTTCGGCGCAGAGCATGCCCCGCGACTCAACGCCGCGCAGCTTGGCTTTCTTGATTTTGAAATCACCCGGCAGCACCGCGCCCACTTGCGCCAGTGGCACCTTGATGCCGGCGCGGGCATTGGGTGCCCCGCAGACAATCTGCACGGTCTCCGCCCCTGCATTGACGGTGCACACCCGCAGCTTGTCGGCATCGGGGTGTTGCACCGCCTCAAGGATTTCGGCCACCACCACGTTGCTGAACTGGCCCGCGACGGGCTCGATAGCATCCACTTCCAGCCCGGCCATGGTGATCTGGTGCGCCAGTTCCTCGGTCGATAGCGATGGATTTACCCACTCACGGAGCCATTGTTCGCTGATTTTCACTGATCGTTTCTCCGTGGTCTGCTAGAACTGCTCAAGGAAGCGCAGGTCGTTTTCAAAGAACAGGCGCAAGTCGTTCACGCCATAACGCAACATCGCCAGGCGCTCGACCCCCATGCCAAAGGCAAAGCCGGTGTAGCGTTCGGGGTCGATGCCTGAACCTTCAAGCACCCGGGGGTGCACCATGCCGCAGCCCATCACCTCAAGCCAGCCAGTCTGGCTGCACACCCGACAGCCGGCACCCGCACAATTCACGCACTGGATATCCACCTCTGCCGATGGCTCGGTGAACGGGAAATAGGAGGGACGAAAGCGCACGGACAGGTCTTCCTCGAAAAACACGCGCAGGAAGTCTTCAATCAGGCCCTTGAGGTCGGCGAAACTGGAACGTTCATCCACCAGCAGCCCTTCGACCTGATGAAACATGGGCGTGTGGGTCAGGTCCGAATCGCAGCGGTATACGCGCCCGGGACAAATCACCCGCAGGGGAGGCTGGCTGTTCTCCATGACCCGCACCTGCACGGGCGAGGTGTGGGTACGCAGCACCGTGGTGGGGTCGACGTAGAAGGTGTCGTGCATGGCGCGGGCCGGGTGGTGAGCCGGAATATTCAGCGCTTCGAAGTTGTGGTAATCATCCTCGATCTCTGGCCCCTCAACCACCGCAAAGCCGACCGCCGCAAAGAAATCTTCCATGCGTTCGATGGTGCGCGTGACGGGGTGAATGCCGCCGGTGCTCTGGCCCCGGCCGGGGAGCGTCACGTCGAGGGTTTCACGACCGAGTTGCTCGGCGAGGGCGGCGGCTTCCAGCGCCGCCTTGCGCTCGTTGATCAGCGCCTGCAGCTCCTGTTTGACCACATTGATCCTGGCGCCCGCTGCTGGCCGCTCTTCGGCGGAGAGCTGGCCAAGGCCTTTGAGCAGTTCGGTAACGCGCCCTTTTTTGCCGAGGAAGTCGACGCGCAGCTGCTCGAGTGCGGCGCTGTCGCCGGCACCGGCAATGGCGCTTTTGGCCTCTTCAGCCAGGGGGGTCAGGTTGTCCATGTGTTCTCACATTCTGCTGTTGGTGTGTTCACGGTTGGTGGTTGAGACCACGCTCGCGCCGAGTGCGCCAAAGCTGCCCTACAGGGAGGTGTGGGAGCGATGGCGCCGTCCACGGGCGCCGGTTCAGTTTTGCTGGACTCGCCGTGAATACGTCCTTGTAGGCTCGATGGCGACATCCTTGTCGCCAACGGTCCCGCAAAACTGAACCGGCGCCCGCGGACTCCCTCCGTGCTTGCGATGTAGGTCCAATAAACAAAAAAGGGAAAGAGCATTGCCCTTTCCCTTTTCTGGTCTTACACGTATCACCAGCGAGCCGCGCAAGCGGCAGGGCGGGCTCAGGCCAATGCGGCCTTCGCTTGCTCCACAATCGCTGCAAAAGCCGGTTTGTCATGCACCGCCAGGTCCGACAGGACGCGACGATCCAGGCCGATATCGGCTTTCTTCAGGCCGTTGATCAGACGGCTGTAGCTCAGGCCGTTAGCACGGGACTGGGCGTTGATACGCGTGATCCACAGCGCGCGGAACTGACGCTTGCGCTGACGGCGGTCACGGTATGCATACTGGCCGGCCTTGGTAACAGCCTGTTTGGCAACACGAAACACTCGGCTGCGGGCACCATAGTAACCCTTGGCCTGTTTCAGGATCTTCTTGTGACGGCGATGAGCCGTTACACCACGTTTTACGCGAGGCATAGTCTACTCCTAAGGTCAGATGGTTGAGCGTCAGCAGGCCCGCATCATGCGGTCTACGTGCACCTTGTCGCTGGCGTGAACCATGGAGGTTCCGCGCAACTGGCGCTTACGCTTGGTGGTCATCTTGGTCAGGATGTGGCTTTTGTAAGCGCT
This sequence comes from uncultured Halieaceae bacterium, assembly GCA_964022665.1. Lineage (GTDB taxonomy): Bacteria > Pseudomonadota > Gammaproteobacteria > Pseudomonadales > Halieaceae > Haliea. The sequence goes on from CAXIDF010000008.1 coordinate 5,432, forward strand.
TTTGCGCTTATAGCCGCCAGCCGTTTTCTTGAAACGCTTGGCTGCCCCGCTGTGAATTTTTGCTTTTGGCATCGTCAGATACTCCGCATTGGCATCAATAAAAAGTGAAGAAAAAAGGCATTCACAGGCCCTAGTTCTTCTTCTTGGGTGCGATCACCATGGTCAACTGTCGGCCTTCCATTTTCGGGAATTGCTCGACAGAGCCCAATTCGGCCAGATCAGCTTCTACCCGTTTGAGTAGCTCCATGCCGATTTCCTGGTGAGCCATTTCACGACCGCGAAACCGCAGCGTGACCTTGGCCTTATCGCCTTGCTCGAGGAAACGCACCAGGTTGCGTAGTTTTACCTGGTAGTCTCCTTCCTCCGTCCCTGGACGAAACTTCATTTCCTTGACTTGTGTACGTTTCTGCTTCTTCTTCTGCAGGTTCTTCTGCTTCTTCGCTTCGAAGATGTGCTTCCCGTAGTCCATCACCTTGCAGACCGGGGGATCAGAATCCGCGATCAACACGAGGTCCTGACCCGCGCGCTCCGCGACAGCCAAAGCCTCTTGCAGGGGCACAATGCCTACCTGCTCACCCTCCGGGCCAACAAGGCGCACCGGACTGACAGTAATCTGGTCATTTATCAGGGCTTTTTTGGAGGCGCCCTTTCCCATGTCTTTCTTAATGCTGATTCTCCAATACAATACGGCCGCGACGCGCCACATCGTCGGTGATCAGCGCCTCTAGCGCTTCCAGGCTCAATGAACCCAGATCTTCACCACGACGGGCCCTCACGGCCACAGTCTGTGTTTCCACCTCTTTGTCCCCGACCACTAACAGGAAGGGCACCTTGCGGAGAGTGTGCTCGCGGATTTTAAAGCCGATCTTCTCATTTCTCAAGTCCGATTGAACCCGAAAGCCCTTGTTTTTCAAGGAATCTTCCACAAACCGGGCATAATCAGCCTGTTTATCGGTAATATTCAGCACCACGGCCTGGGTTGGTGCCAGCCAGGTGGGGAACACACCTTCGTAATGCTCGATGAGAATCCCGATGAACCGCTCGAAGGAACCGAGTATCGCGCGGTGCAGCATGACCGGCACCTGGCGCGAACCGTCCTCTGCCACGTACTGTGCACCGAGGCGACCGGGCATGGAGAAGTCCACCTGGATGGTGCCCAGCTGCCAGACCCGCCCGATACAGTCTTTCAATGAAAATTCAATTTTCGGGCCGTAAAACGCGCCCTCTCCCGGCAACTCCTGCCAGGGCAGCTCATGCGCGTCCAGCGCATCGGCCAGGGCCTTTTCCGCGCGGTCCCAGTCGGCATCCGAGCCGACCCGCTGTTCCGGACGGGTGGACAGCCGGTAGATCACCTCGCTGAACCCAAAGTCGGCATACACGGCGTGCAGGAAGTCGATGAACGATGCCACCTCGGGCTGGATCTGCTCTTCGGTGCAGAAAATGTGCGCGTCATCCTGAGTGAAACCGCGTACCCGCATAATGCCGTGCAAGGAGCCGGAGGGCTCGTTGCGATGGCAGCTGCCGAATTCGGCCAGCCGCAGCGGCAGGTCGCGGTAAGACTTCAAACCCTGGTTGAATACCTGCACGTGGCAGGGGCAGTTCATCGGTTTGACCGCGAACTGGCGATCCTCTGACTGCAGGGTGAACATGTCGTCGCCAAATTTGTCGGCGTGTCCGGAGCGCTCCCACAACGACATATCAACCAGCTGCGGCGTGCGGATTTCCTGATAGCCGTGCGCACGCTGAGCCTGACGCATATAGTGTTCGATAGCCTGATACAGGGTCCAGCCATCCGGGTGCCAGAACACCATGCCGGGGGCCTCTTCCTGGGTGTGGAACAGGTCCAGCTTCTTGCCGATCTTGCGGTGGTCGCGTTTTTCCGCCTCTTCGATACGGGTCAGGTATTCGTTGAGCTGCTTCTTGTTCGCCCACGCCGTACCATAAATGCGCTGCAGCATTTCGTTGTTGGAATCGCCGCGCCAGTAGGCACCCGCTACCTTGGTGAGCTTGAACGCCTTGAGTTTGCCAGTGCTGGGCACATGCGGGCCGCGGCAAAGATCCATCCAGGGACCCTGCTGGTAGATGGACAGCTCCTCCCCCTCCGGCAGCGCCTCGATGATTTGCACCTTGTAGTGCTCGCCCATGTTGCGAAACAACTCGATGGCCCGCTCGCGGCTCATGACCACTCGCTGCACCGGCAGGTCATCGGCGACGATCTGCTCCATGCGCTGTTCGATTTTCTCCAGATCCTCGGGGGTGAAGTGGTGCCCGCTGGCAAAATCGTAGTAGAAACCGTCTTCAATCACCGGCCCGATAGTCACCTGCGTACCAGGAAAAAGCTCTTGCACCGCCATCGCCAGCAAGTGCGCTGTAGAGTGGCGAATAACTTCCAGGCCCGCTGCATCGCGCTCGGTGATGATCGCCAGGCTCGCATCGCCGTCAATAACGTGACTGGTATCGACCTCCCGCCCATCGACCACACCGGCGAGCGCGGCCTTGGCAAGGCCCGGGCCTATAGCGCTGGCAACATCATAAACGGAGACGGGGCGGTCAAATTGACGTTGGCTTCCGTCGGGGAGGGTAATAGAAGGCATGCGTTTTCCTTGGTGTCAGTGGTGGCCCCTACTAAAGGCCACGTGAGCCGGCTGCAATCAATAATCGAGGGCAGGAGTCCGTGAACCCCCATGCAGCTGAAATCGGGCGACATATGCTAACACAAGCAGTGAAAGAGGTCACAAAACAAACGGCGCCCCGATCGAGCGCACCACCTTACAGCGCTCGACCCCAGCACAGGCACCCGCGCATGTAAAACGCACGACATGCGGGAAAAAGCGCCCAGCTGGGCTATAGTGTGGTGTACAGCTCAGCCCTTTCGAGAGCGACGACATGCGCACACCCGGAAACCCCATAACGCCAGGCCGCCCGTTGCAGTGACACTTCCACGCATTCCAGCCCAGTATCTGCAGGTCGATTTTCTCACCGCCCTGTTTGAAGCGATGCCAGATTTGTACTTCCTGCTGACGCTGGACGGCGTCATTGATGATTTCCGCGGCCGCCAACTGGACCAGCTGTTCGTGCCGCCAGAAGCGTTTCTCGGTCGTCATGTCGCCGAGGTGCTGCCAGAGGAGCTAGCCGCGCAGTTCGTGCAGGCACTGGCGGAGGCCGGGCACTCGAATGAAGTTATCTCCTTTGAGTACCAGCTGACCGTACGCGGTGCCAAGGCGTGGTTCGAGGCGCGCATCACTGCCCTGCATGACCACCAACAGGCGGTATGCGTGGTACGCAATTTCACCGAGCTGCACGAGGCCCGGCAGCAGTTGGAATCCATGGCGCACTACGATGCGCTGACCGGGCTCGCGAATCGCGCACTGCTTGATAAACTGCTGGAGCAAAGCGTGCGTTCCGCCCGACGCAACAACCGGCGCATGGGCGTGATGTTCATTGACCTGGACCGTTTCAAGGATGTTAACGACACCCTGGGGCACGCTGCAGGCGACCGGCTCCTGAAGCTGGCATCGGAGCGCTTGCAGGGCACACTGCGCGAGAGTGACACTCTGGCACGGGTCGGGGGCGATGAGTTTGTGGTGGTACTGGACGATCTGGAAAGCATCGACAGCGCCTCCGGCGTGGCGCGTAAACTGATGGATGACCTGTGTGCTCCATTCGATCTGGCGGGCACCGAAGTCGTTATCAGCTGCAGTATCGGCATCAGTATTTTCCCGGACGATGCAGAAAACGCGTCGCACCTGCTTAGCTATGCAGATACGGCGATGTACCGCGCCAAACAACAGGGCCGCAACGACTGGCGCTTCTACACGGCGGACATGACGCGCGCGGCCGTGGAGCACCTCGCCCTGGTTGAAGCCCTGCGCACAGCACTGGACGAAAACCGCCTGACCCAGCTCTATCAACCGCAATACGATTGCGACACCGGCCTGCCGGTGGGTGTGGAAGCGCTGGCCCGCTGGTCGCGCCCAGAGGGTGACACCCTCGGACCCCGGCGCTTCATTACGCTGGCGGAGCAGGCGGGGCTGGCGCGGCGCCTTGATCGCTGGTCACTGGAGGCGGCCTGCAAGCAACTGCGCAGCTGGCTGCAGGAAGAGCATGATCCCGGCCGCGTCAGCGTCAACCTGAGCATTCACTCGCTCACCGACGACACACTGCCAGAAGCCATGGAAGCCGTTCTGCGGAACTACGCGATCCCGCCACACCACCTGCAGGTCGAAATCAAGGAACTGGCCCTGTTGAGCGAGCGCCCCGCCGCAAGGGACTGCCTGCAGGCCCTGATTAGCCTGGGTATCGACATCGCAGTGGATGACTTCGGCTCAGGCTACGCTGCTCTGGAGTACCTGCGCGCACTGCCGGTCACCACGCTCAAGATTGATGCCGCCTTCATGCACGGTGTACCGGCAGACGAGGAGCAGACAATTATTGCCAATACGGTCATGGCCATGGGACGCGCACTGGGCATGAGCGTAGTTGCCAAAGGGATAGAAAGCGCGGAACAGGCTGACTTCATTCGCCATCAACACGGTGTACAGGGCCAAGGCTACTATTTCAGCCGTCCATTGAACCCCGAGCAAGTGGGTGCACTGCTGGACTAGGTATGGCCTCAACTACGTACCGCAGCGGTCCGTTGGGCCGCCAGTCATTGAAGGGGTAACAGGTCACCAGAAGCAGCCCGGCAGGCCCCGCTGAAGGCGGCTGCAGCGTTTCTACGCGGCTGTCTACCACGCGCACCGAAGCTACCTGAAACGTACGAACCGACCCCGCCATATCTTCCAGCCAGAGCGCCATGCCAGGCTGCGCCGACTGCAGGAACTGGAAGTGGGTATCGCGGTGCCCGGCGATGACGGCCCAGCGCCCCCCGGCACCGTCGAACACCTCATGCAGGCCCGGCCCGAAAGCGAGTGCCTGCCCCGATGTACCTGCAAGTACGCGGTAGTCCGCTGCCAGCGTGGGCAGCTGCAAGCGCGCCACCGGCCATGTATCCGCCCAGGGCCAGGGTTTTTGCGCCTCGCCTTCCCGCTGGGCGGAATCCCAGGCACGTACCAGGAGATACTGTGCCAGCGCGGCTTTGGTGTGTATCCACGCCGCACCCCAGAGCTGCCAGCCGGCCAGCAGTAGGAGCAGTACGAGCGCCGGACGGCGCAGGGCATTAACGCCTGGCATCATCGGGCACGTGATCCAGCTCGGGGCCGCGCATCACCCAGAACAGCAGCGCGACAAAGAGCAACAGGCAGGCGAAGAAGAGCTTGGAACTTGCGGTAGTGGCGGTTTGCGGGTAAGCGAAACCCTGCGAGGACTGGCCGCTGGGTCGGGTATTGCGCACCGCATCAGGCTTCAGGGGCACGTCCGTCGGCCGCGAAACCTGCTCCTCGACGGCGACGAAACTCGTATAGGGACTCAGTAACTGGTGCTGCAGCGCAACTGCCAGCACATTGGCTCGAATCACCGCTTCCCGCGCCCCTTTATAGCGTTCATCGAGCAGCGCCTGGATACGCGCGCGCGCCCAGAGGCTGGCAACACCGCGCGCCGGCTGCTGGGCACTACCGCCGAGCTCAAGCTCCTGCCGCCATGGCTGGCCGTTGAGCCTGCCCGACACCCGAATAACGCCTGCCTGCGGCGAGGTATTGAAGTGCACCGAGCGAATCAGGGGTGCGCCTGCGTACAAGTCAGGCACGGGGCCAACGGCCTCCGCCACCGCCTGTGGCCAGTCCACACGTATATCGGTCAACAAGGGAGCTGAAAGGTAGTCAACCAGTGCATCCATCTGCGTGCTGACCTCACTCGACTCACCCACATGAAGATGCCGACCGCGCCCAAGTGCGGCGGCCTCGCGCAGGAACCAGCTGTTGGGGGCGGAGCCAATACCCACCGTAAAGAGGCGGGAGGCCCCGACCCGCGCTGCAATCATATCGATGATGGCCTGCTCGTTGCCCACGGCGCCATCGGTCAGGAAAACGACCTGGCGCAACCGCTCGTGCGTGGCGGCAAGACCCTGCTGTAGCGCATGCTGCAGCGGCGGCAGCATTTCCGTTCCGCCACCGGCCTCCAGTTTGCTGACGAAGCGTCGCGCCTGATGCAATGCGTCGGGTAGCGCCCGACGCGAGTTCGCAAACAGTGACCGGTACTCGTGGTCGAAAGCGATGATATTGAAATGGTCTGCAGGGCGCAGGCTGTCGAGCGCCGCGGCAAGGCTGTGGCGCGCCTGCTGCAATGGCACACCACCCATCGAACCGGACGTATCAATCACAAACACCAGTTCGCGAGGTATCGCCGTAGCCGCCTGGGTCAGGGCGGGTGGTACAACCATCAACATCCCGTAATGGTCACCGTGAATCGCCTCGGTAAACAGCGCCGCGCGGGGCTCGCTACCAGTGGCCGGTGTCCAGCGCAGCACGAAATCACGGTCCATTTCCGCCGGCCCGCGGGCCAGTTGCAAGGCATAGCGGCTGCCCTCCCGGGAAAGGCGCATGGCATGGCTGGGCGTATCCACCTGTGCCAGGGGCAAACCCGCGTCCAGTTCAACGGCAATTTCCACGGGGTTCAGCGGCAGGGCATCGGAGCCCGCCTGCGGGTGTTGCCACGCGGCTATCAGAGGGGCATCGGGCACCTGGTCCGTCGCCGCATGCCAAGCCAGATAACCCGCCTGCGCTGCGCCATTTTCTGCGCGCGGCAGCGAAATACCGGGAATATAGCGAGGGGTCAACGTCATGGGCAGGCGCAGGCTGAAGCGGCCCTGAGCGAACTCGACCGGCTGCACAAACTCGAGCTCAACGCTGACCGTTTCCCCGGGCGCCACATTGGCAATGCGGTTCTGGAACAGGTTGGGGCGCTGCTGCGACACCAGAGAGGCCTTGCGTCCACTGCTGGCCGCCTGCTGGTAAATGGCCTGCGCCTCCTGCCGTTCGCGCACCTTGCCCACAATGCGCCGCCCTCCCGCGCGCATTTCCATGTGCCGCACCGCAGCGTCTCCCGGCAGAGGAAACGCGTAGACGCCCTCCACCCAGTCCCCACTGGTATTCTCGAAGGTCTGCTGCAACCGCACCACGGCGACCATGCCCGCTATTTGCACAGCAAAGTGACTGTGCTGCAGCAGGGCCGGCTCGGGGGGTAACCCGGGACGCTGTAACAGAAGCTGACCGGACCCGGGCTCGAAATCCACCTCCGCACGTGCAATGCTCGCATTGAGTAGCAAGCCACAAAGAAACAACGCCACCAACCGGGGCAAAAGCACAAAGCAAAGCCGCAGCAGCGCGCGCGCCGCCAAAAATTGGTGTACTGGCTGCATGGTCATCATCAACATCTCTCCCTGAGTTTGGACACCTCTATTGAAGCGCCGGGAGCTGTCCATCCCGTGGCAGACCTGTGGCGGACTGATGTGCAAATGTGACCAATTGTGGCAACGCTTGAGCAACCGCCCTGATTCTGGAACCATGGCAACCTTTCTCGCCGGGTAAACCCGCATGCGACACCACATCGCTATTGTCGAAGACGAAGCTGCCCTGGCGGCCAACTATCGCGACGCACTACAGCGGCAGGGTTTCCGGGTGTCGCTGTTTGGCGATCGCCCGACCGCCAGCGCGGAGTTTCGCCGCCAACTACCGGACCTCGCCATCATTGATGTCGGCCTGGGTGACGACATCGAAGGCGGTTTTGAACTCTGCCGCGAGTTGCGCAGCCTGTGCCCGGTGGTACCTATCGTCTTCCTCACTGCCCGCGACAGTGAACTCGATGTGATTTCCGGGCTGCGCCTGGGGGCCGACGACTACCTGACCAAGAACATCAGCCAGGCGCATCTGCTGGCGCGCATTGTGGCCCTGTTTCGCCGCGTACAGGCCCTGCGGACACCCGAGCTACGGGAGCATGTACTGGAGCAGGGCTTTTTGAGCCTGAATCTGGAGCGCATGACGGCGCAGTGGCAAGGCGTGCCGGTGCCGCTCACCGTCACGGAATTCTGGATGGTACACACGCTGGCAAGACACCGCGGCCACGTGAAAAACCGCCAGCAGCTGATGGACAGCGCCAACGTCGTACTGGACGACAACACCATCACCTCTCACATCAAACGCATCCGGCGCAAGTTTACCGCCCTGGACCCCGCGTTCGACTGCATTGAAACGGCCTATGGCATGGGCTATCGCTGGCTGGGTCACTAGCGCGTGAGCCTGCGCCGCCAGCTTATTCTGGTCAGCCTGCTGCTGCTGACACTGCCCTGGGCCGGGTGCCAATTCCTGCGCGAAATGGAAACGGCACTGCGCCAGGGCCAGGCGCAGGCAGTCGCCGCCACCGCGGCGGCCGTCGCCGCCAGCCTTGCCGAACGCCCCGATGCGCTCTACCCCAATCGCGATCGCCTGCGCAGCCCCGACGACGCCAGCGGCTCGCTGTATGCGCCGCTGCTGGAAAGCCCGCCGTTACTGGACGGCTATGAAGACGGCTGGAGCGAACCCGTGCAACAGACCTACAGCGGCCTGGAAACGCGCATCCCGAGCCTGGGCTACCGCGCCGGTGTGTACGCCGACACGCTCTACCTGATGCTGCACGTAACCGATCGTTCGGTCACCTACCATGACCCGGGGTTGAGCCCCGAACCAAACGGGGATCGGCTCATCCTGCGCACCTGGCTGGACGGCAAACGCCAGGACTATGTGATTGCGACGCCTGCTCCCGGCAGTGTGCGCGCCCAATACGCTAGCCTGCGCCACCCCGCAGTCGACGCCGGACAGATCCGCGGCTTCTGGCAGGATACCCGCGCAGGCTACGCCGTTGAGCTTGCGCTGCCGCTGGCGATAACCGGCCAGCGCCTCGGGGTGTACGCCGTGGATGTCGACGGGCACCGCAGCAGTGGCTGGCGCACGGCGGGCAATACCGGCCCTCTGCAGCCGGTGGCGCCGCCCTGGCTGATCTATCCACCGGGGGCGCTGCAGGCAGACCTGGCGCGGTTTGCACAGGCCGGCCAGCACCTGCGCGTGACAGACCGCCACGCCCGCCTGCTGGCGGAAGCTCGCGAACCGAAAGCGCCTGGCGTGGGCGGCAGCGATGACACCTTCTGGCTGGTGCAGGCCTTGTATCGACGCGCGCTCGCCGAGGAAGCATTGGAACCCAGAGAAGCCCCGGCGAGTACAGGTTATCTGCGAGCACCGGAGGTCGCCGCAGCCCTGGAGGGCCGCGCCACCCAGCACTGGTACGGCACCGACAGTCCGGGGCGGCGCCTGCTAGCAGGCGCCGCACCCATACGCAGTGGAGACCAGGTGATAGGTGCGGTCATCGTAGAGCAGAGTAGCGATCAATACCTGTCTCTCACAGACCGCGCTTTCAGCCGTTTGCTGGGCTACAGCGCGCTGGCTTTGGCGGTAGCCGCGCTGGGCTTGCTCCTGTTCGCCAGCATGCTCTCCTGGCGTATCCGCCGCCTGAGCCGGGCCGCTCGCAGCGTACTGGGGAGCCAGGGCATGGAGCTTGCGCACTTCCCCCGCAGCCGCGCGCGTGACGAAATAGGCGACCTGTCACGAAGTTACGCTCATCTGCTGGCAGAACTGCATGAATACAATGAGTACCTGCGCACGCTGAGCCGCAAGCTGTCACACGAACTGCGCACACCGATCGCGGTCATCCAGTCATCACTGGACAACCTGGGCACCGCGGATCAGGCGGACGCCCGCGCTACCTACGTGCAGCGGGCACACCAGGGACTGTCCCGACTCAGCGGTATTCTTGACGCGATGACCGAAGCAACGCGGCTGGAAGAGAGCATCCGCCAGCGCGAGCTCACCCGGCTGGACCTCGCTCCCCTGCTCGAATCACTCTGTGCCGCCTACCGCGGCGCGTACCCGCAGCATGCGTTCATTCTGCACGCGCCCGAAGACGACGCCTGGGTGCACGGCGCAGCCGATCTGCTGGTACAGGCGCTGGACAAGCTGGTGGACAACGCCGCCTCTTTTGCGCCGGCTGGCAGTGCGATCACCGTACGGCTGCTGCCACACGACGGTTATTGGGCAATCAGTGTCAGCAACCCCGGGCCCGCGCTGCCTGCAGACATGCGCGGCCGACTGTTTGAGGCCATGGTGTCACTGCGCGAACCGCGCAAGGCCGACACCGTGCACTTGGGGCTGGGACTTTATGTGGTTCGCCTGGTGGCTGAATACCATCACGGCAGCGCGCATGCCGCAACGCGGGACGACGGCAACGGAGCCGTATTCACACTGCTGCTGCCCAGGGATCGCAGCGCCGTCAGCTGATAAAGGCCAGCTGGCGCGCCTCGGCCAACTGGTCGCGCAACGCTGCGGCCTGCTCGAACTCGAGGTTGCGCGCGTGCTCCTGCATCTGCGCCTCCATCTGCTGCAGCTTGCGTGCCAGAGCCGCCGGGCTCAAGCGCGCAATATCGGCGCTGAAGGCCAGGGCCTGCTCGGCCACTTTGTTGCCCTTGGCACGGCCGCGGGTCGGCATGCGGCGAGCGCCCTCCATAATGTCCTTGACTGACTTGGTTACACCCACCGGCGTGATGCCGTGTTCTGCATTGTGGGCCAGCTGCTTCTCGCGGCGCCGTGCGGTTTCCGCCATCGCCCGCTCCATCGATCCCGTGACCTTGTCGGCATAGAGCACTGCACGGCCCTTCAGGTTGCGCGCGGCACGCCCGATGGTCTGGATCAGGGAACGCTCGGAGCGCAGGAAGCCCTCCTTGTCTGCGTCGAGTATGGCCACCAGTGAGACTTCCGGCATATCCAGACCCTCGCGCAGCAGGTTGATACCCACCAATACATCGAACTCACCCAGACGCAAATCGCGGATGATTTCCACGCGCTCCACCGTATCGATGTCGGAGTGCAGGTAGCGCACCTTGACGCCGTGTTCGGAAAGATACTCGGTCAGATCCTCTGCCATGCGTTTGGTGAGTGTGGTTACCAGCACCCGGTCCCCCGCCGCTACCGTGGTGTGAATCTCCTGCAGCAAATCGTCGACCTGGGTGCTCGCCGGGCGTACCTCCAGCTCCGGGTCTATCAGGCCGGTGGGACGTACCACCTGCTCCACGGTGCGCCCCGCATGTTCCAGTTCATAGGGACCCGGCGTGGCGGAGACAAACACCGCCTGCGGCACCAGTCGCTCCCACTCCTCGAAGCGCAGCGGGCGGTTATCCAGCGCGGAGGGCAAACGGAACCCGTACTCGACCAGGGTTTCTTTCCGCGACCGGTCGCCGCGGTACATACCGCCGATTTGCGGGATGGTGGCGTGGGATTCGTCGATGATGACCAGCGCGTTTTCCGGCAGATATTCAAACAGGGTTGGCGGCGGCTCACCCGGGCCGCGCCCCGACAGGTAGCGCGAGTAGTTTTCCACACCGTTGCAGTAACCCAGCTCGCGAATCATTTCGACATCGTAGCGCGTGCGTTGCTGCAGGCGCTGTGCCTCAACCAGCTTTTCATTGTCCTTGAGCTGTTTTACCCGCTGCTCCAGCTCGGCTTCGATATGCGTCACGGCATCGAGCATGACATCGCGAGACGTCACGTAGTGGCTCTTGGGAAAAATGGTGACCCGGGGTACCTTGCGTTCGACCACCCCGGTTAACGGATCAAAGAAATAGAGATTGTCTATCTCCTCATCGAACAGCTCCACGCGCACCGCTTCACGTTCGGAATCAGCCGGGTAGATGTCGATGACATCACCGCGCACGCGATAGCAGCCACGATGAAAATCGACGTCATTGCGGGTGTACTGCAGCTCAGCAAGGTGACGCAACACTTCCCGCTGATTGATCATCTCGCCGCGCGAGAGGTGCAGAACCATCTTGAAGTAGGATTTCGGGTCACCCAGACCGTAAATCGCCGACACCGTCGCCACCACCAGGCAATCCGGGCGTTCCATCAGTGCTTTGGTGGCTGACAGGCGCATCTGTTCGATATGCTCGTTTACCGAGGCATCTTTTTCGATAAAGGTATCCGAGGAAGGCACATACGCCTCGGGCTGATAATAATCGTAATAGGAAACGAAATATTCCACAGCGTTATCCGGGAAGAACTCCTTGAACTCCCCGTAAAGCTGCGCCGCGAGCGTCTTGTTGTGGGCCATGACGATCGTCGGTCGCTGCAACTGCTCCACCACATGGGCCATGGTGAACGTCTTGCCGGAACCGGTTACACCGAGCAGCGTCTGCGAAGCCAGCCCCGCATTCACCCCCTCCACAAGCCCCCGGATAGCCGCGGGCTGATCACCCGCAGGCGAGTAGCTGGAATGCACCTTGAACGGTTTGGACATAAGCAGTCGGCCCGGGAAGTTGGAAACCGACCATTATGGTCCACTAGGGGCGGAATTGCAGCCGGGTGGCGACTGCGTAAGGTGGGCGCCAAAAGCATTGCGAAAAATCCCCCACAAGCTGTTGACCTGCCTGTGGCGCATCATTAATATACGCGACCTCGGTTGACACCATTCCGCCTTAGCTCAGTTGGTAGAGCAATTGACTGTTAATCAATGGGTCGCTGGTTCGAGCCCAGCAGGCGGAGCCATATTCTGAGAAAAATAAAGGGGTTGCAGCAATGTAACCCCTTTTTTTCGTCTCCATAGAACAGCAACGACACCATCGTCGCCCCCCTCAGGTTATCAACTTACACGAGATACAAGGACACTATGCTCACAGCCAGCAAACTTGAAAAAATCATGGAGCTCGAGGCCAACCTCCGCGCCGAATATCAGCAACAGCTCGACACCAAGACCGCCGAAATCGACCGCCTCAGCGCCCGGGAGTCAGAGCTCCAGGCCGCCGCCGACAAACAGCTCGAAACCATCACCGAACTCACCGGCAAGGCCTCCGACAGCCAGAAGGCCGAGCAGCGCGCCCGCGAGCTGCACAATCGCAGTGAGAGGCTGGTCGGGGAGATCGCCGAACTCAAGCAGCGGATCAAGACCTTACAGAAGGATCTGGCGGCAGTGCGCGAGGAGAACAAGGCACTGACCCAGTTCGACCCGGTTCGCATGAAGAAGAACCTCGATGCCAGTAAGAAGAAGCTGGTAGAGAAAACCGCTGCGGCCGATACCTTGCAGAAAACACTCAGTGAGACGAAGAAAGAGAACGCGGAATTGAAGCGCAAGGTGACCGAACTGGAAGCGAAAATCGCCGAGGCCGAGGCTGAATCCACGGAAGCACCTGCAAGCGCGGCGAAGGAAGAGTCAGCAGCGGCTTGATCAGTACACCGGCTGAGGCCTGATCGGGCTGACAACTGTCAGACCAGGTGGCGACTGTTAAAGCAAACAGCCCCAGACTTTGCACACTCACGCATACGAGCGCAATATGAACAGAATAGAGAAGCTCAAAAACGACCTATACAGCTTCGAAGAGCTCGATACTCTGGAGAAGAACGCGATCAAATTGCGCGATCAGGAAACGCTGAGCCTGATTATTCGCAGCCGCGCTTCCAAGACTGCCAAGGGCGAGAAGCCGAAAAGCACTGTTGACGCAGAGGGTATACCCCTGACCAAAAGGGGTCGCCGGGACGCAAAAAACAAGCGCTAGTTATTCGCTGGCGCCGACCTTAAAATTTCTTCTGGCACCCGCTAAACCCTGATTGGTCTGTGCGGGTAACTCCACTGGAATTCCAGCCCTAACGAGTTACTTGCGCCACTTGCAGAAGCTTTGACTCGTACAAACACCGTTGCAGCATTAGCTTCGGCACGCCCCTGCGCAAATGCGTTGTCTCCAGCCTTGAGGCACATTTTTATGACTGTGCCGGCGACGAAGCACTGGAAATTGGGTTCGGGCGTTTCAAACTGGCCCGCAACCTGATAAACCGCAGCGGTGGCCGCTGGACTGGAGTAGACCCCAGACAACCCACCTCACGGCCAGCTCGACTCGGAACTGGTGGTCACGGGCTCGCCGATGCGCTGCCATTCGAAAACCAAACCTTTGATCGTGTGCTTGGGGTGCAGTCCATAGAGCACTGGGGACAGCGCGCGGGGTCGCAGCGTGAACCTGCACAGTATGAAGATTGCCTGCGCGAAATCGCGCGGGTGACCAAACCCGGAGCTCGCATTTATTTCGATGCGCCAATTCATTTACACGGCAATGAAACATTCATAATGGGTGACGTTGCAAAAATACGCGACATGTTTACAACTGCTTACTGGCGGGACGTCAATATCGAGCGCTGGCGAGAGAATCATACGCCGCTGGAACGTTACGAACCATCGCACAAGGAATTCAGTGACTGGCCCATTGAGATTGTGAGCTATCCGGATAATGAAAGTAATGACATAAGACACAACGGCTTCATCTGGCTACTGGTAATAACGGCCTCGCGCAGCGAGGTGCCGGTCGAATAGCTAGCGGGGCGGCATTTCAGCCGGGATGATTCGATAGAAAAAACCAGGACAATTCTCAGGCCAGTATTTTCGTATAAAAATCGCAGCCAAAAAGACGATAATATGAATGCATAGGGTCTTTGCGTTAATTAATGTGATTCGAATATACTTACCGCATTATTAATCAGGAGACTTCAAATGAAAGTCAAACCATCGGCACTGGCGGTATTTGCAAAATCAAAAGTGAAAGCCAAGGCGGAAGCGCGTCGGCTCAGCCAGGAAGAACTGGAAAAACTTATCGCCTCCTTGAATGAAGCACTCAAGGCGGAAAAGGAAAAGACGAAAAAGAAACAGGAAAAAGATCGCGTTGCCACAATCCGCAAAGTGAATGATTTGTTGGCGGAAAGCGGCCTCAAGCCTGAAGACCTGAAAAAGAACGCGTCCACAGCACGCAAACGCAAGGCAACTGCAAAAAGCCGCAAAACCGCCACAGTGCCCGCTAAATATCGCCTCGTTATTGACGGCAAGAAACATGAATGGACGGGCCGCGGTCGCACGCCGAAGGTGTTTCAAGCCTACTTTGATGCCGGAAACTCAAGGGAAAGCTGCGCTATCAAAAGCTGATACACAGCGCCTAGCGCCCCGGGCGTGCTGGAGCTACTCCACTGCGACGAGTACCTCGTCGCAGTGAACAAGCCTTCCGGGCTGCTGGTACACCGCAGCCCCATCGATCGACACGAAACCCGCTTCGCCCTGCAGCTGCTACGCGATCAGCTGGGACACAAGGTTTATCCCGTACACCGCCTCGACAAGCCCACATCGGGCGTATTGCTGTTTGCGCAAACACCCGCCGCCGCGCGCGCAATCGCGGAGCAGTTTGCCCAGCGTCGTGTGCACAAAACCTATGTTGCCATTGTGCGCGGTTGGTGCGCGCCAGAGGGAGTGGTTGAACATCCCCTGACGGAACAGCCGGCAGAAACCGGCTCGGACAAGTTTCCTTCACGCACTCAAGCGGCAACCACGCGGTTTCGCCGCCTGGCCAAAGCCGAACTGCCCATTGCCGTGGATCGCTATCCCTCCTCTCGCTATAGCCTCATAGAACTACAGCCGGTTACCGGGCGCAGGCACCAGTTGCGAAGGCATATGAAACACATCAGCCACCCGATTATCGGCGATGCCAACCACGGGAAAGGCATACACAACCGATTTTTCCAGACACACTTCAACTGCCACAGGTTGCTACTGGCCTGCACGGCGCTGGAATTGCAGCATCCGGAACACGGTTCAACATTGCGCCTGCGCGCCCGGCCTGGCGCTGATTTCGAGGCGACGGCCATGGCACTAGGCTGGCAACACGAACTGGAGAACGCGCTGGCCGATCTCGCTAGAGGACCATGAAACCGCCATCTGTCACCAGCGTAGCACCGGTTGTAAACGCTGACATGTCACTGACGAGATACAGAAGCGGCCCCAAGATTTCCTCTGTCTCGGCCACCCGTTTTTGCAGGCACGCGTCTATAGCCCCCTGCAAGTACGCAGGATTCTGCGCGGCGCTGTCGAATAGATCCGAGTGATAGTTTCCCGGAGCCAGGTTGTTGACGCGAATCTTCAAAGGCGCCCACTCCGCCGCCATCACTTTGGTCATGGCCTGCAGTGCGGCTTTCGTGGCTGCGTAAAACCCCATGTTGGCCGGAGGTTTTAGCGCTGCCACCGAAATCACATTAACGACCACGCCTCCACCCTGTTCGGCCATGTGCGGCGCCAACCGCGAAGCCAGATACCAGGGCCCCATTGTGTTGACGTCGAACATCTTCTGGAAAAGCTCGGGGCTCAGCTCGCCCAGACCACCCCAGGCCGGGCTGATGCCGGCGTTATTAATCAGTATATCCACCCGTCCGTAGTGCCCGAGGGCACCCTCGATCAACGCATCCAGCTCCTCTGTACGGCCGGTGTGAGCGGCGATGGGGAATGCACTCCCCCCCGCCGCTTCTATCTCAGCGACCACAGATTCGCAGGCATCCAACTTGCGGCTCGCCACAACCACAGCGGCGCCCGCAGCTGCGAGGCCGATGGACATGGCGCGCCCAAGACCTCGGCTACCCCCGGTTACCAGGGCCACCTTGCCCGTTAAATCGATCTGCTGCATACGCGACTCCCCCACTGATTTTTCACAGTGTAGCCTGCCCGCTGCCCGCTGCGCGAGGTCAGCGGGGAGTACGCCTACTAAGGCTGCATGCTGACCGGATTTTCTCCGTGGAACTCACCCAATTGCAGTGCAACGCCGTCGCGATCCAGAAACCGGGGCCCACGCTCATCCACCAGGCAGTGCACGATAAACCGTTCACCCTCACCGGGAATGACAACAAGGCGTAGTTGATCCGGACCGCGGCGACGTTTGATGCCCACTAGCTTGGTGCGGCCTTCAGCACCCAGCGCCGCCTCAACCCCCGCCTTGCACTCGGCGAGGTCGTCGCTGTTATCCGACGCCAATGCGGCACCCGTCAGACCCATCAATGTGCAACTCAGTACCAAAGCATTGAATGTTTTCATAACACGCTCTCCCTGTAGGTAACGAGACTCAGAATAACCCTGACCGTATTTGATGGAAGTGGCCAATTCTGATCGTATTCGCTGCATTTCTGGATAGGCCAGGCACGCGGCGTGTACCGCTCGCAGTAACCGTGTACGCTACCTGCGTGTTCTCAGCCTCGTAGCAACCGAAGGATACCCATGAAACGTCTCGTCTCACTCACGCTGCAGGGGCTGGTGGCCGTACTCCCCGTCGCGCTGACTATTTACCTGGTGTACTGGTTACTGTTGACGCTGGAAACCATGACCGGTGCGGCACTGCGCGCAATCCTGCCTGAGGACTGGTACTTTCAGGGCCTCGGGCTGATTTCCGGCCTGATTCTGCTGATGTTGATTGGGCTGCTGGTAAACGCCTACGTGGTTCGCCACCTGCTGCGCCTGGGGGACACGCTGCTGAGCAGGATTCCACTGGTCAAATCGGTTCACGGGGCCATTCAGGACGTACTGCGCGCATTCAGCATCGCCAACAAGCAGCAGGCGGACTCTGTAGTGATGGTAACCGTTGGCGACAACATGCGACTGCTGGGATTTGTGACCTCGCGGGAGCCGAGCACACGGCTGCGCGGCGCAGTGGATGAATCAGTGGTCGGTGTTTATTTGCCCATGAGCTACCAGTTGGGGGGATATACCGTCTATCTGCCGGCGAGCCAGCTTGAGTCCGTCGATCTCAGCGTTGAGGAAGCAATGCGCATCGCGGTCACCGGGGGCATCCAGAACCCGAAGTCGAGCTGACAGGCAGCGTCAGCGGGTATCCAGCTGCGCTGCCACCTTGGCGAACTCTTCAGCGATAACTTCTCTCAGCACCCGAAACCGTGCGCTCAAACGCAGGTCGCGATGCGTTAACACCCACACGTTTGACTGATGTACAACAGGAGCATCGGGAACCCGCACCAGCTCCGGGTCACCAAAGGCCAGAAAACAGGGCATGAAGACCAGCCCCATGCGGCTGCGCGCAGCCATCTGCATGAGGTTGAGATCGCTGATGGCATGCCGCACAGGCAGGTGCTCGAAGCCGCTTTCACGCAACCAGTCCTCGCGCTGGCCCTGGGGGTAGCGCCCCACCCAGGTCAGGTGCGACACATCGTGCGGCGCATCCTCGCGCAGCAGTGCTCGGTGTACGTAAGTGGAGGCACTGAGCGGGCACAAATTGCGACCGATCAGAGTGTCAGGCGGCCGGGCGCCTGCAGGCAATACACGCACCGCGATGTCCGCTTCGCGTCGACTGAGGTCGAGGGCGAGGTTGCTGGGCATGAGCTCGAGCTCAATACCCGGGTAATCCTCCGCAAAGCGGGCCAGGCGAGTGAGCAGAAACTCCACACGATCCGGCATGGTGAGGCGGATGCTGCCCTGCAGCTGTTGGTCGGTGCCCGTGATACGACGCTCGGCCGCCAGCATAAGCTCTTCAACGTGCTCCGCCGCTGGCATCAGCTCTTCCGCCGCTGCCGTCATCCGGTAGCCATCAGGGGTGCGATCGAAGAGGCGCGTGTGCAAGGTGCTTTCCAGGTCGTCGAGGCGACGCGTTATCGTCGAGTTGCTTACCCCCAAGAGCTGGGCTGCCCCGCGCGCAGAGCCCCGACGACCCAACGCCAGTAGCACCTTCATGTCATCCCAGTTCACTCTGCTTCTCCCTGCAAGACCGCTTCCGCGGCCTGCGGTCAGCCACTTGGGAGCTGAGCGTCTACGCGTAGAACGCCGCGATACGCTCGATAAAAGCCTGCAGCTGATCCGCTGGCAAAGCGTTTATACCCGCCGCCGCAGCGCGACCGCCACCCGTGGGAAATTCCCGGCACAGTGCATCCGCACCGGTCTTGTTGTTCAGAGGCGCGCGCACACTGACCAGATAATCTCCCTCTTTTCGCGCTGTCACCACGGCGTGTGCTCGCGCCGGATCCTGGTTGGCCAGGTCGTTGCCAAAAACGCCACTCACCCGCCGCGCCCAGGCCGCGTCGGGCAATTGGTACACTGCTGCACTCTCTCCACGGTGAATGGGCTCAAGCGCCGCCGCTGCCGCCATGTCTTCCCGGTACCCCGTTTCGAGGCGTTCGAAGTGGCCGCGTTCCGCGTCCATGAACTGGAACGGGTCATCGTGCCTTGCGAGCAGCTGGTACAGCTCCGCAGGGGCGAAATGCAGGTCCTCCAGGGCCGGGCCATAACCGTTGTAGTTGATATAGATACCCAGATCTTCTAGGGCCTGCACCTGCGCGGCAGACAAACCCAGAGTCTTCGCCAGCCGTTGCGCGGAATCGCGCAGGTTATCGCCAAAGGCACCGGTCACGGCCCAGGCAGTATATGCCCCCTGTAGCCGGCCGTTGATCAGCAGACTGGTGCACACATCGGGTGCGGGATTGATCAAGGTCTCGAGCTGCGGGCTGGCGGGGATCTCTCCGGCAAAGTGGTGATCGCAATAGAACACATCGGCACCGGCAGCAAGCAGGCGCTGCAGATCGGTGCGATTCTTGTCCAGTGAGATATCCAGCACGGTCACGCGGTCGCCGCGCCCAGCCTCAACCTGCTGCAGCAGGGCGATGTCGCGCTTGACACCGGTTACCAGTACAGCGTCGACAGGTTCCGCGCGACGCAGTTGCACCAGCGCACACAGGCCATCCGCATCGCCGTTAAAGACGTCATAGTTCATTCTGATTCCTTCCGGCTGAGATCAGGACTTGTCGGGGAACAGTTCCTGAACGTTAGACGAACCGACGGCGGCCGGTTTTTGCTTGGGCTTGGCAAGCGTGGGACGCCCGGCCATGCCCTGCTTGCGCCAGACATGGTCGTAGCGCACTTCGTTTAAATTAAACCCGCTCACAGCGGCGTTCAGGATCGAGGTAATACCGGCACAATCCATCGTATCGCAGTAATGCATGAGCTCGGTCAGCAAGCGGTGAATCTGATTGTAGGAGAGACACTCTTCCTCCGCGCGCATGATCATGGGGTGCCCGGTGCCGGTCACATTGCTGCCGAGCAAAAGCTCCTCACGCAACTTCTCCCCAGGGCGCAAACCGATAAACTCGATCTGGATATGGTCGTGTGCGTGGCTGTCGTGCTGCATTTCGTAGCCGCTGAGGCGAATCATACGCCGCGCGAGATCCACAATCCGCACCGGCTCGCCCATATCCAGTACGAACACGTCGCCGCCAGTGCCCATTGCACCGGCCTGTAACACAAGCTGCGCGGCTTCCTGAATGCTCATGAAATAGCGCGAGACTTCGGGGTGGGTGACGGTTACCGGGCCACCGCCCTCAATCTGCTCGCGAAAAAGCGGGACCACAGAACCGGAGGAACCCAGCACATTGCCGAATCGCACCATGCAGAAGCGGGTACCGGAGTCGCGTTGTGCGAGCCCCTGCAACACCATTTCCGCAAAGCGCTTCGAAGCACCCATGATATTGGTAGGCCGCACGGCTTTGTCGGTGGAAACCAGTACGAAAGTCTCCACCCCGGCCTTGCGCGCAGCTTCCGCCGCGTACCAGGTGCCGAACACATTGTTGGCCACACCCTCGGCAACGTTATATTCAACCATGGGTACATGTTTGTAGGCCGCGGCGTGATAGACCGTTTGAACGGCAAAGGTGCGGTACACCGTTTCCAGCCGACGCTGGTCCTGCACGGACCCCAGCAATGCGATGACCTCGACCCCGGAACCGAGCGCCTGTCCCATCTCGCGCAGCTCGCGCTCAATGCGGTACAACGCGTACTCGGAGTTATCCAGCAGGACAAGCTCTCGAGGGCCAGAAGTCAGTATCTGACGGCACAGCTCCGAACCGATAGAACCACCCGCACCGGTAACCATCACTACCTTGTCGGTGATACAGCGGTCGATCAGCTCGGGGTGCGGCGGCACCGGGTCGCGCCCGAGCAGGTCATCGAGATCGATATCCTGGATCTGATTGACGCTCGCACGACCTGCGACAAGTTCATTGATCTTCGGCACGGTGCGCACATGCACCGGCAGCCCGACCAGCGAGTTAATGATTTCCCGGCGCCGCTCCGGCGAAGCCGCTGGAATGGCGAGCAACACCTGGGTGATATCGTGCTCCCCTATAAGCCGCTTGATCTCTTCGGGGCGCGCCACCTGCAGACCATTAATGACCGAGTGCTGCAGCCGCACATCATCGTCCACGAACACCACCGCCCGGTACTGGTCGCCATGGTGCAAGGCAGTCAACAATTGCCGCCCTGACTCACCCGCACCATAAATGATGACGTTGCGCGACAGCGAGCGCAGCTTGGCCTGGTAATACGCGCGTACGGTCAGGCGCGTACCGCCAATTAGCAACAGGGCAATACCCCAATAGAAAAACGGCATGGTGCGCGGCACTTCAGCCTGCGCAACAAACACAGAAGCGGCAAGTATCAGCGTGGAATAAGTGACAGCGGTGATCACTGCCCAGATCGCCTGCTGGCCCATGAAGCGGATGACCGCTCGATAGAGGCCAAGACGCAAAAAGATAATGGCGCTGATCACCACGGTGATGACAGCACACGCTATTCCCGTTGTGTCCAGCGTGAACTCAGTGCTGCCGTGGCGAAGCGCTACCGCGGACCACATGGCCGCGCTGACAAACACCATATCGAGAGCGAGAAGAAGCGCCTGCTTGATATTCCGCGGCAGCTCTATGAGTTTCTCGAGTGCATCCCGCACGCTTCCAAGCACCCCGGAAATCGCTTGCAGCACACCATTGCCAAGCCGATTCAGCAAAATCCCTCCCGCTCCGGATAATCGTGACAGGCTCGCTTGAAGTGATTAAATGTGGCGCGAACCCGGAGACCCCGATGTTACGTCAATCGCTGCAACTTCGCCATGCCGAGCAGGAGGGGAAGGTATGCCAAAATTACCAAGAAAAGCTGGAATTCAGGCCAGCGCCAAATCGTCCATGCCAGTGGGAAAAGCCATAATGCATTCAGCGCCACAAGCAGGAAATCCACCGCGAGGTGAGAGCCCCAGTGGCGACTGAGACGCTGATAGGCATGATCTCGATGCGCCTCAAACACGCTTGCCCCTGCTCGCCAGCGCACCAGCAGGGTCCAGGTGGCGTCGGTGACAAAGGCAGCAAGTAAAACCAGCCAACACGCCAGTGGCAAGGTGCCGTAACTGGCTCCGATCACCGCAAGACCGCCGAGCAAAAAACCCAGGGGCACACTGCCCGCATCTCCCATGAACAGGCGAGCGGGCGGCCAGTTCCAGTAGAGAAAGCCCAGCTGGCTCAACGCCAGCAGCACACACATCAGGGCGAGTGTGACATCCCCGGCCAGCAGTGCCAGCAAGCTCCCTCCCATACCCGCAAGAAACGCCTGCAGGGTGGCCAGGCCATCAATACCGTCCATGAAATTGTACAGGTTGACCAGCCACAGGAGCGCCAACACTAATAGCGGCGCCTGTACCAAGAGGGGAAACGGCAGCCCGATGAGCACATCGCTACCCGGAGCAGTGGCAAACACAGCAATGACGAGCAGCGCACAGACTGCGCAGTAGACGCCCAGCCGTAATCGCGCCGGCAGGTTGTAGCGATCATCCAGCAAGCCCACCAGCATCAGCAGCACCGCAAGCCCGAGCAATATACCGTACACCGATGGCCATACCACCCCGGCCTGCGCGGCCACCGCCGTGGCGAGCGCCAACGCCAGAATAATTCCCACACCGCCGCCGCTTGCCGTGGGCAGGCTGTGCGAGCTGCGCTGACCCGGGCTATCCAGCCATCGGCCGCGCCGCGCGAACTGCCGCCAGAGCGCACAGAGCAACGCGGCTGCGAGCGGTGCCGACAGCATGGCCGCAATCACGGAGAGCCATTCCCCGCGCACGCCATGGCCCGTGCGACGGTAGCCAGCGTATCGCGCGGCACCCAGCCGGTTGCCTGCAAAAGCGCGTGGTTGTCGTACCGCTCGGCGCCGAACAACTTGTCGAAGCTGGACCCCTGTGCCTGCCGCTGAACCAGATCGAGCAGGGAAGCGAGAACGCGCCATAGCCAGGCGGGGCTAGCCACACCGGGCCCCTGTTTGCCCAGCGCGGCTCGCAACACCTGATACGTCTCTCTGGTGCTGTACGCCCGACCATCCGTGACATTGAAGGTGTTCACCCCGCTCAGGCCAGTCCCGGGCAGCAGCAGCAGGAGTTCGACCAGGTCGCCCAGACCAATCATGGAACGCGCGCCGCCCGCCGGCGGCGCTGGCAAACCGAATCGCGCAGCACGCAACAGCCACTTCAGGTTGCCTTTCGGCTCCGGGCCGTACACCAGTGCCGGGCGCAGAATAATGACCGTCATGGCACTGCGGTGAAAGCGCTCGCGCAGCGCGCACTCGGCCTCCCACTTGGAGCGACCATAGGCATCCGCGGGTGCAGACACCTCCATCTCGCGCCGCGGCATGGATGTTGCCGGAGGGCCCATCGCCTTGACGCTGCTGACAAAAATGAAGTGGTGTACGCCTGCGCGCTCAGCTGCATCTGCGAGTGCGAGGGTCGCGCGGCAGTTCACGGCGGCATACTGTGCGGCCGGTGCCTGCGTGTGGGCGATACCCGCAAGGTGATAAACGGTGCTCACACCCTGTAGCAGGGATTCGTCCAGGTTCTCCGCAGCGAAATCCACAGCGTGCCTCGCCAGGCCGCCGCGGGCAGCGCCACCCCGGCGGCTGACAAGTACGGGTGCCAGCTCCTGCTGCTGTAGTCGCGCCGTCAGTGCCTGCCCGATATAACCGCTGGCACCGGTTACCAGCACCGACATGTACACCCCGCCAATTTCCAGTTGTCTTGCGCCGCGCCGGCGTATTGTGCGGACATACATTTCCCTTCAGCAGCGTTTCCGCACCCGCAAAAAAGTGGGGGCCAAGCCCCCATGATACGGATGCCCGGCGCCTAATCCAGTGTTATGACTGTGCGGTTCTTTTCCAGCGTGGCGGGACCAATGCCCTTGACGTCCGCCAGCTCCTCCACCGTCGTGAAGGGCCCATAGGCCTCCCGGTAGCGAATGATGTCCTGCGCCCGCGACAGCCCTACACCCTGCAGCATAGCGGCCAATGTGGCGGCATCTGCGGTGTTGATGTTGACGCGTTGTACCGCGACCTCGGCAGCAAGCGGCGGCACATCGGGCGCTGCCGATACTGGAGCCGACAGGCCGCCCAGACTGAGGCATACCGCTAAGGCCCCCAGCAAAGCCGGCCACCGCTGCCGGCGTTTCCCGCCGGGTGATTGTAACTTCGGGTGGACCTGTGGGTCGGGCTGACATGCCCGATAAACATGCATAGTGTATTGTTTGAGTGACATGGCGTTATCTCCGTATGACGTTGTGGCATCCCTGCACATCCGTATCGAAGCAAAGTCTAGCAGGCACCCGGGCATGCGGAGTGCCTTTGGTCACATCTGACTTAATGCGCCGGCTCGCCGACGCTATCCGCCCGCCGTGCGCAAATCCTCGTGCACCCGCTGCAGGGCCGCCAGCGGGTCGGCTGCCGAGGTAATTGAACGACCGACCACGAGATAGTCTGCCCCTCGCCTGCGCGCGTCAGCGGGTGTGACGACCCGACGCTGGTCACCCGGCGAGTCACCCGCGAGACGAATGCCCGGTGTAACCAGGGCAAAGTCTTCGCCGCGCTGCTCCCGCAGTGTGGGGCACTCCTCAGCCGAGCACACCACGCCCTGCATCCCGCAGTCTGCCGCCAGACCGGCCAGTGATGAGACGCGCGCCAGCGCGCCCTCAAGATAACCGAGCTCACGCAGGTCTTCATCGGTCATGCTGGTCAGGACCGTGACGGCAATAAGCAGCGGTGGCTGTTGCAGGCGTGCGAGTTCCGCGGCTGCCGCCTCCATCATGCGGCGCCCCCCGCTGGCGTGCACATTAAGCATCCAAACGCCGAGGTCGGCCGCAGCACGTACCGCCGAAGCCACCGTGTTGGGTATGTCGTGAAACTTGAGATCCAGGAACACGTCGTAGCCCTGATCCTGCAGGCGCCGCACCAGACCGGGCCCGCTGCGCGTGAACAGTTCCTTGCCTACCTTGAGCCGACAGAGCTGCGGCGACAGCTGCTCAACGAGCGCCAGCGCCGAGGCTTCATCGGGGTAGTCCAGAGCCACCAGAATGGGAGAGTGCATCGAGAACGCCTTCAATAACTGCGGCCGTGCTCAGTCGACACGGTTGCCGCGAATGGATTTGACGGTGCCCCAGTGCTTGCAGCCGGGGCAGAACCAGTGGAGTTGGCGGCCAGCAAAGCCGCAGTGACCGCAGCGGTAACTCGGCCGCTCCGCCAGCAACCGGGCCACCAGTTTCTGCAGTGCCGCAAGATTGTCGCGCACGGAACCTTCGGTATTGGCAGCCTGCAGTTCAATCAGCCGCGACAATCCGCCCAGCGAGGGCGCTTTCGTCAGCTGCCCCGAGAGAAACTCCATCGCGGCCTGATCGCCCTGTGTAGCACGCACATCATCGGCAACCGCCACCACAAGGCCCGTAGCCGGGCTGGACTGCAGGCACTCCTGCAGATATTGCCGCAGCGGTGTCGTGTCGCCCAGTTGGCTGTAGGCTTCGTGCAGGGCGGGCACGGTTTCGGGGATGTAGTCGGGGTCCTGCTGCTGCACCTTGCGCAGGGCCTTGATCGCCGCCTTGTATTGCCCGGCCTGGCATTCAAGCTCGCCCAGCATGAGTGAAGCACGCACGCAGCAACGGTCGTGGTGCAAAGCCTGCTGCAACTGCTTGCGCGCCTCCTGCAGGTCGCCCTGTTCCAGCATTTCCGCCGCCAGCTCACAGTGATAATGCGCCAGCGCAACTGCCACCGGCTGACGGCTCGCGCCGCTGGGCACCGGTGGGGTGGGGCCGAGCAGGGACTTGCGCGGCAACAGGGCCGTTGCCACATCAACGGCCTGGGCCCACTCCCGCTGGCTCTGGTAGATGTCCAGCAGGTGTCGGCGGCTCGCGCGCCGCTGTTCGGGGGAATCCTTCACCAGATCCAGCAGCAGGCGCTCGGCGCGATCAAACAGCCCCGCACTGATATAGTCGCGGGCCAGCTCGAGATGCGCCTGGTGAATTTGCGGGCGGGGCAGGCTGGGGCGGGCCAGCAGGTTCTGGTGTATGCGTATGGCCCGGTCAACCTCGCCGCGCTTGCGCAGCAGGTTGCCCAACGCAATGTGGGTTTCCAGCGTTTCGCTATTGACCTCGAGGGCGTCGATGAAAGCGTCCACCGCGCCGTCCGGGCGGCCATCCAGCAGGTAATTCAATCCCTTGTAGTATTGGCCTGGCACTTCAGACGCCTGCGCACTCGCGCTGCGCCGCCCCAGCCACCAACCGATGCCGATGGCGGCAAACAGGAGCGCGAATACCAGCAGGTCATTCACCGTTTTTGAGCCCAGCGACCCTCAGACGATCCAGTTCCACTTTGCATTTCTCCAGCTTGCGCCGTGCCAGAACAAGCTTGCCGCGCAATCGGAGAATGATGATGCTCGAGGCCAGCAGCCCCAGCAAACCGCCCAGCGCCAGCGTGGCGAGCAACCAGAGGGCGAGGCTACGCGGCGCCAGGTCAACCACCAGCAGGTCGAGAGCGACCGGCTCGGGATTCTGCACGGCGAACAACGCGCCCGCCGCGAGCATCGCCAGTATAACCAGCACCAGAATCAGTCGGCGGAGAATCCTCGCCAGACGACCCGCGCCGTTGGAAGCGGTGGTGGCCATGCTCACAACCCCGCCTGCAATCCCAGGTTGACCCGCTCCCGCAGCTCTTTACCGGGCTTGAAATGGGGAACGTACTTGCCGGTCAGTTCTACCGTGTCGCCGGTTTTCGGGTTGCGGCCACGGCGCGGTTCACGATAGTGCAGTGAAAAGCTGCCAAAACCCCGAATCTCGATGCGCTCTCCACCGGAGAGTGCCTCGGACATGTGTTCGATAATCGTCTTGACGGCCAGCTCCACGTCTTTCAGCGACAGCTGTGCCTGCCGGGCGGCAATTGCCTCAATGAGTTCACTTTTCGTCATCGCGGGGCCCCTATCCACCTGCGCTCTCGCCAGACCGATTTCGGTCGTGCTCAGGGAAACTATTGTGACGCCGCCAGCGCAGTTACGCAACTCGTTATTTTATATAGAAAAAAGGCCCACCAACGGGTGAGCCTTCGCGAGGAGTGAGGCTTCGGGGGCACCATAGCGCCCCGTTGCCTGACTGCGGAGCGCACGCGCCCCGCAACGGTATCACTTCTCCATTTGCGCCTTGATCAGGTCGCCGATGGTGCCGGGGGAAGAGGACTCTTCCTGATCCTTCAGCGACTTCACGGCATCTTTCTCGTCGTCGTAGTCTTTCGCCTTCACCGACAACACAACGCTGCGGTTCTTGCGGTCGACCGAGATGATCTTCGCTTCGACGCTGTCGCCCACCTTGTAGATGCTGCGGGCATCTTCAACCTTTTCACGGCTGATGTCCGAGGCTTTGAGAATACCCTCAACCTCGTCTGCCAGCTGCACGGTCACGCTGCGCGCGTCCACGGCAATCACTTCGCCGGTGACGATGGCACCGCGATCATTCTCACCGACGAAGCCGGAGAACGCATCGTCCTCGAGCTGCTTGATGCCCAGCGAGATACGCTCACGCTCGGGGTCGATGGACAGAATGACGGTTTCAATCTCGTCGCCTTTCTTGTAATTGCGTACCGCTTCCTCGCCCACTTCGTTCCAGCTGATGTCGGAGAGGTGAACCAGGCCATCGATGTTGCCTTCCAGGCCGATGAAGATGCCGAAGTCGGTAATCGACTTGATGCTGCCGGCAATCTTGTCGCCCTTGGCGTACTGAGAAGCGAAGGCGTCCCACGGATTCTGCATGCACTGCTTGATGCCCAGCGAGATGCGACGACGCTCCTCGTCGATATCCAGCACCATGACCTCGACCTCATCACCCAGCTGGACGATTTTGGACGGGTGCACGTTCTTGTTGGTCCAATCCATTTCGGAGACGTGAACCAGGCCCTCGACACCCTCTTCGAGCTCGGCAAAGCAGCCGTAGTCGGTGAGGTTGGTAACACGCGCCTTGACGCGGCTGCCTTCGGGATAACGGTTGGTGATTTCGACCCACGGATCTTCGCCCAGCTGCTTGAGGCCGAGGGAAACCCGGTTGCGCTCGCGATCGAACTTGAGGATCTTGACGTCGATTTCCTGACCCACTTCGACGATCTCGGAGGGGTGCTTGATACGCTTCCACGCCATGTCGGTAATGTGCAGCAGACCGTCGACACCACCCAGATCCACGAACGCGCCGTAGTCTGTGAGGTTCTTGACAATACCCTTGACGGACATGCCTTCCTGCAGAGACTCAAGCAGGGCTTCACGCTCAACGCTGTTGGCCGCTTCCATCACGGCGCGGCGGGACACCACCACGTTGTTGCGCTTCTGGTCCAGCTTGATGACCTTGAATTCGAGTTCCTTGTTCTCCAGGTGCGCGGTATCACGAACCGGGCGCACATCAACCAGCGAGCCAGGAAGGAACGCGCGGATGGTATTGATATCAACAGTAAAGCCACCTTTGACCTTGCCGTTGATAATACCCTTGACCACTTCGTCCGCCTCGTGCGCGGCTTCGAGTTCTTTCCAGGACTCGGCACGCTTGGCTTTTTCGCGGGACAGCTTGGTCTCACCGAAACCGTCTTCCACGGTTTCCAGCGCTACCTGGACTTCATCGCCGATGCTGAGGGAGCAGTTGCCCGCAGAGTCGACGAACTGGGCACGAGGAATCACGCCTTCGGACTTCAGCCCGGCATGGACGGTGACCCACTCGTTATCGATGTCGATGACAACGCCGGTGACAATGCTGCCCGGCTCCATCTCGACGGTCTTCAAGCTTTCTTCAAAGAGTTCAGCGAACGATTCGCTCATTACACATTACCTGTTTGTGAGAGTACGGCGGCTAACCGCCTTGCCGCGCCTCCAGCTGGCACGGGTCATCCGTTAAAACCGACCCCGGCCACTTCTGGAACCGACCTGGGGGCAGCGAGATAAACACCATTGCGAGCACCGGCAGCAATACGCCCGCCCGGTCACACCAGGCCGCGCTCGCGCGCCGCCTCCATGACGGCAGAGAACACGTCGCCGATAGGCAAGCGACTGCTGTCGATGACAATGGCATCTTCAGCGGGAACCAGCGGGGAGGCGGAGCGGCTGCTATCGCGCGCATCGCGCTCCTCGATGTCCTCGAGAAGGCGCGGGAGACTAACATTTTCTCCCTTGTCGAGCAACTGTCGGTAACGCCGCCGCGCGCGCTCTTCGGCGCTGGCGGTCAGGAAGATCTTGAGCGATGCGCGGGGGAATACAACCGTACCCATGTCGCGGCCATCCGCCACCAGCCCGGGGGCCTGGCAAAACTCCCGCTGGCGCTCCAGCAGCGCTTCGCGGACCGCGGGAATCACCGCCACGGTGGAGGCGCCGCGTCCACCCTCTTCCGTGCGAATGGCACGACTGACATCCCTGCCTTTATAGGCCACGCGCACTTCGCCGGCCGCATCGAGCGCAAAGGCCACATCCAGGTGACGGGCGACGGCTGCCACCGCCGTGTGGTCGTCCCAGGCAACGCCCTCCAGCACACACGCATGCCCGGTCACCCGATAGAGGGCGCCGCTGTCCAGAAAGTGCCAGCCCAGGGCCTCTGCGAGCAGGTGACTGAGCGTCCCCTTGCCGGCCCCGCTGGGACCGTCGACCGTGATCACTGGCACCGGCTGGCGCCCCATCAGTCGACCCGCGCGGATATTTGCAGGCCGAGGCCACGCGCCAGTGCGTCAAAGCCCGGAAAGGACGTACTGACATGGTCGCAGTCGAGAATGCGAATTTCTTCGTCCGCCCGCAGTGCCGCAATAGCGAACGACATGGCGATACGATGATCGTGAAAGGTGTTGATGATACCGCCGCCGATTGGGCCGCCTTCGATGATGATGCCATCGTCCAGCACCTCGTTGACCACCCCGAGGGTGGTAAGGCCCGCCGCCATGGCGGCAATGCGATCGCTTTCCTTCACTCGTAGCTCCTCTGCACCGTGCAATACCGTGCGGCCACTGGCGCAGGCAGCGGCAATAAACAGCGCCGGGAATTCGTCGATCGCCAGCGGCACCTGGTCCAGCGGGATTTCAATGCCCTGCAGGGGGGCGTAGCGCACACGAATATCCGCCACGGGTTCCCCGCCGACTTCCCGCTCGCGCTTGAGGGTGATGTCAGCCCCCATGGCGCGCAGGATATTCAGCACACCGATGCGCGTGGGGTTGATGCCAACATGGGTAAGCAGCAGGTCCGAGCCCGGTGCGATGCTCGCCGCGACGAGAAAGAACGCCGCAGACGAGATATCCGCAGGCACGTCTATGTCGGTTGCCAGCAGGCGACCGCCACCCGTGAGGCTGATGACTCCCTGCTCACTGCGCACGGTGTAGCCAAACCCCTGCAGCATACGCTCGGTATGATCGCGCGTCGGGGCGGGTTCGGTCACCGAGGTGGTGCCCTCGGCGTACAGTCCGGCAAGCAGCACACAGGACTTGACCTGCGCACTGGCCATAGGCAAATCGTAATGAATGCCCTGCAGCGCCTGGCCGCCGGTAATATGCAGCGGTGGCGTGCCGCCCTCGGCACCCTCGATACGGGCGCCCATCAATTTCAGCGGGTCAATCACCCGGCCCATGGGACGCTTGCACAGGGAAACGTCCCCCGTGAGTTCGGTATCGAACGCCTGCCCCGCCAACAGGCCACTCAGCAACCGGATGCTGGTGCCCGAATTCCCCATATCCAGGGCGGCCGAGGGGACTTGCAAGCCGTGCAAACCCACACCGTGAATGGTGACCTCACCGTCCTCGGGACCCTCGATCGCGACCCCCATGGCGCGAAATGCCGCGACCGTTGCCAGGGCGTCCTCCCCCTCGAGAAAGCCGCTCACCCGGGTAGTACCCTCGGCGAGGGCACCCAGCATGATCGAACGGTGTGAGATGGACTTGTCCCCGGGGACGCGGACTTCACCGCTGATCACACCACCGGGCATTAATTGAAATTCCATGCAGGGTACTCTCTGGAGTTCTCGGGCTCAGGTCGCCGTCTGGCCACGCGCCGCCAACAGGGCGGCAAATTCATCGCGCGCAGCCTTGGCGCGGGAAAAGGTCTGCAGCAGGGTATCACCCTCGCCGGCCTCAATCGCTGCACGCAGTTCCTCAAGGTGGGCGGAAAACAAATCAATAGACTGCAGTAGGGCCGGTCCGTTGGCAATGGCGATATCCCGCCACATCACGGGGTCGCTGGATGCAATACGGGTGAAGTCGCGAAAGCCACCTGCCGCAAAGCGGAAAATATCATCGCTGGCATCACTCCTCGCGAGCGCATCCACCAGCGCATAGGCGAGCACGTGAGGCAGGTGGCTGGTCGCCGCCAGGACCCGGTCATGCTCCGCCACGGTCATCTCCACCACCTCCGCACCGGTGCTGGCCCACATGGCACGCACCAGCTCCACCGCGGAGGGTTCATTCCCCGCTACCGGCGTTAAAATCACGCGGTGCTTTTCAAACAACGCGGCGTTCGCGGCATCCACACCGCTGCGCTCGGAGCCGGCAATAGGGTGGCCCAGCACCAGCCGCGGTGGCATGGCGCCCCACACACGCTCAGCGGCGCGCTGCAGGCTGCCCTTGACGCTGGCGACATCGGTGATCACCGGCGGCTGAGACCGCCTAAGCAGCCGCGGGAGGATACGCTCCAGCATCTCTTCGGCTATCAGGGTGGGCGTTGCAATCACCAGTATATCGGCCGCATCCACGGCCTCATCCAGGTCCAGCGTGTAGCGGTCGATCACGCCCAGCTCCACCCCGCGGCGCAGCGATGACTCGCGGTGTCCCCAGCCAATGCAGGAGGCGGCAAAACCGTTGGCGCGCAACGCCGCGGCCAGTGAGCCGCCGATCAGCCCCAGACCCAGCACAACCACCGTCGGCTGCGCCACGATTACAGCACCGCCTGCGGGTAGGAGCCCAGTGGCTTGAGCAGGATGGACTGCTCCTCCAGGTCGGTGACAATGGCGCGAATAGCCTCGTCCTGCATGTGCCCCTCGAATTCAATGAAGAACACATAGGCCCACTTTTCGGTCCGCGAGGGCCGGGTATCAATGCGGGTGAGGCTCACGCCGGCGCGGCGAAAGGGGTCCAGCAGGGTAAACAGGGCGCCGGGCTTGTTGCGACTGGAGACGATCAGGGAGGTTTTATCCCGTCCACTGGGCGGCACTTCTTCGCGCCCCACCACCAGAAAGCGTGTGGTGTTGTCAGGGTAATCTTCGATATGTTCTGCCAGGCGGTCCAGGTGATACAACTCCGCCGCCATGTCGCCCGCCACCGCCGCCACACCGGGCGTGATCGCCGCCAGCCGGGCCGCCTCGCCATTACTGCTCACCGCCTCGCGCTTGGCGCGTGGCCAGTGTGTGTCCAGCCAGTTGCGACACTGGGCCAGCGCCTGCTGATGCGCGCAAATACGCGTCACATCAGCCTCGGCGGTACCCGGCGCGACCAGCAGATGATGCACGATCCGCATCTCGACTTCGCCGGAAATCTTCAGCGGCGAGTCCATGAAGTTGTCCAGCGTGTGGCTGACCATGCCCTCGGTCGAGTTTTCCACCGGGACCACCCCATAATTGCACTCACCGGATTCCACCTGTGCGAACACGCCATCAATAGTGTTTTGCGGTACGCAGAGCGCGGCGTGGCCAAAATGCTTGAGTGCGGCGGCCTGGGTGAAGGTGCCTTCCGGACCGAGGTAAGCGACCTGCAGAGGGCGCTCCAGCGCAAGGCAGGCGGACATGATCTCACGGAAAATGTGCGCAACCGCGACGCCCTCCAGAGGCCCGCCGTTACGGTCGATAATGCGCTGCAGCACCTGCGCCTCGCGCTCCGGGCGGTAGTACACCACCTCCGGGGCGACTTCGCCCCGCTCGCGCAGCGCCAGCACTTCCTCCAGCTTGATCTCAGCCACCCGCTGGGCACACTGGGCGCGGCGCTGGATCAAACTCTGGATTTCCCGATCAATGGCGTCAATGTCCGCCCTGACCTGGTCGAGATCCCTGGTATCTGCCATCAGAATGCCGCCGTATCAGCCGTTGCGTTGCGCGAAATCCTGCATGAAAGCGATCAGCGCATCAACTGCCGCCTCGGGCACCGCATTGTAGATACTGGCGCGCATCCCGCCCACGGAGCGATGTCCGGACAGGTTGAGCAGGCCCGCTTCGAGAGACTGCTGCAGAAAAAGCGTGTCGAGGCTGGCATCCGCCAGGGTAAAAGGCACGTTCATCTGCGAGCGGCTGGACACTTCAACCGGGTTGGCGTAGAAGTCGCTGCCGTCGATCGCAGCGTAGAGCTTCTCGGCCTTGCGGCGGTTGATTTCGGCCATCGCGTCAAGCCCGCCCAAACCCTGCAACCAGTCAAACACCAGGCCCGCCAGGTAGAGTGCAAATGTCGGCGGTGTGTTGTACATGGAGTCGTTGTCGGCCGCGGTTTTCCAGTCGAGCATGACCGGGCAGGCCTCGCGGGAACGGCCCAACAGGTCGCGCCGCACGATAACCAGAGTGAGGCCCGCCGGGCCGATATTTTTCTGCGCGCCGGCATAAATGACCCCGAAGCGCGACACATCGATCGGCCGCGAGAGGATTGTCGATGACATGTCCGCCACCAGCGGAGCCTCCACCTCGGGCACCCAGTGAAACTCCACGCCGCCAATGGTCTCATTGGGCGTGTAGTGAAAATAGGTGGCGTCCGCCGACAGCTGCCAGCTGTCCCGGGGTGGAATGCTGCTGAAATGAGTGCTTTCTGCGCTGGCCGCCACGTTGACCGTGCCAAAGCGCTTGCCCTCGGCGATAGCCTTCTTGGACCACTGCCCGGTGTTCAGGTAATCCGCAGCGCCACCCTCCGGCATCAGGTTCAGCGGCACGGCAGAAAACTGCAGGCTGGCACCGCCCTGGAGGAAGAGCACGGCGTAGTCGTCCGGAATCGACAGCAGGCCCCGCAGAGTGGACTCGGCCCGTTCAGCGATGCCAACAAACTCGCTGCTGCGATGGCTCATCTCCATCACCGACAGGCCGCGACCGTGCCAGTCCAGCATATCGTTGCGGGCAGTTTCCAGCACCGGCTCCGGCAGCGCCGCCGGGCCAGCACAAAAATTGTACAAGCGCGTCATTTCAGTCATTTCCTTGAAGTGAGGGGAAGGCGCGGTTTACTCGCCGCCTTCCCCGGAATCCTCTGCAGCATCCAGCTCTGGCTCGGCTACCCGCTCCACGCTGACCAGATGTTCGTCGGCGCGGGTGCGAATCACCCGCACGCCCTGCGTATTGCGTCCCAACAGTGACACTTCATCGGCGCGTGTGCGCACCAGAGTGCCCTGGTTGGAAATCAACATCAGTTCATCGCCCTCGAACACCTGGGTGGCGCCCACCAGGGCACCGTTGCGCTCGCTGGTGGACATGGCAATCACGCCCTTGTTGCCGCGGCCCTTGGTGGGGAATTCGCCGGCCTCGGTGCGCTTGCCATAGCCATTTTCGGTCACGGTGAGGATGCGCCCGTCCGCCTGCGGCACGATCAGCGAAATCAGGCGCTGACCTTCGCCCAGACGAATACCGCGCACACCGCGCGCCGTGCGGCCCATGGCTCGCACATCGTCCTCGCGGAAGCGTACGGTCTTGCCGCCGCTGCTGAACAGCATGACATCACAGCTGCCATCGGTCAGCGCGGTGCCCACCAGCACATCACCCTCATCCAGTGCCAGGGCACGCAAGCCCACGCTGCGCTGGCGCGAGAAATCCGTCAGCGCGGTTTTCTTTACCGTGCCGTTGGCCGTGGCCATGAAGATGAACCAGCCTTCGGTATATTCATTCACCTGCAAAATCGAGGTAACACGCTCCCCCGCTTCCAGTGGCAAGAGGTTGACCATCGGGCGGCCGCGGGAGTTACGCGTGGCCAGCGGAATCTGGTACACCTTGAGCCAGTAGACCTTGCCCAGATCGGTAAAACAGAGAATCGTGGCGTGGGTGCTGGCAATCACCAGGTGTTCAACGAAGTCTTCATCCTTCACCGAGGTCGCGGTACGCCCCGTACCACCGCGACGCTGGGCCTGATAATCCGACAGCGGCTGGGTTTTGGCGTATCCCAGGTGGGAAATCGTCACCACCCGGTCTTCCTCGGTAATGAGGTCTTCAACTGTCAGGTCGTGCTGCGAGGCGCTGATTTCAGTGACCCGCTCATCGCCAAATTCAGTGACGATTTCTTCCAGTTCTTCGCGAATAACCAGCTTCAGGCGGTCCGGGTCGGCGAGAATGTCCAGGTAGTCGGCGATTTCCCGCAGCTTTTCGTCGTATTCGTTGAGCAGTTTTTCATGCTCGAGCCCAGTCAGGCGGTGCAGGCGGAGATCGAGAATGGCCTGGGCCTGTACCGGCGACAGGTGGTACTGGCCGTCAACCAGGCCGTACTGCGGCTCCAGCTCGTCGGGGCGGCAGGCGTCCTCACCGGCGCGCTCCAGCATCGCCAGCACGTCGCCGGGCGCCCAGGCCTGGGCGATCAGTTTCTCGCGCGCCTCGGCGGAGCTCGGCGATGCCTTGATCAACTCGATGACCGCGTCGATGTTGGCCAGCGCCACAGCCAGGCCCTCCAGCGTGTGACCGCGCTCGCGGGCCTTGCGCAGCAGGTACACGGTGCGCCGGGTAACCACTTCACGCCGGTGGCGAATGAAGGCCTCGATGATCTGTTTCAGGTTCAGCACCCGTGGCTGGCCATCGACAAGCGCCACCATATTGATGCCAAACACCGATTGCAGCTGGGTCTGCGCGTACAGGTTGTTCAGCACCACATCGCCGATTTCGCCGCGACGCAGCTCGATAACCACGCGCAGGCCGTCCTTGTCGGACTCGTCGCGCAGCTCGGAAATGCCCTCGATCTTCTTCTCTTTTACCAGCTCCGCAATGCGCTCGATGAGGCGTGCCTTGTTCAGCTGGTAGGGAATTTCGTGGATGACGATGACATCCCGGCCCTTTTTCTCCTCGTGAATCACCTCCGCTTTGGCGCGCACGTAAATGCGCCCGCGACCCGTACGGTAGGCCTGAATAATGCCGGCACGGCCATTGATGATGCCGCCGGTGGGGAAATCCGGCCCGGGGATGAACTCCATCAGTTCATCCACCGTAATATCAGGGTTGGCCATCAGCGCCAGGCAGCCGCCCACCACTTCACGCAGGTTGTGCGGCGGGATATTGGTGGCCATACCCACGGCAATACCCGAGGAGCCATTGATGAGCAGCGTGGGGACCTTGGTGGGCAACACAACCGGGATGCGTTCGGTGCCGTCGTAGTTGTCGACGAAATCGACGGTTTCCTTGTCCAGATCAGCCAGCATGGCATGGGATATCTTGCGCATGCGGATTTCGGTGTAGCGCATGGCGGCGGCGGAGTCGCCATCCACCGAACCGAAGTTCCCCTGTCCATCGACCAGCATGTAACGCATGGAAAAGGGCTGCGCCATACGCACAATGGTGTCGTAGACCGCGGAATCACCGTGCGGGTGGTACTTACCGATCACGTCACCGACCACACGGGCGGACTTCTTGTAGCCCTTGTTCCAGTCGTTGTTGAGCTCGTTCATGGCGAACAGCACCCGCCGGTGAACCGGTTTCAGGCCATCGCGAACATCGGGCAGGGCCCGCCCGACAATCACGCTCATCGCGTAGTCGAGGTACGACTGCTTGAGCTCGTCCTCGATGTTGACGGGAAGAATTTCCTTGGCTAATTCACCCATGTACTGAAGCTTCCTTGTATGACTGCGGGGAGCCGCCACGGCACGGCACCGGGACGAACTCAGGCCGCGCTGACAGCCCCGGCAAGGGGCTTCGGTAGACGCGCGACACAAACCCCGAATTATACGGGAGAAGCCGGATTGCCGCCATGTTTTTGCGGATTATAGCGGCCGTTTGGGCGGCAATTGGCGATTTCCGGTTATACTGACGGATGAATGCAAGCGACGGTGCAACCCCACGGGGTTGGATCCGCCAACCCCGGACCAGAAGTCCCCGACCGAGGCCTCATGAACACGCCCGCCGAGACAGTCGACACCCTGCTACATCCCGGCTGGATTATCCCCGTGGCACCCGCCGGGCAGATACTCCGCAACCACAGCCTGGCCATTCGCGGCGAGCAGATCGTCGCTGTGATGCCGCGTGCCGAGAGCGCAAAGCTGCAGGCTGCCGAGGTGTTCGAGCTGCCCGACCACGCCCTGCTGCCGGGGCTGATCAACGCGCACGGGCACGCCGCCATGGGCCTGCTGCGCGGCTATGCCGACGACCTGTCACTCATGCCCTGGCTGGAGCAGCATATCTGGCCCATCGAGGGCCGGCATGTGAGCGATGAGTTTGTCGCCGATGGGGTAGCCCTGGCCATTACCGAGATGCTGCGCGCCGGCACCACCACCTTTTCGGACATGTACTTCTACCCGGACGCCTGCGCGCGCGTTGCGCAACGCATGGGCATGCGCTGCCAGATCAGCTTTCCCGTGCTCGACTTCCCCACGGCCTGGGCGCGCGATGCGGACGACTACATCAGCAAGGGTCTGGCCCTGCGCGATGCGGTCAAACACAGCCGTCTGATCAGTGTGGGGTTTGGACCGCATGCCCCCTATACCGTAAGTCACCCAAATCTCGCCAAGGTAGCCATGCTGGCAGCGGAGCTGGACGCCAGCATCCAGATCCACCTGCACGAGACACGCGGTGAAGTATTGCAGGCTGTGGAGGCACACGGCGAACGCCCGCTGGACAGCCTGCACCGGCTGGGACTGCTGGGGCCAAGAACCCAATGTGTACACATGACCGACCTCGGAGAGCAGGATATTGCGCTGCTCGCGGAGACCGGCGCACATGTGGTGCACTGCCCGCAATCCAACATGAAGCTGGCCTCCGGCGCCTGCCCGGTCGCGCGGTTGCTGGCCGCGGGCGTCAACGTGGCGCTGGGCACCGACAGCGCCGCCAGCAACAACGGCCTGAACCTGTTCGGAGAGATGCGCAGCGCCGCCCTGCTCGCCAAGTTGGCCAGCAACGATGCCAGCGCCCTGTCGGCCACCCAGGCGCTGTATATGGCCACCCTGGGCGGCGCCCGGGCCCTGGGTCTGGATGAACAGATCGGCAGCCTGGAGACCGGCAAGCTCGCCGACCTGATCGCCGTGGATTTGAGCGGACCCGAAACCCAGCCAGTCTACAACCCGGTTTCACAACTCGTTTACGCCTGCAACGGCAGCCAGGTCACGCACAGCTGGATCGGCGGGCAGCTGCGCCTGCGCGAGCGCGAGCTGCAGGGCGTTGACCTGGCCGCCATTAGAGCGCGTACCGAATACTGGCAACAACGCATCACGGGAACACAGAAATGACCGCACGTGCCAATGTAGACCCTCAGGAAATCGCCAAATTTGAGGCGCTAGCCTCGCGCTGGTGGGACCGCAACAGCGAGTTCAAACCCCTGCACGATATCAACCCGCTGCGCGCCAATTATATCGACGAGCATTCGCCGGTTGCCGGGCAGCGCCTGGTTGATGTCGGCTGCGGAGGCGGCATACTGGCGGAATCCATGGCGCAACGTGGCGCCACCGTCACCGGCATCGATATGGGGGAAGCACCGCTTGCCGTGGCGCGCATTCACCAGCTTGAGTCCGGGGTTGACGTCGATTACCGCCAGGCGACCGCCGAGGAGCTGGCTGTCGAGCAGCCCGCCCATTACCACGTGGTTTGCTGCCTGGAGATGCTGGAACACGTGCCCGATCCGGCGGCCGTGGTCGCGGCCTGCGCCGAACTCGCGGCGCCCGGCGGCAGCCTCTATTTTTCCACCATCAACCGCAACCCGAAGGCATTTGCATTCGCCATTGTCGGCGCGGAATACCTGCTGAAACTGCTGCCGGCGGGCACGCATGAATACAGCAAATTCATCAAGCCCTCCGAGCTCGCGGCCTGGGTACGTGCCGCGGGCCTGCGTGTCGAAGGCATGACCGGGCTGCTCTACAATCCACTGAGCCGCCAGTATCGCCTCCACGAGCGCGATGTCTCGGTCAACTACATGCTGCGGGCCAGCAAACCGGCCACCCTGTGAGGCCGCCACCACTGGAAGGGCTGCGCGCGGTGCTGTTCGATCTGGACGGCACCCTGGTCGACACGGCCAGCGAATTCGTGGTGGTGGTGCAGGCGCTGCGCGCTGAATACGGGCTGCCGCCACTGGAAGCCGCGCTCATCGCCGCCAGTGTCTCCAGCGGGGCGCGTGCGCTGGTCACCCTCGCCCTGGGCACACAGGAAACGGAGCCACATTTCGAAACCCAGCGACAGCGCCTGCTGACCCTGTATGGCGAGGTCCTCGGCAGCACAGCCCAGCCCTACCCGGGCATTCCCGCGCTGCTCGCTGCACTGGCGGAGCGAGGCATCGCCTGGGGTGTCTCCACCAATAAACCGCGCGCCTTCGCCGCACCGCTGATGGAGCGCCTGGCCATCCAGCCGACTATAGGCAGCCTTGTGTGCCCGGATGATGTGCGCGAACGCAAGCCTCACCCCGAGGCGCTGCTGCGCAATTGTGCAGAACTCGGCTGCCTGCCCGAGCAGGCCATTTATATTGGCGACCACCAGCGCGACATCGAAGCGGGCCGGCGCGCCGGCATGTACACCGTGGCGGCACTCTATGGCTATATTGAAGCGGGCGACAACCCCGCCCTGTGGGGGGCCGACGCGAGTGTTCGCCACAGCCAGGATCTCGCGCCCCTGCTACTCGGCACCCCCTACCCGCTTGAGGAACGCACATGACCTGCCCCGGACTACCCGACAACTACACCCCTGCGCCCAACCTGCTGGCCGGCAAGACCCTGCTCGTGACCGGTGCCGGTGACGGCATAGGGCGTGCCGCGGCGGAATGCTTTGCCGGCCACGGCGCCACCGTCATTTTGCTCGGGCGCACACAAGAGAAGCTGGAAGCGGTCTACGACGCCATTGAGCGCGCCGGCGGCCCACAACCGGCGCTGTTCCCGCTGGACCTGTCCACTGCGGGAGAAGACGACTACGCGGGCCTGGCAAGCGCCATTGAAAGCACCTTCGGCCGCCTTGACGGCCTGCTGCACAACGCCAGCGTACTGGGCGAACGGCGCCCGGTGGCGAACGCTTCCTGGGCGGCCTGGGCCGAGGTGATGCAGGTGAATGTCAATGCCCAGTTCCTGCTCACCCGGGCGCTGCTACCGCTGCTGGAGCAGGCACCGCAGGCTTCCATCGTGATGACATCGTCCGGCGTGGGGCGGCGCGGGCGCGCCTACTGGGGCGCCTACGCCGTATCCAAGTTTGCCACGGAAGGTTTTATGCAAGTGTTGGCGGATGAACTGGAGAACACGTCACGAGTGAGGGTAAACAGCCTGAACCCGGGCGCCACCAATACCGCCATGCGCCGCACGGCCTACCCGGCGGAGGCGCCGACCACCAACCCCTCCCCGGAAGCCATCATGCCGTTGTATCTGTACCTGATGAGCGACGACAGTACCGGGAGAACGGGCGAGGCCTTCAACGCGCAGGCATGAAGGCCGGCTGGAAACGCTAGCGCTTCTTGTGCGGCCGCCGGGGCGGTTTGCGGCCGGCCGTTGCAGCGGGCGCCTTGCGTTTGCCGAACTGCCGCTCCATCACTTCCTTTTCCTTGATGGTGGAGCGCTTCACCTGCTTTACCGGCAAGCGGGCCAGGTCATACAGACCTTTGACTTCCTTGGTCTCCAACTCGGCCCACTGGCCCTGTTTGACGCGTGACGGAATGAATACGTTGCCGTAGCGCACCCGCTTCAAGCGCGACACAGTCAAGCCCTGGGACTCCCAAAGGCGCCGCACCTCGCGGTTGCGGCCCTCCATCAACACCACGTAATACCAGTGGTTGATGCCATCGCCGCCGCCATCCTGAATGTCCGTGAAACGCGCCGCGCCGTCATCGAGCATGACGCCGTCGAGCAGCCGCTGGAGAATCTCCTCGTCCACGGCGCCCATCACGCGCACCATGTACTCCCGTTCAATGTTCGAGGACGGGTGCATCAACGCATTGGCCAGCTCACCGTCGGTGGTAAAGAGCAACAGGCCAGAGGTGTTGAAATCGAGGCGGCCAATGGAAATCCAGCGCCCGGATTTCAGCTTCGGCAGCCGCTCGAACACCGTGCGCCGGCCCTGCGGGTCCTTGCGACTGCACACTTCACCGGTGGGCTTGTGGTAGATGATGCAGCGCGTCTGCTCCGCGGGGGCCGCCTCGAGTGGCTTGCCATCGATACTGATGCGGTCGCGCCCGGACACCCGGTCGCCCAGTGAGGCGCGGCGCCCTTCAACTTCCACGCGGCCCTCTTCGATCCAGCGCTCCATTTCACGCCGCGAACCGAGGCCGGTGCGAGCCAGGACTTTCTGCAGCTTTTCGCCACTCACGGTTTCTGCCGCCGCGGGCGCACTTGCGTCATCGGCGGGTGAAAGGCGACGCCGGCTCATTGTCCGCTCCCCTGTGCAGCGTCATTGGCGGCAGGCGCCAGCGGCTCATTGAAACCGAGCTCCGCGTTCAGCGTCTCAAGGTCACGAATTTCCGCCAGCGCGGGTAACTGATCCAGGTTTTTCAGGTTGAAGTAATCCAGGAATTGCCGCGTTGTGGCGTACATAGCGGGACGACCGGGCACATCGCGATGACCGACGACTCGAATCCAGTCGCGCTCGTGCAGGGTCTTGATGATATTTGAACTCACTGCCACACCGCGAATCTCTTCGATTTCGCCGCGGGTAATGGGTTGTCGGTAGGCAATCAGAGCCAGTGTTTCCAGCAGCGCCCGCGAATATTTCTGGGGCCGCTCCTGCCACAGGCGAGCCACCCAGGGGCTCAACGACTGCCGCACCTGAAAGCGAAAACCGCTGGCGACCTCACAGAGTTCGAAACCGCGGTCTTCACAGCGCTCGCTCACCACGCCCAGCGCCTCGCGAATGTCAGCCGCGGAGGGGCGCTCACCTTCTTCAAACAGCTCACCGAGCTGCGCCACGGTCAGTGCGCGACCGGCAGCCAGTAGCGCCCCCTCGATGATCTGTACCAGCATGGATGCCGAATCGGACATTATTCGGACCTCGCCTTGACGTGAATGGGGCCGAAGTTCTCGGTTTGCACAATCTCCACCAGCGCCTCCTTGATCAGCTCCATCACGGCGAGAAAGGTGACCACCACACCCAGCCGGCCCTCGCGGGCGGAAAACAGCGAAACAAAGGGTACGAACTGACGTCCCGAGAGCTTTTCCAGCACCTCGGACATGCGCTCGCGCGTGGACAGCGCCTCACGCTGGATATGGTGGCTTTCGAACATGTCGGCGCGCCGCAACACTTCGCTGAGTGCCAGCAGCAACTCGCGCATGTCCACGTCCGGGTCGGGCCGGGCGCGGTCGAGATCCGGTGGCTCGGCGCTGCCCACCCAGGTGTCGCGCTCCAGCCGCGGCAGCTCCTCGATGTCCTCTGCCGCCTTCTTGAAACGCTCGTACTCCTGCAAGCGGCGGATCAGCTGGGCGCGGGGGTCTTCCTCGTCGTCCTCCACGTCCACTGCTCGCGGCAGCAACATGCGCGATTTGATTTCCGCCAGCAGGGCTGCCATCAGCAGGTATTCGGCGGCGAGTTCGAACTGCATGGCATCCATGAGTTCGACATAGCGCATGTACTGCTCGGTAATTTCGGAAACGTCGATTTCCAGGATATCGAGGTTCTGGCGCCGGATCAGGTAGAGCAGCAGATCCAGCGGCCCTTCGAAGGCCTCGAGGAATACCTCCAGTGCCTGCGGCGGGATGTACAGGTCCTTCGGCAGCTCGGTCATCGCCTTGCCAAGCACCACGGCGAAGGGCATTTCCCCCTGCTGCGGCCGGGCGCTGGAGGGGCTGTCAGTGGCGGCAGCGGCTGGCGTGGTCTCGTTCACGAAAAATCCTGTACCGGGTCAAAACGGGAGTATACCCGATCAGACTTCGAAAGGCGTC
Source organism: uncultured Halieaceae bacterium (assembly GCA_964022665.1). GTDB lineage: Bacteria > Pseudomonadota > Gammaproteobacteria > Pseudomonadales > Halieaceae > Haliea. The sequence continues at coordinate 48,258 of CAXIDF010000008.1, forward strand.
ACAGCGCCTTTGCCGGCCCGCAGAATGACGGGCAGTTCGTCCGCCAGATCCACCACGGTGGTGGGCTCCAGCCCGCAGTAGCCGCCGTCGATCACCAGGTCGACCTCGTGCTCAAGTACATCGCGGATCTCGTAGGGGTCGATCAGCGGCAATTCATCGTCCGGCATGATCAGTGTCACGCTCATCATGGGCTCACCAAGGTCGGCCAGCAGCGCCATGGCCACGAGGTTGTCCGGGATGCGCAGGCCCACCGTCTTGCGCTTGGGGTGCATCAGGCGGCGCGGCACTTCCGAAGTGGCCCGCAGAATGAAGGTATAGGCGCCTGGCGTGCAGGCCTTGAGCAGCCTGTAGACGGTGTTATCGACCCGGGCGTAATTGGCGATGTCGGAAAGGTCACGGCAGACCAGGGTGAAGTTGTGCCGGTCATCGAGGCGGCGAATACGTCGAATCCGGTCCAACGCGGCCTTGTCGCCAATCTGGCAACCCAGTGCGTAGGCGGAGTCGGTCGGGTAGACCACCACGCCGCCGCTGCGCACGATGTCTGCGGCCTGGCGAATCAAACGCGCCTGCGGATTTTCCGGGTGAATCTGAAAAAACTGGCTCACATTGCCTCCCCTGCCGCGCAGTCATCGGGCGGCAGCCAACGCTGCCACACGCCGCGCAAACCACCGAGATGGCGCAATTCTACACCGACTTCGGCGCCCCAGGCGGCATCCTGGTGGAAATCACTGCCCGCGGACACTTCCAGCCCGGTCTCCAGCGCGAGCTGGCGTAACTGGCGGCTCTGGTCCGGGGTCTGGCGACCGTTGAGTATCTCCACGGCGTTGCCGCCAGCGCTCGTGAAATCAGCCACCAGCCGCCGCAGCTTGCTGCGCGTCAACTTGTATTTGAGCGGATGCGCCAGCACTGCCACGCCCCCGGCCGCCACGATCCATGCCGTTACCTCCGCGAGCTCGGGCCAGAAGGCCTTGACGTCCCCGGGCTTGCCCTGCCCGAGGTAGCGGTCGAATGCCTTGGCAACATTGTTTACATGCCCGCAGGCGACCATCCAGGCCGCGAAATGCGGGCGCCCCAGCTGACTTTCGCCCGCCTCTGCCAGCGCGCCTTCCAGCGCGCCGGGGAAACCGAGTTTCGCCAGGCGCTCGGCTATAACGCGTGCTCTTTCCGCACGTGCCGCCGCAAGCCGCGCCAGGCCCGCAGCCAACACGGGGTGGTCGCAGTCCATGCCCAGTCCCACCACGTGCACGGTCACACCGGACCAGACACAGGACAACTCCACACCCGGTACCACGCGCATCTCGCCGGCAGTGGCGTTATACTCCTCCGCCACCGCGCGATAACCCGCCACCGTATCGTGATCGGTTATCGCCAGCAGGCGTATACCCCTGTCACGCGCCCGCTCCAGTAATGCGACGGGAGACAGGGCGCCGTCAGAAGCGGTGGTGTGGGTATGGAAGTCGATCAACACAGACTCTACACTCCAAAATCGCGGAAACGGCTGGCGCGCAGCGCAGTGGCCCTGCCGCCTGAAGCGTCCATCCTAACATGCCAGGACCAGGCTGAATTCATGAGACAACTGCTGGAATTTCTACCCATCGCGCTGTTCTTCATCGTCTACCAGATGGACGGCGATACAGTCACCCTGTACGGGTGGAGCCACACCATCGACGGCATATTCACCGCTACTGCGGTGTTGATGGCCGCGACCGTGCTGCAACTGCTGCTCACCTGGGTGATCACTCGCCAGCTGGAAAAACGGCTGCTCTGGGTGGGGCTCGCGGTGTGCGGATTCGGGGCCGCCACCCTGTTCCTGCACAATGAACTGTTCATCATGTGGAAGCCGACCATTTTCAACTGGGCCCTGGCGCTGGCCTTCGCCGCCTCGCAGTTCATTGGCAAGCGTAACCTCATGGAGCGCACCCTGGGCAGCCAGATCCAGCTACCGCACCCGGTGTGGACCCGGCTCAACCTGCTCTGGGTAGCGCATTTCACGGTGGTCGGCGGCCTCAATCTTGTGGTGGCCTACGGCTACAGCGAGGCCACCTGGGTCAGCTACAAGCTCTACTCCGCTATCCTGTTTACCGTGCTCCTCACCGGGCTGACGGCCTGGCTGGTGGCGCCACACCTGAAAGACCAACCCGCTGAGAACCAGGAGTAATACACTGCATGCTCTACGCCATCATGTGTGAAGACGTCGACAACAGTCTGCCGCTGCGCCAGGCCGCTCGACCCGCCCATCTTGAACGCATCCAGCAGCTGGTCGATGACGGCCGGTTACTGGTGGCAGGGCCACACCCGGCGCTGGACACCGAGGACCCGGGTAGCGCGGGCTTTACCGGCAGCCTGATCATCGCCGAGTTTGACAGTCTGGAAGCGGCCAGAGACTGGGCAGACAGCGACCCGTACGTGGCCGCTGGCGTGTTCCGGCAGGTTGTCGTCAAACCCTACAAGCGCGTGCTGCCTTGAGCGGCATGCAATGATAAACTGGCAAATTACTGACCGCCTGCAGAGAAGGACCCGCGTTTTGCAGCACATTCTGATAGCTTCCCTGTTCGCCATCCTCTGCAGCGCCGCGGCGCAGGCACAGGATATCCGCTACATCAGCGACACCCAGTACATTCCCGTGCGCAGTGGTGCGGGCAACGAGTTCCGTATCGTTCACCGCGGCATCCCCTCCGGCACTCAGCTCACCGTGAGCCGCGAGTCGGAAGACGGCACCTGGGCAGAAATCACCACCGAGGGCGGCACCACCGGCTGGGTGCGTTCGCAATACCTTATGGCCAGCATCCCGGCCAAAAACCAGGTGGACTCGGCGCGCTCGCGTGCGGAGCAACTGGCGGAGCAGAATGCGGGGCTCACAGAGGAATTGAACCAGCTGAAGCAGGTGCGCGGCGAGCTTGAGACCAGCATCGACAGCGCCGATGGCACACTGCAGGCGGTGACCGAGGAGCTGGCGCAATTGAAGCAGATATCCGGGCGCTCACTGGAATTGGACGCCGAGAACCGGCGTCTGGTGGAAGATGTGGAGAACCTGCGCGCACAGGCCGACATGCTTGGAGCGGAGAACCAGCGGCTGCAGGAAAACCTGCGCAGCAGCGCTTTTATCGACGGCGCCCTGGCCGTGCTGCTGGGCGTGGTAATCACCCTGGTGGTGCCACGCCTGTGGCCAAAGCGCCGGCGCAATGATGGCTGGGCCTGAGTACCACAACGGAGAATTCCACTGATGAAATACACTCTCAGTCTGCTGGCTGTGTTGATGCTGGCTTTGAACCCGGCCTGGTCGCAACAGGCCGCGGGCAATGACCCCATCGTGACCATCAAGACCAGCGAAGGCGACATCACGCTGCGTCTGTTTCGGGAAAAGTCGCCGGTAACCGTTGCCAACTTCCTCACCTACGTGGACAGCGGACACTACAACGGCACGATCTTTCACCGGGTCATACCTGACTTCATGGTGCAGGGCGGTGGCTTCCTGCCCGACATGACCGAAAAGGCAACCGGCGAGCCGATTGTCAATGAATCGCGCAACCGCCTGCACAACGTCCGCGGCACGGTGGCCATGGCGCGCACGGGCGACCCGGACTCGGCAGCAGCGCAGTTCTTCATCAACCAGCGCAGCAACCTGCGGCTGGACTGGTCGCCGGGCCAGGAGGGCTACACCGTATTCGGGGAAGTCATCGAGGGCATGTCGGTGGTGGACTACATCGCGTCCAGCCCCGTGCGCCAGTGGGGAGGCTACCAGGACGTTCCTGTGGAGCCCATCCTGATCGAGAGCGTTCAGCGCGCGGGCAGCGAATGACTGCACTCAGCGTCAACCTGAACAAGATTGCGCTGATTCGCAACTCGCGCGATACACGCAACCCCGACATACCACTGCACGCCCAGCTCTGTATCGACGCCGGGGCCGATGGCATCACAGTGCACCCGCGCCCCGACCAGCGACATATCCGGGTGCAGGATTGCCGCGAACTGGCTGGCATGCTCAGCGTTGAATTCAATATCGAGGGCAACCCGATGACCGGGCCGCGCAAGAGCGACCGCGCTGGCGTCAGCGATTACCCCGGCTTTATGGCGTTGGTGCGCGAGATCAGGCCCGCACAGGCAACGCTGGTGCCGGACGGCGATAACCAGCTCACCTCAGACCACGGTTTCGACCTGCACAGGGACGGCGACAGGATTGCGCCGCTGGTGGCGGAGCTCAAGGCCCTGGGGATCCGCACCAGCCTTTTCATGGACCCGGAGCCGGCACAAATGCGTCTCGCCGCAGAGCTGGGTGCCGATCGCGTTGAACTCTATACCGAAAGCTATGCCCGGGCTTACGCCAGCGGCACCGACGTCGATGCCGTACTGCAGCGCTACATCCGCGCTGCGGAAGCGGCCGCCGAGGCAGGGCTGGGCGTGAACGCCGGGCATGACCTGGACCTGCACAACCTGCCGGCATTCAGCCGCGTGCCGGGCCTGCTGGAAGTCTCGATTGGACATGCCCTGACAGTCGATGCCCTGCGCCTGGGCCTCGCCAACACCATTGCCGCCTATCAGCGCGCGCTGGGCAAAACGGTCGCCTGAGCGGCGTGAGCAATGAAGATGAACTCCCGCCCTACCTGGTGCCGCACAGCCAGGAGCCGATTCACATTCTCTACGCCGATAATGACTTGCTGCTGGTGCGCAAGCCCCACCTGCTACTCAGTGTGCCGGGGCGCCACCCCCTCAACCGCGACTGCCTGATCAGCCGACTGCAGCAGACCTACCCACAGGCCAGTATGGTGCATCGCCTTGACCTGGACACCTCGGGCATTATGGTGATTCCACTGAACCGCGCCTGCCACGCACACCTGAGCCGCCAGTTCCAGGAAAGACTGGTGTACAAGCGCTACGAGGCGGTGGTGTGGGGTGTGGTGGCACGCGACCGCGGCGAAATCAGCCTGCCCATCGTCAGCGACTGGGAACGCCGGCCGCTGCAAAAGATTTGTTTCGAGACGGGTCGCGAAGCTATTACCTGGTTTGAAGTGGTGGCGCGCGAAGCCGACCGCACACGGCTGCAGCTCATGCCCCAGACAGGCCGCTCACACCAGCTGCGTATTCATTGCCGGGAGCTGGGTCACCCCATTCTCGGCTGTGACATGTATGCCCATGAAGCCGCCCTGGCCATGGCGCCCCGCCTGTTACTGCATGCGAGCGAGCTCGGCTTCACCCACCCCACCACCGGCGATTGGCTACAGGAAGCCTGCCCGCCCGACTTCTAAGGCGTTAACCGGCCGATAGGTAGCTGCACCAATCCGACCAACTGCCGGCATACAGCAGCGCATGTTCATCCCCTGTGCGCGCCAGTGCGAAGAGATTGACGCAGGCGGTGACACCGCTGCCGCAGTAGATCACGCGTGGCGCGCCCTCGGGCAGCGCCGCAAAGTGTTGAGCCAGTTGACTGTCATCCAGCAGGAAACCCCGGGAATCCGACACCGCTTGCCAGGGCATATTCAGCGCGCCGGGAATATGTCCCGCCACCGGATCAAGTGGTTCTTCCAGGCCCGCATAACGGGCCGGATCACGCGAGTCCAGCAGCGGCGAGCCGGCGACCTGCAGTGCCCCCAGTTCGGCAATATCCACTACACCTGCATAGCCCTCTACTGCGGGCACGGCGCAGGGTTGGGGCTGTGGCACGCACTGCTCGCTGACACCGCCCGCCGCCAGCCAGGCGGTATAGCCGCCATCGAGCAACTCGGGGGAGCGATAACCCAAAGACCGCAGCAACCACCAGAAGCGCGCGGCAAAGGCGAAGCGGGAGGCATCGTAAGCGACTACCCGGGTGCCGGGTGCAATTCCCAGTGACGCCAGCTTTACCACCAGCTGCTGCGCAGCGGGCAGTGGATGCCGCCCGCCGTGCGGCCCCACAGGGCCGGAAAGATCCGTTTCCAGGTGCAGGTAATGCGCACCGGGAATGTGCCCGCGCAGATAATCCTCATACCCCGCCGCGGGCTGACCCAGCACGAAACGGCAGTCGACGACCACCGCATCCGTTACCGCAGCAAGTGCCTGGGCGTTGATCAGCTTGGCTGTCGTGGGCGTACTCATGCTTCAAGTGTAGCGCCAAGGGCCGGCCGCGCCCAGCGTGCACGCGGCGTTTTGTCGCTGGTCAAAACAGGGACATGCATGCCAGCGCGCTGCGACTGTACTAGACTGAGACAAATTTTGCAGAGGCCGCCGCGTGGTCATTCGCAACTGCGAGGGTGACACCGTCACCATCGTCGCCAAACCCAACCAGTCCGCAAGCTGGCGCACCAACAAGCTGGTGCTGCTGGCGCTCGCTATACCCTCGCTGGGGGCTGGCATCGGCTTTGCACTGGCGGGTGCGTGGGTCATTCTGCCCTTCGCCGGACTGGAGCTGGCAGCGCTGGGAGGCTCACTCTATTACGTCAACTGGAAACTGCAGTATCGTCATGTCATCACCCTGGACGCGAGCACGGTGCGCATCGACAAGGGGTTTTACCTGCCACGGCAGAGCTGGACTTTCCCCCGCGCACAAACCGGCTTGAGCATCCAGCCGGAGCGCCACCCCTGGGACGCGCCAGGACTCAGCCTGCAAAGTGCCGGCGATTCTATCCGCGTGGGGGAGTTTCTCAACCGGGATGACGGGCTCCTGCTACAGCAGCAGCTGCAGCGGGAACTGCGCGTGCGTAGTTTCGCCCCGCACGCCAGCCAGGGGTTTTAGGGGGGGCGCCCAGCCGGGGCGCAGCCGAGGCAGCATTACCACGTTTTTCACTCTGCACGACGGTAGCCTATCGGGTATCATCGCGCCCACGAGCAACGCCTCCCGCCAGCGTACACACCGCCCCCTGGAGGCGCGGTGATACCGATGCAGGCACGTCCTCCACAGGAATCAGCATGAGCAACACCGACAAAAAAACCATCGGCTTCGTCAGCCTGGGCTGCCCCAAGGCCCTGGTCGACTCCGAGCGCATCCTCACCCAGCTCAAACTGGATGGCTACGACATTGTGCCGACCTACGAAGATGCACAACTCGTGGTGGTGAATACCTGCGGCTTTATTGACAGCGCCAAACAGGAATCGCTGGATGCCATTGGTGAAGCCTTGAGCGAGAACGGTCGGGTAATCGTGACCGGCTGCATGGGCAAGGGGGCGGATGCCGATGCCGTCCGCCAGCTGCACCCGAAGGTGCTCAGCGTGACCGGGCCTGCCGCCTATGAAGAGGTGGTCGGTGCCGTACACCAGTACGTGCCGCACACGCCGGTGCATGACCCTCACATCGACCTGGTGCCACCCCAGGGCGTAAAACTGACCCCGCGCCATTACGCCTACCTGAAAATATCGGAAGGCTGTAACCACCGCTGCAGCTTTTGCATTATCCCGCACATGCGCGGCGACCTGGTGAGCCGCCCGATCGGTGAGGTCATGGAAGAAGCCGAACGGCTGGCACGGGCCGGAGTACGGGAACTGCTGGTTATTTCCCAGGACACCAGCGCCTACGGCGTCGACCTGAAATACCGCACGGGCTTCTGGAACGGGCGGCCAATGAAAACCAGCATGCAATCGCTGTGCGAGGGCCTCGCCGAGTTCGGCATTTGGGTACGGCTGCACTACGTCTACCCCTACCCGCATGTCGACCACGTGTTGCCGCTGATGGCAGACGGCAAGATTCTTCCCTATCTCGATATTCCCTTTCAACACGGCAGCCCCAGTGTGCTCAAGCGCATGAAGCGGCCCGCGGCCGCGGAAAAATCCCTGGAGCGTATTCACCGCTGGCGCGAGATCTGCCCGGACATCACCCTGCGCAGCACCTTTATTGTCGGCTTCCCGGGGGAAACCGATGCGGATTTCGAGGTATTGCTGGACTTCCTGCGCGAGGCCCAGCTGGACCGCGTGGGCTGTTTCCAGTACTCGCCGGTCGCCGGGGCACCCGCCAACGATCTGCCGAATCAGGTGCCGGCAACGCTGAAGCAGGAACGCTGGGAGCGCTTCATGGCCCTGCAACAGGAGATCAGTGCGGCGAAATTGCAGGCCAAAATCGGGCGCAGGATTGAAATCCTCATCGACGAAGTAGACGACAAAGCCGCCATCGGCCGCTCCACGGCGGACGCACCGGAAATCGATGGCAAGGTCTACCTCGACGGCGTCACCGATCTCCAGCCCGGCGACTTCGTGGAAGCCGAAGTCACTGCCGCCGACGATTACGACCTCTGGGCCGGCTAGCACTGCGGTGAACCTGCTGCTGTTCAGGCCCGATGAGTGCTCACCCGACGGGCAGCTGCGCGTCACCGGCCGCCGCGCGCAACACCTGCGACAGGTGCTGCAGGCCAAACCCGGCGACGTGCTGCAGGTGGGGCAAATCGACGGGCTCATGGGCACGGCCGATCTTGCAGCCATTGACTCGCACAGCGCCACGCTGCAGGTACAGCTGCAGCACGCCGCACCGACCAAACTCCCGGTGACACTACTGGTCGCTCTACCGCGGCCGAAAATGCTGCGGCGTATCCTGCGCAGCGCGGCGGAATTCGGCGTACGCGAGATCCACCTGCTGAACAGCTACCGCGTGGAGAAAAGCTACTGGCAAACCCCGGTGCTGGCGCCGGAGGTGATCGAGGAGTATCTGCTGCAAGGGTTGGAGCAGGCGCGCGACACCGTATTGCCCGCGGTGCATTTGCAGAGGCGTTTCAAGCCGTTTGTCGAGGATGTACTTCCGGGACTTATTGCAGGGCAGTGCGCTTTGCTCGCGCATCCGGGCGCGGGACCGCTAGCACCTACAGCTTTGACGGATAACACCGTACTCGTTGTCGGGCCCGAGGGCGGCTTCATTCCTTATGAGGTGGAGAAGTTACTGATGGCGGGCTGTCGTCAGATAACACTGGGCGACCGCATTCTCCGGGTGGAGAATGCGGTCGCGGCACTGCTTGCGCGAGCGCTGTAGGCGCGCCTAGAACCGGTACTGGATTTCCGCGCCATACATGCGTGGCGGCGCCACAGCAAAACCACCGGTACCGGAAGACTCCACCAGGGCGATACCCCCGTTGATGTAGTCCTCGTCGGTAAGGTTGGTGCCGTAGAGCGAAGCACTCCAGCGTTCATCGGTCGAGGTCCAGCCCAGCCGGGCACTGAGTTCGAACTGTTCATCCTCAAACCAGAGGCCGGTGGTACAGCTCAGCGCATCGAAACAGAACTCCATATCGAACTTCCAGCTGGCCTGGATGCGCGGCAGGAAGGTGCCCCAGGCGGTATCCAGTGCATACTGCGCCGACAGCAGGTAGCTCTGCTCGGGCAGGCGTGGCAGGTTTTCACTGGAACGATCGTTGGGGCAGGAATCTACCTGTATCAGGCTGAGGTCGGCGCGCACGCAGCTCGCCGCCGGTGGCTGTGCAGTGTCCGCAATGGTGATCTGCGTGTCCATGAACTCCTTGATTTCACCATCCGTGAACGTCGCGTTAAAGCCGATAATCAGCCTGTCGGTCGCCAGCCAGGTGGTTTCCAGTTCAAACCCCTTGATAGTTGAATCTGCCGCGTTGATGGTGGCAGGTGACGGCGAGTTCACCTCCGGGTTGATGACCAGCGTAGTCAACTGGCGGTTGGTGTAGTCGCTATAAAAAAGCGCGCCGTTGAGCCGCAACCGGCGATCGAGCAGGTCCAGCTTGAAACCCAGCTCGATATTCTGCACTTCCTCCGGCTCGAAAGGCTCGAGCTCGCCGGTGGGCGACTCGGACAGCCCCCCGGACAGGAAGCCTTCGCTGTAGGTGAGATACAGGCTGCCCTGATCCAGCCACTCACTCTCCCCGATCAGATACTGAATGCTGGCCATGGGGGTGACATCGCTATTGGAGATCTTGCGCTGGCGCAGGTCACTCTCATCGAGAATGAAAGCCGGGTTGTACTCGAATTCCGGTCGCTGCACCACGAAAAGGCCGCCTCCTACAGGGATCGCAGCGCCACCATTGGCATCCAGCGTACTGGTGTCGATGGAATAGTCCTGTACCCGCAGATCGCGGCTTTCATCGGTGTAGCGCAGGCCGAGCGTGGTGCGCCACTGCGGCGTGAACTCCCACTCCACCTGCGCATAAGCAGCGATGGCATCGTTCTTCGCAGTCAGGCTGCTGGGTGAAATATTGAGGAAGAACAGATTGGCGATCGCCGGATCGAATGGCCCCAGGAAACTGATGCTCTGCCGTCCGCCGCTCTCTTCCTGATACCAGAACAGACCGGTCACATACTGCATGCGATCATCGAAGGCACTGCCGATGAGCTGGAACTCCTGGCTGTACTGGTCGCTTTCTCCGGCACCACCCTGCGGGTGTACCGTATTGGTGCGGTGCAGAAACGGTATGCCCGTATGATCGAGCTCATCATTCTGTGACGCTTCGGTGAAACGATAGGCACTGATGCTCTTGAGAGAGAGGTCCGGATTGATGGCCCACTCCGCCACCAGGGACGCCCCGCGGTTCTCGGCCTTGTAGTCGCCGCCGAGGTCGGAGATCACAGTGCGCGGATCGCCGCCACCGGCCTGTGCTGCGTCTTCGCAGAAATCAGCCAGCGTGCGGCCCGTGGCGGGACCAATCGCAATGGTGTTGAACAAGGCCGCCTGCCAGCCGTTGGCGCCTTCCACGTTGACGCATTTCTGCGGACGCATTTTCTGGTCGGTGTCGGCCCAGTTCAGGTTCAGGTCGAGCACCAGGTCTTCCGTGGCCGCCCAGCGGGTCTGCCAGATCAGGCTCTGGCGATCCTCGTCCATGTAATCTTCGCCGTCGAAGAGATTTTCAATCTGGCCATCGCGCTTGCGGGTCACTCCGGACACGCGAGTCCAGACTGAATCGGTCAGCGGCACGTTGAGCACAAATTCCGTATCCAGGCGGTCATAGTTCCCCACCCGCAGGCCCACCGAACCTTCAAACTCCTCCACCGGCTTGTTGGTGGTAAACACCAGCGCGCCACCGGTGGTGTTCTTGCCAAACAGGGTGCCCTGGGGGCCGCGCAGCACCTGCACGGACTGTATGTCATTCAGGTCCAGCAGCGCGCCGTCCGGTCGGCCGAGGTAGACATCGTCGATATAAATCCCCACGCCGGAGTCAATGTTCTCCCCCGTGTTGCGCTGGCCGACACCGCGAATGTACACGCTCGCCAGCGGTGCCGAGCCGTTAGCCTCGACCACGTCGATATTGGGTGCCAATGTGTTGAGGTCGGCAAGGTTGCGTACGCCCGCCTCACGCAGGGCCGTGGCATCCAACGCGGTCACCGCCAGCGGCGTTTCCTGCAGGCTCTCGGCGCGCTTGCGCGCTGTCACGACCACCTCTTCAAGCACCATGCCCTGGGCGAGCACGGGGTTGGGTACAGCCGCCGCACAGGCTGCGGCCACAGCCAGCGACAAAACAGACATCCGGGACGTTTTCTGCTTCACCATCAACATCTATTGCACCTCACTATTATGATTATCGTTATAGCGCTATCGCTCATACTAACAGCGATTAGTCTGGATTAAAGCAAGCTTTGCGTCGCGCCGACAAGGCGACAAAATACCGCGATCGGGGCAGTGCGGCAGGCTTTGGGCGCCGCCCCTCGCGTTTCAGGTTTCGCGCCTGGGGTGCACGCCAACCGGACAGCTTACCCCCGTACCACCCAGGCCACAGTAGCCACCCGGATTCTTCGCCAGGTACTGCTGGTGGTACTCTTCGGCGTAATAAAACGGGGGAGCCGGAGATATCTCGGTGGTGATCGCGCCGTAGCCGGACTGCTCCAGCGCCCGCTGGAAGTCATCCCTGCTCGCCAGCGCCTGTGCCTGTTGCTCGTCGCCGTAGGTGTAAATGGCGGAGCGATATTGTGTGCCCCGGTCATTGCCCTGCCGCATGCCCTGAGTGGGGTCGTGGCCCTCCCAGAATCGCTGCAGGAGCTCGGCGTAGCTGATCTGCGCGGGATCAAACACCACCAGCACAACCTCGGTGTGCCCGGTACCACCGCTGCACACTTCCTGATAAGCCGGGTTGGGCGTATGGCCGCCGGCGTAGCCCGCTGCAGTGGTGTATACGCCGGGCAATTGCCAGAACAAGCGCTCTACGCCCCAGAAGCAGCCCATGCCGAATACAGCCTGCTGCAACGGCGCAGGGAAAGGCCCTTGTAGCGGGTGCCCGTTGACGAAGTGGGCAGCGGGCACAGGCATGGCTTCGCTGCGCCCCGGCAATGCAGACCCGGCGTCGGGCAATGCGTGTTTCTTGCGAATATCAAACAGACTCATGCGGTTAACCTCTACCTGACAGATACCCCAGTGTACTGCCCTTCCCGTTTCTGGTGTAGCGGGTGTAAGCTGGCCGGACGGCATTCCCGCAGCGCTGCCACTGTACCGTCACACTTTTGCCCTAACGTGCAGGCAGAAGCACCCCGGCGCAGTGAACCAAAGTGTCAGCGCCGGGTCTGACTGGGAAGAACAAGGACTTCAACATGAATACACATAACGCAACATTCAACCCGGGCGCACTGTGCAGCCGCAAACTGTGGCGACTTGTCGCTGGGCAGGAACAACAGCCGCAACTGGACGAGGGCAGCCTGCGCAGCGCCATTGCGGAACTGGCCGAACGGCGCACTTATCTCACTGAGCTGGAACGCCTGGGCAAGCTCGACCCGCGGCACTGACGCCGCCTCCGCCATGGCGAAACCTCCTGCGCGAAACTCCAGTTCACAGGACATTCAGGCTTTTCTCGGCACCGCAAAGGCCGTCGCGGTGTTTGCGCAACGGCAGCCGCGGCTTGTCTTCGCCATCGACGCCACCGCCAGCCGCGAGCCCACCTGGGCCATGGCGCGCGACCGACAGGCCGCCATGTTCCACAGTGCCAGCGAGCTTGCCGCGATCAGTATCCAGCTGTGCTATTACCGTGGTTTCCAGGAATTCAAGGCAAGCCCGTGGCTCACTGACAGCGACGCCCTGGCGCAACAAATGGCGCGTGTGCGCTGCCAGGGCGGTCACACGCAAATCAGACGCCTGCTGCGTCACGCCCTCACCGTACATCAGGAAAGCCCCGTACGCGGCCTGGTATTCATTGGCGATGCGCTGGAAGAGCCGGCAGATGATGTCTGCCAGCTCGCGGGACAGTGCGGCCTGCGCAGACTGCCGCTGTTTCTGTTCCAGGAAGGCCGCGACCCCGCGGTGCAGAAGACCTTTCAGTCCATGGCGCGCGTGAGCGGCGGGGCATGGGCGCGTTTTGATCAGCACAGTGCGAACACCCTGGCCGATCTGCTTGGCGCCGTGGCCTGCTATGCCTCGGGTGGCCGCGAAGCGCTGGAGAATCACCCCGGCCAAGGTGCTAGACTGCTGCTTCAACAGTTGAAACCCTGAGGGCCTACGTGCCGAGACTTCTGCTCCTGCTGGCCATTGCCGCAGTCCTTTACATCCTCTATGTCCGCGCGCGATCGTTGCCACCTCACAAGCGCAAGGCACAGTACATCAAGCTCGGGCTGGCGGCAGTGGCTATCGTCGTTTTGTTTCTTACGCTGACCGGGCGCATGCATTGGGTTGGCGCTGCGCTCACCGGCCTGCTGGTGGCCGGCAGGCAGCTACTGCCCCTGCTGATGCGGCTGTTTCCGATGCTCTCTTCACTGCGCAACTCATCGGCAAACGCGGGGCAGGGCCGGCAATCCACTGTGGACAGCGCCGTGCTGCGTATGCATCTGGACCATGACAGCGGCAAGCTCAGTGGCGAGGTGCTGACCGGCCCATTCAAGGACTGGCGACTCGATGAACTGGATCGCACGCAACTGGAAACCCTACTGCAGTATTGCCGGCAGGAGGACAGTGATTCTGTACAACTTCTGGACAGCTACCTGCAGCAGCGCTTCCCAGGCGAGACCGATTTTGGTAACCAGGGTTCCAGGCCGCCGCCCCGCAGCCAGAGCGGGCTCAGCCGCAGCGAAGCGCTGGCCATTCTCGGCCTCGGCGATGAGGCCACGGATGATGATATTGTTGCCGCGCACCGCAGCCTGATGCAGAAACTGCATCCAGACCGCGGCGGCAACCACTACCTTGCCGCCAAGGTGAACGAAGCCAAAGACTTCCTGCTGGGGTAGAGCAGGCGGCGCAATGTAGGCTGGTGTGCGTCGTGACGACTCTTTACACTGCGCGCCGCACACTGTTGAGAGGAGCCCGAGAGTCATGAGTGAGGTGTTTGTTGTCCGCAATCAGCTTGGCCACTACTGGGGCAAAAGCAAAAGCTGGGTAGACGGTCGCGACGCCCGTCAGGTGGCGCGCCTGAAGCATCACGATGAAGCCGTCAACCTGCTGTTCGAGCTCAGCAGCAAGGATGTGGCACTGCGCGGAGAAGTCGTGGCGGCGCAAACCGATGGGCGCGGCGAACCGGTCATTGAATCCAGCCATCACCCGCTACCGGACGCGGAGCAGGATTTACTCACAGAGACGGAACAGAATCCATCAGCTACCGCTCAAACCGGGGCTGCAACAACCACCACGAGGTGAAACAACGACCATGAGAATCCTGCTCTTCCTTGCCACAAACATCGCGGTACTGGTACTGGTCAGCATTATTTTCAATCTGCTGGGCCTTGAGGGCATTCTTGCCGCGAACGGCGTTGACCTGAACCTGGGTCCGCTGCTGATCTTCTGCGCCCTGTTCGGGTTCGGCGGCTCACTCATTTCGCTGTTTCTCTCCAAATGGCTGGCCAAGCGGGGCACCGGGACCTACATCATTGAACAGCCACGCAATCGAGACGAGCAGTGGCTGCTCGATACGGTGCGAGAGCTCGCCGAAGAAGCCGGTATCGGCATGCCCGAGGTGGGAATTTTTCCGTCGGAGGCAGCCAATGCCTTTGCCACTGGCTGGAACCGCAACGCGGCACTGGTCGCGGTTTCCAGCGGCATGCTGGAACGCTTCCAGCCCGCTGAGGTGCGCGCTGTCATGGCACACGAAATCGGCCACGTAGCCAACGGCGACATGGTGACACTCACCCTGATCCAGGGCGTGGTCAACACATTCGTCATGTTTCTGGCGCGCATTATCGGCCACACCGTGGACCGCGTCATTTTCAAAACGGAGCGCGGTTACGGCATCGGCTATTACGTGGTCACGATCGTTGCGGAACTGGTGTTGGGCTTCCTCGCCAGCATGATCGTGTTCTGGTTCTCGCGCTGGCGCGAATACCGTGCGGATGCCGCCAGCGCAAGGCTGGCCGGTGGCGGCGCGATGGTGGCGGCCCTGCAGCGCCTGCGTGCCGAGCAGGGCCTGCCCCAGGACCTGCCGGGCGAGCTGACCGCCTTTGGCATCAGCGAGCAGATGAAGGAGGGGTTCTCCGCCCTCTTCCGTTCACATCCGCCGCTGGAGGATCGTATCAGGGCCCTGCAGCAGGGCTGAACCAGTACGCGCTCATCGGCACCACGTCGATCCTGTCGAAGTCGATGAAGCGCGCACAACTGTCCATCATGGCATTCTGGTTTGCCTCCAGCGTCGCGTCGTCCTGCGCGGCGTAGAAGCTGTGCGCGGATGTCATGGCGTCGGCGGGGAAGTCCTCCTCGACAATCGCGTCCAGCGCCGGACCACCCTCATCGAGGGCACAGACCACCATATTCTGCCGGTAACCAAAAGTGGATTGCGTATCGATGGCCACCTGCCAGTGGCTGCCTTTCCAGATATTGAGCCACTCCGACACCGTCAACCGGGGAGGACGCTGCAGCAGGGCAACCTGGCAGAAGCCGGTCACGCGAGCGTCACCACCCGGCGGCTGTGTGTCGTTGACTATCGGCTCGGCCTCGGCCACCAGCCACGCGTGGCTGCGGGCTACCAGCTCGGGCACCAGTGCCGCTGGTTGCGGCCTGCGCCAGGCATCGTCCAGCCAAACTGAAAGCAGCGCATCCGGCAAGGGGCCGCCACTGGCGAGGCGTTTGTCCGCTGCAGGCGCCACAGCGGAATCCACTACTGCCAGACGCAATCCACGCACAGACTCCAAACGCTGCAATGCCGGCACCAGGTCCGCCAGCAGTCCCGCACGAAACGCATCTTCTCCCACTGCAGCCACACGCCACAGGCAATACTGCACCTTCTCCATGGAACCTCCCTAGGACAAACCAACCGGTGGCGTAATGGTGGAGCAATTGTCGATCAACATCTCGGCACCATTGACGAAGCTGGACTCGTCCGCGGCGAGATAGAGCACCAACTGAGCGATATCCTCGGGGTTACACATGTCAGCATCCTTCAGCGACGCCAGCTCCTCCTCGGAGGCGGAATCCTTGCCGGTGGCGGCCTTGATCACCATGGGCGTGCGCACCCCATCGGGGTGAATCGAGTTGCAGCGAATACCGTTGCCCCGCTCCTTGCAATACATGGCAATGGATTTGGTGATGGAGCGCACCGCCCCCTTGCTGGCACTGTAAGCTGCGGCAAAAGAAATGCCCTGAATGGCCGCCACCGACGACATGTTGACGATGGAACCGCCACCGCTTTGCTCCATGGCGGGAATGGCGTGCTTGCAGCCGAGAAAAACACCCTCACTGTTGACCGACTGCACCTTGCGGAACATCGCCAGATCGGTGTCCACAATCGAGGCGATGGTCAGCATACCGGCGTTGTTGACCAGAATATCCAGGCGCCCGAACACCTTCAGGGTATCGGCAATAACCTGACGCCAGTTGTCCTCGTCTGACACATCCAGGCGCATGAAACGGGCTTGCTCGCCAATACTGTCGGCAACGGCCTGACCGTCAGCTTCATTCAGGTCAGCGACAACCACCGACGCGCCTTCCGCGGCCAGCAAAACGGCATCCGCCTTGCCCATGCCACTGGCGGCACCCGTGACAATGGCGACTTTTCCGGCGACTCGTCCCATACTGCTGCTCCTTCGCCCCTTGCGGGCCTGTTATTACTGTGAGCGCTGGAGTTAAGCAAATGCCCCTGCGAAGCTCAATGCGCCGCGTGAAAAACAGGGATGCATGGCTGCTCTGTTGAACCGCTTGCGGGCCTCGCACAACACCGCTCGTAATAGTATTCTCATCCTCCACAACGACTCGCCTGGAGCTCACCATGACCGCCTCTCAACGTCCTCCCCGCCTGCCCGTCTGGCTGCTCACATTCACGGCACTGCTCCTGCTGGCACTGCCCGTGGCGGTACTGGTCGTGCGCGCTGGCCTGTGGCAGCAGGGACTGCTGCTGTACGCGCTGGCCTGTCTGCTGGCGACCGTGTCAGTGTTGATACTGGCGCTGCTATACGCACTGCCGCGCTACCGGCCGCAACGCAAGCGGCTGCTGCTTGGCATCGCCTGCGCCCTGCCCGGCACCCTGCTGTTCCTCTCCCTGGCGGCAGGGCGCGGCGACTACCCCGCCATTCATGACATCACCACGGACTTGAGTGACCCGCCGACCTTCTCTCACGCCGCCACCCTGCGTGGGCCTCAGAGCAATTCGCTGGACATCAAACCCGACAGCCTCGGCGCACAACAGGAAGCCTACCCAGACCTGCAATCCCTGCGCAGCGAGCGCAGTGCGGGCAACGCCTACCGTCACGCCCTTGCCATCGCCGAACAGCTGGGCTGGGAGGTCGTCTGGCAGGACCCTGATGCCTGGCGTTTCGAAGCGGTCGACACCACCGCCATCATGGGCTTCAAGGACGATGTCGCGGTACGCATACGCTCTACTGCCGGGGGCAGCGTTGTCGACCTGCGTTCCGTTTCACGCGTTGGGGTGGGTGATATCGGCGCCAATGCCCAGCGCATTCGCGCCTTCCAGACAGCTTTCGTGGAGGATAAAGGGGGGCAGCTGTGAAACAGTGGTGGGCCGCGTTAGGGCTGGCACTGCTGTGGCCCGTAGCCCTTGCGGCGAATGTGGACTACCTGAGTTTCGCCACCGAGGACGAAGCCAACAGCACGGAAATTTTCAGCAAAGCGAGTCCGGCGGTCGTATTCGTGACCAACAAGGCGCTGCGACGCGACCTGTTTTCCCTCAACGTACACGAGATACCGCGTGGTTCGGGAACGGGTTTCGTCTGGGATCCCAGCGGCCTGATCGTAACCAATTTTCACGTCATCGCCGGGGCTCACCGCTTGACCGTTACCCTGCAGGACCGCAGTGAATTTGATGCCGAGGTCATCGGTGTGGCCCCGGAGAAGGACCTCGCGGTGCTGCGTATCCAGAACCCGCCGGCCGGCCTGACCATGCTGCCGCTGGGCGACTCATCGGAACTCAGTGTCGGGCGCAAAGTGCTCGCGATCGGCAACCCCTTCGGTCTGGATACCACCCTCACCACCGGAGTTGTCAGTGCGCTCGGGCGCGAGATCCGCGCCCCGGGTAACCGCACCATCCGCGGCGTGATTCAAACCGACGCCGCCATCAACCCGGGCAACTCAGGAGGCCCTCTCCTCAACTCCCTGGGTCAACTGGTCGGCGTGAATACGGCAATTTACAGCCCCAGCGGCGCCAGCGCAGGTATCGGCTTTGCCATTCCCGTGAATACGGTCAGGGAAGTCGTGCCGCAGCTGATCAGCTACGGTCGCGTCCAGCGGCCGAGCCTTGGCCTGGAGCTCGCGAGTGACCGCTGGATACGTCGCTACCGCATCGAAGGGCTGCCCGTTGTGCGGGTATTCCCCGGCCTGCCGGCGGATCGTGCGGGCATACGCGGCGCCTACCGCAACGCCCGCGGTGAAATTCTCCTGGGGGACATCATCACCGCCGTCGATGGCAAAGCCGTACGCAGCAACGACGACTACCTGAGTCTGATCGAGCAGCACACACCTGGCGACACAGTCACCATTTCGCTGCGCCGCGGCGACGAGCAGCGCGATGTCAGCGTCGAGTTGAGTGATTCAGACTAGACGCAGCAACGCCCCCCAGGGAAGAGGGGGGTGCTGCGCACAGTCACATATCAGGACAACATACCACCGTCGACCCGGATGTCTTCACCGGTGATATGTACCGCATCTTCAGAGGCGAGCATGGCAATCACACCGGCCATCACCTCCGCATCCTTGGCTCCGGACAGGGAGGTGATGCGTGCAATCAGCTCGAAGTCCATGTTTGGTGGCCACTCGATCCCGGTGGTCATGCCGCTGTTGATATCCCCTGGACACACGCAGTTGGCACGCACACCGCGTTTGGCGAATTCCACCGCAATACTGCGCGTCATCGCCAGAACGCCACCCTTGCTGGCAGAATAAGCCGCTCCACACGGCAGCCCTGTGAGAGCCGCTGTAGAAGCAGCGTTGACAATACTGCCCTGCGTTTCCATGAGATGTGGCAGCACTTCCCGGCACAATAGCAGCGTACCGGTAAGGTTTACCGCTATGACTCGCTGGAAAGCCTCGACAGCGATCGCGTCCGTGTCGTCGAAACGTAGAATGCCCGCCATGTTGACCAGCGCGTAGAGGCTGCCATAGTGCGCCACGCAGGCGGCGACCGTTTCCTTGACCTGGGTTTCATCCGCGACATCACAGCACCGTGCCGTCGCCTCACCGCCGGCCGTCGTAATGCTCGCCACGGTCTCATCCAGCCCCGCCTGGCTGATATCCACGCAGTACACGCTGCCCCCCTCAGCAGCGATACGCACTGCGGCGGCACGTCCAATTCCACTGCCGGCACCCGTGACCAGAACTACCCTGTTACTGAAACGCTGCATCGTCTGTCCTCGTTATCGATAATCCGCCGGCGAGCATGTACCAGACGCGGTAGAAGCGTCAATTCGCGCGGTACGCAGCACTGAACTCAGCTACCGAGATTGTTACTGTGTGCAGGGTTTGCTGCTCTATACCAGCTCCGCATCTAGGCCTGCCGTGCGCGGTCAATCGTTGCTTATGGTCGCCCGGTCATTACCCTTGGCACACTCGAAGCGCGAGCCCTGCGGGGGAAGCGCGCACGGCCGTCAGACAGGAGATACAGCGTGGAAGACCTGGACCAGTTTAGAGAAGAGACGCGGCAGTGGCTGGAAGCCAATTGTCCGGCCTCACAGCGGCTGCCCAATACGCCCGAAGAACAGTACTGGGGTGGCCGCCGCGGCAGCTTTGCCAGCGAAGATGCCAGGGTCTGGTTTGAGCGCATGCGCGACCGCGGCTGGACCGCGCCGGAATGGCCAGAGACCTATGGCGGCGGCGGCCTGACCCCGCAGCAGGGCCGGGTGTTGAAAGAAGAGATGAAGCGCATCAAGGCGCGCACGCCCCTCTACAGCCTGGGGCTGTGGATGCTCGGCCCGGCACTGCTCGAATACGGTAGCGAAGAGCAAAAGCAGCAACACCTGCGCGCTATCGTCAACGGCGAATTCCGCTGGTGCCAAGGCTACTCTGAACCGGCTGCCGGCTCTGACCTCGCCAGCCTGCAAACCCGTGCCGACGACCAGGGCGACCACTTCCTGGTCAATGGCAGCAAGATCTGGACGACTGGCGCAGACCGCTCGGACTGGATTTTCTGCCTGGTGCGCACCGATCCCCATGTCAAAAAACAGGAGGGCATCAGCTTCCTCTTGATCGACATGGCGAGCCCCGGCGTCAGCACAACGCCCATTGAACTGATCAGCGGCGAGTCGGAGTTCTGCCAGACTTTTTTCGACAATGTGCGCGTGCCCAAGAGCAACCTGGTCGGCGAGCTGAACCACGGCTGGTCGGTCGCCAAGGCGCTGCTGGTGCACGAGCGCAAACTGATGGCGGAAATTGGCGGCGACTCTCCACGTCAGGAAATCGCGCCCGTCGAGGCCGCGCGACGCTACCTCGAATTCAGCGCCGGGCGCATCGCCGACAACCAATTGCGCAGCGACCTGGTCGACTACGAAATGCGTATCCACGCCATCGGCCTGACCCACATGCGCAGCTTTGAAGAGCGCGCGGCGGGCATCAAAGGCAGTGTCGGACTGGCGATGAAGTACCTCGGCACGGAGGCCGTGAAAGACAAAAACGAGCTACTGCTGGCAATCATGGGTACGCGCGCCCTGGGCTGGGAGGCACCAGGATTCACCACTGAAGAACTCGACACAACGCGGCTCTGGGCCATGTCCAAAGCCATGACCATCGCCGGCGGTACCAGCGAAGTACAGTTGAATGTCATCGCCAACCACGTCCTGCAACTGCCGCAGGCGCCCAAAGCCGCCACCGAGTCCTGAGGAGTACAGCATGCCACTGGTATTGAATGAAGAGCAGCGCTTGCTGGCCGAGACCGCGCGGGCACTGCTGCAGAACCAGGCACCGGTGAGCGCACTGCGCGCACTGCGTGACAGCCGCGACCCGCTGGGATACGACGCCACACTCTGGCAGCAAATGGCCGAGCTGGGTTGGGCCAGCGTGATCCTGCCGGAGGAGTTTGGCGGCCTTGACTTCGGCTTCAGTGGCCTCGGCGTGGTGCTGCAGGAGAGCGGCCGCACACTGACGGCGAGCCCGCTGTTCGCCACCGCGGTCGTGGGCGCATCGGCCCTGTTGCTCGGCGGCAGCACGGCCCAGAAAACCGAGTATCTGCCCCAGGTGGCGGCGGGTGAACTCACTTTGGCCCTCGCGCTGGAGGAATCACCGCATCATCGACCCCAGCATATAAGCACGCGACTGGAAACGGCGGGCGATGGCTTTACGCTCAGCGGGGAAAAGGTATTTGTGCTCGACGGCCACTCGGCAGATACCCTGCTGGTGGTGGCCCGCAGCAGCGGCGAACCCGGCACCCGGGACGGCCTCTCGGTGGTTATGGTGCCGCGCGACACAGCCGGTGTTGCCATTGAGCGCACCGTCATGGCCGACAGCCGGAATGCGGCCAACATCCGCTTTACCGATGTCGCCATTTCCAGTGCACAGGTTGTCGGCACCGCAGGTGAAGCCGGCACATGGCTGGAGGACGTGCTTGATCGTGGCCGAATCGCCATGGCCGCGGAGATGCTGGGGGGCGTTGAGGAAGTCTTCGCACGCACCGTGGCATGGCTCAAGGAGCGAGTGCAGTTTGGCGTACCCATTGGCAGCTTCCAGGCCCTGCAGCACCGCGCAGCGCGCCTGCAGGCCGAGCTGGAGCTGGCGCAGTCTGTGGTGTTGCAGGCCCTGGCTACCGTGGACGAGCAGCCCCGGCAGCTGGCGCTGATGGCCAGTCTGGCCAAGGCCAATTTGAATGAACTGGCCAAGCTCGCCACCAATGAAGCCGTGCAAATGCACGGTGGCATCGGTGTGACCGATGAGCTGGAAATCGGTTTCTTCCTTAAGCGCGCACGCACGGCCATGCAGATATTCGGCGATACCGGTTTCCACAAAGACCGCTATGCGACACTGTGTGGCTACTGACACAACACGACACTGTTTAGAGCCCGGAGGGCAAGTATGGACAATGCAGACAAGATCGCCATGGTGGAACGTTACGTTGAGGCGTTCGAAAAGGGTGACGTCGAGATCATTCGCAGCATGTACGCACAGGGCGCGGTTGTGGAGGACCCGGTGGGCACTGATGCCCACCACGGGCTGGATGCTATCTGCGAATTCTACCAGGGAGCACTGGGAGCCGGCGCCAAACTGCGCCTGTCAGGACAGGCGCGTTGCGCGGGTAACGCGGTTGCTTTCCCGTTTCACGTGGTGATGCCGGGCATGCAGATTGACGTCATTGATGTCTTCGAGTTCAACGACGAGGGCAAAATCAGCAGCATGAAGGCCTACTGGGGCCCCGACAACCTGCGCAAGGACGGCTGACTAGCGCTCACTGCTCTGCGCCAGCGGCAGCAACTCGTCACCGGCCTGCAGCCCGGCAACCACCTCGACGCGGCCATCGCCGTCGCGTTTCCCCACGCGCAGGAAGCGTCGCTCAGGCCCTTCGGGGCCGGCGACCGTGGCCACCCAAAGCTGGCCGACCTGCGCCAGCAATGCCTCGGGCACGCGCATGCGTCGCTCGCTGCCCGCCGGCACATCAACCCGCGCATAGAGCCCCGGCAACAAGCGGTCGTCGGAGGGCAACCGGATCTTGACCAGAAAGCTGCGCGAGCCAGGCTCGGCTGCTGGCACAATTTCTTCGATACTACCCTGCACGGCGCTATCCAGCGCAGGCAAGCTCACAGACACTGCCTGGCCCACGGCAAGCGTTACCGCCAACTGCTCACGCACGCTCGCCTCCACGCGCAGAGACAGCGGATTATACAGCGACAACAATGTGGTTCCCGGTGCGGCCATATCACCGGGCTCGGCAAAGCGATCAACGACCCGTCCGTCGAGTGGCGAGTGAATCGAGGCATAGGCCAGCGCCGCACGCGCCTCTTCCAGCCCCTGCTCGGTGCGTTGCAGGTCAGCTTGCAGGCTGTCCCGCGTTGCCTGCGCAGCCTCCCGGTCAGACGCCGACAAGAGACCGCGCTGCTGCAACTCGATACTGCGCTGCAGGTTGCGCTCTGCTTCGGTGAAGCGCGCCCGCGCCGCGGTGATCTGATTGCCGGCCTGGGCGACCCGCGCTTCCAGGTCGGTCTTCTCCAGTTCCAGCAGTAGCTGCCCTGCTCTGACCGTATCACCGGCCCGTACCAGAATACGCTCGATGCGGGCGATGATCCGCGACGCCACAAGCGTTGCCTGCTTCGCCTCCACGGAACCTGGCACCGGCTCGGTGACCGCAACCAGCTCCTCCACGACCCGAAAGGCAGGTTGTTGTGCCTGGTCGGACCGGGGCTTGAGCCCGGGCGCAAGCCGGTTATCGAAGACGCCCGCCATCCACGCCACCAGCAGCACCAGCACCGCTGTTGCCGCCACGGCGGGCGCCCATTGCAAAATATTACGCATCGCCTGAAACCTCCCCGCGCTCGCGGTCAAAGACCAGCAGGTACACCACCGGCACCACCACCAACGTCAACAGGGTCGACGCGATGATGCCGAAAATAATAGCCAGGGCCAGGCCACTGAAGACCGGGTCGAGAATAATCACGAGATTGCCCAACAACGTTGTACCCGCCGTCAACAGCACCGGGCGCATGCGCACATGCCCCGCCTCCAGCAGAGCATCGACAATAGAGGCGCCGCGACTGCGCGCCTGAGTAACAAACTCAACAAGGATCAGAGAATTGCGCACCACGATCCCCGCCAGCGCAATCATGCCGATCATGGCCGTGGCCGTGAACAGAACGGGATCGGGGGCGCCTGCCACTGTGCGTTCACCCACCGTGTTCAACCACCAGAACCCGGGCATGATGCCGATCACTGTTAACGGGATGGCCGCCATAATGATCAGCGACAGCGCCGATGAAGCCGTTTGCACCCGCAGCAGGAAGAAAATCGCCAACAGGGCAAAGGCAAAGGCCAGCCCCATATCGCGGAACACATCTACCGTGATGCGCCATTCACCCTCTCCAGTCCAGCGCACCTCAATGTCCGGCGGCAGTGCCCAGCCATCGCCGCCGCCTGCGGTGAGAAACGTGCGTCCCTGCCAGTCACTGGCGCTGCCTTCACCAGCGCCCTCATCGGCGACCATGTCGGCAATGACGTCAGCCGGTGGACGCCCTGACAGCTCGGCGCTGACATAGACCACCGGGCGCAGATCCTTGCGGTAAATGGCCTGATCAGCAGTCAGTTGCCGAAAGCTACCCAACTCACCCAACGCCACCAGTGGCTGCGGTGCAGCGTCGAGACCGCTGGCCTTACTGGCCTGGGTGATACCGGCACGCCCTTTCACCTGCAGGCGCGCAAAGTCGTGCGGGGAGATGCGCTCTTCTGGCGCCAGACGCAGCAACAGGGGCAGGGGTTTGGCCTCGCTGGCCTGTTGCAGGAAACCCGCAATGACGCCTTCATTGGCCATCGCAATGGTGTCGTTGATATCCGCTGTCGACACACCGGAAAGGGCCGCCCTGGGCTTGTCGACAACAAAACGCCAGCGCGGTTGCGCTGCCTGTACCGAGGTATCCACCTCAACGACGTGTGCTTCGCGCGCCAGGCGCGCCGCAAGCTGCTGGGCGGCGGCCTGCTGCCTGTCATACGGTGTGAGCGTCGCGCCGTAGACTTCCGCCACCAGCGTGCTCATCACCGGCGGGCCTGGCGGCACCTCAACCACCTGCAGGTTAATGCCCTCCGTCTGCAGCGGTGCCAACAATTCGCGCAGACGCAGCACAACACCGTGGGACTGCTGCTCGCGCCGGTCCTTGTCTACCAGAACCACCCGGATATCCGCCAGGTGCGGCGCCACCCTCTGGTAGTGACGGCGCACCATGCCATTGAAGTCAATCGGCGAGGGCTCACCAACGAACACCGCCGCCGCTTCCACTTCCGGCACACGCAGCAGTGTTTGCACCACGCGCTGGCTCAGCGCCGCTGTCTGTTCCAGCGTGGCAGATTCAGGCAGATCCACCAGCACCTGCACTTCGTTCTTGTTGTCGTAGGGCAGCAGCTTCAAGGGCACCAGCCGCAACAGGGGCAAGCTCGCAGCGCCCATGAACATCACCAGCACCACCCAGACCACCAGCCGTGCCCTGCCGCGCCGCATCAACACAGGACGCATAAACCGGGCGTAGCCACCGCCAGCTGGGGCGGGGTCTCCCGCGATTGCCTCCAGGGCGGGGCTATCGACAGAGGGCAACAGGCGCTCGGCGAGCCAGGGCGTTACCAGAAATGCGACCAGTGTGCTGCTGATGACGGCCACGGGCACATTAAAGGCCATAGGCGCCATATACGGCCCCATCATGCCGGTGATGAAGGCCAGCGGCAGAAAAGCGACCACAATGGTCAACGTGGACATCAGCAGGGGAACCCGAATTTCCGCCATGGCGTCGACGATGCGCCGGGTCCGCGGTCCGCTGCCGCCGGCAAAGTTGCGCGCAATATTGTCGACCCCGGTAATCGGGTCATCCACCAGCAGGCCCAGCGCGAGAATCAGCGCAAACAGCGTCACCCGGTTGATGGTGTAACCAAAAGCCATATCCAGTGCCAGGGTGAAGCCGTAGCAAATGGGCACAGCGAGACCCACCACCAGGCCCGCGCGCCACCCCAGGAACACGCTGATGAAAACCACCACTGTCACGATGGCGAAAGCGAGGCTGCTAGCCAGATTATTGACCTTTTCATTGGCGGTTTGCCCGTAGTCGCGCAGCACGCGCACCTGCATTTCAGCGGGCAGTAGTTCCCATTGCAGGGTGTTGAGCTCCGCGTGAACCCGCTGCGCCAGACCCACGGCATTGGTGCCGGACTTCTTGGCAACGTTCAGCGTGACCATCGGGTAGCGGGCAGCGGCGTCGGGCCCGCGAGCCGTGCGCTCCCCGGCGAAACTGATCCAGGTGTAGTGACTGGGCTCCTGCGGGCCATCGACAATGCGCGCAACATCGCGCAGATACACCGGTACGCCGTCGATCACATTCACTACCAGCTCGGGAAGTTCCTGTGCATCGCGCAGTGCATCGCCGCTCTCGAGCAGGATCGACGTGTTGTTGTAAGTCCAGCGTCCTGCGGGTTGCAGCAGGTTGGATACCGACAACGCCGTATGCACCTCCGACGCGCTGGTGCGCCGTGCGGCCAGGCGCTCCGGGTCCAGCAGTATCTGCACCTGCCGCGCGCGCCCACCGGTCACCGTCACTTCACCCGAGTCGGGCAGGCGTTGCAGATAGGTACTCAACTCATCGGCCACGCGGCGCAGATCGTAGTCACTGTAGAGCTCCGGGGCATCCGACCACAGCGCCAGCACCACGATCGCGACATCATCCACCTCGACCGGGCGCAGGTGCCACTGACTGACGACAGCAGGCAGCAAGTGTGGATTGGAGTAGAGTTTGTTGTAGGTGTTGAGTAATGCCGCTTCGCGCTCTTCGCCCACGTAGAAGGAAAGCGTGACGGTGGTACGGCCAGCCGTTGTGGTGGAGTAGACGTGTTCAACGCCCGGAATCTGGGCCAGCAGCTTTTCCAGTGGCACCGCCACCTGCCGCTCGACTTGCGTGGCGGAGAGTCCCGGCGCCTCGACAAACACATCCACGACGGGTACAACAATCTGCGGCTCCTCCTCTCGCGGCGTCAGCCACAGTGACAGGATTCCAGCCAGCAGCCCCACTACGAACAACAGCCTGGGCAAGCCACCACCGAGTGTGAACGCCACAACCCGATCCAGCGGGTGGCTCATGACCTGCCCTGTTCCTCGCCACAATACAGGGTATGCAGAACCTGCAGAATTGCGGCCACCTCACCCGCGGCAAGCGAGTAGTAAACCTGCTGCCCCTCCCGCCGCGCAGTGACCAGGCCCGCCTCGCGCAAGCGCGCAAGGTGCTGCGACAGGGCCGACTGCGACAGTTCGATGTCGGCATTCAGCGCACCCACAGACCGTTCACCCTCCACTAGCGTGCAGAGAATCAGCAAACGCTGCTCATTGGCGAGTTCCTTGAGCAGGGCGACTGCCTGCTTGGCCTGCGCGGCCATTGCACCTGCATCCATCTCCGCCATGACTGATTCACCCCGGCTGCTTGCGGCAACGATATATTAGATACAATTAATATGTAAAGTCTTTGACGCCAACCTCAGGTCAAAAACGTCTACACTGCAACAATAATACACAGAGAAAAGGGCCAGGATATGAATACTGCAAATGCCATCATCATGAACCGGGACACCACCGGCATGGGAGGTGAATCCACCGATAAATCCAGCAGCGAGCTGCGCACCGAACGCAAGCAGCGCCTCGCGGCAGCACTGCGCCTGTTCGGCAAGTTCGGCTTCGACGAGGGTGTAGCCGGCCACGTCACCGTGCGGGACCCCGAGCACAGTGACCACTTCTGGGTAAACCCCATGGGCCGCTCATTCAAGCAGATGCGCGTCTCCGACTTGTTGCTGGTCAGCCACAGCGGCGAGGTGGTAGAAGGCGACGGCCTCCTCAATGGCGCTGCCTTTACCATCCACTCGCGTATTCACATGGCCAACCCGCGGGTAACGGCGGCAGCCCACTCACACTCCCTGTATGGCAAGGCCTGGGCATCCCTGGGTCGGCCACTGGACCCGATTACGCAGGACGCCTGCGCATTCTTCGAAGACCATGTACTGTTCGATGACTTCACCGGCGTGGTACTGGATACCGGTGAGGGCGAGCGCATCGCGAAGGCACTGGGCGACAACAAGGCGGCCATCCTGCAGAACCACGGTCTGCTGACGGTGGGCGAAACCGTCGAAGAGGCTGCCTGGTGGTTTATCACCATGGAGCGTTCCTGCCAGGCACAACTGCTGGCCGAAGCCGCCGGTACACCGCGGTTGATCGACGCCGATTGCGCCCGGCAGACGCGCGCCACGGTGGGTTCCCCCCTGGCCGGCTGGTTCAGTTTCCAACCGCTATATGATGTTATCGTGGCGGAGCAACCCGAATTGCTCGAATAGGGTACTCGAATAAGCTACTCGAACAAGTGGCTACGATCGCCCGCGCGGGAATGCTATCCTGCGCGGGGTTTTCATCCACACGGATACCGCATGTCACGAGCGTTCTGGTACAAAATCCTGTTGGCCGCGTTTCTCATCACCCTCGCCGTCATCCAGTTCATTCCCCCTGCCCCCGTGCAGCTGCCGGTGGAGCTGCCCGCCGCCGAGCGCGAAGACGCGCGCTTATTGGCATTCGAGGGTATTCACAACTTCCGCGACCTGGGCGGTTACGCCACCGAGGACGGACACAGCGTTGCCTGGGGCAGGCTTTACCGCTCCGGGCATCTGGCCAACGCTTCGCGCAGTGATCTACAGCAGCTGCAGCGCCTGCAACTCGACACCCTGATCGATTTTCGCTCCAGTGCCGAGCGTGAAGACGAACCCAGCCGCCTACCCGAAGACACCACGTTCATGCAGTTGAGCATTCCCATTCTCGATTCCGGCAACGATGCCCTGATACATGACCTGCGCGGCAGGATCGACAGCGGCGATCTCGCGGGTTTCAACGCCGATGACTTCATGCTGCAGGCCAACCGCCAATTTGCGGACGAATTTACACCCCAGTACCGCAGCTTCATACAGGCCGTACTCGCTGCCGAGGGCCGTCCGTTGGCCTGGCACTGCACGGCGGGGAAAGATCGCACCGGGTTCGCCGCCGCAATACTGCTGAGGATTCTGGGCGTACCCAAAAAGCAGATCATGGCGGACTACCTGGCCAGTCGTGAACCGTCGCTGGAGGCCCGCAGCCAGGAACTGATGCTGCTGCGGGTATTCAAGGGCGAGACTGCAGCATCCACCGTGGAAACCATGCTCGGTGTCGATGCGCGTTGGCTGCAGGCCGGGTTCGACGAGATAGACGCCCGCTGGGGGAGTTTTGACGCGTATGTGCGCGACGGCCTGCAACTGACTTCTAACGACATCCAGAATCTGCACCGCCATCTACTGGCGGGGGCCGGGTAGGCGGTTTGGGGCTGGAAATGTACACCGAGATCATCGCCGTTGCGGTGGTCCTGTTCTATGCGCTGGGTATTGTCTCTGCCGTCGAGGCCATCATCAACGTACGCACGGCGCAGGGGGCGATCGCCTGGGCCATTTCCCTGCTCGCGGTGCCCTATCTTGCAGTGCCCTGCTATCTGGTATTCGGGCGCACCAAGTTCGACGGTTATCTGGAACAGCGCAATGCCGTGGAACAGGAAACCCGCGAGCTGTTGCAACAAACAAGAGCCGAGGTGTCCAAACATTTGGTCTTCAGCTCCCCCGCCGAACCCGTCTACAACGCCCTCTTCAACCTCACGGGTATTCCTGCTGCCGGGGGCAATGCTGTCGAGCTGCTGGTTGATGGCCAGCAGACCTTCGACAGTATTCTCCGCGGCCTGGAATCCGCCCAACACCACATCCTGCTCGAGTCTTACATTATTCGCGACGACAACCTGGGCAGGCGTATCGGCCGGGTCCTGTCGGACAAGGCGCGCGCCGGTGTCAGCGTACACCTGCTCTACGATGAAATAGGCAGCCGCAATTTTCACCGCACGGGGCTGTGTCGCCAGCTGCGCCAGACTGGCGTGCAGGTTGCCGCTTTCAATACCACACAGGGGCGCCGCAACCGCTTCCAGCTCAACTTCCGCAATCACCGCAAGATCGTCGTTGTCGACGGGCATGTGGCCTGGGTCGGTGGCCACAATATTGGCGACGAGTACCTGGGGCTGGATCCGGATATCGGGCACTGGCGTGACACGCACCTGCGCCTGCAGGGGCCCGCCGTGCTGGGCGTGGAACTGGCCTTTGCCACCGACTGGCGCTGGGCGACGCAAACTTCACTGAGCGTTGTACAGCCGGACGCGGAGGATGCCCACCACGGCACAGAGAATGTGCTCGTGTTTCCGTCCGATCCCTCCAGCATACTGGAACAAGCCGGGCTCATGTTTCTGCAGCTCATTGTGGCCGCAAAACAGAGAATCTGGATCGCGAGCCCCTACTTCGTTCCCGACAGAAGCATCGTGTCGGCCCTGCAGCTCGCCGCGCTACGCGGTGTCGATGTCCGCGTCATGATTCCCGACGAACCCGATGGACCTGTCGTGGGCATGGCCAACTGGTCGTTCACCCGGGAGCTGCTACCCGCGGGCGTGAAGGTGTACCGCTACCAGGGTGGCTTCCTGCACCAGAAAGTGCTGTTGATGGACCACCACCTCGCCGGTATCGGCACCGCCAATTTTGACAATCGCTCTTTCCGACTCAATTTCGAGATTACGCTGCTCGTGGACGGCGAGCACTTCGCCAGCGAGGTGCAGGCCATGCTCGAGGCTGATCTGCTGAAATGTCGCGAGGTAACGCCTGCTGAAATTGCGGCCAAGCCTGCCTGGTTCCCGCTTGCCATGGGCGCCGCTCGCCTGTTTTCACCTGTACTGTAAGCGCGGGGCACGCACCCGAAAACAGACATTTAACCCGGCCAGGACTTTTCGTCGATATCCAGATCGCGCCAGTCACCCGGCCGCAGGCGGGGCTCCTCACCCTGGCGCAACTGGTTGTCGTAGTCGCGCAGCAGGCGCATGCCAATACGGTACATCCACACCAGACCAACCAGGTTCACCAGCGCCAGCAAGCCCATGGTGAGCTCGGCAAAACCGAACACCGTGCTCAGATCCTGCAGCGATCCCCAGAACACCAGCCCCAGCACCGCAACGCGGAATATATTGGCGACTGTCGGGTTGTCGTCACTGAAAAAGCTCAGGCTGTTATCGCCGAGATAATAGTTGTAGAGAATGGAACTGAACGCAAACAGCACCAGCGCAACGGACACAAAGGTGGCACCCCAGCCGCCCACGTGACTCCCCATGGCGAGCTGGGTCAGCAGCACGCCATCCACATCCGGGGCACCCGGCTGGTAGACATCAGACAGCAGAATGATCACCGCGGTGCAGCTGCACATGATCATGGTGTCAATGAACACGCTGAACGCCTGCACCACACCCTGGTTGGCCGGGTGCGGCACATGCGCCACAGCCGCCACGTTGGGGGCACTGCCCAGCCCCGCCTCGTTGCTGAAGAGGCCGCGCTTTACCCCCTGCATGATGACGGCGCCGAGCCCGCCACCCACAGCCTGCTCGATGCCGAACGCACTTTGCACGATCGACCAGAGTGCTGCGGGCACCTCGGTGATGTGCAAGGCAATCACCACCAGGGCCGCAAGAAAATACATGAGTGCCATGACCGGCACGATCACCTCGGACACGAGGGCGATGCGACGAATACCGCCGAATATTACGCTGCCCAGCACTAACACCATCGCCACGCCGGTGGCCCATGTGGCTACACCGAACGATTCGGCCAGCGACGTGGCCACCACATAGGACTGCACGGCGTTGAAGCCCAGGCCGAAGGTCAGTAACAGCAACACGGAGTACACCGCGGCAAGGCCGCGCTGGCGAACCCCGTAAGTCAGGTAATAGGCCGGCCCGCCACGAAAGCTGCCATCCGGCTCCGTGCGTTTGAACAACTGCGCCAGGGAACACTCGAAAAAGCTGGTCGCCATACCCATGAGGCCGATCAGCCACATCCAGAACACGGCACCCGGGCCGCCCAGCGTGATCGCCACCGCAACGCCGGCGATATTGCCACTGCCTACGCGCCCCGCTACCGATACCACCAGGGCCTGGAAGGAGCTTACCTGGCCGCGTTCATGGTGCATGCCACCACGCAGTACGCCGAACATACGCCCGAAGTAGCGAAACTGCACGCCGCGTGAGGCAACCGTGAACAACAAACCGACCGCGACCAGAACCAGCACGAGCACCTGGCCCCAGAGAAAATCATTGACGGCAGTGAACATAGGAACTCCGCAGGCTCAAACCCAAGTGTGCCTGGCACCCCGGCGTGACCTCAGCCGGCAACGCCTCGCACAAAAATGACCACCAGCGCAGGTGGCACCACAAAACGGATCATGAAGCGCCAGAGCCCATAGCTCATGCGGCTCATGCTCCAGAGTTCGTCGCGACTGGCCCGCGCGGTCGTGACCCAACCGGCAAACACCGCGATCATGAGACCACCCAGGGGCAACAGGATCTGGTTGGAGAAATAATCCATGGTGTCGTTGAAATTCCGCCCACCCAGGCTGAAATCGACCCACACGTTGTAAGACAGAATACTCAGCACGCTGAATACGGCAACCGAAGCGATCACCAACAGGGCGCTGCGGTGCCGCGGCATACCGTAGCGCTCCTCTATCCAGGCATTCACGCACTCCACCAGCCCGACCATCGAGGTAATACCGGCCACCGAAAGCATGGTAAAAAAGAGTACGCTGAACACGTGTCCGCCAGGCATCTGCGCAAAGGCCACCGGCAGGGTTTGGAAAATGAGGCCTGCACCGGCCGCCGGATCCAGCCCGTAATTGAACACGGCCGGGAAAATCACCAGCCCTGCCAGCAATGCCACCACCGTATCCGCCAACACAATAATCAGCGCCGACTGACCGATGGAGATGGATCTGGGCAGGTAGGATCCGTAGATCATCATGCCGCCCATCGCCACACCAATAGAGAAGAAAGCTTGGCCAATCGCCGCGAGCACTGCATCGGGACCGATCTTGCTGAAATCCGGAGTGAACAGCCACTCAATTGCGGCGTGGAAGCCCCCGGCAAAATAGTTGTAAGCGGCAAGCCCCACCAGAAGCAGGAACATCAGTGGCATCATAACGACCACAGCGCGCTCGATGCCATCCTTGACGCCGGCATAGATAATTAACCCGGTGATGGCCAGGCCGACCAGGGTCCAGAACAGCATACCCAAGGTATCGCCCTGAACCGCAGTGAACTGCGCGGCAGCGTTCACGGCATCGACATCGGCAAACCCGGTCGTCACCGCCTTGAACAGGTACCAGAGCACCCAGCCCACGATCACGGCGTAGACGATCTCGATAGTGTAGGCCGCCAGCAGCCCCATACCGCCAACCCACTGCCACTGGCGACTGCGACCACTCTCTGCGGCAACGACGGCCATGGCTTCCGGCGGGCTTGCCTGGCCGCGCCGCCCCACCATAAGCTCGGCGATCAGGATGGGCATGCCGATACAGAAGGCGCAGAGCAGATAGACGATGACGAAAGCGGCGCCGCCATTTTCACCCGTGATATAGGGAAACCGCCAGATGTTACCCAGGCCCACCGCAAACCCGACGGCCGCCATGAGAAACGCAAACCGGGAGGACCAGTGATCTGCTGCCGCTACTGCCATGGTGCTCCACTCTCCGAGTTCTGATTATTCTGCGCAGTGTACACAAAACCCCTCAACGCATCAGCTGGCAATCAATGGCGCGCAGGCCTGCGCCAGCCATTGCCGTTCAGGCTCGTCCAGCAGGGGCGCCACCGTATCTTCCACGCGCCGGTGATAGGCATCGATCCAGGCCTGTTCGCAAGGCGACAGCAGGCCCACGTCAATCAGGCGCCGGTCAAAAGGCACCAGTGTCAACACGTCAAAGCCGTACATCGGTGTTTCCAGCTCGCCGTTCAATGCCTGCACCACCACCAGGTTTTCACAGCGAATACCGAACTCGCCGTCGCGATAGTAGCCCGGTTCATTGCTGAGGATCATGCCCGGCTCCAGCGTTGCTGCGCTCCACGCCCGGCTGATCCGCTGCGGCCCTTCATGCACGCTGAGAAACGCCCCGACACCGTGGCCGGTGCCGTGGTCGTAATCGAAGCCCTCGCGCCAGAGCGGCTGGCGCGCCAGCACGTCGAGATGCGTACCGGTGGTGCCGCGGGGGAAACGCGCCTGGTCGAGTGCAATGTGGCCCTGCAAGACCAGTGTGAAGAGCTTGCGCACCCCCGCCGCCGGCGTGCCAATGGCCACCGTGCGGGTGATGTCGGTTGTGCCGTCGGTGTACTGGCCCCCGGAGTCCACGAGGTAAACGGAGTCGGGCGGCAACCGGGCCGGCACGGCATTGCGATGATTGTAGTGACACATGGCGGCATTGCCCCCTGCCGCCGAAATCGTGTCGAACGAAGGCCCCTGGAAATGCTCGCCCTCCTCACGGAAAGCCAACAGCTGGTCCGCGAGGCCCGCCTCATCGTGGTACTGGTCACTCTGCAGCTCCGTATCAAGCCAGGCGAGAAAACGGACCACAGCAACGGCGTCGCGTACATGTGCCTTGCGTGCGCCGTCAATCTCCACGGCGTTCTTGCAGGCCTTCGGAAGCAGTACCGGGTCGGGCGCGGCCACCAGGATCGCACCGCCCTCCTCCAGAAGCCGTTGCGACCAGGCATTTGCGGTGTGGGGGTCCGCCACCACACGCCGGCCTGCCTGCCCGGCAAGAAGTGCGGCGGCCTCCTGCGGCGCATGCAGGCGCACGTCGGCTCCGCAGTGTGCCTGCCAACCCGGGGGCATGCGCCGGGGATCCACAATGAGATCCACCGAGGCGTCGCGCCAGATCAGCGCCATCGACTGCAACACCGGCAGACAGGGCACATCCAGGCCACGTACATTGAGCAACCAAGATACCGAATCCGGTGCGAACACCAGCGCTGCATCGGCACGCTGGCTCTCCAGGCTTGCCGCAATGCGCGCGCGTTTGCTGGCGCTGGACTCACCGCTGAACGCGTCATCCAGCAACAGCGCCGGACGCACGTCTGGCGCGGGACGCTCGTGCCAGCAACGGTCAACCAGGTTGTCCGCATCCGCACACAACACCACACCCGCGGCCTGCAATGTCTCCTCGGCATCGCGGTACCACTGCAGGCTGTGCAGCCGTGGGTCTGCCGCGACCCGTGCTCCGGACGGCAATGCACCGGCCAGCCAGCTGGCCGGGGGCGTGTTGATCAGGTGTTGATAACTGAAATGGGCTGCATCCACCTGTTGTCGGACCTGCACGGTGTAGCGCCCGTCGACAAAAATCGCCGCACTGTCGCGCAGCACCACAACCACGCCCGCCGAGCCGGTAAATCCGGACACCCAGAGCAGGCGTTCATTGTGTAGCGGAATATATTCGCCGAGGTGTTCATCGGCACGGGGGATGACCAGGGCATCGTAACCCCGCTCTTGCATCAGTTTGCGCAGGGCTTGCAGCCGGGTTGCAGTCGTCATCAGGGTTATCCAGAAAGTGGGTAGGCTCAACCTTCCATGAGGTCAAAATCGGCCTTGGAGATACCGCAGTCGGGGCATTCCCAGTCCTCGGGCAGATCTTCCCAGAGGGTGCCGGGCGCAATGCCGTCCTCCGGAATACCCAGGGCTTCATCGTAGATAAAACCGCAAATGACACACTCGTACTTGCGCTGGCCGGGCTTGCTCATAACACGTGATCCTGTAGGTGGTTCGAAGTCAGCGACCCTACTGCGGGAGGGAGCCATCGAGGCGTAAATCGTAGCCCGCCGCCACTGGCCGCGCCAGCAGGGCAAGCGCTTCCTGTAACAGAGGATCCCAGGTTTCGTCATGGGTCAGTAAAATGGCGATGCTATAGTCGCGCTGTCGCAACTGCAACTCTCCCTCGGCACGCAGGGGGCCGGCGAGCGTGACTATGGTGCCGGCCAACACCCCTGGGGCGGTATCCCGTATATCCGCGGCGTAACTACCCAGCGGAAGCAGACCCTGCGGTGAATCCCAGGCTGCCTGCTGCCAGGTCAGCCGCGCGGTCGCCTCCAGCGGCAAACCGTCGCGCAGGTGCAGCGTCTCGGCCTGGGCTGTCATTCGCCCCGTGAGGGCTATCGGCGCCAGGTGTCGCAACAGCGCGGCATCAAATCGCGCCTCGACATCGGACAGGATGACCTCGCGTTCGCCACGCCAGGCGACAACAGCCGCCAGTTCCTGGTCACTCCAGCGGGAGTGTATACGCAGTGTCGGGGCCGCCAGGAGCAGCGACAGCGGACGCACCGACCAGGTCACCTCGCCCAGATGCAGAATGCCGGCATCAGTGGACACCCGTACGCGGCTCGCGCGGCCACTCCACACCGTACCTGACAAGCCGTCAGCCGCGACCGGCGTACCGGCGAGAACACGATTCAGCACGTGCGCAGGCGCGCCCGCCAGCAGCAGGACAAACAATAACAGCAGGGCGGCGACCCCCGCGAGCAGCTGCGCGCGGCTCATGGCTGACCGATCCGCACCGTCGCATTGACCAGACCCGCGCTGCCCGCCTGTGTGATCGCGACTTCTGCGAACACCAGGCCCTCCCGCATTTCGAGCTGATGCAGCCAGGCCGCAAGATCGGCAAAACGGGCGTTTTCCAGGCGCACCTGCAGGTCGCCCCGCGCACCCGGTTGCAACCGGCTCACTGACAGGCCGTACCGGGCGGTACTCTGATTAACCACCGCGGCGAGATTGCTGCCCGAGCGCACCGGCGTATTACCCTCCCGCGCCTGCAATACCAACGCTGACAGCGCATCCACACGCACCAGCGTTTCCGCTGTCGCGCTGTTCTGCTCCGCCATGCGATCGCGTTTGGCCGCCATCGGCGACCACAGGGCTACCCACAGCAACCACACTGCCACAGCCATCGCCAACACCAGCACGCTGGACTGCTCCCGCACCGTGAGGCGCACCCACCAGGCTTTCATCACGCGCCCCTCACCCGGATGCGGGCTCGCACCCCGTCACCTTGCGCACTGCTGCTCTCCATTTCAGCCGCCAGACCCGCATCGGTAAGCCCCGCGCGCAGTTGTTCAACCGCGGAGAAATCGCTGGCAACGATATTAAGGCGCATCTCGCCACCCCGCTGGTTGTAGTTCAGGCTGAGAACCCGCGTGGCCGGGCGCTCGGCAATCACGCGACCGGCGCGCTCCAGCAATGGCACGAAACTGCCCGCACCGGGCCCACCCCGCAGGCTGTCCAGCTGCCGTTGCAGCTGTCGCTCGGCGTCCACCAGCGCACCCTGAGGCATGGCCTGGCGATAACTCGCCTCCAGTGCGCCACGCAACGCCAGATTCTCGCTTGCCAAGGCGCGGTAGTCCGCCCATGTCGCAGCCAGCTGCAAGACAAACGCGCCGAGCAGGAAACTGGCGGCGACACGCCAGTAGTTCCACCATTGCACCAGCGGCAGGCGCGACGCATAGGCGCCCTGGCGCAGGTTCAATGCGGCTTCATCAGCCGATAACAGTAACGCGCTACAGAGGTTACCCTGCCGCCACTGCACACGCTCCCGCAGCGCCGCTGGCAGCAAATCGAGTGCGTCTGCATGGTCAGCCGCATAGAATATGATGGCCTCCGGCATCTCTGCCTCAGCCGCAGCCAGGAGCACGGCGGGCAGCAGCTCGTGCTCCACCGCGTAGCCCTCGGCCTCACCGCTGCGCACCAGCACCTGTTTGCCATCCATGACCAGGCACCATTCACCCGCACGCCACGGGAGCAGCAGCGTTTCCGGCACCCACCGCGGTAAATCCGGCAGGTGCGCCAGGCGCTGCGCCCAGTATGCCATCGCCCGGTGGCTACACATCGCCACCGCATAGCGGGTTTTATCCAGTGCCCGCGAGGCGAAATGCAGAGCGTCTACGTCTTCCGCAACCTGCTCCTCAAACATGAACGGCAATGCCCGCGCCAGATGCTTCTTCTCTGCCGCTGCTACCTCCAGCGGCAGTAAGCGCACATCGGCACCCGGGGCTGCGAAGCATGCCTGCCAGCGCGAACTGCGCAGACTGGCGGCGAAGTTTGCTACCTCTTCGGCACTGCCCAGCGGCCGCGGCTGCTCACCCGCACCGGGCGGATACCAGACAAGCGCATCATCCATCAGGCGCACGATGGCTAGGTTCTGCACAGAGTTCTCTCCGTTGTCATCAATCCGGGGAATGGCGAGCGGGTCACAGGCTGCCCATCGCTCGCACGATTGGCCGCACCTCGCGCTTGTCGCGCTGCAGGACACTGTACAAGCGCATCTTGCGCTCGGCAACTTCGACCTCCGCAGACAGCAGGAACCAGGAGGAGCTTTCCCCCAACAGGCTACCCGCGTCGGTCATGGTCTTCTCGCCGAACACGGAATTGGCGAGGAAAGTCTCACGGTCGGCAAACCCGCCTTCCTCCTGCTGCGTCTGCCAGAGTGCCTCGCCCTGGGCCTCGCTGAGGGGGGCAAGCTCACCGTCAGCATTGATCGCGCGCAGTAAGGGCAGCGATGCCGTGTGAATATTCAGCGGCGCCGGCGTGCGCGGCCAGACCGTGACCCACGGCGCCAGTGCAACATACAGTTGCGGTGTCATGTTGGCGACCGCACGCAGTTCGCTGACGCTCGCCATGGGGTGGTTGGCCGCGCGGTAGGCCGGCGTCTGCCCACTGTAAACATCATCCTCCGCGCCAAACGCACGGGGAATGCTGTCCTCATCCAGCCAGTCGCCGATAGCACGCGTGACCGCCACCGCCTCGGCCTGCCCCAGCGCAGCATCCGGCAGTGCCTGTAGCAGGCGGATGAAAAACGCCTCCGCCGGGGTGAAGCGCTCGCTCACATCCGCCTCACCCGGTTCAGTCGGCTCTGCCGCCAGTGTGTTGAGGTTGAAGCGTCCCTGCAGGTCCTGCAGCGACCCGACCAGCCAACCGCCCTCGTCCAGTGGATACGGGGTCGCCTGCTGCGCCCAGATTTCGTTTTTGTCATCGCGCATCTGCTCGCGGGACTGGTCGGCATCGTAATCCATCACCAGGGCCACCGCGGCAAGCTCTTCGGCCCCGCGCAGGTAGGCGTAACCCTGATCCTGTAAAAACAGGTTGGCACCCCGTTGCGCAAACAGGGCGAACTCACGCTGCATGGCGACCATGAGGGCGGCGCACAGACCGAACACCAGCAGGGCGACCACCAGCGCGACGCCGCGCTCCGCCAGAGGCGTCCCGGGGCTACAACGGCGGCAGTGGCAATTCATACAACATCCGCAGGTCGCCGAGATCATTCAACTCCAGAGTCAGCTCCAGTGCCGCCGGGGGCGCCAGCGTGGCGTTCGGTTGACTGGTATCCACCACCCAATTGTCGGGCCAGTTGCGGGTATCAACCTCAGTGCCCCGGGCGCCCGGCTGCAAGGCCGCTACCGAGGCCAGAAACGTGATCTGAACCCCCGTCACCCCCTCCAGCAAGCGCACCCGCTGCGGCTCGGTCGAACCCGCACGGTCCAGCACGGTATAGCTCTCGCGCCACAGGCTGTCCTCCTCCCACACATAGTTGACCCGCTGCAGCGTGCTGCGCGGCTGATCGGTCGGGTTATGCCACCCGGTGCGGGTGAAGCTGAGCAGAAAGCGCGCTGCCGGCCCCCCCATCAGGGCCGGCTCCTGCTCGCCGAATTCATCCCGGACCGGGCGGTCGACAAATTGTCGCAGGTCGCGCTGCAGTATCTGCAGGGCACGATTCACCTCCCAGGTGCGCTCAGCGACCCCGCGGGTACTCTCGACGCCGTTGATAACGGTGGACAGGCCGGTGTAGGCCACCGCCGCCACAAAAGCCGTTATGGCCAACGCGATCAGCACTTCCACCAGGGTAAAACCGCTAGCTCGCAAAACGGAAACCCCCTGCCCGCTGCCGCGCCACGATACCCTGCCGCTCGCCACCCGGCGCGGCGAGGAAGGCCACCAGGGAATACAGCAGCGGCCCGCCATCCTCCTCCCCGGCACGCACGGTAATTTCCACCCGGTAGAAACCCTGCACCTGGGTCGGCGTGCTTTCCAGCCGCCAGTACCAGGGGCGGCCGGCAAACTCCTCACTGCCGCTGTCGGAGCCCCGCAACAGCTCACCCCGTGCGGCGCTCAACAGGCGCAACTCCACCAGTTTGTTGTTGGCCACCAGCTGCGCCAGCGACTTGTCACGCAAATAGCCGGTGCCGTCCACCTGCTGATGCAGGGCGAACAACAACGCGGGCAGGGCCAGCGCCACGATCGCCAGTGCCACCATCACTTCCACCAGGGTGAAGCCACGCACGCTGCGGGCACGGCGACTAGCGCGACGGATACGCGTCATCGACCTCACCGCGGGGCAACATCGTCATACGCCCCAGCAAGTCCCACTCCAGCCGCCAGAGCACCTCCGCCGTGTCCAGGGCGCGCCATTCCAGCGCGCCCGGTGCCACTTCGCCACTGGCGTAGAACACCACCTGCGGCGCGGCGTCCTCGGCCAGCGGCGCAGCCAGCAAATCAGCGGTGGGTATGTCATCCAGCAGCAACACCAGTTCGACCTCTGCCGGCAGCGTACGCGGCGCCAGCACCTCGCGCGCCAGCGCCGGTGACCGCCAGCCCTCGGCACGCCGCTCGCGCCAGTCGTAGAGGTATTGGGTTTGCGCACCGCGCACATCCACCGCCAGCACCAGGCCCATGTCCCGCCCCGCCATCTGCGCCTCTTCCAGGGCGAACTCCGCGACATTGCGCAACTCACGCACCTGGGACTCAAGCACCTGTTGCTGTCCACCATCACCGACGTTGAGGGTGGCAAGCGACGTCATCAGCACAATCACAAACAGAACAACCAGCAGTTCAACCAGGCTGAAAGCGCGACACCGTGCGGCACACGGCCGCGATAACCCCGCGCCCACCCGCCGCTGCATGGAATCAGTCCTGTTCCTTCCAGTTGCCGATATCGGCGTTCTGGCCTTCGCCTCCCGACAGGCCATCGGCGCCGAGGCTGTAAATATCCACTTCACCGTTTTCGCCCGGGCTCAGGAACAGGTAGGGGCGTCCCCAGGGATCCAGCGGCACTTCCGGCAGGTAACCGCCGTCCTTGAAATTACGTGGCTGCGGGTCGAGATTGCTCGCCTCGACCAGCGCGTCGAGGCCCTGCTCGGTGGTGGGATAGACGTAGTTGTCGAGCCGATAGATTTTCAGCGCAGTCTCGATCGCCTTGAAATCGGCGTGAACTTTCTGGATGCGCGCTTCATCCGCCCGATTGAGCACCGTGGGTGCCACGACACTGATAAGCAGCCCCATGATCACCAGCACCACCAGAATTTCCACCAGCGAGAAACCGCTGTGCGCCCGCCTTGCTGTAGTCGGTAATTTCATATCACTATCGCACCATCGTATTGAGATCAAAAATCGGCAACAGAATGGCCATGACAATGACCAACACCATGCCGCCCATAAACACCACGAGCAAGGGTTCGAGCAGGCTCATGAGTGTTCCCAGTGTCATTTCCAGTTCGCGCTCCTGATTGCTGGCCGAACGCGCCAGCATGGTTTCCAGTTCGCCACTGGCTTCGCCGCTGGCCACCATGTGCACCATCATCGGCGGGAACCGGCCATTCTCTCGCAGCGCTCGGTGCAGGCTGCTTCCCTCCTGTACCCGCTCGGCCACGCGGGCACTGTCTTCTCGCAGCACCAGGTTGGTCAACACCTGCCCGGCAATGCGCAGCGACTCCAGCAGGGGCACCCCGCTGGCCATGAGAATACTCAGGGTCGAGGCAAAACGCGCCGTGTCCATCGCTATCACCAGCCGGGAAAAACCCGGCACGCGCAGCAACAGGGCATGCCACCGCCGGCGACGCTGAGGCTGGCGCAGCCAGCGCCGCAGCCCGAACACCAACAGCACCATGGCCACCAGCACCCAGAGCGCGTAATCGCGCGAAAAATCGCTGGCGACTATCAAACCGCGGGTCAGCAACGGCAGTTCGCGATTGGTGTGCGCAAAAATGCCGATCAGCTCCGGTACGACAAAAATCATCAGTGCCACAACCACCGCCAGTGCCACGGCGATCAGGATAAACGGGTAGATCATGGCCATTTTCAGCTTTTGCGCGGTGTACTGGCGCTGTTCGTTGTAATCGGCCAACTGCGCCAGCACCGGACCGAGAAAACCGGCGTGCTCCCCGGCGTTGACCATGGCCCGGTACATTTCGTTGAACACCAGCGGGAACTCACCCATGGCATACGCCAGCGTATGGCCCTCGGCAACCCGCGAGCGCACCTGCAACAGCAGCCCCTGCGTCCGGCCCTTGCGGCTCTGCTCGGCGGCTGCCTGCAAACATTCGTCCAGCGGCAGATTGGACTGCACCAGTGTGGCGAGCTGCCGGGTGACCAGCGCCAGTTCGGCGACACTGATACGCGGCTGCAGAAACGACCAGCCTGAACGCGGCTTGCTCTCCGCCTGGCGGTTTGCCACCGCAACATCAACCGGACGCAGCTTCTGCGTGCGCAGCTGGCCGCGCACCTGGCGCTCGGAATCACCTTCCAGTACGCCCTTAACCAGCTTGCCGCTGGCATCCAGTGCCCGGTAACGATACGCGGTCATAAGCGCCTAGCGGCTCAGGTGACAGCGGTGACGCGCAGCACTTCTTCGATGCTGGTTTCACCGCTCAGGATGCGCCGGCGACCGTCCTCCTGAATCCCCGGATAGTGCTTGCGCGCTTCGAGCAGCATCTGCTGCTCGCTCGCGCCCTCGTGAATCATCAGGCGCAGCGCGTCCGTCACCTCGATCAACTCATAAATGCCGGTACGCCCGCGGTAGCCGCCGAAATTGCACTGTTCGCAGCCCTTGGCCCGATAGACACTGACCGTTTCCTTTCTGTCCGCAGAGACTCCCAACAGCGTGCGCTCGGAATCTGCCAGTTGATGCGGCTCCTTGCAGTCGCGGCAGAGCAGCCGCACCAGACGCTGGGCCATCACGCCAATCAGGCTTGAGGACAGCAGGAAAGGCTCAATACCCATGTCCTGCAGGCGCGTCACCGCGCCGATGGCGGTATTGGTGTGCAGCGTGGACAGCACCAGGTGGCCGGTGAGGGACGCCTGCACCGCGATTTCCGCCGTTTCCAGGTCGCGAATCTCGCCCACCATCACCACGTCAGGGTCCTGCCGCAGAATAGCCCGCAGGCCGCGCGCAAAGGTCATGTCGACCTTGGGGTTGACCTGCGTCTGCCCCACGCCTGGCAGCATGTACTCCACCGGGTCTTCTATGGTGAGGATATTGCGCGTGGCCTGGTTGATATGCGACAGGCCAGCATACAGCGTTGTGGTTTTACCCGACCCCGTGGGGCCGGTGACCAGGATGATGCCGTGTGGACTGCGCAGGGCCTTTTCGTAACTGTGCAGCACCTGCTCATTCATATTCAATTGCCGCAGTTCCAACTGCCCGGCCTGCTTGTCCAGCAGGCGCAGCACCACGCGTTCGCCGTGGGCAGAGGGCATGGTCGACATACGGATATCAATGGCGTGCCCGGCTATGCGCACGGAAATGCGCCCATCCTGGGGCACCCGCTTTTCAGCGATGTCCAGCTTCGCCATCACTTTCAGCCGCGACACCAGCAGCGGCGCCAGCATCCGCTTCGGGGATAGCACCTCCGCCAGCACGCCATCCACCCGATAGCGCACGCTGAGCCGGTCCTCGAAGGTTTCAATATGGATGTCCGAGGCCTGCTCACGCACGGCCTGGGACAGGATGGCGTTGATCAGGCGAATGATGGGCGCATCGTCCTCGGCGTCCATCAAATCACCCGCGTCCGGTATTTCATCGGCGAGACGGCTGAGGTCGACATCGGCACTGATGTCTTCCGCCATCTGCAC
The DNA here is from genome assembly GCA_964022665.1 of uncultured Halieaceae bacterium. GTDB lineage: Bacteria > Pseudomonadota > Gammaproteobacteria > Pseudomonadales > Halieaceae > Haliea. The sequence goes on from CAXIDF010000008.1 coordinate 91,951, forward strand.
CGCCGCGTTGTTGTCGCGTTGGTAGGCGCGGGAGAGGCGCCGCTGGAACTCGGCATCCGACACCGTCTCGCATTCGAACGGGGCGCCCAGCCATCGACGAATCTCCAGCAACAACGGGGCCTCGAGAGGGCTACGATGCACGAGCACTGCACCCTGCACCCGGTTATCGACCAGCACGCCAAACTGCTTGGCAAACCCGAAGGGCAGGTTTGCCCTCGACGGCTCGGGCACCGCGACCTCCGCGGAGGACATCAGTCGGCCTCCACAGCCGCCGGCGTGTTACCCGACTCGTCGCGGATTTCCTGCAACTGCCGGATCTGCTCTTCCCACTCGGGCAGCACCGGTACACTGCTATCATCGAGGAACATGAGGCCGCGCTCGCGGCGCAGCACCTGCTGGTCGCGGATGTAGCGATACTTGTCCGCGGTGGCACCAGCGAGTTGCTCGTCGTCGCGGATGATCGTGGGACGGATGAAAATGAGCAGGTTGGTTTTTATGACCTGTACCGCATCATTGCGGAACAGGCGCCCGAGCAGCGGTATATCACCGAGCAAGGGCACCTTCTGGCTGGCGTCCTGCACATCGTCCTTGATCAGGCCACCGAGCACCACAACGCGTCCATCCGCCGCCAACACCTTGGTCTGCAGTACGCGCTCGTTGGTGATCAGGTCAGACGCCTGCAACACCACGGACGTGTTGCTGAGACTGGAGACTTCCTGGGAGATATCCAGCACCACAGAGTCTCCCTCGTTGATGTGAGGCGTCACCTTGAGCGTAATGCCCACATTCTCCCGCTCAATGGTCTGAAACGGGTTTTGTGCGCCATCGCCGGTCCCGGTGCTGGTAAATGAGCCGGTGACGAAGGGTACGTTCTGGCCCACGGTGATGTAGGCCTCCTGATTGTCCAGAGTCAACAGGCTGGGTGTTGACAGGATGTTGGCGTTGGATTTCTCCTTCAGGGCGTTGAGGATGACGGTCATCGACAGATTGTCGTCGATCACGCCCCAGCCCAGGGAAACACCCGGTGACTGAGCCAGCGCGCCCGCCAGGGCGCCCACGTTGAAGTCACCCGTGGTCACGCCGCTATCGGTCCCGTCACCGCCATCTTCCGGCAGAATGGCCCCGGCTATACGTCGCGCTCGCGCATCGTCAGCACTGATACTGCTGCCGAAAAAGCCGTTGTCGTTGGCAAACAGCCACTGCAGGCCCAGATCCTGGCCGTCGCGCACCTCCATCTCGACGATGATGGCCTCCACCAGCACCTGCGCACGGCGGATATCAAGTCTCGCCACAACCGCCTCCAGCGCCGCCATTTTGTCGGTCGGCGCGGTGATAATCAGGGCATTGGTATTGGCGTCGGCCTCGATGGTCGCGCTGGTTTCAGCCGCACGCTGGGCGCGCCCCGCTTCACCTGCATCCACACGGCCAATGTTCTGCATGACCTTGGTCAGCACCTCGGCGATGTCCTCCGCCTTGGCGTACTCCAGGTAGATCACCTTTACGTTGCCGCTCTGCTCGAGAGGCGTGTCGAGATAGCGGATCAGCTGCGTCATGCGCGCTCGCTCCAGCTCATCGGCACTGATCAACACACTGTTGGTGCGCGCATCCGCCACCAGCATGACCTCAACCTCATTGCCCTGCTGCGCCTCTGAGGTGTTGAGCTGGTCAAGCATACGCACCACGTCTTCAGCGACGCCATAGCGCAGCTTGATGACCTCGGTCTCCTGCGTTGCCGTGCGGTCCATGCGCTCGATGATCGCCGCGATGCGATCAATGTTGGAGGCCACATCCGAAATGATAATGGCATTGCTCGGCGCATACGCGGCCATATGTGCCTGTTGCGGCACCAGGGGCCGCAGCACGGGTATCAGCTTGGCGGCGGAAATGTTCTTCAGGCGCATGACCTGGGTGACATATTCGTCATTGCCGCGCTGCCCCTCGTCGTCGCGCACCGTCACCGGTGCCGAGCGGGCGTCTTTGCTCTGTATCACCCGCACTACCCCGCCGGAGCGGACTGCGGTGTAACCATGCACTTCCAATATGGACAGGAAGAGATCATAGAGCTCGGTGCGCGACACCGGCTTGGAGGACACCACCTTGACCTTGCCCTTGACTGCCGGGTCCACCACGATCGTGGTGTCGGTCGCCTCCGCCACGAACTTGATCAGCTCCTGAATATCGGTCTCTTTCAAGTTGACCGTGAAATCCTGGGCGCTCGCGACAGCCGCCCACAGGGCAGCCAGCAGATAAAACAGCGGTACTCGCAGTGCCCGCAACATGGTTCTCACTGATTCTATGTCCTTAACCGAATAGCCGTGACTCTATCACCGATCCGTCGACGCAGCATCAAGGCTCACACTGAGTGCCACCGCTTCACCGGCGCGCAGTAGCTCGAACGAGACCTCGTTTGCAGAGCGCATAGCCTGGTAGAGCCGCATGGTGTTTGCCGGGTCTGACAGGGACAGGCCATTCACCGCCAGCACCAGGTCACCCGGGCGAAATCCCAGCTGCTCGAACTGCGCCCGATCCCGTCCCGGTGTCACCCGATAGCCCTGCAGGGCGCCCTCCTCGCGCACCGCGCTGATGCGTACCAGATCAGCCAGTGACTGGGGGTCTTCATACAGCTGGTCGCGATAGCCCGCCGCCAGCGCCGCGGATTCCGCATCGCTGCGCCGGTCGATGACCGCGGCCGCAACCGGCGCCGTGCGCGTGTCACCGGGAGCCATTGCGCGGCGCCCCGTGAGTTGCGCATCAAGTTCGGTTGGAGGGTACAGGCGCAGAAGCTCGTAGGTACCGCCGTTGTCCAGAACCACCTGCTCTGGCATTACCTTGGCCAGCACCACATTGCCGCCGACAGGCAATTCGTCGTCCACGGAATACATTGCCTGCCGGCCGCGATACTCAATCACCGCGCTGCCCTCCCCGGCCGCATTGAAGGCAATGATGCCACGGAGGGTAAGCTCGAGCCGGCTTTCCCGGGCACCTCGCTCGATACCCTCGCGGGCTGCACGCGCCTCGCTGGGGAGTGGGGCCACCTCTTCCACCACGGGCCCAGCGCCGGGCTCACCGAACAGCGCCCAGCCACGCAGTGCCTCAATGTCTACAGGCGTTCGCTTGCCGAACGCTGAAATTGCCTCCGCCGGGGGATTGATGACACCACCCGACAACGCTGTTGCGGGCGCCGCGGGGAACAGCGCCCAGAACAACTGCGCCAGTGCCGCCATCAGCCAGCATACCGCGAGTGCCAGCACACCTCGTCGCAACCAGCGTACACAGCGCGGCTCTGCCAGCATCGACAGCAGCCGCTGCGCACCGGCCACCCACTTTCCTGCAACGCTGCCCTGATTCAGTGAACCTGCGGCCAATGCTCTCTCCCGGTGTGCCACGGTCCGCCGGCGGCGGCCTCATGGAGTTGACGGCCCGATTATAGGGTGCGCCATTAAAAGATAAAACCGTGACGGTTGCGTGACAGGCAGATGACAGAGGTATGACAGCCGACACCGCCGCAAGGCGATCAATGGACAGCGACAGGCCAGTTGACTACCCTTGCTCGCAGCTGACCCCCTTTCAGGAGCACGACCAATGGGACGTATTTTCAACGACAACTCGGAAACCATTGGCGGCACACCACTGGTTCGCATCAACCATATAAGCACCGGCAACGTCTATGCCAAGCTGGAGAACAGGAATCCGGCGATGTCGGTGAAGTGTCGCATCGGCACAAGCATGGTGCTGGCGGCGGAGCGTGACGGCAGCCTCAAACCCGGCATGACCATTGTCGAGCCCACCAGCGGCAACACCGGCATCGCCCTGGCGTTTGTGGCGTCTGCCCGCGGCTACGGTTGCACCCTGACGATGCCCAACACCATGAGCCTGGAACGGCGCAAACTGATGAAGGCACTCGGCGCCGAGATCATCCTCACCGACGGCAGCAAGGGCATGCCCGCCGCGATCGCCCGGGCCGAGGAAATCATTGCCTCCGAGCCCGGCCGTTATTGGGGTGCACGGCAGTTCGAGAACCCCGCCAACCCGGCCATTCACGAGAGCACGACCGGGCCGGAAATCTGGCAGGACACCGAGGGCGCGATCGATATCCTGGTGGCCGGCGTGGGCACGGGCGGCACGCTGACTGGGATCTCCCGCTACATCAAGGGCAGTGCCGGCAAGGCCATACAAACAGTCGCCGTTGAGCCTGCGAGCACAACGGTGATTACCGCGGCCAAAGCCGGCGCCGAACCTACCCATGCACCGCACAAGATCCAGGGTATTGGTGCCGGCTTCCTGCCCCGCAACCTGGACCTGGCCATGGTCGACCGCGTTGAACAGGTCAGCAACGACGACGCCATGGCCTGGGCCCACAAGCTCATGCAACAGGAAGGCATTCTTGCCGGGGTGTCCTGTGGCGCGGCGATGGCCGTGGCTGATCGCGTGTCGAGGGAGCCTGCCAATGCCGGCAAGATGGTGGTGGTGATCCTGCCGGATTCAGGTGAGCGCTACCTGAGTGCAGCCCTGTTCGAAGGGCGTTTCAGTGATAACGAAATGGTGCAGTGAAACGGGCGCGGCTCAGCGCCCCTCACGCAGCTGTGCCAGGCGGCGCTTGACTGCCGGCCACTCGGTATCCAGCACGCTGAAGTAGACCGAATCCCTGGAAAAATCGTTCTGCACAATACGGTGCTTGCGCAGCACCCCTTCGCGCATGGCGCCGATGCGCTCCAGCGCACGCTGTGATCGCAGGTTGCGCGCGTCCGCCTTGAACTCAACCCGCAAACACCGCAGGCGCTCAAAGGCGTGACGCAGCAGCAACAGTTTGGCCTCGGTGTTCACCCCGGTACGCTGCCACTCCTGGCCCAGCCAGGTCCAGCCGATTTCCAGGCTGCGATGCTCCGGCAGCATGTTCAGATAGCGTGTACTGCCCACCACCTTGCCTTTCGCGTTCTCGACAATGGCCCAGGCTTGCTCACCGGGTGCACTGGTGGCCTCGTCGATCCAGTGACGGGTATCCGCCAGATCGATAAAGCAGCCGCGCGGCATGAATGCCCAGTCCGGTGCGTGACAGCCGCGCAAGAACAACCCCTGGGCATGCTGCTGGGTAAGCGGCTCCAGCCTGACCAACTCCCCACGCAGTACCGTGTTACCGGCATCGGGGCCCGGCGGCATGCTCATGGCAGTACGATCGTCGAACCGGTGGTCACCCGTCCCTCGAGGTCGCGGTGGGCGCGCGCAATGTCAGCCAACGGGTAGCGCTGGCCAATCGTCACAGTCAATACGCCCGCCAGTAATCGATCGAACACCGCGGCGGACGACTGCCGCAACTCCTCGGTGGTAGCGGTGTAGGTCAGCAGCGTCGGGCGCGTCACATACAGCGACCCCAGGGTGGCGAGGGTCTGCAAATCCAGCGCTGCCGGCTTGCCGGAGGCGTTACCGAAACTCACCAGCATACCTCGCGGCTGCAAACAGGCCAGCGATGCGTCAAAGGTATCGCGGCCGACGCCGTCATAGACGACCGGCACGCCCTGCCCGTCAGTCAGCTCCCGCACGCGCTGGACCACGTCCTCCTGTGCGTAATTGATCACATGGGTGTAACCCTGTGCCCGGGCGAGCTCCGCTTTCGCCTCTGAGCTGACAGTGCCAATCGCGTTGGCACCCAGGCTCTTCGCCCACTGTCCGAACAACAGACCCACGCCACCCGCCGCCGCATGAAACAGGCAGGTCTGGCCAGATTGCAGCGGATACACCCGCTGCAACAGGAACTCTGTTGTCTGGCCCTTGAGCAGAGCTGCCGCGGCCGTTGCAAAATCGATGCCCTCAGGGATCGTGACCAGTCGCGCAGAGGGCAGATTCACCGCCTCGGCATAGGCACCAAACAGGGCAGAGCAATAGGCCACGCGGTCACCCACGGCGAACTCCGCGCCCTCCCCCACCGCAGTCACCACGCCGGCAGCCTCCATACCCAACCCGCTGGGCAAGGGAATGGGGTAGGCACCACTGCGGTGGTAGGTATCAATGAAGTTGAGCCCAATGGCCCGCTGAGCGACAGTCACCATGCCAGGCCCCGGTGGCGGCAGCTCAACATCAGCCAGCTGCATGACCTCGGGCCCACCTGTGTGCTCAATGCGCACCGCCTTTACTGACTGTGTACTCATACAACCGTCTACTGTCCCTGTGTGGAACACTAGTGTGCCAAACAAGCCCACTGAGGGAAACGGAAGTTTGCCTGCGGTCACGCGGTCGGGTATTGGTCCGTGGCATGCTACACTGCACGCCTTCACCTGCGCCGGCAACAGACCGGCGCCGCAGCCTGAGACTACCCATGTGTTAGAAGATCTTGCCCTTGACCGCAGCCTGCAACTGGCACTGGAAGACCTCGGCTTCGGCAAGCCGACGGCCGTGCAGCAGGACGTTATTCCACTGGCCCTGAGCGGCAGTGACCTGCGTGTCAGCGCCCCCACCGGCAGTGGCAAGACACTCGCCTACCTGCTGCCCGGATTGCAGCGCCTGCTACAGGCACCGCTTCCGACTGACGGCGGCACTTTGCTACTGGTGCTGGTGCCCACGCGGGAGCTTGCGCGCCAGGTTCTGAAAACGGCACGCCAGCTGCTGGGCAAAAGCACACTGCGTGCCGACGCCCTCACCGGCGGCGCCGACTTCAAATACCAGAAATCCCTGTTGCGCAAGAACCCGGAAGTGGTCATCGCGACGCCGGGGAGGCTGCTGGAGCATTGCGAGCATGGCAGCGCCGATCTGCGCGGCCTGCAAGTGCTGGTCATTGATGAAGCAGACCGCATGCTCGACCTGGGCTTTCGCGACGATGTGCTGAAAATTGCCGGCTTCTGCCCCGCCGAGCGCCAGACGCTCCTCCTGTCTGCCACGCTGCACGCCCGCGGCCTGAGTGATATGAGCGCCGCCCTGCAGCAAGACCCGGTTGCTGTGAGCTGCGGCGACATCCGCAGCGCACACGAGAGTATTCACCACCAGCGCATCCTGGCCGACAGCCAGGAGCACAAGGACAAGCTGCTGCTCGCACTGCTGCAGGACAGCGGTCGCAAGCAGCTGGTGTTTGCCAACAAACGCAGCACGGCGTCACGCCTGGCAGATTTCCTGCGCCATCACGGCCTGCGCGCGGGGTGCCTGCATGGCGAAATGACCACAGAGGAACGCAAGGCGATCGTGACGCGTTTTGAGCAGGGCGGGGTCAGCACCGTCACCGCCAGCGATGTCGCTGCGCGGGGGCTGGATATTCAGGGTATCGACACGGTCATCAACTACGACCTGCCGCGCAGTGGCGACGACTACCTGCACCGCACCGGACGCACCGGCAGGGCCGACAGCAAGGGTACCGCGATCTCGCTGGTGACCGCGGCTGACTGGAACCTCATGATCAGCATACAGCGCTACCTGAATATCACCATGGAACCGCGCGCCCTGGCCGGCCTGAAAGCGCGCTACGCGGGGCCGAAGAAGATGAAGTCGTCAGGCAAAGCCAGCGGCAGCAGGAAAAAGGCGCCGGTTGCCAAGAAGAAAGTACGCGCCCGCGACAGCAAGGCAAAAGGCAAGCCCCGCAAGACAAGCAGCGACTGGCCGGCGAACGACGGTTTCGCGCCACTGACGAAAAAGCGGCGCGAACCGAACGACGAATGACCTCTCACTCTGCAGGCGTAGGCGCATAGCGCTCGAACCAGCCGAGAATAGCCGCCACCTTGGCGATGAGCTGGCTGGGACGACGAGCGATGGAGTGCGAAGCCCCGGGAACGCGCACCATCGCAGTCTCGACGCCACTCAGCTTCAAGGCCTGATAATACTGTTCGGTTTCCGACATGGGCGTACGCAGGTCCTCCTCGCCTGTCAGCAGCAGCGTGGGTGTTGTCACGTTGCCGACCAGGGACAGCGGTGAGCGCCGCCAGTAGGCCTCGGGGTTTTCCCAGGGCATCTCCCCAAACCAGTAGCGCGCAAACACGGGCGACAGGTCCGCCGTCAGCACAAAGCTGGCCCAGTTGATCACCGGCTTGGCCACCACTGCCGCTCGAAAGCGCTGGGTTTTGCCGACGATCCACGCTGTCAGTGTGCCACCACCACTACCACCTGTGACGTACAACTGCTGCGGGTCCACATAGCCTTCGGCGATCACCGCATCAACGCCGGACATGAGGTCGTCGTAATCCTGGCCCGGATAGTTGTGGTGGATGAGATTGGCAAACTCTTCGCCGTAGCTGGTACTGCCACGTGGATTCACATACAGCACAACGTAGCCGGCCGCCGCAAACAGCTGCAACTCGGCGGCAAAGCGCGGACCGTAATTGGCAAACGGTCCGCCGTGAATTTCCAGTAGCAACGGATAGCGCTTTCGCGGGTCAAAATCCGGCGGGGTGACCACCCAGGCTTGAATCTCACGTCCGTCAAACGAGGACGGATAGGTCAGTTCTCGTACCTCGCCGAGGGTGCGGTAGCCCAGGAGATTGCTGTTCAGTGTGGTGAGCGTACGCATGCGCTCACTGCCGACACGCCCGGACTTCAACTCTGCCGGTGCCTGAGGGGTCACCGCGGTATACACAAAGCGGTCGCCGCCAACCGCATAATCAGCACCCGCGTAGGGACGGCCGAGCTGCTTGCCACCGAGATCGCGGGCAAGGATGCGCATGCGGCCCTTGAGATCGGTCATGGCGAGATGCGTGTCGCCCCGATCGTCGTAGTAAAAGAAGATATGCTTGCCATCGGTGGACCACTGGGGGTGCTCGATGCTGCGATCGAGGTCCGGCAGCAACTCCCGGCGCTGCTCGCCTGCCACGCTCATTACATAGAGCCGGTCCCGGTGATACCCCATCCCCTTGTCATCCCAACCGGTCCAGGCCAGCCAGCGCCCGTCTGGCGATACGGTGACGTCCTTGTCCGGCCCCTGACGATCGGTCAGGGGGGTTATATCGCCGGACTGCAGATCAATCCGGTACAGCTCGGTATTCTGGGTATCCATTGCCCAGTCGGCATGGCGATTGGCAGACAGGTACAGCGCCGAGCCATCGGCCGCCCAGGCAACTGCCCCCTTGTGGTTGAAATCACCGTGAGTCACCTGACGCGGGCTGCCACCGGCAGCAGGCAGCACGAACACCTGCTCAAAGCCGTGGGGTTTGCTGCCGCTGCCATCTGCACGATACACCGTGCGATCTACCACCACGGGTGCCGCCGCCCACTGCGCACCGGTCGGGGCGGCGGGCATGTCTTCCACCGCTGGCGCAGGCGCCGGCACCAGCATGCGGAACGCCAGCCACTCACCGTCCGGCGACCAGGTCAAACCTTGGGGCGCCCAGGGCAGCCGCGTGAGCTGCGCGGTCTGTGCGGAATCCAGCCAGCTGACGAACAATTGAACCCCCGTGTCATCGCGCCGCAAATAGGCAACGCGGTCCCCCGCCGGGGACAGGGCAGGCGAGCTGACCGAGTCCGGACCCGTTACCACCGGGCGGTGCTCGCTGCCGTCGATGTTCATGCGCCAGAGGCTGGCCTGCGGCTGGTCGCGCATGATGTCCATGCTGTGGCGCAGGTACACCAGTCGACGCCCCTCCCGATCCAGCTGGGGGGACGTGGCCCAGGCCAACTGGAACACATCCTCGGCACTGAACGGTTCAGCGCTCGCCGGGGGCGCAAGTAACGCTACCGCAAGGGCAATCGCCCACAAACACCGGTTCGTTGGCTCTTTCATTCCGTCTCCCCACCACTATCCGTTAGACTCTACAGTCATTTGTCAGGAAAACCGTCGATTATGACTAACCCGCTGTTGGAAAAGAACCTCTTGCCGCCCTTTTCCGCCATTCGCGCGGAGCATGTGGAGCCGGCCATACGCACCCTTATCGAGCGCCACAAGGCACAGCTCAACGCTCTGCTTGCGCAGCCGGGGCCGCGCACCTGGGCGTCTCTGATTGCCCCCATTGAAGCAATGGATGATGAGCTGGCACAGTGCTGGTCACCGGTGGGGCATTTGAACGGCGTTCTCAACAGCGAGCCGCTGCGCGCTGCCTACAAGGCCTGCCTGCCGCTGCTCTCTGAGTACCGCACCTGGGTTGGCCAGAACGCGGACCTGTATGCGGCCTATTGCGAGGTGGCACAAGGCGAGGACTTCAACGCTCTCGGCCAGGCCGAGCAGCAGGCGGTACACAACGCCCTGCGCGACTTCAAGCTGGCCGGCGTTGCGCTGCCCGAGGGGAGCAAGAAGCGCTTCGGCGAGATACAGCAGCAGCTAGCCAAGCTCAGCAGCCAGTTCAGCGACAACGTACTGGACGCCACCAACGCCTGGAGCAAACAGGTTAGCGCGGAGCAGCTGCAGGGCCTGCCTGCCTCGGCGATTGCCAGCGCGACACAAGCGGCACAGGAGCGCGACCTGGAGGGATGCCTGCTCACGCTCGACTTCCCCTCCGTGTTGCCGCTACTGACCTACTGCGACGATCGGGAGCTGCGCCGGGAAGTCTATCTGGCTAACGTTACCCGGGCATCGGACATTGGCCCTCACGGCGGCCAGTTCGATAACACACAGATGATGGACGAGATTCTCGACCTGCGCCAGGAGCTCGCCCGCCTGTTGGGCTTCGCAAACTATGCCGAGTGTTCCCTGGCGACCAAGATGGCCGACAGCCCACAGCGCGTAGTCGAATTCCTCACCGAACTGGCAGAGCGCTCCCGCGCCCAGGCACAGACGGAATGGCAGGACCTGAGCCGCTTTGCCGCCAGCGAGCACGGTATTGAGCAACTCAAGCCCTGGGATGTCACCTATTACAGCGAAAAACTGCGTCAGCGCACCTTCAGCATTGCCCAGGAAGAATTACGCCCGTACTTGCCGGTGGAGCGCGTACTCAGCGGCCTGTTTGCAGTGGTACAACGCCTCTATAACGTCACCGTGGAAGAAGTGCAGGATTTCGACAGCTACCACCCGGACCTGCGCCTGTTCGAGATTCAACAGGATGGTGAACCGTTGGCGCGCTTTTATCTCGACCTGTATGCCCGCAGCCACAAACGGGGCGGCGCATGGATGGACGACTGTCGCGTGCGCCGCGTGACCGATACCGGATTGCAGCTGCCGGTCGCCTACCTGGTCTGCAATTTCACGGCCCCCGTTGGTGAGCAGCCCTCACTGCTCACTGAAAATGAAATGGTTACACTGTTTCATGAGTTCGGGCACGGCCTGCATCACATGCTGACCAAGCAGCATGTGGCGGCGGTGTCCGGCATTAACGGTGTAGCCTGGGATGCCGTCGAGCTGCCCAGCCAGTTTCTGGAGAACTGGTGTTATCAACCCGAGGCGCTGGTCTTTATTTCCGGCCACGTGGAAACCGGGGAGCCTCTGCCCCAGGCACTGCTGGATAAAATGCTGGCGGCACGCAACTTTCAGTCAGGCATGCAGATGATGCGGCAACTGGAGTTCGCCCTGTTTGACTTCCAGCTCCACCAGCATTGGGGCGGAACGGGCGTCACCGTGCAGGACACCCTGGATGCTGTGCGCGCGCAGGTCGCCGTGATTCCGGCAGTGCCAGAAAACCGGTTCCAGCACGCGTTCAGCCACATTTTCGCCGGCGGTTATGCTGCAGGGTACTACAGCTACAAATGGGCCGAAGTGCTCTCCGCCGATGCCTTCGCGCGGTTTGAGGAGGAAGGTATTTTCAACCCCCTCACCGGCAGCGACTTCCGGCGACACATTCTGGAAGCGGGTGGCTCACAAGACGCCATGGCACTGTTCGTGGCGTTTCGCGGGCGCGAACCAGACGTAGAGCCCCTGCTGCGCCACAGCGGTATCGCGGCCTGATACGGTTTCAGGGCTTGTGCCAGCAGGCACAGCCCTTTTGCCCCGGCCCAGAGGCGACGCACAGCTCCACCTCCCGCAGGTCATCACCCTCTGAGGCGAGCAGCAACTGCTGCAGCAGGTAGCGGGAAAACTCCTCCACCGTCGCATTGCGCAGGGGCAACACGCGGGTATCAGCCTTGAGAAAAAGCATCTCCTCGCGAGCAAAATGCACCCGGTAGTAGTCTTCCGCGTCCTCTATGCGCTGATACGGCGAATCGCCGGCAAGCAACAGGTACTCGTCCAGCGCATCACAAAGCGACTTCAGGCGACGCTTGTAGACGTTGTAGTCGGCCGCGAAGCCATTATCCCCCATGGGGGCGACAATCTTCGCCGACACGGAATAATTGTGGCCATGCAGGCGTTCGCGCTCGGTCGCCGAAAAAATAGTGAAATGTGCCGCAGAGAACTTGTGACTCTCTTTGTCGATGTACAGCGTGGTCAAACGCTCCATGAGATACTTCCAGCCGATTGACGTTGAAACATTGTCACGACTCTACGCAGAATAGGCAAGGCTGGACCGGTGATGCACAATGGCGCTGGCCAGGCACAGCGCAAACTGAATTGCGGGCGCCTGCGTATTACCGATTGCACACGACCATCGGGGTAGCACCCCGGTGAGCGATATTCCAAGGGGAAATCCATGCACACTGCAATTATCACCGGGGCCAGCGTTGGTATTGGCCGCGCCACGGCGCAACGCTTTCTGGCGCTCGGCTACCGCGTCTACAACCTGTCCCGACGCGCCTGTCCGGAAGACGGCGTCGAAAATATCGCCTGTGACCTCGCCTCCGACGCCTCGATTAACGCCGCCTGCAGCACGCTGCTGCCGGTCGTCAAAGACAGCGAAACCGTCTGCCTGCTGCATAATGCCAGCCAGATGCGCAAGGATGCAGTTTCCCACTGCAGCAGCGACAGCCTGCGTGAGGTACTGGAAACCAACGTCGTGGCGTTGAACAGCGTCAACCAGCTGCTGCTACCTGCGCTGCCAGCGGGGTCCAGCCTGCTGTATATCGGCTCAACGCTGTCGGAGAAAGCGGTCGCCGGCTCCTTCAGCTACGTGCTGAGTAAGCACGCCCAACTCGGCATGATGCGGGCAAGCTGCCAGGACCTGATGGGGACGGGCATTCACACAGCGCTGATCTGCCCGGGCTTTACCGACACAGAAATGTTGCGCACGCATATCGGCAATAACCCCGAGGTGGTTGCGGCAATCGGCGGCATGAATGCCTATGGCCGACTGATCGACCCGGGTGAAATCGCCGAGCTGATTGTGTGGGCGCATGGCAACCCGGTGATCAACGGTGCGGTTCTGCACGCCAACCTGGGACAGAAGGAAGCCTGACATGACCGCCGCTGTCACCGTGTGGGAGCGACGGGAGCGGGTTTTCCTGGTCCTGGCCGGCATTTTCCTCTGTGCGATGACGCTGCTGAATGTAATCGGCATCACCCGGTTCATTCAGCTCGGGCCCATGGCGCTGGCCGTGGGCGTGCTGCCCTACCCGCTCACGTTCCTCTGTACAGACCTGGTCTGTGAACTTTATGGGCGTGCCCGGGCCAACTTTCTGGTCAGCGTGGGCCTGGGACTCAACTTCTTCATTCTGCTCGTCCTGTTTCTGGGCGATGCCATGCCCTCGGTGGGTCCGGAGGCCATGCCGCCCTGGCAGATTCTGCAACTGGCGGAGCCAGTAACGCTGCCCAGTGGCCAGGTGGTGAGCAACAGCATCGGGCTGTACCAGTTGATCTATGCCACAACCTCCGGCGCGGTGTTCGCCTCCATGCTCGCCTACATCGCCGCGCAGTACTGCGATGTGCAGCTGTTCCACTTCTGGAAACGGGTAACCCGCGGCAAATATCTGTGGGTTCGCAACAATTTCAGCACGCTGATGAGCCAGATGGTGGACTCCGTGATGGTCATCACTGTTACGTTTGGTGCGGCATTCCTGCGCGGTGATATCGCCTTTCAGGCCCTGCTGATACTGATCGGCAGCAACTACCTGTTCAAGGCAACGGTAGCACTGCTCGATACTGGCCCGTTCTATGTGCTGGTGCACTACCTGCGCCGTTACCTGGAACTGGGGCCCGAGGATTATGCCGTGCCCGGGGGCAGGTCGGACGGAGTCGCCGCGGAGTAGCAGCGCGTTTGCCCGGCTCAAACGTGCCGCCGTTACGCCTCCGCGGTCTACGCCGCGCGCACCAAGGCTACTTGCAAACTGTTACAAAGCCGCACATGTACCACCGCGTAACAGCGCGTATCATGCTGCATTCCATGTCACTGAAACACAAGGATGCTGCTGTGGCTGCGGCAAACATTCTGATAATTGATGACGACCTGCTCTTTTGCAAGGTGTTGCGCTATCAACTGGGTGTACGCAAATACCACTGCGATTTCGTTGACTCCTCCACCCGTGCGCTACACCGCCTGCAGCGGGAACCCCACCCCGACCTGATCATGCTCGACTACTTTCTCGGCGCACAGGACATGAATGGCCTGCAGCTCTGCAGCCAGATCAAGACCGTGTGCAATGCGCCGGTGATCATGCTCACAGCCAACGATGACGTGCGCACGACGATTTCCTGCCTGGACGCAGGAGCCGATCAATACATCGTCAAGCCCTACGATATCGACGAACTCACTGCGCGGATTCGCGCAGTACTGCGCCAGCATGGCAGCGGCGAACAGCGCAATACTAGCGCCACGGCGAGCCGGGTGCTCGAGTGGGAAGCACTGCACCTTGACCCGCTGCATCGCACACTCGGCGCCTTCGGCAAGGAGGTCGCACTTTCCGAAAAAGAACTGGCGGTATTGTCCGTTCTGATGCGAAACCCGGGCAGCGCGGTACAACGCAACGACCTGTACAGCATTGTTTACGGCAGAGGCTTCGACTCCATGAATCGGGCCATGGATGTTCTCGTCGGACGCGCCCGGAAAAAACTCAAGTCGCTCACGGACAACTACTGCATTCGATCGGTACGGGGTGCCGGGTATGCGTTACAGCCAACCCGGGCCAGGAGAACACCACACGAGGGTGCCCAGCCATGACCACGCAGCAGACCGTTTTCGACAGTTCGCATTTGCCACGGTCTCTGGAGATTGACGACTGGGAGGTGCTGGAGGATTTCTACGGTACGTTTCTACAGCAGCTGGAGTCGCTACTGCTGCACATTGAATCCGCTCCCCTGCCAATGACGATGGATGAGCAACATCATCACGCACACAAGCTGGGTTCCTCCTGCCGTACGGTGGGGGCACCCGCCCTGGCTTCCCTGTTCGAGTCTCTCGAGGCGCTGTGCCGGGACGCGGCAGCCGAGGAAGCGCGGCAGAAACTGCTCGCAGACATCGTAATATTGGCAAAAACGACCCGCGAGCGGGTTGCATCACATCTTGCAGCGGGAGCCTGACACCGGCATGCCCGCCACCAGTTCCATTTTCGAGGCCCTGACCGCCAGCCAACTGGGTGCCATGCGCTGGCGGCGCGGTGTTGGCGCCATTGCGCTCAACCGTGGCCTGTGCGCCGCGCTGGAATTGCCTGTAGGCACCAACGCCCTGTCCGCAGCGAATTTCGAACGCATGCTCTATGAGGAGGATCGTGCGCGGGTTATCCGCAGTTTCAATCATTACATCGAGCAGGGTTTACAGGAGACCGTCGAGATTCCGCTGCGCGCACGAACCTCACAAGGCGGCATACGAAAATTCCAATGCGTGCTCAGCATTGTCACCGATGAGGGTCAACGCCAGGACGACGCCATGATCATCCTCCGCGACATGACCGAAGCCGAAATAGCGCGCACGGAGACACTGCAGAAATCGGAACTGGAGAGATTGATTATCTCCATCTCCATCAAACTGCTTGAAGCCCCGATCGAGCTGATTGACGCCACGATCACCGAGGCGCTGAGCGACACAGCAAAATATGTCGGTGCCGATAGAGCCTACCGGTTCACCTACGACTGGGAGCGGGAAAGCTGCTGCAATACACATGAATGGTGCGCCCAGGGCGTCGAGCCACAAATCGATCTCCTGCAGGATATTTCCACACGGGACCTGCATTTGTGGACCAGCAATCACAGGAGCCGCTTGCCTTTCATTGTCTCCGCCGTGCGCAGCCGCGCGCCGGGTGACGCCCTGCGGGCAATACTCGAACCTCAGGGCATACAGTCACTGGCGACATTCCCCGAGCTGCTGGGTGATGATTGTATCGGCTTTATCGGCTTCGACTCGGTAAACAGTGCGCGCCATTACAGCGACGTAGAGATCATGTTGCTGGAATTGCTGGCCGACCTGATCACACACACCGAACAGCGACGCCGCCGGGAACAGGAGCTACTCGATACACTTGCTTCCCTCAAGGAATCCCGCAACTCGGCACTGACCATGGCCACTGTGGCGAGCTCCGCCAACGAGGCCAAGTCACGCTTCGTTGCCACCATGAGCCATGAAATCCGCACCCCACTGCACGTCATTCTCGGCATGACGGAGTTACTCAAGGGCACAGTGCTGGACGAGAACCAGCGCTCGCTACTGGATGCACTGGAGTCGTCCGGCCGCAATCTGGCGGAATTGATTGGCGATATTCTCGAGGTGTCGCGCATCGAAAGCGGCAACCTTGCCCTGGAGTCTGTTCCCTTCTCGCTGCCGGACTTGAGCGGTCCGGTGGAGAAAGTACTGCGCCCGCTCGCGGACCGGAAACGCATCAGGCTCGACTTCCAATTGACCACTGGGCTCCCCTGCCGCTTTTACAGCGATGCCATCAAGATTCGTCAGGTCATCCAGAACCTGGTGGCCAATGCCATCAAATTTACCGAAACCGGATCGGTGGAGGTACAGCTGTCAATGACACAACCCTACCGGAGTGCAGCGCATGACGACTGGCAACTGCGGATCTGCGTCGAGGATACCGGCATAGGCATGCCGGAAGATGTACTGGCCCACCTCCATGAACCGTTCTACCAGGCCAGCGCCGCTGGGCCTGCGCGCGCCGGTGGCACCGGGCTCGGGCTGGCAATTGTCTACAATTTGGTGAGCGCAATGGGCGGCTCGGTTGCGGTGGAGAGCACACTTGGCGCAGGTTCGAAGTTTGAAGTGAGCTTGCCGCTGCAGCCATTTGACGACGCGAAAGCCGCCGACAAACACTGTCAGGCAGGCGGCCCGGCACACGTCCACGTGGAAGCGGACCAGTTTGCGACCCGGATCAACGGCAAGCGCATTCTGCTGGCGGAAGACAACCTGATGAACCAGCGGCTGGTGCAAACCCATTTGAAAGGCTACAGCTGCGAACTGGAGTTTGCGGAGAACGGGGAAGAAGCCGTGGCCCTGGTGGAGCAGCGCGACTTTGACCTCATCCTGATGGATTGCCAGATGCCCATCATGAACGGCTTCGAGGCGACCCGCCAGATCCGCGCCAACTTGCATCAGCAACACAGGCCTCAGCCGGCGGTGCTCGCAGTCACGGCAAATTCGGTACAGGGGGACCGGGAAAAATGCCTCGCGTTCGGTATGGACGCCATGCTCAGCAAGCCATTCTCGCGTCAGGAGCTTATCGCTACCGTTGCTCAGTGGGTTGAGCGAGCGGCGGGATACCCAACCTTACAAAGCTGACCACGCAGTTTGTTATCATTGCGACTGCCGAGCGGCGCAGAGGTGGACAGGCTTCCTGTGCCTCGCTACTGCACCTCGTGGCGACCAGCAGTGTGATCAGCGCAGGGTCGCTACTGGCACTGCTTGCGATAGCGGGGCAGTAGGCTCCCTCGCGGCAGCTGCTGCGCGCAGATATTCAACCGCCAGCGCCTCCGCCACTTCGTTCGACGGCTGTGCGGATGCATCCGCCCTGCGCAGCACTTCAGCCAGGGTCGCACTGATACGCTCAATGTGTGCTCTCTTCGCCGCCGCCGGCAAGCCGGCGCGTTGATAGTGCACGTCGATGATGCCACCGGCGTTTATCAGGAAGTCCGGGCAATACAGAATGCCGTGCCCCTGTAAGCGCGCACAGTCCTCCGCGGTCGCCAACTGGTTGTTGGCGGCACCGGCTACAATGCCCGCGCGCAAGGTATCGATGGTGCGATCATTCAGCACGGCGCCCATCGCACAGGGAGCCAGTACATCCACTTCCAGGCCGAGTATTTCCGCAGGTGCCACCGGCAACACGCCGAGCTCGTCCACCGCTCGCGCCAGATTCGCCTCATTGACGTCCGCGCCATAGACTGCCGCGCCGTCCTCACGGAGATGACGCGCGAGGTGATAACCCACATGGCCGAGGCCCTGTACCGCGACGCGCAAGCCCGAAGTGGTGGCCACACCCAAGCGGTGTTGCACCGCCGCGCGAATGCTGAGAAAAACACCGTAGGCGGTGCTTGGTGAGGGGTCGCCACCGTGCTCATTGTCGTCGATACCACTGACATGAGGTGTACGTGTGGCCATGCGGCGCAGGTCCTCTACACCGGTACCTGAATCCTCCGCGGCCACGTAGCGCCCGCCCTGGGCATGCACGAAATCGCCCATCGCCCACATCAGGGCCGGCGTCTTGTCGCGCCGCGGGTCGCCGATGATGACCGACTTGCCACCGCCCATGGGCAGGCCCGCCAGCGCCGATTTGTAGGTCATACCGCGGGAGAGGCGCAGCACATCGTGCAGCGCGTCCTCATCACTGGCATAGGGAAACATGCGACAGCCACCGACACCCGGTCCGAGGCTGGAATTATGTACGGCAATAATCGCACGAAGCCCGGTGCCAGAATCACTACCGAAGACAACCAGTTCGTGGCCATCCCAGGCGGGGGCGGAAAACACACTCATGACAATTCCTCTCCAGCTGCCTGCGTCAGTCAGGCAGCGTTGACGATAGTGACCGTGTCCACGGCTTCGCCGCGGAAGCGACGCAGAAGCTGGGCGCGTTGCCCGGCCAGCTGCTCGCGGTTGCGGTCCTTGATATGGCCGAAGCCGCGCAGCCGAGCGGGCAGCGACGCCAGTTCCACCGCTTCCGCGTAGTTGTCGTCGCTCAAGCCGGAGAGCAACTCGTCGAGCAGGCTGAGGTAGTCATCAATATCCGCCCGCTCCTGCCGGCGCTCAGCGGTATAGCCAAAAATATCGAAGCGTGATCCACGCAGGCGCCGCAGCCGTGCGAGCCAACCAAAGGCAGTCAGCATCCACGGGCCGAACTCCTGCTTGACCAGGTGGCCGGTGACGGGGTCGCGCTTGCTGAACAAGGGAGGCGCCAGGTTGAAACGCAGTTCAAAATCGCCTTCGAACTGCTGCTCGAGCTTGCGCAGGAACTCGCCGTTGCTGTACAGCCTGGCCACTTCGTACTCGTCTTTGTAGGCCATAAGCTTGTGCAACACGCGGGCCACGGTCGCGCTGAAGCTACCCGGCTGATCTGCCTTGGGGTCTGCGGCGCGTACACGGTCCACCTGTTGCCGGTAGCGCGCCGCGTAGGTCGCGTCCTGGTAGTCCGCAAGGCGCGCGGTGCGGTCGGCTACAATCTCATCCACCAACTCCAGGCGCGGTGCTGCGGGCGGCGCCAGCTCATCCACCAGCGCCAGCACGCGCTCGGGCTGATCGGCACAGCGGCGTCCCCACAGGAATGCCTGTTTATTGAAATTGACGGCCACCGCATTCAATTCGATGGCCTCCTCCAGCGCGGCGGCGGAAACCGGCACCAGGCCCTGTTGCCACGCGTAACCCAGCAGGAACAGGTTCGCGGCTATCGAGTCGCCCAGCAGCTGCGTGGCGATGCGCGTGGCATCAATGAAGAACGCCGCCGAG
Source organism: uncultured Halieaceae bacterium (assembly GCA_964022665.1). GTDB lineage: Bacteria > Pseudomonadota > Gammaproteobacteria > Pseudomonadales > Halieaceae > Haliea. The sequence goes on from CAXIDF010000008.1 coordinate 111,525, forward strand.
TCGCCGACCTCATCACTCACCTTGGCTTTCATTGCGCTGGTGGGGAAGCGCGCATCCGGGTCGAGGATAAAGGCGGAAGTGGGCACTTCGGCATCGTTGACAACGGCGTGGGTGCGGCCGTGCGCCACTTTGCCCAATGCCTCATAGGTGGAAGTCACCACCAGGTCACAACCGAGCAGCAAGTCGGCCTCTCCTGCGGGAATACGCACCGCCTTGATGTCTTCCTGATTGGCGCTGACCCGCACATGACTGACCACGGCACCAAACTTTTGCGCCAGGCCCGTCTGGTTCATGGTCGCACAACCCTTGCCTTCGATATGTGCCGCCATGGCCACCAGCGCGGTAATGGTCAGCACACCGGTGCCGCCCACGCCCGTCACCACGGTGTTCCAGGGCCGCTCAAGCTCTGGTAACTGCGGCTCGGGAAGCGGGTCGAACAGGCCTTCCACTCCGCCGCCGGCGCCCTCGGGCTTGCGCAGCGACCCGCCAATGACCGAGACGAAACTCGGGCAGAAACCATTGGCGCAGCTGTAGTCCTTGTTGCAGGAGCTCTGGTCAATCTTGCGTTTGCGACCCAGCTCTGTGGCCTTCGGCAGCACCGACAGGCAATTGGACTTGATGCTGCAATCCCCACAGCCCTCGCACACCGCATCGTTGATAAACAGGCGTTTGGCCGGGTCTTCCATCCGGCCCTTTTTGCGCCGCCGGCGCTTTTCCGCCGCGCAGGTTTGCACGTATACGATCACCGATGTGCCGCTATACTCGCGCAGCTCGCGCTGCAAGGCGTCCAATTCACGGCGATCATGCAGGCTGTAATAACTGGTGACACCGTGGAACTGACCGCTCCAGGCTTCCGGGTGATCACTGACCAGGGCGATACGCTGCACACCCTCCGCGGCAACCTGGCGTATCAGGTCGCCTACCGACAAACTGCCATCAATGGGCTGACCACCCGTCATGGCGACCGCATCGTTGTAGAGAATCTTGTAGGTAATGTTCACACCGGCGGCAACCGCGGCCCGAATGGCGAGAATGCCCGAGTGGAAGTAGGTGCCGTCACCCAGGTTCTGGAAGACGTGCCGGGTGTCAGTGAACGGCGCCTGGCCAATCCACGTCGCCCCCTCGCCCCCCATCTGCGTGAACGTATGGGTTTGCCGGTCAGGCATCCAGGTCGCCATGTAATGGCAGCCTATGCCGCCAAAGGCGTGGCTGCCTTCAGGCACTTTGGTCGAGGTATTGTGGGGGCAGCCGGAACAGAAGTGCGGCACGCGCTCGATGGTGTCCCGCGGCTGGGCGAGTGAGCGCTCCTTCTCCTCGATCCAGCGGATACGCTGATCCATGGTTTCCGACTGGTAGAAGCGGCGGATACGACTGGCGATCGCCAACGCCACCATCGCCGGCGTCAATTCGGCCAGGTTGGGAAGGAGGTCCCTGCCGGCTTCGTCAAACTCGCCGATCACGCGAGGGCGGGCCGCCACCGGATAGTTGTAAAGCTGGCCGGTCAGCTGGTCTTCGATGATGGAACGCTTTTCCTCCACCACCAGAATCTCTTCCAGACCTTCGGCGAAGTCGTGGGTCATGCGCGGCTCGAGGGGCCATGGCATGCCGACTTTGTAGACGCGCAGGCCGATTTCGGCGGCCACCGCATCGTCGATACCCATGTCCTCCAGCGCCTGCATGACGTCCAGATAGGCCTTACCGGAGGTGATAATACCCAGCCGCGGGTTAGGGCAATCCACTACCACACGGTTGATGCCGTTGACACGGGCGAACTCCCGCGCCGCATAGATCTTGAACTTGTTGAGCCGCAACTCCTGCTCCAACGGCTTGTCCGGCCAGCGCGCATGCACGCCATCGGCGGGCATCTGGAAGTCTTCGGGCATGACGATGTTGATACGGTCGGGATCGATGTCCGCAGAAATGGCCGAATCCATGTTTTCGGTGATGGCTTTCAATGCCACCCAACAGCCGCTATAGCGCGATAACTCCCAACCGAAAATGCCCAGGTCGAGTACTTCCTGCACATTGGCCGGGCTCAACACAGGCACCGAGGCACCGATGAACATGTGCTCCGACTGGTGCGGCAGTGTCGAGGACTTGCAGGCATGGTCGTCCCCCGCCACCGCCAGCACACCACCGTAGCGGGATGTGCCGAATGCATTGGCATGCTTGATCACATCCATGCTGCGATCAACCCCCGGCCCCTTGCCATACCACATACCGAACACGCCATCGTAACGCGCGCCGGCAAACAGGTTGGTCTGCTGGCTGCCCCAGACCGAAGTCGCCGCGAGATCTTCGTTCAACCCCGCCTGAAAGTGAATATTGTGACGCTTGAGCCAGGGTTCTGCTTTCCACATGGCCTGGTCAACGCCACCCACGGGGGAGCCGCGATAGCCGGATATAAAGCCCGCCGTATTGAGCCCGGCGCGGCGATCGCGCTGCTGCTGCAGCATAGGCAGCCTGACCAGCGCTTCAATTCCGGTCATGTAGGCGCGCGCCGTGTCGAGGGCGTACTTGTCGTCCAGCGATACTTTTCTGAGAGCGTTGCGGTTGTCGGTTGCCATAATCACTGCTCCTGCACGGACTTGAGATTCTGCGCCAGACGGAGAGGATTTGTTATTTGATTTGATGGCCTTTTACGCGATATTGTGCATAAATTATGCTACTGAAATGTAATTGGAGGATAAAATAACCATTATGCTCGCCCCTCAGGACATTGAGATACTGAAACTGCTGCAACGGGATGCCACCACAAGCACCGCCAGCATCGCCGACAGGATCAACCTGTCCCAGTCACCCTGTTGGCGGCGTATCAACCGCCTGGAAGAAGAGGGTATTATCCGGCGGCGTGTCGCCCTGCTGGATCGCGCACAGCTGGGTATGGATGTGGTGGTGTTCGCCACCATCAACCTGACCGCCACCGGGCGGCAGAACCTGGTGAGCTTCGAAACCGAAATCGTCGATCACCCCGAAGTGGTCGAGTGCTATACCATGACCGGCATCTGGGACTACATGCTGAAGATTGTTACCCGCGACATCCGCCACTATGAAGACTTCGTGCGCAACACGCTGACCACCAGCCCCGGCATTCGGGAATTGCATTCCCACATGGCGGTGACTGAAATCAAGAACACCACCGAATTGCCGCTGGATACCCAGCTCTAGGACGCGCATGTTGCAGAGCAAACTCCCGGCGGTTGGCACCACCATTTTCTCGCGCATGTCCGCCCTGGCGAGCGAGTGTGGCGCATTGAACCTGTCGCAGGGCTTTCCCGATTTCCCCGCACCCGAACGCTTGCGCCAGGCGCTGGCCCGGCAGGCGCTGGAAGGGCACAACCAGTACGCACCGATGGCGGGGCTACCCGCTTTGCGCGAGGCTATCGCCGCCCAGCTGGCACATCATCGTGGCGTAGTGTGCGACGCAGACACTGAAATCACCGTGCTGCCGGGCGCCACCGAAGCGATCTACTGCGCCATCACCGCCTGCGTTTCCGCCGGCGACGAGGTGATTCTGCTCGACCCCTGCTACGACAGCTATCGGCCCGCGGTGCTGCTGGCCGGTGGTGTTCCGGTACATGTGCCGCTGGATCCCGTGACGTTCATGCCCGACTGGGCCCGTATCGAGGCCGCCATTTCCCGGCGCACGCGCATGCTGGTCATCAACTCGCCCCACAATCCTACCGGCGCAGCGCTGGCACGGGAGGACCTCGAAACCCTGAACACACTGGTCGCCAGGCACGGCCTGCTGGTGGTGAGCGACGAGGTCTATGAATACCTGATTTACGATGGCCGCACGCACCACAGTGCACTGCAATTCGACGCTCTGCGCGCAGCCACGTTTGCCGTATTCTCCTTCGGCAAAACCTACGGCGTCACCGGCTGGAAAACCGGCTACTGCGTAGCGCCCCCCACGCTCACGGCAGAACTGCGTAAAATCCACCAGTATGTCTGCTTTGTCGCCGTCACCCCGGTGCAGCAGGCGCTGGCTGATTTCATGCGCGCCGAGCCCGATTACCCGTTGACGCTGGCGGCGCGATACCAGCACAAGCGCGACCTGTTCAACCGCGCCCTCGCCGGTTCCGCGTTTCGGCTCACACCCAGCGCCGGCAGCTATTTTCAGCTACTGGGCTATGCTGCACTGAGCGACAGCGCCGATGTTCAGCTCTGTGAAGTGTGGACCCGGGAAGCGGGCGTTGCCTCCATACCCGTATCGGTGTTTTATCAGCAACCGCCTGCACAGCGGCTCCTGCGCTTCTGTTTTGCCAAACAGGACGCCGTGCTGCAGCAGGCCGCGGAGCGACTATGCAAAATCTGAATGTCACCCTGGTGCAGTGCGAACTGGCCTGGGAAGCCCCCGATGACAACCGCTGCCACCTGGAAGCGCTGCTGGAGAAAAGCGCCGGCGGAACGGACCTCATCGTCCTGCCGGAAATGTTCACCACCGGTTTTTCCATGAACGCACTGGCCAATGCCGAGTTACCCGGCGGCGCAACCGAGTGCTGGATGCAGCGGCTGGCAGCACGGCACGATTGTGCCCTCACCGGCAGCATCGCAGTGCGCTGCGAAGACCAGGTCTACAACCGCATGCTGTTTGTGACGCCCGACGGCAGCGTCAGCCATTATGACAAGCGCCATCTGTTTCGCATGGCCGGTGAGCACGAGCGCTACGGCGCTGGCCAGCAACGCGTTACCGTGGCCTGGCGTGGCTGGCGGGTGTTGCTCCAGGTGTGTTACGACCTGCGTTTCCCCGTGTTCAGCAGAAACCGGGAGGACTACGATCTCGCCCTGTACGTCGCCAACTGGCCCGCTGCGCGACGCACGCACTGGCGTGCCCTGCTCCCGGCGCGTGCCATTGAAAACGCTGCCTTTGTGGTGGGTGTGAATCGTGTAGGGCAAGATGCCAAAGGCATTGGGTATTCGGGGGACAGCCTGGCGATCGCCGCCGATGGCAGCATGCTGGCTGATCTTGGAAACAAAAACGGCACTGCCAGTATTACCCTGAACAGTGCCGATCTACTTGCGTACCGTACGCGTTTCCCCTGCCAGCTGGATGCGGACGACTTTCAGCTGCGCTGAATAGTCGCCCTGCAGCCAGCAGCTTCAGGGCGCCGGCTTACTTCTTGTATTCAACTTCCAGCGTTGCCATGACACGGCGGTTTGCGGCACGACCTTCACTGGTGTCGTTGCTGCCTACGGGCCGCGCTTCGCCGTAACCTACAGCTTCCAGGCGGTCAGCGCTGATGCCATGCTGGTTCACCAGGAGGTCAACAACAGCCTGCGCACGACGCTGTGACAGCTGCTGGTTGTAGTTCTCGGGGCCCACGCTGTCGGTGTGACCTTCAACATCGACCTGCAGGTCGTTGAAGCGCTTCAGGAACGCCGCCAGCTCGCTGATGTCGTTGAAGTACATCTCTTTGACTTTGGTTGAATCAAAGTCGAAGTTGACTTTCAGCTTGATGGACGCCACCTGGGTTACCGGCAGCGGGCAGCCCGTTGCGTCTACACGCGTGCCAGCGGCTGTGCCGGGGCACTGATCGCGATCGTCGTTTACGCCGTCGCCGTCGGAGTCAACGGGCGCAGCAGCAACCACCGGCGCGGGATCTTCCGCTACTTTACCAAAGTAGTAGTTCAGGCCAGCGGTGAGCAGGAAGTCGTTTTCGCTCTCGTCCAGGCTGTGCAGCATGCGCGCGTCGAGGCGGGCACCGAAACGCGGTGTCAGCATCCAGCGCAAGCCACCGCCGGCGTTGGCTGTGGTTTCAACGGTGTCGAACAGGTCTGCGTCGATATCGATTTCACCCATGCCGAAAGCCAGGTAAGGACGGACGCGATTGCCGCCACCGATGTAGCTGCCGGTGTAATACATCATGCCCACCTGCCACGCAGCGACGTCAGTTTCCGTACCGTCGTTGTAACGCGTGCTGTCTTCGGCGTACATGACTTCAGCGGCCCAGTTATCGGTAAAAGCCCACTCGAGGCCAACAACCGGAGTTTCAGTATCTTTCAACCGACGGTCGCCATCGAACACGAACTGACCGATGCCAGCGTTGATTGTCAGCGGGACCTCGGCAGAAACCGGCGCAACTGACATGGATGCAGTGGCTGCAATTGCAGCAACACCGGCGAAAAATTGTTTTTTCATTACACTCTCTCCTAATTGCATGACACGGCCCCCTATTACATTGGCCATTACGTAATGATACAGACTCGCTCCTCATCCGCCAGCACAACGAGGCTAAATAATTCACAGTCTTGATTGGGAATAATTCTCGCGCTAGAGGCCGAGCACAGCCTTGACGAAGGGCACCGTGAGTGCGCGCTGGTCGGCCAGCGAACGCGTATCCAGCGTCTCCAGCACGTGCATCAGCGACGCCATGTCGCGCGGCGCGCGACTCACCAGGAAACGGCTGACTTCCAGGGGCATATCGAGCCCGCGACAACGAGCACGGAACCGCAGGATAGCCTGCATGCCGACGTCGTCCGGTGCCGGCAGCTGAAATACCGGCCCCCACCCCAGCCGGGAGCGCAGGTCGGCCAGCAACACGGGCAGTTGGCGAGGACTGTTATCCGCAGCAAACACCAGCCGGCAGTGATTCTCGCGGGCACGATTGAACAGGTGGAACAGGGCCTCCTCCCATTCCGGCTGGCCAGCCACCCGGTCAAGATCATCGATGCAGAGCAGGCGCTGGCCCTCGAGCCCGCCGAGCAACTCTGCGGCCGGCAAGGCGCACAGATCTGCCAGTGGCAAATAGGAGCTACTCTCCGGACACAAGTGGCAGGCCGCCTGCAGCAGGTGCGACTTACCGCTGCCGGCGGGACCAAACAGGTACAGGGTCGGCTCCCCCTCCGCCATGCACTGGGCCTGCAATGCGGCCACCAGGGGCTCGTGCACCGCGGCGCCCAGAAAACTGGCGAAGGTCGAGTCATCCCGCAGCCGCACGTTCAGGGCCAGTTGACGGGCGGGCACAGCAGACACCGCCTCAATCCCCGCTGTAAAGCTGGCTGGCACGGTAGTAGGCCATGGCGTGGCGCACGAAAACCATAATAACCGCCGACACCGGCAGCGCGACCAACACGCCGACAAACCCCGCGATCTGTCCACCGGCCATCAGAGCAAAGATCACCGCCACCGGGTGCAAGCCAATGCGATCGCCCACCAGCACCGGGGTCAACAGCACACTTTCCAGCACCTGGCCCACGCCGAACACCAGCGCGACCCAGAGCAGGATCGTCCACTCCTGGAACTGCACATACGCCAGCACGCAGGACGCCAGAATACCGACCACAAACCCGAGATAGGGCACAATGCTGGCAAGCCCCGCAACAACGCCGAGTACCAGCGCGAACTGCACCCCGACCAGCCACAGGCCAGTGCTGTAGATCACCCCCAGCGAACACATGACCAGGAACTGGCCGCGCAGAAACGCACTGAGCACCTCGTCTGCTTCCCGCACCAGGGCAATCGCGTTCTTGTGCCAGGCGACCGGCACGATACCCAGCGCCTTTTCCATGAGGATGTCCCAGTCGCGCATGAGGTAGAAGGCCACCACCGGCACCAGCGCGAGGTTGAACAAGCCAGCGAGAAACCCGGCACCTGAGCCGGTTAGGCTTTTCAGGGTCGACGCCGTCACCTTGCCCAGGGACTGCCAGTGCTCGGCAAGCTGCCCGGACCAGTCAATCTGCGGCAGCTGGGCCGCGGGCACACTCAAACGATCGCGCAGCCAGGGCACGAGCGTTTGCGTAAGCCATTGGTATAAAGCAGGTATTTTCTGGATCAGGGCATCCAATTGCTGTAGCACCAACGGTACGGCAACGAGCATGCCGACCACAATCAGGCCGGAAAACAGGACGAAAACCACCAGAACCCCTGCCGTACGCCCGAGCTTGCGGCGCTCCAGCGCATCCACCAACGGGTCCCCCAGGTAGCCGATCAGCGCCCCGAGTACAAACGGCAGCAAAATGGGCTGCAACAGATAGAAAGCCAAAGACAGCGCCACGAGCAGCGCCAGGGCCAGGGGCCAGCGCTGCACAGGCAGCTGGCCGTCGGGTTCTAGTTGCGCCACAGGTAATTCAGTCCTTTTCCGGTGCCGGCCGCGGCCGGTCGCATACGGGGGTTCAACTCAATGATCGAAGCCAGCTGGGAGGCGTCTGCCGCCGCCACAACAGCGAGAGTCAGCCTGTCTTTGTCAAGCGCGGTCACGCGCGCCTGGCGGATAGGCTCCAGGCTCTCCAGCCAGCTCATGACCGCCGCGTAGTCGGCGTAGCTCGCCACCCCAGTCACGTTCAGCAACAGGGTATCGCCGGCATCGGCGCCGCTAATGGCATAGCGCGCCGCCATATCTTCCACCACCAGATCGACCCCGCCGCGCAAGAAACTACTTGCCTCCGTACGCGTGGCACTGCGGTCCTGCCGCCCCTGCGTGGACAGATACGCCCAGTCACCGACCACGTCGCCCGCCGCCAGTTTTGCCACACGCCCGGCCAGCACCTCAGTGGCGCGATAGCGTGTAGAGGCGGCGATCAGCAGTGGCGACGGCAGGTGCCAGGCTTCGGCGGGGTCAAGCGCTGCAGCGTCGGTGAGATCGAGGAGCGGAAAGCGCAACGGAACGCCCCGGCGGCGGAAGCCTTCGGTGAGCTCGGCAGCCAGTTCCGGATGCGCCCCCGGACTGACAAAACTGCGTTGACCAGCTTCCTCCACCACCAGCCAGACGAGAACAGCGGGGCGGGTCGCGGTCCAGATGGGGGCTCCCGCGCTCAGCAGCAAATCACGCACCTGAGCCGGGTCAAACTCCACCCGGGCGGACAGTGCCGCGTCGCTGTTATCAATCCGGTTGTAGGAATACTGCTGCACCCGCGCCCGCGCGGATTGCAGCGCCCCCGCGACCTCGGGACGCGCCAGCACGTCAACAGACCCGGACACCTTGACCAGCACCTGCGCCAAACCTTCCTCGGCGGCGCGCGCCAGCTCCGTTTCACCACGATTGGCAACCGGGACATCGGCCACGTACAGATCGCGCACCAGCTCTGCCGGAAACGCGTTACACACCACGAGTAACAGGCTTGCTGCTACCCACTTGAGGGGCGCACCCAAAATGGCCTCCGGCGAATCAGCTAAAAGGCCATTGTAACAGCAGCAGGGGAAGTGGAGCTGCATCGGCGTGAAAATTGCCGCAGGCGTGAATCGCTTCGCGATTAGGGCTAGAATACGCCCCCTGCCACGGCAGCTGCCCGCAACCGAATCGGACCTCGCACACCATGAGCACAGACAATCAGGGCAAAGCCCTCAGCTACAAAGATGCCGGCGTGAATATCGACGCCGGTAATGCACTGGTGGAGCGCATCAAACACGTTTCCCGACGCACTGCTCGCCCGGAAGTACTGGGCGGCCTGGGTGGTTTTGGCGCGCTCTGCGAAATACCCGCCGGCTACCGGCAGCCAGTTCTGGTCTCTGGCACCGATGGCGTCGGCACCAAGCTGCGCCTGGCGCTTGAGTTGGGCATACACGACACCATCGGCATCGACCTGGTCGCGATGTGCGTCAACGATCTGGTGGTGGCGGGTGCCGAGCCGCTGTTTTTCCTCGACTACTACGCCACCGGCGCTCTGAATATCGACACGGCCGCCGCCGTTGTCAACGGCATTGGCCAGGGCTGCGAGCTCGCGGGCTGCGCACTGGTGGGTGGAGAAACCGCCGAAATGCCCGGCATGTACGAAGGCGAGGACTACGACCTGGCGGGCTTCTGCGTTGGCGTGGTGGAAAAGGCCGACATTATTGACGGCAGCAAGGTCGAGGCCGGCGACACGCTGATTGCCATCGCCAGCAGCGGCCCGCACTCCAACGGCTACTCACTGATCCGCAAGATACTGGAAGTCAGCGGCGCTTCCCTGCAACAGCCCTTCGGCGACAGCACACTGGGCGCAACGCTGCTCACACCCACGCTGATTTACGTCAAGGCATTGCTCGCGCTGTTTGGCGAGGTTGAGGTGAAGGCACTGAGCCACATCACCGGCGGGGGCCTGCCGGAGAACCTGCCGCGGGTGCTGCCGGCTGACTGCCGCGCGGTGGTGGACACCGCAAGCTGGTCCTGGCCACCGATTTTCCAGTGGCTACAGGAACAGGGGAACGTCGCCACGTCCGAGATGTACCGCACCTTCAATTGCGGCGTGGGCATGGTGCTGTGTGTCGCACCGTCCGCTACCCGCACCACGCTCGATCTGCTCGCCCGTGAGGGCTTGACGGCATGGCAGCTGGGCACGATTGAGCACGGCGAGCACGGGGTGGAACTGGCCTGATGTCGGGGAGATCACCCGGCCGCATTGCGGTGCTTATCTCCGGTCGCGGTTCCAACATGCACGCCCTGATTGACGCCTGCAACAGCGGTGCACTGCCTGCGGAAGTCTGTCTGGTCATCAGCAACCGTGCTGATGCAGAGGGCTTGCGCAGCGCGCGGGAGGCCGGTATCGAAACCGCATGCATCGCCCACGCGGACTTCCCGGACCGCGAGGCGTTCGATAGCGCACTGGTGGCGCGGCTACAGCAGGCGCAACCGGATCTGGTGGCCCTGGCGGGGTTCATGCGCATTCTAACGCCGGTATTTATCACACCTTTTGCCGGTAGATTATTGAACATTCATCCGTCATTGTTGCCCAAGTACCCGGGGCTGCACACACACCAGCGGGCCATTGACGCCGGAGACAGTGAGGCCGGAAGCACCGTCCACTTTGTCACCCCCGAGCTGGACGGTGGCCCACCCGTACTGCAGGCGCGCGTCCCGATACAGACTCATGATACCGCGGACAGCCTCGCGCTGCGCGTTCTTGAGATGGAGCACGCCATTTACCCGTTGGCCGCCCGCTGGTTCCTGCAGGGCAGGCTCACACTGGACAAACAAGGAGCACATTTCGATGGCCAGAAGATTCCCGCGAATGGGCTTCACTACCGGCCGCCCGTCACTGCTGATGGCGCTGCTGCTGGGAGCCGCCCTTAGTGCCACGTTAGCCGCGGGCCCGGCCCAGGCCACAGCGTCCGCAGAACCTGAGCTGCAGCCCTACCTGGTCAAATACTCCACGTCGGCGCGGGGCATGACGGTCACGCTGGAGCGCGAGCTGAAAGCCGAGGGTGAGGGCCGCTACACGCTGACCAACGGCGGCACGCTTCTGGTCGTGGGCTTCCACGAAGTGGCGGTGTTCAACGTTGAAGGCACAGAGATTCACCCCAAATCCTACATTTACCAGGGCACAGGCCTAATCAACCGCCGTCGCGAGGTGCATTTCACGCCGGGCGCCGATACCGTGCGCAGCTTCTACAAGGATGAATGGTACGAATTGCCCTACACCGAGGGCACGCTGGACCGCATGAGCCAGCAGGAACAGCTGCGCCTGCAATTGATGGCGAAGGAGAACCCGAAGGAAAACCTGCAGGTCCGCATTGCCGACGGCAAGCGCATTCGCGACTACGAGCTGGTGTATGTGGGCGAAGAGATTCTGGATACCCCGCTGGGCCCGGTGAACACGCTGCACTTCGAGCGGCTACATGAAGAACCGGACCGCGAGTCTGACATGTGGCTGGCCCCGGGGTGGGATTACCTGATGGTCAAAACCATCCACGTGGAAGACGACAAGCCGGTGGAGGTGTTGCTCGCCGAAGGCAGCATGGGCGGCACACCGCTACAGGCCACCGCCACCCCCTGAACCGCGTATCAGGCGCGCGGTAACGTGACGCCGCGCTGGCCCTGGTACTTGCCTCCGCGATCGCGGTAGCTGGTTTCACACACCTCATCCGACTCGAAGAACAGCATTTGCGCGACGCCTTCATTCGCGTATATCTTCGCCGGCAGGGTAGTCGTGTTGGAGAATTCCAGCGTCACGTGCCCCTCCCATTCCGGCTCCAGAGGCGTCACGTTGACGATGATGCCACAGCGGGCATAGGTCGACTTGCCCAGGCAAATGGTCAGCACGTTGCGCGGTATGCGGAAATACTCCACCGTCACCGCCAGCGCGAAAGAATTCGGCGGAATCACGCACACATCGCCACGCACGTCGACAAAGCTGTTTTCATCGAAGGCTTTCGGGTCCACGGTCGCGGAGTTGATGTTGGTGAACACCTTGAAATGATCCGAGCAGCGCACATCGTAACCGTAGCTCGATGTGCCGTAGGAAATAAGCCGGCGATCGCCGTCGCTGCGCACCTGACCCGGCTCGAAGGGTTCGATCATGCCCTGCTGCTCCGCCATACGGCGTATCCATTTATCTGCCTTGATGCTCACGCTGCAATACGCTCCGTTCAGTCGTCGCTGATTCGTATGGTGGGAACCCCGGCATTGCCGCCCGAGGCCGCGCCCGTCAGGGTCGCGTCAATGGCCCGGGCAGCTGCAAGATACAACTGTGCTTCCGGAGATTCCGGCGCCGCGACAACCGTCGGGGTACCGCTATCAGTCTGCTCGCGGATGGACAGGGCCAAGGGCAGGCTGGCCAGCAGCGGCACACCGTAATCCGCCGAGACCCGCTCACCACCAGCGCTGCCGAAAATATGTTCGGCATGCCCACATTGGCTGCACACGTGCACAGCCATGTTCTCAAGGATGCCGAGAATGGGAACATCCACCTTGCGAAACATCTCGATACCCTTGCGCGCATCGAGCAGGGCAATATCCTGGGGCGTAGTGACGATCACCGCGCCGGCGACCGTGGCTTTTTGCGACAGGGTAAGCTGTATATCACCGGTACCGGGCGGCATGTCGATCACCAGATAGTCCAGCTCGCCCCAGAGGGTCTGCTCCAACATCTGTACCAGCGCGCCACCCGCCATGGGACCGCGCCATACCATGGGTGTGCGCTCACTGGCGAGAAATGCCATGGACATGGTCTTCAGCCCGTGTGCCATCACCGGCAACAGCCATTTGCCATCTTTCTGTTCCGGCTTGGTACCCTCGGCAATGCCCAGCATGCGCTGCTGGCTGGGCCCGTAGATGTCGGCATCCAGCAACCCCACACGGCTCCCCAGCGCCCGCAGCGCCAGCGCGAGGTTCACCGCTGTGGTCGATTTGCCGACGCCACCCTTGCCGGAGGCGACGGCGATGATGTGCTTGATTGTGTTCATGACTGCCGGATCCGTGGAATACCAGTGCCGGGCCTGAGCGAGACCCGCGAGGGACGCCAGTATAGGGAGTTGGGCGGGCCCCGACAATGACTGGCGCAAGCAAACCCGCTATAGTACGCCCCCCGTTTTTTGAACTGCATGGAATAGTGAAGCAGATGCCAGACAGCCGCGCGCGCAAGATCCTGGTGACCAGCGCCCTACCCTACGCCAACGGCCCACTGCATTTGGGCCACATGCTGGAGATGGTGCAAACCGATATCTGGGTGCGCTTCCAGAAGTCGCGTGGCCACGATTGCCTCTACGTGTGCGCCGATGATGCACACGGTACGGCCATCATGCTCACTGCGGAAAAACTGGGCATCACCCCCGAGGAGCAGATCGCCCGTATCAAGGCAGAGCACGAGCAGGATGCGGCGGGGTTCTGTATCGGCTTCGACAACTACTACAGCACCCACTCGGCGGAGAACCGCCACTGGAGCGAGGAGATCTACGGCCGCCTCAAGGCCAATGGCCACATCACGCGCCGCGACATCGTGCAGGCGTTTGACCCGGAGAAGGAACTGTTCCTCGCCGACCGCTTTATCAAGGGAACCTGCCCGCGCTGTAAAACCCCCGGGCAGTACGGTGACAACTGCGAAGCCTGCGGCGCTACGTACACCCCCGCGGACCTCATTGACCCGATATCAGCCATTTCCGGGGCGCGCCCGATCGACAAGGAATCAACGCACTTTTTCTTTGCGCTGCCAGCACTCGCGGACATGCTGGGCGACTGGATCGACTCGGGCACACTGCAGCCACAAATTGCCAACAAGCTGCGCGAGTGGACTGCCGCGGGGTTGCAGGAGTGGGACATCAGCCGCGATGCGCCCTATTTCGGCTTTGAAATTCCGGGGGAACCCGGTAAATACTTTTATGTGTGGCTGGATGCGCCCATCGGCTATATCGCCAGTTTTCAGAACTACTGCGAGCGCACGGGCTGCGACTTCGGCCGCTACTGGCATGCCGATGCCGACGCCGAACTGTTCCACTTCATCGGCAAGGACATCATCAACTTCCACGGTCTGTTCTGGCCGGCAATGCTGCACTCGGCGGGCCTGCGCACGCCAACGGCTATCTATGCCCACGGCTTCCTCACGGTCAATGGCACCAAGATGTCCAAGAGCCGCGGCACGTTCATCAATGCCGGCACCTACCTGCAGCACCTGGATGCGGAATACCTGCGCTATTACTTCGCCGCCAAACTCGGTGCCGCGGTGGATGATATCGACCTCAACCTAACGGACTTCGTACAACGGGTTAATGCCGATGTCATCGGCAAGGTGGTCAACATCGCCAGCCGCTGCGCCGGCTTCCTGCGCAAGGGCTTCGACAACACCACCACAGCGCATTGCGCCGAACCCGAATTGCTGCAGGCCTTCCTGGATCAGGGTGAAGCCATCGCCGAGGCCTACGAGCAGCGCGAATACAGCAAAGCCATCCGCGCCATCGTTGCCCTGGCGGACCGCGCGAACCAATATATTGATGAGCGCAAACCCTGGGTACTGGCCAAGGAGGCGGGCCGCGAGGCGGATGTTCACGCCGTGTGCAGCATGGGGATCAATCTGTTTCGCGTACTCATGACCTACCTGAAGCCGGTGCTGCCCGCAATGGCAGAAAAATCCGAACGGTTCCTCAATTGCTCGCTGGACTGGACCGCACTCACCGGGGGGCCGCTGCTCCAACACGGCCTGTCACCGTTCGAGCCCCTGCTGACCCGCGTTGATCCGGCTCAGGTGGAGGCAATGCTGGCTGCCAGCGCCGACGAGGCGAAAGCCAGCCAGGCTTGAACCAACACGGGTTTAAACCCCGGTGGCGATTGTTTCCACCGGCATAACTACTTACCATTAGGCGAATTGGTAACCCCTTGATGACGTTATTGTGCTGGCCGACTATTCCATCCTTCTGATCGGAGCCATTCTGGTCAACAACTTCGTGCTCGTGCAGTTCCTTGGACTGTGCCCGTTCATGGGCGTGTCCAACAAACTGGAAACCGCCATGGGCATGTCCATGGCCACCACCTTCGTACTCACGCTCGCCTCGGCCTGCAGCCACCTGACCTACTACCTGCTGCTGGAGCCGCTGGGGCTCGAATACCTGCGCACAATTTCATTTATTCTGGTGATCGCCGTCGTGGTGCAATTTACCGAGATGGTGGTGCGCAAGAGCAGCCCGCTGCTGCACCGGGTGCTGGGTGTCTACCTGCCCCTTATCACCACCAACTGTGCCGTACTGGGTGTCGCGCTGCTCAATATCAACAAAGACCACAGCTTCCTGCAGGCATTGTTTTACGGCTTTGGCGCCGCGCTGGGCTTCTCCTTGGTGCTGATTCTGTTCGCGGCCATGCGCGAGCGCCTGGCCGTTGCCGATGTGCCAGAGCCCTTTCGGGGCGCTGCTATCGGCATGGTCACGGCAGGCTTGATGTCGCTGGCCTTCATGGGCTTTGCGGGGCTGGTGTAGCGTTATGCCGAGCTGGATTGCAGACTATCCATTGCTTGCCGCGCTGCTGGCGCTGGTCGGGCTGGGCGCACCGTTCGGTGCGCTGCTGGGCTTCGCTGCCGTGCGCTTTCGTACGGAAGGCAACCCGATTGCCGATGAAATCAACGCCATTCTGCCACAAACCCAGTGCGGACAGTGCGGCTTTCCCGGCTGCCGACCCTATGCCGAGGCCATTGCCGGCGGCGAAGCCATCAACAAGTGTCCACCCGGCGGCGAGTCCACCATCCAGGCCCTGGCGGACCTGCTGGACGTGGAAGCACCGCCGCTGGACGAGGAACACGGCGAAGAAAAGGTCAAGGCGGTGGCCTACATCCGCGAGGATGAGTGTATCGGCTGCACGAAGTGCATACAGGCCTGCCCCGTCGATGCCATTCTGGGCGCGGCGAAGCAGATGCACACCGTGATCGCCAGCGAGTGCACGGGTTGCGACCTCTGCGTGGAGCCCTGCCCTGTGGACTGCATCGACATGATCCCGCAGCCTGAAAGCCTGCAAACCTGGCACTGGCAAATGCCCGCCCAGCGCAGCAGCAACCTGGAAATTATAGCCACCGATGCCACACCGGCCGAGCGTGCCGCATGAGGCGGGTGCATGATTTCCACGGCGGCATTCACCCCGCCGAGAACAAGCATCAGTCACTGCAGCAGCGCATTCGCCGTGCGGGTATACCGCCACAATTGATTCTGCCTCTGTCGCAGCACATTGGCGCGCCAGCGCGGCCAGTGGTTGCGGTTGGCGAGCGGGTACTGAAAGGGCAGTTGATTGCCGAGCCTGGCGGGCATGTCAGCGTGCCGCTACACGCACCGACTTCGGGCATGGTCAGTGCCATTGAAGACCGGCCCATACCCCATCCCTCCGGCTTCCCTGCTCCCTGTATCGTCATCGACTGCGATCAGGAAGACCGCTGGGCGCCGCTGCAGGGTGTGGCCAATTACCGCGATTGCGAAGCCACCGAGCTGCTGGAGCTGATCCGCGCTGCGGGCATCGCGGGTATGGGTGGGGCTGGTTTCCCCACTGCCGTGAAGCTCGCCGGCAAGCCCGGGCGAGCCGTCAAGACCCTGATCATCAACGGCACGGAATGTGAACCCTACATTACGGCCGACGACAGCCTCATGCGCGAGCGGGCCACCGATATCGTCGAGGGCATTGCCATCCTCCAGCATATCCTGCAGCCGCAAGAAGTCCTGCTGGGGCTGGAAGACAATAAACCCGAAGCCATTGCTGCCCTGCGCGCGGCCACCGCTGGGAATGCCATTGAGGTGGTGACGTTCCCGACCAAATACCCGTCGGGCGGAGAAAAGCAGCTCATCGAGATTCTCACCGGGCAGCAGGTGCCCAGCGGCGGTTTGCCGGGAGATATCGGCATTGTCTGCCAGAACGTGGGCACCGCCGTGGCCGTGCGCGATGCCATCTGCCATGGACGACCGTTGCTTTCGCGCATCACCACGGTGACCGGCGATGCGGTGGAGGCCCCGCAGAACTTTGAGGTGCTGTTGGGCACGCCCATGCAGTACCTGCTGGAGCTTGCCGGCCTGCACCCGGAGCGCTGCGAGCGCCTGGTAATGGGAGGGCCGATGATGGGTTTCACGGTCACCACCGCGCAGGCACCTATCGTCAAGACCACCAACTGCATTCTGGCACCCACCGCCGCCGAGCTACCGCCGCCACCGCCCGCGCAGCCCTGCATCCGCTGCGGCCTCTGCGCCGAGGCCTGCCCGGCAAGCCTGCTGCCCCAGCAACTGTTCTGGTTTGCCCAGGGCAAGGAGTTCGAAAAGCTGGAGCAACACAAGCTGTTCGACTGCATTGAGTGCGGGGCCTGCTCCTGGGTCTGCCCCAGCCACATCCCACTGGTGCAGTATTACCGCGCCTCAAAGGCCGACATTCTGGATCAGCGCCGCGAGCACGCCAAATCGGAGCAAGCGCGACAGCGGTTCGAGGCACGCCAGACCAGGCTGGCGCAGGAAGAAGAAGAACGCGAAGCCAAACGGGCTGCGCGCAAAGCGGCCGCGGAGAAGCGCGCCGAACTGGCCGCGCAGGGTGGCGCGCAAGACCCGATCCAGGCCGCCATCGAGCGCGCCAAGGCCAAGAAGGCCGCACAGCAGGACGGCCAGCCAGCCGCAGCCAGCGTTTCTCCCGAGGCTGCGCTGCGTCAGAAACTGGCGAAAGCCGAACAACGCCTGGCGCAGAGCGTTGCGTCCGGCGAAGACGCCAAGATCGTCAGCGCCCTGGAGGCCTCGGTGGAGCGCCTGAAAGGCAAGCTGGCTGAGGCCGAATCAGCCGAAACGGAATCGGGAGCGACCTGATGGCACTGATGCGCGTCAGTTCGCCGCATGCCCACGGCAGCTACAGCACAGGCATGGTGATGCGCCAGGTGCTGCTGGCCACCGTGCCTGGCGTCTTTATGCTTACCCTGTTCTTTGGTTTCGGCACCCTGGTCAATGTAGCCTGGGCGTGCCTGGTCGGCATCGCCTTTGAATCCCTGGCGCTTTTCCTGCGCGGGCGCTCCCTGACCTTTTACCTCAAAGACTGCAGCGCTCTGGTGACCTGCGTATTGCTGGGCATCGCTCTGCCACCCTATGCCCCCTGGTGGCTGATCGCCGTGGGGGTGGCGGCGGCCATTCTGATGGCCAAGCAACTCTACGGCGGGCTGGGCTATAACCCTTTCAACCCCGCCATGGTGGGCTACGTCGTGCTGCTGATTTCGTTTCCTGTGCAGATGACGGCGTGGGCGCCACCGCGTGGCCTCGCGGACGTACCCAATCTCTGGGAGGCCCTGCAAGCCTGCTTCCTGCCCGCCCGGTTCGATGGCGTCACCATGGCGACGCCGCTCGATATACTGCGCCAGAATCAGGGACTGCTCATGGAAGACCTGTGGGCACAGACACCACAGTTCGGGCGCTGGGCCGGCATTGGCTGGGAGTGGGTCAACCTCGCCTTTCTGGCCGGTGGACTGTGGCTGTTGTACCGGCGCATATTCACCTGGCATGCCCCGGTGGCCATGCTTGCAAGCCTCGCGCTGATGTCAGCGCTTTTCTACGCCGGTGGCAGCTCCAGCAGTGGCGGGTCACCACTGTTCCACCTGCTCAGCGGCGCCACCATGTTCGGCGCCTTCTTCATCATTACCGACCCGGTCTCCTCCGCGGTCTCGGTGCGGGGCAGGCTGGTCTTCGGGGCGCTTATCGGCGTGCTGGTGTATCTGATTCGCGTCTGGGGCAATTACCCCGATGCGGTGGCATTTGCGGTACTCATCGCCAACTTTGCCGCACCCTTCATCGACCACTACACCCAGCCACGCGTCTATGGCCACGGCAAGTCTGGAGGCACCAGCTGATGCAGCTCCTGGGGCAATCGATTACCCGCAACAGCGCACTGCTGGCGCTCTTCGCCCTGTGCACGGCATTGCTGATTGGCGGCACCTGGCTCGCCACGCGAGACACCATTGCCCTGGAACAGCGCCACGCGGAAGAACAGGCGCTGCTTGAAATCGTGCCCCGCGAGCGCCACGACAACAGCATGCTGGACGACACCCGCACCCTGCAGCCGGGGGGCAACGACCTTGGGCTGCGCGAAGCCCGCCCCTTGTACATTGCACGCCAGAACGGCGATGCTGTCGCCGTGATAGTACCGGTGGTGGCGCGAGACGGGTACAGCGGCGACATCGAGTTGATCGTCGGCGTCAATGCGGACGGCACCGTTGCCGGCGTACGCGCCGTAAAACACCGGGAAACGCCCGGCCTGGGCGATAAAGTCGACCTGCGCAAATCGCAGTGGATTCTCGACTTCAACGGCAAATCCCTGAGCAACCCGCCACCCGCCCAATGGGGCGTGCGCAAGGATGGCGGCGCGTTTGACCAATTCACCGGCGCCACAATCACCCCGCGTGCGGTCGTCGCGGCGGTGCAGAGGGCCCTGCAGTTCGTGCAGAGCGAACGTGCCAGCCTGTTTGGTAAGCCCGGCGCAGCGCAGAAGGAGCCCACCACATGAGCACCCCCGCCTACAGCGAGCTGACGCTGAACGGTTTGTGGAAAAACAACCCGGCGATTGTGCAGCTGCTCGGACTCTGCCCCTTACTCGCGGTCACCGGCAATGTGGTCAATGCGCTCGGCCTGGCCGCCGCCACCACACTGGTCCTGGCCTGCTCCAACACAGCGGTCTCCGTCATCCGCAACGTGGTTTCGGATGCCGTGCGCCTGCCGGTGTTCGTGATGATCATTGCCTCTGCGGTCACCTGCACCGAGTTACTGATGCAGGCCTTCGCCTTCGAGCTCTACCAGATTCTGGGGATTTTCCTGCCGCTGATCACCACCAACTGCGTCATTCTGGGCCGCGCCGACGCCTTTGCCAGCAAGCATGCGGTGGCGCCGGCGCTCTACGACGGCCTGATCATGGGGCTGGGCTTTGGCGTGGTGCTGGTGATGCTGGGCGCGGTGCGGGAGCTGCTGGGCACCGGGGCCCTGTTTGCCGATATGCAACTGCTGTTTGGCGCCTCGGCGGCGAGCTGGAAACTGGTGCTGATCGACGACTACCAGCCTTTCCTGCTGGCCATTCTGCCCCCAGGTGCGTTTATTTTCACCGGGCTGATGATCGCCGGCAAAAACCTTATCGACAGTCACATAAAACGCCGCCAGGACGCGCTGAAAGCAAGGCCAGTCAAAGGCGCCAAGAGGGTGCGCGTTACCGGCACCATCAGCTGACGCTCAGCCCGGAGCTGCCTCGCTCAGCGCCAGTGTGTCCAGCAATGCGTCGACAGCGGCATCGTCCATGCCACGGTTGTCGCTGTCGCAGCTGTAGCTGACAAACAGCAACAGGCCGTGCGCCGCAAGATACCATTCGCGGACCGCCGCATCTTCCTCGATGAAACGGGTCGACCAGCCGGCAAAGTCACCGCAGGTGACCGCCTGCCAGCCTGATGCCGCGGGCGACTCCGCCGCAGCAATCTGCCGGAGCTCTGCCTGCCCGAGGTCACCGTCTGTCTTGTGCAGCGTGGTCATCTCGAGGCAGCCCACATCGTCTTCGTCGGCGACGAGTACGGTGCCGTCCTCCTCGACATCGGCCCACCATTCAGGCGCCAGCGCCATCGTCCACCACTCGGTTTCCACTATGTTCATTGTTCTCTCACAGATCCAGTGACATCAGTACCGCATCTTCACGCCCAGGCGGCAGCGGATAATAGTTGCGCCGCAAACCGTCCACGTGAAACCCCATCTGCTCGTACAGGCGGCGGGCGGGCATATTGGACTTGCGCACCTCAAGCACACAGCGCCGCGCTCCGGTTGCGAGCATGGCATCAACCGCCGACTGCAACAGACACTCCCCAAACCCCTGGCGTCGCGCGGAGCTGGCAACCACGATATTGTAGATACTGCCGTCATCAAACTCGCGCGCGTACACCACAAAGCCCTGCAGGGTGCCATTCACTTCCAGCAACAGCGCGCGCTCCGAGGCCTCTTCGGCCACCGCGCAGCAACGAACGTACTGTGATTCCCGCCATGGCCAGGCCGATGACTGCGCATCCAGTGAAGCCATACTGGGGATATCTTCAGGCAGCGCGGGCCTGATAACCGAAGACACGGTTAGAATTCCAGCGCCGCCAGCGCCAGCCAGGCGTCGCGCTTCAATGAGGGCTCAGCAATCATCTCGGCACTATCCGGCAAACGCACGGTAGGCACCGTGTCGAGCTCTGGCTGCAGCAGGTACTGGCCAGCATGCGCACCCAGCAGCACGAGACAATGGCAGCCCTTATCACGCAACTGCCGCAACACAAAACCGGTGAGCGCTGCGGCCGCGGCCTCCTCGCCCAGATCGAGCTGCCGGTTCGTATGCAGGGGCCAATCGAACCGCGTAGCCAGCGGCGCAGCCTCCCGCTCACCGCCGCGACGCATAGTGTGGGCAAACGCCATGGCGCGAATCAACTGCAGCTGCTCTGCCGGCAATTCCGGGCCTTCCGCAGGCTGCAACCAGAGGCAGCCTCCCGCGACGATTGCCACCACGCTGAACGTGACCGAGGGTGCGGTAACGGGTCTGGGCGTGGGTGCGAGTGCGGGGGGCGTAGCTGCGGGCACACCAGTCGGCGCAGCGTTGGTTGACGGAGACGGTGCGAGGGACGGTGCGGGTGCCCCTTGAGCGGTCGTCGATGCGGCACCACTTGCCGATTTGTCCGCCAGCGCCGGCGCAGCAGCTTCAGACCGCCAGACGACCGGAACACGCGGCGCGCTCGGCGCCGCGCCGGGCAATACCCTGCGCGCCACCAGCAGCTGCAACCCCAGGGGCTCCAGACACGCCAGCTTGTGCAAATCTCGTGGGGTTGCCATGGCCTCTTCACGTTTCAACGAGCCGGCAGTCTAGCAGTTTTCGCCGGACGCTACAGCCAGCGCCATCCGTAACGGTGGAAGAAACGCAGACCAGCTCGCAGAAAATAGGCCACGTGCCGAAGACCCTTACGTGCCGTTTCCCCACCGTAATGACGCACGCGCATTTCCGGCAGGTAGTGCAGGCCACCCAGAGCAGCCAGGCGCAAAGACAAGTCATAGTCTTCAAAATACAGGAAAAACGCCGCATCAAAACCACCCACACGGCGCAGCGCTGCCCCCCGCACCAGCATGAAGCAGCCGCTTGCCAGTGGCACGGCAGAAGCCTTGCCGGCGGCCTGCACATCATGCATGGCATAGGTTGCAAGGCGTGCCGAAAAGCGTGCCTGCAACCAGGCTGGCGCAAAGGCGCGCAGCGCCAGCACCAGCACTGTGGGCATACGCTTGCTGAGATACGCCGGGCTGCCATCTGCCAACTCGCCCCGGGGACAAGCGAGCACGACGTGTGGGTGTTCGCTCAGATAACCCAAACCGACCACAAGCGCCTGAGGATCTGTGACGATATCCGGGTTTAACACTAGATGGCAGTCAGAAGCACCGTGTTCCAGGGCCATATTATGGCCGGCGCCGTAACCGAGATTGGCCGCCGCCTGCAGTACGCGGCACACCACCTCGGTGCGCTCCCAGGGCAACTGACCGATGGTATCGTGCAGCGCCTGATGGTAAACCCTGCACACCGAATTATCCACGACGAGCACAGTAACCGTTGTCAGCACGGCGGCTTCACGTGCCTTCTGCACCGCCACCAGCAGCGCAGCCAGGGTCTCTTCCAGGCGCGCCAGGTCGCTGTGGTAGACAACCACAGAAACGCACAGTGATGGGGCAGCAGTCAACGTGGCCATGGCCGGCATGGTACCAGCCGCACGCACCGACAACCTAGCACAAGGCTGCTAACATGGCCGCTGAGGCAACGCGGGAGCACCACTTGATGACATCCAGTAAACAGCGCTTCCGTTTTGGCCCCGGATTGCTGGTTACAGCAGCTTTCATAGGCCCAGGCACCATAACCACCGCGAGCTCTGCCGGCGCACACTATGGCTTCGCTCTGCTCTGGGCTCTGCTGTTCTCCGTGTTCGCTACGTATATCCTGCAAGAAATGAGTGCCCGCCTGGGGCTCGCGACACGCGCTGGCCTGGCAGAAGCGATGCGTGCTCACTTCACCAGCCCACTACTGGGCAAGCTAGCGGTTATCCTTGTCGTGGTCGCCATTGGCATTGGCAACGCGGCCTACGAGGCGGGCAACATTGCGGGTGCAGCGCTGGCGCTGAACACAGTATCCGGTCTCGGCACCGCTTTCTGGTCCGTGGTCATTGGGCTGGTCGCTGCCGGCCTGCTGGCGAGTGGCCGCTACGCGGTGCTGGAAGCCGTGCTGATCCTGCTCGTGCTGGTAATGAGCGTTGTGTTCATGCTGGCCGCTATCGTGGTGCGCCCCTCCGTGGCCGGCATTCTTCACGGCCTACTGCGCCCGACACTGCCCGAGGGGTCGGTCATGGTCGTCATCGCGCTGATTGGCACAACCGTCGTGCCCTACAATCTGTTCCTGCATGCCAATGCCGTGCGGGAAAAGTGGCCGGCGAACATCAGTCTCGAGCGAGCAGTCCAGGAATCGCGCCTGGACAGTGGCCTGTCCATCGGTCTCGGTGGGCTGATCACCCTGGCGATCATGAGCACAGCGGCCACGGCCTTTTTTGGTACCGGCGTGACATTCGACGGCGGCTCACTGGCACGACAGCTGGAGCCCTTGCTGGGGCCGGCGGCAAACAGCATTTTTGCCGCGGGCCTGTTCGCAGGCGGCCTGACCAGCGCGATCACCGCCCCACTCGCCGCTTCCTATGCGGTTTGTGGCGCCATGGGCTGGCAATCCCGCATGAGCGCTCCGGGCTTCCGCCTGATATGGATCTCTGTACTGACCACCGGCACGCTGTTCGCGGCACTCGGCACAAGACCACTCGCCGCGATTTTGCTGGCACAGGCAGCCAATGGCCTCCTGCTGCCTGTGGTCGCCGTCTTCCTGCTCCTGGTGATGAACAGTCGCTCGTTACTGGGGGCACAGGCCAACGGGTGGCTTGCCAACCTGCTGGGAAGCCTGGTGGTAGCGATCGCAATCAGCCTCGGCGGCCTGAAGGTTCTCGATGTTATCGGCTGGCTTTAGCGTGCTCATTGCGGGATTACGTCTACCACATACCGCGTCGATTTTCGCTGCGCACATCCTCAGCGTTGCTCGGCGGCTACAATTTTCACTCGCACCGATCAGGTAATAACTCCCCCTCGCCAACCCTTTGTCGCCAACGGACTTACCCACCGCATACGCCGCGCACTTCGGACTTGCACTCGGGGCGACGTCATTGTCACCCCGAGCGCTTGGACCTTCCTATGGCAGCACTTCTAAAGTCAAGGGACGCGAGACAGAGGTAGTCAGATCACGGACCTCAAGGACGATGTCGTAGCTGCCTGCTACGGGGTTGGGCCAGGAGAGTAAACCGCTACTCGATCCACTGTCGGTTACGGACAAGCCTGCCGCGCCATCATCGAACACCAAGGTCCACGTCTTCGGGGCGCCGGCTTCCCCACCGCTGGACTCCAGCAATTCCTCGTAAGGCACACCGCTCGTCGCATCCGGCAGTGAAGTCGTCGTGATCTGGAGCGCAGGACCGGTATCCGGACCAGTGCCCTCTACGGTAACCTCACAATCCAGATCATAGGTGGCGTCCCCATTACCCGTTTGGAAGGTCGCACTGTAATTTACCGTCTGATCTTCCTCTTCGGGCAGGGGCGTCCGGATGCTGAACCGCACCGAAACCGCTCCTGTGCTGTCGGTAATACCAGCACTCGGGCCGGAATTGGACGCCGGATTAAAAATGAAGTCGGGGCTACCGGGCGCCCAGCTGTTGATTTGGGCAGAGATCAACGCATTGGCAATGGGCTCGCCGCTTTCCGTGAGATACAGAAGGCCGAGTGTTCTCGAGGAGCAGTTTCGGTTGCCTATAAGAGTGCCGGAACCCCGCTTGAGAATGGTAACTTCCACCTCGCTCGGATCTCCCAGTGACTGCACGGAGAACCGGAGAACAATGGCTTCACTACCGGCGAGCTGCCCCTGAACATTGACGACAGCCGTGGCGCACCCGCCAGCACCTGCAATCAAGGTACCAACTGAGCCCTGGCCGTTCACATCCACGGTCGCACCCAGCGTATCCTCGGTGCTGAACTGTATCGACTGGGCGGGTAACGGCACCTGATTACCGTCCCGCACGCAGAGATTGACCACCCCGTCGGTCACGTTGCTGGAGAGCGTGCTGGTCGAGGCAGTCAACGACAGCCCCGCATCCTCCAAGGACCCCAGGTAAACAGGCCCGCCCGGGTTGAATACGCGACTGACAGAGAAATCCTCAGTTTGCGCCACCAGAATGGCGGTGCGTCCCAGGTTACTGAACGGGTAGGTCAGGAGCGTGCTGGCGGTTCCATTGGCGTCGGTGAATGCAAGCCCCTGGATACTGCCGACACGTGCCCGCCCGATCGCGTAGGGAACGCTCAAACCCTGATCAGTGCCCACGCGGAACCTTTCGTCGTCCGTGCGGATCAGCAGTGAGTTGGGTTTATCGATTGGCAGCTCCGAAATCGTACGGATGCCCGCATGATAGAAGGAGATACCGTCCGGGTCGGAGTCGAGGACCAGGCGATCACCTACCCGGGCGCCCCGCGCAGAAAAATTGCCATCCGGCGCACCAAAAGAGAAACCGCCTTCCAGGGGGTTGCCGTTGGGGCCAGTGATCGCGAAACGGCCAGAGCCCGTTTCCGGGTAGCCCTCAAGGGGGGCATCGATCAACCTGAAAACAATCGGCGTGTTGGTGGCTACAGGATTGCCGTTGGCATCGCTCGCGGTAACAGAGACCACTCGGCTGTAGGTTCCGTTCTGGAAATCAACCGTTTCATCAGGACCGAGGCCCACTTCGATTCTGTTGGTCCGAATAGCCTCGATGAACGGCCCGGTAAACTCCAGCCCGGCGACAGCACCTGCGGAGCCGGCGACGACGATGGACACCACTTCTTCCGCACCGCGATCCGTCGAACCACCTGCCGAGCGCTCGGCACGAATTCGGAGATTCGCCTCTCCGCTGACAGAGCCTGCGACGAAGTAAAGCCTCGCATCGCCATTGACCCCTGTCTGGAGGCTCACACTGGAGACCGTGTTCGCTACGCCGTTGGCGAGATCTTCTTCACTCAGCAACCCGCCTACACGAGTACCGGTGAACGAGACCGTGATCTCGGCTCCAGAGACCGGGAGGTCCGACCCGCTGTCGGTGACTTCGACCAGTATTTCGGCGACATGTGGGCTATCCGCCTGGGCTGGCATCTGCACCGAGTTGACCGGAACCGAGTCTTTCGCGGGCGTGACGCTCAAGGCAAGTCTATTTGGCGTTTCAGGATCAGGCAGGAAGCCACCACCGTCTCCGCCGCCACCTCCACCACCACAAGCAGTCAACGCAAACGCGATAACAAATAGCACAGCCAACCGGCTATATTGAGTAATGCCGCTGATGATCATTGTTGTCCCCTGTTGCCCACTCGGAAGCAGATCTTGGTTTTTTCGTCCCAGAGCGATTATGCGGCGTTTACCAGCAGAATCAACCTGCACGGACCCTGACGCCGCAAGCTTAGCACGGGATATCAAAAAATCTCTATTAATTACAATCCCATAGAAGCTTTTTGTGACTTATTAGGTTAGAAAAAGCCCGTACGTTGAGCACAACCGGTGTTTACTTCGCCGGCCAGGCACACAACCCGGTCGCCAACGGGTTGTGCCGGACCATTGCAGGTTGACCTAGTCGCGTGTCGTTTCCCAGCCTTCGCCTTGCAGCTTGGAGCTGACCCAGTCGGCTACTGAAACACCGCCAGCGGTCTTGCCCAGATCGCCGATCAGGAAGGTATGCTCCGTACCTGTCGCCACAAACGATTTAACCCGCTCAGGGAACGCCGCTTCAAGATCATCCAATTCGCCGATCAAGGCTTCCTCGAATGCCTCTCCACCCACCTGCACAAAGGTTAATGAGATCACGGTATCCCGCGTGTAGCTCATCATGCCCAGGCTGAAATTGTCGTCCTCGCTGAGCTGATACTTGTGATAGTCGGTGATGTGGCCATCGTCACCAATGCAGGTCTCACAGCTCTCGGGGAAAAACGCCGTGGCATTCCACTCGGTCAGCAACTGCTCGATGAAGGAAGGATCGTCAATACGCCCCAACCCCAAGCCAGAATCGTTGATCAGCTCGATCGGCACGTCCGGGTACAACTGGCGCACCAGTGGTAGCGCATACGTTGTACCAAAGCCACCGGCGCTAACCCCGGTGAGTAAAATACGTCGCGGCGCCGGGAATGTATTCACCGCAACGTCCAGTGAAGCAGACAGGTTGTGGAGGCCCCGATGGAAACGGTCGGCGCTGCCATCTTCGTCCGTATCTACATCCTGATCACCCGCATGTAAAGAGCCATCACAGTAAGGCAGGTACACTGTGTTCCAGCCCGCAACCGGGTTGTCCGCCAGGGCGGGATCCAACACACCCAACGGTGGGATGCCGGGTGCCGCTTGCTCCGTAGCCAAACACAGGTCGGACCAGCAGGCACCACCGCCCTGCAGGAAAATCACCAGATCCTCAGAGCCGGTATCGCGGGTTGCCATGGTGTATTCACCCCCGGTAAGGCAAAGGGGGCCATCTCCCGCCCCGAAGCTGTGATTGACGACATCACCATCCGTCTCAGACAGCATGGGCGTATATTCACCCAGGTAGCGCGCAATGCCCTGATCCAAAAGCTCCTGGAACGGTACCGCCGCAGGCTCTGGCGGTGGTTCAACAGGGGCCACAACGCTATCCACAGAATCACTGCAGGCAGCCAGCACAGGCAGCGCAGCGCACAGCACAAGGGACCGCGGACGAAGGCTTGATCGGCGGAAAACATCCTGTTTTGTCATTATTGATCTCCGGGGCAATGCACGCCGACCTGAATGTCGGTAGCTTGCCCGCTAAGATGCCCAGTCCCGCTCCATGTTTCAAGCATATGACACGATGGCGTTCAACTTACCTGCGCCTACATACTGTTTTATAGATCGTATGGTTCGAATTAATCATGTTTTCAGAACCGCCGTTCCGGGCTACAGTAATCACTCGCAGCAGAGCGCCGTCACGGGCACTGTGCGATCACACAATGAGTCATAGACGAGGAGTTACCATGATCTCTGCAGGACAGGTTCCACATACTGTATTCAAGACGCGTGTTCGCGATGAATCCGTCGGCGGCGAGAACCCTTACCGCTGGCAGGACACCAGCACAGACGATATCTTTGCTGGCAAGAAGGTCGTCGTTTTCTCTCTGCCAGGTGCCTTCACCCCTACTTGCTCTTCCAACCATCTGCCACGCTACGAAGCGCTGTTCGAGGAATTCAAGAGCCAGGGTGTAGACGAGATTTATTGCATCTCAGTCAATGACGCCTTTGTCATGTTCCAGTGGGGCAAGCAGATTGGCGCCAAGAACGTGAAAATGCTGCCCGACGGCAACGGTGAGTTCACCCGTAAAATGGGTATGCTGGTCGACAAGTCCAACCTAGGCTTCGGCATGCGTTCCTGGCGGTACTCCATGCTGGTCAACGACGGCAAGATCGAAAAGCTGTTCGCCGAACCCGACTTTGGCGATGTCTGCCCGACTGACCCCTTCGAAGTCTCGGATGCGGACACCATGCTGGCCTACCTGAAAGGAACCAAGTCAGAAGGCGTTGCTGCACCCAGCAAGTCTTTTGTCGGCTGATAAGACCCGGCGCTCCGCAGACCGTGCGGAGCGCCTCCCTCCTCAGCGGCTGAAACGCCGCTGTATGTGTTTTCGCCTCTCCCGCAATTGCGCTCCTCGCTGTTCTGCCGTCAAAGCATGGAAGCCTGGAATCTCATCCGGCAAGTCTTCCGCCGCCACCAGACGGGCGCTCGGCCACTGTGACTCGGGCAGGCTTCCCTCCATGCCATCATAACGCAGCAGCAGGGTGCCCCTGCGCAGGCCTCCTGTAGACAGCCAGTTAGGGTAACCGGGGTCCGCGGCCGCCACCACATGATAATAGGCGCCATCGTCTGCAAGCACCGACTGGTTGCGGGTATAGCTGGAGGTGCCATTGGCGTATTCCAGTGAGGCAAACCACAGGTCGGTGATCTGCAAGGCCTGGTACTTGGCACGGGTAGGCCGTGACTCGATCAACAGCACTTGTCCTTCCGGTAGATCGAAATGCCCGCTCACCATCCAGCGCCCGGCCACCCCGCCAAGGCTCGCGGTATCCAGGGGCTTGGAGAGTTCGTTGGCACTGCGCACCTGACGATAGCGCTTCTCGACAAACTCGGGCCATACCGCGGTCGACTGTGCAAAAATACGCGCGGTTTCGCGCAAACGCGCCGCAACCTGTGCAGATGATTCGGCGGGGCGCAGGTCGCCCTCACGCCCCACGCGGTCGATATGGATGTGCCCCGGGGCGGCGTCGGCCCAGTCAGCGTATATCTGGCGAACCACCACGGTGGTACTGTCCGACGGGTTGACCAGCGCACCACTCCGTGCGGCTTCATGCTGCGGTCGCAAATCCACCGCGAACTCCCCATCTTCATCAACCGCAATGGATTCGAAGGGCAGGTAGCCTGCCGAGCGCCCGCTGCCCGCCCAGGGCTCTCCTGCATACAGTTGCACCTCAATGCGTGATGCGGAACCGAGGGTACCGTGAATTCGATAGGCCCGACCTCCCTCCACAGGGGCGAACAGATAGCGCTGATCGGGGTTATCGCCTCCTTCACGCACATGCATGTCAAGCACACGAAAGAAGGGAAACGCTGCGTCCTGCAGCATTTCCTGTTCAATGGCTTTCAGCAACATGCGCGAGAGGTGCAGGTACCCCGAGGCGCGCTCTTGGTCATCGCCGTAAGCAGGACTCTCACGCACCGACTGCTCTGCGTCATCCAGCGCCTCGCGCAGGAGGGAAAACGCCGCAGGCAATGGGTCTTCCTCAGCCTCGACTGCCCCTGTCACCGTCACGTGCAGACCGATAGCAAGCAGCCCACAGCGTAACGCCGTGCGCCCATTCACTCCCCAACGCCGCGCCAGCTTTTTATCGGAACCTATCCCAGGTCGCTTCATCTGTCCCCCTCGCCAAAAATACCGCCGGTTCATATAGAGGCCAAACCGGCGCCAAACATGATAAGGCCGGCTCAAAGCCTGCATGAACAGCCAACAGCTTCGTGTATTCACCACTAATGTGCCAGCAAAAAAAAGGGGCACCCTCGCAAGGACGCCCCCAAAACCGATACCGCCTGGCTGGTTAATCAGTACTCGTAGGTGATGTCCAGACCATACGTGCGCGGCGGACCGTATTCTTCGGTGGTCAGACCGAGGCCGCCGAAGTTGATACCGAAGGTGGGGTAGTCATCATCGGTGAGGTTGCGGCCCCACAGTGCCACCGACATCATGCCATCGCCCACCTGGATGCTTTCCAGAGAAAGACGTGCGTCGACCAGAGAGCGCGCATCCATGATCGCATGATCGTAGATCACCGGCTGGCCACTGACATCGGCAGTCCACAGAGCGGACTCGGCCCATTCATCCTGCCAGTTGACCTGG
Organism: uncultured Halieaceae bacterium; assembly: GCA_964022665.1. Classification (GTDB taxonomy): domain Bacteria; phylum Pseudomonadota; class Gammaproteobacteria; order Pseudomonadales; family Halieaceae; genus Haliea. The sequence continues at coordinate 142,156 of CAXIDF010000008.1, forward strand.
ACATAGCCGCGAATGTCACCGAACGAGGTGCGTGCGAACACATAGTCAGCCGATGCGTTGATCTGGTTGCCCGGCGTTGTGCGCTTGGCCGCATCTTTGGTTTCCACACAGGTGCCGCCGGTGCCACACAACTCGGGGAACTTCTCGAAGTCACCGGTAACATAGGCGTAACCGACACTCAGAATGAGGTCTTCTGCCGGTGCAACCTGCACCTCCAGTTCACCACCCCAACGATCCGCTTCACCGGCATTGGTGATAAGGGAGGTCGCGGTACCACCGTCAGACTTGATCTGGCTTACCTGCAGATCTTCGTACACGTAGGTGTACAGAGAGCCGTTGATGCGCAGACGGTTGTCCCACCAGTCACTCTTCAGGCCCAGTTCCCACTGTTCCATGGTTTCTTCTTCGTAAGCGTTGTCGAACACCTCGCCATTGAAACCACCACTGCGGTAGCCGGTTGCGTAGCGCAGGAAAACGTTCATGTCATCGGTGAGCTGATACGCCGCCGTGAGGTTGCCGCTCAGGTTGTAGAAGTTCTCTTCCCGGTTGGCTGAGCGCGCAGGCGTCTGGCCAAACGGCGTCGTCACCGCCGAGTAGTCATAGAAGATATCCTTGGTCTCCTCCGTGTAGCGCAAACCCGCGGTCAGGGACAGACGATCGCCAAGTACATCCGGGCTCCAGGTTGCCTGAGAGAACAGCGCGATGGCGTCAGTCGAGTTTTCATAGTACTGGGTGCCGGCACCAGCCAGCGGTGCACTGAATATTGCTGCGCGGTCAAACTTGCCTTCGTCCTCGAAGTAGTACAGGCCCAGCACATAGTCGACCCGGTCGGTCGCGCCAATGATGTTGAATTCCTGCGAGGTTTGGTCGTAGTTCGACCGCGTATCCTGCTTGGAGTGATTCACACCCAGAGTGTCGATGCCAGCCCACAGGCCATCGACAAAGGGATAAGCGAAGCCTGACGTGGGCGCGTACAGCTGCGCCAGTGTCAGGTGTACCAGATCCGAATAGGTGCCTACACCGTTGGCATCCAGCGAGCTGTCGATGTTCTCGAGGTCGCCGAATACATAGGTTTGCAGCTCACGGTAGGCCGTGATTGAGCGGAAGGTGACGTCGCCCAGTGCACCCAGATCACCCAGCTCCCAGTTCAGGGTGAGGGTGTGACCCTCAACTTCGTTCTGCGAGGTGGGAACGAAATCGGCTACGCCGCCACTGACGCGGCCCTGCCCGTCAGCCTCGATGGCCTGGTAGACGCCAATTGTCTCCTGCAGAGAGGGAATCCAGCGCGATGCAATGCGCGGGTCACTTCCCGGAATACTGGCCCAGAACTGTGCACCCTGCAGGGTACCCTGCAACGCGGAAATGCGGCTCACGTTCCCGGCGGGGTCAAGAGCGGTGAAGCCGGTCACTTTCTGCAGGCCACCCTGCTCGTCGAGGTCGCTGCTGTCGAAGCTGTAATCCACGCTCAGTGCATCGGTAGGTTCCCACAACAGGGCGATCCGGTAGGCCTCACGGTCGATGCTGTCAAAACCGGCTCCGCCGTTGAGGTTGTCATAGAATGGGTCACGCTCGCGTGTCTGATAGCCAAAAGCAGCTGACAGCTTGCCCAGCCCTTCGCCGACTTCGCCTATCGCGGGCAGGTCAACGTTCACTTTCAGTTCCTGCTCGTCGTACTTGCCCAGCGTCCCCTTGACGCGCACGCCCAGCTCGCCGGTCGGCTTGCGGGAAATAAAGTTCACGGCACCTGCGGTGGCGTTCCGGCCGTACAGCGTTCCCTGTGGGCCGCGCAATACTTCAATGCGCTCCAACTCGGCAACATCCATCGCCGAGCCCTGCATCTTGCCGACGTAAACACCGTCGAGGTAAACAGCCACTGCGGGGTCGAGCGAGAGGTTGGCAGGGCTGCCGCCGCCAAAGCCGCGAATAGCGAGGCTGGTCGCTCCGCGTGAGCCCGGGGCGTTAAAACCGGCTACGCCGGGCACTTGTCCAATCAAGCCCTCTGTGTTCTCAATGCTGCGCTGGTCCAGCGCATCAGTGGTCAGGGCACTGATGGAGACCGGGGTCTCCTGCGTGCTTTCAGCGCGTTTCTGCGCGGTAACAATCACTTCTTCCAGCGCGGTTACCTGTGCCTGTGATGCCATGCTCATGCCAAAGGCGATGGATGACAGGGCCAGCGCCAGTGGGCGCGGCGCGAACCTGAATGTCTTCATGGGGGATCCTCTCATGCGGGTCGAACAGTTATCCCTGCACAGCGCCAGGGCGATGCGGGCCTTTTATGTCTTACCTGGGTGTAACATGTCTCCGGCCTAAAATCTTTCTGCGGTCACGTTTTAGACGGGGGGCCAACTTTACACCGCGCAACCAGCACGGAATAGTGATGAATTACCAAAAATTGAGGAAGTGGTGCAGGTAGCGATACCAATCTGCGAACGCGGTGCGGGAATTATTCAGTGGTCGGCTGTGCTGGTCTCCGCACGTACGGAAAACCCTGACCCCAGGAAGGCAGCGGCCACTGCCAACTCGGTATCGACGCTGTATTTCGGGTCTGACAGCCAGCTGAGCAGGCCATACACGTAAATGCCGAGGATGTAATGCGTTATCCGTTCAACGCTGATATCCGACCGCACCTCACCCTGCGCCTGTCCGTCTCGCAACATGGCGCAAAAACTTTCGTGCAGCAGCGGCCAGCGGTGCTGATCAACGCTGTAGAGAGGATCTTCGTAGGCACGCAGGGCGAGAATCAGCATGGCGCGGGTGAGCGTGGGGGTTTTCCGTGTCATTTCGGCGCCGTAGGCAAAGAAACGGGCCAGCTGTTCCTCGGCGGCCCCACCCTCAGCGCGAAAACGCTCGATAGCGGCAGCGAAACGCTCGTCGACGCCAGGCACCAGCGCCTGCAAAATGGCCATCTTGCTTGGAAAGTAGTTGAAGAGCGTGGGCTTGGAGATGTCCGCCGCCTCGGCCAGCGCTTCGACCGTGACTGCCTCGTACCCCTGCCGCGTGAACAGGCTGCGTGCCACCAGTAAAATCCGCTCTCGCGTTTCACGCTTCTTGCGCTCACGCCGCCCCTCGCCCTTGATGGCTACACTCATGACTTTAACTACCGTCTATTATTTTACCCTCGCAGACAATGTAACGTTAAAGGGGCCCCATTACCATGGCCGAAACACCAAAATGGGTGCGATCAGCGGCTGTAAGCACGCATATTCAAGCCGAACGCGGCCACCAGGTCGCGCATGAGCTCCACCACGCCACCACCGAAGGTGTTGATCTGGCACTTCCGGTATTCCTCTTCCAGATCACCGGCCAGCGCAGCACCGGTGCTGCCGCGATGCAACATACTGGCGGGCCCCATGGCGTCCATCAACAAACGATACACCTCGATCAGGCCCTCAGTGCTGAACGCTTTCATGGCTGACGCGTAGGCCACCTCCGGTTCGCCGTGCTCCATGCTCCACGCCATGCGCCAGGTCATGAGGCGCATGGCCTCAAGGCGCGCGTAACATTCCGCAAGCAGGCGCTGCACGGTGGCATCGTCAATTGGCCGAACACCCGCAGCATCGGGCTCGCGAGACCAGGCGAGCACATCCTGATAAAGGCCATACGCATAGATACCTATGGCGGCCAGCCCGACCCGCTCATGATTGAGCTGTGAGGTAATCAACTTCCAGCCACCGTTGACCTGGCCGCAGATCATGTCATTGGGACAGCGTACGTCGTTGTAGTAACTCATGTTGGTGCGCACGCCACCCACCGTGTGGATAGGTGCGAAGCTGAAACCCGGCTGATGCGCATCGACCATGAAGATGCTGATGCCGGCGTGTGGGCGAGCGGCTTGCAGATCGCTGCGTGCGGCCAGCCAGATGTAATCCGCCGCCTCCGCGCTCGAGGTATACACCTTGGTGCCGTTAATCACCCACTCGTCGCCCTCAAGCACTGCCGTGGTTTTCAGGGCGGCGAGATCGGAGCCGGCGTCGGATTCGGTGTAGCCAATGGCGAAGTGCAGTTCACCCGCAGCGATTTTGGGTAGAAAAAACGCCTTATGTTCCTCGGAACCGTGCGCCATAATGGCGGGTGCAACCGTGGAAATCGTCACAAATGGCAGCGGCGCGCGAGCGAGTTGCGCCTCCTCGAAAAAGATCATCTGATCCATGGGACCCCGCCCTTGGCCGCCATACTCCTTGGGCCAGCCGAGCGCCAGCCAACCGTCCTGGCCAATCTGGCGAATCACCGACTTGTAAGCCTCGCCACCTTCATTGCCGCGTGTCGCCTCAATCAGCTCGGGCGTCATAAGTGACTGAAAGTACTCCCGCAGTTCACTGCGCAAGGCCCGCTGCTCTGCCGTATAGTCGATATGCACGGTTACCCGCCTCCTGATTACCTGAATGGTCGTGGCCGGATTATTATTGAATTTGGATTCAATATCAATAATAATCCAGTTTCAGCCTGACGCACAGATACGATGACTATAAGCGACCATACATCATCAGCACCAAGGCGCCCCAAGGGGGAGCTTGCGCGCGAGCGGCTGAAAAGTGCCGCGATCGCCCTGCTCGACCGGGTGGGTTATCACCAGCTGCGGGTGAAGGACATCACGGCCGAGGCTGGCGTGGCGGCAGGCCTGTTCCATCATTACTATAACGGGCTCGAAGCGCTGATTGAGGAAATCCTCGAGGACCACATCGCGGCATTCGAAGCCACCGAGCAGATCGAGCGCGACGTCAGCAAAGGCGACTGGTTCAGCCGCTTGCGCTCACACTACCGGGTCGCCGTGCACGCGCACGCAGCGCACCCGGGAATCATGCGCTGCATCGATCAATTCTGCGTTGATGACCCGGCATTCCGGGCGCGCTGGCAGGCTTCCTACAATCGTCGTCTAAAGCTGCTGGCTGCCGTGTTTCCCTACGTGTTCCCGAACAGTGACCTGAATGAGCACGAGGTCAACCTTGTGGTACACGCGCTCAGCGGTATAGGGCAGGAAGTGCTGCGCACCCGCTACATCGAACGCAACGCAAACCTGTTGGCACTCGGTTTGAGCGAGGATGAACTCGCCGAGTGGCTGGCGGCACTGTTCTACCGCGGACTTTTCGCCTGTAATCCACCGCGACGCGTGCTCAACCACGCCGACAGGATTCTCTCACTGAAACGATAGGCTTTACACTGAACACGCAGCGGCGGGTACGCCGCACAACAGGAGACTGACCATGGACTTCTCATTAAGTGACGATCAGGCGGCCATTGCCGAGCTCGCCACGCGTATTTTTCGCGACCAGGTGGACGACGCCGCGCGCGTGCGGCACCAGAACAGTTTTGACCGGGGGTTGTGGGAGACTCTCGCAAGCTCGGGTCTTACCGCGCTCGGGCTGTCAGAAGCCAATGGCGGTTCCGGCATGGGGTTCGCTGCGCAGTGCCTTGTCGCACAGGCACAGGGCGGGGTTCTCGCCCAGATTCCCCTGGCCGAAACGCTGCTCGCTGCCTACGCACTGGAGCGCGCTGGAGTCAGTGAGGGCTTGAGCAAGGTGGCAGATGGCAGCGCCCACGTCACTTTTAGCCTGGGAGCAGGCCTTGAGCTCACCGACGACACCCTGAGCGGCGAGCTGAGCATGGTCCCCTGGGCCGAGGATGCGCTGTATGTCGTGGTTTGCGCTGGCGACAGGCTGGTCGCTTTCTCTCCCGCTGAAGCTGACCTCACGCTGACACCACAGCGCGTCAGTAATGGCCGCCCTACAGCACTGCTGCAAGTGACTCGCGCCAGGGCTATCGACCTCGGTGGCAGCGACGCTATCGCCGCGCTGCGCCAACGCCAACAGGTGATGACCGCGTCAATACAACTGGGAGTGGCCAGCGAAGCGCTCGCGCGCACCGCGAGCTATACCACCGAGCGCAAGCAATTCGGCAAAGCCCTGGCCGGTTTCCAGGCCGTCGCCCACCGCGCAGCGGATGCCTACATGGATATTGAAGCGCTACGTGGCGTGGTCGACAGTGCCATGTGGCGTATTGACGAAGGGCTGGATGCCACTCTGCAGGCCGGCGCGGCGCGCTGGTGGGCGGCCGAGACGTCACATCGCGTCTCCCATACGGCACAGCACCTGCACGGCGGTATTGGCGCGGATGTAGAGTACCCTATTCACCGCTTCTTCCTCTGGGCCAAGCAACTCGAGTTCGACCTCGGAGGCGCCACGCATGAATTGGCCAGCATGGGCAAATACCTGGCCAGCAATCCTCAGTCAGGCGTCACCCTGTGAGCCACGTCCCAGCCTTCCCATCGTTTTTTCGGAGCCACGCATGAATGTATTGAAATTCGATCGCATCGAAGACCGTCACCTGGGGCGTGCACTCAGCCTGCAAGCCAGGCAGCAGCCCGATGCCACCTACATCATGTTTGGCGACACGCACTACACCTTTGCCGAGGCAGACCGTAAAGTTAACGAGCTTGCCGCCGGACTGGCTGGCCTCGGGCTGGGCAAAGGCGACCGGGTCGCCTTCTTCATGGGTAGCTCGCCAGAAGTCATTTTTCTGGCACTGGCGACCAATAAGCTGGGCGCCATCTGGAGCCCAGTCAACTCTGACTACAAAGGCGCCTGGCTCACGGAGACCATCAACCGCACCCGCGCCCATATTGTGGTAACCGACGACGCGCATGTGCAGCGACTTGCCGATGTACACAGTGAGCTGAGCGCAGGGCACTACGTCATTCTCGGCGACAGCACGGCGCTCCCCGGTGCCCACGCCTTCAACTCACTGTATATCGAAGGTGCAAGCGAGCCCGACATGTCCGGCCAAACCTACGGTGATACCTGCGCGGTACTCTGGACCTCGGGGACCACAGGGCGCTCCAAAGGCGTCATGCAGAGTCACAACGTGTGGTTCAATGCCGTGGCATCGGGTGATGCGTTGTTCGGAACGCGCCCGGGCGATGTCATCTACACCGTCCTACCCATGTACAACTCGGCCGCCTGGGTCACATCCATTCTGCGCTCACTGATCGTAGGCATTCCGCTCGCAATCGATACGTCATTTTCGGTTACCCATTTCTGGGACCGGGTGGACTACTACGGCGCCACACAGAGCTTCACACTGGGCGCCATGCACATGTTTCTGTGGAACGCACCGCTGCGTGAGGATGACGCAAAACACAGTCTGCGCAAACTGATGGCCGTACCGATGCCGGCTGATGTCGCGGGCCCGTTCAGCGAGCGATTTGATGTGGAACTGTTGCCCCAGGGGCTTGGCCAGAGCGAAGCCATGCAGCTGGTGATCGTCACCCCGGACGAAACGAACCTGCCTCCCGGAAGCTGTGGCACACCCGCCAAGGCGCTGGAAGCCCGTTTGGTCGATGACCAGGGCAACGATGTGGCCGATGGCGAGCCAGGGGAATTGTGGGTGCGTCCACGCGAACCCTACGTGATATTCAATGGTTACTTTGACGACCCGGAAGCGACAGCGGCCAGCTATTCGGGCGAGTGGTACAAGACAGGCGATATGCTGAAGCGACGCCCGGACGGCTACTACTTTTTCTCGGACCGGAAGAAAGATGCGGTACGCCTGAAGGGACGGAATATTTCCACTTTTGAAGTGGAAATGGTCGCCCGGCGCCATCCCGCGCTCGCAGACTGTGCCGCGTTCGGTGTACCCAGCGATATCCTCGCCTCCGAGACCGAGCTGAAGCTGAACTACATATTGAAAGCGGGGCAGACGCTGGCACCCGAGGAGCTGGCTCAGTTCATCAACGAAAATGCCCCTTACTTTTTTGTTCCACGCTACCTGGAGCAGGTAGAGCAGCTACCCTACACCCCGACCAACAAAGTGCAAAAATTCAAATTGCGCGAGGCGGGCATTACCAACGCAACCTGGGACGCACAGCAAGCGGGTTTCAAGGCGCAGCGTTGACGCGCACCCATAAAAGAATCCCCGCAGCAGACGCTACAGGGGTTTTTCTTTGAGAAGCCTGGTGGAGAGCCCACCCCCGTTTCCCGGGGGTGACCTTCGGCGCCTCCTCCCCGTTCCCTCGTAACAGGCTTGGTCACGTGGGGCGTTCTTGGGCTCCAGACGACAAAGCGCGCGTCTCCCCGTATCGAACACTACAAAGTAAAACGCCCTGACCAATACTGATCAGGGCGTTTTGG
>CAXIDF010000009.1:0-146098 GCA_964022665.1 uncultured Halieaceae bacterium
GACCGCTGTGGCCTTTGACCCAGTGCCAATGAATACGATGACGCTGGTTCTGTTCATCCAACGCCTGCCAGAGATCGACATTCTTGACCGGCTGGCGTGCCGCCGTCTTCCAGTTTTTCTGCTTCCAGTTGGGAAGCCACTTGGTAATGCCGTCGCGCACATACACGGAGTCCGTGGTGAGGTTGACCTCGCAGGGTTCCTTGAGCGCGCGCAGGGCCTCAATGGCGGCCTGCAGTTCCATGCGGTTATTGGTGGTTTCCGCAGCGCCGCCATACAGCTGTCGCTCACGGCCTGCAAAGCGCAGCAGTGCGCCCCAACCGCCTGGCCCGGGGTTCCCGCGACAGGCGCCGTCGGTGAATATTTCGACCTGCTTCACGCTGCGTGGTCTCCACGTGGTGCTGCCGCTGGCTTGGGCACCGTCAGCCCGATCAGGCGCGGGCCCGGCCGCGAGCGACGCACCGGCAACACACGCCCGCCCACCTGCTTGACGGCGTGCACCAGGTAAAGCTCGCCAAGCGGCAGGGGTATTTTCTGGCTCCACTGGTTGGCCTGCTGCGCGTAGCGGGCGATACGCCCCTTCCCTGCCACGGGTAACGGGTGCAGGTAGCGCAGCGACTGGGTTTCCAGGCCCAGCAGGCGCAGCCAGTCCAGCAACCTGCGGGCGCTCACGGGCGACAGCCCCTGCCACAGGGGGTGCCCCGCGAGGCCCCGCAAACGGCGCAAACCGCACCCTGTGGCCAGCGGGTTGAAACCCACCAGCAACAGCTGTCCGTGGGGCGTGAGCACGCGCTGTAACTCGCGCAGCACTTCGTGCGGTCGCTGGGTGAAATCAAGGCTGTGGTGCGCAATCACGACATCGACGCTGTCGCTTTCTATAGGCAACTCGTCGTGCTGGGCAACCAGGGTAACCGCTGCCCCATGCGCTGGCGCCAGATAGGCGCGGTGCCTGATGCGGCTGTTGCCGTATAGTGGCTGATCGCGGGTGTGACCAATCTGCAGAAGATGGTAGCCAAATGCGGTTTCCAGCAGTGGCTCCAGGGCTCCCTGCACCGTTGCGTGCAGGTGCCGGGTGGTTTCCCTGGCGTACCAGGATTCCAGTTCGGCCAAAATATCGCTACACTCGCGCATCAGTTCCCGTGGCCGTTTACCGGCACTCGCTTGAATCAGCGGCCATGTTAATGCATTTGAAGGGGTTTTGAACGTCATCCATGCTGGCAATTGAACCGATACCGGCCTTCAACGACAACTATATCTGGCTGCTTCAACGCGGCGAGCAGTGTGCCGTGGTCGACCCGGGCGATGCGGCCCCCGTGCTGAGTCTGCTGCGCGAGCGCAATTTGCAGCTGACCACAATCCTCATCACGCACCACCATTTCGATCACGTGGGGGGGCTGCCGGAGCTCATTGCACATGCGCAGCCCGTTGTGTACGGCCCCGACAACCCTGCAATTACCGGCATTACGCACGTGGTTGGTGAGGGCGATTCCATTTCCGTGTTTGGCCGGGATTTCACAGTATTTGCCGTGCCCGGTCACACCCTTGATCACATCGCGTTCTTCAGCCCTGGCGAAAAGCCCCTCCTGTTTTGTGGTGATACGCTTTTCGCCGGCGGCTGCGGTCGCATGTTTGAAGGCACCGCACCCGTGATGCACGACTCCCTGTCGGCGCTGGCGGCTTTGCCAGCCGAGACCCGGGTGTATTGCGCACATGAATATACCCAGGCCAACCTGCGGTTCGCGCAGGCGGCCGAGCCGGATAACAGCGCACTGGCGGAACGGGTAAAGGCCGTTGCCCGGCTACGCGCACAGGATGAGCCCAGCGTACCCTCATCCATCGCTGTCGAACGGGCCACCAACCCCTTCCTGCGCTGCGCTGAACCGGCGTTGATTGCCTCCCTGCAACGCGAGGGAAAATGGCAGGGTGATGCGCCCGCATCCGTCTTCGCTGCGCTCCGATCGTGGAAAGACTCGTTTTGATAAATCCATTAATAATCAATAACTTAAAAATTATAGCTATAGTAATTTCTGCACTTTTTGCACTGGCAGGCTGCCAGACCCTGCCGCCCGGGGAGAGCGCCGATGCAGCGCGCTCTGCCGCCAACGCCACCACGCAGGCGGGCCCCGCCCGGCGCAGCGTGGAAAATCGGCCCATTCGGCTACCCCACAGCAACCCTGACGACTTGTGGGGCCGGCTGCAGCACGGCATGCAGTGGCAAGTACCCGAGAACGCCCAGGTGGCGGACGCACGCAACTACTACCTGCGTCAGAAATCCGGACTGCAGCGGGTACTTGCGGAACGCGGTGAGCTCTACCTGCACTTCATTGTCGAAGAGGTCGAGCGTCGTGACCTTCCACTCGAGTTGGCCCTGCTACCCCTGGTCGAAAGCCAGCTGGATCCTTTCGCCGTGTCATCCCAGCAGGCCGTTGGCCTCTGGCAGATCATACCCAGCACCGGAAAAACCCTGGGCGTCACCAGCGACTGGTGGTATGACGGCCGCCGGGACCTGCGGGATTCCACCCGAGCTGCGCTGGACTACCTGGAGTATCTGTATGCCACCCTGGATGGCGACTGGCTTAACGCGCTCGCTGCCTACAACGGCGGCATCGGCCGGGTCAGCCGGGCGGTGGCGAGCAATGCCGCTCGCGGCCGGCCAACCGACTTCTGGTCCCTGCCCCTGCCGCGGCAAACTCGCAACTATATACCGCGCCTGCTGGCCCTGAGCAGCCTCATCGCCGAGCCCGAGCGCTGGGCCGTCAACCTGCCACCGCTGCAGAATCAGCCCGCATTTGTCGCCGTACCGACGGGTGGGCAGCTGGAGCTCGGTCGCGCAGCACAGTTGGCGGGTGTTCCGAAGGCCCGGCTGCAGGCGCTCAATCCCGGCCACCTGCGCTGGGCAACAGCACCTCATGCCGGCGACTTGCTTGTGCCGCCAGACCGTGCCACGGCATTTCAGCAGCAACTGGCACAGCTGTCTGCCGAGCAGCGCGTGCAGTGGGATCATTACCGGGTGCGACGGGGTGACACCCTGAGCCGCATCGCCCGGCTGTTCTCCACCCGTGTAGACCTGTTGCGCGCCGCCAATAATCTGCACAGCAATTTTATCCGGGAAGGCGCCACACTGGTGATTCCCCGGGGTGACGATAGCGCCCAGAGCATTGCCAGCCGCAGCGGGACGAAAATTCCCGAGGCGAGGGACTACAAAGTGCGCCCCGGCGACTCGTTGTACCGGATTGCCGGACGCTTCAAGGTGCGAGTGGAGGACATTGTTGCCTGGAATGCCCTGAATGCCCGCGCCCCCATTTTTCCCGGGCAACAGCTGACACTCTATGTCGGAGACGGTTGATTCCCCGACAGCGGGTGCACCTCAGCTCTGTCAAACGCCGCTGGGCGACTTCCCACTACAACGCTACCCGGCCCGGCGCAAAGAGTTACTGCAAGCCTGGTGTGGCGCAGACCTGTTGTTGCTCGGGGCCGTGGCGCAGATGCTGCCTCGCCCCACGTCAGCGCTGGTTGTGAATGATGAACACGGGGCGCTCTGCACCGCACTCTCGGCCAGTGGCATCGCCACTACGCTGTGGACCGATTCCGCGCTGGCCGCCCACGCCGCAGCGGTGAATACCGCGAACAATAATGCGCCAGCGGTTGATGTGGCCTGGAGCACCGAGCGCCCGCCCGCCGCACCCGACATCGTGCTGCTGCGCGTGCCCAAGCAAAAAGCCCTACTGCGCCAACAACTGGCAACACTCGCCGGCCTGTTACCCGCCGGGGCCGTGGTGCTGGTCGCCGCCATGGACAAACACACACCCAAGGGCCTGAACGAAGAGCTGCAGCACTGGATTGGTTCCCCGCACCGGGAACACGGCCAGCACAAGGCGCATCTGTGGCGCGCACAGCGCGCAGCGGAGCCAGTGAGCGCAGCGCCCGAACCCGGCAACGACTACGCCAGTGAGGCGCTCGGCATACCACTGTACGCCCTGCCAAACGTGTTCAGCCGCGAGGGCGTGGATATCGGCACCCGGTTTCTGCTCGACCAATTAGCCGCGTTGCGGCCCGTGTCGTGCGCGGTAGACCTGGCTTGCGGCAACGGTGTCATCGGCCTGGCCGCACTGCAGGCCAGACTCGCCGCAACCGTGTGGTTTTGCGATGAGTCGGCGCAGGCCATTGCTTCGGCGCGCGTCAACGCCGGGCGCCTGCTGCCATCGACGGCAGACCAACAGACACGCTTCTTGCACGGTGATGGCCTGCTGGGCTGGACGGCACAAGCGCCCGAGCTGGTGTTGTGCAATCCCCCGTTTCACGCACAGCACACCGTGGATGATTTTGTCGGGCGTCGCCTGATTCTGCAGGCGGCTCAGGTGCTGGCGCCGGCTGGCGCACTGTGCCTGGTGGCCAACCGCCACCTCGACTACCGCAGCGCCCTGCAAACGGGCTTCAGGCAATGGCGGATTCTGGCCGAGAACCGCAAGTTTCGCGTCTATCTCGCCGAGCGCTAAGCCGGGTATGACTTGTTGGACAATCGCAGGCTTGTTCCGCGGCCAGGCCGGACCGCGCTGCTGCAGGACGGGGCATCTTGCTAGAGTGACGGCAATTCAACAATAAAACTGACGGAGTTTCGCTGTGAAGTTTGTCCTCTCCACATCGTTCAGCACGGTTTCACACCTCACAGACATCGCACCGGTCGCCGATGAATACGGCTGGGAGGCGATGTCCTTCTCCGACCACGTGGTGCACCCGGAGAATATCAGCCAGCCCTACCCTTACACCGAGGACGGCAGCCGGCGTTGGGGCGCATTCACCGATTGGCCCGACCCCTGGGTGGTCATTGGTGGGCTGGCAACCATCACCAAGCGCCTGCGCTTTACCACCAATATCTTCGTGCTGCCCATGCGCAACCCCTTCCTGGTGGCCAAGGCCATCAGCACCGCGGCGATCATGTCCAACAACCGGGTTACGCCGGCGTTCGGCGTGGGCTGGTCTGCGGATGAATTCGCCCTGATGCAGCAGGACTTCAAAACGCGCGGCAAGCGCACCGACGAGATGCTGGAGATCATGCGACTGCTCTGGACGGGCGACATGGTGGAGTACCACGGGCAATACTACGACTTCGACCGGCTGGAAATGAACCCTGCGCCCAGCGCCCGCATTCCGTTCTGGATTGGTGGCATTTCCGACCCGGCCATGCGGCGCGCGGCACGCCTTGCAGACGGCTGGGTCACCGACCTGCAGCCGTCGAGCGAGATCATTGAGAGCATAGAGCGCATACGCCAGTGGCGCCGGGAATTCGGTCGGGACAGCGAGCCCTTTGAAGTTATGGCCACACCCAACGACGCCTGGGATGCCGACGGCTACCGCCGCCTCGAGGACGCGGGAGTCACCCATATCCTCACGATGCCCTGGATGTTCTATCACGGCGAAACAGACGACGTAGCGCTGAAGATCGACGGCGTAAAGCGCTACGCTGACGAGGTTATTGCGCCGCTATCCTGAGCGCAACGGTCACTTTCTGTTCAAAAGCCTGACGCTGCTATAGAATGCTCCGCCGCAGCGGGCCCCCAAGCGCCCGCCAGAAGCCCGCAATCAGGTAATGCGCAATGAGTCATACCGAAGTCTACAACGTCAACGTCGCCTCACAGGACGTCTTGATCACCCCGGCAAAGCTGAAGCAGGCCCTGCCCATGAGCGCCGCGGCTCACGCCCAGCTCTCAAGTAGCCGCGAAGTCATTGAGAACATCCTCGACCGCAAGGATCACCGCCTGTTCGTGGTCGTCGGCCCCTGCTCGATACACGATGTGGATGCCGCACTGGAGTACGCCGGGCGCCTCAAGGCGCTGGCGGAAGAACTGCAGGACAGCCTGTACATCGTCATGCGTGTGTACTTCGAGAAGCCTCGCACCACCGTGGGCTGGAAAGGCCTGGTCAACGATCCCTATCTGGATGATTCGTTCAAGATTGAAGAGGGCCTGCACATCGGTCGCAAGCTCCTGCTGGATATTCTGGAGCTCGGCCTGCCTACCGCCACCGAGGCGCTGGACCCGATTTCGCCCCAGTACCTGCAGGACCTGATCAGCTGGTCGGCGATTGGCGCGCGCACTACCGAATCGCAAACCCACCGCGAAATGGCCAGTGGCCTATCCTCCGCAGTCGGCTTCAAGAACGGCACCGATGGCGGACTCACCGTAGCCAGCAATGCGCTGAACTCCGTGGCCAAGCCCCACCGCTTTCTCGGTATCAACGGCGACGGTGAGGTCGCGGTCATTACCACGCGCGGTAACCGCTATGGCCATATTGTGCTGCGCGGTGGCAGCAATGGCCCCAACTACGACTCGGTGCACATCAAACTGTGTGAAGAGGCGCTGGTGAAAGCCGGGGTGCCGCTGAACATCATGGTTGACTGCAGCCACGCGAACTCCAACAAGCAGCCCGAGCTGCAGCCCCTGGTGGTGGAAAACGTGGGCAATCAGATTCTGGAAGGCAACCGTTCAATTGTCGGCCTGATGATAGAGAGCCACCTGCACGCGGGCAGCCAGTCCATCCCCGAGCGCCTGGAAGATCTGCAATACGGTGTATCGATTACCGATGGTTGTATTGGCTGGGAAGAAACCGAAAACTGCCTGCGCAAGCTGCATGCGTCCGTGCAAACGGCCCTGCCCCGGCGTCTCGAAGACGCCTGAGGGCACTGCGCAAGCCTCAGGCAGCGCTCGCCCCGCGGACCAGGCTCAATAGTAGGCGTTGCTGCGATCCGAGTGGTCAGTGGTGTCGCGCACACCGCGCAACTCAGGCAACTGCTCGAGCAGGGTTTTCTCCACCCCGCCCTTCAGGGTCTGGTCCACCATACCGCAGCCCTGACAACCACCGCCGAACTTGAGAATGGCATAGGGATCAGGCGTCAACTCGACGAGGCTGACCTCCCCGCCATGCGCCGCCAGCGCCGGGTTCACTTCATTGTAGAGAATGTAATTGATCCGGTCTTCCAGCGGGCTGTTCTCATCCACGCGCGGCAACTTCGCGTTAGGCGCCTTGATGGTCAGTTGTCCGCCCATGCGGTCCTTGGCGTAGTCGACCAGGGCGTCTTCCAGAAACGGCAGGCTGCGGGCATCGAACCAGGCAGTGAGGGCCCCGAAGTCGCGCTTTTCATCGCCCTCAAGGATGTCACTGTCACGGCAGTAGGCGATGCAGGTCTCTGCCTTCGGGGTGCCAGGCTGATTGATGAATACGCGCACACCCAGGGCATCTTCCTGCTTAGACAGCAGTTCCGCCAGATATCCCTGTGCTGACTCCGTGATGGTAACCATGGCCCTCTTCCATTCCGAGTAAATTGGTCAAGTATTCTAGCAAACATCCCGGTGCCAGTGCGAGAGCAAATGCTGCGACCCAACAGCGTGCCATTATCTGTTAATATTGCGGGCTTTTTTACCGGCGGCGGCTGACACGCCCCTCTTCAACACAGGTACCAACATGGCTCCGGACATCCACTCAGACCACCCCCTGGCAGCAGCCCTGCGCGAGCGCATCCTCATCCTGGATGGCGCCATGGGCACGATGCTGCAGGCGGAGAGCCTGGAGGAAGCGGATTACCGGGGGGAGCGCTTCGCCGATCACCCCGGCGACCTGAAGGGTAACAACGACCTGCTCTGCCTCACGCAGCCCGAGGTCATTGCGCGTATCCAGAAGCGCTACCTGGAAGCCGGCGCCGACATCATCGGCACCAACACCTTCAACAGCACCCGCGTTGCCCAGGGCGACTACGATTTATCCGAGCTGGCGGCGGAGCTGTACCTCGCCGGTGCGCGCATCGCGCGACGGGTGGCCGACGACATGACCGCGCGTGACCCTGCCCGTCCGCGTTTCGTGGCAGGCATACTCGGGCCCACGCCCCGCACCGCGTCCATATCGCCGGATGTGAACAACCCCGGGGCGCGCAATATCCGTTTCGATGAGCTGGTCGAGGATTACAGCGAAGCCACCCGGGCCCTCATTGAGGGTGGCGTCGACCTGATCATGATCGAGACCATATTCGACACGCTGAATGCCAAAGCGGCGATTTTTGCGGTGCAGGGTGTGTTCGCGGAGCGCGGCGAGAGCCTGCCGCTGATGATCTCCGTCACCTTCCCTGACACCAGTGGCCGAGTGCTTTCCGGGCAGAGCCCCGAGGCGTTCTGGAACGCCATTGCCCACGCCCGACCGCTGATCGTCGGCAGCAACTGCGGTCGCCGTTTCAAGGAAATTCGTCCGTTCCTGGAGGAGCTTGCTTCGGTTGCCGAATGCTACTTCAGCGCGCACCTCAACGCCGGGCTGCCCAACGCGTTTGGCGAGTACGATGAAACACCGGACGATATGTATGAGGATTTCCGCGGCTTCGCCCAGCGCGGCTTTCTCAATCTGGCGGGTGGATGCTGCGGCACCACACCCCATCACATCGAGGCCATTGCACGCGCCGTACACGATGTCGCACCGCGTGAACTGCCACAACGTCCTCCCGCCTGTAGACTCTCCGGCCTGGAACCGTTCAACATTGACACGGACAGCCTGTTCGTCAACGTAGGGGAACGCTGCAACGTCACCGGATCCGCCGCCTTCAAGCGCCTCATCCTGTCCGAAGACTACGAGGCTGCGCTCGCTGTGGCGCGTACCCAGGTCGAGGATGGCGCACAAATCATCGATATCAACATGGACGAGGGCATGCTCGATGCCGAGCGTGCCATGGTGACGTTTCTCGACCTGGTGGCTTCCGAGCCGGATATTTCCCGGGTGCCTATCATGGTGGACTCCTCCAAGTGGTCAGTCATCGAGGCCGGGCTGAAGTGCATTCAGGGGAAACCGGTGGTCAACTCCATCAGCCTCAAGTCGGGCGAGGCGGAGTTCATTGAACAGGCGACCCTGTGCAAGCGCTACGGTGCCGCCGTTGTGGTCATGGCCTTTGACGAACAGGGGCAGGCCGATAGCCTGGAGCGACGCAAGACGATCTGCCAACGCTCCTGGGATCTGCTGGTCAATCGGGTGGGCTTCAATCCCAATGACATCATTTTTGACCCCAATATCTTCGCCATTGCAACCGGTATCGAAGAACACAACAACTACGCCGTCGAGTTCATCGAGGCCACCCGCTATATCCACGAGTACCTGCCGGGCGCGCTGATTTCCGGTGGCGTATCCAACGTGTCGTTCTCGTTCCGCGGCAACAACGTGGTGCGCGAGGCCATCCACTCCGTGTTTCTTTACCACGCCATCCGCGCAGGCATGAACATGGGCATCGTCAACGCGGGCCAGCTCGCCGTGTACGACGAATTGCCCGGCGAACTGCGTGACGCCGTGGAGGACGTGATTCTCAACCGCAGTGACAACGGCACTGAGCGACTGCTGGAGCTGGCGGAAACCTACCGCGACAGCGGCAGTGGCGCAGCTCGCGTGGAAGATTTGAGCTGGCGCGAAGCGCCGGTGGCAAAGCGTATTGAGCACGCGCTGGTAAAGGGCATCAACACGTGGATTGTGGAAGATGCCGAAGAAGCGCGGCACACCTTTGAACGGCCCATCGAGGTGATTGAAGGGCCTTTGATGGATGGCATGAACGTGGTTGGCGACCTCTTCGGCGACGGCAAGATGTTCCTGCCGCAGGTGGTCAAGAGTGCGCGCGTGATGAAGCAGGCCGTCGCCTATCTGCAGCCCTTTATCGAGGAAGAAAAAACCGAAGCGACCCAGAGCAACGGCAAAATCCTCATGGCGACGGTAAAAGGTGATGTTCACGACATCGGCAAGAACATCGTCGGCGTGGTGTTGCAGTGCAACAATTACGAAGTAATCGACCTCGGGGTCATGGTGCACGCCGAAAAGATCCTGCAGGTCGCTCGCGAACAACAGGTGGATATCATCGGTCTGTCGGGCCTGATCACGCCTTCGCTGGATGAAATGGTTCACGTGGCAAGTGAAATGCAGCGCCAGGACTTTCAGGTGCCACTGATGATCGGTGGCGCCACCACGTCCAAGGCCCATACCGCCGTGAAAATAGAACCGCGCTACAGCAATGATGCCGTGATCTACGTGCCAGATGCGTCGCGCAGTGTTTCCGTTGCCGCGGCGCTCCTGGGGCGCGGCAAGGCCCAATTCATTGCCGAGCGGCGCGAGGAGTACGCCCAGGTGCGCGAGCGGGTGGCCAACCGCCAGCCACGCACCCGTCAACTGGGCTACGAAGAGGCCGTTGCGCGCGCGCAGCAGCTGGACTGGGACAACTACACCCCGCCTCGTCCCAGTTTCCTCGGCACCCGTGTGCTGGAAGATTTCCCGCTGGAGAAACTGGTCGATACCATCGACTGGACACCCTTCTTCATTTCCTGGGAACTGGCTGGCAAGTATCCGCGCATACTCGAGGACGACGTTGTCGGCGAACAGGCTCGCTCACTGTTTGCCGATGCGCAGCGCATGCTGGACAAGATCATCAGCGAGAAGCGCATAACCGCCAGCGCGACCCTGGGCTTCTGGCCCGCAAACCGCAACGGCAGTGACGACATTGACCTGTACACCGATGACAGCCGCAACGAAGTCGTGGCGACGCTGCATCATCTGCGCCAGCAAATGGACAAACCCAGCGGTGAGCCTAACCTGTGCCTTGCGGACTACGTAGCGCCCCCCGGCGCCGCTGCAGACTACGTGGGCGCCTTCTGCGTCACCACGGGCCACGGTGTCGATGAGCTGTCGGAGCAATACCTGGCGGAGCATGATGACTACAACAGTATTCTGCTGAAGTCGCTCGCGGATCGCCTGGCGGAATCCTTCGCCGAGTATCTTCACCGCTGGGTGCGTAAAGAGCTCTGGGGCTACGCTCCGGATGAATCGCTGAGCAACGAGGAGCTGGTACGCGAGCGCTACCGGGGTATTCGCCCGGCACCCGGCTACCCCGCCTGCCCCGACCACACGGAAAAGGCGACCCTGTTCCAGTTGCTGCAGGCGCCGGAGACCTGCGGCGTCACACTGTCGGACAACTTTGCGATGTCACCCGCTTCCGCGGTCAGCGGCTTCTACTTTTCCCACCCCGATGCGCGCTACTTCGCCGTCGGCAAAATCGGGCGCGACCAGGTCAACAGCGTGGCGCGACGCAAAGGGATGACGGTTGATGAGGTGGAGCGCTGGCTGGCCCCTGTACTGGACTATTGATGATGTGCGCGAGCACGCTGGGCAAAATCGAGGAGTGTACCAATGTCCAAACCCGCTGAAACGCAGCAGGCACAGAACGCAAAGGCTGAGGGCGATGTCGAACAGAAAGCGCCGCTGCGCCCCTGGCAGGTCATCAGCAGTGTGTTTGCGGCTGGCCTGGGCGTCCAGAGCAGCCGCAACCGTGAGCGGGATTTCAAGCAGGGTCGATTCGGGGTGTTCATCGCCGCAGGTCTGATATTCACCCTGCTGTTTATCGTGGCAGTGGTCGCTATCGTGAAGATAGTGATCAGCAGTGCTGCCTAGCCGGGCATGGCTCCCAGCCACAGGTACAGCCCAAACACCACGATGGTGATGATGGCGGTGGCGGCGATCGCATCGGCTGCCCCATCGCTCTGCTTGGTGGATCCTGACATAGGTTGTGCTCCTGCTGGTTCGTGGTTACCGGTAACCCCGGCTCTCAAGGTCCGCGATTATAGCAGGAAAGACCCCACTGCCAACGCACCGCCGTGCCAAAGTGAGGTGCCCCCCCGCTCGCCGGGGTAATCGCAGCTCGCGTTCTAAACTTATAAACAATCAGCATAATTCAGCGCGGCGCTTTCTGGTAAGGTAGCGCCTCGCCAGATTTGCCGACAGGTGACAGGACCTTTCGATGTACATTTACGACCAGTACGACCAGCGCATCGTCGACGAACGAGTCGCGCAATTCAGGGACCAGACCCGCCGCTACCTTGCCGGGGAGTTGAGCGACGCAGAGTTCCTGCCGCTGCGCCTGCAGAACGGGCTCTACGTACAACGGCTGGCGCCCATGCTGCGCATCGCCGTGCCCTACGGCCTGCTGAGTAGCACGCAGGTGCGCAAACTGGCCCACATCACACGCCACTATGACAAGGGCTACGCGCATGTCAGCACGCGCCAGAACATCCAGCTGAACTGGCCGTTGCTGGAGGAAGTGCCGGACATTCTCGCCGAACTTGCCAGCGTGCAGATGCACGCCATACAGACCAGCGGCAATTGTATTCGCAATACCACGACCGACCAGTTCGCGGGGGTAGCCGCGGACGAACGCGAGGATCCGCGCCCCTGGTGTGAAATCATTCGCCAGTGGTCTACCCTGCATCCCGAGTTCGCCTTTCTGCCGCGCAAGTTCAAGATTGCAGTCTGCGCCAGTGAGGAGGACCGTGCCGCAATTCACGCGCACGATATCGGCGTGGAATTGCTGCCCAATGCTGCGGGCGAGCTGGGTTTCAAGGTGCTCGTTGGCGGTGGTCTGGGCCGGACACCGGTAATTGGTTCGGTGATCTGCGAGTGGCTCGAGAAGCGTCACCTGCTGACTTATCTCGAGGCCATACTCCGTGTCTACAACCAGCACGGTCGGCGCGACAACAAGTACAAGGCCCGCATCAAAATTCTGGTCAAGGCAATGGGCATCGACGCGTTTCGCGATGCGGTGGAGGCCGAGTGGGCCTTGCTCAAAGACGGCCCCAGCACGCTGACCGAAAACGAGATCACCCGTGCCCAGTCGTTTTTCACCAGCCCGCCGTATGCCGCACTGGATGGCAGGTCCTCGAAGGACGCTTTAGCGGCACGGGCGGCAACAGACCCGATATTCGGCAACTGGCTGGCACGTAACACCCGCGCACACCGGGTGCCTGGCTATCGGGCGGTCACCATCTCCCTCAAGGCAACCGGCATTGCGCCCGGCGATGTTACCGACCGCCAGCTCGAACTGCTGGCCGACCTCGCAGATCGCTACAGTTTTGGCGAACTGCGCACGACACATCAGCAGAACATGGTGCTTGCTGATGTAGAAGAAGCCGCCTTGTACGAGCTGTGGCAGCACCTGCAGAAAGCGGGCCTGGCCACGGCCAACATCGGCTACATCACCGACCTCATCTGCTGTCCTGGAGGCGACTATTGCTCTCTGGCAAACGCCAAGTCGATTCCCGTGGCCGAGGCGATCCAGGCCCGCTTCGAGGATCTCGACTACCTGTATGACCTGGGGCCTGTCGAGCTCAACATCAGCGGTTGCATGAACGCCTGTGGCCATCACCACATCGGTCATATCGGCATTCTGGGTGTGGACAAAAAAGGTGCGGAGTTCTATCAGGTGAGCCTCGGAGGCAGTCAGTCCAAGGATGCCGCCATTGGCAAGATTCTGGGGCCCTCCTTCAGCCAGGAAGCGGTTCCCGATGTGGTGGAGAATCTGCTGGGCACCTTCGTCAGCCTGCGTGAAGGCGAAGAAACCTTCCTGCAAACCTACAACCGGGTCGGGATTGAACCCTTCAAGGAGCGCGTTTATGCCAAAGCTGATTAAGAACGACAGCGTCAGCAGCGATAGCTGGCAGCGCGCCCTGCCCGACAGCGATCAGCTCGCCCAAGACCATTTCCCAACCCTGGCCCAATGGCAGGCGGCGACAGAAACACTGTCCGCCGTGCAGCTGCAGCCGGGTGACGAGGTTGCCACGCTTGTGGAGGCGCTGGATACACTAGAACTCATTGCCGTAGATTTTCCGGTGTTTACCGATGGCCGCGGCTTTTCCTACGCGCGTGAGCTGCGACAGCGTGGCTATCGCGGCGAACTGCGCGCTACCGGCGAGTTCATGCCCGACCAGGTACACTACCTGCGTCGCTGTGGTTTTGACGCCTTCCAGCCCGCAGACGCTTCTCGTATCGAGGAATACCTGCGCCAGTTGCGCGTGTTCTCGGAACATTATCAGGCGAGCATCGACGAGCCCCTGCCCCTGTTCCGCCGCCGCGACAGCGAGAGCCAGCCCGCCTAGAGCATGCTCTCGGGTACCACAAGGGAAAGCGTACCCACGACAAATCGCTGCCACCAGGTGGTGCGAGGTTCCCGTGCCAGCGGTTCACTCCCTGGCGCTGCCGGATCAAGCCAGCGCAAGTCTCCCTCCCCGTTCAGCGCCACGGCATAGGCGCTGCGGTTGACCACCTGCTCAAAACCCGCGCGCATCTGCGCCGCCAGATCGTCGTTGTCGATGATGATGCCCATCTCGGTGTTCAGCGCCACGGAGCGCGGATCAAGGTTGAAAGAGCCGACGAAAACATGCCGCGCATCCGCGCCCAGGGTCTTGGCATGCAGGCTCGCCGTAGAAGAGCCGGTCCAGCGCTTGTTCCGTTGCAGCTCCCCGGGCTCGGGCTTGAATTCGTAGAGCTCCACTCCGGCGCGCAGCAAATCCTTGCGATAGCGCATGTAACCGGCGTGCACAAGGCCAACATCGTTGGCGGCCAGGGAATTGGTAAGGATCCGCACTTCTATGCCGCGCTGTTCGAGGCCGGCGAGGAACTCCACCAGTGTGTCGCCGGGTACGAAGTACGGCGACACGATCAACACTTCGCGCTCCGCGTTCTGCAGCATGGGCAGCAGTTGCGGTGCAAGATGCGTCTCCGCTGTCACCACCTTTTTGAGGGGTTTGTCGGGATCATCGAAAATCACATGCGCGCTGCCCCAGGCGAATGTGAGTTGATCCAGCTGCATCTGCCCGAGCCAGCTAGCCCCCTTGATGGCCTTTACATAATCCGATGCGAGCGCCGAGCGGGCAACGGCCTCGAACTGACTGCGCGCCGCGGACAGGCGCTCCACTGCGACATCGTCAGCGCGCGCGAAGGCCGCCATGGGCACCGCCGCATCGCTGTTCCAGTACTGGTCGAACATGGAAGACACCGCGTTCACAACGGGGCCCACCGCCAGCACGTCCAGGTCCGAGAACGCCGTGTGCGCGAGGCCGTTGAAATATTCATTACCGATGTTGCGCCCGCCCACCACAGTCAGCAGGTTGTCTGCGATCAGTGACTTGTTGTGCATACGGTGGTTCAGGCGGGTGAGATCGGACGCAAAACCCAGCCCACGATTGCCGCGATAGGCAAAAGGGTTGTACAGCCGAACCGAGATGTTCGGGTGGGTATCGAACTGGCTGAGGAAGGTGTCCTTGCCGGCAGTATCCAGGTCATCCAGCAGCAGCCTGACCCGCACGCCGCGGTCAGCCGCCTGCAGCAGCTCATGGGCCAGCAGCTGCCCACTGGTGTCAGCGTGCCAGATATAATACTGCACATCGAGGCTGCGCTCGGCAGCCCGTATAAGCCCTACGCGGGCGACAAAAGCGCGCATGCCCTCGGCCAGTGGCACGAACCCGGAGAGCCCTGCCGCATCCGCGGGATACCACGGCTCCACCTGCCGCGCCAGGGCCGTGTTTTCCATATCGGTTATGACGTGCGTAACGGGTTTGGCGTAACTGTCAGGGTTTGGCAGACCCGCACAGGCGGTGACCAGCGTCGCCATGACCAGCAGTGCCACCGACTGCCAGCGGGAGACGCAGCCGCGCGATGGACGAGTTTGCGGCCAAAACAGGCGGTGGGACATCGCAGGGCGCTCCAGAGGGAAACGGGACGTCTCCGATTGTAGCGGCATGCCGGGGCTGTGCAAACGGGGCTTGCGCAAGACCACCGCCCATGGGCCTCGAAGTAGCAGACACCAGCTCAGGACAGACGCTGCTGGAAATCCTCGTAATCGAACCGCCGCACAATCTCCAGTGCATCTGTCTCCGAATTCCACAGGGCTATGGCGGGCAGGCGAGTGCCGTTGAAGGTCGAGGTTTTCACCATGGTGTAGTGCGCCATGTCCTTGAATACCACGCGCTGGCCGACCTGCAAGGGCTGCGGGAAGCTGTAGTCACCGATCACGTCACCGGCAAGACAGGTAAGGCCGCCCAGGCGATAGGTGTGGGGTAATACCCCCGGCGCATCCGCATCCATGACCTCGGCGCGATAGGGCATCTCCAGCGTGTCGGGCATGTGGCAGGTCGCCGAGCAATCCAGAATCGCCTGGTCGAGCGCGTTCCACGTGAGGTCCAGCACTTCGCTGACCAGTACCCCACTGCCAATCGCCACCGCCTCGCCGGGTTCCAGGTAGACCTGAACCTGGTGGCGCGCCGCAAAGTCGCGAATGCAGGCAATCAGATCATCCACCTGGTAGTCCGGGCGCGTGATGTGGTGCCCACCCCCAAAGTTGATCCAATCCATGCGCGGCAGCAGGTCGCCAAATTTTTCCTCGACCGCCGCCAGCGTGCGGGCCAGTGGCGGGAAGTCGTGTTCACACAGCGTGTGAAAGTGCAACCCACTGATTCCCTCGAGGCTGTCTACATCCAGTTGCGAACGCAGGATACCGAGTCGCGAACCTGGCGCACAGGGGTCATAGATGGGTACATCGCCCTCGGAGTGTTCAGGATTGATGCGCAGGCCAAAGCACAGCTCGGGCCGACGCTGTTGAGCAGCCAGGCACAGCGGCCTGAACCGCCGCCATTGGGCACAGCTGTTGAACACCACGTGATGTGCGATTTCCAGAATCTGCTGCAGGTCAGCCTCGTGGTAGCCCGCGCCAAAAACATGCACTTCCCCGCCGTAGTGCTCGTGCCCGAGGCGCGCCTCATGCAGGCCACTGGCACAGCTGCCACTGAGATAACGCGTAGTCAGAGCGCCCAGGCGCCAGCAGGAAAACGCCTTCAGCGCCGCCAGCACCTTGGCACCGCTGGCATCCGCCACGTGCCGCAGGATCCGGAGGTTGCGTTCAATGGCCACTTCGTCAACGACATAGCACGGGGACGGGAGCCGCGCGAGATCCAGCTTGCTGAAATCGGTGAACTGCAGAATCTGCATGCTACAGGTCCCGGCCTTGCACCACGTCCAGCTGGAAGCCGGGGTCGAGCTCCACCACCTGCCAGGGCAGGCCGTACAGATTCATGTCGGACATGAAGGGATCCGGGTCACGCTGCTCGACGTTCCAGACACCCGGCTCACGCCAGTGCCCCTCGAGAATCATCTTCGCACCGATGACCGCAGGCACACCGGTGGTGTAGGAAATAGCCTGTGACTGCACCTCACGGTAGCAGGCTTCGTGGTCACAGATGTTGTACAGGTACATCACCCGTTCCTTGCCATCCTTGACGCCGCGCACGACGCAGCCGATGCAGGTTTTTCCCTTGGTACGAGGCCCCAGGGTGGAGGGGTCCGGCAGCAGGGAGGCCAGAAACTGGATGGGAACAATCTGCTGTCCCTGAAACTCGACCGGCTGTATCCCCGTCATGCCGACATTTTCCAGAACTTCCAGGTGCTTCAGGTAGTTCTCCGAGAAGCTCATCCAGAACTGGGCCCGTTTCAAGGACGGAAAATGCTTGCTCAGCGACTCCAGCTCTTCGTGGTACATGCGGTAGATGTTGTAGCTGCCCACCGCATCCGGACACTCGAAGCGCGCCTGCTTGGACATGGCCGGCGTGGTAACAAAACTCCCGTTCTCCCAGTGCCGGCACTCCGCGCTGACCTCGCGGATGTTGATTTCCGGGTTGAAATTCGTCGCGAAGGGATAGCCGTGATCGCCGCCGTTGACGTCGATGATGTCGAGCTCATGTATCTCGTCAAAGTAATGTTTGGCGAGATAGGCGGTGAAAATGTTGGTAGCACCGGGATCAAAACCGCTGCCCAATATCGCCGTCAAGCCCGCCTCGCGGAAACGATCCTGATAGGCCCACTGCCAGTGATATTCGAACTTGGCCGTATCCGGCGGCTCGTAGTTTGCGGTGTCGAGGTAGTGCACTCCTGCAGCAAGGCAGGCATCCATGATGCTCAGGTCCTGGTAGGGAAGTGCGACATTGATCACCAGTTCAGGCTGCTCACGCTCCAGGAGCGCGGTGAGTTCAGCGACATTGTCTGCATCCACCTGTGCCGTGCGAATAGGCCGATCTAACTGTGCGGCAATGGCCTTGCACTTGGCTTCGGTGCGGCTGGCGAGCACGATGTCGGTAAAAACGGTCGGCAGCTGGGCACACTTGTGCGCCACCACGGCGCCGACGCCACCCGCTCCAATAATAATGACTCTGGACATAACCCTGCTCCTGTATAGCTGAGTGGTTCAGTGATGCTCGAAATACGTGTAGCCCTGCAGGCTATCGCGAAAGGCACGCAGGATCTCCTGGCGCTCGGCAACGGAGATACGCCCGCTGCGTACAGCACTCTCCGCCACTTGCCGGAACTGCTCCTGCATGTGCTTCGGCTCGTACTCCACATAGCTGAGCACATCGGAAATGCTGTCACCGTGAAACTCGCGTGCAAAGTCGAAGCTGCCGTCGGGGTTGATGGTGACATTCACCACGTTGGTATCACCAAAGAGGTTGTGCAGGTCACCGAGGGTTTCCTGGTAGGCGCCCACCAGGAACACACCCAATATATAGTCCTCATTTTCACGCAGCGCGTGCAACGGCAGCGTTTTCGAGGTTCCCGCCGGCAGTGAAAAGTTGTCAATCTTGCCGTCGCAATCACAGGTCAGGTCCGCCAGCATGGCCTGGCGGCTGGGTAACTCCTGCAGGCGGTGCAAGGGCATGATCGGGAACAGCTGGTCGATCGCCCAGATATCCGGCAGCGATTGAAACAGGCTGAAATTACCGTAGTAAATATCGGAGAGGACCTCGCTGAGGTTTTCCAGCTCGGGCGGCACGCGGGCCACACCGGGTAGAATCTGCGCAATACGCTGCAGCACGGCAAGACAGATATCCTCCGCCATGGCGCGTTCGCGCAGGCTGGCCTGCCCGTGGTTGAACATGTCGCGCACATCATCGCGGTAGAACAGGGCGTCGTTGTAACACTCCTGGAAGTTGGCCTCCCCCACCACGCGCAGCACTTCCTGAATGTGCTTCAGCGGTTCCACACAGTCATCATCGATAGCCGCCGGCAGATCCATGGGCTCACAGCTGCGCACGTCGAGCACGTTGAACAGCAACAGCGAGGAATAGGCAACAGTGGCGCGCCCGGACTCGGAAATGATTACCGGGTGGGCAATCTCCAACGGGTCGAAGGTCTCGCGGATGCTCTCCACGATATTGACGCAATACTCTTCCAGCTGATAATTCATGCTGTGGGTGCTGTTGGTACGGGCGCCCTCGTAGTCCACGGCAAGACCACCACCGAGGTCCAGATAGCCCATGGCAGCGCCCTCTTCCACCAGCCCGGCATAGTACCGGCACGCTTCGAGCACACCGTTGCGCACGTTGCGGATATTGGGAACCTGAGAGCCGAGATGGCAATGCAGCATCTGCAGGCAGTGCAACATGTCGGCGGCGCGCAGTTCATCCACCACTGCAATCAGTGCCGCAGTCGAGAGGCCAAAAATTGAACGGTCGCCGCTATCCTGGCTCCAATGGCCATCCACCTTGACCGAGCTCTTCATGCGTACGCCAATCAGGGGTTCCACGCCCAACACCTTGCTGCGCTCGATAATCATGCGCAGCTCACTGAGGGACTCCAGTACGAAAAAGCAGGGATACCCCATGCGACGCGCGTACAGGCCCAGGTCGATAAACTCGGAATCCTTGTAGCCGTTGCACACCACAAGGCTCTCAGTGTCGCGCAACTGGCTCAGCGCAATTGTCAGCTCGGCTTTGCTGCCGGCTTCGAAGCCGTGGTGATAGCGGCTGCCATAGTTGGCGATTTCCTCTATCACGTGACACTGCTGGTTCACCTTGATAGGAAACACACCGCGATAGACGTTGTTATAGCCACCGCTGCTGATGGCATCGGCAAAGGCCTCGTTGAGCACCTTGATACGGTGGTCCAGCACATTGCGGATACGCAATACGGCGGGCATTTCGAGGCTGCGAGCGCGCATGCCTGCGACGATATCCATCAGCGAAACCGTTGTTTCGCCCTCGCCGGTGTTGACGGTGACCTGGGCGTCGCCGCTGTCGGCAATGCTGTAATAGCCCGCACCCCAGGCGTTGATGCCGTAGAGTTCTGCGCTATCAGCTGCACTCCAATCCTGCGTAGGCTGTGCTGAATCAGTCATGGTCCTTCTGGACTCCTGTCAGTGTGCACACAGAGGCGGGAGGACCTCAGGTGCAGCGATTGCTCGTCAACGGCATGGCGTTCAAGGGTCGTTAAAACGGCGCCGATTCTAAGGCGCTGTAGAGCAAACGCAAGGAGAATTTGGCGCCAGCCTGTGAAGCGACAGCCTAACAGGCAAAGGCAGTGTTTTGGTAGTTTTCAACCTGCCATGCAGGTAGCCGTGACAGCTGACGCCGACACACACTATATTGACGCGTATCGAGGAACCCGTTGATCATGCCGTTACCCGCCAAAATCACAACCGAGAAAGCCCGAGCCGAGAGCGCGCTGCACATAGAAGCCGCGCGCCCGGATGACCTCGAGGCGCTTCTGGAGATCGAAAGCCGCTGTTTTCGCACGGACCGGCTTTCCCGGCGCAGCTTCAAGCGGTGGCTGCGTCGCACGGATTGCGTGTTTCTCGTGGCCCGCGATGGCGACGGGCTGGCGGGCTATTGCCTGGTGATATTACGTCAGGGCACGCGCCTCGCGCGGCTATACTCGCTCGCAGTCTCCCCTGATCGCCAGGGACGAGGCGTAGCGCGCCAACTGTTGCAGCAAGCTGAAATCGATGCGCGCGCCACCGGTGCGCTCTATTTACGCCTGGAAGTCGCCGCCAGCAACACCGCCGCTATCGCGCTCTATGAGCACATGGGCTACGCACAGTTCGGACGCTATGACGATTACTACGAAGACCACAGCGATGCCCTGCGCATGGAGAAATGCGTGCGCGCCTACCATCCCGAGAGTGGCCCGCGCACATTACCCTGGCTGGCGCAGACAACCCCCTTCACCTGTGGGCCGGCAGCCCTGATGATGGCCATGGCAGGCCTGGATGACACCTACCTCCCATCACCCCTGGAGGAGATCGAGATCTGGCGCGAGGCCACCACCATCTTCATGACCTCCGGTCATGGCGGTTGTCACCCACTGGGGCTGGCGCTGGCTGCTGACGCCCGCGGTTTCCACGCCGAGGTCTGGGTCAACGCACCCGGCCCACTGTTCATTGAAGGCGTCCGTGACGAGAACAAGAAACGCGTCATAGGCCTGGTTCACGATGGCTTTGTCAGCCAGTGTGCCGCACGCGGCATAACGGTTCACTACCAGGATCTGGATCAAGAGCGGCTGCTGGCCATGTTCAACGCCGGCGCCAATATCCTTATCCTCATATCCACCTACCGCCTGGACAGCAAAAAGGCGCCGCACTGGGTGGCGCTGTCCGGCTACGACGAAGCCTGCTTCTACGTCCACGACCCCGAGCTCGACGACCTGGGCACGCCCGCTGGCAGCCGGGACGACAACAAGGCCCCACTCGACTGCCAGTACTTACCCATTGCCCGGGAAGAATTCGCCGCCATGAGCCGCTTTGGTGGCAATCGCCTGCGCGCGGTGGTCGCAATCAGGCCACGCGGAACCGCCTGACATGAGTGCAGATCCACACTACCTCGCGTTGGTGAGAACGCTGTCCGACCGCATCGTTGAGGCCCAACGGCCAATTCGCATCCTCGATGCCATCAAGTGGAACGGCTCTGTGCGGCGCCAGTTTTTTGCCAGCGGCTGTCGCGAACTACCCCGAGTGGATGCGGCGTTCTACCAGCAGCATAATCCACTGGACTTCGACCCCGGCGCGAAACGCGCGGAGTTCCAGGAAATCGAACGCGATATCGCGCGCAAACTGGGCCAGCTCAACCCACTGGCGCAAATCATGCGCCGGATGTGTCGCGAGTATCGCAGTGTGGTGCAGATGCTGGAGTTCCGGGGACAGGCCGAATTCGGCCAGATATCCGAGGACCTCTACGGCTCCTCTTCCGATGTCTTCCACGCCGGTGACCCTACGCTGGCCGACCTCGGCACCGCCATGGAAGCCACCCTGATCAACCTGCTGCAAAACACCTCCATGCAGGAGGCGCCCAAGACAATTCCAGCGGCAGAGGCCGTGGCAATGCTCAACGAGCGTCTGCTGCAGGCATTTCCAGATGCGGGAATCCGTGTGCTGCTTAACGACCAGATGACGGCGGATGCCGCGGCGGGTTCGGATTACCTGAAAATCCGCAGCGACGCCGTATTCAACGCGCTGGATATCGATGTCCTGGAAGTGCATGAAGGCTGGGTACATCTGGGCACTACGCTGAACGGCACGGCGCAGCCCGCCTGCACCTTCCTCAGCAAAGGCACCCCCTCAGCCACCACGACGCAGGAGGGGCTCGCGGTCCTGACCGAAATACTCACCCTGCGCTCCAGCCCATCGCGGCTGTACAGGCTGATAAACCGCGTTCGCGCGGTCACACTGGCTGAGAATGGCGCAAATTTCCTGGAGGTATTCAACTACCTGCAGGACCACAACATGAGCGCCGACGACAGCTACAGCATCGCCGTGCGGGTGTTTCGCGGCAGTACGCCGGAGGGCCGGCCGTACACCAAGGATCTCGCCTACATGCGCGGTTTCGTGCAGACCTACAATTTTCTCCGCCTGGCCATGAGCACCGGCAAGCTGGACACACTGCCGGTACTCTTTTGCGGCAAGATTCTGCTGGAGGACATCAAGGACTGGCGCCTGCTTATTGACGAAGGTGTGGTCAGCCCACCGCGCTTCCTGCCGCCCCACTTCGCCGATTTGACCGGGCTTGCTACCTGGATGAGCTTTTCGCGCTTTATCGCCTCACTGAACTTCGACCAGCTGCAGGCGGATTACGGCACGCTGCTGTAACCGGGGTCGCAAAGCGCCGCGCCGCATCCTGGTAGCGTCACCTTTGCTCGTTTGCGCTCGGCCCTGCGACCACTACTGCACCTGCGGCCCGCGGCGCAACAGCTGCCGCAGGTGTGCAAGTTGCTGACGATGTGCCGCGGGCTCCCCGGAGTCCCGGCTGTACTCGAGCTGGTCAAACACCGCGGTAACCTGATCTGCCCACTGCTGCAGCGCGGGCGCTTCCAGGGCAATGCGCCGCCCGAAACTGCCGGGTGCTTCCCCGGGCCGGCGTGTCACGCCGCGTTTGTGCATCTGCTCACAGAAGTCGAGGTAAAGCGCCTGCTCGGGTGGCAGGGCCGGAGGTCGGCGGCGGCGCAGCAACAGCCAGGCCACGGGCAGCAGAACGAGGGCACCGCTGGCCAGCACAACACCGGCAAACACGGGCGTGCGGATGCTGCCGAACAGGTTCTGCAGCAAACGGTACTGCTCCTCGCCGTCAAAACCTACCACCCAACTCTGCCATTGGTAGGTGAG
This sequence comes from uncultured Halieaceae bacterium, assembly GCA_964022665.1. Classification (GTDB taxonomy): domain Bacteria; phylum Pseudomonadota; class Gammaproteobacteria; order Pseudomonadales; family Halieaceae; genus Haliea. The sequence continues at coordinate 23,243 of CAXIDF010000009.1, forward strand.
CGCATCGTAGCGCAGGCGCAGCATATTCACCCAGTTCACGCCGCGATAGCGCAGGGGCGACAGCGGGGAGTTGGCGAGAAAGCTGCCCTCGCCGGCAACCGCCTCTTCCAGGCCCAGTTCGATGCGGTCAGGAGAGACTGCCGCCGTGGGATCGATGCGCACCCAGCCCTGGTCATCCAGCCAGACTTCCGCCCAGGCATGCGCGTCGAACTGGTGCACGATCACCGTGCGGTTCACCGGGTTGACCTCACCGCCCTGATACCCGGCCACCACCCGCGCGGGCACGCCAGCGGCGCGCATCATGACCACGAAGGCATAGGCGTAGTGTTCACAGAAACCGCGCCGGGTCTGCAGCAGGAATTGATCCATGGGATCCTGCGCGTCAAGCAGCGGTGGCTGCAGGGTGTAGATGAAAGGCTCTTCACGGAAATAGCGCAGCACTGCGTCGACAAACCCCGCATCGTCTTGCGCGTTGCGACGCAGACGCTGTGCCAGCTCGCGGGTAGCGGGGTTGTGCTGCGCCGGCAGGGTCAACTCCGTCTGCCGGCGCCAGGCGGACAGCTCCAGCTCAAGTGGCGTGGCCGGCCAGCTGCGCACCTTGTACTGCATCTGCTCCTCGATTTCGACCGGGGAGTACAGGCGGAAATCGGAGGTACGCAGAATGCCGCGCTGTTCCGGTTCGGCATAGCGCAGGCTGTACAGCCAGTTCTGCTGCGTGGGCAGCATGAGCACACTATAAGACAGAGGATTGCCCTCGGGGGTCACCGCGGGTTGACGCAGTTCCCCGGCCGGCAACTCGTTGTAACGCAGGCTACGCCAGGCGCCCTCGTCGAGAACACTGAATACCAGGCCCCGCCAGTACAGCCCGGATTTGGGTGGAATATCGCCCTCGAACTGTACCCGGAACGCCACCTCACCCGACTGGCTGAGGGTGGAAATATCGCCGGGTTTCATGAAGTCGCTGACGCCGGTTTTCGCCGCGTGACTCTTCACCGGCACTGTCCACAGCGGCCCGATGCGCGGAAACAGGAAAAACAGCACAAGCATCAACGGAAACGCCTGCGCCAGCATCAGGGCCGGCAGACGCACGCTGCCCAGACGGAAGCGATCTTCCCGCGGCCGGTGCAGGGCCACCAGCCCCGTGGTCACAAGCACCAGCGTGAACAGGGCGTACAGGACCAACAACAAGTCCTGACTGAACAGAAAGCCGATGACACAAATGAAGTACCCCAGAAACAGCAGCACATAAGCGTCCTTGGGCTTCACCAGTTCAAGCAATTTGAAGGCAAATGCAATGAGCAACAGCGCAACCGTGGGCTCCAGACCCAGCAAATTGCCGTAACTCAGGTAAATGGCCACAAACCCGGCAACCGCCAACAATGCCCGCAATGCCCGCCCGGGGAATGACGCGCGCCCCTGGAAAACCAGTATTCGCCACACCGCCATGGCCAAGTAAACCAGCACCAACCACAGCGGCAACCGCGTCAGGTGCGGTGCCAGCAGCGCAAACTGGCTGATGATAATCCACACCAGTGCATTGCGCGGTAGCAGGGTGCCGGCGGCCAACGTTTGGCTCATTCCCCCCCTCCTCCCACAAGCTGGAACACGGCGAGGGCGGCGAGCACCCTGGACTGGTGGGCCTCACCCGAGGCGGGGGCTATTTCGAGGCCTGGAAGGCGCAGCCCATAATCCTCACCCCGACGTTCCAGTGCCAGCACCCAGTAGCAGAGGTAGGACAGGCGCTGTTCGCCGGAAGCATCGGCAAACGCCTCCCAATCCAGCCAGGCACTGTGACTGGCATAGGAACCGTACACCTTGCTTTGTGGCGGGTGTCCTCGCGCCACACCTTTCCAGTGCACCTGCCGCAGCGCATCGCCCTGCCGATAACTGCGGAAACCATGGAAGTCATCGCTGCCTGCGGTTTCCACGGCGGTGCCCTCTGGACGTTCGCTGGCAATCCCTGGCGGTGCCGAGGTGATATGGGGCCGGGGGTAAACCAACGCCTGCAGATCCAGGTCCAGCCAGGTCCAGCAGCGCAGCAAACCCAGAGGATAGCGGCTTTCCAGCAACAGGCGCCCCGGATTGAACCAGCCTCTGGGACCGACGGGGACATACAGCGTCACTTCACAGCTGTCCCGATCCACCAGGCTGACGACGCTGTCACTACCCTGTGGCCAGCTGAGGCGCAGGGCGTAGTGGGTTGCTTTGCCAGCGCGTTGCACCCGCACACGGAATTGACTGCGTTGACCGGGGAATACAGGCGAGGCCGAGAGCGCCTGTAGCGTCAACCCGGCCAGGTTGGCGTAGGTGTGCAATGTGGAGATAACGAACAGCGTGGCGAGCAGGAAGGCGACGGCATAGGCCATGTTGTTCTGATAGTTGATGGCTGTGAGTAGAATGAGCAGCAACAGCACCGCAAAAAACAGACCGGGCAGGGAGGGGAAAATGAAGATGCGGCGCTGGTCCAGCGTTACTGAGCGCGCAGGTGGAATACGCCGCGCCAGCCAGCGCCCGAAATGCCTGCGCAGCCCAGTGCCCTCCCCGTTTGCCTGTCTGTCGTCTGCCACCCGGAATCAGGACCGGATCACATCCACACTGCGCTGCATCAGATCAACCAGCGCCTGTCCATCACCGGCGTAATCACCGCTGGGCACCAGGCGGTGCGCGGCCACAGCAGCCAGCACCGCCTGCAAGTCCTCAGGCACGATATGCTGGCGGCGGTTCATGAACGCCCAGGTGCGGGCGCAGTCGAGCAGTGCCAGTGCTCCGCGTGGCGATAGCCCCACTGCAAACTCGGCGCGTTCGCGGGTAAACGCCACCAGCCGCTGCAGGTAGTCCAGTACGCTGTCAGCTACATGCACCTGGCTCGTAGCGGCGCGGCAGGACTCCAGCTCCTCTGGCGTCAGGCAGCGTGTCAGTGCGGCCTCGGGGTCTTCACCGGCTGTGGTGTTGAGCAGCATCTGCCGCTCCGCCTGCGGGTCGGGATACCCGAGATGCAAACGCATCAGAAAGCGGTCCAGCTGGCTTTCCGGCAGCGGATAGGTGCCCGACTGGTGGATCGGGTTCTGGGTGGCGATAACAAAAAACGGCCGGGGCAGACGGCGGGTCTCCCCCTCGATGGTCACCTGCCCTTCAGCCATGGCTTCCAGCAGCGCGCTCTGTGTGCGCGGCGTCGTGCGGTTGATTTCGTCTGCCAGCAGGACCTGAGTGAACACAGGGCCAGGGTGAAAGGTAAAGCTGCCATCGTTGCGGTTGTACACAGAGACACCGAGGATATCCGCGGGCAGCAGGTCGCTGGTGAATTGTACACGCTTGTAGGAGAGGCCAAGCACAGCCGCGAGCGCATGTGACAGGGTGGTCTTGCCCATCCCGGGCAAGTCCTCTATCAGCAGGTGACCGCGCGACAGCAGGCAACACAGCGCCAGTCTGATTTGCGCTTCTTTGCCCAATAGCGCCGTGCCCACCTCTGCCACGGCACTGTCAATCGCGCCCACTATATCCATGCTGTTGCTCCTGGCCGTCTCCAATGCCCTGGCAAGGTGTTACGCGGGATAATCGGCTTCAGCCCGCCGCGCTCAAGCCGCGCTGTAGATCCCTGCGCAGGTCTGCCACATCCTCGAGCCCCACGGCCACCCGGATCAGCCCGTCGCTTATGCCCGCGTCAGCACGCTGTTGTACGCTGAGGCGTCCGTGCGTTGTTGTTGCCGGGTGTACAATGGTGGATTTGGCATCCCCGAGGTTCGCGGTCAGGGAAAGGATCTGCGTGGCATCAATACAACGCCACGCGGCCGCCTGACCGCCGCGCACTTCAAAGGACAACACGCCACCAAACGCCGTCTGCTGGCTGGCAGCGAGCGCGTGTCCCGGGTGTTTAGGCAAGCCCGCATAATACACCCGCTGGACTTGCGGCTGCTGTTGCAACCACAGGGCCAGTTCCAGCGCCGCGCGCGAATGTGCCTCCATGCGCAGGCGCAACGTTTCCAGCCCTTTCAGGAAAACCCAGGCGTTGAACGCGCTCATGGTCGGCCCGCAGGTGCGCAGGAATACCACCACCTCGTCCATCAGGGCCTGGGAGCCCACCACGGCCCCGCCCACGCAGCGACCCTGCCCATCGAGATACTTGGTCGCCGAATGAATGACAATATCCGCTCCCAGCGCGAGGGGGCGCTGCAGCGCCGGTGTACAGAAGCAGTTATCCACAACCAGCAGCGCGTCCTGCGCATGAGCGAGGTCCGCCAGGGCACGGATGTCGGCGACCTCGCACAGCGGGTTGGAGGGCGTCTCGAGATACAAGAGGCGCGTTTCCGGGCGCAGCGCGGCACGCCATTCATCGGTCGCGAGCAAGGGCACGAAATCCACACTCACCCCGAAACGGGTCATGTAGCGCGCAAAGAGGTTGGTTGTGGTGCCGAAGACATCCCGCGAGCAGATAACATGGTCGCCCGCCTTCAGCAGCGCCATACAGGTACTGAGAATCGCCGCCATGCCAGAGGCAGTGCCCACAGCGGCCTCACCGCCTTCCAGAGCCGCCAGGCGCTCTTCAAAGCTGCGCACCGTGGGGTTGGTGTACCGGGAATAGACGTTGCCCGGTGCTTCACCGGCAAAGCGCGCCGCCGCGTCCGCCGCAGAATTGAAAACGTAGCTGGAGGTGGCGAAAATGGGCTCGGAGTGCTCCCCTTCAGCCGTGCGGTGAATGCCGGCGCGGATTGCCAGTGTGTCCAGTCCGGCGCCTGCCAGCGGGTCGTTGGAATCGTTCATGCTGCCTCAGCTGACGTCATTGTGAATGCCCACCACGGTGCCCTCGGCGAGCACCCGGGCACGGCTGCGGCTCTGGGCATCGTCATTGCGCAGTGCCTCGATACGTTCAAGATAGGCCTGATCCACATCCCCGGTGGGATAATCGCCATTGAACACCGAACAATCAAAGCCCAGTGTGCCCTTGTTGCCTTCACGGGAGCAGTTCACCAGATCCTCGAGATCCTGATACACCAGCCAGTCGGCGCCAATGAGCGTGCACACTTCGTCGACGGTGCGCCCGTGTGCAATCAGCTCTGTGGCCGACGGCATATCTATGCCGTAGACATTCGGATAGCGTACCGGCGGTGCCGCAGAGGCGAAGTAGACCTTGGCGGCCCCCGCGTCGCGGGCCATCTGGATGATCTGGCGGCAGGTGGTGCCGCGCACAATGGAGTCGTCCACCAGCATAACGTTCTTGCCTTCGAATTCCAGGGGCACCGGGTTGAGCTTCTGGCGCACCGACTTCTTGCGTTGGCTTTGCCCCGGCATGATGAACGTGCGCCCGATATAGCGGTTCTTCATGAAGCCTTCACGAAACTTGATCCCCAGCTCAGAGGCCAGCGACTGACCGGCAATGCGGCTGGTGTCGGGAATCGGGATCACCACGTCAATATCGTGCTCGGGCCGCTCGCGCAGCACCTTCCGGGCCAGCGCCTCGCCCTGGCGCATGCGGGTCTTGTACACCGAAATGCCATCCATGAGCGAATCCGGACGAGCAAAATACACATGCTCGAATATGCAGGGACGCAGCTCCGGGTTCTGCGCACACTGGCGCCGGTGCATGGCACCGCGGCTGTCGATGAAAACCGCCTCTCCCGGCGCCACATCCCCCAGCATGCTGAAACCCAGCACATCCAGGGCGACACTTTCAGAGGCCAGCATATATTCGTCCCCCGCGTCCGTTTTACGCACGCCGATCACCAGCGGACGAATACCCAGTGGGTCGCGAAACCCGACCACGCCGTAGTCGACAATCAAGGCCACCGCCGCGTAACCACCGCGGCAACGGCGATGCACGGCCATGACAGCCTGAAATACATCGTCAGCGGTCGGGCTGAGCTTGCCCAGAGTCTGCAATTCGTGCGCGAACACGTTCAACAGGACTTCCGAGTCGGAATCCGTGTTCAGGTGGCGCAGATCGTCCTGGAAGAGCTCGCGTGTGAGCTGTTCCGAATTGGTCAGATTGCCATTGTGCGCCAGCGCGATGCCGTAGGGCGAGTTGACATAGAACGGCTGTGCCAGCGCCGTGCCCGAGCTGCCCGCCGTGGGGTAGCGCACATGGCCGATTCCCATGGGGCCCTTGAGTCGCTGCATGTGATCCTGCCGGAACACATCGCGCACAAGGCCTTCGCTCTTGCGTTGTGTAAAGCGTCCGCCGTAACAGGTCATTATGCCGGCGGCATCCTGTCCCCGGTGCTGTAACACCGTCAGAGCATCATAGATATCGGGTGCAACATTACCCTTGCCAACCAGTCCTACCAGCCCACACATACTGCGTATTCCTCTTTGTCAGACACTGACCGCCGGCAGCCGCCCGGCGTTGAACTCGCCGAGTCGCTGCATGGACCAGTCCAGCAACGCATCGACCTGCGGCATCAGGTATGCCTGATGCAGCCACATCTGGTCGCGCGGAGGCAGCAACTCGCGCACGAGAAACACCAATACCAGCACGATGATCACGCCGCGGGCAAAGCCAAAAATGGTGCCCAGCAGACGATCGAGTGTTCCCAATCCTGTCACCCTCACCAGCTGGGCCAGCAGCAGGCCGATCAGCCCTGTACACAGTAGAACGCCGACCAGGATCAACAGCCACGCCGCAATGTAGCGCGCCGTGAGGTTACTGATGAGGCCGGTGAGGCGTGAAGCCAGATCGCCGGCAAACACATAGGCGAGGACAAATGCTGCTATCCAGCCCGCCAGGGAGAGCGCTTCCCGGGTAAAACCGCGCAGCAAACTGAGCAGCGTGGACAGGGTCACAATCGCGACGATCGCCCAATCCACCCAGGTCAACGCATCAATATTCAGCACAGTGCCGCCTGCCATTGCCGAGCTCGCGGGGCCGGCAGTCTACCAGCTTGGCGCGCAACACCAAAGGTCACCGGGCCCTTCATCAGGGTAAATACCGCCGCACCAAAGACTTGACGCCAAACTCAGTGTCCACCTCCGGGCGCAGGGCGTCGAGCCTGGCGCGTTCGAATTTGGGGCCCACATTGACCCGATACATCGTGCGGCCACCCACGCTGACCGGGTCGACCCACGCTTTTTCACCCATCGCTTCCAGGCGCTGCCGCAGGGCCTCCGCCTTGTCCTGGCTACTCACACTGGCGACCTGCAGCATCCAGGCGATGGGTACGCCCTGGGCATCCAGAGCGGGCTGCTCCGGGGCCTCCTGCCGTGTCTCACCCGGCTCAGGCGGCGGCGCTCGTCCTGCATCGGCCTCCTCGCTGACGGCCTCCCGCGCTTCCTCAACGCCGCTGCTCTCCGTCGCCGGCGTCGCAGCCACTGCAGGGGGCTCCGACCAGCCAAGATCGTCATCCGCGAGCGGCTCGCTATCCTCCGGCGCGTCCAGGGACGCATCCGGCGAGCCGCGCAGGCCGCTGGCATCCGGTGCGGCAATCGGCGTGGTATCCACGTCCGGTCGCGGAGGAATGCGCAAGTTCTCGATGTTGCCGTCGGACTGTGGCTCGACAAAAATGATCGGCCAGAAAATCACCCCGAGCGCGACCAGTATGAGCGCACCGACGAGGCGTTGCTTGAGAATATCGTTCACTGCTTACGCCTTTTCCTGTTCCCGCGACAGCCAGGTGAGAGCCGCCGCAACTGTGTGAAAGGAGCCGAACACCAGCAGCCGGTCGCCGGGGGCTGCTACGCTGCGAGCGCGTGCCAGCGCCTGCCGCAGGTTGCGACTGACACTGATCATACCCACCCCCACGTCCCGCAATTGCGCCGCAATCGATGCGGCGGATGCGGCACGCGCATTACCCGGTTGATCGGCCAGGAACCAGCCATCAACGTGGCGCTTGATGAGTTCCAGCATAGCCGCGATATCCTTGTCGGCCATGGCAGAAAATACCGCAATCGTTTTCTGCTCACAGGGTTCTGCCTCAAGGAAGTCAACCAGCCTGGCCACTGCCGCAGGGTTGTGCGCCACATCGAGCAGCACGCGCACACCGCCCACCGTGACTTGCTGGCGCCGCCCCGGCAGTTGCAGTGCAGGTAACACCTCAAGGAGCTCCGTATCGGAAGCCGGCATGCCCAGACATTCGAGTACCTGCAGCGCTGCACACAGGTTCTGTGCGAGCAGCGCCGGGTTATGTATTACCGGCAGACGGCGCTGCTCACCGCCGGCGCCGGCCAACCATCCTGCCCAGCCCCCCGCAGCGGACTCTACGCCGAACGCCTCCCCCAGCCAAAGCGCCCGCGCACCGCTCGCCTCGACCGCAGCCGTTAACCCGGCCGGCGGCGCATTACAGGCAATAACGGCAGGCATTGCCGGGCGCAGAATGCCGGCTTTCTCGCGCGCGATCGCGTCCAGGCTGTCGCCCAGCCAATCCTGATGATCCAGCGCAATGCTCGTGATCACCGCCACGCTGGGATCAATTATGTTGACCGCGTCCAGACGCCCACCCAGGCCCACCTCCAGCACCACGACATCCACATCGCGCTGCTTGAACAGGAAAAGTCCGGCGAGTGTGGCAAACTCGAAATACGTCAGGGAAACATCGCCCCTGGCGGCGTCAATCGCCTCGAATGCGGCGACAATATCCGTATCGTCCACGTTCTGCGAGCCTATCCGTATCCGCTCGTTGAAGCGCAGCAGATGGGGCGACGTGTAAACCCCGACGCAGAGCCCTTTGTGCGTCAAGAGCGCCTCCAGCGCCCCCACGACGGAGCCCTTGCCATTGGTTCCCGCAACCGTGACCACCGGTGCGGAGGGCGCCAACAGGTGCAGGCGGGCTGCGACCGACGCCGCCCGGTCCAGGCCCAACTCGATTTCCCGGGGATGCAGCGCTTCCAGACGCGCCAGCCAGTCGGCCAGCGAAGGCTCAGTCATCCGTGTGATCGATACTCTCGACCGAGCCAGTGGCGTCCGCGCTGCTGGCATCGTCTTCGGTGTCTTCGGGCACCACCGGAACCTGCCCGGTGAACTTGCCGAGCAATCGCGCCAGGGTGTCGCGCATGTCGTTGCGGTGCACGATCATGTCGATGGCGCCGTGCGCGAGCAGGAACTCGCTGCGCTGAAAGCCCTTTGGCAGCTTCTGACGAATCGTCTGCTCGATGATGTTGGGGCCGGCGAACCCGGCACGCGCGTCCGGCTCGGCGACATTGATGTCGCCCAGCAGGGCGAGAGATGCGGATACGCCACCATAGATGGGGTCGGTCATCACAGAGACATAGGGGATACCGGCTACTTTCATGCGCTCAATCACCGCGCTGGTTTTCGCCATCTGCATCAGCGAGATAAGCGCTTCCTGCATGCGCGCGCCGCCAGAGGCCGAGAAACACACCAGGGGAATACCCTCGCTGAGCGCGAGCTGGGCCGCTCGCGTGAATTTTTCGCCGACGGCATACCCCATAGAGCCACCGTGAAACGCAAACTCGAAGGCGACAGTCACCAGCGGCATACCCTGCAGGGTACCGCGCATGGCGATCAGGGCGTCCTTCTCCCCGGTCGCTTTCTGTGCGGCCGAGAGGCGATCGCGATAGCGTTTCTTGTCACGGAATTTCAGACGGTCGACAGGCTCGATATCCGTGAGGATTTCCTCGCGACCATCGCGGTCAAGGAAAATATCCAGGCGACGGCGAGCGCCGATACGCATATGATGATCACACTTGGGACAGACGTCATCATTGCGCTCGACGTCGGGCCGATACAGCACGGCATCGCACTTGACGCACTTTTTCCACAATCCTTCGGGCACGCTGGAGCGCCGAGCGCCCTCTTCTTTGCGCACTCCGGAAGGCAGTATCTTGTCAATCCAGCTCATGGCATCCCCCGTTTGGTGGCACCATTATAGCCGCCGGCAGCACCTTCTAGGAAGCGATGCTGTCCAATCCGCTGCGGATGCTCGCCACCAGCTCCGCCGCCACGCGCAGCAGATCTTCCTGACTGGCACCCGCGGCGGCGGCCTGCGCGATGGCATCGACCAGCGCACTGCCCACCACCACGCCATCTGCGGTAGCGCCCACAAGACGGGCGGACTCGGCATCCTTGATGCCGAAGCCGACGGCCAGTGGCAGTGTGGTGGCTTCGCGGATGTGTGCGAGGTGCCGCGCCACGTCCTCCGTATCCAGGTTGCCGGCGCCGGTAACCCCTTTCAGGGCAACATAATAAATGAAGCCGCTGGCCTGATTGACGATGGACGCGATGCGCGCTTTCGGCGTAGTGGGCGCAATCAGGAAGATATTATCCATGCCCACGCGGTGCAGCTCGGCGTTGACACCGGCCACTTCCTCCGGCGGGATATCCACGGTCAACAGGCCATCAAGACCGACCGCGGCTGCCTGATCGGCAAAGCGCGCGTAACCCATGTGTTCAACCGGATTGGCATAACCCATCAGCAGCACCGGGGTTTCGGTATCCTGTTCGCGAAACGTGGCCACCATGGCCAGCGCATCGCGCAGGCGGGCACCGCTGGCCAGCGCGCGCTCGTGGGCTTTCTGGATAACCGGCCCCTCGGACATGGGGTCGGAAAAAGGGACCCCCAGCTCGATGATATCGGCACCCGCAGCAACCAGGGCATGCATCAGCGGTACGGTGCTGGCGAGATTGGGATCCCCCGCGACGATATAGGGCACCAGGGCCTTGCGGCCCTGGGCGGCGAGCTGCTGGAAGCGCCCGGCTATCTTGCTCACTAGGTGTTCTCCTCGTGCATCTGCAATTCAGAAGTCGATGCCGTCGATATCGGCGACGGTGTGTATGTCCTTGTCGCCACGGCCTGACAGGTTGACGATGATGGTCTGCTCGGGCGTCATGGTGGCCGCGAGCCTGCCGGCGTAGGCCAGCGCATGCGCGCTCTCGAGCGCCGGCATAATACCCTCGGTGCGCGTCAGATCGTGAAACGCCGCGAGTGCCTCGGCATCATCAGCCGTGACATAGTTCACACGGCCAATGTCTTTCAACCACGAATGCTCGGGGCCGACGCCAGGGTAATCGAGGCCGGCTGACACGGAATGCGTGTGCATGATCTGCCCGTCCTCATCCTGCATCAGGTAGGTGCGATTGCCGTGCAGTACACCCGGTGTACCCGCCGTCAGTGGCGCAGCGTGCTCACCACTGGCAACGCCGTGACCGCCCGCCTCCACACCGTACATGGCGACTGACTCATCCTCGAGGAACGGATGGAACAACCCGATGGCATTGGAGCCGCCGCCCACACACGCCACCAGAGCGTCCGGTAGACGCCCGGTTTGAGCGAGGGACTGTGCCCGCGCTTCGCGACCGATTACACACTGAAAGTCCCGCACCAGCATGGGGTACGGGTGCGGGCCGGCAACGGTACCGATAATATAGAAGGTGTCATCGACGTTGGTCACCCAGTCACGCATGGCCTCGTTCATCGCATCCTTGAGGGTGCGCGAGCCGGAGGTAACCGGCACAACCGTCGCGCCCAGCAGCTTCATGCGGTACACGTTGAGCGCCTGGCGCCGCACATCCTCTTCGCCCATGAAGACGTGGCATTCGAGGCCCAGCCTGGCGGCGATCGTGGCCGTGGCGACACCGTGCTGGCCGGCACCGGTTTCGGCGATGACGCGCCGCTTGCCCATGTGCTTGGCCAGAAGCGCCTGCCCGACGGTGTTATTCACCTTATGCGCACCGGTGTGGTTCAGGTCTTCCCGCTTGAGCAGAATACGGGCGCCACCTACGCGGTCCGACCAGCGACGCGCTTCGTACAGCGGGGACGGCCGACCGACGTAGTGCGCAAGGTCCTCATCCAGTTCGTGCTGGAATTCCGGGTCATCGGCCAACTTGCGATACAGGGCTTCTAGCTCAGACAGCGCCGACATGAGTGTCTCGGCGACAAATTTGCCACCGTAAACCCCGAAACGCCCCTCTGCATCGGGCACCGACGCAAAAATTTTCGTATTGAGATCCGTTGTCATGACATTTTCCCCTGCAAAAAAAATCAGCTGTGCACTGCGGCGATAAAGCGCTGTATTCTCGCCGCGTCCTTGATACCGGGTGCGCTCTCCACGCCCCCGCTCACGTCCACGGCGGCGGGTTGCACGGCAGCAATGGCACTGGCCACATTGTGCTCGTCAAGCCCGCCCGCGAGCACAAGTGGCCGCGGTAACCGGGCCGGTATGCTCGACCAGTCGAAGGTTTGCCCGGTGCCGCCGGGCACACCGGGCTGCCAACTGTCCAGCAACAGGCCGCGTGCGCCGTGATAGCCCTTCGCGATCGCGCCAACATCGATCCCCGGCCTCATGCGCAAGGCTTTCAGGTAGGGGCGATCGAATTGTGCGCAAAACTGCGGGGACTCGTCACCGTGAAACTGTAAACAATCTACGGCTACGCGCTGCAGAGTGCTATGGATTTCCTCCGCGCCGGCATCAACGAACAAGGCCACAACCGTGACAAGCGGCGGCAACGCGGCAACGATCTCCGCGGCCCGCTGCGGCGTCACACAGCGTTTGCTGGGCGAATAAAACACCAGACCAATGGCATCGGCTCCGGCCTCACTGGCGGCAATAGCATCCGCAACGCGGGTGATGCCGCATATCTTGACAAGGGTTCTGGCCACAGTTCGGATCGGTGATTGCCTGACGAAGGCCGCGGATGATAGCAGACCCTGGGGCGCAGTGTCTTCAACCCGGCAACATGAGGGGCCCCGGCGGGGTCGCCGGCAAGCCGAACTGCGCCGGGTAGCGCACGTCTACAAGGTACAGCCCCTCCGCGGGAGCGGTTTCAGCAGCACGGGTGCGATCCCCTGCGAGCAGCAACTCGGCAATCCACTCAGGTGGCTGATCGCCACAGCCAATTGCCATGAGGCTGCCGGCGATATTGCGTACCATGTGATGCAGGAATGCATTCGCCTCGATGTCGATGACCAGCAGATCCCCTCGGCGCGTCACGGAACAATGGTACACGCAACGAAACGGCGAACTCGACTGGCACGCCGCGGCACGAAAGGCGCTGAAATCCTGTTCGCCAAGCAGTGCCTGCGCAGCGCCGTGCATGCGCACTGCATCCAGCGGTTTGCGCTGCCAGGTCAACTGGCGACTGCTCAGGGCGGGGCGAATGGCGCTGTTGACGATGACATAGCGGTAGCGCCGGGCAAGCGCCGAAAAGCGCGCATGAAAATCCGCTGGCACCGGCTGTGCCCAGTGTATACGCACATCCGGCGGCAGGTGACTGTTGCCACCCAGAACCCAGGCTTTGGCGCTGCGGGTACAGGGGGCGTCGAAATGCACGATTTGCGCGTGGCCGTGAACACCGGCATCAGTGCGCCCGGCACAGTGTACACGTATGGGTTGCACCGCCACCCGCTCAAGGGCGTGCTCGAGCGCGCCCTGCACGGTGGGTGAGCTGGACTTCAACTGCGCCTGCCAGCCGTGGTAACCGCTGCCGTCGTACTCTATACGGCAGGCGATGCGCGTACCGGTGGGAAGCAGCGCGCTGGAAAACGCCTGCTCTATGCCTGAATCAGCCAAGCCTTTCGAGCAACTCCCGCGCGTCCTGCTGTTGCTCCGAGCTACCGCCGAGGATCACTTCATCGAGAATTTGCCGTGCGCCGTCGTCGTCGCCCATGTCGATGTAGGCCCGGGCGAGATCCAGCTTGGTAGACATCGGATCGCCGTCGTCGGCGAACACGAAATCGTCTTCACTGCTGTCACCACCACTGCGCGCTTTCTCGAAATCGGCCGACAAATCGAGCTCATCAGCGCTGCCATCTTCAATTTCAAGGTCGAGGAACTCGGGTTCCTCATCCACGGAGGGGACGAGCGCATCGCGCCCATCCAGGCTGCTCAGCTCTTCGAGCTCCGGCAAATCCCCGGACAGGTCCTCAACAGGCGCAAAGGATGCGGGCGCCCGCGCGGGTGTCGCCGGTGGTGCGGAATCTTCGTCGAGATCAGACAGGAACCCGCCATCGTTGAATGCTTCACCCGGCGCAGAGGAGGCAAAGTCATCCTGTGCATCGATGCGCTCGTCGACCGGCGACAGCCGCGCATCGCTGAGCATCTGCTCGGCGCGGGCAATGCTGTTGGCATCACCAATACGCTGCAACTCCATCATCTGCTGATCAGCCTGGTCACGATCGCCAGTCTCAGCCGCAAGACCCAGTAACTTGAGACGGTAAGCCGGGTTATCGGGATCCGACAGGGTGGCTTTGCGTAACAAGTCCATGGCCTGGGCGTAGCGCCCGTAGGCGATATAAATATCCGCTTCCGCGAGCGCATCGCCCGCGTCCACATCGGACGCGTATTCGTCGTGCTTGCGCTCACCGTAGCCACGCTGGCCGCCGCGCTGCAGCCCGGCATCCACCGGGGGCGTCTCTGGCGGAGTTGCCGCCGCCGATTCGCTGCCCTCGTCTTCATCAAACTCGACGGCATGGTCCTGCAGCTGAATATCCGCGAAGGCGTCGGCCTCTTTCTGGCGCGGCGCGCGCGCAGCGGGCACCACTGCCACGGCTTCTTCACCTGTGTCGTCTTCCTGGCGGCGACGCCACACGAAAAAACCTGCCAGCAGCGCGAGGGCTGCACCACCTGCGACATAGAGCCAATAGCTATTGCTGTCTGCTTGTGGCGCGGGCGACTCTGGCTGCACGACCACAGCAGGCGCGGGTGCAACGACAGGAGCCACCACCGTATCAGCGGCGACGTCGTCGGCCGGTAAAGCGCTGCCCGGCGTCGCTTCCGCCTCGGCGAGAGCCTGCTGCAGAGCAGCAATTTCCGCGTCCTTGACCTCAACCATGCGCTCAAGCGCATCGAGACGATCGGTCAATTGTGTGAGCTGCTCGCCGAATGCGGCACGCTCGCGCGCATCGGCTGCAGAATCTGTTGCCGGAGCCATCGGGTCTTCTGCGGCTGCGCTGGCGACTTCGCTTGCGGAGGTGCTGTCAGGCACAGCATCGGCACGCGTGTCCGAGTCGTCCTGTTCGCTGGCGGCTCCGGCCGAGATGCGCAAGGCAGGACCGGCCGAGGCCGGCGCTGAGGCACGACCCGCGCGCCAGTCTTCATTTTGCTGCCGCACTTCCGCGAGCACGGCTGTTACATCTGCGTCACCGGCAACGTCACTGCTGTCGGGCAGATAAATAATGTAACCAGCCTTAATGCGATTGATATTGCCGTCGATGAAAGCGTCGGGATTCAGGCGCTGGATTTCCAGCATGGCCTGCTGCACCGTGACACCCTCAGGGCGCGCACGCTGGGCAATCGTCCACAGAGTCTCATCGCGACGGATCATGTAACGGGCACCCGGCGCCGGATCGGACGCGGTGCCCGCACTAAAATTTCGTTCGGGCATCGCCCCGGGCGCGAGCTCGGATTCGCGCATGCCTACCCGCGTGCCTTCACCTGTTGACTCGACCGTTTCTGCCGGCACTTCTGCACTGGCCTCAGCTTCGGCCACCAGCCGTGAAGCAGACACCGTAGTGCCCTGGGATTCAAAAGCTGGCGGGTCGACCAGTACCGTGTAATTACGCAACAGACGACCGGACGGCCAGCGGGCCTCGACGATAAAATCGAGATACGGTTCAAGCACCGGATCGTCAGAGGTAAGGATGATCGCGCCGCCGCCGTTTTTGTCGACGCGAACTTCAAAACTGATACCTGTCAGGAAGTACGCACGATCAATGCCCAAGCGATCGAAGTCGTCCGCGGTCGCGAGCCGAACACGAATCTGGTCCTGGTCGAGATTGCCGACATCCAGCAGCCCCACTTCCGCTCGCAACGGTTCATTCAGAAACGAGTTCAGCGAAAGTTCGCCAAGCCCCAATGCCCAAACAGAACCTGCTTGCAGGCACCCCAAGGCTGCCAGTGCAACTGCCAACCGCTTCTTTCGAGCCATAAACACGCCTTGTTATGCTCCCCTGCCATCCTCTGAGCCATCTTTATTGCGGCTCGAGCCCCTTCATGACGACTCCGAAGATACAGCAAGTATGTTGTAACGCAAAGGGTTAATCAATATAACCCCGGATCAGTGCCTCGGCAATCTGGATACTGTTGAGCGCTGCGCCCTTGCGCACGTTGTCTGATACAACCCAGAGATCAAGGCCACGGGGATGGGAGATATCCTCGCGAATCCTGCCGACAAACACCGGGTCCTTGCCCGCCGATTCGGTAACCGCCGTGGGGTAGCCGCCGTCTGCGCGCTCATCAATCACCGTAATACCCGGAGAGCCTTCGAGTAACTTGCGCGCATCAGCAGCAGAGATTTTGTCGCGTGTTTCGATATGCAGTGCCTCGGAATGACCGAAAAAAACCGGCACCCGAACACAGGTGGGGTTCACCTGAATGCTCTCGTCACCGAAGATCTTGTGCGTCTCCCAGACCATTTTCATTTCCTCCCGGGTGTAGCCGTTGTCCTGGAAGGTATCGATATGCGGCAGCACATTAAAGGCGATTTGCTTCGGGTAGACCTCGCACTCAATGCTCTGTCCGTTTAACAACCGCGCTGTTTGTCCCGCAAGCTCTTCAATCGCCTCCTTGCCGGTTCCGGAAACTGCCTGGTAGGTGCACACGTTGATGCGCTCAATACCCACGGCGTCATAAATGGGTTTCAACGCAACCAGCATCTGGATCGTCGAACAGTTGGGGTTGGCAATGATATTGCGCTGGGTATAACCCGCCAGTGCCGGCAGGTTCACTTCAGGCACAATCAGTGGGATATCGGCATCACGGCGGAAATGGGAGGTGTTATCGATAACAATACACCCCGCAGCCGCCGCTTTCGGCGCAAATTCTTCGGAGATACTGCCGCCCGCCGAGAACAGTCCGATCTGGGCCTGGCTGAAATCGAACTCTGCGAGGTCCGTGACTCGCACCGACTTGCCGCGGAACTTCACGGTCTTGCCCGCCGAGCGCGCACTGGCTAGCGGATAGAGTGTGCGTACCGGAAAGTCGCGCTCTTCAAGAATGGACATCATGGTTTCGCCAACGGCGCCCGTGGCACCGACAACGGCAACGTCATACTGCTTGCTCATAACAACCTCAATTGGAAAAGTGAACGTTCAACCGCCAAGCGCGGCCACCACGGCGGCGCCCATCTCGCGGGTAGACACCGCCGGCTGATCCGCAGCGGCAATGTCGGGTGTGCGCAGGCCCTGGTCGAGCACGCTGCTCACCGCCCGCTCGATGGCCTCCGCAGCCTCGGCCTCGTCAAGAGTGTAGCGCAGCATCATGGCGACCGAGAGGATCGTGGCCAACGGATTCGCCTTGCCCTGCCCCGCGATATCCGGTGCGGAACCATGGCAGGGTTCGTACATGCCGCGCCCGTCTTTATCCAGCGACGCGGAGGGCAGCATGCCGATCGATCCGGTGAGCATGGCCGCCGCGTCAGACAGGATATCGCCGAACATGTTGCCAGTTACCATAACATCAAACTGCTTCGGCGCTCGCACCAGCTGCATTGCCGCGTTGTCGACATACATGTGGCTGAGTTCGACATCCGGGTAGTCGCGAGCGACCTCCTCCATCACTTCCCGCCAGAGCACAGTCACCTCCAGCACGTTGCTTTTGTCGACTGAACACACGCGGCGATCGCGCTGGCGAGCCAGACCAAACGCCAAGTGGCCAATGCGGCGGATTTCGGACTCACTGTAGACATAGGTATTGAAGCCCTGTCGCTCGCCATTCTCCAGAGTGCGAATACCGCGGGGCTCACCGAAGTAAATGCCGCCGGTAAGTTCCCGGACAATCAGTATATCCAGACCGGCGACCACCTCCGCCTTAAGACTGGAGGCCTCGGCCAGCTGCGGGTAGAGAATGGCTGGACGCAGGTTGCCGAAGAGCCCCAGCTGCGAACGCAAACCGAGCAGCCCACGCTCCGGGCGCAAATGCCGTTCAACGGCGTCCCACTTGGGGCCGCCCACAGCGCCGAGCAGGATCGCATCGGCGTCCCGCGCCGCCTGTAACGTGGCATCCGGCAAGGGCACGCCGTGCGCATCAATCGCGGCGCCACCGAGCAGGCCGTGTTCCAGCGACAGCCCGAGCTGATAGCGCTGGTTCACTGTTTCCAGCACCTGCACCGCCTCGGCCATGATTTCCGGACCGATGTAATCACCAGGTAAAACCAGAATACGTTTACTCATCTCAGCCCTGCCCCCTGCCAATCACATTGAACAACCAGGGGGACTGCTCCCGCCAGCGATCCTCAAACGTATGAATACGCGCAGCGCTTTCCAGCGTCACGCCGATGTCGTCCAGCCCCTTCAGCAGGCACTGCTTGCGCGCGACATCCACCTCAAAACCCAGCACTTCGCCCGCGGGCGTGCGCACCTCTTGTGCAGCCAGGTCGATCTCCAGGCGATACCCCTCTTGTGCATATAGCGCCGTGAACAGCTGCTCAACCGTTGCAGCGGGCAAGACCACCGGGAGAATGCCATTCTTGAAACAGTTGTTGTAGAAGATGTCGGCAAAGCTGGGGGCAATAACGCACCGAAAGCCGTAATCCTCAAGTGCCCAGGGCGCGTGTTCGCGGCTGGAACCACAGCCGAAGTTTTCCCGCGCCAACAGCACCGTCGCGCCGTGATAGCGGGGCTGGTTCAGGGGGAAATCAGGGTTCAGGGGCCGCTTACTGCAATCCTCACCCGGCTGCCCCTCATCGAGGTAGCGCATTTCGTCAAACAGGTTGGGCCCGAAACCGCTGCGCTTGATCGACTTGAGAAACTGCTTGGGGATGATCATGTCGGTATCGACATTGGCCCGATCCATTGGCGCGACCAGCCCCTCCAGCACGGTGAAACTTTTCATTGTGTGGACTCCTGCAAGGTGCGAACGTCAACGAAATGCCCGGCGATGGCGGCGGCCGCCGCCATCGCTGGACTGACCAGGTGTGTGCGCCCGCCAATTCCCTGGCGCCCCTCAAAATTGCGGTTGGAGGTGGAGGCACAGTGTTCTCCCGCCCCCAGCTTGTCCGCATTCATCGCCAGGCACATCGAGCAACCCGGCTCGCGCCACTCCATGCCCGCCGCGAGAAATATCTCGTGCAGGCCTTCGGCCTCGGCCTGTGCCTTCACCTGGCCGGAACCGGGCACAACCAACGCCTGCTTGATGCTCGAAGCAACCTGCCGCCCGCGCACCACCGCGGCCGCCGCGCGCAGGTCTTCAATACGCGAGTTGGTGCAGGAGCCGATAAACACACGATCGAGATGGATATCAGTAATCGCCATGCCCGGCGTCAGCCCCATGTACTCAATGGCGCGCTGCGCGGCGCTGCGCTGTGTCGCGCTGTCCATCCCTTGCGGGTCCGGCACATGGCCATCGACAGGCAGCACCATCTCCGGTGAGTTGCCCCAGGTCACTTGCGGCACAATGTCTTCGCCGCGCAATGTCACCACTTTGTCGAACACCGCGTCGGCATCGCTGTGCAGGTCAGCCCAGGCGGCCTGCGCGGCATCCCAGAGCGCGCCGCTGGGGGCGTAAGTCCGGCCCTTCACGTAGTCGAGCGTGGTCTGGTCCACGGCAATCATGCCCATGCGGGCGCCCGCCTCGATAGACATGTTGCACAGCGTCATACGGCCTTCCATGCTGAGACCGTGAATCACTTCGCCGGCGAACTCGATGGCGTAGCCGGTGCCGCCTGCCGTACCAATGTGGCCGATAATCGCCAGCGCGACATCCTTGGCGGTCACGCCCGCCGGCAGCGCACCGTCAACACGTACCAGCAGGTTTTTCATCTTCTGCTGAATCAGGCACTGCGTGGCGAGTACGTGCTCGACTTCCGAGGTACCGATGCCGTGCGCCAGGGCCCCCAGCGCACCGTGGGTAGAAGTATGCGAGTCGCCGCACACGATTGTCATGCCCGGCAAGGTTGCGCCCTGCTCCGGTCCCACCACATGCACAATGCCCTGGCGCACGTCGTTGATGGGTATCTCTACGATGTCAAAGTCGCGGCAGTTGTCGTCAAGTGTCTGCACCTGCAAACGCGACACCTGGTCGCGAATACCGGCAATACCGCCGGCTCGCTCCTCCCGTGAGGTCGGCACATTGTGGTCTGGCACCGCGAGGTTGGCATCCAGCCGCCAAGGCTTGCGCCCGGCGAGGCGCAGCCCTTCAAAGGCCTGCGGTGAGGTCACTTCATGAATGAGGTGACGATCGATATAGATCAGGGCAGAGCCGTCCTCGCGCTGCTCTACCAGATGATTGCGCCAGAGTTTGTCGTACAGTGTCAGCCCGGCCATGCCCGCCCCCACATAAAAATCAATTTGAGGCGACCAGCATAAGGTTGACTGAGCGATTACTCAAATTTATTATTTTTATCCGTATCATTCCCGAAAGGAATTCAAATGGATTTGCAAAACCTCCAGGCTTTTCTCCTGGTCGCCGAGGAAGGGTCGTTTTCTCTGGCGGCCGAGCGCCTGCACCTCACCCAGCCTGCAGTCAGCAAGCGCATCGCCTTGCTGGAGCAAGGCCTGGGCAGCGCCCTGTTTGACCGCATTGGTCGACACACCTCGTTGACGGAAGCCGGCCAGGCACTGCTGCCTCATGCGAGGGCTATCACGCAGCAACTGTTGGGCGCCGAGCGTGCGGTGCGCGACCTGTCGGGCGAGGTGGCAGGTGAGCTGCGCCTGGCGACCAGCCACCATATCGGCCTGCACCGACTGCCGCCGGTTCTCAGCGCCTTCAGCAAAGCACACCCGGGTGCCCACATCGACATTGAATTCACAGACTCCGAACAGGCCTACGACCTCATCATGCAGGGCCGCTCGGAACTCGCGGTGGTGACCCTGGCGCCCGAGGTCGACGACAGCGTGGTGGCGCGCCCGGTCTGGCGCGACCCGCTGGTGTTCATGTGTGCTGCCGAGCATCCACTGGCCAGTGACCCAGAGCACTGCAGCCTCTCCGACCTGGCCCTGCACCCGGCTATCCTGCCCGGTCTCAACACCTATACGGGGCAGATCGTGAAACGCCTGTTTGCCGAGCACCGCCTTGCGCTCAGGGTATCGATGGCGACCAACTATCTTGAAACCATTCGCATGATGGCCGCGGTAGGACTGGGCTGGACAGTCCTGCCCGCGACCATGCTGAGCGATGAGCTACACGCTCTGCCGGTACAGGGGATTGCGCTGGAGCGCAGCCTGGGGCTGGTCTATCACCGCGGGCGCAGCCTCTCGCGCGCGGCGCAGGCCTTTATCGCTATCCTGGAAGGCTGCGATGGGGACGCACGCGCTTGACTGCGCGAATCATTCCGCGGGCAACAAGCCGTCAGCGGGCGCCGGGCGCTTCCAGATACCCTCATGTTCAGGCAGGTAGAAGGTCCCGTTGAAGCGTGCCACGACACCACCGGGGCCGCTGATCAGGCCGCTGCTGAACCCGAAACGCCGTTTGACGTCGACCTGCAGCACGTCGGCCTGCAACCAGTGACCGAGTTTACCCGCGCTGACAAAATCCAGCACAAGGTTTATGGTCGGGCTTCCCGCGCTGCGACCGGACGCATGATTCACGCCGGTGGCTGCGGCGATATCTGCCAGCGTTGACAGCACGCCACCGTGACAGATACCCATCACGTTGCAGTGCTGCTGTTCCACGACCAGGCCGAAACTGACCCCGGCGTCACTGATACACCGGTAACAGGGCTGCAGTGTGTCCGTATAACCCAGGCCCTCGGGCAGCCGCGTGAAGCCCTCGGGTATCTGGGCGCTGATCTCGTTTTCCAGTGTCATCCCTGTTCTCCCGCCACGCTCATCGTCAGAATATTCCCATCTCCAAACCGGCGGCAAAGCCCTCGCCGAATTCCTGCGCCAGCGCTTCCAGCCTGGACGTGACCGGGCCGCGGCATATCAAGGGCTCCAGCGCCTCGCGCATGGGGTAACCCGACAGTATCCGCTGGGCCTGCTGGCGAGCGCCCCGGCCATCGTTGCCCGCGCTCAGCAACAGGGCGCAGGGCAACACCCTGCCCCGCTCGCCCACCGGATAAAAGGTGCGGTCGAGAAAGTCCTTCATACCGCCGCTGAGAGTGCCCGAATTTTCCGCCGCCACCAATAACAAACCGTCAGCGGCCAGCACCTCACTGGCGCCAGCGTCCCAGGCTCTGCACAGCGCAACTTCGGTGCCACCCGCGCCTTCAGCGCCGGCACGAGCCGCCGCCGCGAGGCGGGCGCTGGCTCCGCTCTGGCTGTGATACACAATCAAGACCCTGGGCACATGCACCTCCCCTGCGTATCCACTCGAAGGCCGCCCCAGAGACCCACGCTGCAACATTGCCCGAGCCTGCTCCGGCACGTTGCGTACTGGTTATCCACAGGAAGACCTGTGGATAACTCTGGGGACACTCTGTGGCGACGCCAACCGCCGGGCTGACCTGCGCCACCCAAACCCTGTGAGAGAAATTATTAAATAAACTCTATATATCATGATGTTAATGGGAATAGATAAAGTCATTTCGATAAAATGCGCTGCCTTTACCAAAGGCTACGATGTGAGTCAAGGCGTGTGGACAGAAAAATTTTCGTGTTTGCAGACACTTACCGGCGAGCCCATGGGTTTTCTGTCTTCGCCGTTTCCGGCAGGGTAATACGCCAACACTGGTGAATCCTGGGGTTGCGCTGGAAGTCGGGGTCCAGCGTTGCGCGGCTGATATCCTCGCAGGTGAAACTGCGCGCGAGCTCGGCATCGAGACGAAAGCCGCGGCGGTTATTGGAGAAGTACAGCGTGCCACCGGGACGCAAGCAGGCCAGCGCCGCCCGGACCAGGGGCACATGATCACGCTGCACGTCAAAACTGGCCTCGACCTTGCGCGAATTGGAAAAGGACGGTGGGTCCAGCAGGATCAGGTCGAACTTTTGCTTGCAGTCCTGCAGCCAGGCCAGGCAGTCGGCACGCACGATATGATTGCGGCTTTCGTCCAACCCGTTCTGCGCCAGATTCTTGCGCAGCCAGCTGAGGTAGGTATTGGAGAGGTCCACACTGGTGGTACTGCGGGCCCCGCCCAGCGCCGCGTGCACGGTAGCCGTGCCGGTGTAGCAGAACAGATTGAGGAAGTCGCAACCGACGGCTTCGCTCCCCAGCCGCAGCCGCAGGGGCCGATGATCCAGGAAGAGCCCGGTATCCAGGTAATCTCGCAGGTTGACCAGCAGCCTCGCAGGCCCTTCGCGCACGGTCAACAATTCACCTTGCGCGTCCTGCTTACCGTATTGTTCGTCGCCTCGCTGGCGCTGCCGGACTTTGTAGGCGACATCGGACGCCGCCACGCCCAGTGCTTGCGGCACCGCTGATTGAATCTCCGCGAGACGCGCGGCCGCGGCCGCCGGATCGACTCCTGCCGGCGCCTGGTACTCCGCCACATGCACCCGGTCGCCGTAGAGGTCGACCGCGACAGCGTATTCCGGCATATCGGCATCATACAGCCGGTAGCATTCAATGCCCGCACGTTTCACCCAGGCCGCAAAACGGCGTCGATTCTTGCGCAGCCGATTGGCAAACATGGTGGCACCGGGGGACAGCTCGCCCTCTTCCGTTGCCGATTGCGCCCGGCCAGCCGGCGAATGCTCGCTGAGACGGTTGTCGGTCAGGTCGAACAAGAGCAGAGAGGCTTCAAGCGCGCCATTCCACAGGGTGTACTGCTTGTGGCTGCGCAATCCCGTGGCGCGCCCCAGGCCCTTGTCACCGGTAAAAATTGCCGCTTGCCAGCCGCCGAATTCACGGACTAACGCCTCCCCCAGCTGCCGGTAGAGATAAGGCAGGCTCTCGCGGTCTCCGAGCCGCTCGCCGTAAGGGGGATTACAGACCACCAGGCCGTGCGGCAGGGGACGGTGCGAGGGCTTGCTGAGCTCCGCCAGGGGCTTGCAACTGACCCGTACGGCATCCTGCAGGCCAGCGCGAGCAATGTTTTCCTGCGCGCGACGAATCACGGTCGCATCTGCGTCATAACCACGCATTTCCGGCAGCTGCACCTGCCTGCCGCGCCGGGCGCGCGCCTGCGCATCCGCCAGCAGCGCTTGCCATTGCGGCGCGTTGTGCCCTTGCCAGCGCTCGAACCCGAAGCGTTCACGGCCCAGGCCAGGCGCGATGTCAGCGGCCATCATGGCCGCCTCCAGCAGCAGGGTGCCAGAGCCGCACATGGGGTCGATCAGCGCCCCTCCCCGGGCTGCCATGCCCGGCCAATCGGCACGCAGCAAAATGGCCGCGGCGAGGTTTTCCTTCAGCGGTGCTGCGCCCGCCTGCAAGCGATAGTTGCGCCGGTGCAGGCTACCGCCGGACATATCCAGCGCCAGAAGCGCGCCGTGTTTCGACAGCCGAACGTTAAAGCGCAGGTCGGGATTGCGCCGGTCAACCGACGGCCGCGCAAAGCCCTGCGCCACAAACCAGTCCACAATACCGTCCTTGCTACGCTGGGCGCCAAACTGGGTGTTGCGTATCTGTGCGTTCTCCCCGGTGAAATCGATCGTGAAGGTCTGCTCCGGGGCAAAGATGTCGCGCCAGTTCAGCGCGCGTACACCGCGATACAGGGCATCGGCGTCCCCCGCTTCAAATTTCGCCAAGGGGAGCAACACCCGATTGGCCAGCCGCGACCAGAGGCAGGCGCGATAGCCCATGGCGAGTGGACCTTCAAAATATACCCCCGCAACCGTCTCGCGCGCGCTCTCAGCGCCCAGCGCCAGCATCTCGTCGCGGAGCAGGCCTTCCATGCCCTTGGGGCAAGTGGCAAACCACTGGCGACTGGCGCTGGCCGGCTGCACTGTCGAAGCGGGAGAGGATGAGGTGGGGCTTGGCATGCAAAATTCCGGGGATGTCTGCGAGCCGCACAGTGTACCGGAAAGCGCGGCTAACTGCGCTTGCGCGGGGTGCGTTTGCGCGCGGGCGACGGCCGTTTGGGTGCCTGCGTTGGCGGGCTGTTGGCCGCCTTTTCTTTCTGCATCACATCCAGCACAAGCTGCGCTGCACCATCGATATACTGGATAAAGCGGTCGTGCTCGTCATCGCTCAATCCACGCAGGGCATCGTGCTGGCGGTACAGATTCACAAAGCGTCGTTCACGCTCGTACTGCCGGGGCAGCGCCATAACGCCCCACTGCTCAAGCACCTGCTCGAGCTGCGGATTGTAGGTGCGCAGAAACTTGATCAGGAAAGGCACCGGATCGTGCCGCGCAAGCAGGCTGGCGCTACGCAGAACCAGCTCGAGCGGCATGATCTTGTCACCGCGCTCCACCTCTTCCAGTACGGATTTGTCAGACAGGCCGAGGCTGTCGGCGAGCTCCTTCAACGACAGTCCCGCCGTTTCGCGGGCATCGCGGAGGAAATGCCCGGCGTCTGCCATCGCCTCCAGACGCTCCGGTTCCATGCTGTGCAGCAACATCTGCCGCACCCAACCCTCACCGAACATGGCGGTCATGGTCGCGGTGTGTCGCGCGATCTCCAGCGTGCCGCCCGCCACCTGCCCGGTGAATCGCATCAGGCCCGCCAGCAGGCTTTCTGCTTCATTGTTCGATTTTCTGTCGCTCATGGCCCAAGCTTAGCGCAACCCTCCAGGTTTTGCCGATGCGCCCCGTTCAGGGCAGACCGGACTCAAGGCGGAAAATTTCTCCGAGAATATCACGCCACTCCGCGTACTGGTTCTCGAGACTGCCGCTCAGCTGGTAGACACTACCGCTGGCTTCCAGCACGGTGGGTTGCACCTCATTGTTGAAGCCGCGGGCGAGGTCTTCGAGATCCTGTTGCTGGATCTTGCTCCACTTGAAAGCGTTGTAAGTTTGCTCCATGGCGGCATAGGTGCCGCGCAGTCCGGCCTTGTCGCGTTGGGCGAGGCGCTGCGCGTACTCTTCGCGGTACTCCGCCTGCTCGCGACCGAACTGCCGCCAGAGGTTATAGGTGGACTGCATGGTCTCAAACAGATCAACATATTGCTGGTCGACCGCATCGATGAAACGGTATTCCTGATCGCGGATGCGCTGCACGCGCGCAATCATGGGGTCGTCCTCCGCCGGCGCGCGACGCAGGCTGAGCCCCGTCTCATCTTCGCTCAGGTACCCGGCGAATGCGGCCGGCGCCAGATCGCGGGCCTGGCGCAGCAGGGCAATGGTCGGCAGCTGCGCCAATTCCGTACTTGCCCGCTGGCGGTACGCGGCCAGCAGATCGTTTGCCACCTGGCGATACAGATCGATGAACGGGTCCTCGGCGCCGCTGGCGGTAAAGTCCCCCGGCTGTGATTCATCCCGGTAGCGCCGGTCCAGCCACACCCTGCCCGCAGCATCGACAGCGCGCACCTGCAAAACCAGCAGATGGCCATCAGAGTGCAGAATACGCCCGTCCACCTGTAGCTCGGCGCTGGCCTGTGGCTCCGGCAGCACGCGCACCGGACCCCAGGCATTGCTGGTCTGCAGTACCTGGCGCAGCAGTACCGGCATGAAGCGCGCCTCCGCCTTGCGTATTTCAGGGAAAATCCCCGCTCGGCTGAGCCCCACGGTAGATGCGGGTAGCCCGGGGTCAAAACTCGCGACCACCAACGCGAGTGCGGGCGTGAGGGGCGATGGCACGGTTTCCAGGGCGACATTCCCCACGGCGGGCGTCGCATCGCCAGCGACCGCGGACTTAGCGCCAGGCGCCGGCTCATGTGGCGCCGTAGCGCAGGCACAGAGGCACAGCGCAACAGACAGTAGCAGGCTCGCCCGCTTTACTCGGTTTCGGTTGTGCACACGGTGCCTCGTGTCAGGGTCTGCTGGCAGGAAAAGCCCTGCGCGCCCGGCTCCATGCGGCGGTAGACGCGGTTCAGCGTAAAGGGTTGGGAGACACGGTCCGAACTCACCGTGCTGGCAATATTCAGGAACTGGCCATCCGGGCCGAGAGTGAGCCGATGCCGAATGCCGAGACCGTCGGGTAGGGACAGAACAAAAACCAGCTGGTGACCGTCCCAGGCACAGAGTTCGCGGCCCAGGGGTGTCTCAACCGCTTGCGGACGCCCGTCGTGAAAATCGCAGTCGAGGGCAAAATCATCTTCCCGGCGTACACGGATGCCCTGAAGATCCTGGGTGATATCCAGCAGCGGGCTGCGGCTGACCAGATCGGCCATTTGTGCCAGCCCGATGATAGCGGACCCGCTATCGCTGCCCGAGCCCCCCAAGAGCACACCGGCCGTGGCAGCGCGCGTATCGGAGCCGGCCGCCTGCGCGCGCCGGTCGGCCTGGCGCTGCAGTTCACGCACCAGGACATTGAGGCTAACCTGCAGGTTGTCGCTCATGCCGTAGTCCAGCGACCATTGCCCGCCAAAATCGACACCAGCCCTGCTGGCGGTGGCTTCACGCGACGGCGTATTGCCGCAGGCAACCAGCGACACCAGAAGCAGAACCGTAGAGAAACGCAGCAACATGGGCGCCAGTGTAACTCAAGGCGCGTAACAACCGGAGCACATTCTGCGTTTCGGCACCACCTCGCCGGCACTAGTTGAAGAGCCCCTCCCCTCGCGCCAGGCGCTGCCCCAGCGCCGCCCCCTGGGCCGCACTGGACCCGAGGGTCATCTCATTGAAGCGCAGCCAGAGGCAATAGCGCCAAAGTGGATAATCGCGGTCAATACCCGTGCCTCCATGCACATGCTGGCAGGCATAGCTGACCCGGTGCCCGACATCCCCCGCCCAGATCTTGGCAATCTGTACTTCAGTGGTTGCCGCACGCTGCTCGCCCAGTAGCGACAGCGCCTGCCAGGTGCACAGGCGCAAACATTCGACATCGATGTAGCAATCGGCCATGCGATGGCCCACGGCCTGAAAGGTCGCCACCGGCACGCCGAATTGCTTGCGCTCACTGGTGTAACCGGCGGCCATACGCAGCGCACAATCCGCGGCCCCCAACTGCTGTGCACACACTGCGGCGGTGCAGCGCTCCCGGGTCCAGGTCACCAGTGCCTCGCCGCCGGAAGCCAGCACGATATCGGCCTGCGGCACAGGCACATTGTTGAATTCGACGTCTGCGTGAGGTTCGAAATGGGTCATTTGCAAGGCGTTGCTGCGCACCCCGACAGCGCCGGTGGGCACCAGCACCACCGCAACACCGGCGGCAACCTGAACCGGCACCAGCAACCAGTCCGCCTGCTGGGCAAATGGCACGGCGCGGCAGTGACCCGTCAATAGCAGACCATCGGGGGTGTTCTGCGCCCGCAGCTCCGGTATTGCCGAGCCGGACCAGAACGCACCGGTAAGCAGAATGTCACCCCGCGCGGCGGGGGGTAAAACACGGGACTGCAGATCAGCGCTGGCAAACTGCTGCAGGGGCAACATGCCGGCCACACAATGCGCCAGCACCGGTACAGGCGCGATGCTGCGACCCAGCTCCTCAATGAACAGGCCGAGCTCCATGAACCCCAAGCCCATACCGCCGTGCTCTTCCGCCACGGCAATACCCGACAAGCCGCTATCTACGAGGGTTTGCCACAGGGCACGATCAAAGCGCGGCGCGGCGAACTCGTCGTAGGCCGCCAGTGTGCTGGCCGACACGGCATCATCGAGAATCCTGCGCGCCAAACCGCGCAGGTCGTGTTGAATCTCTGAAAAACCAAAGTCCATGGCGAATTCCCCTTAGCGACTGGCACGGGGCATCCACAACCCCGCCGCCGAAATGATGTCACGCTGGATTTCGTTCGCGCCGCCACCGAAGGTGATGATGGACGCTGTGCGATAGAGGCGCTCAATGCGCGCAGCCTGTTCAGCAGCCCCGGGAGAATGGCTGCGCAGGAGGCCGCGCTCAGCAACGATCTCGCCCAACAAACGGTAGACTTCGATGAACCCCTCGGAACCGAACACCTTGGCCGCTGAGGCATCCGCCATGGCCAGTGTCCCCTCGGTCATGGCCCACGACTGTTTGTACACAATCAACTTCATGCATTCGATCAGCGCGCGGCTGCGGGCCAGGTTCGCCTGCACCCACGGCTGCTCGGCGATGGTGCCACCGGTTTCGGCCGGCTCGGCCCGCGCCCAATGCACCACCTGATTGAACAGCTCGGAGATGGGACCAAAATTGATCAGGCTCAGGCGCTCGCGATTCAATTGGCTGGTGATGAGTTTCCAGCCGCCGTGCAATTCACCCACGCGGTGCGCGTCACTGACGCGGATGTTGTCGTAGAAGGTCGCGTTGGTGCGCACACCACCCAGCGTGTGCACGGGGGTACAGCTCCAGCCCGGATCGCTGTTGGGCACCAGGAACATCGAAATCCCCTTGTGCTTTTTCGCGGCATCGGGATCGGTGCGGGCAGCCAGCCAGGTGTAGTCGCAGAAGTGGGCCAGTGATGTCCACATTTTTTGCCCGTTGATAATCCAGTCGTCACCCTCCCGCACCGCCGAGGTGCGCAACGCGGCAAGGTCGGTACCTGCATCCGGCTCCGAATAACCAATGGAGACCAGCAGTTCCCCGCGCAGAATCTTCGGCACGATCTCTTCGCGCATCCAGGCATTGCCGTGCTCGGCCAGTGTCGGCCCCACCGATTCCGTGGTAAGAAACGGGAAGGGATAGCCTGCTCGCATCACCTCTTCAACGAAAATGAACTGTTCCATCGGCGAGAGATTGCGGCCACCGTATTCCTCCGGCCAGCCGAGCCCTATCCAACCGTCGCGACCCATGCGCGCGAGGGCCTCGCGCCACAGCGGCCCGCCGCCCTCGCCCATGTCGCGCTCGCACTCTGCCTGCAGCGCCGGCGTCATCAGCTCGCGAAAGTAAGCGCGCAGCTCGTCGCGCAATGCAACCTGAGCCTCAGAGAACTGGATTTTCATTGGCGTCTCCCCCTGCCGCAAGGCTTGATCATAGCGCCACCCGGCGGCCAATACAGGGTGGGAAGAGGCCAGACTTTCTGGCGAAAGCGGTCACTGTGCCTTCTGCAGGCGCTTCAGATCCGCAATGATGTCGCACCACATGCCATCGGGGGCCGCGTAAGGCGCGTAAATGGCCAGGCGGTCCGCGCAGTCGCCGTATCGCGCCAATAGTGCAGCGGCAATATCGCCAGGGTGGCCACTGGTAGTGAACGCTGCAACAAAGTCGTCATCAATGCGCTCGCCCATGGCCTCCCAGTCACCCGCCTTGGAAAGACGGTTGAGCTCGGGCTGCAGGGCCTCGAAACCCATGGCCGCCATGGGCGGCAGATACGCCGGGGTGGATGCGTAAAAACCCAACAGGCCGCGCACGGCCTTGCGCGCCGCAGCGAACTGCTTGTCGTCCTCACCGGTAATAACGATGGCATTGATCTGCAGGGTGAAGTCTTCACGCTGTCGATCCGCCAGCGCCAACCCCCGCTGCACCGCCGGGAGGGCCTGATTGCGCAGGAATCGCGGATTATTGAAGGGGTGCACGATCAGCCCATCGGCAACCTCCCCGGCCACCTCGGTCATGCGCGGCCCCAGAGCCCCCAACAGTACCGGCGGTACACCGAACGGGTTCGGGCCCGGATTGAACATGGGCGTCATCAGTGTATGGCGATAGAAACGACCCTCGTAAGCCAGCGGCTCGCCATCCTGCCAACAGGCGAAGATGGCCTTCAGGGCCAATATATAGTCCCGCATGCGCGCCGCCGGAGGGTTGAACTCAACGCCGAAACGCTTCTCGATATGCGCTTTCACCTGGGAGCCTATGCCGAGCATGAAGCGCCCTTGGCTGAACTTCTGCAGGTCCCAGGC
Organism: uncultured Halieaceae bacterium; assembly: GCA_964022665.1. Lineage (GTDB taxonomy): Bacteria > Pseudomonadota > Gammaproteobacteria > Pseudomonadales > Halieaceae > Haliea. The sequence continues at coordinate 53,791 of CAXIDF010000009.1, forward strand.
CTGGTAGGCGAGGTGCAGCGGATTACGCGGAAACGCGACGGCAATACCCGTTGCCAGATCCAGCCCCGGTGCGTGCTCGGCGGCCAGCACCAGCGGCAGGAACGGATCAGTACTGCCTTCGAGTGTGTACACACCGTCGTAGCCCAGCTGTGCCAGCCGCCGGGCCTCCTCGGCAGCGCCACTCAACTGGGCGTAAAACGGGCCATCTATTTTTATCGACATCGACTCTGTTCCTTTTCCGGGGCTCTGCGGTGACCGATGCACAGCATAAACGCACTGGCCAGCCAAGGGGGTGTCTCCCCATGCTCCTGTGCCCGCTTCATGCGCTTGCGGACCACTGCTCAAGCGCGCTGGTTCACATAGGTGTACACCCGCGCGGGCACGGGTTGCCAGGTCTGCGTCATAATGCCGCTTTTAATTTCCGGGGCACCGCAAAAATGAAAGTTGGAATCTGTCTGCCGTACATGAAAGCCGGGTTGACCCGCGACGACTACCTGCAATGGTTCCAGCGCGTCGACGCTGGCCCCTTTCACAGTATTTCCTGCGGCGAGCGTGTGCATGGCCCGACCTTCGATATGCGCGTGTTGCTGGCTGCTGCTGCCGCCTGCACCAGCAAAGTCATGATCACCCCCACGCTCTACGTGCTGCCCATGCACAGCGCTGTGCAAGTGGCCAAGGAAGTCGCCAGCCTGGATATTCTCTCCGGCGGGCGCGTGCAGCACGTGTGTGTCGGCTACGGCGGCAGGGACAAGGACTACGCGGCACTCGAAGCGCCGTTCAAGGGCCGCTATGGCCGCATGGACACCCAGGTCGAAACGCTGCGCCAGGTATGGAACCAGCAGGAAGTCATCCCCGGCGGCGGCGTGATTGGCCCCGCGCCCACACAGGCCGGCGGCCCGAAGCTACTCGCCGGCGCCCTGGGACCGAAAAGCATCGCCCGCTGTGCGCAGTGGGCCGATGGCCTCTACGCCTGGTCCGGCAATGGCGAACAAGGCGAGCTGGCCAACGCCTTCCAGATGGCCGACAACGCCTGGGAAGCCGCCGGGCGCGACAGTAAACCCTATCGACTGGGCGGGTTCTGGTGCTCACTGGCGGACAATGGCGCGCAGCGGCTGTACGACTACGTCTATGAGTACCTGGCCATCGCGGGTCCGGAAATTGCCACCATGATGGCCGAATCGGTGCATCGCAGTTCCGAGGATGCGGTCCTTGAAGCGCTCGACAATGCGCAGGCGGCCGGCTGCGAGGAGCTTTTCCTGGTGCCCGCCACTGCCGATCTGGCCGAGGTAGACCGCCTCGGAGACCTGCTGCTGCGCCGCGGCTGACCCGCGCGGTGTTTACCTGCCCCGGCGTTTACCTGCCCCGGGGCTGACCTGCCCGGAGCTTACCCGCCCGGGACGCCCTCCCCCTTTTCCGCTATACTCGCGCGCGAATTCCGACAGCAACTCCCTTAACAAGCCGGAGGGCCCATGGCCAAGCGCGTATACCTGTTCAACGAAGGCAGCAAGGATGACCGAGACCTACTCGGTGGCAAGGGCGCCAACCTCTGTGAAATGACCTCACTGGGCCTGCCGGTACCCTACGGTTTCATTATCACCACCCCCACCTGCCGCGAGTACTTCGAGTCCGGCAACAAGTTGCCGCCGCTGCTGGAGCAGGAATACCGGGTCGCCCTCGACCTGGTAGAAAAGAAAATGGGCGCGCGCTTCGGCGACCCGGAAAACCCACTGCTGTTCTCGGTGCGTTCCGGCGCCCCGGTGTCCATGCCCGGCATGATGAACACCATTCTCAACCTGGGACTGAACGACGAAATTGCTGAAGGCCTGGCGCGGAAAACCGGCAACCCGCGCTTTGCCTATGACTGCTACCGGCGCTTCATCCAGATGTTCGCCGATGTGGTTCTGGAGGCCGACGGCGAACGCTTTGAGCACGAAATCGAGCAATACAAGGCCGCCCACGGCAAACCCAACGACGTCGACATGAGCGCCGAAGACTGGCAGGAAATCATCCGCATCTACAAGACGCTGGTGGACTTCCCGGAAGACCCGTTTGTACAGTTGAAGCTTGCTGTGGAAGCGGTATTCCTGTCCTGGCATACCCCGCGCGCCTACGTGTACCGGGAAATGAACAACATTCCCGAAACACTGGGCACGGCCGTTAACGTTCAGGCCATGGTGTTCGGCAACTTCGGTGACACCTCCGGCTCCGGTGTGGCGTTCACACGCAATCCCTCCAACGGTGATCACGACTTCTTTGGCGAGTTCCTGTTCAACGCGGCCGGCGAAGACGTTGTGGCCGGCATTCGCACGCCGCTGCCGGTGTCTGCCCTGCAAGAGAGGCTGCCGGACGTCTATGACGAGCTGTTCACGACCCAGGCCCTGCTCGAGAAGCATTATCGCGACATGCAGGACCTTGAGTTCACCGTGCAGGAAGGCAAGCTGTTCATGCTGCAGACGCGCAGCGGCAAGCGCACCGGACGGGCGTCGGTGAAGATTGCGGTGGACATGGTGCGTGAGGGGCTGATTTCCGAGAGCGAGGCCCTGATGCGGGTGTCGCCCGAACACGTCGAGTCTTTCCTGCACCCCATGGTCGACCCGGCGCAGAAAACAGAGATTGTCGCCACCGGCCTGCCCGCCAGCCCCGGCGGCGCCACCGGCAGCGTGGTGTTCTCTGCCGAGGAGGCGGTTGAGGTCGCGGCTACAGGTGCCAGCGTGATTCTGGTGCGCCGGGAGACCACGCCGGAAGATATCCACGGCATGAAGGTTGCCGCGGGTATTCTCACCGAATTAGGTGGCATGACCTCGCACGCCGCGGTGGTTGCGCGAGGCATGGGGGTTTGTGCCATCACCGGCTGCGGCGGCTTGAGTATCAACTACGCGGAAGGCACGGCAACCACAGCCGAGGGTGTTGTCATGCGCCGCGGCGATGTCATCACCCTCGACGGTACGGCGGGCGAGGTGATGTTGGGCGACGTGCCGAAAACCGAAGCGAGCAGTAGCGAAGACTTCCAGATCCTGCTCTCCTGGGCCGATCAGCACCGCCGCCTGAAGGTGCGTGCCAATGCCGAAACACCAGAGGATGCCGCCAAGGCACGCGAATTGGGCGCCGAAGGCATCGGCTTGTGCCGCACCGAGCACATGTTCTTCGAGGCAGAGCGCATTGACCAGATGCGCGGCATGATCCTCGCTGAAAACAAGGAAGAGCGGCAGCACTACCTGCAGCGCCTGCTGACCTACCAGGAAGAGGACATGCTGGCCTTGTTCCGGGTCATGGATGGCCTGCCGGTGACTGTGCGCCTGCTGGATCCACCGCTGCACGAGTTCCTGCCGCACGATGAGGCCGATATGCAGGCACTGGCAGAGCGCATCGGCAAGCCCGTGGAGAAAATTCGCGAGATGACCGAGAGCCTCAAGGAAGTGAATCCGATGCTCGGTTTCCGCGGTTGCCGGCTGTCCATCGTGTATCCGGAAATTACCGAAATGCAGGTCAAGGCGATCATCAGCGGCGCCGTGCGGGCCATTGAAGAAGGGCTCAAGCCCCTGCCGGAGATCATGATTCCGCTGGTGGTCAACGTGCGCGAGATTCGCCTCATCAGCGAAATCATAGACCGCGGTATTCAGGCGGTCATGAAAGAAAAACACGTTTCCGTGCCTTACAAGATCGGCACCATGATGGAAACGCCACGGGCGACCCTCGGCGCTGACCGCCTGGCGCCGGAAGTGGAATTCATGAGTTTCGGCACCAACGACCTCACCCAGATGACCTACGGCTTCTCCCGCGATGACGTGGGCAAGTTCCTGCCCATGTACCTGGAGAAAAAACTGGTGGAGAGCGACCCCTTTGTCTCGCTTGACCAGCGCGCCGTGGGGCGCCTGCTGGAGCTGGCGGTGCAGGAAAGTCGCGCGCGCAAGCCCGGCATCAAGTACGGCATTTGTGGCGAGCACGGCGGCGACCCGCGCTCCATACAGTTTTTCCACGACCTGGGGCTGGACTACGTGTCCTGCAGCCCCTTCCGTGTACCCGTGGCGCGCATCGCCGCCGCCCAGGCCAAGGTGCGCCGCGAAACCGAAAGCCGACGCGGCTGAGAAGGAGTAACCCCACCATGACCCAAAGTTTCTTTCCGCCCCATCGGGTTCTAATGGGCCCCGGCCCGTCCGACGTGTCGCCGCGCGTGCTGGGTGCCCTGGGCAGGCCCACGATAGGCCACCTCGACCCGCTTTTCGTCAACCTGATGGACGATGTGAAAGGCCTGCTGCAGTACGCCTTTCAAACAGACAACGCGCTGACACTGCCGATTTCGGCACCCGGCTCCGCGGGCATGGAGGCCTGTTTCGTCAACCTGGTGTCGCCCGGTGATACGGTGATCGTCTGCCGCAACGGCGTTTTTGGCGGCCGCATGCAGGAAAACGTCGAGCGCTGTGGGGCGACCGCGATCATGGTCGAGGACGACTGGGGACAGCCCGTCAGCGTAGACAAGGTTGCGGCCGCGTTTTCCGCCCACCCGGAAGTCTCGCTGTTGGCTTTCGTGCACGCCGAGACATCTACGGGCGCACGCAGTGATGTTGCCGCACTCTGTGCCCTGGCGCGGGAACACGGCGCACTGAGCATTGTCGATTCCGTCACCGGCCTCGGTGGCATTGAACTGCAGGTCGATGCCTGGGGAGCCGATGCCGTGTACTCGGGCACCCAGAAGTGTCTGTCCTGCATACCCGGCCTGTCGCCCGTGACCTTCAGCCCGCGTGCCGTGGAGCGCATTCAGACCCGCAGCCACAAGGTACAGAGCTGGTTTCTCGACATGCAGCTGGTGATGGGCTATTGGGGCGGCAGCAGCAAACGCGCCTATCACCACACGGCGCCGATCAACTTGCTCTACGCCCTGCATGAAGCCCTGCTGATGCTCCGGGAAGAAGGCCTGGAGGCTGCGCACGCGCGGCACTGGCTGCACCACCAGGCGCTCGTCGCCGGGCTCGGCGCGCTGGGCCTGGAGATGGCGGTTGCCGCAGAACATCGGCTACCGCAGCTGAACGCGGTGCGGATTCCCGAGGGCATCGACGATGCCCGCCTGCGGCAGACGCTGTTGCAGGATTTCAACCTGGAAATCGGTGCCGGCCTCGGCGCCCTTGCCGGAAAGACCTGGCGCATCGGCCTGATGGGCCAGGCCTGCAGCCGCAGCAACGTCATTCTGTGCCTGACCGCATTATCGACCGCCCTGCAACAACAGGGCCTTGCGACCGATACGGGTGCCGCGCTAGTCGCCGCCGACGCCGTACTCCAGGCCTGACCCACCGCGCTCGGTGGTGGCGGCGGATGCCGTTTCACCGAGCAACATGCGCCACAACTCACTCGCCTGCTCGCGGCCACCACTGCGATGCATACGGTAGCTCACGTGGTCATCGGCAGTGGCCTGCGGTCGTACTTCAATACTCCATAGCGAGTTGATCTCGTTGGGCAGCATGGAATAACGCACATCAATGATGCGCCCGGGCACTGCCGGGTCCAGCGCTACGTAGCCGTTGCTGAACCAGCGAAAACGCTCGACATCCGCGCGCTGCTGGGTGTCATCCTGCAACCATGGCAGGTCACGCGCCACGTCGAGACGTGCGATGCTGCCCCCGGGGTAGTCAACTACCGATGGCCAGGTACGCACCGCATCAACATGGAAATGACTGTCTGTCTCGTACACGATCTTCCACACCAGGATATTGGCAAAGCTGGGCTTGGCTTCAAGACGCAGCGGCACATGGCCCCGCGACTCTGCGAGCTTCCAGCCGTGCGCCTCGGCCTGCTCGCGTTGCCAAACGCCAAGGCCCTGGTAGACCAGTACCCACACCAGTGCCACGCGCGCCAGTGCGGGCCGGCGACGCAGCGCCGCGTAAGCAATAAGCACCAGCACTGGCAGGGTAAAAAGCGGGTCGATGATGGAAATGGTATTCCACGCGAAGCGCTGGTCACTGAAAGGCCACAGCAACAGGGTGCCATAGGTGGTACAGGCATCCAGCAGGCCGTGGGTTGCATAGCCCAGCAGGCAGAACAGGTAGCTTTGTCCGGGTGACAGGCCTCCACGGCGACCAATCAGCCGGTGTAGAACCAGGGCGCAAATGAGGCCGCCAAACGGAATGAAGAACAGCGAATGCGTGAACTGGCGGTGATACTCCAGAAACAGGAGAGGGTCTTCGGCAGAGCGAATCAGCACATCCAGATCCGGCGCCATGCCCGACAGGAACCCCAGCAATCCTGCGGTGACGACCTGACGCCGGTTGGCGACCGCTTGCGGGAGCGCAGCGCCCAAGGCGCCCTGGGTTAAGGGATCCATTCTGTTCCTCTTCAAACTGGGGAAGCAACCGGCCCGCACTGCAACTTTTATCGGCCTTGCAGGTCGGACCTAGCGTGATTACGCTGCAATGCCCCGAACGGACGAGGAGATTACCCCATGCGCCTGAATTTTGTTACCGCCATCACCGCCAGCGTTTTGCTGAGCGCCTGCACGACCAATCCCTACACTGGGCAACAGCAGGCCAGCAAGGCTGCCACCTATGGTGCCGGCGCAGCCGCCGTCTGCGCGTTGGTGGGTGCGATCGACTCGGGGAAACACGCGCGCAACGCGGCCCTGGGCTGCGGCATCGTTGGCGCCGGGGTTGGCGCCTACATGGATGTGCAGGAAGCCAAGCTGCGCGAACAATTGCAGGGCACCGGTGTGCAGGTGGCACGCGAGGGCGACAATATCCGCCTCATCATGCCCGGCAGCATTACCTTTGAAACCGGGTCTTACAACCTGCGCGGCGATTTTTACCCGGCCCTCAACTCCGTCGGCGAGGTACTCGCGAAATATGCCGATACCACCCTGCGCATCACCGGACACACCGACAACACCGGCGGCCGGGCCCTGAACCAGACCCTGTCTGAGCGGCGTGCCGGCAGTGTTGCCGATTACCTGGCAACCCGTGCGGTGGAGCGCTCACGGATGCTGGTGCAGGGCATGGGCTATGATCAGCCGATCGCTGACAACAGCAGCGATCAGGGACGTAGCCAGAACCGGCGTGTGGAACTGATGATCCTGCCGAAAGCCTGACGATCAGTCGATATCAAAGCTGTAATAGAGGTCTACCGAACTCTCCAGTCGACTGACCACCTCCAGCCACAGGCGCGCCTGCAGGTACAGGCGCGCAGTGAGCACGTTGATGGGCTCATACAATCCGACACCGTAGGACAGGTAAATACGCTCGCCGATATACCCGCTTACGGTCGCCGCTGTGTCATCTTCAGAACCTTCGGTACCGAACTCCACATTGCGCAGGCCCGGCAACTTGTTCAGTTCCTCCACCAGGGCACTGCGGTTCATCAGGCTGGTACCCAGCGACAGAGCCATGGCGGTGCCGTCCGCACCTGCGCCTGAATCCAGACCGCGCCCACGCAGCAGATACGACAACGCTTCGGTTTGCGACATGGAGGGTTCCGCATACACTGTGAGTTCCGGCTGTTCCAGAGTACCGGTAACAGTAACCCCGGCACGCACATCCTCCGCCGGTATTTCACGCTCCGCACGCAGATTCAGCTCGGGGTTCTCGGGGGCGCCGCTGAAGGCAATTCGGCCCTGACGCACCAACAGGCGCTGCCCATAGGCGCGAAACTCCCCACCGATGATGTTGAGATTGCCAAACAGCTGCAGGGGCCGTTCCGGTGCCTGGCGCAGATTGAGGTCGCCACCTACGGTGAGGTTCAGGTCCTTGCCGCGTATCCGGAAGCGGTTCTCAATGCGCAGCCGCAAGTCGGCATCGAGACCGAATGGGTTGTGCGCGTCCAATGGATTACCGGCAAAGTCGACCTCCACCACATCATCGGAAAGCGTAACGCTACCTGGCGGCAACTCCTCGTAGGCGAGCAGGCCCTCGTGTATCTGCACCTCGCCGCGCACCTGAATACCGGATGGCGTGATGCGTAAACGCAAATCCGGCGACACCTCCAATTGCGTGCTGGGTGGGTACAGCAACCGGTGGTTGTCGCCCTTGATATCCAGGCGCAGTGCCGGCTCGGCACCGAACTGGGCATCGCCGCTCACCGCCAGTTGCCCACCACCCACCATCGCGCCGCCCGCCAGCGTCGCCGTAGTGCCATCGAGGGCGATACGCATATCGATATCGTCGACTTCAGTGGGGTTGGCCTCCAGACGCAACAGCCCGTTGCGCCAGCGCAACTCGCCCTGCCCCTGCGGACTCTGCAGGTCGCCTGAAAGCTCGATGCGCCCATTCAGTTCACCATCGATGCGTGTCAACTGCGGGAAAAAAGGCTGCAGGGCCACAACCTGCAAGGCATCGACGGCAAATAGGCCCTGCATGGCACCTTCACGCCGCGATGGCAGTGCCACATTGAGCGCGAGACGCTGGCGGCCGTCCTGTTGCAACCCGGCTTCCAGGACAAGGCCATCGGCGCCCTGCTTCACGCTGACGGCAAGGGATTCCCAGGTAAACGAGGCAGACTCGCCCTCCGGGTGGAACTGCCTAATTGCCCCTCCCGGGCTGGTCAGCTGCGCCTCGGCCCGCAGCGCGGCATCCGGAGACCAGGCAATCCAGACCTCTGCCTGCAGCGGCCCGCGGGCCTCAACTTGCTGCGGCAATACTGCGTCAACCAGTGCCAGGTCGCCGGTCAGTTGACCAGTTAAGCCGCCCGTGGCGCCCAGCGCAATGTCTGCCAGGCACAACTCGCTCTCCGGTAACAACCAGCAGTGCGCGCTGACGCTGCCACCGGCTTGTGTCAAACGCGCCTCAATCGGCATACCCAGTGACAGCGGGCCGAGCGGTGTTGCGAACTCGGTCGGCGGTACCGTCAATTGCCAACCGTCATCAACGGCAGTCGCCGCAACCTCAAGCTCGCCTGTTATGTCACCCGTGATGCTAAGGCCAAGCTCTGCGGCCTCGGGCGCACCTTGTAACTTGAGCCCTAAACCCTCCAGCGCCACCCCGGCCAATTCCACCTGGTCCAGGCGCAACTGGCCCTCACCGCGCAGGCCCGCGCCCAGACTCTCGCCCAGATTCTCGCCCAGGTCCATACTGCCCTCCAGCACTCCGCGGTCTGCGCGGAGGCTGTTCCAGTAAACACCCTGCACGCTCCCCCGCAGCGCTAGACGATTGCTTGCCTGCGACCAGTCGGCGTTTAACAGCACACTGCCGCCCGCGTCACGTGACCAGCGACTGAGGTCGGCTATACCCAGCTCAGCGTGCACCTCACCGGCGTTACCCTCGCCTGCCGTGATATCGATCTCTGCGCCATTCACCTGTGCGCGCAGCGCACCGCTATGCACCAGCGTAGCGGAATCCAGTATGAGCCCCCCCTCAACCAGCGCCGGACGCCCATTGATCTCACCCGACAAGTCAACATCATCAAGTTCGACCCGCCAATTCTGCGCCTCTAGCTGACCACTCGTTGCGAAACCGCCCGCCAGTGAGCCGAACAGGTAATCGCTCCCGCGCGGCATCTGCAGGCCGGGCGTCTCCACAACGGCCCGCCACGCGATTGCCTCGCCGTAGTCCAGCACCCCTGATGCAGAAAGGTTGCCGGCACTCGCCCCATCAAGCTGCAGCTTAGCGACCTCAAGGCTGCCGGGGGTATGACGGGCTGACAGCATGATATCCAGGGACTCGTAGCCCAGCTCACGCAGCTGCGCCCGTAGCGTGAGCGCCTGGGCCTCAAGACTGCCTGTGGCATCCAGTTCCAGCGGCCACACTACAGCAGCTTCGGCGAGCGAAGCTGGAACCCCCTCAACCTCTGCAAGGCCCAGTGGTTCTTCCCCATTGAGCACAGCCGAGAGGTTGAAAGGCAGCTCAGGTGCAAGCAGGTCGACGGCGCCGGAAAGCTCCAGGCGCGGCTGCCCGGGTGAGAGCAGCTCAAGCTGCAGGTCACCCGCATCGCCGGACAGGTCGAGCTGCAGCGTTCGTGCGCTGAGCTGAGCGGGCAGCTCCGCCCAGGCAAGGTCGGCGCGCAAGGCCAGTTGCAGGGGCCAGTCGCCCGTCAGGCTGACGTGGCCGCTGGCCGCTAACCGACCGAGCTCCGCCTGGACCAGCTTCAGTGTTTCGATCTCGAGCTGTTCTCCACGCCAGCGGGCGGCGACACGCACGGCTTCGAACTGTGTGATCTCATCGCCCAGTCGCAGGCGAGGCTGCTCCAGCGTCAGCGCATCGATGGCCAGCGTGAGCGGCAACCGCAGCTCCGGCAGCTTGAGGGCTACCCGCGCTGTGGAGGCTTTTACAGGCGCTGATGGCTCTGTTGCGGGCGCGGAGGGCTCTGTTGCCTCAAGGGCGAGTTCGGCGTTGCGCAGGATTGCCGACCCCAGGTACACCCCCTCCGGGGTCAGCTCAATATCCATCTCGGAAGCGGCCTGCTGCCACACACCTCCGGGCCAGCGCACGCGGGTTTGCGCTATACGCACGCCGGGTGCTCGCATGCGCACCGGGAGCTGCACTGGTTCGGTGGAGGGTGCTTCGGTAGCCGATTCATCGGTCGGGTCCGGCTGCTCCACAACCACGTCCAGACGATCAATATCCAGCCTGGTAAAACAGAACATACTCTGCCACAGGCAGGCGGGACGAAGCTCTGCGTGCACACCCGCGAGTTCGACCTTCAGGCCATCGAGTGTCAAACGAAGATTCGCCAGCTGCAATTCACCAGCCAGGCGCCCTCCTGCATAGGTCACCTGTAGCGGCGAGCTCGCCGGGATCAGGGTTACCAGAAACCGTGTGCCGCTGGCACTGAACGGCAGCAGCAGCACCGCGATGACGAGCGTCAGCGGGACAGCGCTCAATACAGCCGCCAGCTTCTTCAAAACTCAGCTCCGATATTGATGTGGAAACGCCAGTCTGGGTTGTCCTCGCTGACGCTGTTGGCGATTTCCAGCTTGAGAGCGCCCACCGGGGTCAGATAATGCAGCCCGAAGCCCGCGCCGATCACCGCCTCGAACTCACCTTCATCGAAGGCGTCACCCCCGTCCACGAACACAGCAGCACGCCAGTCCGGCAGGAACCGGTACTGGTACTCAAGGCTGGCCAACGCCAGGCGATCGGCCCCGAGCACATAGTCAACCTCGGTTCCATTGCGCAGCATGACGGGAACCGTATTGCCGATGGATTGATAACCGTAGCCGCGCAGGCTCTGTGAGCCACCGGCGAAAAAGCTCAGCGACGGTGCCAAATCGTCCCGCTGCCCCTCCCCAATGAGCGCCGCACCGGCCTCGGCACGACTGACCAGGCGGCCCCGCTCACCGAGTGGCATGACATACACCCAATTGGCGTAGACCCGGGTCATATCGATACTGGAACCGAGCTGGCTTGAGGTGGCTTCCACCTCATAGAACTGGCTGAAACCGCGGTCGGGGTTGACCGGCGACCCCTCTCGAGACTTGTGCGAAACCGTGAAACCCGGCAACAGATAGTCTTCGTCGCCCTGCACGGTCGCCGCATCCCAGCGCTCATTCAGCGCCCGCAGGTGATAACTCAGTACCCATCTGCCATAGCGTCGTTCCCGGCGCACCTGCGCTTCATGCTGGTTGCTGTCCAGATCACCGTACTCATTCTGTTCCACGCGCAGCGAAAACTGCAACATGTCCTCCAGCGGGTGAGTCAGCGGGATGTTGTACGTGAATTGCCCACTGGGGTTGATGCGGGAATACTCGAAGCGGGTTTCCTGACTGTGCCCGTGGCGATTGATGCGCGGTGTTTTCCAGGTAACCGATACGCGCTCCTCGGTATCAGTGCTGTAGCCTATACCCACATCCACCGTATGCCGTTTGGCGGGAAACAGCTCCAGCTGCAGCGGTACGTTGCCATCAGCGCGCTGCTCAAGCAGCGGGCGCAAGGTGACTCCGGAAAAGTAGCCCGTGCGTTGCAGCTCCGCCTGCAGGGTCTGCAAGGCGCCAACGTCGTAGGGCTCTCCCGATTTGAAGTGACTGAGCGACTGCAGCAGCTCCGGGGAGACGATATCCTTGGCATAGCGCAATTCGCCCACCCGATAGCGATCGCCACTGGCATAGTGCAAGCGCACGCGTGCGCTGTTCGCGCCCGGTTCCACTTCCACCGAACGCTGCAGCAGTCGCGCATCGAAGTATCCTCTACGCTGCCCTAACTGCAGCAGCGAATTGCGCAGTGACTCGTAGTGTCCGTGGTGCAGTGTATCGCCCACGGCAAGTCCGGGATCAGTGAGGATACGCTGGAATGCCGGGTCGTCCTGTGCGGCGCCCGTTACCTGAATTTCAAGCTCTTCCACCGTGACGGGCGGGCCCGGCGTAACAACGATCAGCAGTTCCCAGGGGCTTGTGGATCTGTCTACTGTGAGGTCGACATCGGCACGATAATAGCCCAGCGCCTTCAAGCTATCCGCCACACGCTCCCTGGCCGAGGAGAGGAAATTGCTGCGCGCGGCTTCGCTTTCCGGCAGCGCGCCCAACCAGGCTTCAACATTGGCGCGCTGTGCTTTGTCGAGCCCCTCCAGGCGGTATTCGAGCAGCGCGTCTGCCCTGACGGCAGACCAGGGCAGGACACAACAGCACAGCAGCAGAAAGCGAGCATGTCGCAGCACAGCGGGCTTTACCCAGATCAGGCGCTGGCTGCGCGATGGGCACGGCCCCAGAAATTGTAACCGGCAATGCGTGGCGTACCCGGCAGATACTGTGTCTGCAGCTCACTCACCTCAAAGCCACCTGCGGCGAGTAGGCCAGGAATATTACGGTTCAGATTGCAACCCCCGGCCACGGCGGCCCAGAAGCCGTTGACCCGATTCTGCCAACGCTGCACACCGGCATCCGGGGCGAGACCGTGTTCCGAGAACAGTAACTCCCCGCCGGGCCGCAGCACGCGCGCCATGCCCCGCAACGCCGCTACCGGATCGGGAATAGTACAGAGCGCAAAGGTTACAACAACCGTGTCCACACTCTCATCCGCCAGTGGAATGGCCTCGCCCGGCAGGCCAACGAACTCCACGGTAAACGGCAAGGCCGCCGCACGCTTGCCGGCGAGTTCCCAGGACTTCTCCGAGGGATCCAGGCCAATCAGCCGCGTCACCTTCGCCGGGTCGTAATACGGCAGATTAAGGCCGGTACCAATGCCGATTTCCAGCACCTCACCACGCGCAAGTGGGACGACCTTCTCGCGTTGGCGCATGATCGGCTTGCTGCCACAAGCACAATTGATCACATGAGGCAGGATTCTCCGCTCGTAAAAACCCATTCTGCTAATCTCCATGAATTGCGTATGATTATACCGGCGTATGCTCCGCTAGCCTATGCAGCGAAAACAAACGAATTCGACTGCACCCGCACCGAGGTAGACCCCGTGAACACCTGTCGAGTTTCATCAAAACAGCCGACGCTGCCATGAAGGCGCGGGAAACGGCGCTCAGGAGTGCCCTGTTGCAGGCGCAACTGGACCTGGGAAAACGCGACTACCCCATGATCATCGTGATCGGCGGCCTGCCGGGCGCCGGCAAGAGTGAACTGGTGCAGCGGCTGAATGCGTGGCTGGATCCCAGATTCATTGACACCAGCGCCCAGTGGAGGCATTCGGACGAAGAAGAGGATCGCCCCTATTTCTGGCGTTTCTGGCGACATATGCCGCGCAAGGGACGTACCACCATTTTTCTCGGCTCCTGGTACACCAGGCTCTTGTACGACAGCGCGGCGGGAAAGCTCTCCCCCCCGGAGCAGCGTGAGAGGCTGGCGACCATACAGCGCTTTGAGCACATGCTGCACAACGATGGCGCCCTGCTCGTGAAGTTGTGGCTGCATGTGGATCGCGACACCCAGCAAAAACGGCTCGCCGCAGACCGAATACGCCTGCAACACCTGCCGGCTGCGGCAGCACAATGGGCTCAGGATCCCGCGGCCGCCCAGTGCGCGGCCGATCAGGTGCTTGCAGAGACCAGTTTCGCGGCGGCACCCTGGCACTTGATAACGGCAGAGGACCCGCGCCAGCGCGACCTGGACGCCGGGGCAACGCTTCTGCGCATGATGACGGAGCGCGCTGCGGCCGCCCGTGGCGGCAGCGGAGCAACCAGCACGCCCTGCCCGCCCCCCGCGCACGCGACGACAACACCGGCACTGGCCGCGGTACCCACCGACTTGCGGCTCTCCAAACCCACCTATCGTCGTTCACTGGCGGAACAACAGCAGCGCCTGCAGGCACTCGCGTGGCGTGCGCACGAGGCGCAACGCTCGCTGGTAGCAGTTTTCGAAGGCTGGGATGCAGCGGGCAAGGGCTCCGCTATTCGCCGGGTTACTGCCGCCATGGACCCCCGCCTCTATCGCGTGGTGCAAAGCAGCGCGCCCTCGGACGAAGAGCGCGCCCAGCATTATCTGTGGCGTTACTGGCGTGCGCTGGAACGGCGCGGTCGCACCATGTTGTTTGATCGCTCCTGGTACGGACGCGTGCTGGTAGAGCGTGTGGAGGGGTTTGCGACGACCGAAGAATGGCAGCGAGCCTACGAGGAGATCAATGATTTCGAGGCGCAGATTGCCGGGCACGGCGGCGTGGTACTGAAGTTCTGGCTGCACATTTCGCCGGAGGAACAACTGCACCGCTTTCGACAGCGAGAAACCACACCACACAAACAGCACAAGATTACCGAGGATGACTGGCGCAATCGCGAACGCTGGGAGGAATATGAGCGTGCCGTGCTGGACATGCTCGCGCTGACATCCACCCCGAACGCACCCTGGATACTGGTTGCGGCCAACGACAAGCGTTATGCCCGTGTGCAGATCCTGCGATCCCTCTGTGACCAGCTGGAACAGGCACTCGGTACCCAGCCGTGAGCCCCGGCGCTATACTGCCCCACCGTTCACGGCCGAGAGGCGCAAGCCCATGAAACTGCATATAATCACCACCGGTGGCACCATCGACAAGATCTACTTCGATGCCAAAAGTGACTACCAGGTGGGCGAGCCGGTTATCGGTGAGTTACTGCAGCGCATGGGAGCCCGGTTCGACTACAGCGTGGAATCGGCCATGCGCAAGGATAGCCTGGACATGACAGACGCTGACCGTGATCTGATCCGCCGCGCCGCAATCCAGTGCCCCGAGCAGTGTGTTCTGATCACCCACGGCACCGACGGCATGGTCGCCACAGCACGCGCGCTGCAGGACATCCCCGGCAAGTGCATCGTGCTCACCGGCGCGCTGCAGCCGGCGGCATTCGCGCAGTCCGACGCCATCTTCAATATCGGCTGCGCCATCGGGGCACTGCAGAGCAAGCCACCCGGCGTGTACATTGCCATGAACGGTGAGGTATTCGATGCGGACAACGTGGTTAAAAACGTTGCGGCAAACCGCTTTGAAGCAGTCACCTCAGCGTGAGAGGGGCAATCCGGTATCCTGCTTGATCGCTTCAATGACGACATAGGTGTGCGTTTGTGCGACACCAGGCAGGTCCACGATACGGGCCAGCACGGCGCGATAGGCATCCATGCTGGTCAGCCTCAGCTTCAGTAGGTAATCAAAACCGCCTGCTACCATATGGCACTCCGCCACCTCCTGAATCAGGATTACGGCGTCCCGAAAGCGATCAAACACCTCCGCCGTTGTGCGATCCAGCGTTACCTGAATGAAGGCGCTGGTGCCGAACCCCAGTGCCGCGGCGTCGAGGCGAGCGCTGTACCCTTCTATAAAACCCGCGCTCTCCAATCGCCGCACCCGCTCAAGGCAGGGGCTGGGGCTGAGATTGACCCGGCGGGCCAACTCCACATTGGACATGCGCCCCTCGCCTTGTAGAAACGAGAGAATGCGTAGATCTGTCTTATCCAAGGTATAAACCATGTAACCCTCCTTCTCCAAGCCAATCAAAGCCACATAATATGCTCTAAATTGATAACTTGGCAGAATATTGTTCAAGGGCACGTGGAAAAAAAACAGCTAATTTTGCCGCCCACTGACTACAATTCTCACTTTCAAGCTGCCCGAGAGCCCGCTCCATGCTGCACGACTGCCGACTCGATTCCACTGACACGCTGCGCCAGGCCATGGAAGCCACCCACCGCGACGATGAGGCGCGGGTACTGGAACAATTGCTGCCTGTCGCCACTCTGAGCCAGGCCGCTCGCAGCCGCGCCTGGGAGCGGGCGCGGCAGCTGGTGGTGAATATTCGCGAAGCGCAGGTGGGCAAAGGGGGCGTGGATGCCCTGCTACAGGAGTTTGCGCTATCAACGGAAGAAGGCGTGGTGCTGATGTGCCTCGCCGAGGCACTCCTGCGCGTACCGGACCACCTCACCATGGACAGGTTGATACGCGACAAACTTGCCGATGGTGACTGGAGCTCCCACCTCGGCAACAGCGAGTCACTGTTCGTTAACGCCTCTGCCTGGGGCCTGCTCCTGACCGGCAAGGTGGTGAACTACAACGACGAAGACAACCCGCGTCAGTTCGGCCTGCTGAAGAAAACCATGGGGCGCCTGGGGGAGCCGGTTATTCGCGCCTCGGTGCGCTATGCCATGCAGATCATGGGCACCCAGTTTGTGATGGGCACCACGATAGAAAAAGCACTGGAACGGGCGCGGGAGGCGGAACGCCGGGGCTATCGCTACTCCTACGACATGTTGGGCGAAGCGGCACGCACTGCAGCCGATGCCCAGCGCTACTACGACAGCTATCGCAACGCAATCGAGGCCATCGGTCGGGCTGCCAACGGCCGCGGCCCGGAGCACAGCCCCGGCATCTCGGTAAAACTCTCTGCCATTCACCCCCGTTACGAATTCGCCCAGCGCGAACGGGTTATGACGGAGCTGGTGCCACGCCTGAAAGCGCTGGCACTGGCGGCGAAATCCTTCGACATCGGCTTCACCGTGGACGCTGAAGAAGCCGACCGGCTGATGCTGTCCCTCGACGTGATTGAGGCCGTAGCCAGCGACCCGGAGCTGGGCGACTGGCAGGGATTCGGGGTGGCCGTGCAGGCCTACCAGAAGCGCAGCCTGCTGGTGATCGACTGGCTGCGTGAACTTTCCCTGCGCTGCCAGCGGCGCTTGATGGTACGCCTGGTCAAGGGCGCCTACTGGGACACGGAAATCAAGCTGGCCCAGGTGGAAGGGCTGGAGGACTATCCGGTATTCACGCGCAAGGCCGCGACCGACGTCTCCTACCAGGCCTGCGCGGCGCGATTGCTCGCCTATCGCGACAGCCTCTACCCACAATTTGCCACACACAACGCCTACACCGCGGCCACTATCCTGGAGATGGACAGCGACCGCAGCGGTTACGAATTCCAGCGTTTACACGGCATGGGCGAAACACTCTACAACCAGATTGTCGATGCCGAAAAGGTGCCCTGCCGTGTGTATGCCCCGGTCGGTGTGCACGCCGACCTGCTCGCCTATCTGGTGCGCCGGCTGCTGGAAAACGGCGCCAACAGCTCCTTCGTCAACAATATCGTGGATGAGGACATTCCGGTGGCAAGCCTGCTGGAAGACCCGGTTGAGGCCGCCCGCGGCTGGAAGCAGAAACGCAACCCGTTGATTCCGCTGCCATCCGATCTGTACGGGGAGGAACGCCGCAATGCACAGGGGGTGGACCTGCATGACCGCCCCACCCTGCAGGCGATACGCAGAAATATGCTGGCCTGGGAGGCCTCGTTACCCATCGCGGCCGTCGGCACCGGTAGCGTGAGTGAAGTGCGCAACCCCGCGCGCCACAGCGAGGTGATCGGCCACATCAAACTGGCCGATGGCGCTAGCATCGAGTCCGCGCTGGCGCTCGCCCACGCGGCGTTCCCCCAGTGGTCCACGCTGCCCGTGAATGAACGCGCACAGTGCCTGCAGCGGCTGGCAGATGCCCTGGAGGCCCACCGCGATGAGCTGATCGCACTGTGTTGCAAGGAGGCGGGTAAAACACTGCGCGATGGTGTCGCGGAAGTGCGCGAAGCCGTGGATTTCCTGCGTTATTACGCCGCGCGCGCTGTGGAGGCCGGCTTTGCCGAGCATGGCTTGCAGCCGCGCGGCGTGGTGCTTTGTATCAGCCCCTGGAATTTCCCCCTGGCGATTTTCATCGGCCAGGTCAGTGCCGCGCTGGCGGCGGGCAACACGGTAGTTGCCAAACCCGCAGAACAAACCAGCCTGATTGCCCGGCGCACCGTGGACTTGATGACGGCGTGTGGCTTTCCCGAGGGTGCCATCGCCTTGCTGGTCGCCGAAGGGCGCACCGTAGGGGAGCAACTGGTCCCCGACCTGCGCGTAAAAACTGTCATGTTCACGGGTTCCACCACAACGGGCAACTGGCTCGCGCGCAAGTTGGCCGAGCGCAGCGACGCGCCGGTCCCCCTGATTGCCGAAACCGGCGGCCAGAACTGTATGATCGTCGACTCCACCGCACTGCCCGAGCAGGTGGTGCGGGATGTGGTGACATCCGGCTTCCAGAGTGCGGGGCAGCGCTGCTCCGCCCTGCGCGTGCTGTTCCTGCAAGAGGACATTGCCGACAAAGTGATCGACATGATCATCGGCGCCATGCAGGAGTTACGCCTGGGGGACCCCGCTGAGCTCGCAACCGATATCGGACCGGTGATTGATGAGCGTGCGCAGCAGGCACTTGCCGACCACGTGCGCTACCTGGAGGCGACAGGGCGCCTGCTTTACGCCGGCGAGCGTCCGGCGGGGCATGCGGCCACGTTTTTTCCACCCCACCTCTATGAGATCAGCAATGTGTCACTGCTGGAACGCGAGGTATTCGGCCCCATCGTGCATGTGATCCGCTATCGTGCGGAGGCCTTTGACGACGTAATCGCCCAGATCAACGCGACCGGCTTCGGCCTCACCTTCGGCATCCACAGCCGGATTGAGGAGGCTTGCCAGCGGGCGGCGGAGCGTGTGCGAGCGGGCAACATCTACGTCAACCGCAACATGATCGGCGCCATTGTGGGCGTACAGCCCTTCGGTGGGCGCGGACTTTCCGGCACCGGCCCAAAAGCCGGCGGCCCGCAATATCTATCGCGGCTGGTGACCACCGGCGAAGAAGCAGAAAACGCCGCGGGCCAGCTGGCGCTGCCGACCGCAGGTAGCGAACCCCCGGCAACGGCTGAGGCGCTTATCGCGGCGTGCAAGGCCACCCCGGGCTGGGCGCATTGCCCGGTCAGTGATCGGGTATCGGTGTTGCGACGCTTCCTGGCATCCTATGCAAGCCGCCCCGATGACAACCCGGCCATCCTTGAAGAAACGCTGGGCGCCGCGCGGGAACAACTGCACAACGCGGCTACCCTGCTGGCATCATCACAACAACTGCCCGGGCCGACCGGTGAGTCCAATCAGTTACAGCACGAACCACGCGGCACCCTGCTGTTGCTGCTGGACACCCGGGAACATCAGGGCGAGTACCTGATGGCGACCATCTCGGCCCTGGCCACAGGCAACGGAGTTATCGGTATGGCCGCGCCTGAGCTGGTGGATGAATGGCAGGCACTCCTGGCCGGCCTGCATGCCGCGAGCCTGCCCGCGGGGCTGTTCCAGGTGCTGCCACTGGAGAGTGCAGACACACTGCTCAAGCAAGACGGCATCCACGGCGCAATGGTACACGCGCGCAGCCGCTATCTGCGGGCTGCGGCGCGGGCACTGGCAACACGTGACGGCCCCGTACTGCCGCTGATCAGCTGTGTGGCGCCTGAAACCCTGCTCAAGCAAACGTTGTGGGAGAAATCGGTGAGTATTGACACCACGGCCGCGGGCGGCAATGCGTCGCTCATGACCATGGCCAGCTGAGCGCACGCCAGCACAGGCTGCGAAGCACTCTCCAGGCTTAGTCGAGGCTGGCGAGACCCCCTGCCGGACAATTGAGAAAGTCCGAATTGGCCAGCCAGTCGGGATCCGGGTACCAGGAAAACAGGAATTGGCCGTCCTTGAGAGTATCGACAACGGTGCTGGCGACCTCCTGACGGACAGCGGGGCAACCCTGACTGCGCCCGATTCGGCCCTGTCGATCTATCCACTGCGGATCCACATAGTCCGCGCCATGAATCACGATGGCCCGCTCCCGCGCCAGATCATTGATGCCGGCTTCAAGGCCATCCATACGCAGGGAATAGCCGTGGCGGCCCCGGTAGCTCTCACTGGTGCGAAACAGCCCGATACTTGACTGGTGACTGCCGGATACGTTGGAAAAACGGGAGGCCATGTTCTGCCCGGAGCCCTGCCCGTGAGCCACGAGTTCATTGAGTAGCAGCTCGCGCTGGGACAGGTCGAAAATCCACAACCGCTGCTCACTGGAAGGCAGGGAGAAATCGATAATGGCCAGGCGCTCTGCGCGTTCCAGCCCACGATCCAGGGCACAGTTCATTGCCGCAACGGCGCGGCGTAGCACTGTGCGGTCGAGGGTGGGAGCGACGGCGGTCAGGGCCCGCACCAGCTCCGTGCCACCCGCCGCGGCGGCCGGCAGGGAGGTGCCGAGGCACAGCCCGGCGGCAATGACGAAAACACAACTGGCGCGCCCCAACATTGTGCTTATTCCTCAATCAAAGCAGCAGCTTACCGCATCGCCCCAAAACTGGCCAGCGCGCGAGTCCTGCCCCCCGTCCGCGGGGCCGTCCCCCGCACACCGACTACTGCGGCTGCAGCCACGGCGTGCCGGGCCTTGCGCTACGTCTTTTCAGGGCAGAATCTCGATCGGCGTACCCACGGTCACTAGCCGCCAGATCTCGTCCATATGCTCGTTGCTGACGGCAATGCAGCCGTCAGTCCAGTTGAACAGCTCCGCGCCGGGTTGCGGCGTCTCCGGCTGTCCGTGGATGATGATGTTGCCACCGGGATCTACACCCATGGCTCGCGCCCGTTGCCGATCGCGCCGATTGGGGTAAGACACGCGAATTGATTTATAGAAGCGACTCTCGGCGTTCTTGTAGTCCAGAATATAGCGCCCCTCCGGGGTGCGCTCATCCCCCTCACGCTCCTTGTGCCCCCAGGGCACCGGGCCCAGGGCCACCGGGTAATGGCGCACCACCTCACCGCTGGACTTGAGATACAGCACACGCTCCGATTTGACCACAACCACCTGATCAACGGCTGGATTGAAGGCCAAAGCGGCCTCTGGCAAGATAAAATTCAGGAAAAATGCACAAAACGCCAATAACGCTCTTACGCTCACTGGTTTACCATGCTCCGGGAGTGATATTTTACGCGCGTTCGAACCAAGGGCCCCAGACGGGAGTTCGAAGTTTGCACGTTTCGCCACTTTGTGGCTTCCTAGTTCTGACAGGCCAACCCTGCTCAAGGAGTATTACCATGAAATCCACGCTCATCAAGGCTGTTGCAATCGCCGCGTTCGCGACACTGGCCACAGGCTGTGCCAGCTCGTCACAAATCGACGAAGTACGCAGCATCGCGGAAGCCGCTCAGCGCTCAGCTGACGAAGCCAAGCAATCTGCAGCCGGCGCAGAGCGCACTGCCTCTGACGCCAAGCGCATCGCTGAAGAAGCCAAGCGCAGCGCCGATGAAGCAAACAGCAAAATCGACCGCGCCTTCAAGACTTCCATGCAGAAGTAAGATGTCGCACGTTTTCCGGCGGGGCTTCGGCCCCGCCGTTTTACTTTAGCCCCAACCTTATTCACCCACGGCATCGCTGTCGTTCGATTTATCCGGCCTGTGGTGCTCCAGCCAAATCGGCCCCACCGGTACAGGCAAACCCGTCGACGCTTCGGCGGCAACGCGCACCTTGCTCCAGTCCACCGTAAAATCCCGGCGTTCTCCCAGCGTTCTCGCTATGGCCGCACGCAACTGTTGCACACGCTCGTCTACCGTGATCGGCAGGTCGCCCAGAGGGTTGTGTGACTCCACATAGAGCGTATCCCCCATCCAACCGGCCTTCACCGGCTGATAGACAATCTCCACCTGGCTGCCTACCGGCACCTGTTCGTAGAGGTACTCAACGTCTTCCGGGTACATGCGCACGCAGCCAGCGGTAACTGGCATACCGATACCCAGTTCCCGATTGGTGCCATGAATCAGGTACGCGGGGAGGTTCAGGTACAGCGCGCGCGTGCCCAGTGGATTATCCGGCCCCGGCGGCACTACCGCCGCCACCGGTGTACCACGTTCCGCGCGATCCTTGCGAATCGACTCGGTGGGATACCAGGTGGGGTTTTGAGCCTTGCGCGTCACGCGCGCCGTGGCTAGGGGGGTTTCACGCCCGCCGCGGCCTATACTGATAGCGTAGACGCCCACGCGCGCCGGCTGCTCGGCCACTGCAGGCTCGTAATGATAGAGCCGCATCTCTGCCGTATTGATAACAATACCCTTGCGCGGAGCCTCGGGCAGAATGTGCCAGGTAGGCAATAACACCTGGGTCCCCTCGCCCGGCAGCCAGGCATCGACACCCGGGTTGGCAGCACGGATGGCACCATAGCCCGTACGGTAGCGCCGGCCAATCAGGACAAGGGTATCTTCTTCGGCTGCCGTGGTGGTGACCAGGCCACCCACCAGGTGGTCGTCGGGCTCCGGGATCGGGTAAAAACCGCTGGCGGCGGCCTCCGGGGCGGCGACGCCAACCTGCGCCACGCCGCCCAGAACCAGTGCCGCAACCGAGACACGCAGAAAATCAGAAAAGCACTTCATGAGCAAACCGGCCATCCAGCCAAAACAGGGCAGCATCATACGCGCTGCCCTGCCCGGAGAAAATAGCCGGTTAGCTACTCGAAGTGTTCGCCGGCGGCCAGTTTCTGCTGCACGATCGCCGGGGCGAGGAAGCGTTCGCCGTAGTGCTCAGCCAGCACCGCACAGCGATCCGCGAAACGCTCCAGCCCATAGGTATTGACGAACTGGATAAGCCCCCCGGTCCAGGGCGGCGCGCCGATGCCCATGATGGAACCGATGTTGCCGTCATCCACGGTGCGCAAGACACCGCTCTCCAAACAACGCAGTGCCTCGATAACCTGGCGAAACAGCAAACGATCCCGCATATCCGCTTCCGGCACGCTGGCTTGTGGCTGGTAGTAGAGCTCCAGCAAACCGGGCCAAATCGCCTTGCTGCCGTCTTCCGCGTAGTCGTAGAAGCCTCCGCCGTGGTGGCGCCCACCGCGGCCATGCTCACCCACCAGTGTGTTGATCACACCGCGCGTGATGGTGCCGTCGCCAAATTTGTCCAGCACACCCATTTCTGCCCAGGTTTCCTGTGCCTTGCGTGTCAATTCCAGGCTGACTTCGTCATACACCGCCAGCGGGCCGACAGGCATACCGATGGCCTTGCCCATGTTCTCCACCTGTACCGGATGCAGCCCCTCGGCCACCAGGCGCACCCCTTCATCGAGATAGGTGCCAAAGGTGCGGGAGGTGAAAAAGCCCAATGAGTCGTTGACCACAATCGGCGTCTTGCGGATCTGCCGTGCAAAATCGTAGGCCTTGGCAAGTGTCTCGTCGCTCGTTTCAGCCCCGCAGATAATCTCCACCAGGGGCATTTTATCCACCGGTGAAAAGAAATGGATACCGATGAAATTGGCCGGGCTCGCGCTCGCTTCAGCCAGCTGCGTAATCGGCAGGGACGATGTGTTGGACCCCCATACGCCGTCGGCTGCGAGCTGCCCTTCCAGTTCGCGGGTAATCTTGTGCTTCAGGCTCATGTTCTCGAAGACGGCTTCCACGATCAGGTCGCACCCTGCGAGGTCGTCATTGTTGACGGTCGGCAGTATCAGGTCGAGGATTGCCTGTTTCTTCTCTTCCGTGAGCTTGCCGCGCTGCACGCGCTTGTCCAGCAGACGCTCGCTGTACGCCTTGCCACGGCCTGCGGCATCTTCGCTGACGTCCTTGAGCACCACGTTGATACCGGCCATGGCCGCCACATAGGCGATACCCTGCCCCATCATGCCTGCTCCCAGTACGCCCAGCTTCTTGATCTGCTGGGGGGGCACGCCCTGCGGCCGGCTACCGCCGCGGTTGACCCGGTTCATGGCAAAGAAGAATGTGGAGATCATGTTCTTGGCCACCGGCGTCATTGCCAGGTAGGTCAGGCCACGCGTCTCCACCCGCTGCGCGGTGTCAAAATCCAGGCGCAGCGCCTCCACCGCGCAATCGAGAATCACCTCAGGGGCCGGCAACAGGCCACGGGTTTTTTTACGCAGCATCGCGGGAGCGAGGGTAATGAGCTGGGCGATATGCGGGCTGGAGGCGTTGCCGCCCGGGATTCGGAAGCCCTTGCGGTCCCAGGGCTGCAGCGCCGCCTCCGCACTGTCCTGTTGCGCGGCTATCCACGCCTTCGCGGCGGGGACGAGCGCCTCGCGACTATCCACCAGCTCATCCACCAGGCCCGCTTTCAGCCCCGCCGCAGGGTCAATGCGCGTACCCTCCAGCAAGTAGGGCAATGCTTTCTCCAGGCCCAGCAGGTTGACCATACGCACCACACCGCCCCCACCCGGCAGCAGGCCCAGGCTGACCTCGGGCAGACCCAGCTGCACGCTGCGGTCGTTCAACGCGACACGGTGGTTACAGGCGAGCGACAGTTCAAAGCCACCGCCCAGTGCAGCGCCATTGATCGCAGCGACAACCGGCACCGGCAGGCGCTCGAGGCGACGCAGGCCCGACTTGACGCGCTCACCCTCTGCCATGAACTCGGCCTCGTCGCCGGGCTTTGCGGCCAACAGGTCGTTGAGGTCGCCACCGGCAAAGAACACCTTCTTGGCCGACGCAATCACCACGCCGGTCAGCCCGCTTTCCGCTTCCAGTTTCTGCAGTGTCTCATCCATGGCCACGCGGTACTCTTCGTTCATCGCGTTGACCGGCCCGGTCATGTCCATGGTGACTGTTACAATGCCGTCGGCATCTTTCTCGTATTTGAATACACTCATTGTCTTTCGATCCTTTTCCTGTTCGCCGCGGGCTTAGATACGTTCAATAATGGTGGAGATACCCATGCCACCGCCCACGCAGAGCGACAGCATCCCGCGCTTGAGGCCGCGCCGTTCCAGCTCGTCCAGCACAATACTCACCAGCATGCCGCCCGTCGCACCCAGGGGATGCCCCATGGCGATCGCGCCGCCGTTTACATTGGTTACGCTGTGGTCAATACCCAGGTCCTTCATGTAGCGCAGTGCCACCGACGCGAAGGCCTCGTTGATTTCCCACAGGTCGATATCTGATTTCTGCAGCCCTGCCTTGCGCAGGCACTTTTGGGCAGCAGGTCCGGGCCCTGTGAGCATGATGATGGGGTCGGTAGAAAGTACCGCAGTTGCCACGATACGCCCGCGTGGCGTCAACCCGAGGTCTTTGCCCGCCCGTTCGCTGCCGATAAGTACCGCGCTGCTGCCGTCCACGATGCCTGACGAGTTGCCCGGCGTGTGTACGTGGTTCACCCGGTCCAGCTTGGTGTATTTGGCGAGAATGACGTCGTCGAAGCCCATCTGCCCCGGCATCGCAAACGATGCCTTGAGCCCGGCGAGGCCTTCCAGCGTGGTATTGGGCTTGATAAAGTCGTCGCGCTCCAGGATGGTCAGTCCATTGCGATCCCGCACCGGCACCACGGAACGATCGAAGTAGCCGCTGTCACGCGCATGGGTAGCGCGGCGCTGCGATTCCAGGGCAAAGGCATCGACATCCTCACGGCTCCACCCCTCGAGGGTGGCTATGGTATCCGCACCGATACCCTGCGGCACAAAACCGCTTTTAAGGCTGAAGGCCGGGTCGCCGCCCATCGGGCCGCCGTTGCTACCCATGGGCACACGGGACATGCATTCAATGCCGCCGGCAACCACCAGGTCTTCCCACCCGGAGGCAACCTTCTGGGCAGCGATATTCACCGCCTCCAGGCCAGACGCACAAAACCGGTCCAGCTGCACCCCGGCGACCGACTCATCCCAGTCGGCGTTCTGCACAATCATTTTCGCGATGTCAGACCCCTGCTCACCCACCGGCGTCACGCAGCCCATCACCACATCATCCACATACGCGGTATCCAGGTCGTGACGGGCCTGCAACTCACGCAGTAATCCGGCACCGAGGTCCACCGGTTTGACTTCATTGAGGCTGCCGCCCGCCTTGCCCTTGCTGCGGGGTGTGCGCAGCGCATCGAAAATATAGGCCGTGTGTGTCATGGGACTCCTCATCTCAGGGTTGTGCATATTCGGTCAGCGCACATAGTGAAAGTTGCCTGGCGTGGTGGCAATGACGTCAGCTACTAAAAAAATTGACCTGAGGTGACACGGCACCCTGCGAATCGCGGATTAACCCGGCGGGTGATGACACTGCGCAGTCGGAGGGGTGCTCAGAATTCGAACCGATTCACCTTGTCACCCTGTGTCACCTGCCCCTGCAGACCGACCGGGTCCTGGCTCATCAGCGCCTCGAGCGCCGCCCTGTCATCCCGCGGGGTGTTGGCGAGAAAGCGCCGTCCATCCTCCATGCGCCCGAGCACGATGCCACGGCTGGGCATCTCCTTGTCGAAAGCCACCGCACAGGCCTCGATCGTGCCACGACCCCGAGGCTGGTTGTCTACCTCCAGCCGCGGGGATGCGTCTATGGAGGTCTGCAAGTCCGGGCGCGCCAACGCCCAGGGCTGGGTGCCCGCCTCGCGGGAGTAAACCCCCACCGCGTGTTTGGTGAGGTAATTGCCGTTGGCGGTCACCACGGCGTGCGTGCCCTTTTCCGCCTGTAGCTGCGCGACAACCTCGGCGATAGCGTGGAGGGAGTAGTTGTTGCCGGGGCCACCAAACAGCGTCAGGCCGCCGGTCACCGTCACGCCGCGCGGGTCATCCAAAGCAAGACCGAGGGCGTTGCAGGCCACCTGCACAGCCGAGGGGAAGCAACTGTAGAGATCAAACAGATCGATGGATGCGAGCGACAGCCCGGCTTGCTCCAGGGCACTGCGCGCGCACGCTGCCAGCGCGGGAGATTCGTGTAACACGGGGCGCTCACTGAAATTCCAGATATCACAGGCGGCCGCCCCACCGCGCAGAAAGATCCAGCGCGCGGGGTCAACCTTGAGCCGGCGCGCCTCGCCCACGGTCGTCATAACAACCGCCGCTGCCATATCCACTGCCAGAATGGCGTTCATGCACTTGGTATACGGCCAGGTAATCATGCGATTGCCGCCACCCGTATCAAGGACCTCTTCGGCGGAGAGTACTTGCTGACGCCACGCCAGCGGGTTGGCTGCGGCCACCTTGCTCATGCGACTCACCAGACCACCGAGCCGCTGCATGTGCGCGTCCTGATCCAAACCAGCAGCGTGGCGCAAGGCGCTCTCGAACAGCGGGTACGTGCGGATGGGCTCCACCAGACCGTGTGCCCACTCGCTGTCGCTGCAGGCGGCCCGGTTGTCACCCAACTGCACCGAGGTGTGACCCCCACCCTGTTGCCAGTGACTGATATCAGCACCGGAAGACAGGGCACCGAACAAGGTGTACATCAGCTCTGCACCGCTGATAAGTACCGCTTTCGACTCGCCCGCAACCAGGCGATCCGCAAAGTAATTCACCAGCAACTGCGGTGTGTTGCCACCCACGTCGGCGGCAAACGTTGTGGCCTCGACACCGAGGCGCTGGCACAGCGCATCGCTGGCGTGCGGGGGCAGCATGCCGGCCAGGTCGGGCACCTGAGCCGCCAGAAAGGGCACGGTTGCCACGGTATCAATAGCGTCGCGCAACCCGGGAGCATCCGCGTCCGCCAGCGCTGCACGCGACACGCTTTCCAGCGCGTCGACCAGGCTGCGCGCCGGGTCCCTGTCACGCCAGGTACGCTGGGCCTGGGCAATCAGTATCGGTTGATCGTCATTCATGTGGTCTCTTTAGCCTTTCGGCATGTCGGGGGAGTCAGGCCTCTGCGTTGCCCTGCGGTGCGGCAGCGGCGAAGGCCGGCAACTGTTCAAGGTGATCTGCGATAGCAACCAGCTTCGGGTACGGCGCGAGATCCTGCTGGAAACGCCGCGCGTTGTACATCTGCGGAACCAGACACACATCGGCCAGCGTGAGCCCCTCGCCAAAGCAGTACTGAACGCCGGTGACCTGCTGTTCCAGGGCGCCGAAGCCCTGCGCGATCCAGTGGTGATACCAGCCCAGCTTGTCCGCTTCACTAACGCCCAGTTCGTCCACCAGATATCGCTGCACACGCAGGTTGTTCAGCGGGTGAATGTCGCAGGCAATGGACTGTATCATGGCGCGCACACGGCAGCGCTCGACGGGATCTCGCGGCAACAGGGGTGGCTCTGGCCGCGTTTCCTCCAACCACTCCAGAATGGCGATGGATTGAGTCAACAAGGGCCCTTGCCCGGCTGCCAGCGCGGGCACCAGGCCCTGCGGGTTCTGCTGCAGATACTCGTCTGATGACTGCGCGTTTGCTACCAGGTCGATGGGGATGACCGTATAGTCAACGCCTTTCAGGTGCAGCGCGATGCGCACCCGGAATGCGGCGGACGACCGCCAGTAATCATAGAGCCGCACAGAAGCCATGGTCGAGCGGGCTCTCAGGCCAGCACCTCGGCAAGGAAGTCGTTCAGGGCCTGCCCCGAGCGACGGTCGGCATCGGCGTTGTACACGGCGCCAAACCCGGGGTCGTTCGCTGCCGGATTGGTGAAGGCATGCAGCGTGTTGCCATAGGCATGGATCTGCCAGTCGGCGCCGGCGGCGGTCAGCTCGGCAGCCAGGGCCAGCACACTTTCCGGTGGCACCATGGGGTCGTCATAACCGTGCAGACACAGCACTTTGGCACTAATACTGGCCCCCGTACTGGTTTCCGGTGCATTAAACAGCCCGTGGAAGCTGACCACACCGCGCACGTCCGCGCCGCTGCGAGCGAGGTCCAGCACGGTGAGACCGCCAAAACAGTAGCCCATCGCGGCCAGGCGCGTTGCATCCACTTCGGGTTGCTCACCCAGCACCGACACCGCCTTGTTCACCAGCGCCTGTAGCAGCGCCCGGTCGGCCAGCAGGGGAGCGATCAGGGCCTGGCACTGCTCAGTGCCCTCGCCGTAGACCCCCCGGCCAAACATATCCAGGGCAAAACCCACGTAGCCGGCCTCGGCCAGTGCCACGGCCTTATCCTGCTCAAACGCGCCGCGCCCGGCCCAGGTGTGGGCCACCGCAACGCCGGGCCGGGGCTGTGTTGCGCTATCGTCCCAGGCCAGAAACCCCTCGTAGGTGACGCCGGCATGGGAATACTCGATCAAACGGCATTGTACGGACATGCTGCTCCCTCGTTCCAAAAAACCCCTAGCCTAGACGATGCCGCCGGCTCAGGAAAGCCCCGGCACCACACGCAGGCAGGGCGCATCACCCTGTGTCACCAGACCGTGGATTTCGATACCGGCGTTGGCACGAACCAGTTCGCAGAGAAAAATCGCAATCTCCTCCGAAATCCTCTGCCCCGGCACCAATACAGGAATACCCGGAGGATACGGCACCACCTGGTCGGCACTGACGGCACCCACCAGTGCCGGGTTGACGCCCCGCTCCCCCTCCTGCAAGGGCACCAGCACCGCAGGCGCAAAATAGGCCTCCCGCGGCAGACAGGCGAAGTCGGTCAGCGCCGGCAACCCTGCGCCCGCGCACCGCGGCGAGCTGGCGCCTGCCTGTCCCGGCGCCGCGCGCGCGAGTGCCTGCAGTGCGTTGAGCAAGCGCAACACCTTGCTTTCGGTGGAACCCAGGGTGACCAGAATACTGAGGGTGTTGTGCGTCACCTTTTCGATCTGGATGCCGTAGTCTTCATATAACAACAGCTGTAGCTGACGCGCGGAATACCCCGACGCCGACACATCCACGCTGAGTTTGAGCGGGTCCAGTCGTATCGCGTCGTCACGCAGTGCATGCGGCAGCATGTCATCGAGGGTCAAGACGCGAAACACCCCCGTTCGATCAATACCCTCGCGCAGCTGTGTGGCGATCCTGAAGCAGCCCTGCAAGCGCGCAAAGCCCTCCAGACTCATTTGTTTCCGTGCCACGTCAAGACTGGCGATCATCGCGTATTGCGGACTGGTTGAGGTATGCATGTTGAGATTTTCCCGGAACCGGTGCAGGTCAAAGTCCGGGTCGGTGACGTGAATCATGCTCGCCTGGGAAAACGCAGACAGCATCTTGTGCGTACTCTGGGTCACGTAGTCTGCGCCGCAATCGAGCGCACAGGGGTGCAGTTCGGGATGGAAGCGGCCGTGCGCATACCAGGCTTCATCCACCAACACTTTGATGCCCGCAGCATGGGCGTGACGAATGATCGGGGCCAGGTCGTAGCGAAAGCCGTCATACGTGCAACTGGTGAGCACGAGTAGCTGCGCATCCGGGTGTGCATCAATCGCCGCAATCACCTCCTTCTGTGGCACGGGGCCGTAGAATCCGAAGCGTGTATTCATGGAGGCAGGCAGGTAGACGGGCTCGACGCCGAACAGAACCACCGCGTGATGCACCGATTTGTGACAGGCCTGATCCAGGATCACCTTGCCACCGGCACCGGCAAGCTGCTGCAGGATGACCTTGTTCGCGGTGGACGTACCATTGGTGACGAAGAACGTATGGCGTGCACCGAAGGCCTGCGCAGCGAGTGCCTGTGCTTCCTGAATGACGCTGTGGGGTTCCAGCAGTGAATCGAGTGTCTGCACCGACACGGACAGGTCGGTATTGAATATATGCTCGCCCATGAGTTCGTAGAAATCCGCCACCCAGGGGCTGTCACGCAGGCTGTCGCCCCCGGAATGACCGGGGGTGTGCCAGGCATCCTTGGCGCTGTAAACGTAGTCGCGCAGGGTATCGGCAAAAGGGGTACGCGACCGACGCTGCAGGGCACTTGCCAGCTGACGGAAGAGCTGCGAGGGCCGGGTGTCCTCCCGGTGCAACAACTCTACCGCGACCGCCTCGGGGACCGTATCCCCATTGGGCATCAGGAACAGATCCAGCTCCGGGCGCAACCGGGCAACCACAGGCAGTACCGAGGCGGCATCCGGAAGCGTGCTGGCGTCTACCACCACCGCCTGCAACAGGCCATCCTCGCCTGCCGTGAGCAGCATGTCTTCACCCGTTCTCAGCGCGCGGAAGTGAAAACTGCTGTGCAGAGCCCGCTGTTCCAGTGCCGCGCAACGGGTCAACTCATCCACCCAGCGAGCCGCGAACACAGGGTCGCCACTGACGATCGCAACGTGCACCTGAGGTTCTCGCATCGAGGGTGTCCTGTGTTGGGCGCTCAGCTCGCGGGGGTCTGGTATGCCAGTGGGTCAAGCCGATGCATCTCGGCTTCTATCCAGCGCTCCACCTCGTCCATGAGTTCTCCCGGGTCCCTGTCCAGCGCGGAAACCGGCGTGCCGATCGACACATCGATGACACCGGGGATAAACAGGAATGTGCGTCGTGGCCAGCAGCGCCCCGAGGTCACGGCAACGGGAATAACGCTGGCGCCGGTGGCAACGGCAAGACGGGTGGCGCCACTCTTGTACTGCCCCTTGCTGCCGCGCGCCGTGCGTGTGCCTTCGGGAAACATGATGACCCACTTGCCACGGTCCATCAGCTCCCTGCCCTGGGCGGCCACTCGGGTCCAGGCTTCAGAGCGCTTGCTGCGATCGATATGCACCATCTTGAGCCGCGCGAGACACCAGCCAAAAATGGGAATATACAGAAGCTCTTTCTTGAAGACATAAGCCAACGGATGCGGCGTCATGCTGGGGAAGAAAAAGGTCTCCCAGGTCGACTGATGCTTGGGGCACAGTACGATGCGGCGCATATCATCTGGTGCCGGCAGGTTCTCCATGCCGTGAATACGGTACTGCACACCAGCGATCAGCCGAGCCACTTCCACCACGCCGCGCAGCCACGGAACAGCAAACCACCACCACAGCCGGATGTCGTTCAGAAACAGCGACATGACTACCAGCGCCAGGCCAACCGGAATGACCGTGACCACCATCCACAGAAAAACCAGCAGAGAGCGCACCACTTTCACAGGTCGCCGCCCTCCGTCACGGGAACGCCCACGCTGGTGAGGAACTCCGCGATATTGGCGAAGGCCTCTTCCGCCTCCTCCAGCTCCGGCGTGAACATTTGCCACACATGCACCATGTGCGGCCAGGTCTGTAGCACCACCGGCGACCCTGCCTCCTCTGCACGGGCCGCATAGCGGCGGGAGTCGTCGAGCAGCATTTCCTGCTCGCTCACCTGCAGCAGAGTGGGAGGCAGGCCGGCCAGATTGCCGCGCAGCGGAGACACATCCGGGTGCGAGGGTGGCAGGCGATTGGTAAACCAGGTGCCCCACAGGAGCAGCAGCGCGGGCACCTTCGCCATCCAGCTGAACATCGGGCCAAGCATCGGGTCGGTCGCCAGATTCGTGCGCAGGCTGCCGCCGCTCATTGTTACATCCGTCGACGGCGAAAAGCCGATAGCCGCATCGGCCTGGCGCAGACCTTCGTCGCGAATCCAGGCAATCAAGCCGAGGGTGAGGCTACCCCCCGCGGAATCTCCGGCCACCATGGCATAGTCAAGGGGCGTCGCGCCATCGGGGCCGTTTTCCAACAGCCAGCGCCAGGCGTTGCGGCAGTCATGGATGCCGTCTATGCGCCTGTTTTCCGGGAGCAGACGGTAATCCAGTGAAAACACCGCCGCGCCGGTCAGGCGAGCCAGACGGTCGGTAATTGCCCTATGACTGAGCGGGCTACCGGCAATCCACGCGCCGCCGTGTATGTACAACAGGCGACGCCTGGTATCGTGTCCCGGCGCCAGCACCCATTCGCCGCGCACGTCCGCGGTGCTGACAGGCACAAAACTGCAGGTAAAATCACGGCCGGCGCTCAGGCCATCCATCAGGCTGCGCATGTGCACGAGCTGCGCACGCCCGCGCTGCCTGGCCTGCCCTGCCGGCAGCAGGTCACGCAGGCGCTGCAAGACGTCCGCATGCCCCGAGCTGGGCGGCGATGTCGGTGCAGGCAGTGCAGGCCCGTCAAAACGCGACATGTCAGCGCCGCGCAAATAGAGCAGGCTGAACAGCACGAGTGCCAGCACCACAACGATAAACCAGACCATGTGAACCTCCCGGAGTTATGAGGCCTGCATTAAACCAGAAGGCCTGTGGAGTACACAACGCGGCGCTTTGCGGCTCAAAGCTCTGTGCGGACCTTGGCCTGTGGAGCGCCAGGCGCTAAGCTTCAGTTTTCTCAGCGGTGAAATCCCCTGTACTGATGAATAGCAGGCAAAACGCAGAGGGGCCTGGTGCCCCCCCGGCAGACCCCGTTACGGCGTCCGATGGCAGTGCAGAGAGCGTGCTACGGGGCATGTTGGCCTCGGGCGGCGCACTGCTGCTTGCCGCTCTCGCGCTGTGGGCGCTATTGCCGCAACTTGATGCCGGGCATGGCGCTGCGGTATCAGGCACAGATGCCAGCCGCGTATTTGCGGGGAGCGACTTTCGGGCCGAGCGGGGCAACGGCGCCTATATCGACGGTAACACCCAGGTCATTGGCCAGCTGACCGGCGGCGAGGCGGTTTTTTCTGTTGAGGCACGGCTGCCACTGGAACGCTATCCCTACATTCGGCTCGATGCGGCGGGGAGCAACCCATCGCTGCGCTATTTCCTTTTCTGGCGCACACAAGAGCAGCCCGGGCAACAGTATTACGCACCACTTGAGGCAGCGGGCAATGGTGTGAGCTGGCACCGGATGTCCACCTCGGAGCTCTGGCGAGGTACGACAACACACGTGGCACTGGGCGCGTTCAGTGCCGATGCAGCCACCCCGGTCGCGTTGCGCGCGCTTGCATTTCATCCGGATTCCCGCACGGCGAACCTGAGGACGGCCTGGTCGCACTGGCATGCAGGTGGCAGCTGGCCGGCTTTCGCCATCAATCGCTACCTTGGCGCTCCCCCGGGTAGCGACCACTCCCCGGCGCGACTCATCGGCCTCTGGGCGGCGCTGGCGCTGGCGCTTGTTGCACTTTGGGCGGCCTGGCAGCGGCCGGGGTCCCGCGCTCTGCTGGCCGCAGTATTGCTCGCCGTGTTTTTACCCTGGTTGTTATTGGATCGCCTGTGGCAGGCACAACTCGATCGTCAGTCCCTCCTCACTCACGAAACGTTCGCAGGTAAAACCCAGGCCGAGAAACATGCCGCGAGTGCCCACGCAGAGCTATACGATTACGCGGGGCACATACAGGGCCGACTGCACTCGGAGGATGCGCGAGTGTTCCTCTTGAACGCGGCGGCGGGTCACAATTTTGATCGCTTGCGCCTGCAGTTCCACATGCTTCCGGCCAACACCTACAACTACGGCGCCGAGCTGCTGCCACCCGGTCAAATGCGCCGGGGCGATTACGTGCTGACTCTGGACGCGATGCCGCAGATGCAGTACCTGCCGCAACAGAAAATACTCAGCGATGGTCACCACGCCTATCGGGCACGGCTGGTGGACTCACATGCCAGAGGCAATCTGTATCTGCTGTCCGGCTACCTGGGGGTACCGACGACACCATGACGACGATTCCCGAACTTGACGGCATGGGGCTCATGCTCGCCCTGGCCCTGCCCTGGCTGGCCGGCGTGGTCACCGTTCGCGCCTTGCTCGGACCGCTCCGGGTCACACTGTTGCTGGGGCATGGATTCATGGTCGGGCAGCTGTTGATCATTCTGCTTCTGCTCGCATGGGACTCCCTCGGTCTGAGATTGGCGTTCGCACCACTCGCCTGGGTCCTGGGTGCACTGACGGCACTGACGGCACTATTGGTATTGTCGTGGAGACGGAACACGCCGTCTCCAGAGCCAGAATTGACAGTGGGCTGGCGTGATGCGCTGTGGCTGTTGCCGCTCCTTGCTTTTCTCGCTGAACGCGCTTTGAGCCTCGCCGGCGAAGTAACAATGCGGCCGCTGTTCGCGTGGGATGCGTGGATGAACTGGGCGCCGCGTGCGGTGGTCTGGTTCCATGAGGGCGCACTGGCCACCTTTGTGATGCCCGAGCAATGGCTGGCCGCCACGGCAGACCCCGCGCCCTACACCCTCGGCAATCCGCGGGCGAATGTCTATCCGCCCGGCGTGCCCCTGTTGTTGCTCTGGCCCATGTTGGGTGGCGGCACCTACGACCACAATCTCCTGTACCTGCCCTGGCTGCTGCTGCCAGTCGCAGCGGGGCTCGCGCTCTGGGGGCACCTGCGTCAACTATGTTCGCCTCGCGCCGTCTGTGCACTCGCCGTGTTTGCACTGCTTAGCCAGCCCCTGGCCAACACCCACACAGCGCTACCCGGGTACGCGGACCTCTGGCTTGCAGTGGCGTTTGGGCTTGGCGGCATGGCCCTGGCGGAGTGGCATGCCTCTGGCCAGTGGCGCTGGGGTGTGCTCGCCGCGTTACTGGCACTATGCTGCGTACTTTTCAAGGTTCCCGGGCTCGCCTACGCGGCGATTCTGCTCGCCGCTGCAGGGCTGCTCCTGTGGCGCCCCCCGGTCCGCTGGGTGGGCTGGTTTCTGGGCAGCGCGTTGGCGCTGACCGCTGTAGGCCTGCTGCTGGGTTTGCACCCCGACGCCGCACAATTTGGCGCCGACCACCTGACAATCCGCTTGCCCGGCGCGCTGCCCACCCTGAAGATCGCGCCCGCTCCGCTGCTACCACTACTCTGGGACAGCTTTTTTCTCACCGCCAACTGGCACCTGTTTTGGCTATTGCTCTTCACCTGCCTGGTCGCAGGCCTGTGGCTACGCGGCTATAAGAGCCTGCAGAATATCGCCCTCGTGGTGTTTGTCTGTGGTCTGGGCGTTCTGTTGGCAGTCTTTGGGCTCACCCACTATTTCCGTCAGGCCGCCAACGGCGTCACACTGGATCGAGCGCTGCTCTACGTCGTCCCGCTGGGTGTCTACGTCGCTTTTACGCAACTGGCGACGCTCTGGCACGCCAATCGCGCAGCAGAGGCGCGTTAGTGGCAGCATCAACCAACACCCGCCTGACGGCTTATGCGCCGCCACTGGATGCTCTCGCCCTGGTAACGGCAGGGGGAATAAGCTGGCTGCTGCGCTTCCCCGATGCCAACATGGGCGCCCCCTACCCTATTGCCCTGCTACTGGCCTTCCTGCTCGCGATCGTCCTGCTCCCGCTTACCGGCGCCTATCGGCACCCGCACTGGTGCCATCCGGTGCGCGGCGTGGTCGCGGCTGCTCCCGGTTTACTGCTGGTATTTGCCAGCCTGCTGGCAATAGCCATGCTGACCAAGTCCACTGCGGAATTCTCCCGCCTGTGGATGCTGGGTTGGGTCATATTGAGTGTTCCGGGCATGGCAGTATGGCGCCTGTTTGCCAGCACGCTGCCCAAGTCAGCCAGTCGCAGGATATTGATGCTTGGCACCGGTCCACTGGCCTGTGCGACAGTGTCACATCTGCAAAGTCGGCAAGCGCAAAACCAGGTGATTGGTATGCTGGCGCTACCGGGGGAGCCGGAAACGGCAAGCCGGCGGCTACCCGCCACGTTTCTCGGACACTTCACCGAGCTCGACGAACTCCTGAACAGCGCTGACAGTCATGTGGACGAGCTCTGGCTCGCGCCCGATGGCGCCAGCGCCATTCCCGACACGGTTCTGCAAAGTGGTCTGAGCCAGAGCAGCCTGCCAGTGCGCTACGTGCCCGACCTCACCGTGCTGCGCATGCTGCAGCACCGCATCAACGATGTGGATGGCCTCACGGTAATAGAACTCAACGCGACTCCGCTGGATGGCCCCGAAGCGGTATTCAAGGCGCTGATGGACCGCTCGCTGGCAGCGATCTCGCTGCTGGCTCTCTCACCGCTGCTTTTGCTGATCGCCGCGCTGGTGCGCCTGGACTCCCCGGGACCTGCGCTTTTTACCCAACCCCGTCACGGTGGTGGTGGAAGGATTATCCGGGTATTCAAGTTTCGCACCATGCACACCGCGACCAGCGCTGACACACGACAGGCCAAACCCAATGACCCGCGTGTGACCCGTTTGGGACGTTTTCTGCGGCGCAGCAGCCTGGATGAGCTGCCGCAGTTGTTCAATGTGCTGCAGGGAGACATGTCCCTGGTGGGGCCGCGGCCACATCCACTGGAACTGAACAATCAATATCGCAAACGGCTGGACACCTATATGCAACGCCACCGCGTGAAGCCCGGAATCACGGGGTGGGCACAAATCAATGGTTGCCGAGGTGCGACGGAGACCCTGGATAAAATGCAAAAGCGACTCGAGTACGACCTCTACTACATCGAGAACTGGTCGATCTGGCTGGATATCAAAATTCTGGCAAAAACGACGTTGCTGGGCTGGAGCGACCGCAATGCCTACTGAGCCACGCCTCCCCAACCTGTTTCTGGTTGGCGCACAAAAGAGTGGCACCACCACCCTGGCAGTCATGCTCAGTCAGCACCCTGAGATCTACATGTGCCAGCCGAAGGAGCCTGGCTACCTCGCTTTCGGTGCTGCGGGTTACCGGGCACTGGACGGTTATGGACGCCCGACAGCGGCAAGCTCATGGGTTGTCGCGTCGCGCGCGGCGTATCTCGACCTGTTCCAGGGCGCGCCTGCGCAGGCCCGCTACCTCGGCGATGCCAGCACCTGGTACCTTTCCGAGCCGGGTATGGCGGCGCGCCTGCACAACTTCAATGCCGAGGCGAGGATTCTGATCATACTGCGCCAACCCGCCGACCGCGCTTATTCCGCCTGGTGTCATGCCCGGCGCGACAACGAAGAGCCGTGTGAGCGGTTTGCACAGGCGCTGCAGGCGGAGGCTGAGCGAAAAAACCCGTCACACCTGTTGCGGTATCGGGAGATGAGTCACTACCTGGCGCCCGTGCGCGACTATATTGAGCACTTCGGCAGGGACCGCGTACACATCATGTTTTACGAGGACTTGCGCGACAGGCCAGAAAGCCTGTGGCGGGGCTGCTGCAATTTCCTTGAGCTGGAAACAACGGGCAGAACCCCCGCCGCACACCGACAAAACCGTTCAGGCCTACCGCGCAACCGCACGCTACATCAACTGGTGCGCTCTCCTCGCATCAAACGCACAGCGCGTCGCCTGCTGCCATTGCCCTTTGTAAGCTGGGCCAAGGAGCGTATCGATCAATCCAATCTGCGCCGCCTACCGCCCTTGCCGAGAGCACAGCGCAACGCATTGAGCCGCGAGTTCAGCGCTGAGATTGAGGGGCTCATGAACGTCACCAACCGGAATTTGCGCGAATGGCTACCGGATGAATGAAGACAGCTCCAGCGGGCCTGCACTGGCCGCGTTTGCCGGCTGCACTATTCGGGCACGTAGCCTGCCCGACTTTTTCCTGGAACTGACGGCCCGCCTTGCAGAGGGCGCAGAAGGCCTGATATTCGCACACCACAACCTGCACAGCCTGTATCTGGCACAAACCGACGAGCAGGTGCGGCGCTTTTACCAGGCGAGTTGCGAATGCTACATCGACGGCATGGGCGCATTGTGGGCGTTACGGGTTGCCGGCGTCGAAACCGCGAGAATGCAGCGCTTTTCCTTTATGGATTGCCTGCCTGAATTCCTCACCATGGCGGAACGCGCCTCTCTGCGCGTTTTTTACCTGGGCGGGTCGCCGGCAAGCGTTGAGCGGGCGCGCCACTGGCTGGGGGAATCCTGGCCAGAACTCGCCATCGGCCTGCACCACGGATATGAATCGAACAGCGAACGGGTCATTGCGCACATCAATACTTTCGCCCCGGACCTGTTGCTGGTCGGGCTCGGGATGCCTCTGCAGGAGCAGTGGATACTTGAGCACCGCGATGCGCTCACCGCCGGAATTATTCTCCAGGCGGGGGGCACGCTGGACTACTACAGCGGTGAGCAGGCCCAACCACCCGCATCCTGGTCAAGGCATGGTGCGGCCTGGCTATACCGCCTGTTACACGACCCCGGACGGCTCTGGCGCCGCTACCTCCTGACACCCTGGTTTTTGCTCGTACCCCTCGTCCGCTTACGCCTTGCTGTGTCGAAAGAGACGCCACGGTAATTGCAGCAGCGCGATCAAACGCATCGGGATAGCGTCCGCTGCAGAAAGCAGGGCCCGGCTGTAGTTCAGCCAGAGCGTGATGCGACGCCTGAAGCGTAGAGGTGCGCTGCGCTCCCCTGCCTCCAGCAAAACCTGCCGCACGGTCGGCCTCGTGGGTATGTCCATCGCTGCGCCCACCATGCGCACCATCTGTCTGCCGCGCTTAAAGCGTAAGTACAATCGCGCGAGCGTCCCGAGCCCAGCGAACGCGTTGCCGCCGTGGATGCGATAGAAGAATCCGGGCGTTCGGATACAGTACTTGCGCGCACCGAGCAGCGAGCTTGCGCGTACGATGATGCCATCAGCCGTCAGTCGACTGACGATGTGACTCGAGGAATTCATGCGGAATGCACGCACCGCCCAGACGGGGCACGCCAGCCGATCATCCAACTGTTCACGCATCGCAAGGATGTTTGCCACCAGGCTTGCCCGCAGCGCCAGGCCCGATGTGGGGGTACCCAGAAACTCACCCGCGACCCAGGTTCCCCACCGGCTGCCCCCGGTTGGACCCTCGGGCAGCGCCATTCTGGCGAGTGTTGCACGCGTCATCTCAGCTGCGGATACACTCTCACCCCCGGGCTCGGCAGCGCTGAAAAAAAAGTCTTCCTGCGACCGCTCTTCCGCGGTGGTGCGCAAGCGGGCCAGATACCCGGGCAGCAGATAGTCATCGCTGTCGAGCAACACACACAGCTCACCACGCGCGGCAGCCAGCCCATTCAATACGGCGGCAAATTGCCCCTGGTTAGGCTGCAGTATGACGCTCATACGTGGGTTATTCGCGTAGCGTGACAACACCTCCGCCGAGTCATCAGTGGAGCCGTCGTCGACAACAATGATCTCGTCCCGCTCTCCTAGCTGACCAAGCGCTGACTCCAATGCCGCCGGCAAATAGCGTGCATAGTTATAATTATTCACCACAATGGACAGTGACGGACCTGGCGTCATCGAAGCTAGCACGGCCACCCCCAGTCCTCGCCGAGCAGATTGAACAGACGCGCGTTCCATGGCCGGAAGTGCTCGGTCAGATACTCCCGGCATTGCTCCGGCATGGCCCTGCCGTAGCCGCCCGTATTCGCTGCAGCCGCCTGAAAACTGTGATCGGGCAGGCCGAGATGCTCTGCGATACGCGTTGCAGCGTCAACAGGCTCGCTTTTCCAGGCATCGAAGTTGAGGAAGAGGAACTGCTCCCTCGGGAAATGACGCAACCACTCTTCAATCTGCTCGGCGTATTGGCCGCGCTTGATGTAGCCCAACTTGTGCAGGCGGGGCCCGAGCGTTGCAAAATTGTCTGTCGTGAGCTCCAGCCCACGCGCGTACCAGTCCTGCTCTCTTGCCAGTGCCGAGCCGAAGTCCAGTTTTTCCGGCAACAGGTTGCGACGCATGTGCTGATAATGCGACCAGGCGCGGTCCACCGGGTTGCGCAAGGTCACTACCAGGCGGGCATGGGGAACCAGCGCTGCCGCATGTCGCGCATAGCCGGGCGCTGACATGGCCGGCGTTGCCTCTCCCGTTACCGGCCTGTATCCGAGCTGGGCGCCAGCCGCGTCAAACTGGCTTTGGCGCGGGAAATGGGCACGGTACCAGGCTTCCCCGCGGCGAAAATTGCGGGGCTGATGGAAGTACTGCAGTTCCTTCGCGAGCGGCGGCAAAAAGCCCGGGTGTTGTCGTAACATATGAAACAGGGTTGTGGTGCCCGACTTCATCGCTCCGATAATCAGAAAGTCCGGTAACACGCAGTCCCTGCGATAATACTTGGCGAGATCCATACGGTAGGCCCGCAACCTGCGCCGCACGACCACTGCAACGCGCCGCCGAGACTTGCCTCCGGGCGATGCGGGGACGGGTTCACTGATCATGACAATGGCTCCTTGTTTCGCAATCGCTGCGCCAGGTGGACGAGCGCCGATGGCTGCAGACCCAGGCGTCGGCGTACAATCACCAGACACAGCGAACGCGCGAGGATCGTGCTGAACAATGTGGCGGCGGCAGCACCGGTAGCACCAAAATCCGGAATGAGCAGTATAAGCGCCAGGACGTGTACCAGGGCCGAAAGCGTCATGATGTGCATGAGCACTCTCTGATGGCCGCTCATGACCAGCATTTGCTGACTGGGACCAAGGCTTGCACCCGCAACGTAGCCAAGCAGCAGAATGCCCAACACCTCCAGCGCGCCCTGGTAAACGGCGCCAAACAACCCCACCAGAAACGGGGCAGCGAGATAGAGCAGAACGCAGCCGAGCAGAGTGGGCCAGAGACTGACATGGCTCGCCTCGGTAACCACCGCCTGCAGTTTTTCATGCTGTCGCTCGGCATACGCGCTGGCGAGCCAGGGCTGCACCACTGCCGCGACAACCGTACCCGGTATCGCACCAAGTCGCGCCAGACGATCTGCCACAAAAAAACTCGCGGCAATCGCTGGCCCGCCCAGAATACCCAGCAGCAGCGTACTGCTGTATTGCATGGTCAAGGTGGCGCAGCGCGTCGCAAACAGCGGGAGTGCATTGTGCATGAGCTGCGAAGGCGCATAGTTCCCCTCCTCTACCAATGGCTCGTTGACGGGCAAGGGCTCATGACGGCGCCCGGTGCGCGCAACCAGCACGCATTGCAGCAAGAGCACCAGCAGCAAACTGCCAGTCAGGGCGAGCATGGCCTCCATTGCCCCGAACTGGAAGCCCACCCAGAATACAACGACGCCAGCGATAAGCGCGGTAAAAAGTGGGCGCAGCACTTGTGTCGGCCCAAAAGCCAGCAGAAGCCGACCCTTTGCCCTGGCATGCGCCTGCAGCAAGGTGGTAAACGAAACCAGGGGCGCGGCAAACACGGCCAACAGGATCAGCGCGCGCGGAAAATCGACAAACAGCTCAGCCGGCATGGCAAGCACCATCGCAGTCACCCCGGCGATGCCCAGGGCGCACGTTACCAGCAACCAGCCTGTACTGTGCCAGGCCACTCTCGAGGCAGTGGCCAGGTCACCCCGGGCGTGGTGCACCGCAATGAGACGACTGCTGGCGAGTGGAATACCAATGGCAAAGATCGCGCCCAGCAGGAACAGCAGGTTCTGCCCCCAGGCATAGAGCCCATAGTGGGTGGCGTCCCCTATCAGGCGTGCCAGCAATAGCTGCAACCCAAACGTTATCAGCAGCCCGGTACCGCGCACCAGCGAGGCCAGGAAGCCTGCGCGCAACACACGATTGCCATTCGCTTTCTGTTTCAGTCGCGCAGCCACATGTCTGAGATGTACCCCCCGAATCATGGCAGCATAAAGGGCGTCATACTTCGGAACCAATGCGCCTGAAGTAATCTATGGTACGTTCCAGCCCATCAGCCAGGGGCACGGCGGGCTCCCAATCGAGCAGCGCTTTGGCGAGGCCAATATCGGGCTGACGCTGACGTGGATCGTCTTCCGGAAGCGGCTCCTGCAGGAGCTGGGAGGCTGACCGGGTCTTTGCCAACACCTGCCCTGCAAGCTCGCGAATCGTAAACTCCACCGGGTTGCCCAGATTCACGGGGCCGGTCACGTCATCCGGCGTGTTCATGAGCCGAATCAAGCCCTCGATCAGGTCGTCCACGTAACAGAAAGAGCGGGTTTGCTGGCCATCGCCATAGAGCGTTATCGGTGCGCCGCTGAGTGCCTGAACAATAAAATTTGAAACGACGCGGCCATCGTTGGGGTGCATGCGCGGACCGTAGGTATTGAAAATGCGCGCCACCTTGATACGCAACCCGTGTTGACGGTGGTAGTCAAAGAACAGTGTCTCAGCACAGCGCTTCCCCTCGTCATAGCAGGCACGCGGACCCACAGGGTTCACGCGCCCCCAATAGCCCTCTTGCTGGGGATGGACTTCCGGGTCACCGTACACTTCGCTGGTAGAGGCTTGCAGAATACGGGCGTTGACTCGCTTGGCCAGACCGAGCATGTTGATGGCGCCATGCACACTGGTCTTGGTCGTCTGTACCGGGTCCGCCTGATAGTGAATCGGCGATGCAGGGCAGGCGAGGTTGTAGATCTGGTCCACCTCGACGTACAGCGGGAATGTGACATCGTGACGCAACAATTCAAATCGGGGGTTGCCGAGCAAGTGCAGCACATTGTCGCGGCTGCCGGTGAAGAAGTTGTCCACGCAAAGCACATCGTGACCATCGGCGAGAAGACGCTCGCACAAATGACTGCCGAGAAAGCCTGCCCCGCCTGTTATCAGAACACGGGGACGTGAAGGAGATCGCATAGCCGGGGCTCCGTTGT
This sequence comes from uncultured Halieaceae bacterium, assembly GCA_964022665.1. Classification (GTDB taxonomy): domain Bacteria; phylum Pseudomonadota; class Gammaproteobacteria; order Pseudomonadales; family Halieaceae; genus Haliea. Next base: position 96,904 of record CAXIDF010000009.1, read on the forward strand.
TCGATGTTTGGCCGATGAACAGCGCGATGCGCCCAGCCTGTCAGGTAGCCTCACAGGGTACACAAGGAACGATTTCCAGACCAGTTTCGTGTGCGTCGCCAGAATGGACGCTGCACACCTCCCATGCTACTAATCGCATTGACGTGATTGCGCGAAACACCGGGCCAGGGGGTAACCAGGAAGATGAATCCAGCAACAACCGACAGCGACCGTTCCGAATCACAAACAGCCATCGCTGCGCCAAACCGTGTTGTTATTGCATCGGCCTACAGTGAACACCACCGCGCGCGCCTTGAGGCGCTGTTCCAGCCCGCCCAGACAGTTTTCCTGCGCTCCGACGCGCACGCGGCCCTGCGCCGGGAGTTGCGAACAGCTGACATTGCCGTGCTGCCAACGGTGCCTGACGCAAGTTATCTCCAGCATCAGCAGCTGCGCTGGGTCCACTGTAACCGCAGCGGACTGGATGCCTGCGCCACTCGGGAAATAATCAATGCCCCCTTCGCTGTGACATCGGCATCCGGACGCTCCGCAGCCGTGCTGGCCGAGCACGCGCTGTTCTTCATGCTGGCGCTGGCCTACAACAGCGCACAGCAACTGAAGGCACAACGCAACCGGGTGTGGGGTTTGAGCGGTGCCGGTAAAATGCGCGGACTTGAGGGCCGCAGCATGCTGCTTATTGGTCTGGGGTGCACCGCCAAAGCCCTCGTTCCCCGCTGCCTCGCGCTGGGGATGCAGGTGTCTGCGTTCCGGCGCAGCGCGGGGGAAGACGAAGGCCTCGGCATTCCTGTTTCAAGCCTCGCGGCAGGCGACTCGGTCGACGACCTGTTGCCGCACGCCGATATTGTTGTGCTGGCGGCATCTCTCAATGACAGCAGTCATGCCATGCTCGGCGAGCGTCAGTTCGCTCTGCTCAGACCGGGCGCGATGCTGGTCAACGTTGCCCGTGCGCGCCTGACAGATACCGCCGCGCTGAAAGCTGCGCTCAAACGGGGCATCCTCTCCGGCGCCGGTCTGGACGTTACCGACCCCGAACCCTTACCCCCTTGGGACAGCCTCTGGCGGCGGCAGAATGTGCTCATTACACCGCACGTGACGCCGCGGGTGGCCGATCGCGAGAACGCCGAGATCGATATCATCGAAGACAACTACAATCGATTTCTGGGTGGACGCACATTGCGCAACCAACTGCGCCCTGCAGACCTGTATACACACGCTTCAAAAACCTCGCGAGGACGGCTAACCACTCGCATCATCAGGGTGCGCAACCGTTTGTTGCGGCCCTCGGTGCGCCGCGTTTAGGCTGGCTGCGGGCGGGCCTCACGCTGGTAGATTGCCACGGTATCCGTGCGGGGTTTGCTCCAGCCGAACCAGATGATCTCCTGTCGCCAGGCCCGCAGGCCGTAATTGCTCACAACCAGGGTGTTGCCATCCGGTGACAGCTTGACGCCGTGGGGCAAGGAGAGTGCTTCCTGCACGATCTCCTGCGGGCGCTCCAGATTCGGGTCTGCAACGACGTCATACAGCAGCACCTGCCCGTTGATGGTATCCGCAACGGCACAGGTGCCATCAAGGCAGTGGACGTTTTCGAGCCGGCAGAAATCATCGCGCAGCAAAACACGCTCGGGTTCTGGTGACAGATTGCCCGCCGCATCAATTGCGAAAACAGCGAGCCCGTTGTGCAGAATCGGCGGGGGTTTCCTCTGCTTGCCCTGCCATCCTCCCAGCACGTTCCAGGCGCTGCGCCACACGTTCCCTTTGGAGTCGGCCATTTTTTTGTACCAGCGCCGCAGCGAGCGCACTATCAGTCGCTGTAGCGGCGGGTTGGGCTTCAACGAATTGAACGAGACCAGTGCCCGTCGACCCTGATCGAAAAAGGTTACGCCCTTGGGATCACCGAGACGATGAAAACATTCATCCACCATCGAAAGCGGTTCGCCTATGCTGCCGCGTTCGTCGTCATACGCGTAGCAGACCACCCCACCCGTACGCCCCTCGCCCTCACAGTAAGTGACCAGCAAACGGCCATTCGAGAGCGCCATGCTATGAGCTTCAACTAGCTCGCTGAAGGGTGTGACCAGGCGATGCAGGGGGTAATCGTCCTTGCTGTCTAGGCTGTACACGCGAATCTCACTCGGCGCCTTGAAGTAATTCCGGTTGGACACCAGAAGATGCCGCTCTGTGAGCAGCACCCCGTGGGGCTCGGCAAACCCGGCCTCCGGATTCTTCCAGCAACGCTGTAACCGCCCTGTCGCGGTCTCGTAGAGGCGAACTTCATTCTGCTCCTGCACAGATACAGCAAATGCTTGACCATTCGGGGCGAAAGCGACTTCCGGCAACAGGCTTGGCTGGCCATGGTTGGAAATCTCGTATTTCACACGAAAGCTATCCATTGCTTCCCCTGCCTTAACTATAGAAATCGGTTATTGATGCTGCCCTGACAAGGGGCACGAGCACGCCTGCAGTGTAAACGAGAATCAGTATAAACTATTCTCGCCGCGTAAAGGACGCCGACCGGCCCACCCTACGTGCGCCCTCTGAGTACGAGAATTTGGGCAACTCACGCAAACCGGACAAGCACGGACGTATCCGGATGCAGTCACGGGGCGAGCTGTGCATACTAAGGCGCTAAGCCAACACTCTTCATAACAACAGGCAGGTGCACAGCGTCATGAAAAGCGAGGCGTTTCCCCTTCAGGGCATCCGCGTACTTGAGCTGGCCGGCGGCACCAGTGCGGCGACCGCGGGTAAAATACTGACAGAGGCCGGTGCCGAGGTCATTCTGGTGGAACCCCCGGGTGGCGCGGCGCTACGCCAGTGGCGAGCATCCGCGGAACTCGATGGCGGCGCCCCATTGGCACCGGGGGACACTGGAGCACTGTTCAACTGCCTGCATGCCAGTAAACAAGGCACCACCCTGGACTTGTCAACCGCCACGGATCGCGCCGCTTTCGAGGCGATATTGGCGACGGCAGACCTGCTGCTCGAGGAAGGACAACTGGATAGCGTGGGTCTGTCCGCCCAGGAGTTACTGGAGAAACACCCGCAGTTGTCCATCATCAGTATCAGTGATTGGGGCGACAAGGGGCCGTGGACAGGTCGACCGGCCACGGAATTCACGCTGCAGGCCGAAGTGGGTGCCACCGCCTACCGCGGCTACCCGGATCGTGCGCCCTTTGCCGCAGGCGGGCATATCGGTGACCATATTTGTGGCGTGTTCGCTGCTGTGGCGGCAATGGCTGCGCTGCGCATGACGCCAGGCCGCCGCGTCGAAGTGTCCCGTTTTGAATCCATGCTGCTGAGTTTCCAGCCCTATCAGTACCTGCACGGCCAACTGGAGCCGGATACGCCCATGCCGGCGTCAGTGGATGTACCGAGCATCGAACCCGCAAATGACGGCTGGGTGGGGCTTTGCACGATCACCGAAAAGCAATGGCGCAGTTTCGCGGAAATGATCGGTCGCCCGGATCTGGGCGACGACCCCACATTGCGCACCGGCTTCATGCGCTTCCAGCACATTGACAGGGTGCAGCCCGCAATCCATGCCTGGACCCAACGCCACAGCGTCGCCCAGATCATTGAGGAAGCCGAGCGACGGCGAATTCCTGTGGCCCCCGTCGGAGATGGCGCCACAGTGCTGGACATGGCCCAGTTCGTCGCCAGGAAAAGCTTCTGGCCGCATCCGGATCAACATCAGCAGCCACGTCCACCCTACCGCCTGGGCAAAGGACGTTTACGTCGCCCCGGCACCGCCCCCCGGCGCGGCACGCAGTCAACTGACTGGACACCTCGGGACAAAGCCCCGGAGCGACATGCAACCCTGCCCATGCAGGGCCTGCGTGTGCTCGACCTGACCGCTTTCTGGGCGGGGCCAGTAGCCGGGGCCTGCTTCGCTCTGTTCGGCGCGGAGGTCATCAAGGTCGAATCGACACAGCATCCAGATGGCATGCGTTTCGCCGCTGGTTTTTTCCCCAAAGACAAACCACTTTGGGAGTGCTCGCCGATAACGCACGGCGCGAATACCGGCAAGCTTGGCATCACCCTCGATCTCAACGACAGCCGCGGTTTGGCCGCGATCAAAAAGCTCATCGCGAAATGTGATGTGGTCATAGAGAACTTCTCTCCCCGGGTCATGCAACAATTCGGCCTCGACTGGGCGCAGATCAGCGCGCTGAACCCAGAGGCCGTGATGGTCCGCATGCCGGCCTTTGGTCTGGAAGGCCCCTGGCGTCACCGCACCGGTTTTGCCATGACGATCGAGCAGGTTTCGGGCCTGGCTTGGCAAACCGGCTATCCCGACCGCTCGCCGGTAGTTCCCCGGGGCTGCGTCGACCCACTCGGCGGCATGCATGCTGTCATCGCGACACTGGCAGCGCTACGCCTCAGGGATGCGGGGGCCGGCGGGCAGCTGGTGGAGGTACCTCTGGCGGAGGCTGGCCTCTACGCGGTTAGCGAACAGATTGCAGAATACACGGCCTACGGCTCGCGCCTGGGCAGGCACGGGAACCGCAGCCCACACGCGGTGCCGCAGGGCGTTTTCAGCTGCAGGGATGGTACTGAGATCGCTGTGGCAGTAGAAACCGATACGCAGTGGCAGGCACTGGCTGGCCTGCTTGGCAAGGGGTTTGCGGACGCGGTAGCGCTAGCGGACAGAACCGGACGCCGCGCAGAAGAGACGCGCATCGAGACTGCGGTCGCACAATGGTGCGCGTCACAAGACGCCGCAGATGCACTCGATACACTGTTGACAGCGGGTGTGCCTGCGGCCGTTCTGCGCAATGTGCGTGAGCTGCAAAATCATCCCCAGTTGCGCGCAAATGGCTTTTTTACCCGGCTACAGCACGCGGTGGCCGGTGAACTGGATTACCCCAACTTTCCCTTTCAGTTTGACGGGCAGCGGTTTCCGCTACGCACCCCCGCCCCGTTACTGGGAGAGCACAATGCACAGGTGCTGGGTGAGCTGGCGGGGCTGCAGCCCGATGAGCTGGAGGAATTACAGACCGCGGGCGTAATCGGTACCCGACCGGCCTTCGTGCCGTAGCGTGCCCCGGAAAAATCAGAAACAAGGAGCAACCATGTTCGAGAACCTCAAACTGCCACAGGACATACAGTGTGGCATGGTACTGCCCGCGCAAAACCGGGCAGATATGCTGCGTTTGGCACCGAGAATGGAGGCGGCGGGCTTCGACTCGATCTGGGTTGGCGACCACGTGTCTTTTTACATCCCGCTGCTGGAGTCATTGACTGCTCTCACCTTTGTTTCGGCGATCACCGAGCGGGTGCGCCTGGGCACCAGCGTCTATCTGCTGCCATTGCGGCATCCCACACCGGTGGCCAAGATCACCTCGACGCTCGACCTGTTGTCTGGCGGGCGCCTCACTCTCGGGGTTGGGGTGGGTGGAGAATTCCCACCCGAATATGAGGCCTGCGGTGTGCCGCTGGAGGAACGCGGCCCAAGAATTGACGAAGCCATCGAGGTTTTACGCACGCTGTGGACGCAAGACCGAGCGGAGCACCGGGGTGAGCACTTTTCGTTCGGGCCCGTGTCACTGGATCCCAAACCACTGCAGAAAGGCGGCCCCCCCATCCTTATCGGTGGACGTAAAGGCCCTACATTCAGACGCGCTGGTCAGCATGGCGATGGCTACATATCGCATATGTGTTCGGCGCAGCAATACGCTGAGAACATGCGGGAAATCGACCAGCAGGCAGCACGTTTCGGTAGAAAGGCCGTCGAGTTTGAATCATCGGCGTTTATTTTCACCTTTCCCGACAAAAGCTATGAGGCGGCGCTGGACCGCGCGGCTGCCATGCTGGAAATGATCTACAACCGGCCCTTCCGCGACGCCGCGCGCAAATACTGCCTGCTGGGACGTCCCGAGGACTTCATCGAGCAGATGCAGAGCTTTGTCGACGCCGGCGCACGCCGCTTTATTTTTTCCGTACCCGAGGAACCTGAAGCCTTTATCGATACTTACGAGTCACTTATCAAACCGGGCCTGGCGCAATTGAAAATACCGGACTGAACGTGCGCAGGTGGGAGCTGCACTGGTGACGCGCAGCTCTACCTCGCACGGGTGCCTAGCCTGCAAGATTCAGTCTGAGGTTGGCTGCAATCTCATCCACCAGGGCGGCGGGAACCGCGTTTTCAGAGGCCATGGTGCGCCATCGGGACACTACGTCGGTGCACTGCTCAATGATGCCCATCGCATCCCGCTCCTTGAAGTTGCCGATTTGAGAGGCAACCGCCAGTAAATCCTGCTGATTAAACCCGGAGCGCTTGCCGTTCAGGCTTAGGTTGTGCTGTTCCACCCAGTGGGATCCGGGCTTGTGGCTGTAGACCACATCATAGGCCGGCGAAAGGCGCCACTTGCCATCTCTTTCCATCAGGAACGAGAAATTCTTTGTGTGATCATCCTGGTTTCTGGCCACCACGTTGAACACCATACGACGGTAGATCTCCAGGGCCTCCATCCTGGAGAGCCTCAAACGACGGGCGACCTGGAAAAGCTCCTCGTAGCTGAACTGACCGGGGCGTTTGTAGTCAGCATGGGCGATAGCGCATAAGGTCTGCACGTGGATCTTGTGGTTTGCCTTGCGATCAAAGCGACGGGTCAGGAAGTGGGCTCGAGGGCCGTCTTCCAGGATCTCACAGGGTTCCATGTTAATACCGGCTGCTGTCGCCATCTGGTAGTAGGTGTACTCCATAAGGCCATAACCCTTCGGGTCACCAAAAATCTCGCTGTTGCTCCTGTGCTCAACCACACCATCGAATTTTAGCAGGTAGTGCTCGTAGCCTTCCGGTGCGTCCACCTGTCCTGAGCGAATGTCCGTGCGGTCCTTATTCAGGGCAACCACCGCTTTCGGCCGGGCACCGCCTGCGGAGGACCCGACCTGGAAGATGGAGCTGATACCGTGATTATTATTCGCGGCAAGGGGACCACCGGCCCGATTACGCTCGTCCAATACGCGCTGCGCCGTAGTAATAAGAGTATCGAGCTCAAGAGACTCACCGCCTGCGACCGAGTCGCGCACAATGGCCGGGCGGAATTCCAGGGCCCCCATGCCCCGGGAGCCCGTGTATAGAAGACGCTCTACCGAGGAGAAGGTGGCCGGGGCTCGGCCCTGGCGTGCCAGCCAGGCATTGATAACCGCGTTACCAAAATCATCCGGAAGGATGTCTGCGAAGCATCCGGGCAGCCCTTTGTAGGTTTCCGGATTCAAGGCTGTGAACTCGAACACGTCGCGGCGGGCGCTGAGCGGCATCTGTAGCGGTGCGATGTCCAGGCCATCTTTCTTCCAGTCCGGATCATAGCCAAACCGGTAGACGCCGGCGCTGCGGTCGTACATCAGCGTGCCAACCTGTCTACCCCATAGCATGACCTCGGCATAGTCCTCCCGGTCCAGGCTGTTTTCGCTGCTTATTACCATCCGAGATCACCGTTCTCATCGGTTCCTTGAGTCTGCCCGTGACTGGAACGGGCGGAGCTCTTTTCACGCTCCCGAGTGCCGCCGGACGCCTTGCCAAGCTCCACCGTGCGGCCCTGCTTCTTCCTCAACAGGGCAGGATTCACCGGCGGTGGCTCGATAAAAGTCTCAAACTGATCCAGGGCCTCGAGGGACCGCAGCGCGGCAACCAGGATTGATAGTTTGCCGTGCCCATCGTCCAGCAACCGGCGGATGGTCGGCTGACTGACGCCGATCTCTTCGCCAAGCTCGACCCTGCTCATCTTTCGATCTTCCCGCAGACGATCAAGTCGCCGGCCAAGTTCTTTGCACCAGGCCTCATCGCTAAAGGCATATGGGTCCATCAGGCAATCTCCAAAAGCACACGCAATCAGTATAATGCACAACATTCATGAAATATATATTTCATTATTTAGCTATGTACACTGTAAACTGAAACAATTATTTCATATGGCATGCAACGGATGTTATTGGGGGGACGCACGTCATGTTACCGTGAAAAGCGAGTAATGAGCCCCACCCCTGATTAACAGTAGTTTTAGGGATTACAATCAGGGAATAAAGATTAACACTGGCCTCGGCTATTGATTGGCTGAACAGCTGCCATCAAACGGGTGTAGTGAATGGCGCCAAGCCCCTTTAATGGGGAAGAGCCTTCAATATTGTTTTTATATTTGAATGACTTAGTGGCAGGGGCAGAAGGACTCGAACCCTCGACCTACGGCTTAGAAGGCCGTTGCTCTATCCAGCTGAGCTATACCCCCACAGAGGCTGATGGCAACAGAGTACCTTGCCGGGGTTCAACGGTGAACCGCAACCTCGACGCGGCGCGAGTATACCATTGGGGGCGAGCGATTCCAGAGTGTCTTGCGGGGTTCGTTCATGAGGATACAGCGAGACAGAAGATGGGGTGGCCGACGGGTCTTGAACCCGCTACCTCCGGAGTCACAATCCGGTGCTCTACCAGGTGAGCTACGGCCACCACTGCAAAAGGGCTGAAAACAACACAACCAACTCGACAACCGTGGCCAATAGTTGGTCGGGGTAGAGAGATTCGAACTCCCGACATCCTGCTCCCAAAGCAGGCGCGCTACCAGACTGCGCTATACCCCGATATCTTGCATGGACCAAACGTGCAGCCCGTTTTCAGGTGGCGAATGATACTCAGCCCCCGCGAGGGCGTCAACGTCCGTTTGGTCATAATATACGCCTTTCGCACCGCCCTCCTCTCCCAATCGCCACCTGCCCGTGGGACAATGCGCGGCGAACGACTCCCATCCCCCTTTGAATACAGGATACAGACCCATGTCAGCACTGGTTCTGGACGGCAAGGCCCTCGCGGCCAAGACCGAAGCCGAGCTGCTCGCGCGCGTCGAGCAATTGAAAGCCCGTTCCGGCGGCAAAACGCCCATTCTCGCCACCATTCTGGTCGGTGACGATCCGGCTTCCGCTACCTACGTCAAAATGAAGGGCAATGCCTGCCGCCGCGTGGGCATGGAATCACTCGCCGTTGAACTCCCCGCCGCCACCAGCACTGAGCAGTTGCTGACGGAAATTGCCGCCCTGAATACCAACCCCGATGTCCACGGCATTCTGCTGCAACACCCGGTGCCCGAACAGATCGATGAGCGCGCCTGCTTCGATGCCATAGCGCTGGAAAAGGATGTCGACGGCGTGACCTGCCTGGGCTTCGGCCGCATGGCCATGGGCGAGGACGCCTATGGCTGCGCGACACCACAGGGCATTATGCGCATACTGGAAAGCTACGGCGTAGAGATTGAAGGCAAGCACGCCGTGGTGGTGGGCCGCAGCCCCATTCTCGGCAAGCCGATGGCGATGATGCTGCTGCAAAAGAACGCCACCGTCACCATCTGCCACTCGCGCACGCAGGACCTGCCTGCGCTCGTCGCACAGGCAGACATCCTGGTTGGCGCCGTGGGCAAGCCGGAATTTATCAAAGCATCCTGGGTCAAACCGGGTGCAGTGGTGGTTGACGCCGGCTACCACCCCGGCGGCGTGGGTGACATCGAACTCGCCCCCCTGCTGGAAACTGCCAGCGCCTACACACCCGTGCCGGGTGGTGTTGGCCCCATGACGATCAACACGCTCATCATGCAGACTGTGGAGTCCGGGGAAAAGTCTCTCGGCTAACGTTCACGGGAGCTCTCAGGCCCTGCGCCAGAGCGTTCCCTCACGGCCATCTTCGAGTTCCACACCGGCGTCCAGCAACTGCTGGCGGATCGCGTCGGCGCGGGCAAAATCCCGCGCCTGCTTGGCTGCCTGGCGCTCTGCTATCAGCGCCTCGATTGCCTCCGGCGTCATCTCCCCTGCAGCCGCGCCACCCTGCAGCCATGCCGCGGGTGGTTGTTGCAGTATGCCCAGCAGTTTGCCTGCCGCCAGCAGCCGTGCTTTCAGCCGTGGCTTGTCAGCGTCGCCTGCCTTGTGCAACTGCTTGGCCAACGCATGCAGCTCGGCAATGGCTAGCGGTGTATTGAGGTCATCTTCCAGCGCCTGGTAGAACGGCTCGGCTGGCAAGTCCACAGAGGCGCTGTCCGGGAGGTTTTCCACGCCCCGCAGGGCGGTATAGAAACTCCCCAGGTTGGCCTCGGCCTGCGCCAACAGGTCGGTGCTGAAATTCAGCGGCGACCGGTAGTGGGCCGACAGCAGGGCGAAGCGCAGGACTTCGCCACGGTAGTGCTGTAGCAACTCCCGTACACTGCGAAAGTTACCCAGTGACTTGGACATCTTCTCACCGTCAATGTCCAGATAGGCATTGTGCATCCAGTAACGCACATATTCGCCGCCGTGGGCACACCGGCTCTGGGCAATTTCGTTTTCGTGGTGGGGGAAAATGAGATCCCGACCACCGCCGTGGATATCGATGGTCTCGCCCAGGTGCGCGCGAATCATCGCCGAACATTCCAGGTGCCAGCCCGGGCGCCCTCGGCCCCAGGGGCTGTCCCAGCCCGGATCCTCGGCCGCAGCGGGCTTCCACAACACAAAATCGCCCGGATGACGCTTGTAGTCGGCCACCTCCACACGGGCACCCGCCAGCATGTCATCCAGTGAGCGACCCGAAAGCCGACCGTAGTCCGGCATGGACTCCACGGCAAACAATACATGGCCCTCGCTGACGTAGGCATGCCCCTTTTCCAGCAGCGTCTGTGTCAGTGCAATCATGCCGTCGATATTGTGGGTGGCATGAGGCTCCAGGGTAGGCGGCAGTGCATTCAGTGCTGCCATATCCTCGCGGTACTTGGCGGTGAACTCGGCGGTAATGTCATCAATGCTGCAGCCCCTGTCACGGGCCGCGGTAATGATCTTGTCGTCCACATCAGTAATGTTGCGCGCGTAAACCACCTCCGCGTACTGGGTTTGCAGCAGGCGAAACAGTACATCAAACACCACCACCGGCCGCGCGTTGCCGATGTGCGCCAGGTTGTACACCGTGGGGCCGCACACATACAGGGTGACACGGTCTTGCTCTAGTGGCACGAAGGGCTCCTTGCGGGCGCTCAACGTGTTGTAAAGCGTAATACTCATGCATCGCCCCCTGCTGTGGCCCAGGTATCGCGCAGCCCAATGGTGCGGTTGAACACGGGGTTGGCCGCCGTGTGATCATGGCGATCGGCCACGAAGTACCCTTCCCGCTCGAACTGAAAACCCTGCTCGGGCGCTGCCTCGGCAAGGCTGGGCTCAATCCAGGCCCCCTCCACCGTGCGCAGGGAATCGGGGTTCAGCAGTTCCAGGTAGGCGTTGTCGCCCCGATCCGGCGCCTCATGGGTGAACAGGCGGTCATAGAGGCGCACAGTGGCGCGACGCCCTTCGCTGGCGGAGACCCACTGAATGACGCCCTTGGGTTTGATGCCATCGGCCGGGTCATTGCCCAGCGTGTCGGGAATGGTGCGTGCATGCACGGCAACAATGGCGCCGCTGTCATCCTTCACCACATCCGTCGCCTCGATAACATAGGCATTGCGCAAACGCACCCGCTTGCCCAGTACCAGCCGTTTGTATTTCTTGTTGGCCTCCTCGCGGAAATCGTCCACATCGATGAAGACCTCGCGGGTGAAAGGCAAGGTGCGACTACCGAGCTCCTCCCGGCTGGGGTGACAGGGCGCCGTAATTATTTCCCGGTGTGTTTCTGGCAGGTCGGTGAGGATCACCTTGAGCGGGTTCAGCACGCACATGGCGCGCGGCGAGTTGGTATTCAGGTCGTCGCGAATCGCGTGCTCCAGCATCGCCACATCGACCACGCCGTCGCTGCGGGTCACGCCGATCATGTCGCAAAAGGTGCGAATGGATGCAGGCGTGAAGCCGCGCCGGCGCATACCGGCAATGGTGGGCATACGCGGGTCATCCCAGCCGCTGACAATCCCCTCATCCACCAGCGCCTTCAGTTTGCGCTTGCTGGTGACGGTGTAATTCAGGTTGAGGCGGCCGAATTCGTACTGGCGCGGCCGCGATGGCACCGGCAGGTGTTCCAGCAGCCACTCGTAGAGCGGACGATGGTCTTCGAACTCCAGCGTGCAAATGGAATGCGTGACACCTTCGATGGCATCCTCCTGACCGTGGGCAAAGTCGTAGGTGGGGTAGATGACCCAGTTGTCGCCGGTCTGGTGATGGGGCACCTTGCGAATGCGGTAGAGAATGGGGTCACGCAGGTTCATGTTCGGCGACGCCATATCGATGCGCGCCCGCAGCACCCGGCTGCCTTCCTCGAACTCGCCGTCGCGCATGCGCTGCAACAGGTCGAGGTTTTCCTCCACCGAGCGGCTACGGCAGGGGCTGTTGCGGCCCGGCTCGGTCAGCGTGCCCCGATACTCGCGGGCCTGCTCGGCATTGAGGTCGCAGACATAGGCATCACCATTGCTCACGAGATGTACAGCCCAGTCGTAAAACTGCTGGAAATAGGCGGATGCGAAACGCACGTCACCCGCCCACTGGTAGCCCAGCCAGCGCACATCCTCCTGGATGGCATCAATGAACTCCTGGCTTTCCTTCTCCGGGTTGGTGTCATCGAATCGCAGGTGGCAGTGGCCACCAAAACGCTCCGCGAGGCCGAAATTCAGGCAGATGGATTTGGCGTGGCCGACATGCAGATAGCCATTGGGCTCGGGGGGAAAGCGCGTTACCACGGTCTGTACGCGACCTGCGGCAAGGTCGTCAGCGATGACGGTCTGGAGGAAGTTGTTGCCGGGCTTGGTGTCCATGGAGCCTTTGATTCCCAAAAGCCGGGCATTATAGCCCCAGACGTGCGGCGCTTACAGCTATACTCGGGTAGAGCGCACGGATGGTCAGGGACTGAGGGCCGGGCAAGCAGTCCGCGCCCGGCGGCCAGCGGCAAATCGGTCGCCGCGAAGTGTGAGGTAATGCCAAACACACACCGCGTGTTTTACAGTCAGGCAAAAGTCCGTATCATTGCGCTCTCTTTTTTCAATGGAGTTGTTCGACTCCCCAACAAGGCGGCGTATCTGCAATGGTTATCATTAAAACAACCTTTGGCGACATCACCCTGACCCTGGACGCAGACAAGGCCCCCGTCACCGTGGCCAATTTCCTCCAACACGCGCGTGCGGGCTCCTACGATGGCACTATTTTTCACCGTGTCATCGACAATTTCATGATCCAGGGAGGCGGCTTTGACACCGAAATGCGCCAGAAGCCAGCCGGTGAGCCCATCGAGAACGAAGCCGACAATGGCCTGAAGAATGACTTCGGCACCATCGCCATGGCGCGTACCATGGACCCGCACTCGGCCACCACGCAGTTCTTCATCAATGTCAAAGATAACGACTTCCTCAACCACAGCGGCAAGAACATGCAGGGCTGGGGTTACGCGGTCTTCGGCAAGGTCACTGGCGGTGAAGAAGTGCTGAACAAGATCCGCGTTCTGCCCACCACGAGCCGCGCCGGTCATCAGGATGTACCGGTAGACCCGGTTATCATCGAAACCGTCGAGATCGTCGAAGGCTGACCGACCGGGCCCGCAACTGTGAGCGCCACCTACCTGATTTCCGATCTCCACCTGGAATCCACCCGCCCGGCAACGGTGCGGGCCCTGCGGAGATTCCTGCTGGACCACCAGGATTGTGACGCGCTCTATATTCTCGGGGACCTGTTCGAGGTGTGGATCGGTGATGACGACGATTCGCCCCTCGCGCGGGAAGTCACCGAGATGCTGCACCGCTTTACCGCGGCCGGACCCAAATTGTACCTGCTGCCGGGCAACCGGGACTTTTTATTGGGGCGTGACTTCTGCAAAGCCGTGGGAGGCAAGCTGCTGCGCGACCCCCGAGTCGTCAACCTCTACGGCACGGCCACCCTGCTTCTGCACGGCGACAGCCTGTGCACGCGGGATACCGAATACCAGGCTTTTCGCAAGACGACCCGCTCCGCTGCATGGCAAAACGAACTGCTGGCACGCAGCCTGGATGAGCGGCGCGCGCTGGCGCGCGAGTTGCGCAACCGCAGTCGCGAAGCCAACAGCAACAAGGCGGAAGACATCATGGACGTAACCCCCAGCGAGGTGGAACGCGCCTTCCTGGACCATGAAGTACAGTGCATGGTGCATGGTCACACCCACCGACCAGCCCGCCATGAGCATGCCGCCGGTGTGCGCTGGGTGCTGGGAGACTGGGACCAGAAAGGCTGGTACGTGAAGGCCGCCCCCGAAGGCTGCAGCCTACATAGTTTCGATATAAAACAGTAGGTTAAAGATAAAACCTTACCTGAATCCGAGACTCAGGCCGCCGCCGGCACGCCACTGTGAAAGCGAAACTCCCGATCAACGCCGGTGATCAGCGCTGCTTCTACATCCTTCAGCCCGTGCAGCCGCTCAGCAATCTCTTCCGCCGTCGCCAGCCCCCCAGCCAGTGCTAGGTAGTCCTCGAAGTGACGCGCCTCCGACTTCAGCAGCGAGCGATAAAACTCCGCCAGCTCACTGTCGAGGTGTGGAATCAGCGCAGCAAACCGTTCACAGGAGCGCGCCTCAATCAAGGCACCCACCAGCAAGGTATCAACCAGCCTGCCGGGCTCGTTACCGCGCACCTGCGCACGCAGGCCCGCAGCATAGCGCGACGCAGAAAGCTGCGGATACGCTATGTTGCGCCGCTGCATGATGGCGAACACCTGCTCAAAGTGGCGCAACTCCTCGCGCGCGAGTCGCGATAGCTTCTGCAACAGCCTGGGGTGCTCCACATAGCGGTACATGAGGTTCAGCGCTGTAGAGGCGGCTTTCTTCTCACAGTTGGCATGATCCACCAACAGTGTGTGCGGATGCTCTAGCGCCCACTGCACCCAGGCCTGCGGCGTGGCGCAGGGCAAAAACGCCAATACCGGCGCCAGTAAGGTGTCGGTCATGGTTGCAGGCCACCAAACAGGTCGGGCGTACGCATATACCGCTCGTAATGCGCTTCCGAAAGAATGTAGAACTCGCGATCAATGGTGTCGCGCAATTCGGTGAGGGTCAGGCGCGCATGACTGGCATGCACTTCGAACCCGAAGTCAGCGGGGCGCTCAATCTGCCCTGCGCCTGCCTTCAGCAGGCTGAACACCCAGCAGTATTCATCGTGTTCCGGGTTGAACCGCAACTGCTGGACCTGCAGCTGCCAGGCCAGCAGGGGTTTGTCCCGCACCGCCAAGGTGTTGCTGACACACTGCGACAGGAAGCCTGAAAGGCGCGCATCAATGGCGCGCTTCTGCTCCGCCGTGTAACCGTTCCAGTGAATAACTTCATGGCTGAACCGCTTGCAACCGCGGCATACGGCATCACCGATACCCGTAGAGCAGACGCCAATACAGGGGGTCTTAACGGCTGGTTTGAGCATAATCGGGAAATTGGGCGAGCTGAAAACAGCCCAAAAGTCTACGTCATCAGCCTGCTGAATGCACGGTATAAGCGTTTGATTTATTTATCTTAAACAGGCGCTGGGATATACTCCGGCGGCAAATTACACCTCCCCGCCATCGTAACAAGGAGTTTCACCGTGCTAGACGCCTATCGCGATCACGTGGCCGAAAGGGCCGCCCTGAATATCCCGCCCAAGCCCCTGAGCGCCGAACAGGTCGCCGCGCTGGTTGAACTCCTGAAGAACCCACCGGCGGGCGAAGAGGCCTTCCTTCTCGACCTGATTACACACCGCGTTCCACCGGGCGTGGACGAAGCGGCGTATGTCAAGGCCGGCTTCCTCACAGCCCTGGTGCAGGGCGAAGCGAGCAGCCCGCTGATTGACGCGGAAGCCGCGGTGGTCCTGCTGGGCAATATGCACGGTGGCTACAATATCGAGGCGCTGGTCGGGTTGCTGAAGGATGACAAACTGAGCGCACTGGCTGCCACCGAGCTCAAGCACACCCTGCTGGTGTTCGATGCCTTCCACGACGTGGAAGAACTTGCCAGGGCAGGCAACGCGCACGCCAAGGACGTGATGGAAGCCTGGGCCGCCGGCGAGTGGTTCACCAACCGCCCCGCGGTGCCGGAATCCATCAAGGTGTCCGTGTTCAAGGTAACCGGTGAAACCAACACCGATGACCTTTCCCCGGCCCCCGATGCCTGGTCCCGCCCGGACATCCCCCTGCATGCGCTGGCCATGTACAAGATGACCCGCGATGGCCTCACACCGGAAGAACACGGTGTCACCGGCCCCATGACGCAAATTGCAGAGCTGCAGGACAAGGGCCTGCCAGTGGCCTTTGTCGGCGACGTGGTCGGCACCGGCTCATCGCGCAAATCCGCGACCAACTCTGTGCTCTGGTTTTTCGGTGAAGACATGCCCGGCGTGCCCAACAAGCGCGGCGGCGGCATCTGCATCGGCGGCAAGGTTGCCCCCATTTTCTACAACACCATGGAAGATGCCGGTGCGCTGGTATTCGAAGCGCCCGTAGACGACCTGAACATGGGTGACGTGATTGAAGTCCGCCCCTACGATGGCAAGATTCTTTCGGAAAGCGGCGCGGTGCTGTCCGAGTTTGCCCTCAAGTCCGAGGTGTTGCTCGACGAAGTACGCGCAGGCGGCCGCATCAACCTGATTATCGGTCGCGGCCTCACGGCGCGGGCCCGGGAATCACTCGGCCTGCCCCCCACCGACCTGTTCCGCCGCCCCGAGCAGCCCGCCGACAGCAGCAAGGGCTTTACCCTGGCGCAGAAAATGGTAGGCAAGGCCTGTGGCATGGACGGCATCCGCCCTGGCACGTACTGCGAGCCGCGCATGACCACGGTGGGGTCGCAGGACACCACCGGCCCCATGACCCGTGATGAGCTGAAAGACCTCGCTTGCCTCGGCTTCTCCACCGACCTGGTCATGCAGTCTTTCTGCCACACTGCGGCCTACCCGAAGCCTGTGGACATCGACACCCAGCACAGCCTGCCCGACTTCATCATGACCCGCGGCGGTGTTTCCCTGCGCCCCGGTGACGGCATTATCCACAGCTGGCTGAACCGCATGCTGCTGCCCGACACGGTCGGCACCGGTGGCGACAGCCACACCCGCTTCCCCATGGGTATTTCCTTCCCGGCGGGTTCCGGGCTGGTGGCTTTCGCCGCCGCCACCGGCGTAATGCCGCTGGATATGCCGGAATCCGTTCTGGTGCGCTTCAAAGGCGAAATGCAGCCGGGCATCACCCTGCGCGACCTGGTGCACGCCATTCCCTACTACGGCATCCAGCAGGGCCTGTTGACCGTTGAGAAGAAAGGCAAGAAGAACATCTTCTCCGGACGTATTCTGGAAATTGAAGGCCTCAAGGGCCTCACCGTCGAGCAGGCGTTCGAGCTTTCTGATGCCTCTGCAGAACGCTCTGCGGCCGGCTGTACCATTGCCCTGGATGAAGACACCATCGCCGAATACCTGCGTTCCAACGTGGTGCTGTTGCGCTCCATGATCGCCGAAGGCTACGGCGACAGCCGCACCCTGGAACGCCGCGCGGTGAAGATGGAAGAGTGGCTGGCCGACCCGAGCCTGATGACCGCCGATGCCGATGCCGAATACGCCGCCGTCATCGAGATCGACCTCGCAGAGGTGCGTGAGCCTATCGTCTGCGCCCCGAACGACCCCGACGATGCCCGTCTGCTCTCTGCAGTGGCTGGCGACAAGGTTGACGAGGTATTCATCGGTAGCTGCATGACCAACATCGGTCACTTCCGCGCCGCCGGTAAACTGCTGGACAAGCACAAGGGCAGTATCACCACGCGTATGTGGATTTCACCGCCAACGCGGATGGATGAACACCTGCTGATGGAGGAAGGCTACTACAACATCTTCGGCCGCGCCGGCGCGCGCACCGAAATGCCCGGCTGCTCACTCTGCATGGGTAACCAGGCACGGGTAGCGCCCAACAGCACGGTGCTTTCAACCTCCACGCGTAACTTCCCCAACCGTCTGGGTGATGGCGCCAACGTCTACCTGACGTCGGCCGAACTCGCGGCGGTCGGTGCGATTCTCGGCAAACTGCCAACGCCTGAGGAATACCTTGAGTACGCCAGCCAGCTGGACGCGATGTCATCGGAGATCTATCGCTACATGAACTTCGACCAGATCATCGAGTTCCAGAAAAGCGCGGAAGAAGGCAAGCGCATCTCGGCGGTGCAAATCGATACCGTCACGGCCTGAGTTCAGGCCAACACCGCCACGGCCCACTACGGTGGGCCGGATGGCGGCACACAAAAAAGCCGGCTTCAAGCCGGCTTTTTTGTCACTGCAGGACACCCTGCTACGAAGACGTCTGGCTCAGAGCGCAGACTCCAACTGGGGCAAGGCATCGAACAGGTCGGCAACCAGACCGTAATCCGCGACCTGGAAGATCGGCGCGTCTTCGTCCTTGTTGATGGCGACAATGACTTTCGAGTCCTTCATGCCTGCCAGGTGCTGAATGGCACCGGAGATACCCACGGCGATATACAGGTCCGGCGCAACGATTTTACCCGTCTGGCCTACCTGCATGTCGTTGGGCACGAAACCGGCATCCACCGCGGCACGCGAGGCACCAATGGCTGCCCCGAGCTTGTCGGCAATACCTTCGAGCAGCTTGAAGTTGTCGCCGTTCTGCATGCCGCGGCCGCCAGAAATAACCACCGGTGCGGCCGTCAGTTCAGGGCGGTCAGACACCGCGACTTCTTCGCCCACGAAGCTGGACAGACCGGCATCATGCACAGCGGACACGGCTTCTACCGTGGCGGAACCGCCCTCGGCGGCAGCCGCATCAAACGCGGTGGTGCGCACGGTGATGACCTTGCGTGCGTCACTGGACTGCACGGTGGCAATCACGTTACCCGCATAGATGGGGCGCTTGAAGGTATCCGCTGACTCCACGGCAGTAACATCCGAGATCTGCGCAACATCCAGCAGGGCCGCAACGCGGGGCATAATGTTCTTGCCGTTGGTGGTGGCGGGTGCAACAACGTTGTCGTACGCGGCGGCCACTTCTGCGATCAACAGGCTGACGTTTTCCGCCAGCTGGTGCTCGTAGGCGGCGTTATCGGCAACCAGCACTTTGCCGATCCCGGCGATTTTTGCCGCTTCATCACCTGCCGCAGCACAGCTTGCGCCGGCAACGAGGATATCGATATCCGCTCCCAGCGCCTGAGCGGCGGTGACAGCATTCAGGGTCGCCGGCTTCAGGCTACCGTTGTCGTGTTCTGCAATAACGAGTGTACTCATGAGATCACCTTCGCCTCGTTTTTCAATTTATCCACCAGCTGTGCCACGTCTTCGACCTTGATACCTGCCTGGCGCTCTGCCGGCGGCTCTACCCGCACCAACGTAATGTGGCTGGTGACTTCCACGCCGAGGTCAGCGGGGCTGTACACGTCCAGCTGCTTCTTCTTCGCCTTCATGATATTCGGCAACGAGGCGTAGCGCGGTTCGTTCAGGCGCAGGTCGGTGGTAACGATAGCCGGCAGGCTGAGGTTGATCGTCTGCAGGCCGCCATCAACCTCACGAACTACATTAAGTTTTTCGCCTTCTACCTTGATTTCAGAGGCAAAAGTTCCCTGAGGCATATTGGTCAACGCACCCAGCATCTGGCCGGTCTGGTTGTTGTCGCCGTCGATGGACTGCTTGCCCAGAATCACCAGCTGGGGCTGCTCTTTCTCTACCACGCCCTTGAGGAGCTTGGCGATCACCAGCGGTTCAATGCGGCCTTCGACTTCCACATGGATGCCGCGGTCGGCGCCCAAAGCCAGTGCGGTACGAATTTGTTCCTGACAGGGCTTTTCACCCACGGAAACAGCGATCACCTCGGTCGCGACTCCAGCTTCCTTCAACCTTACCGCCTCTTCCACGGCGATCTCACAGAACGGGTTGATGGCCATTTTGACGTTGTTCAGGTCAACGTCACTGCCATCGCCCTTGGCACGGACTTTGACGTTATAGTCAACGACGCGCTTAACGGCAACAAGAACCTTCATAGGATTTCCAACGCTAGTTTCGGGTGGGTTTGAATGGGCCGGGGCGCGTGGATCAAGGCCCCGACCTGTACTCGGGCCGCTATGTTGCCGCCAAAGGCTGTAGAGGTCAAGAGTGTTTCAGCGCGTCCCGGCGTGTAGTGCTGGACAGAAGCAGAGCACAGAGCACCCCCGCTCTTCTGGCTTTTAACCTATAAAAATTATATACTTGCGCAGCTTTTTTGGCTGACTTTCGCTTTTACACGAAGCGGCCGCAAGCAGCCAACCAGACCCCCGCACGATCAGAGGAGCCTACCGTGGAACGTGAATCAATGGAATTTGATGTAGTGATTGTTGGCGCGGGGCCCGCGGGCTTGTCTGCCGCCTGTCGCATCATGCAGCTGGCCCAGGCGCAGGAACGGGAAGTCACGGTTTGCGTCGTCGAGAAAGGTTCCGAGGTGGGCGCACACATTCTGTCCGGTGCCGTGTTCGAACCACGCGCGCTGGCGGAGCTGTTTCCCGACTGGGCCAACATGGGTGCACCGCTGAACACCGCGGTCACGCACGACAACTTCTTCTTTTACACGGGCGCCAAGAAAGCCATCAAGCTGCCAAATTTCCTGATTCCCAAGCCGACCCACAACGAAGGCAACTTCATCGTTTCCATGGGCAACGTCTGCCGCTGGCTGGCGGAGCAGGCTGAGAACCTGGGCGTAGAGGTCTACCCGGGGTTTGCCGCTGCCGAGGTGTTGTACCACGACGATGGCCGGGTCAAGGGTATTGCCACCGGCGATATGGGGATAGGCGCGGATGGCGAGAAAAAGGACAGCTATACGCCCGGCATGGAGCTGCACGCCCGCTACACGCTGTTCGCAGAAGGCTGCCGAGGCCACCTGGGCAAACAGCTGATCAGCCGTTTCGGCCTGGATGAAGGCAAGGACCCACAGCACTACGGTATCGGCATTAAGGAAATCTGGGAGATTCCCGCCGAGCAACATGAAGAGGGGCTGGTGGTACACGGCCTGGGTTGGCCGCTGCAGGAAAGCGGCGCCAGCGGTGGTGCCTTTCTCTACCACGCGGAGAACAACCAGGTTTACCTCGGCCTGATCACCGACCTGAACTACAGCAATCCGCACCTGAGCCCGTTCGAAGAATTCCAGCGCTGGAAACAACACCCGGAGACGTTGAAATACATCCAGGGTGGCTCACGCATCAGCTATGGCGCCCGTGCTATTACCAAAGGCGGCTACAACTCCCTGCCCACCATGCATTTCCCCGGTGGACTGCTTATCGGTTGCGACGCCGGCACCCTGAACGCGGTAAAGATCAAGGGCAATCACACCGCGATGAAAAGCGGCATGCTCGCGGCCGAGGCCGTGGTCGAGGCGCTGCTGCAAGGCGAGTCTGCGCCTGCAGATCTTGCCACCTATGCGGACAAGGTCCGTGGTTCGTGGCTGCACGAAGAGCTTTACACCACCCGCAACTTCAGCGGTTTCATGCACAAGTTCGGCTTCATGATCGGTTCAGCGATGGTGTGGATCGACCAGACCCTGTTCGGCGGCAAACTGCCCTTCACCCTGAATGACTCGGTGCCGGACTACGCCACCATGAAGCCGGCCCAGGAGTGCAGGAAACCCGACTACCCCAAGCCGGACAACAAGATCACCTTCGATCGCCTGTCCTCGGTGTTCCTGTCGAACACCAACCATGAGGAAGATCAGCCCTGCCACCTGACGCTGATCGACCCGAACATACCGCTGGAAAAGAACCTGCCGCTGTACGACGAGCCGGCACAGCGCTACTGCCCGGCCGGTGTCTACGAAGTGGTGGAGGATGCGCAGGGGCAGCGCTTCCAGATCAACGCACAGAACTGCGTGCACTGCAAAACCTGTGATATCAAGGACCCGTCACAGAATATCGTGTGGGTGACGCCGGAAGGCTTCGGCGGTCCGACCTACCCCAATATGTGACCCGGCAGGTTCCCGTTATCGGTAGCTTGCAACTACTGTAGCGGGAACCACACGCCAGCGCTGCAGACCTGCAGCCGCCCCTCCCGCTCTTGCGCGGAGTCCACCAGACGATACCAGGCAGCCCGCGTCAGCACGGCACTGAGCCCGTGGGGCAGACGAACGGCCGCCACATCACCCACAGCCGGCTCGAGAAACAGGGCCTGTTCCGCGTTCACGGCGACCTCGCGGCCAGTGTTGAGTTTGGCGTACAGCGTGTCGTCACGGCGATTGATTTCGGTCACCACCAGGGGATGCAGTTCTACCTGAATGCGCCATTTCTCTACCGGCGTGACCAGGTAGTATTCACCGTCTTCTTCCCGGCGCAGAATGCTGGCAAACAACGCGACCAGGGGCTCGCGTCTGATTTTTCCGCCCTCGTGGTACCAGCTGCCATCTGCCGCGATGCGGATATCGATATCGCCGGAGAGCGGTGGGTGCCATTGCTCCAGTGGCGGGCCTGACGTTTTGGCCGCAGCGGGCACGTTGCCCGCCAGCGCATCAAGTGGATCTGTCATTGTGCCCCCGCAGTGAAGTCAGGGAATCACCCTGACGTTGACAACGCCTTCCAGCGCGCGCATGGACGCCAGACTGGATTCAGCCGGACAGATGTCCATATCGATAAGATTATAGGCGATATCGTCGCGGCTCTTGTTGAGCATATCCACCACGTTGATATTCAGCTCAGCCAGAATGGACAACACGCTGCCCAGAATTTTGGGAACGTTGGTGTTGGTGACCGCCAAACGGCACCCCCCTGCCCGCTCCAGTTGCAGCGTGGGGAAGTTGACTGCGTTGCGGATGTTGCCGTTTTCGAGGAAGTCGCGCAGCTGGTCAGCCGCCATGATGGCGCAGTTGTCCTCCGCCTCGTCGGTGCTGGCACCGATGTGTGGCATCAGCACGGCATTCTTGCGGCCAATCAGGGCCGGGCTCGGGAAGTCGGCGATATACTTGCGCAGGCGGCCCTGGTCGAGGGCCTCGAGCAACGCGGCTTCATCGACAATCTCCTGCCGGGCAAAGTTGAGCAGGCAGGCCTGTTCGGGCATCACGGCAAACAACTCGGCATTGATCAGCCCGCGTGTAGACTCCAGCGCCGGCAAATGCAGGCTCACATAGTCGCTGCGGGAAAACAGCGCCGACAGCGAGTCGGCCTTGCGCACCTGGCTGGACAGGCGCCAGGCAGCATCTACCGACAGGGCGGGGTCGTAGCCGATGACATCCATGCCCAGCGTCAGCGCCATGTCAGCCACCAGCGAACCGATAGCACCCAGGCCAACCACGCCCAGCGTTTTACCGCGCAGCTCGTTGCCCTTGAAGTGCTTCTTGTTGGCTTCCAGCGTCTTGTTGAGCTCCGCCGGGTCCGTGATGCTGGCGAGGCCGGACACATATTCCAGGCCTTCTACCACGCCCCGTGAGCCCAGCAGCAGGCCCGCCGCCACCAGCTCCTTCACCGCATTGGCGTTGGCGCCGGGCGAATTGAATACCGGGATACCGCGCCGGGTGCATTCGGTCACCGGGATGTTGTTCACACCGGCGCCCGCGCGGGCGATCGCCACCACGGTGTCGGCGATGTCGTCGGCCTGCAACTTGTGGCTGCGCAGCAGGATGGCATCGGGATGCGCAAACTCGCTGGCAATTTCGTAGGCGTCACGGGGCAGGCGCTCAAGGCCTTTCAGGGAAATCTGGTTAAGCGTGAGAATACGTCGGGCCATGATGAAACGGGTTTCCTTGTTGTCTGTCAGCGTGCGTCAGAGCACAGAGATGTCGGCTGCGGCACGCAGGCCCTGCTCGTGTTCAACCTGCAACAGCGCACCGAACTCACTGCCAATGCGCTGCCGCAGGCCACGTTGTTGCTCGGCGTCGAGGCTGGCCAGGGCCCCTGCCTGTACGCGCACCAGCTGCACGACGCGGGCATCCCCTGAGGCATCGATCACGTAGTCGGCAACCGGGTTGTCGTCGCCCGGAGCTGGCAGGCTGAACGCGCGCTGCAGCACCGCGGGGGGCAGGACACGGCTGTCGCGCTGGGCTCCCAGCTCCACCTGCCATTCCACATTCTCGCGTGCCGCCAGTGCCTCAATGCTCTGTTCGCCAGCGGTGAGTTCAGCCACCGCCTCGGCGGCGGCGTTCTCCAGCGCCTCGCGCGCCCGTTCCCGGGTGATGCTGCGCGCGATGTCTTCTTTTACCGCATCCAGCGGCTGCAGCGTCGGCTTGTTGTGCTCATGCACGTGTACCGCAATGAAGCGGTCACCGCCCAGCTCCAACACCTCGCTGTTGTGCCCCAGCTCCAGCACGTCTTCAGAGAAGGCTGCACGCAATACGGAAGGCTCGGCGAGAGGTCCGTCTCTCTGCTCACGAGTCATCGGCTCGGTACGCAGCACCTCAAGCCCCAGCTCCTGGGCCGGCGTACGCAGGCTGTCCGCGGTGAACGCGATGTCGCGCAACTCTTCCACCGCAAGCAACAGCGCGACGCGGGCTTCACGTTCCTGCAGACCGGCTTCAAGCTCGGGACGCAGCTCCGCCAGGCTGGGCGCTTCGGAATCGCGGCGCTCCGTGACCATGAGAATGTGCGTACCGGCATCGGTTTCGACCGGCGCAGACACTGTGTCCACCTCAAGCGCGGCCACGGCCTCCTCCATCTCCGGCGGGAAGGCATCACCGGCGGAAAACCCGAGGTCACCACCATTACCGGCTGAACCCACATCATCCGAACGCTCTGCGGCCACATCGGCAAACGACTTGCCCGCGGCGAGCTCATCCTGCACGGTGGCAATACGCGCAACAAAGTCCGCCTCCGACTCATCACTACCGCGCTGCAGCAGAATATGCGAGACCCGGTTCTCCGTTTGATACTGGTAGCTGTCCAGCTGGATACGGTACTCCTCCTCAATCGCGGCCTCTTCAACCGGTTCGCGGAAATCGTCCAGCGTCAACTCGACATAATCCAGCACTACAGACTCCGGCGTCATGAAGCTGGCCTCATTCTCACGGTAAAACGCCTCGAGGTCCTCCTCACTGACTTCAACCTCGTCGAGATACGGTGCCAGGGGCAAAGTGAGGTAACGCACATCACGCTGCTCGGCGACAACCCGTGCGGTCAGGGCGAGCTCGGCGGGCGTGGCAAAATCACTACCGGCGAGGCCGGCACGTACCTGCCCGAGAATAAGGTCATCGCGCAACGCGCTCTTGAAGGACGCCGGGGTAAAACCGGCTGATGCCAGCAGGCTTTTGTACATCTCGGGAGAGAAGTTGCCATCGAGCTGGAATTGCTCCATCCCCGCAATAACGGCGCCGAGCTCCGCTTCAGAGACCGTGAGGCCCATGTCGTGAGCCGATTGCATCAGCAGCTTGCGCGAGACAATGCCCTCGAGAGCCTGGGCACTGATCCGCTGCTCATCGAGCATGGCCGGATCGAGATTGTCACCCATCATGGCGATCAACTGACGCCGCTGTGTATCCACCGCCTGCTGCAACTCCATCGGCGTGACGGCTTCGCCATTGACCTCGGCGACGGCACCACCGCCACCGCCCAGCAGAATCGATTCAATACCAAAAAGTGCGAAGGAGATGACGATCAACCCGATAACAACCTTGGCGGCTGTTCCCTGAGTGGTCTTGCGGATGTCCTGAAGCATGCTGTCTTCCGTTCCTTATCAACAAAAAAGCGCACCCATGAGTGCGCTTTTCCCTGAACCGTTACCGGTACACAGACGGGGTGATGAGCGCTGCGCGAGCGAACGCCAGACCCGCCGGTTACTGCAAGTCAGCCGTTGACGGCGTCCTTGAGTGCCTTACCGGGCTTGAAGCCGGGCACATTGGAGGCCTTGATCTGGATGGTCTGGCCAGTCTGCGGGTTGCGGCCTTCACGGGCAGCACGCGCTTTCACGGCAAAGGTGCCGAAACCTACCAGCGTTACCTGATCACCTTTTTTCAGGGCTTGGGTAATGCTGTCTACCACGGCGTCCAGAGCGCGGCCGGCAGAAGCTTTCGGCAGGTCGGCAGCGGCAGCAATGGCGTCAATGAGTTCGGTTTTATTCACAGGTATCCCCTTGGAGTGTTATCTGACTAAAGTATGGTGTTCTCATCCGCAACGAAATGCGGGCAATTCATGATGCAGCAGGCGAGCACCTGAAAGTGATTCCAGCTATTCACTGGCAAGCACCTCTCGGCGCCAAAACCGGGAGGAAGCGCACTGGATTCAGGGGGCTGACTGTATACCAGAGCCGAGTTGGCGGTCAACCAGCACCCCGCTCTCAATGCGTATTTATCCGGTTTTTCTCGCCCTGCTCGCTGTCCTGGCCGCTTCCGGGCGCGGGTGCGAGGTACTCTTCATCCGAGAGTGGCTCCGGCACGCGCTCAAGCGCGATCGCCAACACCTCGTCAATCCACTTCACGGGCCGGATCTGCAGATCCTGCTTGATGTTCTCGGGCACTTCCTTGAGGTCGCGCTCGTTTTCCCTGGGTATGATCACCGTCTTGATGCCACCGCGACGCGCCGCGAGGAGTTTTTCTTTCAAGCCCCCGATGGGCAGCACTTCACCGCGCAGGGTAATCTCGCCCGTCATGGCCACGTCCGCGCGCACCGCGATGCCGGTGCTGATGGAAACCAGCGCGGTGCACATGGCCACGCCGGCACTCGGGCCATCCTTGGGTGTAGCCCCTTCGGGCACGTGAATATGCACGTCGTGCTTGTCGTGCCAGGAGGCCGGAATACCGAGCACCTGTGACCGGCTGCGCACCACGGTGGTCGCCGCCTGAATCGACTCCTGCATCACGTCGCCGAGCGAGCCCGTCTTCACATAGCGGCCCTTGCCCGCCACCGATGCCGCCTCGATCGTCAGCAATTCACCACCCACAGATGTCCAGGCGAGACCTGTCACCTGCCCCACCTTGTTCTGCTCCTCGGCAATGCCGTAGTTGCATTTGCGCACGCCCAGCAGGTCCGGGAGCATGTCGGGGGTGACCGCTGCCGACACACTGTCTTCTTCCAGTGCAATGCGCTTGACCATCTTGCGGCAGATCTTCGCGACTTCCCGCTCCAGCGCCCGTACGCCCGCTTCGCGGCTGTAGTAGCGAATGATGTCGATCACCGTGTCTTCACCGATGGTGATCTCTTCCTTGCCCAGGCCGTTCTGCCGTATCTGCTTCGGTATCAGGTATTTGGCCGCAATGCTGACTTTTTCGTCTTCCGTATAGCCGGGAATACGGATGACTTCCATGCGATCCAGCAACGGACCGGGAATGTTCATGGTGTTGGAGGTACACACGAACATCACATCCGAGAGGTCGTAATCGACTTCCAGGTAGTGGTCGTTAAAGGCGTGATTCTGCTCCGGGTCCAGCACTTCCAGCATCGCGGACGCAGGGTCGCCGCGATGGTCCATACCCATCTTGTCGATTTCATCGAGCAGGAACAGCGGGTTGCGCACCCCTGCCTTGGCCATTTTCTGCAACAGCTTGCCTGGCATGGAACCGATATAGGTGCGCCGGTGGCCCCGGATTTCCGCCTCGTCACGCACGCCGCCCAGCGCCATGCGCACGAATTTTCGATTGGTGGCGCGCGCCAGCGACTCGCCCAGCGAGGTCTTGCCTACCCCGGGCGGGCCAACCAGGCACAGCACCGGACCCTTCACCTTGCGTACACGCTTCTGTACGGCGAGATATTCCAATATGCGCTCTTTCACTTCCTCAAGGCCGAAATGGTCTTCGTTGAGAATGCCGGAGGCGCGCTTCAGATCGTGCTTCACCTTGCTGCGGCGCGACCAGGGCACACTCACCATCCAGTCGATATAGCTGCGCACCACCGAGGCTTCGGCAGACATCGGCGACATCATCTTGAGCTTGTTCAGTTCGGCAACCGCCTTCGTGCGCGCCTCATCGGGCATGCGCGCATCGTCGATCCGTGCCTGCAGGTCGTCCAGCTCGCTCGGGGCCTCATCAAGGTCCCCCAGCTCTTTCTGGATCGCCTTCATCTGCTCGTTGAGGTAGTACTCGCGCTGGCTCTTCTCCATCTGCTTCTTGACGCGGCCGCGGATACGCTTTTCCACCTGGAAGAGGTCGATCTCCGCTTCCATCAGGCCCATCAGGTGCTCAAGCCGGGCCCGGATATCGGCAATCTCAAGAATGGACTGTTTTTCCTGCAGGTCCACGCTCATGTGCGCGGCAATGGTATCCGCAAGACGGCCCGGCTCGTCGATGCCCGACAGCGAGGTGAGCACCTCGGCAGGCACTTTCTTGCTGAGATTCACATACTTTTCAAACTGGCTGACAGTGGAGCGCAGCAGGCCCTCGGCCTCATCATCGGGCACGTCATCACTCTCGACTTCGCGTACACCGGCAACCGTGAACCGACCTTCGTCGTCCACATTGTCGATCACCGCGCGATAGCTGCCTTCCACCAGCACCTTGATCGTGCCATCGGGCAGCTTCAGCAGCTGCAGGATGTTGGACACGGTGCCCACCTGGTAGATGTCGTCCACGCCGGGGTTGTCATCGGCTGCGTTGCGCTGGGCAACGAGCAACACCTGCTTGCTGCCAGCCATGGCATCTTCCAGCGCTTCGACGGACTTTTCCCGGCCAACGAAAAGTGGCAGCACCATGTGCGGGTACACCACGACATCGCGCAGCGGCAGCAGGGGAAGATCAATTACCGAGGAGGAACCCATACAAATCTCCGGGTTGTGAATGGTCACAGCTGACCTGTAGATGGGGGCAGTGCAGCCGGAACACAAGGCCCCGGCACACGTTGCACCTGCCGGGCCGGGGGCCCGCGCAGCCGGAACCTTGCGGCTCCGGCGCTACTCGTCCTTGGACGCCGCTCGCGCTGCTGGCTCGTGGTTCTGGTATACCAGCAGTGGTTCGGAGTCACCGCGAATCACCGATTCGTCGATAACCACCTTGCTGACATCGCTCCGCGAGGGAATGTTGTACATGGAGTCGAGCAGTACGCCTTCGAGAATGGAGCGCAGGCCGCGAGCACCTGTTTTGCGCTCCATGGCCCGTTCGGCCACGGCTCGCAGGCCGTCTTCACGGAAGTCGACCTCGACACCCTCCATTTCAAACAGTTTGCTGTACTGTTTGGTCAGTGAGTTGCGCGGCTCGGTCAGGATCTGCACCAGAGCGGGCACATCGAGTTCTTCCAGCGTTGCAATCACCGGCAGGCGGCCAACGAACTCGGGAATCAGGCCGTATTGCACCAGGTCCTCGGGCTCAAGGTCGAACAACAGCTCGCCGACGTTGCGGCGCTCGTCCTTGCTCTTGACCTCGGCATTGAAGCCGATGCCGCCTTTTTCGGAGCGGTTGCGAATCACCTTGTCCAGGCCCGCGAACGCACCGCCGCAGATGAACAGAATGTTCGAGGTGTCCACCTGCAGGAACTCCTGCTGTGGATGCTTGCGCCCGCCCTGCGGCGGCACCGACGCTACCGTCCCCTCGATCAGCTTCAGCAGCGCCTGCTGCACGCCCTCACCCGATACATCCCGGGTGATAGACGGGTTGTCGGACTTGCGCGAAATCTTGTCGATTTCGTCGATGTACACAATGCCGACCTGCGCTTTCTCAACGTCGTAGTCGCATTTCTGCA
The DNA here is from genome assembly GCA_964022665.1 of uncultured Halieaceae bacterium. Classification (GTDB taxonomy): domain Bacteria; phylum Pseudomonadota; class Gammaproteobacteria; order Pseudomonadales; family Halieaceae; genus Haliea. Next base: position 126,329 of record CAXIDF010000009.1, read on the forward strand.
GCAGCTTCTGGATGATGTTTTCAACATCTTCACCCACATAGCCCGCTTCGGTCAGCGTGGTCGCATCCGCAATGGTAAAGGGCACATCCAGCAAGCGTGCGAGGGTTTCCGCCAGCAGCGTCTTGCCGCTACCGGTTGGCCCCACCAGCAAAATGTTGCTCTTGCCCAGCTCCACGTCTTCACCGCGGCTGCTGGCCTGACTGTGGCGCAGACGCTTGTAGTGGTTATACACCGCCACGGAAAGCACTTTCTTGGCGCGCTGCTGGCCGATGACGTACTCGTCCAGGATCGTCTTGATTTCGTGTGGCGTCGGCAGGTGGTCGCGTTTTGCCTCGCTGTTACCTTCCTGCACTTCTTCGCGGATGATGTCGTTACACAGATCGACGCATTCATCGCAAATGAACACCGAGGGACCAGCGATCAGTTTGCGCACTTCGTGCTGGCTCTTGCCGCAAAATGAGCAGTACAGCAGCTTGCCGCCGTCGTCGCCTGATTTTGTGGTGTCTTTAGTCATGCTCTGCCCTGTGGCCTATGAATTCTGCAATCTCATCTGATTCAAAGATGATGTTTTTTCCCGCCATTTGCAAGCCCGCGGACAGGGCGCCCGGCAGCGTTGTGTTATGACGCAGCCGGCGCGCGGCGATTGACCACCTCGTCAATCAGCCCGTATTCCTTGCTTTGCTCGGCGTTCATGAAGCGGTCGCGCTCCGTATCACGCTCGATAGTCTCAAGGGTCTGGCCGGTATGCTCCGCCATCAGCTCGTTCAGACGGCGACGGATAATAAGGATTTCACGCGCCTGGATATCGATGTCCGAGGCTTGCCCCTGGGCACCGCCGCTGGGCTGGTGAATCATGGTGCGCGCATTCGGCAGGATGAAGCGCTTGCCGGCGGCACCGCCCGCGAGCAGGAAAGCCCCCATGGAAGCGGCCTGACCGATACACATCGTGCTCACATCCGGTTTGATGAACTGCATGGTGTCGTAAATCGACAGCCCCGCCGTCACCGAGCCGCCGGGGGAATTGATGTAGAGGTGGATGTCCTTGTCGGGGTTTTCCGACTCCAGGAACAACAGCTGGGCCACGATCAGGTTTGCCATGTGGTCCTCTACCGGCCCTACCACAAACACCACGCGCTCCTTGAGCAGACGCGAGTAGATGTCGTAGGAGCGCTCACCGCGGGCCGTTTGCTCCACGACCATCGGGATCAGGCCCAGGTTGCTGACATTCATCGTGTTACGCCCGTCCGGCAAATTCGACATGCAATCGTTTCCTTGGTTATCAATTAAGGCGCCGCCTCGGCGGCGCCTGAATGTGTTCAGCGCTGGCTCTGAGCCTGTGCAATGGCTTCCTGGTAGCTGCAGGGCTCATCGGTCACCTCGGCCGCTTCCAACAGCTTGTCGACCACGCTGTCCTCAAGCACCTTGGACTCGACGGAGGAAAGCTGCTCCGGATTGCCATAGTACCAGTTGATCACCTCTTCCGCGTCCTGGTAGGTAGCGGCAAGTTCCTCAATGGTTTCCCGCACTTTCGCCGGGTCTGCCTTGAGTTCGAACTTGCTGATCATCTCGGACAGCACCAGACCCAGCTTGACGCGGCGCTCGGCGTTGTCACGGAACATGTCGTCAGGCAGCAGGGAGTCCAGATCCAGGCCTTCAGGAGCCGCACCGCCAAACTGCTGGAACATTTGCTTGCGCAGCGCCTGTATCTCCTGGGAAATCAGCGCCCTGGGCACTTCCAGACCCTTATGCGCCTCTACCACGGCATCCATGACCTGCTGTTTGACACGACTAGTTACGGCGTTTTTCAGCTCCCGGGTCATATTTTCCGCAACTTCCTTGCGAAATTGCTCCTCACCACCCTCTTCCACGCCATAGAGCTTGAACAATTCCGCGTCCAGCGGTGCCAGCACCAGCTCCTTCACGTCGTTAACCTTGACCGCAAACTGTACCGCAGCGCCCTGCAGCTCCTCGCTGTGGTAATCCTCGGGGAACGTCAGCTCAAGGGTTTTTTCGTCGCCGGCGGCCAGGCCCACGATGCCGTCTTCAAAGCCGGGAATCATGCGACCGGAGCCAAGCTCAAGGTCGGTTCCCTCGGCGCTGCCACCGTCAAATGCTTCGCCATCCCGTGTGCCGGTGTAGTCCAGATTGACGATATCGCCCATGGCCGCGGCGCGCTCGACAGATTGACGCTCGCCCTGCTGCTTGCGGAACACCTCAATAATGTTATCGACGTCGGCATCCGTGACTTCGGCAGCCGGGCGGGTAACGGCAAAGCCGGACATGGACACGACTTCAACTTCGGGGAACACTTCAAACGTGGCCACGTATTCCAGATCACGACCGGCTTCGAGGCTGCGCGGCTCGATGCTGGGCTGACCGGCGGGGCGCAGCTTTTCCTGCACCACGGCCTCCTGGAAAGAACGGCTCATGACCTCGCCCAGGACTTCCTGGCGAACGCCAGCGCCATAGCGCTGACGCATCACTTTCATCGGCACCTTGCCGGGCCGGAAGCCGGGCAGGCGCACGTTCTGGGCGGCTTTTTGCAGCCGCGAATCGACCTCACTGTCAACCTGGGCGGCGGGTACGCCGACAGTCAAACGGCGCTCCAGGCCCGAAGTCGTTTCAATGGACACCTGCATGCTTATTCCTCACAATCCAGTCGGTAGTGGGCGCCGGTGCGCCCCGTCATCAGAACGACCCTGGCCCGGGCCAGGGTCGCTGTCAGTTGGTGCGGAAGGAGAGACTCGAACTCTCACGCCTTGCGGCACTGGAACCTAAATCCAGCGCGTATACCAATTTCGCCACTTCCGCGTGTCGGGAAACTGCCAGTGCGCGACGTTACAGTGCTGAAAATCAACCTGCAAATACGCCGTAACTTCTTGATTTCTTTGGCCTTGATGACCTAAAGAACCGCAACTTTGCGTTCTCGCAAGGCTGCGGATTCTGCCACAAACCGGGTTCGCACACAACCGCGAACGACGCTTCCCGCACCGAGGCAGCGCACGCTAATCAGTGAGACAGGCAGGGTCGAAAGCGTACTCCCCCTGCAGCCAGTCGACCACCTCGCGCGCCGCCGCGCCGGGGAGCTGCGCATACTCTGCTGCCAGCGCCCCGCGGCGCGCCGTAGACATACCGGACAGGCCCAGCGCTCTGAACTCCTCGGCATCGCGCTGCAAGCAGTGCCACAACGCCGCACCGAGTAATGTCACCAGGGCATCAGGATCGGGGGGCGCGCTTGCGTGTAGCTGCGCCAGGCCCGTCAGAGCTGGCAGCGAGCAGCGCCCCTGCACCATCGGGTTGCAAAGATGACCGGTCAGCTTGCCGTTGTCGCGCAGGCCAGTGCGACCCTGCAGCGGATCCACGTACAGATGGTTGCTGCGTTGGGCACCGTCGTTGACCGGATAGTTGTCCCACAGCAGCACCGGCCGCCCCAGCACCGCCGCGGCGCAGGCAACATCATCAGCGCTGATGGAATCGGCACACACCTGATTGCCCGTCCAGAACACGTCAACCTCCGGTGCCAGCAACCGGCCGAGGTCCGCCCAGTAATGCTGTGGCATACGGCCGAAATGCCGCTCCAGTACGGGGTCGAAAGAATAATAGGTCGGGCATACCAGCAGCCTCTGCGCCCCGCTCCACGCCTGCACATCGGCAACAATCTCCGCCTGGCGCTCCGCGAGGTCGGCCTGCTCACCCGGCATGTCGTCAAACAGGATGGCCAGCAGAGGGGCCTCGAGCGTATTCAGCCGACTGATCTTGTCGCGCAGGCTGCGCTTCTCGGCGGGGCCGTAGTGACCGTAGAGCTCAAAGGGTGAAAGGCCTACGCCAAACAGCAGCCCGTGCTGGCGATAATGCAGGGCCAGCTCTGTCAGCGCCCGCCATTCTCGTGCCGGCCAATGCTCCTGCCAGCGTTTGCGCAGCCACGGATCACCCTTGGGGGCATACAGGTAGGTATTCAGCCCCAGCGCCTGCAGAAAACCGGCATAGGCCAGGCGCAATTCATGCGGCCACAGGCGCCCGTAAAAGCCTTCCACGATGCCGGTGAGGGGGTCAGCGGGCATTGAACAGCAACCGCTTATTCTTTATCGGGATATAAATCAAGGTTTTTATCGTAAATCAGCCTAATAATTCGCCTGCAGAACTGTGGAAAATTACCACTGATAGGCGATACTTAAAGCGTGGTTGCTTATCCCCTGACTCGAACGAGCAGCCACTCGGGGCATACCCAATGCGCCGATAAGGAAAGCAATTCCTTTTGTGTTTCACTCCTAATGGTCTTCTTGGGTCCCTGGCGGGACCCATTTTTTTGCCTACATAGTATGCGTTGGGCGGTCGGAGCCGAGTGATCCCGCCAGGTGATTCTCGATCTTGCTGTTGGCGGCCGCATCCTGCTCGCTGAACTGCACGCCAATACCCGCAGTGCGGTTGCCCTGCGCGCCGCGCGGGGTGACCCAGACAACCTTGCCGGAAATCGGTATTTTCTCCGGTTCATCCATCAGCGTGAGCAGCATGAACACCTCGTCCCCGACCTTGTAAGCTTTGTTGGTGGGTACAAACAGGCCACCGTTGTGCAGGAACGGCATGTAGGCGGAGTACAGCACGGCCTTGTCCTTGATGGTCAGGGACAAAATGCCATTGCGGCTTCCCGCGGCGGAATCACTCATGATGCGATCTCCTGTGAAGACGAACGCATGTTAGCACCGCTGCGCATGACACCAAAGCCATCGGCGAAACTGATCAACACGCTTTCCAGCGCAAGCTGCGGATTAGGATTGGAACCGGCGGCGATAGCGGCCTGCAGTGCCTGCATGCGATCGAGCAACTGAAACAGTGGCCGCGCACGGCGCAGCCCCGCCTGCTCCTGTCGACAGAGGTATACATGCAGAAACAGGGCTATGTCACGCAGCGCCTGCGCCAGATCCTGCTGGCCGAGGCGCGCCGCCACCAGCGGCACATTCACCTTGCCACGCGCCAGGTCGCCCAGAAGCTTGCGCTGTTCACGCAACGGTTCTGCCCCGCCATCGTTGTACAACTGCTCAGCCTGCAGCGGCACACCCCCGGCGAGCTCAAGCAGCTCCGTTGCGCTCGCCTCGTCCCCGGTGACCTGTTGCAGCCAGGGTATGCACTGGTCGCCGGGTGGCAGTGGCAGCTTGACCAATTGACAACGTGAGCGGACGGTCGCCGGCATACCTTGCAAGCGCTGTGCAACCAGTATCAGGTGGGTATCCTCGGAGGGCTCCTCCAGACCTTTCAGCAGTGCGTTGGCGGCGCTGTTGGACATGCGCTCTGCCGGTGTCAGTACCACCACCTTGCGCGCACCGAACCCCGCGGTACGATAGACAAAGGCAACCGCCTCGCGCACCTGCTCAATGCGTATGACCTTGCTGGTGCCCTCGGGCTGCAACCAGCGAAAGTCGCCGTGACTACCGGACTGGCTGTAGCGACAGGCCCGGCATTCACCGCAGTTGTGACCGGCGACCGGTTGGTGACAAAGCAGATAGCGCGCCAGTGCCAGTGCCAGGCGTTCCTTACCGACGCCAGCGGGGCCGGCAAACAGCAGCGCATGGGGCAACTGCTGACGGCTGATCTGCTCCTGCAGATGCGCCCAGGCCTGTGCCTGCCAGGGGAGTGGCACGCTGACCTGCGGCAACCCCTGCAGATTCATCGCGCCACCGGGTGGCGCGGTGCCCAGCAGGCGAACAGTTCCTCACAAATCTCTTCTATGCGAGCCTGCACGCCTTCCAGTGGCTGGCTGGCGTCGACCAGGTGATAGCGACCGCTACTTTCCCGGGCCAATTGCAGATAGGTCTCGCGCACGCGCTGGAAAAATGCCAGTTCCTCGCGCTCGAAACGATCCAGGTCGCCACGGCCGCGAACACGCTCCAGGCCGGTGTCTACTGGCGTATCGAGCAACAGGGTGTAGTCCGGACGGAGTTCGCCCTGTACCAGCGACTCCAGCGCGCGTACCGCCGAGGCCGGCATGCCGCGGCCGCCGCACTGGTAGGCATAACTGGCATCGGTAAAGCGATCACAGATAACCCATTTGCCCGCACCCAGCGCAGGCAGGATAACGTCCTCGACATGCTGCGCCCGCGCCGCAAACAGCAGCAACAGCTCCGCCATCGGCACCACGGGTTCCTCCCTGGGGCGCAACAACACCTCGCGCACGTCCTCTCCCAGGCGCGTTCCACCGGGTTCACGGGTGACCACCAGGTCTACGCCCCGCGACTGCAGATAAGCCTGGATGCCGGCAATATTGGTGGATTTACCGGCACCTTCCCCGCCTTCAACGGTGATGAACAGGCCGCGCGATGGAACCATGGTCAGGGTTTCTCCGGGGATGAACGATAGTCTTTGCGCCTTTGCAGCTGGTATTTACGCACGGCACGCTCATGGCCTTCAAGCGTGGTGTTGAATTCGTGGCTGCCATCGCCGCGCGCCACAAAAAACAGCGTCTCCCCGGCGGCGGGCTGTAGCGCTGCATGCAACGCTGCACGTCCAGGCAATGCAATGGGTGTAGGGGGCAGACCGTCGTGCCGATAGGTATTGAACAGGTTGCCCGCATCGCGCAGGTGACTGCGGCGCAGATTGCCATCGAAGGACTCACCCAGGCCATAGATGATGGTCGGGTCGGTTTGCAAACGCATACCCCGCTGCAGGCGGCGCACGAAGACACCGGCTATTTCCTCGCGCTCCTCGACAACGCCGGTTTCGCGTTCGATTATCGACGCCATGATCAGCGCTTCATAGGGCGTGGCGTAAGGCAGCTCCGGGGCGCGACCCGCCCACTCTTGCTCCAGTGCCGCCAGCAGGGCCCGGTGGGCACGCTGCAACACGTCAAGGTCAGTGTCACCCCGCTCGAAACGGTAGGTTTCCGGCAGGAACAGGCCTTCGGTTGCCTCAAAAGGCGCCACCAGCGTCAACAGCCGCGCATCTTCAGGCCCGGACAGCACACTCGTTAGCGCCGGCTCTTCGCGCAGGATGGCCAGCGCCTGGTCGACCACAATCCCTTCAGGCAATGTCACCTGGTATTGCACCACACGACCACTGACCAGCATGGCCAGCAGGCTCTGCGCCGTCAGTCCAGGTTGCAGGTCATACTCACCGCGACGAATGCTCGCATCCAACCTGTGATAGCGCGCCCAGAGCAGCAGCAACTCGGGGTGTTGCAGAACACCCTGCATTTCCAGGCGTTCCGCCACGGAGCGCAAGCTGTCACCGGGATATACCGTCAGCAGTATGCCGGACTCCGGCAACAGCAGCGGCGCCTGCCACCTCTGCCACGCCTCGCGCACCGCCAGCACCGCGACGAGCGCCAGGATGGCCGCTGATAACAGCAACCAACGCCCCCCCCTGCTCACCGCTGCAACCACTCACAATAGGCTGTGTGCAGCCCCTCGGTGACCGGGTGCTCACTCCAGCTTCGATCGCGGTAAGTCGCCACGGGGCGCAAGCCGATCAGCGCATTGCAATAGAACACCTCATTTGCCGCCAGCAGCTGATGCAACTGCAAACGCGACTCGCCCACTTGCAGGCCACAGGCAGTGGCCAGGTGTTCCAGCAACAGACGACGGCGAGTGCCGGCGATACCGGCATCGGCCAGTGTCGGCGTTAACAGGCGCTTGCCCGCCACCAGGAACAGGTTGCCTGCCGACACCGACAACGGCGCGCCACCCTGGTCCAGCATAAGGACTTCATCCACGCCGGCCGCAGCCGCATCCGCGGCCGCCAGCACCTGCTCCAAACGGTTGAGGTGTTTCACGCCGGCGAGCAGCGGCTGCTTGCTCCAACGGATCGCGGTTTCCCCGAGGGTTGCCGGCGTGGGGAACTGTGCAGGGTCATGCGCCAGGTCCGACACGGTGATAACAACCCGTGGCGCCGCGTCTGCGGGGGGTGCGTAGCCACGCGGGCCGGCGCCTCGAGATACCGTAAGGCGCATTACACTGTAGCCCGCTGCCGCGTCCAGTGCGCCCAGCGCAGTTTCGAAGTGTTTGCGTGCCACAGGTAACGCCGACGGCATGCGCAGGCACGCCAGGCCGGTCGCCAGACGATCAAAGTGGAACTCGGTCAGCAGCGCACGGCCGTCGCGCAGCAGAAGCGTTTCGAACACACCATCGCCGTAAGCAAAGGCGCGGTCTGGTAACGGCAGTGCGTCGCCGGGGCTGCCGTCAATCCATGTCTTGGCCGCTGCTACCACCCCGCCGGCATCAGTCGAGCTGACTGAACAGCAAGGACCCGTTGGTGCCGCCGAAACCGAATGAATTGGACAGGGCATGCTTGATTTTGCGCTGCTGCGCGGTGTGCGGAACGTAATTCAGCACACAGCCCTCGTCCGGGTTGTCGAGATTGATCGTGGGGGGAGCGACCTGATCCCGCAATGCCAGGATGGAAAATATGGCTTCGACCGCACCGGCCGCGCCCAGCAGGTGCCCGATCATCGATTTGGTTGAACTCACCGCAACCGTTTCCGCCGCACTACCCAGCACCGCCTGGATTGCCCGGCTCTCGGCGAGGTCACCGGCGTTGGTGGACGTGCCGTGAGCGTTGATGTAGCCGATCTGGTCAACGGGCACACCGGAATCGGCAATCGCGTTACGCATTGCCGCCGCTGCACCGCGACCATCCTCCGGTGGCAGCGTCATGTGGTAGGCATCGCCGCTCATGCCAAAACCGGTAATTTCCGCGTAGATATGGGCGCCGCGCGCTTTGGCGGATTCGTATTCCTCGATCATCAGAACGCCCGCGCCATCGCCCAGAACAAAGCCGTCGCGATCGCGGTCCCAAGGGCGTGAGGCCGCCGCCGGGTCATCGTTGCGGGTGGAGAGTGCACGTGCCGCCGCGAAACCGCCCAGCCCCACCGGCGTGGTCGCCATCTCGGCGCCCCCCACCAGCATGGCATCGGCGTCTCCGAGCGCGATCAGGCGCGCCCCGAGGCCGATGTTGTGCGTACCCGAGGTACAGGCTGTGACGACCGCCAGATTGGGGCCCTGCAGGTTGTAGCGAACCGAGAGGTTGCCCGAGATCATATTGATGATCGAACCCGGGACAAAAAATGGCGAAATCTTGCGTGGCCCTGAGCGCGCCACAATTTCGGTGTTCTTTTCGATCTGGCCAATACCACCGATGCCCGAGCCGATGGCACAGCCGACGCGATGCGCGTTGGCGTCGGTGACTTCCAGCCCCGAGTCCAGCATTGCCTGAATGCCGGCCGCCATGCCGAACTGCACGAAGATATCCATCTTGCGCGCGTCTTTGTCGCTGAAGTACGGAGTGATATCGAAACCCCTGACACTGGCGCTAAACCGCGTGCTGTAGGCTTCAACATCAAAAGCGACGATGGGTGCGACGCCGCTTTTCCCAGCGACGATATTTTTCCAGGTCTCCTGAACGTCCAGCCCGAGGGGGCTGACCATGCCAAGGCCTGTTACAACTACGCGTCTGCCAATCACCGAACGCACTCCCCGGTAGAATCAGGTGCTGGAAGCATAAATAAGAAAAGCCGCCCTATCAAAACATAGAAACGGCTCTTCCGGTTACTGCGGGGACACGATCAGGCGAGGTTTTCCTTGATGTAGTCGATCGCCAGCTTCACCGTGGTGATTTTCTCGGCTTCCTCATCGGGAATCTCGGTTTCAAACTCTTCTTCCAACGCCATGACCAGTTCCACGGTGTCCAGTGAGTCCGCGCCCAGGTCCTCGACAAAAGACGCTTCCGTCTGCACTTCCTCTTCCTTGACGCCAAGCTGCTCTGCGACGATCTTTTTTACGCGTTCTTCAATGCTGCTCATTTTATGTGTAACTCCTGACAAAAAATATTCTGAATGAAACCTGGTCACCCGGCCCGAGTGCGTATTTTACTCTGTTTTGCGCCGGAGTAATAAATTTTTTTTGGCCACAATGCGCCGAGATAACCCACAACGCGCGAGCAATTGCTCACGCCATGTTCATGCCACCATTAATGTGAATGGTTTCGCCGGTAATGTAACCTGCATGGGACCCACACAGGAACCCCACCAGAGCGGCAATTTCACTCGCCTCACCCAGGCGTGCCAGCGGGATCTGGCCCAACATCGCCCCGCGCTGGTCTTCATTGAGTGCCCGTGTCATATCCGTATCGATAAAGCCCGGCGCCACACAATTGACCGTGATGGCGCGCGACCCCAGCTCGCGAGCCAGTGCGCGGGAAAAACCTTCAACACCTGCTTTGCTGGCCGCATAGTTGCTCTGCCCTGCGTTCCCCATCGCGCCCACCACCGAGGTAATGTTGACGATACGACCCCAGCGGGCCTTGGTCATTCCGCGCAGGCAGGCCTTGCTGGCGCGATACACGGCGCTCAGGTTGGTATCAATCACCGCTTGCCACTCCTCCGGCTTCATGCGCATGAGGATATTGTCGCGGGTGATGCCGGCATTATTGACCAGCACCAGCGGCGCACCGAACTGCGCGCTGATACCTTTCACAACGTCCTCAACCGCCGCCTGGTCGGCAACGTCCAGCGTCATGCCACAGCCGTCGAAACCGCCCGCCTGCAAATAGTCGGTGATCGCGGCAGCCCCGCTCTCAGTCGTTGCGGTACCCACCACGCGATAGCCATCACCGGCGAGTCGCTCGGCGATGGCGCGCCCTATACCGCGGCTGGCGCCGGTTACCAGTGCTACTGTCTTTTCTTCACTCATGGCCTGCTCCCCTTTCTATTACCGTTTTTTCGCTCTGCTCAAGCCAGCGCTGCGAGCGCATCGGCAAGACCCGCGGGTTCTTCCAGTGAATGGCTGAGCAGGGCGCTGTCGATGCGCTTGTTGAGGCCACTCAGTACCTTACCCGGGCCACACTCCACAACCTGTGTAACACCCTGGCCCGCCATGTAGGCAACACAGGCCGTCCATTGCACCGGACTGTAGATTTGCTCCACAAGCAAGCTGCGAATCCGCTCGGGGTCGGATTCGGGCTGAGCGTGCACGTTGTGCACTACCGGAATGGTCGGTGCCTGGATCGTCAGGGTTGCCAGCACCTCGGCCAGTCGCTCGCCCGCAGGACGCATCAGTGCAGTATGGAAAGGCGCGGACACCGGCAGGGGCATGGCCCGCTTGGCACCCCCCGCTTTCAGCGCGGCAGAGGCCCGCTCCACAGCGGATGTGTGCCCGGCGATCACCACCTGGCCTGGAGAATTGAAATTGACTGCCGCCACCTCCCCGTCACCAACGGCGCTGACTTCCGCGCAGATGCGATTGATGCTGTCGTCATCCAAACCGATGATGGCCGCCATGGCGCCCTCACCCACCGGTACGGCCGTTTGCATGAATTCACCGCGCTGGCGCACCAGGCGCACGGCGTCGGCAAAGTCGAGAGAACCGGCACAGACCAGCGCTGAAAATTCGCCCAGGCTGTGTCCGGCCATGAGTGTCGGCTCGGCGCCACCCGCCGCGCGCCAGGCGCGCCACAGGGCCACACTCGCGGTCAGCAGAAGCGGCTGCGTGGTCGCCGTGAGGTTGAGGGCTTCCTGCGGGCCTTCCTGAACCAGACCCCAAACGTCCTGATTGAGCGCAGCGGAGGCCTCGTCGAAGGTTTCGCGCACCGCGGGAAATGCAGCATGCGCAGCCGCCAGCATGCCGACTTTCTGCGACCCCTGCCCAGGGAAAACAAATGCACAGTGACTCAGCGTCATAATGGATAATCCTTTTCTTGTTAACGCAGGACAGCGGTACCTGGCCCTGCATCACCTACGCCAGTGTAGAACACCGCGAGCGCCGGGGGGCCAAAAACGCGAAACGGGAGCCTGGGCTCCCGTTCACATGTACTACCAATACCAGCACGGGGACTGCGAACAACCCGCAGTACCGGCGACCGGAGCGACCTTACTCGTCGTTTCCGGTGTTGACCACTTTCTTGCCACGGTAGAAACCATCGGCCGTCATGTGGTGACGACGGTGAGTTTCACCAGAGGTCTGGTCGACGCTCAGCGTGGGGCCGGAAAGCGAGTCGTGCGAACGACGCATGCCGCGGCGTGAACGTGATTTTTTGTCCTGTTGAACAGCCATGTCTTACTCCTGATGGGTATCGCCGGGCTTCAATTGCGCCAGCACGTCAAACGGGTTGGGCCTGTCAACGGGCTCGTCTGCTACGCGCTCCGCGGCGAGGTCCGCCAAAACTGTGTTGCAATCCGCCTGTTCGTGATAGCTGAACGGCGGCATGGCCAGAATCAGCTCATCCTCGACCAGTTCCCGCAGCGAAACCTCTTCCTCACCGGCAATCAGCGGGTCGAGACTTGCCGGCAAATGACGAGCCTGCTCATCCGTCCAGACCACCGCAAGGGTGCTGTCGGAATGAAGCGCAGCCGGCATGGGCCGCAGGCACCGCTGGCAGGTAACAGTCACAGAACTCTCCGTGACCACGCGCACAACATACCTGCCCTCCTCATCGCGAGACATCGCCAATTCCGCCTGGATGACGCCCTCGTCTGCGGCCAGCAGATCCCGGAAACGGGGCAATTCCAGCGGTTTCAACGTGCCCCTGACAGTCGCACCACGCGTGGCAGCCTTACGGACATCCAGCGAAGCGGGAAGGGGGTCGGTCAACATAGGCGCGCATCATAGGGGCGGTTTACCCCTTTGTCAAAAAATATCTTTAGAATACAACCAGTTCACTGCCCAACCGACTGCCAGCGGAAAACCCGATCATGGACCTGATACTCGCCTCCACCTCCCCCTACCGCAAAGCACTGCTGGCCCGCCTACAGCGTCCCTTCCGCTGCCTGTCACCGGAAACGGACGAAACGCCGCTGGCCGGTGAGTCCGGCGAACAATTGGCCCTGCGCCTCGCGCTCGCCAAGGCCCGTTCAGTCGCCCGCGTGCACCCGCGTAGCCTGGTCATCGGCAGCGACCAGGTGGCGGTGCTGGACGACACCCTCGTCGGCAAGCCCGGCAACCTCGACAACGCCCGCAAACAGCTGAGCGCCAGTTCCGGGCGCCGTGTGCTGTTCCTTACAGGGTTGGCCCTCTGCCACGCCGCGAGCGGGCTCGAGCTCACCCATATAGAAGAGTTCAGCGTGCATTTTCGGGAGCTGTCCGCCGCGACGATCGAGAGCTACCTGGCACGCGAGCAGCCCTTCGACTGCGCCGGGAGCTTCAAGTGGGAGGGTCTTGGCATCGCGCTGTTCGAGCGCATGGAAGGTGCAGACCCGACCAGCCTGGAGGGCCTGCCACTGATCGCCCTGACCAGCCTGCTCGGCCAGGCCGGCTACCCGGTGCTTGCCTGAGCCGCCAGCTGCGGCACGCTGCGCAGGGCCTCCAGGCGGTCGATCAAGGCCACGGGCTGATGATGCGACAGCTGCTCGCGTGAGTGCACGCCAAACGTGACACCCACCGATGCCATGCCTATGCGCTGCGCCATGTCCAGATCGTAGGCCGAGTCGCCCACCATGAGGGCGTTGTGGACTGTCTTGCCGCGCGCTGCCAGTATTTCCTCCAACATCATAGGGTGCGGCTTGGAACGGGTTTCATCGGCACAGCGCGTGCTGTGGAAATACGCTTCCATTCCCAGGCCCTTGAGTACGCGGTCCAGCCCGCGGCGGCTCTTGCCGGTTGCCACTGCAAGCTCACATCCTGCGCTGCGCAGCCACTCCAGCGTTTCCAGCGCCCCCTCATGCAGTCGCGCAGGACCTGGATCCAGGGCCTGGTAGCTGCGCGCGTAGGCCGCCTGCATGGCCTCCTGCTGTGCCGCTGTACTCCCCGGGAACAGCAAAGGCATGGCGGTAACCAGGCTCAGGCCAATGATGTGCCGTACGGCGGCGGCTTCCGGCACCGGCAGGGCACAGGCCTCCGCCGCCGCCTGCATGGCCTGAACGATCTGCTCTACGGAATCACAGAGCGTTCCATCCCAATCAAATATCACTATCATAATTCGCTACTTACGCGCATTTTTTAATATTAATTCGAGATCGGCGTCGAGGGGGGCCTCAAGCCGCAATTGCGCCTCACCAGGCAGCGTGAAGGCCAGCGAGCGGGCGTGCAGGAACAGGCGCCCCACCCCCAGTGAACGCGCCAGCGCAGCGCAGGCGTCGTCCATGTATTTATCGTCGCCCAGTATGGGGTGGCCGGCGAAACGCGCATGAACGCGAATCTGGTGTGTGCGGCCAGTGAAAGGGCGCGCCTCCACCAGCGTCGCCGCCGGGAACTGCTCCAGCACCTGAAAACCCGTGACCGACGCCTTGCCCTCTTTCGCCACGCGCACCATCCGCTCCCCGGACTGCACCACGTTTTTCTGCAGAGGGGCCTCTACCATCCGCCGCTCGCGCGGCCAGCGCCCAGCCACCAGGGCCACATAGCGCTTGTCCACGCCATCGCCACGCAGCTGCCGATGCAACTCGCGCAACACCGCGGGCTTGCGTGCCACGAGGATGAGGCCTGAAGTGTCACGGTCCAGCCGGTGTACCAGCTCCAGGTAACGATCGTCGGGTCGGAGCTGCCGCAGGCATTCGATCAGCCCGAAGTTGAGGCCGCTGCCACCGTGCACCGCGAGACCCGAGGGCTTGTTGATGACCAGCAGGCCGGGGTCTTCATACACAATCCGCGCCTTGATTTCACCGGCCCAGTAGCCGGGCACAACAGGCGCTGCGCCGGGCTCCGGCTGATGCAGCGGCGGAACCCGCAGCAGATCCCCTGCCACCAGCCGGTACTCCGCCTTCACCCGCCCCTTGTTGATGCGGAACTCACCCTTGCGCAGCCCCCGGTAGATGCGGGTTTTAGGTACGCCCTTGAGCTCGCGCAGCAGGTAATTGTCGAGGCGCTGTCCCGCGCTGTCGGCGTCGATTTCGACGAAGCGGACAGCGCTTGGGGTGCCGGTGGAGCGTGTTTTAACCATGAGATCGTGAAATCACCAAATAATTGAAGCACTTAGCAAATACAGGTATACTCCGGCGCGTGTAGCCGAGCTCAGGGCGCGTTTCCCTGACGCACGACGCAACCACTCCAGTGACAGCAGAGCCTGCCGACATAACCGCAGCGCCCCACTGGAGACATCATACCCGCACTTGCGCGTGCAGGCACACAACGGATGTCGACGCGCCCGCCACCCACAGGGCCATGCCCGGGTTTCAGGCTGAGCCGCGCCGATACAGTATGAACCGCGCAGTATGACTGCCGGGACTCCGAATCAGTGAAAGCTTTGGGTAGTGAGGCCGTATTCGTCAGGTGATGCGGCCACCACCGGACAAGGGCTTGCAGCGTGCAGGCACCACCGGCACTGCTACCCGGCCAGAGGCGCAAAACACCTCTCGCCCTGTACAGTTCACCTGAACGTACTGAGTAGTACCTCACCACTGTGCACACGGCCCAGCCATCGCGTCAGTGTCAGGCCCCTTACTCGGCTATGTCCGGCCTCTCTGGCCGGCTGTATGGCTGATTCCCGCCCCGCCAGGCCTGCGCGCACCAGGTAGAATGGCACATCATGAAAAAAATGCTTATCAATGCAACACAGCCCGAAGAGCTGCGCGTTGCGCTCGTTGACGGCCAGCGTCTGTACGATCTGGATATCGAAAACCGCACTCGTCTGCAAAAGAAATCAAACATCTATAAAGGCAAAATCACCCGGGTTGAACCCAGCCTCGAAGCGGCATTTGTCGAGTTCGGCGCGGAGCGTCACGGCTTCCTGCCACTCAAGGAAATCGCCCGCGAGTACTTCTGCAAGGATCCCGGCAACGCCGAAGGGCGCCTGAAAATCAAGGAAGTGGTCAAGGAAGGCACGGAAATCATCGTGCAGGTAGATAAAGAAGAGCGCGGCAACAAGGGCGCCGCTCTCACCACCTTTATCAGCCTCGCCGGGCGCTACATGGTACTGATGCCCAACAACCCCAAGGCCGGCGGCATTTCACGCCGCATCGAGGGCGATGACCGCAGCGATTTGCGCGAGGCCCTGAGCGGCCTAGAAATCCCTAACGGCATGGGCGTTATCATCCGCACCGCCGGCGTCGGGCGCACCACGGAAGAGCTGCAGTGGGACCTCAACTACCTGCTGCAACTGTGGGAGTCCATCACGACCGCCAACACCGAAGTGAAAGCCCCTGCCCTGCTGTTCCAGGAGAGCAACGTCATCATTCGCGCGGTGCGCGACTACCTGCGCGACGATATCGATCAGGTTGTTATCGACTCGGACGACGCCTACGCCGAGGCACTCGAGTTCGTCAGCATGGTTATGCCGAAATACAAGAGTCGCATTCGCCGCTACGAAGACACCATTCCGCTGTTCAACCGCTTCCAGATCGAGAGCCAGATCGAGACCGCCTTCCAGCGCGAGGTTCGGCTTCCTTCTGGTGGGTCCATTGTGATCGACCCCACAGAGGCACTGGTTTCCATCGACATCAACTCCGCCCGCGCCACCAAGGGTAGCGACATCGAGGACACCGCGCTGCAGACCAACCTCGAGGCAGCCGACGAAATTGCCCGGCAGCTGCGCCTGCGCGATATGGGTGGCCTTGTGGTAATCGACTTCATCGATATGCTCGCGGCGCGGAACCAGCGCGCCGTGGAAAATCGCATGCGCGACGCGCTCGAGCTGGATCGCGCCCGCGTTCAGGTTGGGCGGATTTCGCGTTTTGGCCTGCTGGAGATGTCACGCCAGCGTTTGCGCCCGTCGCTCGGCGAAACCAGCGCCATTGTCTGCCCGCGCTGCACCGGCCAGGGCACCATTCGCGACACCAAATCCCTTGCACTCTCGATCCTGCGCCTGATGGAAGAGGAAGCGATCAAGGACCGCAGCGCCGAAGTGCGCGCCATCGTCCCCGTTGACGTCGCGGCCTACCTGCTGAATGAAAAGCGTTCGGCCCTCTCGGATATCGAAATTATCAGCCGCACACGGCTGCTGGTGATTCCCAACCCGAACCTGGAAACGCCGCATTTCGAAGTGCAGCGCCTGCGCGACGACGAAGTCAGCGAAGACCGCACCGCCAGCTATTCCATCGACATTGCGGTACCCGACACGGACATCATCAGCGACGCCCATGCCGCCAATATCCCCCAGCAGGAAGCTGCCGTACAGCGCATCGCACCGCAGATGGCCGCACCCCAGCCGGCAGAAGTGAACGACGCCCCGGCTACAGCGGAGGCCCCCAAGCGCAAGCGCGGCGGCAAGGGCAGCGCGCGCAGGGCGGCAGAGCCTGTGGCGCCACCGGTTAAAGCCGGGCTGGTCAGCCGCTTGATGGGTATGCTGTTTGGCGAACCGGCTAAAACCGAGGAACCCGCGCCCAAACCGAAGGCTCGCAAAGCAGCCCCTGCCGAGCAGGACGCCGAGAGCGGTGAAAAGAGTGGCGAGCGCAGCGGTCGCAAACGCAGCCGCGGGGGTCGCCGTCGCAATGGCAACAACAGCGGCAACAACAGTGCACGCAATGCAGACCAGGCGCGCGGTGATCGCGATGATGCTGGCGACAAGGGCGAGCAGTCCGGGAAAGCTGAAAAGGCCGACGACCGCAACCGTTCGCAGGATGACTCCTCGGAAGAGCGCCAGTCCAGTGGCAATTCGCGGCCCCGCCGACGCGGCGGCAAAGGCCGTCGACGCCCCGATGCCGAGCGCCGCACCGAGCCGGTTGAAGACCAGACCGACATCGACGCCGATGCTTCCGACGACGACAGCCTTGAAGCCTATGCGCGTCGCCAGCAGGAGGAGCAACGCGAGCAGCAAGCCGACGATGGCGACAAGCCGCGCAAGCGCCCGAGTGACATGAAGCGCGGCGAACCCCGCCGTCGTCGCCGCAGCCGCCCGCAGGTTGACGCTGACAATGCGGAAACCACGCAGCCTGCCAGCGACGCTGGCGCAGCCACCGCCGAGACCGCTGAGGTCGCAGCGGAAGAGGCCCCAGTGGACAAAGCGCAACGCACACCTGCGGACGCGCCCGCCAGCGAACCGGTAACCGCCGCTGAAGTTGTTGAAGCCACGCCGGTGGACGCACTGGCTGCGAGCAGCCCCGCTACTGCCGAAGGTGCCAGCGACGGCGCAGAAAATGCGCCTGCCGAGGAAACCCCAGCCCCGGCTGCAGCAGAGCCGGCACCCAGCGTACCTGCGGTAGAACCTGCAGCAGTAGAACCCGCAGCGGTAGAACCTGCAGAGGAGCCCGTCGCGAAGCCGGAAGCGCCTGCGGTAGCCGCCGCAGAGCCACCAGCGGCTCCGGTTGCAGCCAAGGGCCTCACCCCTGACGGGCGTGCAGCCAATGATCCGCGCGTAGCGCCGAAGGCAGTGGGCGAAGTGGCAATCACCACGGACCACCTGCAACTGTTCCGCGATGAGCAGCTTCCTCCGGTCGCACCGAGCGGCAACGTTGCACCGCGCGCCAGCAATGACCCGCGCGGGCCGCGTGCAGGTGCCAATGCTGGCGGCGCATCAGAGGGCTAAAAGCACTGCAAATTCATGCGCACAGGGCCTCCGGGGCTTGTGCGCATGGGCTGGCAATGTATAATCGCGCTCTTCTGCCGAAGGCGGAATTTCAAACACGGTGGGCTGGCTGAGTGGTCGAAAGCGGCGGTCTTGAAAACCGTTGAGGGTTTATCCCCTCCCGGGGTTCGAATCCCTGGCCCACCGCCACTATACTTTATAAATCAATGAGTTACAGGCGGTAATGCTCAGTTACCGCCAAAATTCCCGCCATAAGATATACGCTTTAAAAGTGACCAACACCTGCCCAGGACCTATCCCGATGGCACGCTTTGAGGCGACTCATCGATCCACACAGCAATGAGCAGAGAGTATCCCTGCCCGCGGATATCTCCGGCACCACTATATCAATAAAATCAATTAGTTAGACGTTATTCGTGATCTATCCCTATATAGATCCCCACTAAGCGAAAGTGGTGCATCAACGCTCCCAGTAGCCGCGTCCCCGCCCTCATCCTAAACTCAGCCCACGGAGCCGATAGACGCAGACTGGCTCGCCGGCTGGACCACAGCGGCCGACAAGTCCACTACACCCCTCACCTACTCTCAAGCCACACTACCTCCCCAACTGGCTCCAGCAGTGCCGCATCCTTGTTCCGGGAATTG
This sequence comes from uncultured Halieaceae bacterium, assembly GCA_964022665.1. Classification (GTDB taxonomy): domain Bacteria; phylum Pseudomonadota; class Gammaproteobacteria; order Pseudomonadales; family Halieaceae; genus Haliea. The sequence goes on from CAXIDF010000009.1 coordinate 145,349, forward strand.
CCAATACTCGACGCCAGCGGCTGCAGGGCCAACGGGAATTTCAGTTCCGCACGAAATAGCGGATCATCGGGTGGTATCTCCTCGGCATTGTCCAGCCAGCGGACGCACTCCTCCAGCGACAGCATCACTGGCATGCGCGAATGCCAGGGCTGGAACTCTGGGGCAGCTTCTGTGGTGACCAGGGTGCAGGACAGCAAGGGGGTCGGCTGACCTCGCCAGACATCCCACAGTGCCGCCACGGCCAGGGAGCTGTCTTTGTTGGTGATCAACCACGGCTGCTTGTGGCCTTGATCTGTACGCCACTCAATAAAGCTACTCATGGGGACGATGCCGCGCTGACTCTTGAAAGGACCGCGGAATGCCGGGCTTTGGGCCAGCGACTCGGCGCGGGCATTGAACATGCTGTATTTCGTGCTGACCTCTCTTGCCCATGAGGGGGTGAGCCACCAGCGGGCCAATTCCCCCTGCCCGTCGTGAAGCAGCAGCACATCTTCGGTGGGCGCGACGTTGTAGCGGGGCGGTGGTAAGCGTACATCGATGCCCAGAGAATCCAGCAGGTTCTGGAGGCCGGGCATCTCGGTAACGTTGAAACGGCCACACATCGAGCCTGTCTCCGGTAGGACTATGTCCCTGAGTGTAGCCAATCTGATTCCGAGCCGGTGATTTTCCTGCAAGTCGTGGAGCGTACCTGAATCACGATCACCACACGGCATGTTTTGGACCCATTCGTCGTGGGTGTTATAGTCCAGC
>CAXIDF010000010.1:0-145531 GCA_964022665.1 uncultured Halieaceae bacterium
AGATTCCGAGCTACAACGCCTGGTATTACCAGCAGGATCTGCGCCCGGCCTATGCCTACTACCGCCGCATGCTAAAGCTGCTGCAGTGGAAGCATCCACGCCGTCACTGGCTGCTCAAGGCACCCTCGCACCTAGGCAACCTGCCCGTGGTCTTCGATACCTTCCCGGACGCCCGGGTGGTGATCACCCACCGGGACCCGATCGTCGCCCAGGCCTCGGTCACCAATCTGCTCGGCACCCTGTACTGGATGCGCAGCAGCCAGGCCTTCGATGCCCGGGCCTTCGAGAACCTGATGACCCCGGAAGCCGGTGCCGCGCGCCTGAACGGCGTCATCGACCTGCTGGAGCAGGCGGCATTACCCGGGCAACAGGTACACAATTTCCTCTATGCCGACCTGATCCGCCAACCCCTGAACGCTCTGGACTCACTGTATCAGGCCATGTCTTCCACACTCACGGATAGCGCCCGCGACGCCATGCAGGGCTACCTTGAGCGCAAGCCACAGGGCAAGTTCGGCAAGCACCAGTACAGCCTTGGCGAGCAACAGGAAAACGCCCGCAAGCGTCACTATTACAGCCGCTATCAGGCCTATTTCGGGGTTCCCGACGAGGCCTGAGCCCTGGCTTCGACTCCATGCTAACAAGGCCGTATAATTGGCGGCCTTAGCCACCCAGCACCGAGCCACCGCCTTGAACACTGAATTCTTCGGCAAGACCCTGTCCGGCCCCTTCACGATTCCTTCCGGTATCGTCACGACTGCCACCTCCATTATTTAGTACGTGTTCGACCACATGCCCGAGGTGGGGGTGGTGACGACCAAGAGCATTGGCCTGCAGCCGCGGCTGGGGAATCGGGAGCCGGTGCTGAGCCAGTATGCGCCGGGGTGTTTTGTGAACGCGGTGGGGCTGACCAACCCGGGGGCGCTGGAGTCGGTGGCGCTGCTGGGCAAGCTGCGGGTGCCCGAGGACCGCTTCCTGCTGGTGTCGATTTTTGGCGGCAGCCTGGAGGAATTCGTGGAGGTGGCGAAGCTGCTGGCGCCGGTGGCGGACGGGCTGGAGCTGAATTTGTCCTGCCCCCATGCCAAGGGCTACGGCATGGCCATGGGCCAGGACCCGGAGATGGTGCGGGCCATTACCGCAGCGGTGAAGGCGGTGGTGGATATTCCGGTGATTCCGAAGCTGACGCCGATCACGCCCAATATTGCCGAGATTGCAGAAGCTGCCAAGGCCGGCGGCGCGGGCGGCCTCTGCGCCATCAACACGGTTGGGCCGGGCTACACGTCCTCTCACGGCCATGCGGTGCTGAGCAATGGCTCCGGCGGCATGTCCGGCAAGGGCGTACTGCCCATTGGCTTGAAGTGCGTGCGGGGGATGGTTGCCGCTACCGGACTGCCGGTGATCGGCTGCGGCGGCGCCAGCAGCGCCGAGGATGTGCGCGCGTTCCTGGATGCGGGCGCCACCGTGGTGGGCGTGGGGTCAGCGTTGGTGGGCATGACCACCGATGACATGGCGGAGTACTTCCGGGCCCTGCAGCAGGATCTGGAGCGCGACAGCAACCGCGCCGAGAGCCTGGTTCGCTACGACATTGACATGCAGTTCCGCCCGGTCACCCTGGTCCATACCGAGCGAGTCTGCGAGGACATCGCCATTCTCACCTTCGACCGCAAGATCAATGTGCAGGCCGGGGAATTCATTTTCCTCTGGGTGCCGGGTGTGGGCGAAAAGCCCTTCTCCGCCCTCACCGACGACCCCTTCTCGCTGGTGGTGATTGACCTGGGCCTGTTTACCCACACGCTGATGGACCTGCCGGTGGGCACCGAGGCCTATGTGCGCGGCCCGCACGGCATTCCAGTCAGCCCCCCGGAAGATGCGAAGGTCATGGCGGTGGCCGGTGGTACGGGTCTGGCGGCGGTCTACCAGATCGCCCGGGATTTCGGCAACGCCGAGGTGTTTGTCGGCGCCCGCAGCCAGGACCGGCTGTACTTTCTTGAGGAGTGCGCGAAGATTGCCACCCTGCACGTTGCTACCGACGATGGCAGCCAGGGCTTTGATGGCCGGGTGACCGAGTTGCTGCGCCAGCGCCTGCAAGCGATGAGCGCGGAGGAGCGGGCAAAGCTGGTGTTCTACAACTGCGGCCCGGAGCCCATGGTGCACGCCGCCGAGGCAGTGCAGCGGGAGTTCTGCCGCGACGATCAGATTCACAGCGCCATCGACTACCTTACCAAATGCAACGCGCCCAGTCTGGGGTGTCAAAATGGATGGAATTGGATGGACAAATGGAGGTTGTTGTGTCAGTCTAATTGGGTGGAAATGGATGAATAGACGGATGGCGGCGTGCACACAGACACATTGATCATTACGCCAGAAGTGCTGAATCTCATCGCCGCGATCGATGAGTTCAAAGGCGCGTGGGCGGCTATTGGGCGTATTGCACCGGAACAACTGACCTCCCTGCGCCGGGTAGCCACCATCGAAAGTATCGGCTCCTCCACCCGAATCGAGGGTGCCAGGTTGACGGACGTGGAGGTAGAGCGTTTGCTGGCTAATCTGAATATCAAGGATTTTGCCTCCCGCGACGAGGAGGGGGTCGCGGGTTATGCACAGGTGATGGAACTGGTCTTCGCCAGTTGGTCCGAAATCACGCTGACTGAAAACCATATCAAGCATCTCCACCGGGACCTTCTGAAGTATTCATCGAAAGATCAACGCCATTGCGGCGAGTACAAGACGCTGGATAACCACGTCGAGGCCTTTGGCCCGGAGGGAGAGAGCCTGGGGGTGGTGTTCAGGACGGCCACACCTTTCGATACACCGCGGCTGATGGAGGAGTTGGTCGATTGGGCGCGATCAAGCCTGGAGAAAGCTGATCTTCACCCTCTGGTGGTGGTCGCCATTTTTGTCGTGGTGTTTCTGGAAATTCATCCTTTCCAGGACGGCAACGGTCGCCTGTCCCGGGTCCTGACCACGTTGCTGCTACTCCGGGCCGGTTATGCATATGTGCCCTACAGTTCCCTGGAAAGCGTCATTGAGCAGAGCAAGGAGCAGTACTACCTCGCGTTGCGACAGACCCAGGTGACCATCCGCAGTGAGAGCCCCGATTGGCAACCGTGGCTGGTGTATTTCCTTCGCTCGCTGATGGCACAAAAGGATAGTTTGGAGCGGAAGATTCGACGGGAGCGTTTGATCCTCGGAAGCCTGCCCGAATTGTCGCAGCAGTTGCTGGAAATCTGTCGAGAGCGGGGGCGGTTGACGGTAGCTGAGGCGTCCGCTGCGACTGGCAGGAATCGGAACACCATCAAGGATCACATAAAGGTGCTCACTGAAGCCGGACACCTTACCCGGCATGGCGCCGGACGGGGCACCTGGTATTCCCTGGGCCAGTAACTATTTCAGTCACCGCCGCATCTGATGAATCGCACCAGGCTCGGCGGCTTCTTTGGACGTGGCATTGTCCAGCCATCCGTTACAGGCTGGTTCGTTCGATCTCTCTGGGCGGAACCAGCATGTTGGCACAAGGCAGGGATGGCCCTGGCAATACTGCCTACGAACGGCATCAACCCGAGCAGACACTTCTCTACCAACTCGTCGAAGCGCACTTCCCTGCCTTGGTGGAGCAACTGGCCCAGCAGGGCAAATCCCTGCCCGACCATGTCCACAGAGAATTCGAGGCCTACCTCAAGTGCGGTCGTCTGGAATACGGTTTCCTGCGGGTGCGCTGCGACAAATGCCACTTTGAGCGCCTAGTGGCGTTTTCTTGCAAGAAGCGGGGCTTCTGTCCCAGCTGTGGTGCCCGCAGGATGGCCGAGACTGCTGCCTTGCTAGCCGATGAGGTGTTCCCTGATGTACCGCTTCGTCAGTGGGTCATCAGTTTTCCGTTTCCTTTACGGTACCTGTTTGCCGCCCACCCCCAAGCGGTGGGAAAGGTGCTGGGTGTCATTTACCGCGCTATTTCGACCCATCTGATCCACAAGGCTGGATATCGGCTCAGAGATAGCGCCACCGGTGCGGTCACACTGATCCAGCGCTTCGGATCCGCGCTCAACTTAAATATTCACTTACACGTCCTGTTCCTGGATGGCGTCTATGCGTATCGCGACAACCGACCACCACGATTTCAACGCGTCAAGGCACCGGATAAAGGCGAGCTGGAGGATCTGGTTCAACTGATCAGCAAACGCGTGGGGCGCTGCCTGGAACGACAAGGCTTACTGGAGCAGGACACGGAGAGCGCCTGGCTGGATCTCGACCCTGCCGAAGACACCGATGCCATGCCCCAGATCCTGGGCAGTTCCGTCTCCTACCGGATCGCCGTCGGCCCGCAGCAGGGGCGAAAGGCCTTTATGATCCGCACCATCCGGCCACTGGACCGACCTGATCCCGGATTGGAGCGGGTGGCTAAGGCCAATGGGTTCTCTCTCCACGCCGGTGTGAGCTGTGAGAGACACGAACGAAATAAACGGGAACGGCTCTGCCGCTACATCGCCCGTCCCGCCGTCGCTGTTCCTCGTCTATCACTCAGTTCCACGGGTAAGGTGGTATACACCCTGAAGACCCCCTACCGGGACGGAACGACCCAGGTGGTCTTCGATCCGGTAGATTTCATCGCCCGATTGGCGGCATTGGTGCCAAAACCCAGGGTCAATCTCACCCGCTACCACGGCGTCCTAGCCCCCAACCACCGATGGCGCGGGTGGGTCACTCCAGCTGGGCGTGGCAAGGAACTAAAGAAGGCTGCAAATGCAGAGCCAAGGACACCAGCAGAGAGTCATGCAGCTATGACCTGGGCGCAAAGGCTCAAGCGCGTCTTCAATATTGACATAGAGGTTTGTGGCCGTTGCGGGGGTGCTGTCAGGGTGATTGTCGAAGCGTCGAACCGCTGCATCTAGGACCAGGAGACCATTGATCGGATTCTGGATCACCTGCGCCAGAAAGAACAGGAACTACCTACCCAGCCGCTCCTGGCGCCACCCACCCGAGCCCCGTCGGGCACGTTGCCTCTTTTCGCGGGGAAGGGCGCGCGGTAGCAGAACCCGCTTTTTCATAGATCAAGCAGCAGGGACGCCAACAGATTGGTATAGGTTCCTGTGGGCTACGGCCTGGAAACGACCACAAAAGATCTGCAAGTGGACCCATGCAAGCGAGATTTCAGCACACCCGGCGGCCATTGAGCGATCAATTCCGGCAGAGCAGCGGGATTCTGGAAAGGAATTTTTTCACTATATGCCGTTTGTTTTACTTATACTTGGTCTGTGTTTGGCATGATGATCGATAAGCGGCGTGACCTGTTAAAAATCAGGGTGGAACTTATGGGAATTTCGCCACTGATCTGGCGAGAAATTCTGGTGCCGGCCCGATACTCCTTCTGGGATCTGCACGTGGCTGTTCAGGATGCAATGGGCTGGCTGGATTACCATCTCCACGAGTTCCGGTTCGGGGGGTCATCACGCGATGAAGCCTTACTTATAGGCATACCCTCGGACGATGTCTGGGATGATTCCCCTGAAGTACAGCCCGGCTGGGACATCCCGGTCATCGAATTCCTGTCCGAGTCAGGGGATCGTGCAGAGTATGAATATGATTTCGGTGACGGCTGGATCCACGAGATTACCTATCTGAGTGTCGAGCCTCGGGAGAAGGGGCAGCGCTACCCGAAGTGTGTCGCTGGTGAGCGGGCCTGCCCGCCGGAGGATTGTGGCGGCGTCCACGGTTACCAGTCACTGTTGGGAGTTCTGTTTGACACGTCCCATCCCGAACATGAATCGCTGAGCCACTGGATTCCCAGGGGCTGGGGGCCGGAGTTGTTCAAGCCGGAAAAAGTGCGCTTCGATAATCCGCTGAAGCGATGGGAAAAATACTTCACGGAAGCGGACAGGTAGTCGTAGTCCAATAAGTCGCCACTGCCGGACTTTTGCCGGGATCAGTCCTGCTTTGTTGTGCATTTCGGTGCAACTTGCAACGGGCGTCACCGATAAAAGTTAAATAAAATCAATAACCTGGAAGTTGGCTGGTCGACTTTTAACCAATTGGTCGCTGGTTCGAATCCAGCACGGCCCACCATATTCCTGAATAAAATCAGTAAGTTAGAAGCCTCCAGAACGGAGGCTTTTTTGTTGCTGTCTAGTAGTATCGAAAACACCCGATATTTTGAGTCAGATCGTTTCGTTTGCCGTCCGATCATGCCTCACGGTCGTGAGCTCACTTACTCTCAACATATCGAGTTGAGCCGGCGCTATCCAGGCTCAGCTGGAGCGCCGACTTTGACAAGGTCTTGGCACACGTCGAGGCAAAGGTTCTGTAACGGGAGGCCGCCGCCCCGTGCGAAAGCCGCTGTTGAATCCCCGGTGGCGGTCACTACTCCTGGATAAAGAAACGCAGACGCGTGGGCTCTGACAGGTTACCGCGCCCACCGTTTGCGCAGATGTCCACCGCCGTGCTCGCGGACCGCACGTCCTGATCGTCTGTGTAGCAGACCTTGTACATGCCGTTCGCGGCGTCGAAGCTCTCGAAGACGGCGTAGCCCGTCAGGTCGTTCCTGTCCGTGTCCGCGAGTTGCGTGTAGTTGATGACCGTGTCGTTGAGTTCGAAGGTGTACTTTCCGGCAGCTATGATCGGCCCGGCGCGCTTGCTGTAGGTGCCGTTCTCAGAAAATTGATAGGTCACCGAGAGGCCAGACTCGCGCACCAGGAACGCCGTCGACTGGATGAGCGCCGGGTCAAATGCATCCGTGGGAATCTGCACGAACTGGGGTACGAGGAAGAATACTTCCTCCTGTCGCTCGAGGAAGCCCATCAGGATGTCATTGCCCTCGAAGCCCGACGTGAAGAGCCGGCAGGACCCGTCGGAGCCGCCACACAGGCCGCGCTGGCGCTTCAGCCAGCTGTCGAAGCGGTAGCCGGTCGCCGGTTCGCCGCGGAAGGTTTCATCAAAAAACAGGTCCACGACATCGATTTCGCAGACGGCGCCAGTCTCGCAGGTGTAGCTACCGGACGTGGTGGTGACACGGCCACCTTCCGGCACCTCGATGCGGATCTTGCAGCCACCCAGCAGAAGGGTGGACAAGGTGATGACTATCAGAATCGACTGCTTCATTATGGGGTACTCCCTCGGATTCGCTGTCAGGACGGAATTCGCAATTCGCACCCGCAGGGTAGGACTTGAGACAAGTGGAGTGACGAAAACTGGACGAAAGTTCACGAAATCAGCGCGAAATTCGCGGAAAACTGTATTACGGGCGGTATGTGAATGACTTCTGCAGTGGCCTCAGGGGCGCTCAGGCAATTTGAGCATTTTGCGATCGACGCAAGTCGGGGCGTGGTCCTGCGGGACGGCGAGACGATCACGCTGCGGCCGCAGTCGTTTCGCGTTCTGCAGTACCTGGTGGCCAACCCCGGCCGCCTGATTAGCAAGGAAGAGCTCTTCGACAGGATCTGGGGTGAGGCGGTGGTCACCGACGACAGCCTGGCGCAGTGTCTTGTGGACATCCGCCGGGCCCTTGGCGATGAGGGCCGGCACGCGGTCAGGACGCTGCCCCGTCGAGGGTACCTGTTCAATGCCCGGGCCGTGGATACGCCGGCCGCCACACAGCCGCCCGCGTCCGCAGCCTTGTCCGGCACGATCCGTGGAGCCTGGCTCGCGGCGGCGATAGTGGGATTGGGTGCATTGCTGCTGGCGTGGTGGCTGTTCCTGAGGCCCGAGTCCGATTCAGTAGATAGACCCGCGGCATCTTCCCCGGTCGTTGCGGTGCTGCCCTTCGCCGACTTCACGGCGGCGGGTGACAGGGACTATCTGGCCCTCGGCCTGCCGGAAGAAATCATCAACAGCCTGACCCGGGTGCATGGCCTGCGGGTTATCTCCCGCACCTCGTCATTCCTGCCGCAGCTGGGTCAGCAGCTGACCGCAACGGAGATCGGTGCGCAGCTGGGCGCCACGCACCTCCTCGAGGGCAGTATTCGCGAACACGACGGGCTCCTGCGGATCACGATACAGCTGATCGAAACGAACAGTGGCCACCATGTCTGGTCCGAGACACTCGACCGCAGGTACGGCGATATCCTGCGCGTACAGAGCCAGGTCGCCAGCGCTGTTGCGGGCCTGTTCCAGCTGACGGTGATGGAGCCGGCCGGGTCTGACACGGTGATAGCCCCGGACGATTACACACTGTACCTGCGCGCCCTGCACGTGCTGCGAAGCGGTGAGTTCGCCGAACTGGGCAGCGCGATCACGTCACTGGAGGGCGTCGCGCGCAGGAGTCCACGTTTTATCCCGGTGCGGGATCTTCTAACCCGGAGCTACCTGCTGCAGGTCTATCGGGGCGAATTGTCCGGGACCGACGTGGCGCAACGGGTTCGCACGCTGGCCGAGGAGATGCTCGCCGTACCCTCCGGCAGTGCTGGCGCCCACGGGGCCCTGGCCGCACTGGCCCTCAAGGTAGAGAACGACCTGCCGGCAGCGGCGGAGCACGTGACCGAGGCCCTGGCGCAGGAGCCGTGGAATCCCCGGTTCCTGGGACTTGCCGGCGAACTTGCCTACGCACTGGAACGCTTTCCCGCGGCGGTGGCCCTGTATCAGGGAGCGCTCGATCTCGATCCCTTCTGCACCGCCTGCTACATGCACCAGGCACAGGCCTACATCGCCGCCGGTCAGCCGCGCCAGGCCGAGGCCGCCGTCCGGCAGGTTATGGAACGGTCTCGCGGCGGCCACCTGACCCTCGGTCTGACCAGGATCCTGCAGGGCGATTTCGCGGCGGCACAGGAGATTATCGATCAGACGGTGCCGGCAAAGGCGAGAAAGTTCCAGGAATTCTACCAGGCATTGCTGTGTCACGCGCAAGGCGACATCGCGTGCTTCCGTTCACGGCTCGAGCGTTTCGAGGCCGAGAACGGTGAATCCGAGGCCATGCGTATCGCGCAGCTGCACGCCGTCGGTGGTGACGCGGATGCGGCCTTCCGATGGCTGGCGCGCCTGCGCGAGCGCAAACAGACGCTGCTGCTGAAGAACCTGCCGGACCCCCTGTTTGACAACCTGCGCGAAGACCCGCGCTGGCAGCACATGCTGGCGGAGCTCGGTCGCGCGCCGCAGGAGCTGCGGCAGATAGCGTTTGATGCCGAGGCGTTGCTGGAGGTACGCTGAGGGCAAGAGATCGACGACTGGCTGTAGGATCGTCCAAACCTCGCTTCACTTTCAGCCACATCAGGATTGATCTGGCGAGACCCTCTCAGCACCAGTTATTTGCCAGGAGGAGATTGTGCCGGATTTGTGTTCAAGTCGGGGAGACCCGTATTTCGCCGTAAGTAATTGGTTTAAATGGGAAAAATACCTTTATCTAACTTTTAACCGGACCGCAGTGAGTTCATGCGACAACTACCTTGAAAAGCTCCGGTATCGACTGAAGATTTTGTAACCTGTGGGTCTGGAGATACCGAACTCGCGGCACAGAGATGACATTTTCTCGCCATGTGTCCAATAGTTTGGCTGGCACCAGGGCGCCATCATAGGAGAGCCCTGTCTGCGTCGCGGCGAGCTTGGCAATATGATGCCGGATGTAGAGGGCGGTGACATGAGCAACCGCGTCATTGTCTCAGCTAAAGCAGTGGCCGATCGCGCGGGCTGTAAAACGCCCGTCAAATGCTTCGTGTTTAGTCCGGGAGACTGTAAGCGACAACGTGATCGCCGATCGTTGTTTGCATGTACGCGTGTCCGCCGGCGGCGATCACAACATACTGCTTGCCATCGAGAGCCGATACGAAGCTCATCGGGGTGGCTTGCCCACCAGCAGGCAGTCGCCCCTTCCATAACTCAGCGCCGGTGTCGATATCAAACGCGCGCAGGTAGTCGTCCTGAGCCGCGGCTATGAACACCAGGCCTCCCGCGGTAATGATTGAGCCCCCCTGGGTAAACGCACCGGGCATGGCAATACCGAATGGCGCGACATCGGAGGTAGTGCCCAGCGGTCGCTGCCAGAGTAGTGTGCGCGTATTCAAGTCAATCACCGAAAGCCGTCCCCATGGCGGCGCATTGCAGGGCACACCGAGCGGTGACATGAAAGGTCTCTCTGTACTCACCGCGTACGGGGTGCCCAACTGCGGCGAGATAGGCACGCCGCGCTGATCGAAGGTGATTTGGTCGCCCGACGGCGCCTGTTCTCGAGGGATCAATTGCACCAATAGCGGCATATAAGATGAACTCACCGCCATCAACTGACGGGTCTCGTCCACCGAGACGCTTCCCCAGTTCATCACCCCATTGTTACCCGGCCAGGCCAGGCTGCGCTCCAATCCCGGCGGGGTGAACTTACCCTCGTAGTGCAATTGTCGAAAGGTGGCGCGGCACCAGAGCTGGTCGAGAGGTGTGGCACCCCACATGTCCTTTTCCGTGAGTGGCGGAGGCGTGAGGCTGGGCATGCCGACCGACGCCGGCTGGGTCGCGGAATAGCGCTCGTCGGGAATTGTGCCGCGCGGCACTGGCTTTTCTTCGACGGCGGCGAGGGGCTCCCCCGTGCGGCGATCCAGCAAGAATATTTCGCCGTGTTTGGTCGGCTGAATCAGCGCGGGTATCGTTTCGCCATTGATGGCAAGATCGACCAGTACTGGCTGGGAGGCAACATCGTAATCCCACAGGTCGTGATGCACTGTCTGAAAAGACCAGCGCACCGTGCCGCTGGCGACATCGAGCGCCACCACTGAACTGGCGTAGCGATCCTGGGCGTCATCGCGATGACCGCCAAAATAGTCCGGCGTTGCATTGCCGGTGGGCACATAGACCAGCCCCAGCTTCTGGTCGGCGCTGAACAAACTCCAGGCGTTGGGTGAGTTGCGTGTGTAGGCTTGATCGGGTTGCCATGTTCCTGCTTCATCGGGTCGCCCGGCATCCCAGGCCCAGAGCTGGCGTCCGATTTTCACATCATAAGCCCTCACCACGCCCGGCGGTTCATCGAGTGACATGTTATCGAGCACAAAACCGCCGACGATCGCGACATCGCCCACGATCGCCGGAGGTGAAGAGACCAGGTAGTAGCCCGGCTTTACCTCGCCGAGCCCCTCGAGGAGTGAAATTTCGCCGCTTTCGCCAAAATCAGGGCACAACTCCCCTGTCTGGGCATCAAGCGCAAGCATACGTGCGTCCAGCGTCGCGACCAGAATTCGCTTTGCGCAGCGCGTGCCGGTGTCGACATCGTGATGGTAGGACACGCCACGGCAGGCAAGCATATGGACACCACGAGTATCGATGTCAGGGTCGAAGCGCCAACGCTCCCGCCCCGTTTCGGCGTCCAGCGCAATCACCTTGTTGCGCGGTGAGCAGAAATACAAGCTGTCATCGACCTTCAACGGGGTTGCCTGGAAACTATAGGCGCTGTGCGATTCCGGGTAAGCCTCCGGCAAGTCTCCGCTTTGGTAGTGCCAGGCCAGCGCGAGCTGGTCTACATTATCGCGGTTGATTTGTGCAGCGGGCACATAGCGGGTACCCGCCTTGTTGCGGCCGTAATGGTGCCATTGGCTGGCATCGGTGCTATCAACCGCTGTGCCAGGGGCTGTGAGTGGCACTGTAGCGTGGCGTGCCGTCGGTACACTGCTCACGTTGAATGCAACTGCCAGCACCGCAGAAACCACGGCGATGCAACCGATGCTCAGCGCGCTAAAGGCTTTCCTCGCCGTATTTTTGGCTTGAACCCCAGGCAAGACGGCCAGCGCCAGGAAAATCGACAAACCGAGCGGCAAACCCAGGCGAGGTAGCAGCTGCCAGAAATCCAGGCCGACTTCAGCCAGAGCCCAAACCAACGTGGCGGCTGTCATTGCGACATAAAGCCAAAAAGCCAGCAGTCGGCCCTGCCAAACCAGGCGGGCGACCACCAGGGTCGCAACACCCGATAACAGGTAGTAGAGCGAACCTCCCAGACTCACCAGCCACGCGCCCCCCACTGCGAGCCAGCCGCCAATGGCCAGCAGCAGCAGGCTCATCATTTTTTGCAGGAACTTTCGATAGCGCCGAGACTTCATCGTGCCGACCTCTTTTGCGGTCGTTCGAGTCTAGCGGCTTACGAGCAGTGCTCACCTCGTGCATTTGCAGGAGATACCCGCACGGGCATCGAGCTATACTCTTTGTCGTGATAAAGATGTCATCAAAATATATGACGTGCGGTGTTCACGGACGAGTCAGCATCGAACATCAATAAAATGAACGAGAGTGATTTATGTACGACGATCTAGAAGGCCGTGTCGCCGTGATTACGGGTGCTGGCAGTGGCATTGGTCGGGCTACAGCGCTGCTGCTCAATCGCGAGGGCTGCCGACTGGTACTGAATGACCTGCGTGGTGAAGATGCCGAAGCCACCCGCAACCTGCTGGAAAACCCCGATAGCGCTGTTATTCATGCGGGGGATATTGGCGACCCGGCTACTGCGGAGCAACTCAGCGAGCTCGCTACCGAAACGTTCGGCGCTTTGCATATCTGGGTGAATAACGCGGCACGTTCTTTGTTCGGTCCGTTGGCAGAGTGCAGCAACGAAGAGTGGGACAGTGTTTTTCAGGTGACTCTCACCGGAGCATTCTACGGGGTACGCAGTGCGCTAAAGGCGATGCGGCGCAATCAGGGACCGCAGTCCGGGGCTATCGTCAACATTGCCTCGGGCGCTGCGCTGGCCGGCGAGGAAGGCCTTGGCGCCTATGGCGCAGCCAAGGCTGGTTTGGTCAACCTGACTCGCACCACGGCGGTAGAAAATGCGCGGTACGGTATACGCTGCAATGTCATCCTGCCGGGCCCAATTGCCACTCCCCCTATGCTACAGGCGGCGTCGCAGTCACCAGGCGGGGTTGATGCCTGGGCATCCCAGATTGTGCCCGGACGCCTTGGCGAGCCGGATGAGATCGCCAACGCGATCTGTTTCCTGGTTTCTCAACAGGCCTCTTACATCAATGGCAGCCTGCTGTCAGTTGACGGTGGTGTTTCGGCGCGCACGAATTCTCCCCGCTTCTAGGGGAAATACCAGAGGCTCACAATGGCTTCATTGCACGGCGCACGAGTCTGGGAGCGCAGAGCCTTTCTGGGGGCTGTGGTCGCGGGTACCGTTTGGGGTGCCGCCGGGCCTGAGAGATTGGCGGATAACAGGGTTTAGCGATTCTTGTTGGTATTACGAGACTGATGTCCAGTCAGGGTAGCCCCAACGTTGCACGAGCTTCCCTGTGAAGGCCGTTTTGCATCTGCAGGCCTTTAATTATATGTAAACGTTTACACGAAAATATCACACGTCACGCGTTGCGCGCCACTCTCACGCGCAATTTGCCCCGGGGCATTGTGACCAGAGGGCGCGAGCTAACGTGGAGATCCGGGGCGTGCAAGTTCTTGAGCGCATGCCACGAGGCTGGTCTGCGTATAGCCACCCAACCGTCTGCTGAACACAGCAGCCTGCCTTCGCGGAGTAAGTGGTCAAAAGCTCTACAACGTAAGTCTGCGAGAGTGGGCCCCTCGTAACGTATATGGAAATCAGGCAATCAGCCCGATGATTATCCCCCACTTGCGAGGTACCACCATGCAACTGTTTACCAGAATTCTTTCAATGGCCGCCCTGAGTGGCGCATTGCTGACATCGTACAGCGCCAACGCCGAGCACCATGCAGAAACGGAAGGCATGGATATGGATAAGCCAACGGTCGTTGAGATTGCCGTGGGCAACCCGGATTTTTCTACACTGGTTGCCGCACTGCAAGCTGCAGGTCTGGTGGACGCGCTATCCGGTGAGGGTCCTTTCACCGTGTTTGCGCCAACCAACGCCGCGTTTTCCGCCCTGCCTGCCGGAACCCTGGAGGATTTATTGAAGCCGGAGAACAAGGACACGCTGACGGCGGTCCTCACCTATCATGTGGTGTCCGGCAAGGTGATGGCCGCAGATGTGGTTAAGCTGAGCGAGGCCACCAGCCTGCAAGGCGACACCATCGATATTTCGGTGTCTGATGCGGGCGTCAAAGTTGATGCCGCGAACGTTACGACAACGGACATCAGTGCCTCAAATGGTGTGATTCACGTGATTGATGCAGTCATTCTGCCTAACAGCTGATCCCTGTACGCGGCGGTGACCCAGCGGGGTCGTCGTCGCGGAATCGACTTTTCAATTTCCTGCGGCCTGCTGTGGCCGCGAGCGGCGAACATATCTGTTTGCCCTTTCCATTCTGTCACGCCCTCAACCATCGCTTTTTGGTCTATGCTTGCAGTCATGACCACTGCTGATGGCAGGGTTTTGCGCGTTCGTCCAGCCCGCCTGTGCTGGCCTTCGGGTTCACGTTGAGGTTCACGCGAGCGAGTTGCATTCAACAGACAGGAGCAAGTTTCATGCGCAGAGTCGCTTTTTCTGGTGTCATCGTTCTCCTCATGGCGCTCAGCGCCTGCAAGATATCGATTACTGTCCCTGAGGGGGGTTCGGTGGCGACCGAGTCAGGCAGCCTGAATTGCCGCGCGGGTAGTACCTGTGTGGTCGATGTGGTTGATCTGTTCTTCGACGAGACGTTTGTCGCGCGGCCGGCGGAAGGGTATCGCTTCGCGCAATGGCAGAAACAGCACCGCGGGCTCTGCGGCGGCAATCGCACCTCGTGTCGCCTGTTCACATCAGGCTTTGCAGGCAATGACGCGCTGCTCGCGTTTCTCGACAATAACGAGGTGTTCTTTCTCAACCCGGTGTTCGCGTCGACCTCACCCGGTTCTTACGGCTCAGAGCCCCTCAGCGCCTGTTTCAATCCAGCGCTGTTCAGGCAGGGCACCCGAATGATTTCCGAGTATCGCAGACCCAGTCCCTTTGGCGGCTATGTTGTCGCCGAGTTCGATCAGTTGATTGACGGCAGCGGGCTTTTTGGTGGCAACCCTGCCACGCGCATGCGCTTGGAACAGCGCAGCGACGGCAACTTGCTGGCGACCAACCTGACCTGGTTTTCGCTGAACGCGAGTGCACGCCAGTTGCGTTACTACGGCAGCGAGGCGGAAACCGCGCAGCCGCCGCTCACATCAGCGACGGTGGTATTGTCGCCGTTCAAATTGAATCGTTGGGACCTGGCCGCGGGCGATAGTTTTCAGCAGACCTATTCATCCACGGTGCAAGACAGCAGTGGAACCTCTTCCAGCCAGACACTTGAGTTGACAACCACATACCTGGGCACCGAGGTGATCACAGTCCCGGGCGGTACTTACACTGCCTGCAGGGTGCAGGAAGAGTCTGTGGAAACATCCGGTACGGGTGTTCCGGTCAGCTCCTTGGAAACCCAGTGGTATGCGGTGGGCAACGGGTTTCTCCTGAAAGCGGAATCTGACGATTCCGTTCAGGAGTTCATACGGGGCACAATTAACGGCGTTGCTCAGTAGTCCCAGGTGATGTCGACGCCCCAGGTTCTCGGTTCGCCATAGGCTCGAAAACCGCCGAAGAGTGGTGCGTTGATGAACGCATAGGTTTTGTCATCCAGGTTGCGACCCCATGCCGCGATGCGCAGCGAGCCGGCGGGTAGGCCCGGAATTTCGGCCAGGGTGAGCCGCGCGTTCAGCAGCCCGTAGGCTTCTGTGGTGTAAAGTCCGCGTACTGTGCTGGTGGTAATGGCCTTCTCGTCCTGCCAGTTGTAGTTGAGGTTGAAGCGCAAGTCGCCGATCGGTAGTTCGGCGATATCCCAATCCAGGTCGGCCAGCAGACTGTGCTCCGGTGCGTTGATAAATGCGTAGTTGTCGGTGACGTCGTTGCCGAGCGCATCAATGATTTCGTCATAGCCCGCATCCAGGTAACCATAGCTCAGTGCCAGGGTAAGCCTCTGATGCAGCGCGGCGGTCACGTCAAGCTCCAGACCCTGGATGGTCCCCTTGCCGGCATTCAAAATGTCGGCACGGGTGGGGTCGTTGATGTCAGATGACGCGTTGACCTGGATGTCGTCGTAGTCGGCGTAAAACGCGGCGGCATTCACACGCAGCCGGTTGTTCCAGAGTTCAGATTTAACACCCAGTTCCCAGGAAAGCAGTGTTTCCTCATCGAAGCCTTCTTCAAAGCGCTCAATGGTGGAAGGGCGCACGTTGAAACCGCCGGTTTTATAGCCGCTGCCCACTTTCGCGTAGACGTTACTGGTGTCACCCAAGTCGTAGGCCAGGGTGAAACTGGGGCTGAAATTGGTGAAAGTCTTGTCGCCATCGCCGGTCCCCAATGGAACAACATCGCCGGCGACGAGTGCAAACTTGGACAGTTCAGCTTGGCGCTGGTCTCTCGACCAGCGTCCCCCGAGGGTGGCGTGTAGCCTGTTGTCCACTAGATCCGGCGTCCAGGTTGCCTGTGCGTACAGTGCGAACGCGCGATTCTCGACTTCGGCATCATCCCCCGTTGCCTGGCCAAAGGCCGGCAGACTGTTGCGGTTGCTCCAGTTCCCGTCTTCGCGGAAATAGTAGATCCCTGCCACGTAGTCCAGTTTTTGATCCAGGGCGTTCCCGAGAACCTGGAATTCCTGACTCCACTGCTCCTGGTCCAATGTGTCGCGGGTGATCAGTGATGCAACAGGCCCGAATCGGCCGCTCAGGTAGTCCTGATAGAGGAAGCTGTCCATCTGACGAAAGGCGGTAATCGATTTCAGGGTGACATGGTCTGTGGGGGTCCAGGTGACGGTCGCCTGGTGGCCATCAATATCGATGTCGTGCGGCAGCAGGTCATTCACTGCTGGATTACTGGCGTCGGGACGTTCTAACGGCGTGTCGGCGGTTTGGTAGGCCAGGTAATAAGGCGAATCATCTATTTTTGAGCGGTCGTAGCCATAGCGGAATTCCAGTTCATCGTTGGGGCGCCACAAGAAGTCGGCGCGCAGGGCCTCGCGGTCCTCACTTCCAAAGTATTCCTCGCCACTACCGGCGTTGCGGATAAAGCCATCCTGCTCGGTGGTGAGGTACGACAAGCGCAGGGCGGTGGTCTCTCCCAAAGGTATGTTGATCATGGTTCTGCTGGTGAAGAGATCCCTGTCGCCGGAAGTCACGCTTTGGCTGAAGCGCCACTCGTCCAGTTCGGGCGCACGTGTAACGAAGTTGATGGCGCCACCCGTCGCATTGCGTCCGTACAGTGTGCCCTGTGGGCCACGCAGGACCTCGATACGCTCAAGTTCTGCAACCTCAATGCCCATGCCCTGATTGCGTGCGACGTACACGCCATCCATATATACCGCGACGCTGGGATCCTGGGTAATCTGGTCGTCAAAGTTGCCGACACCACGGATGAAAATACGCGGTGTGCTCATGCTGTTCGGGTGCGGTGTGATCTGTAGGTTGGGTACCTTGCCCTGCAGATCTACCATGTCGGTAATACCGAATTTCTCGAGAGCCTCTGCGTCCAGTGCTGCGATGGAAATAGGTGTGTCCTGAAGGCTTTCTGAGCGCTTCTCGGCGGTGACAATCACCTCTTCCAACGCGGGCTGTGCAACCGCCACGGAACTGGCAAGTAGTATGGCCGAGGCGAGCGGCAGGCGGGCGTGGTCAGGCATCCTGAGGCGTAACATGTAGACTCCTTGAGTGATTTATTGTTGAGTGGCGGTAGCTGGCCGACATTCAGGCCCAGAGGCAGAATGGCGGCAAGCTTTTGTCGGGCTTTGCACCAAAAGTGTGCGCTCGGGGTCGATAAACCATACCGCGAGTGCGGTGGGTCGCGAACGACGTCTGGTGGTTGGAGGAATGATGACTCCCACATTGCAGGATTCGGTCTGGTTGATTTCCGGCTGCTCCAGCGGCTTTGGCCGGGAAATCGCCCGCACTGCGCTGGAAAGTGGTGCCCGGGTAGCGGTCACTGCGCGTTGCCCTGAGGCGATCGCCGACCTGGTCAGTGCGTGGCCGCAACAAGCGGTGGCATTGGCGCTGGATGTTACCGACGCCGGCTCCATTGCCTCCGCCGTGGCGAATACCCTCAGCGCGTTCGGTCACATTGATGTGCTGGTCAACAACGCCGGTTATGGCTACGTGGCTGCTGTGGAAGAGGGCGAAGACGCGGCGGTGCGGGGCATGTTCGAAACCAACTTTTTCGGCGCCCTGGCCCTGACTCGCGCTGTGCTTCCGCTCATGCGCGAGCGGGGCAGGGGCCATATCATCACGATGTCCTCGCAAGCTGGCGTCATGGCGAACCCGGGAACGGGCTACTACAGCGCATCGAAGTACGCACTGGAAGGTTTCATGGATGCGTTGGCCAAGGAGGTGGCGCCGCTGGGCATACGCGTAAGCTCAGTGCAGCCGGGTGCCTTCCGCACAGATTGGTCGGGCCGCTCCATGCAGCGCAGCGACAAGCGCCTGCCGGCCTACGAGGACCACGTGCACAGCCGTTTGAACATGATTGCCGAGATGGACGGCAAGCAACCGGGCGACCCGGTACGCGCGGCGAAGATTATCGTGGACCTTTACGCGATGGAGGCGCCCCCGGTGCAGTTACTGCTTGGCGCGGGTGTGCTGGCCGCCTACCGGGACAAAATCAGCGCATTGCAGGCCGATCTCGCGCGCTGGGAGAGGCTTACGCTGGCGGCCGATTTTCCGGTTGACGACGCCAATGGTTCGCGGGGCTAGCGCAAAAAGGACTTCGCGGCCCCCATCAACCCGCCCAGGCCACCGACCGACTCCAGCAGGCTGCCGCCGCTGCTTGCCTTGTCCATCAGCTGTGGCAGCACGTCGGCAAGACCACCGGCCGCTGCCTGGGTGTTGGTGCCTACCTTGTTTGCAAAATCGGCTACATCGCCGCGCCCCAGCACGTCGAGAATACTGTCAGCGCTGATGGAGGCATTGCTACCATCGCCAAGCCAGGAATTGAGCACGGTGCCCAGCTCGCCGTTGCTCGCCATGCGTCCGGCCAGCCCGGCGAAATCGATCGTGCCCGAACCGTCACCGAGCAAGCTCGACAAGGCATTCTTCACGGTTTCCGTATCAACGTTCAAGCCCAGCTTTTGGGAGAGCAGCTGCGCACCGAGGTTCAATAGATCCATTGGATTGTTCCCTGTTTGTCGTTATTGCTTCTCCGCAGTATACCCAGACTGCCAGTCATACCAAGCAGTATGTTGTGTCACGCGGTGCGGGTGGTTGGCGCTAACGCAAAGGTGTATTAAGCTGCAAACGTCCCACCCACAGGAGATGAGCGTCCCATGGCCGGTAAATTCGACCTGAAGAAGAGCCCCAGCGGAAAATTCATGTTCAACCTGAAGTCCGGCAACGGGCAGATTGTGTTGACCAGCCAGCTGTATGACAGCAAGGCGGCAGCAGAAAAAGGCATCGCGTCGGTGCGCAAGAACTCATCGGAGGAGGGCCGCTTTGAACGCAAGGTGGCGACCAGTGGCGAGAGCTACTTTGTACTCAAGTCCGGCAACAGCCAGGTGATTGGCAAGAGCCAGATGTACAAGAGCAAGGCGGCGCTGGAGAATGGCATCGCCTCGGTGAAGAAAAACGGTGCCGACGCCGGACTGGCTGACAACACCGTCTGACCTTACTCCAGCCCGGCCTGCCGGGCGGCAACATCGGCCCACTGCACAGCTGACATGTAAATGTCAGCGAGCTCCATGGCGTCCAGGTTGCGGAATTCGACTGAGCCCGCGTCACCGGCTTCAAGGCTTAGCGCGCAGCTCAGCGCCCCGCCGCGGTCACCCTCACGGTTGATGAGAGCGTCCTGCATGTCTTCCGGCAGTGGCAGGTATTTGAGCGCCTCCTCCAGAGGCACATCAAGCAGGGCATCGAGCACTGAGAAGAGCCCCACGGTGAAGTAGCTGTCCGCGTTGGCGAGCCCACAGTGCTGTGCCAGCAGTTCACAGAGCCTGCCGCGTACCAGGCCCATGGTAACAATCTCATCGGCCTTGCCGTCTACGCCACTCATGATGTAGAGCACAACCCAGTTGCGGATCACGCCGCGCCCGAGATAGACAATGGCCTCCTTGATGGAGTCGATCTTTCGGTTCAACGCGTTGGCGGCGGAATTCACATAGGCCAATGCGCGGACGCTGAGGCCCACATCCTGGCTGATCAGTGATTGCAGCTCTTCGAGGTCGGTGTCTGGGTCGCTGATTCGAGCGAGCAGTCGTAACAACGCAATCTTGTTCGTGGGCAGGCGTTTGCCGCTAACGATGCGCGGGCGGGCGAAAAAATATCCCTGGAAGTAGTCAACGCCCAATGCTTTCAGGGTCTGGAATTCTTCCTCGGTCTCCACCTTCTCTGCCAGCACTTTGCAGTCGTGGGTCTTTATGCGCCCGATTTGCGCTGCCCAGGTTTCTTCCGGCATGGCGCGTATGTCGATCTTTACAGTGTCCACCAGTGGCATGAGGCGGTCGTAGCTTGCGGATTCGACAACGTCATCCAGCGCGATCTTAAAGCCGGTCTCGCGCAGCGACGCCACCCCGGCGAGCACGTCGTCATCCGGCACCACGTCCTCGAGGATTTCCAGCATCACACGCACGGGGTCGATGGGCAGGAGGTCGGGATCCAGCAGGAATTGCCGCGGTAGATTGATGAATGTGATGTGACCGCGCGACAGGCGATCGATGCCGATCTCCATTGCGTTGGTCAGTACCTGCGCGGTGGCTGCATCGTTGTCCATGTCTGTGGGAGCACTGTTCTCATTAGACGAGCGGAACAGCAGCTCGTAGGCATAGAGCTTGAGGTCTCGATCCAGAATCGGTTGCCGCGCGAGGAAGAAATGATTCTTCAAGAAACCCCTCCCTGTGTTTCTGTTGATGTATGTGCGGCGTGAGTATAGCTCAAGAGAGTTGATCGCGCCGCGTGGTCACGACTCAGCGCGGAGGCGCGGTGAGGATGTTGACACGGCGCAGGCTGGCGCCAGCAAGTGGATAGCCGATGGGACTGTCGGCGGGATAGGTGCCTGCAGGAGAGCCGGTATCCACGCCAACATCAAAGGTTTCATCAATGGAAAAAAAGCTCGGTGGCGTGGCTGCAATACCCGCCTCATCCACGGCCTTGCCATCGACCAGCAAGGTGAACTTGCCCCCTTTTGCATAACCGCCACCGTCGTAGGCAAAGTTCAGCGCAAGCTGCACGTCACCACTCACGGCGTCATCGCCCTGCAGCGTAATCTCGCCTTGCTCAAAGCTGCGATAGCGGAAAACAGGTCGCGATTGGTTGTCGAGGTACAGGCTCCAGCCGGCCACGGTGCCGCCCATGGTGGCAATGACGCCGCGCGGCTCTGGCCCGGTCAGGGTCGCTTCGAGTGACCAGGAGCGGTTGAAAAGTGGCGGCCCTTGCGTTTCGGGAATACCCACCGCCTCGGGCCCGTAGCTGAATTCGCTGCGTTGTCCCCGCAGGCTGGGAAGCGGGTGGCTGTTCATCGTATCCATGGCGCTGCGCAAGGGCAGAATGCCGAGTCGTTCGGCTTCTTTCTGGAACAGGGCCTGCAACTCGGTCAGCTTCTCTGGCCTGCTGTCGGCGAGGTTGTGGGCCTGACTGAAGTCTTCTTCGAGGTTGTAGAGCTCCCAGGGATCGTCCTCCATGGGGCTTGGTGCCCGCGGTACGCCTACACTCCAGGGCAGGCGCTGGTGAAAAGCGGAGGCCATCCAGCCCTCGTGATAGATGGCCCGGTTGCCGTTGACTTCAAACAGCTGGGTGGGATGGTGCTCTGGCGCATTGTGCTGTGACAGGCTGGCAAGAAAACTGCTGCCGTCCATCGGGCGCTGGGCTACGCCTCTCACGGTCTCCGGGGCGCCAATTGCCAGCGCATCCAGAATGGTTGGTACCACGTCATTGACGTGGGTGAACTGCGAGCGCAGGCCACCGGCCTGCTCGCCCATGATCCGGGGCCAGCTGACCACCGCGCCCACACGGGTGCCGCCCAGGTGCGAGGCCACCTGTTTAACCCACTGGAACGGTGATGTCAGTGCCCAGCCCCAGCCCGCAGGATATTGCGGGTAGGTGGTTTCGTCGCCGATGCGGTCCAGCGCTGCGAGTTGTTGTTCGAGGGTCTCGGGCATGCCCTGCAGCGCGCCCATGTAATTGATGCTGCCATCAATGCCGCCCTCGGCGCTGCTGCCGTTGTCACCGGCAATGTAGATGAACAGAGTGTTGTCGAGCTGCCCGCGCTGGCGCAAGGCGCTGGTCAGGCGGCCCACCTGGGCATCCGTATGTTCGAGAAAACCCGCGTAGGTTTCCATCAGCCGCTCGGCAACCTGCTTTTGCTCAGGGGTCAGGCTGTCCCAGGCAGGCAGGGCCTCAGGTGCGGGAGTCAGAGCGGTATCAGCGGGCACCACGCCCAGCGCTTTTTGCCGTTCCAGGATAGCCTCGCGCATCTGGTTCCAGCCCGCGGAGAAGTGGCCCTCGTAGCGGCGGATCCAGGGCGCCGGCACCTGCAGCGGCGCATGTGTTGCGCCGGGTGCCAGGTACACGAAGAAGGGCTTGCCGGGAGACAAAGACTGTACCAGGTCGACCCAGCCGATGGCCTGGTCCACAATGTCTTCGGTCACGTGGTAGCTGTCCCCCGCCGGGCGTCTCACTGCCGTCGTGCCGCGGTAGAGCGTGGGTTCGTACTGGTCTGTCTCTCCGCCCAGGAAGCCATAGAACGTGTCAAAACCGACGCCGGTGGGCCAGCGGTCAAAGGGGCCAATCGGAGACGATTCCCAGGCCGGGGTCAGGTGCCATTTGCCGAACGCGCCGGTGCTGTAGCCCTGCTCGCGGAGGATTTCCGCGATGGTGGCCGTTTCGGGGCGCAGCACACCCTGATAGCCGGGCAGCGTGCTGGCGGAGTTCAGCACCGCACCCACGTTGGCGGCGTGGGCATCGCGTCCGGTAAGCAGTGCAGCGCGTGTGGGTGAGCAGATGGCGGTGGTATGGAAGCGGTTGAAGCGTAACCCGCTTTGGGCCAGGGCATCCAGTGTGGGTGTTTCCACCGGGCCACCGAAGGTGCTGGTGGCGCCAAACCCCACGTCGTCCAGCAGTACGATGACAATATTGGGTGCATTGGGCGGAGGGGTCGGCAGTGTGACGGCCGCAGCAGTGCCGCTGGCGAACAGTGCCGTTGCCAGTACCCAGGAGGTGCAGCGGCGGGCCAGTCTGATAGCCGGGGTGCCCGCCAGGCGTGATGAAATCCACATCGGGTCAAATCCTCTGGGGTTGGCGTTTGTTATAACAATACACAGGCTGCGCGCCACTTTCGCAATTGCCCGCATCAATGAATACCCCGCCGCGTTGATTCCTTCAGCGGGCCTCGGCCTGCTGCTTACCCGGCTTCCGGCTGGTAGAGCTCACGCAGTAAGTCCGGCGGGCTTTCACACACCTCGGTCAACAGGATTCCGCTCAACTCGATGCCGGCGGGCGGCTCGCCGGGTTGCACAGTGCTGTCGTCTTTCAACCACACGCTGAGCAGCGCCTCGTAGGGGAAGGCATTGGCACCCCCCGGGGCCTGAGCAGATGCGCTGTCCATGGTGACGCGCAGTACCTGTTCATGATCGGCCAGTTGTCGACCCCAGGCGGCAACGCTGTCGGCAAAGGTTCCTCCGGCCCCGGTAATCGGCTTCAACAGCAGCATCTGCCGCAAGCGCCCGGGCGCTTCAACATCGCGTGGAGGCCCCGCAAGCAACACTTCTTCCGCGCCGGCCGGGCGTATCAAACGCTGCTCCATGAAGCGGCGCTCGTCAGCGTCGAGTATTTCTCTCACGCGGCCACTGTGCACCCCGGCTACATCCAGGTCCGGGGCGAAGAAGAACTCGGTGATAACGTCAAAGTCGACCGCAGGCGAGGCAGAGAGCACATGGTTGCGGACGTACTTGGCGAAGGGGAAATAGCGACTACCCAACCGTGAGTGGTTGTTCTCGTAATAGTCGCGAAAGGCCTCCGGGCTGGTGCCCGAAAGGCGACTGAGCAGGCAAATGGATTTCATGCGTAAGCTCCAGGCGCGCGTTAGCGCGCCCCCTCCCTGAATCGCTCCATTTCCTGGTCAATGGTAAAGGAAGCCGGGCGCTGGCGCGGTGGGAACTCCTGGAATGTGGCCAGGAACTGGCGCACGAGAATCGCACCGGGAAGTCCGCGCGCAGCAATTTTCTTGTCCCACCAGCGGTTGTACATGTTGGAGTCGGTATCCGCCCGCTCAAAGGGGTCCTGGCGAAGGTTGAATACCTTCGGTATGCGCAACTGCACGAACGGGTCGCGCCACACATCGAAGCGGTTCGCACGCTGCTCGGCAAAGACCAGTTTCCAGTCGCCATCCCGTACCGCCAGCAGGTCGCCATCGTCGCTCGCATAGAAGAACAGCTTGCGTGGGCCCTCTTGCACTTCACCCGTTAGGTAGGGCAGGAAATTGTAGCCATCGAGGTGCACTTTGTAGGTTTTGCCGCCCGCCCTGTGACCATCCAGCAAGTCGGCTTTGATATCGGGATCTCCCGCCGCCGCCATGAGGGTGGGCACCCAGTCGAGATGCGACATGATCTCGTTGGAGATGCTGTTGGCGGCCACTTCGCCAGGCCAGCGCACAATGGCGGGGACGCGGAAGCCGCCTTCCCAGTTGGTGTTCTTTTCGCCGCGGAAGGGCGTGATACCGGCATCCGGCCACTGGTTGTAGTGCACACCGTTGTCTGTGGTGTAAATCACGATGGTATTGTCGGCAACGCCGAGCTCATCGAGCTTGGCGAGCAGGGTTCCCACGTGGTTGTCGTGCTCGACCATGCCGTCGTTGTAAAAGCCCTGGCCGGAAAGGCCACTGCTTTCACTCTTCAGGTGCGTGTAGTAATGCATGCGTGTGGAGTTGAACCAGACAAAGAAGGGCTTGTCACTGGCGTGTGCGCGATCCATGAAGTTCAGTGAGGCGGCGAGGAACTCTTCATCCACCGTTTCCATGCGCTTGCGGTTCAGCGGCCCGAGGTCTTCTATCTTGCCATCGGCATTCGAGCGAATAACACCGCGCGGGGTGATCAGCCGCGTGATTTGTGGATCGGTCGGCCAGGCTGGGTCTTCCGGGGCCTCCTCGGCGTTCAGGTGGTAGAGGTTGCCGAAGAATTCATCGAATCCGTGGTTGGTGGGCAGGAATTCATCCCGGTCACCGAGGTGGTTCTTGCCGAACTGACCGGAGGTATAACCCAGTGGTTTGAGCAGTTCGGCAAGCGTTGGGTCCTCCGGCTGAATACCGACATCGGCTCCGGGTACACCCACTTTGGTGAGCCCCGTGCGCAATGGATGCTGCCCGGTGATGAAGGCAGAGCGTCCCGCCGTACAGCTCTGTTCACCGTAGTAGTCCGTGAAGATCATGCCTTCGTTGGCGATGCGGTCAATGTTGGGCGTCTGGTAACCCATCATGCCAAGGCTGTATTTGCTGATGTTGGTGATACCGATGTCGTCGCCCATGATGACCAGAATATTGGGCCGTTCGGCGGCGGATGCGCTGGCAGCCAGGCCCATCAGCAGGGTGGCGCAGAGAGCCGGTAGTAGCCCGGCGGGGCGCGTGAGTCGTGGGCGCATTATTATTCTCCAGTGTGTGAATGCCATGGCTGCCGTGCGATGGCAGCGCCTCGCAAGGCTGGTTGAAGGGTATGGGCTCGCTGTAGAGCTGTCAACGAATGCCACGCGCCAGCTACTCGGGCACCGCCAGCCACTGGTGCAGCGCTTCGTTGAAAGCGCGCGACAGGGCGGCGGTGGAGACGCCAATCATCAGGGCGCCGTTGATCGCCTCCAGCGGCCCAAGCAAGCGCCGCTCGGGTGACATGACGATATCGCCGTAACCCAACGTCGCGAAGTTGACCGCGGAGTGATAGACCGCGTCGCCCAGCGTGGCAAATTCTCCCAGTGCGTAGAACAGCAGTGCCCAGGCGGTGAACTGCAGTGTATTGCCGGCGATAAGGATCAGCATCAGCCCGCTGGTGACGCGCATGGCCGACAGAAAAGCAGATTGCGCACGGTGGCGGCGCTGGTGAATGTAGTAGCGCAAAGCGGCAACCACGAGCAAACCCTGCAGTAACAGGCAGAGGCTCATCATGGTGAGGCCGAGCAACAGGTTTTGCAGCATTAGCTCACTCCCTTGCGTAGCGGTGAATGTGGCCGGCGCTGAGCGATTGCGCGGCGCACCCTTTCCAGAGACGACATGGCCAGTACGGCATAGGCGGTCACGGCGAGAAACAGTGCCATGCGCACGGCAAACGCCCGGAATACGTCGTTGCCCTGTGCGCTGTCCTGAACTGCGGCCCCCAGCAGAATGATCAGCGTGGTCAGCGTATTGATCCAGAATGTCGGTGGCAGGCGTGAAGGCAGTGCGCCGTAGGTCCCGGCCGCCAGCGCGAGGCTCACAAGCACTATCCAACCGGTAAAGAACCAGAGGTTTGGCGCCAGCTGCAGACAGCACCAGACCAGCACCGCGCAGATGCCTCCCAGAGCCGTGGAACCGATCAACTCGCGCCCGGCTGTGCGCAGGGCCGTGTTGGTCGCCTCGCGGCCCAGCAGGATGCTCTTCACGGTCAGGGGCAGGTACAGTGCCGGGTTGGTCAGTGTGAGCAGAAATGCCGGCATTACAATAAGCGTGGCGCGCAGTGAGAGCCATCGGGCTTGTGGCGCAGAGCTGGGTTTCGCGGCTGCCGCGGGGCTTGTGTGGTCCTCTGGAAACAGCGGATAGGCAATCCAGTGCGCCACTACAGCGATGGCAATGCCGGCGGCCAGTGCCGTAATGACCGCACTGGCCAATGCCTGGCTGACCGCGCTGGTCGCCGGTATTACAGTCAACCCGAGTGCCAGCAATGTGGCGGGCGTTTCCTGCCCGCGCTCCAGTGCCATCTGGCTGCTGGCGAACAGCCCCGCTGTGATCAGCAGCAGCGCAGAGATGGGCGCGTATTGCAGTAGTGGGCCGAGTAGCACGCCCAGGCCAAGTGTGACGACCACCAGGGCGATCAGCATCAGCAGTTGCCGCGGACCGGGTGGTGGTGCTGGTTTGGCGCCCAGCAGCACTGCGAACAAAGGGGCAATGTAGGGCAGCGGCACACCTAAACCGTAGCCGAGCGCGAGCGCAATGCCCACGCCGGCGGCAAGGCGGAAGCTGCGACGTGCGGCGATAGGCAGCAACCGGTTCGTTGGCATCAGTAGGCGTAGGACAGCAGGCTGAGCAGGCGGATGTACAGCTTGCCCAGTGCGCCGAGAACGCCATGGCCCTCGGTATAGGCGATGACCGAGGCCTGGCCACCAATGCGCAGTTGACGCATCACACTCGGCTCCAACGGCGTGTCAAAAGCGACCTGCACCGGGAAGCGCTGTGCCTGGCGCAGCCAGTCGCGGCTGTTCTGCACACTGGGCAAGGCGCCCGGGGGTGTGCTGCCGCCGGCGCTCACTCCGACGCCAATGTTGCGAATGGAGCCGCGCAGAATGCGCCCTGGCAGGGCGTCGAGGAGGATCTCAACACGCGTCCCCGGGCGCAGGTTGCCGAGGTTGTTTTCGGTAAAGGCCGCGTTGATCCACACATCGTCGACGGCGATCAGGGTCATGACCGGAGTGCCGGTGCCGGCGAACTGGCCGACTTCAGCGCGCAGGTCGGTGATCACCCCCGCCGACTCGGCAACCACCGTGGTGTTGTCGACATCCAGCTGTGCCCGTGCGACGCCGGTTCTGGCTGACTGCAGGAGCGCGTTGTCCGCTTCCGAGTCACCCCCTTTCTGTTCTATGGCGCGTTGAATGTCCGCGGCCGCTGCGGCGACCTGGGCGCTGGCCTGCTCCAGACCTGCGGCCGATACCTCCAGACGGCGCTCGGAGATGGTGCCCGGGTCTTCCTCGCGCAGGCGCTTGAGCCGCGTGTAGTCCTGACTTGCCTGCAGCTCACCGGCCAGCGCGGCGCGCAATTTGGCGCGCGCGGCCTCCACCGAGGCGTTGCCGGCTTCCACCTGTTTTACCGCGTTTGCGAGCTCGGATTGCGCGCGTTGCAGGGCCAGGCCGTACTGGTCCTGATCGATGCTGAACAGCACTTGCCCGGCACTCACGCGCGCGTTGTTCTCCACGGCAACCTCGGTGATGATGCCGGCGACCTTGGGCGCTACGCCAACCACATACCCCTCAACGCGAGCCTGTGAGGTATACGGGGTGAAGCGGTCGGCAAGCAAGTACCAGCCCAGACTCGCGAGCAGCAGAACAAGCACCCCAATGCCACCGCGGGCAACGCTGCGCCCGGGTTGCTCGGCCACTGCGGTGTCGGGGGCTTCGTCACGTGCCTCATCGCTGTGCTGTGTTTCGTTCATGGCGTGTTATCCGGGTCCTGGGGCAGCGGGGCGTCAAGCAATTCGCCCCAGTCGGTGCGCTCGCGCATCGTCTCGCGTAGCGCGGCGGGCAAAAGGGTCGCGTTGTCGGCCGCGGTCCAACCACCGCCCAGCGCGCGATAGAGATCGATAACCGCCGCCACATGCTGCCCGCGGTTGATGACTGCACGGTCCGACTGAGCGAAGGTCACCGCCTGCGCATCCAGTACGCGCTGGAAGCTGGAGTATCCTTCCTGATAACGGCGGGTTGCAATGGTCAGGGAGCGTTCGGCTGCGACCAGCGACTGGTCGAGAATATCCTGTGTATCGCGGGTGCGGGCAATGCGGCTGGCGGCATCGTCCATTTCGCGAGCGGCATTGAGTGCTGTGCCTCGGAAACGCTCCAGCGCCTGTTGCAGGCGCGCATCCTGTGCGCGCACGCTGTTCTCGATGCGTCCGTAGTTGAACAGGTTCCAGCTCACACTTGGCCCCATTGCCAGCTGAGTCGTTTCGCCCAGGATCTTGAGGCTGTTGTCGCTCCAGCTGAGCACGCCGAACAGCGATATGGCGGGGTACAGATCAGCCTGCGCAATGCCCACTTGAGCGGATTGGGCCGCGGCTTGCCATGCGGCGGCGCGAACATCCGGCCGGCGCAGCAGAAGTTGCGCTGGGATGGCGGTCAGGGCGCTTGGCTCCAGCACGGGCAATTGGCTGTTCACCGCAGAGAGCTCAGGCACATTACCGGGCGCGCGACCCAGCAGCGCGCCCAGTGCGTTGCGGGTCTGGGTGAGGTCGAGCTGCAGGCCGGGAATGGTTGCCAGGGTGGCAAGATACTGCGACTTTGCCTGTTGCAGGTCGAGTTCGGAGTCCTGCCCCCGTTGAAATCGCCGCTCGGTAATTTGGTAGCTGCGTTCCTGCAGGGCCACGTTACGTTCGGCGATTTCAATGCGCTGCAAGGTTGTCTTGTAGTTGAAGTACAGTGTGGCGAGCTGCGCAGTGAGCAGTACCTGCGCATCACGTTGCGCGGCGAGCGAGGCGAAGTAGGCGGCGTCTGCCGACTCAATGCCACGCCGGAAGCGCCCCCAGAAATCCAGCTCCCAGCCCAGATTGAAGGCGAGTTCGCCGCTGCTCAGGTCCCGTGTGTCCCCGCCCGCCCGATGCTGGTTGACCCACGCCGCATTGCCACTGAGCGTTTGCACTTGCGGGTAGCTCAAGCCGGTCGCGATACCCGCGAGCGCGCGGCTCTCCAGAATGCGCAGGCCAGCGATGCGCAGTGAGGGGTTCTCGGTGCGGGCGACACGCATGAGCTCACTGAGTGTGGGGTCGCTGAACTGTGCCCACCAGGCATCAAGTGTGACCGGCCCGTTGGCGGTGCTGGCGGGCGATTCACCATATAACTGTGGTTGCCAGTCCTGCAGCCAGTCCTGTTCGGGTTCCTGAAAATCCGGCCCCAATGGGGCGCAGGCGGCAATGCTGAGCAGCCCGAGCACGGCGGTCACATGGCGCAACGAATTCAACACCGATGGACCTTACCCGTGTGGTTCGGCGGGCGGGTCGGCGGGACGCGTTTCATTTACCCAGGCCATAAATACCTGGTAGGCCATGGCGAGAATAACGGCACCGGCGAAGAGGCCGATGAGGCCACTGCTCAGCATGCCGCCCAGTGCACCCAGCAACACGATGGGCATGGGCACGGCAACGCCGCGGGCAAGGAACATGGGCTTCAACACGTTATCAGCCAGCCCGGCGATCACAAGGTAGATTGTGAGCAGGGTGTTCACCATTGTTGGGCCATCACCGGCGGCCCAAACCCAAGTGATGGCCGGTATCGTGAACAAGGCGGCTGGCACCTGCACAATGCCGAGAAGCAGCGCGGCGACCGCGAGAATACCGGGTATCGGGATACCCGCCAGCAGAAAGCCGACACCCAGTAATAAGGCCTGGATAAAAGATACGCCAACAACGCCCATGGCGACTGAACGCACGGTGGCCACAGACAGCGTATGCAAATCATCCCCAACCTGTTCACCGCAAATTCGGCGAAAGATACGCTGGGTAGTGGATGCGCCCGGCTGGGCATAGGCCATCATCACACCCGCAATGATAAAAGAGGCCAACAGGGACAATAAGGTACCTACCCCCCCCAGCAAGGCTGAGGCGGCGCGACGTGTGGTATCACGCAGCTGCTGCTGGTGTTCACCGATAAACTCGGCAAGGTTCGCTGACGCGGATTGCCAGGTGGCGTGGATTTGTGCGCCTACCAGGGGCCATTCGGCAACGTGGTCGCCGGGTGGTGGCAGGTGAAATGTCCCGTTCATCACTGCGCCGTAGGCACGCAGCATGTCGTCGATAAACGACATGCCGAGCATGACCGTGGGCGTGCCCAGCAAGGCGAGAATGGCCAGCACCAGTAGCGTTGCAGACCAGCCGCCGCTGATGCCCAGCCTGGTGGCGATCCAGCGGGTAATGGGGTAAAGCGCAATCGCAAGTACCACGGCCCAGATCATCAGCGCGGCGAAGGGAGCGAACACGCGCATGGCAAGCCAGGCCAGCAGCGCCGCCAGCCCCAGTCGAATAACAAGGTCGACCACAGGGGTTTGTGAAGGGGGAGTGGGTAGTGTGGTCATCAGGGGCTCGTCCTGGCAGCGGTTGCTGTTACTGTTCTTCTGGGCATTGCCGCGGGTCATGCAACTTGAGTCTTGCAACATAGCGAAAAATGACGCTGGATACCATGACAAACACATGACCCGCACCGGAAACTCGCCACCATGACCGACTTGCTTGCCACCTCTCTTGACCTGCCCTGCGGCCTGCAGCTGCCGAACCGTATCGCCAAGGCCGCCATGACGGAGGGCCTGGCAACCCCAGATGGGGTGCCGACACCGGCATTGAGCCAGCTCTATCAGCACTGGGCCGCCGGTGGTGCCGGCTTGCTGCTGACCGGCAATGTGATTGTCGATCGCAACCACCTGGAGCGACCCGGCAACGTGGTAGTTGATGGCGAGCCCGATGCTGTCATGCGTGAGGCGCTGGCTGGCTGGGCCCAGGCGAGCACAGCGGGCGGCAATCTCGCCTGGGTGCAGCTGAGCCACGCGGGTCGACAGACCATGAAGTCGGTCAACAAACACCCGCAAGCGCCATCGGCAGTCCAGCTGGGTTTGCCCGGCGGCCAGTTTGGCACACCAGTGGCACTCGCCACCGAAGAGATTGCCGGTCTGGTGCAGCGTTTTGCCATTGCCGCGCGCGCAGTTTGTGAGGCGGGTTTCAGCGGCGTTCAGGTGCACGCAGCGCACGGCTACCTGCTCTCGCAGTTTCTCAGTCCGCGCAGCAACCAACGGCGCGACGAGTATGGCGGCAGCCTGGAAAATCGCGCCCGCCTCCTGCTGCAGGTGGTGGCGGCGGTGCGCGACGCCGTTGGCCCCCGCGCCGCCGTGGCCGTCAAGCTGAACAGTGCGGATTTCCAGCGCGGGGGTTTTAATTTCGATGACAGCTTGCGGGTCGCCGGGTGGCTGGAAGCGGCGGGTGTTGACCTGATCGAGATTTCCGGTGGTACCTATGAACAGCCCCGCCTGCTCGGGGTAGAGGGGCTGGAGGCACCCGATCCGCAGGGAGTGGCGGCCTCCACCCTGGAGCGAGAGGCCTATTTTGTCGACTTTGCGCTGGCCATGCGGCGGGAGGTGAGTGTGCCACTGATGGTGACAGGCGGTTTTCGCACGCGTGCTGCGATGCAGGAGGCGCTGGCATCTGGCGGCGTCGACGTGATCGGCCTGGGTCGACCGATGTGCCTGCAGCCGGATGCGCCCGCGCGCTTGCTGGCGGGCGCCGCTGCGGTTCCTCGCTATGAAGAGGGGCGGGGCCTGCTGCCAGGTTGGATGCACGCCTTGAAACGCTTTCAAATCATAAAGACGCTGGACACCTTTGCGGCGCAATATTGGTTCTATGCGCAACTGGACGCCCTGGGCAAACGCGGTGCGGTGGAGCCAGAACTTTCGGTGTTGCGCGGGGCGCTGCGGGTGGCGATTGAGCAGCAGCGTTTGCTGCGCGGGCGAACGCGGGTAGGTTGAAGTCGCGCTTTACCGGCTTTTCAGCCGTGCTGAAAGTTGGAGCGGGTGATGGGAATCGAACCCACGCTATCAGCTTGGGAAGCTGAAGTTCTGCCATTGAACTACACCCGCTTGGCCCGGGCGATGTTAGCCTGAAGCGGGAGTGGCGTCAAAGCCGCACGTTACTGTAATTGCTCGTCCTGTTGCACTTCCACAATGCCTGCTGGATCCTGGTGGATGACCACATCGGCACCCGGCATCGCCGCGATGACCGCGGCTTCCACTTCGTCCGAGATGCGATGCGCCTTGACCAGGGGCATGCTGCCGTCCAGCTCCAGGTGCATCTCCACAAAGTCGATGCGCCCGGCGCTGCGGGTGCGCAGGTCATGCACCCCGCGGACCTCGGGATGGGTCTCTGCAATGGCGATAATCTGCGCACGCTGGGTGTCTGGCAGTTCTCTGTCGACCAGTTCGTTGAAGGCGGAGCGCATGATGCTGCGCGCCGACCAGAGGATGTACAGCGCAGCGGCAATGGCGAACAGCGGGTCGGTGCCGGGCCAGCCAAACTGGGCCAGCAGCAGGGCTACCACCACGCCGGAATTGGTCAGCAGGTCAGTGCGGTAGTGCAAGGCATCCGCGCGGATGGCCGCCGAGTTGGTGCGGCGTATCACGTAGCCCTGGAAAACGAGCAGCACGGCGGTGGCCGCGATGGTGATCAGCATCACGGCCAGGCCCACGCCAAATGCGCCGATGGGTTCTGGTTGCAGCAGGCGCCTGCAGGCCTCCACCAGCAGCAGCAGGCCGGAAACGATAATAAATGCGCTCTGCGCCAGTGCCGCAATCGACTCGGCCTTGCCGTGCCCGAAGCGGTGCTGACGATCGGCGGGCTCCAGGGCATAGCGCACGGCAAACAGGTTGAGTAGAGAGGCCCCGGAATCCATCAGTGAATCCACCAACGACGCCAGTATGCTCACTGAAGAGGTCTGCCAGTAGGCGACGCTCTTGGCCAGTATCAGCACCGCGGCGACGGTGACCGAGGCATACGTCGCCATCTTCATCAGGCGCGCGGCCTGCTCGGGTGATGTCGGGGCGTTCATGAGTGTGGATGTCCGCTGCGGGGTGGCCTGGCAGCAGGATAGAGCAGCGGCGCGGCATTGGCAAAGAATCAGCCCTGCCCGGGCTGTGCCAGGCCAGGGTCTGCGATCCAGCCCTCGAGGGCGTCAGTGCCGGCAGGCAGGCCAAACTGTGGTGGGCCCTGACGCCAGGCCCAGGCCGCTTGAATGGCGCACAGCAGGGCATCCAGCGTATCGGCGCCGGGGTCGTCCGCCAGAGTATCCGGGGCGCTCACGCGCAGCCCATAGCGGTCCTGCACGGCTGCGCCGCGCACTGCGTGCAGCAGGTCACGGCGGGCCTGTGCCTGCGCCGCTGTCTGTTTGCTGCGGGTATCCTGCTTATAGCTGCGCCGGCCAATGCAGTGCCTTGCCAGCAGGCCGGGGTAAGCTTCTACCGCAATGCGGCCCGGATCGCCGCGCTGCAGACCCGCCACCGTCACCCCGGATGCCAGCAGCCGCGGCGCGCCCTCGAAGAACATCAAGCCCACCGGTACGCCGTAGAGCTTTTGCGGGCTGATGGCGCCCGCCAGCGCATCGCTCTGGCGCCGGTGCTCGCGGTCCCCCGCCGGTCGGCCGCTGCGATAGTCATCCAGCGCGCTGCGAAAGCCGGCCCGCCCGAGCCCTTGCGCCAGGCCCACGTAGTCTGCCCATTGCTCGGGCCAACCGATGTTGCGGATGAAGCGGCGTGCTTGCCCAAAGGGGAAGTCCAGCCCCGCAACCCAGGGCCCGGGCCGGTCGAGGAGCGCTTCAAACGCCTCGAAACTCTCCAGGCGGTGGAGCGTGCCAGCTTCGAGGTGATCACCCTGCAGTGTGCACTGCAGGGCGGTAATGGGCTTGGCCCGGCGCGGGCGGCTGGTGAAATCGATGCCCAGGATCTGCATTGCGCGTGGCGTCTCCGTACGGTAGCTGCGCCTGTCATATTAAACCGATCAACCTGTACGCGCAGCCAGACATCGCGGTGGCCGCCTGCCGGGAGTACTATGCGGGCACATGGCACAAATACGAGGGCAGCCCAGCATGGCGTCAAGCACTGTACCCACCCCTTTCGATCCGGTTACTATCGGCCCGCTCACCCTGCGCAACCGGTTCATCAAGTCGGGCGCCAATGAAGCGATGTGCCTGGACGGTAAACCGACCAAGGCACTGGTGAAGCATCACCGCGACCTGGCGGCGGGCGGCGTGGGCATGACCACGGTGGCCTACATGGCGGTGGCCAAGGTTGGGCGCACCTTACCCAACCAGATCTGGATGCGCCCCGAGGTGATCCCCGACCTGCGTGTACTGACGCAAGCGGTGCATGACGAGGGCGCGGCCATTTCTGCGCAAATCACGCATGGGGGCTCTTTTGTAACCGGCATGAAGGTTGCCGGCCGCACGATCAGCTCCTCCTCCGGCTTCAACCCCGCCGGCCTCATGAAAGGCAATATCCTGCAACGCGCCATGAACGAGGATGACATGGCGCGCGTAGAGGGTGAATTTGTCCGCGCGGCGGAATTGGCGAAAGAAGGCGGCTTTGATGCCGTCGAGTTGCACATGGGCCACGGCTACCTGCTCAACCAGTTCATTTCTCCCCTTAGCAATCGGCGCACCGACGAGTACGGCGGCAGCGCGGAAAACCGTGTGCGCTTCCCCGCGCGCGTGTTGGCGGCGGTGAAACGCGCCGTGGGTAGCGACATGGCGGTACTGGCCAAGATCAACGTGGCCGATGGCACCCGGCGTGGCGCCACGGCGGAAGACGGTATGGTCACCGCCCAGGCGCTGCAGGCGGCGGGCGCAGATATGCTGGTGCTGTCCGGCGGTCGTAATGTGGAGTCCACCTGGTTCATGTTCGGCAGCAATATGAACCGCGAGGTCATCGCCCGTGTTCTCAAGCAGCAGGGTGAGTGGATCACGTCGCTGATGATGAAAGCGGCGTCTTCCAGCGAGCCCAAGATCGATTTCAAGCCCATGTATTTCCTGGAATATTCTCGCAAGATTCGCGCCGCGGTCGACATGCCGCTGGCGTATCTCGGTGGCGCACGCTCGCTGGCCCATGCCGAGCAGTCGCTGGCGGAAGGCTTCGACTGCGTGGTGATGGCGCGGCCACTGATTCACGACCCGGGGCTGGTGAACAAGCTGCGCAGTGGCGAGCTGACTGAATCCGGCTGTGACAACTGCAATGGCTGCGTCGCCTACATCTACCACCCCGCCGGCACCTGGTGTGTGCATAACCCGCCCAACGACCCGGTGTTGAATACCATTCCCGCCGCAGCGGTCCAGTGAAAACCCCAGTGAGGAGTGCCCCATGAGCAGTATTCTTGATCGCTTTCGTCTGGATGGCCAGGTGGCCCTGATTACCGGGGCAGGGCGCGGTATCGGCGCGGCCACCGCGCTCGCTTACGCTGATGCGGGCGCCGATGTAGCCATTTCCGCGCGCACCCTGAGCGAACTGGAAAGCGTTGCGGAAAAGGTGCGCGCTCGCGGTCGTCGCGCGCTTGTCGTGACCTGCGATGTGACGAGTGCTGAGCAGCGCGCGGCTCTGGTGGAGGCCACCCTGGCGGAATTCGGGCGCCTGGATATCCTGGTCAATAACGCGGGTGGTTGGGGCCCCAAGCCAGCGCTGGACACGACCGACGATGACTTTGATGCCTGCTTCCATTTCAATGTGACCTCGGCATTTTCCCTGTCGCGGCTCAGTGTGCCCCATATGGTGGCAACCGCCGGCAAGGGGGCCATTGTCAACATCTCCTCTGTCGCGGGCAGCCTGCCACAGGCGGGTTTTGCCGCCTACGGCACCGGCAAGGCCGCGTTGTCCTGGCTGACACGGGCGCTGGCGCAGGACTTCGCGCCCAAGGTGCGCGTCAACGGCATCGGCGTGGGCGCCACCGTAACTACCGCACTGGAAAACTTCATGACACCTGAAATGGAACAGACCATGTCCGCGCGCACACCGTTGGCGCGTCTGGGCGAGGCGGAGGATATTGCCGCCTGTGCGCTGTACCTGGCGTCGCCTGCGGCGGCCTATGTCACCGGTGAGATCTGCGGCGTCAATGGCGGGCTGACCTATTCCCAGGTGGAGATGCCCCGGGCGCAGTTCTAGTCTCGCGCACCATGGCGGGACCGGGCCGGCGGCGCTGGCCAATACAGCGGACTTTTTTGCCGCATTTCCTTTCGCGGGCACCTGTCTCCCTGGCGTTGGCGCTTCGGCCTGCTACTTCCGCGCGCACTTCAGTAGCCTGCAGCTGGCCATCGAGGACATAGCCACGGGCTTGCCCAATCGCCCCTGTCCGGCCCAGCGGGAAAGTGCCGATGCCCTGGTGCCTGTTGCCGCTGCCGATAGGTACGTCGACAAAGTCGGGCATTCTTGAACGTTAGCAAAACATACTGTATGTTCAAATCCGCGGTTGGCGCATTGGTTGCCCCGCTTTCTTGATTGGCTGTACCGACCTGAAGAGGTGCCTTTGTGAGCGACCTGGAACACTTTCGTGCTGATACCCGTGCCTGGCTGGAGGAAAACTGTCCTGCCGCCATGCGTGAACCCGTCCGCGGCTTTGATGACCTGTACATGGGGGGGCGCAACCCCGAAGTCGACCATCCCGACCAGCAGCTGTGGTGCGAGCGTATGGCGCAGCGCGGCTGGACAGTGCCGCAGTGGCCGCGTGAGTACGGTGGCGGTGGCCTGAACAAGGAAGAAGCCAAGATTCTGCAACAGGAGATGGCGCGACTCGGTGCGCGTCGGCCGCTGGAGAGCTTCGGTATCTCGATGCTCGGCCCGGCCCTGCTCAAGTTCGGCAGTGAGGCGCAGAAGCAGGAGCACCTGCCGCCGATCTGCCGTGGCGAGATTCGCTGGTGCCAGGGTTACTCCGAGCCCAATGCGGGCTCCGACCTGGCCAGCCTGCAAACCCGGGCGGAAGACCGTGGCGACCACTACATCATCAACGGCCAGAAGGTCTGGACATCCTATGCCGACAAGGCGGACTGGATTTTCTGCCTGGTGCGCACCGACAACAGCGGCAGCAAGCACGAAGGCATCAGCTTCGTGCTGTTCGACATGGCCAGCGAGGGGGTAACGACGCGCCCGATCAAGCTGATCAGCGGCTCCTCTCCCTTCTGCGAGACATTTTTCGACAATGTACGCGCCGACAAGCGCAACCTGGTCGGCGAAGAGGGTAAAGGCTGGGCGATTGCGAAGTACCTCCTCACCCATGAGCGGGAAATGATTTCCGCGTTCGGCGCGGCGCCGTCGAAATCCCTCGGCGCGGTGGCCGTGGAAAACCTGGGGTCTGACGCCAGCGGGCGCCTGCGCAACGGCATCCTGCGCCACACAATCGCACAGTACCAGCTGGATGCACTGGCTTTCGGCGCGACCATGAGCCGCGTGGGAGACGAAGCCAAAGCGGGGCAGGGCCTGGGTGCGGCGTCATCCATCTTCAAATACTACGGCACCGAGCTGAACAAGCGCCGTAACGAGCTGAACCTGGCGATCGGCGGCGAGCCGGCGCTGGGCTGGGATGGCGATGCGTATGACGGCGGCGCCACCAGCCGGGATTGGCTGCGCTCCAAGGGCAATTCCATCGAGGGCGGCACCTCCGAGGTGCAACTGAATATTATTGCCAAGCGCGTACTGGGCTTGCCGGATTGAACGCGAGAGGACACTGACATGGCACTGGTACTGACAGAAGAACAGATTATGCTCAAGGAGTCCGCCGCAGGGCTGCTGGCACAGAAAGCCGGCCTGGCGCAGCTGCGAGCGCTGCGCGATGCGGGGGATACGCTGGGGTTTGCGCCCGAGGTATGGCAGGACATCGCCACCATGGGCTGGCCCGGTATTGCCATTCCCGAAGCCTACGGTGGCCTCGGCTACGGTTACACCGGGCTTGGCCTGGTACTGGAGCAGGTGGGCCGCCACCTGAGCCCGGTGCCCTTGCAGTCGACGGTGCTGCTGGGAGCCACCCTGATCAACGAGCTCGGCAGCGAAGCGCAGAAGCAGTCGCTGTTGCCCGCTTTGGCGGCGGGCGAACTGCATGTCAGCCTGGCGCTGCAGGAAGGGCCGCAGCATGCCCCCGAAGACACGGCGCTGAAGGCCGAGATTACCGGCGCAGGATACCGCCTGCAGGGCGCCAAGTGCCTGGTGCTTGATGCGCTCGCGGCGCAGCAGTTCGTGGTGATTGCACGCACCTCCGGCGTTCCGGGTGACAGTGCGGGCCTGACGGCGTTTCTGGTGGCGGCAGACGCGGCGGGCCTGACCGTCGAGCACCGCAGTTTGGTGGATGCGCGCGGCGTTGGGGCTTTACAGTTAAGCGGCGTAGAGGTTGATGCCGGCGCGGTGCTCGGCGAGGTCGACGCCGCCTGGAACGGACTCAGCCGCAGTCTCGATATCGCCAACATCGGGCTCGCCGCAGAATTGCTGGGGGTAGCCACGGAAGCCTTCGAACGCACCGTGGAGTACCTCAAGGAGCGCAAGCAGTTTGGCAAGGTCATCGGTAGTTTCCAGGGCTTGCAACACCGGGCCGCGGAGCTCTTCGCCGAGCTGGAGCTGGCGCGCTCCATCGTGTTGAAAGCCTTGCAGGCGATTGATGCAGAGGATCCGCAATTGCCGCTGCTGGCGAGTGCGGCGAAGGCCAAGCTCTGCGAGGTGGCGCAACGGGCCACCAATGAGGGTATCCAGATGCACGGCGGTGTCGGCATGACCGACGAGTACGACATCGGCTTCTTTATCAAGCGTGCGCGTGTCGCACAACACACCTTCGGCGACTATAACTATCACCTCGACCGCTTTGCCCAGCTCAGCGGGTTCTGAAGCGCCGTCTGGCCACCTGGAAGGTAAGTGATATGCAAGCATCCGCGGATCCATTCGCTGACTGTGTGGCCGCGCTGACCGCCGCCGGGCAGCCTTTCGCACTGGAAACCGTGACACTGGCCGGCGTGGATTTTCGCTCCTACAGCGGCATGCCTGCCAACCTGGGCCAATACTGCGCGTTGATGCGTCAGCACGGCGATCGCTGTTTCACCGTGTACCGCGATCAGCGCTATTCGTTTGCTGAAGCCTGGGCGCGCAGCGCGGCTTTGGCCGCGGCATTGCAGCAGCGTTTTGACGTGGCACCGGGGGACCGGGTGGCCATTGCCAGCCGCAACAACCCGGAATGGATGATGGCCTTCATCGCGATTGTCTCGATTGGCGCGGTGGCTGTGCCGATGAATGCCTGGTGGACAACCGAGGAGCTGGATTACGGGTTTGCAGACAGTGGCAGCCGCGTGGTGATCGCCGACCCTGAGCGCGTCAGCCGCCTGGCTCCTATTGCAACGCGCCACGCGTTGGCGGTGATTGCGGTGGGAGACTGCAGCGATACGGCACTGGAGACGGTGGGTTTCGACGACCTGCAGCGGAACTTTGCGGGTAGTGATATGCCCGACGTGGCGGTGGCGCCTGACGATGACGCCACCATCATGTATACCTCCGGGTCTACCGGGCACCCGAAGGGTGCGGTGTCCACGCACCGCGCGGTCTTGGCCGCGCTGTGGAGCTGGCTGCTACAGGGCACGGTGAACAAACAGCTGGCGGAGGAGACGATGAAGCCGGCCCACGGCCCCGCTGGCCTGCTGACGATTCCCCTGTTTCACTGCACTGCCAGCCACTCGGCGTTCCTGCTTTCTCTGCTGATTGGGCGCAAGCTGGTCATCATGCACAAATGGGATGTGCAGGAGGCCCTGCGGCTGATCGAAGCTGAACGCATTACCTGGTTCAACGGTGTGCCGACCATGTCGTCTGAATTGCAGGCAGCGGCTTTGACGAGCTCCCGCGATGTGTCATCACTGGTCGAGATCTTCTCGGGCGGCGCCGCACGGCCACCCGACCAGGTGGGCAAGATCGCCGGTACCTTTCAGCGCTCGGCGCCGGGTATCGGCTATGGTCTCACCGAGACCAACGCCCTGGGCGCGGTGAATGCCGGTGCGGCCTATGTGGCGCGGCCGGAGAGCACCGGCCGGGTGGTACCCGCCGTGACCGAATTGAAGATTATCGACAGTGCCGGGCACGCCCTGCCCGCAGGCGAGCGTGGCGAGCTGTGTATCAAGTCCACCGCCAACGCGCGCGGGTACTGGAACAAGCCGGAAGCCACACGGGAAGCGTTTGTCGACGGCTGGTTCCACACCGGCGATGTCGCCCGCCTGGACGCTGAGGGTTTTCTCTACATTGTCGATCGCATCAAGGACATCATTATCCGCGGTGGTGAAAACATCAGTTGTATCGAGGTGGAAGCTGCCATTCACCGCCATCCCGCCGTGCGCGAAGCGGCCGTGTTCGGCCTGCCGGACGAGCGTCTCGGCGAGAGCGTAGCCGCCGTGGTGGTGCTGCGCGAAGGCGAGGCTCTTGGCGTGGAAGCGTTGCAGCGTTTCCTGGGTGAGCACCTGGCGGCGTTCAAAGTGCCTCTGCGGGTGTGGTTGCAGACCGAGGCGCTGCCACGCATTGCCTCCGGCAAGATTTTCAAGCGTCAGCTCAAGGCCCACTACAGTGCCGAACTGACACAGGCGGCCAGCCGGTAAGGGCGGGCCATTCTTCATCACACGGCAAAAAGCGAGTACACCATGGATCTTGGAGTCAGTGACAAACTTAAGCCCCTGTTGGCGCAGGTCAGGGCCTTTGTAGCAGAAGAAATTGCGCCGCTGGAAGAGGAGTACATTGCGGAGATCGGCGTCGGCGACCGGTGGCAGTTCACAGCCCGTCAAACCGAGATCATGGAAGCGCTGAAAGGCAAGGCGAAGGCCGCCGGGTTGTGGAACTTCTTCCTGACCGACGGCGAGCACGGTTCCGGCCTCACCACGGTGGAGTATGCCTACCTGGCGGAGAAGATGGGCAAATCGCATATCGCTGCCGAGGTATTCAACTGCGCTGCACCCGATACCGGCAACATGGAAGTGCTGCACAAGTACGGCAGCGAAGACCAGAAACGCGAGTGGCTGGAACCGTTGCTGAACGGGGAAATCCGCTCGGCCTACGCCATGACGGAGCCCGGCGTGGCCTCATCGGACGCGACCAATATCTGCACGTCGGCCGTGCTGGAGGGCGATGAGTGGGTGATCAATGGCGAGAAGCACTATATCTCCGGTGCTGGCGACCCGCGGTGCAAGATCATGATCGTGATGGTCAAGACTGACCCCGATGGCCCCAAGCACCTGCAGCAATCGCAGATACTGGTGCCCATGAACACGCCCGGCGTGGAAAACCTGCGCGCCATGAACGTGTTTTCGATGGACGATGCCCCGCATGGCCACATGCACCAGCGCTACACCAATGTGCGCGTGCCGAAGGAGAACATGATTCTGGGCCCCGGCCGCGGCTTCGAGATATCCCAGGGCCGGCTGGGCCCGGGCCGCATCCACCACTGCATGCGCGCCATCGGTGCGGCGGAAAAAGCACTCAAGCTGCTGTGTGAACGCGCGGTGTCCCGCACCGCATTCGGCAAGCCGCTGGCGCGTCTCGGCGGCAATGTGGACATCATCGCCAATGCGCGCATGGATATTGAAATGGCGCGTCTGCTGACGCTGAAAACGGCCTGGATGATGGACAACGTGCACCCGAAGGAAGCCCGCGTGTGGATTTCCATGATCAAGACCGCGGTGCCCAACATTTCCATCCGCATTGTCGATCAGGCAATCCAGATGTACGGTGCGCTGGGTGTTTCGCAGGACACGCCGCTGGCGACCATGTACATGGCCCAGCGCACCCTGCGCCTGGCTGATGGCCCGGACGAGGTTCACCGCATGGTGGTGGGCCGCAATGAGCTGAAAGGCTACATGCAACAACAGGAGGTCAATGCGACCTTCCGCGACGGTTGAGAGTCATCCCCGGCCGCTTACACAATTCGTACCCGTAAACTCAAGGACACACACATGACCATGAAAGTCGTTCCCAACAGCGAAATGGTGAACCAGAAAGGCCTGAAGCTGGAACCGGGCCCCTGGATAACCCTGGATCAGGATCGTATCAACGCCTTTGCGGATGTTACGGAGGATCACCAGTTCATTCACATTGATAAGGAAAAGGCCGCGCAAACCCCTTTCGGTGGCACCATCGCCCACGGCTTCCTCACGCTCTCCATGCTGGTGAAGATGTGTGAGGGTGTGGGCATCATGCCGGAGAAGGTGGTGATGGGTATCAACTACGGCTTCGACAAGGTGCGTTTCCTGACGCCGGTGCGCGCCGGCAAGCGTGTCCGCGCGCACGTCGAGATCGTGGATGTGCAGCCCAAGGAGGGCAACCGCTTCCTCATCAAGCAGGCCATTACGGTCGAGATTGAGGG
Organism: uncultured Halieaceae bacterium; assembly: GCA_964022665.1. Taxonomy (GTDB): domain Bacteria; phylum Pseudomonadota; class Gammaproteobacteria; order Pseudomonadales; family Halieaceae; genus Haliea. The sequence continues at coordinate 42,576 of CAXIDF010000010.1, forward strand.
TGAAGACAACCCCGCTCTGGTGGCCGAATGGCTTTCCATGGTGGTAGCAGGCTGAACTGGCGCGCCCGCACAGCGGGTGCACAACATCGAATCAAGGGAGAACAGGCATGAGTATTCGTTATGACGGCAAGGTCGCCATTGTCACCGGCGCGGGTCAGGGGTTGGGGCGTTGTCACGCCATAGAGCTGGCAGCCCGTGGGGCGAAAGTGGTGGTCAATGATCTGGGCGGCGCGAAGGATGGCACAGGTGCTTCCAGCGATGCGGCGCGCGCCGTGGTGGCAGAGATCGAAGCGGCCGGTGGCGAGGCTATTGCCAATGGCGCCAACGTGTCGCATTACGCCGAAGTGGAAGGCATGGTGCAGCAGGCCATGGAAAAATGGGGCCGTGTAGACATTCTGGTCAACAACGCCGGCATCCTGCGCGACAAGAGTTTCACCAAGGGTGGCCTGGACGACTTCCAGCTGGTGCTGGACGTGCACCTGATGGGAACCGTCAACTGCACCAAGGCGGTATGGGACATCATGCGCGACCAGTCCTACGGACGCATTGTCGTCACCACTTCGTCCAGCGGCCTCTATGGCAACTTCGGCCAGAGCAACTATGGCGCGGCGAAAATGGGTGTGATCGGGCTCATGAATACGCTGGTGCAGGAAGGCGCCAAGTACAACATTCGCGTCAATGCGTTGTCGCCCACGGCGGGCACCCGCATGACGGAAGGGTTGCTGCCGGAGCAGGCCTTCGAGCTGCTCACGCCTGAGACCGTCACGCCTGCCGTGCTTTACCTGGTGAGCGAAGACTCGCCCAACCGCACCATTCTGGCCGCGGGTGCAGGTGGTTTTGCCGTGGCACGCATTGTGGAAACAGAGGGTGCCTGGCTGCCGGTGGAAGAGCAGACGCCGGAAGGCATTGCGGCACACTGGGAGCAGATCAGCAGCCGCGAAGGTGAGCGTGAGTTGACCGCGGGCTTTGAGCAGAGCATCAAGATGGTGGGCAAGGCTGCAGAAGGCCTCGGTATCAAAATCGATTGATTGAACAGGCGTGCGCGTTCGCGCGCCGGGAGAGACAGACATGAAAGAAGCAGTGATTGTAGCCACCGCTCGCACCCCAATTGCGAAAGCCTATCGCGGCGGGTTCAATAACCTCGGTGGCGCGAGCCTCGGGGCCGCCTCCGTGGCCGAAGCCGTGCGCCGGGCGGGTATCGACCCGGCCCGGGTGGATGACGTCATCATGGGCAGCGCGCTGCAGCAGGGCGCTACCGGCTCCAACGTGGCGCGGCAGATTGCCCTGCGCGCCGGTCTGCCGGTCACGGTGTCCGGCATGACACTCGACCGCCAGTGTTCCTCGGGCCTCATGGCGGTCGCCACCGCGGCCAAACAGATCATGTACGACGGCATGACCTGCGTTGTGGGTGGCGGGCTCGAATCCATCTCGCTGGTGCAGAACGAGCATATGAACCTGCACCGTATGGTGGATGAAGAGCTGATGGCCATGCACCCCAATATCCACATGCCCATGCTGCAAACGGCAGAGGTGGTGGCCAAGCGCTACGGTATATCGCGCGAGGCCATGGATGAGTACGGCCTGCAATCGCAGCAGCGCACGGCCGCGGCGTATGAAGCCGGGCGCTATGCGGATGAGCTGGTGCCTGTCACCTGCAAACGCATCGTGTGGAACAAGGAAACCGGCGAGCAGTCCGAGGCGGAGGCCACGGTCAGCGCCGATGAAGGCCTGCGTGCCACAACCGCCGAGGGCCTCGCGGGCCTGAAAACGGTGATTGAAGGCGGCTCCATCACGGCGGGCAACGCCTCCCAGCTTTCCGACGGCTCCTCCGCGCAGCTGTTGATGGATGCCAGGGTGGCAGAGCAGGAAGGCCTGCAGCCGCTGGGTTTGTATCGCGGTATTGCGGTGGCGGGCTGCGAGCCGGACGAAATGGGTATTGGCCCGGTGTTTGCCGTGCCGAAACTGCTCAAGCAGCACGGCCTGTCGGTCGATGACATCGGCCTGTGGGAACTCAACGAGGCCTTTGCCGTGCAGGTGTTGTACTGCCGCGACCGGCTGGGTATCGACAACGACAAGCTGAATGTCAGCGGCGGGGCGATTTCCATTGGCCACCCCTACGGCATGAGTGGCTCGCGCATGATTGGCCACGCCCTGCTGGAAGGCAAACGGCGTGGCGTGAAATACGTTGTTATAACCATGTGCGTAGGCGGTGGCATGGGTGCCGCCGGCCTGTTCGAGGTGCTGTGATATGAAAGCGGTGGTATGCAAAGAACACGGCTTGCCCGACAAGCTGTCATTGGAGACGGCCTGGCCGGACCCGGAGATGGGTGACGACGATGTGCTGATTGACGTCAAGGCGGCGGGACTGAACTTCCCGGACGTACTCATCATCCAGAACAAGTACCAGACCAAGCCGGATTTGCCGTTCATTCCCGGCGGTGAATGCTCCGGCGTGGTGGTGGCGGTGGGCAAGAACGTGACGCGCCTGCAGCCGGGGGAGAAAGTGATTTCCATGGGTGCCCACGGTGCGTTCTGTTCGCGCATTGCGGCCAACCAGAACGCCGTCTTCCCCATGCCCGACGGGCTCACGTTCGAGCAGGCTGCGGGTGTCGCCATCACCTACTTCACCTCCTACCATGCGCTCAAGCAGCGCGCCAACCTGCAGCCCGGGGAAACCCTGCTGGTGCTGGGTGCGGCAGGCGGCGTAGGCACCACGGCGGTGGAGCTGGGTAAACTGATGGGGGCGCGCGTGATCGCTGCTGCCAGCACGGACGAGAAGCTGGCCCTGTGTAAGCAACTCGGCGCGGATGAGCTGATCAACTACAGCGATGTGTCCCTCAAGGACGCCCTGAAGGAGCTCACCGGCGGCAAGGGTGTGGATGTGGTGTACGACCCGGTGGGTGGTGACTATTCCGAACCCGCCTTGCGTAGCATGGCATGGAACGGGCGCTACCTGGTGATCGGTTTCGCCAGCGGCCCCATCCCCAGCATTCCCCTCAACCTTGCGTTGCTCAAGGGCTGCTCAATCGTGGGTGTGTTCTGGGGTCGCTTCATGGCAGAAGAGCCCGCGGTAAACCTGCAGAACATCCACGATTTGTGGGCATTGTTTGCCGAGGGAAAATTGAAGCCGGTCGTCACTGACCTCTTCGCCCTGGAGGATTACGAAGCGGCCTATGCCTGCATGATGGAGCGGCGGGCACGCGGCAAAGTGATTCTCACGGTGTAGGAGCGCGCCATGCAGCCTTTCGTTTTCAATACGGTGCCGCAGCTCATTTGCCGACCGGGTAGCGCTCTGGCCCTGGCGGAGTGCTGCCAGCGCCTGGGAATTCGTCAGCCGCTGCTGGTAACCGACCCCGGCTTGATGGCGATCGGGCTGGTGCAGCCGGTGCAGGCCGCGCTGGAAGCGGCCGGTGTGCCCGTCGTGCTCTACGATCAGGTGCGGGAAGACCCGCCGGAGGCCACGGTTGAGGCGGCAGCGGCGCTGGGACGCGCTGCGGCCGTGGATGGCGTGATTGCGCTGGGCGGTGGCAGCTCCATGGATGTGGCAAAGGTGGTGGCGGCGCTGCTGGCGGGCTCTCAGCCGCTGCAGGCCCTCTACGGAGTCGATCAGATCAGCGGCGGACGCTTGCCCCTGATACTGGTGCCAACCACCGCCGGTACCGGCTCCGAGGTGACCCCGGTGGCGGTCATCACCACCGGGGAGACCACCAAGGCCGGTGTCTCCTCCGTTGTACTGCTGCCCGATCTTGCCCTGCTCGATGCCGACCTGACCCTGGGCCTGCCGCCCCGGGTCACGGCCATGACCGGCATTGATGCCATGGTGCATGCCATCGAGGCCTACACCTCGAAACTGAAAAAGAACCCGGTTTCCGACAATCTGGCGCGTGAGGCATTGCGGCTGCTGGCCACCCACATCCGCACGGCTGTCAGCGACGGCGGCAACCGCGAAGCGCGAGCCGCCATGTTGCTGGGTGCCTGCCTCGCCGGGCAGGCGTTTGCCAATGCGCCGGTGGCGGCGGTGCACGCGCTGGCTTACCCGCTGGGTGGTCATTTCCACATTCCCCACGGACTCAGTAACTCGCTGGTACTGCCTGCGGTGCTGGCCTACAACATGCCGGCCGCCGAAGCGCAGTATGCGGAGCTGGCAGAGATTGTTGTGCCCGGCATTACGGGCAGTGTGTCCACCCGCGCAGCGGCACTGGTGGAGGCGCTACAGCAGTTGATTGCCGATGTGGGCCTGCCGGCCACGCTGGGGGAGGCCGGCGTACCCGCAGCAGACTTGCCCATGCTCGCCGCGGATGCCATGCAGCAACAGCGCCTGCTGGTCAACAACCCGCGTGAAGTGAGCGAGGCCGATGCGCTGGCGATCTATCGTGCAGCGCACGGGGCCAGCGCATGAGCAGGCGGCCGCTGCGCGCCGACTATGCGGTGTTTTACCCCATCAGCACGCGCTGGTCCGACAATGACACCTACGGGCACATCAACAACGTGATCTACTATTCCTATTTCGATTCGGTCGCCAACCGCTATCTGATCGAGGAAGGTGGGCTGGATATCGCGGATGGCGCCGTCGTTGGTTACGTGGTGAGCTCAGGCTGTGACTACCACGCCCCGGCCAGTTACCCGGAAGCGATCGAAGGCGGCTTGCGTGTCGATCGCCTCGGCAACAGCTCGGTGCAGTACGGCATCGCCATCTTCCGTGAGGGCGAGGATGAGGCTCTGGCGCACGGCCACTTTGTGCATGTGTTCGTCGAGCGTGCAGCCAACCGTTCGGTACCGATACCGGAGGGCTTGCGGGCCGCTCTGGAAAAGCTGAGGGCCGGCTGACGCCCCGCTACTTCAGCAGGTAGCGCAACAGCAGGCTCAACACCTCCCGGTGAAAAACCGGGTCCTCCAGCGCCTCGGGGCGCTCGGCCAACGCCGACTGCAGGCTGGCATCCAGGCTGCGGCGAGCGATGAACGCCATGGTGTCGATCGGGCCGGCACGCAGCTGCTGCCGGTGGCGCCGCAGAAAGCCCGGAAACCATTCTTCCCAGGAGGGGTTGGCGAGGGATTGGGTGAGCTGGTTGACGCGGGCGCGTATATCCAGGCTCTGCTGGTACTGCAGGTAGAAATCGGGATACATGCGGTATAGCTGCAGGAGCAGTGTGGCCTCGAGGTCAATGATGGCCGCCAGGGTGGCTTCCACGCCCTGGTCGGTGAGGGCGTGAATACGTCCGAACTCACTCTCGGTCTGGGCCAGCAGGCCGGCCATGCGCTCTTCGTACACGTCCGCCAACACCGCTTCCTTGTTGGGAAAGTACTGATACAGCGAGGCAATGTTCACGCCCGCCACGTCGGCAATGCGCTCGGTGGTCAACCGGTCCGGGCCCTCCTGTTCCAGAATTTTCAGACAGGCTTCGCGGATGGCCTCCACCAGCGCTCGGGAGCGATGCTGGCGAGGCCGCTTGCGCGGTGTGGGCAACTCATTGCCAGACACGGCGTCGCTCCGTTGACAGGGAATGTAAGGCCTGTTGTCTCTGCATCGTAGGTTGACCTAAAAAGCCTTTTATAACAGCAGGTTAAAGATGCCCGTATTTCTTCCAAACCGCAGTTGCCAGCAGGTTCAAAGGGGCTAGAGTACTGGATTCCTGACACTGGGCAAGACACATCATGTATTTCGACGTTGATTATTACCTACGCCTGTTGCGCCATGTGTGGCGGCTCAAAGCGTGGCCGGGGCGCCGGCGCCTGCTGCTGCGCCTGTTGTTCGTCACACCGCTGGCGACGCTGTTTCATACCCTCTGCTTCCTGCTGGACTACGTGTTTTTCCCACGGCTGTGGACGCAGCGTGTCATCGCGCCCGTGTTCATTGTGGGCCATGCGCGCAGCGGCACAACACTCATGCACAGGCTCCTGTCCGCTGACGGTGAGCGCTTCAGTTACTTCCTCTACTGGGAAACGCTGTTTCCGTCGCTGCTGCAGAAGCGGGTCATCCGCTGGCTGGGCACCGTGGACACCCGGCTCCTGAATGGCGTTCTGTACCGCCGTATCAAGGCCTGGGATGACAAAACGTTTGGACCGTTCCGGCACATCCACAACATGAGCCTGTGGACCTCCGAAGAAGATCAGTTCGCCATGCGCGCGGCCTTCGTCACGCAGCAGTGGTCCACGGACCTGCCCGTGATGGATGTGCTGGACCTGTTCCATCTCGATCAGATGCCCGCCAAACGCAAGCGCTGGATGCATCATTACAAGGAGCTGGTGAAGCGACAGTTGCTACTCAACGGCGGGGAGCGCATTCACCTGAGCAAGAACCCGGTGATGAGTGGCTGGGTGGGATCGATTATCGAGACCTTCCCCGATGCGCGCATCGTGGTGATGGTGCGTGATCCTGCTGAATGTGTGCCCAGTCTGCTCAAACTGGTGGAGATTTCGTGGAAGAGCAAGGGCTGGCGCCAAGAGGACTACGCACATTCGCTGGCGCTATTGCTGGAGACCTCCTTCGAGAGTTTCGAGAACCCGGCGCAGCAACTCGTCACTCGGCCGGATACACCGCGCGCCATCGTCGACTATCGCGAACTGACCAGGCAGCCGCAGGAAACGGCGCATGCCGTGTACGCGGCGCTGGGCATGACCGTAAGCCCACAGTTTGATGACTTCCTGCGCGCCAATGCCGAGCGCGAAAAAAGCCATCACTCCAAATTCGAGTACAGCCTGGGCGATTACGCCTTGTCACACGAATTACTCGAGCAGCGCCTCGCGGACTTTTACCTGCGCTATGGATGGCCCGGCCACAAGGATGCCGCCTCGGAGGCGGAGACGGAACGGGCGCCGGCTTGAGTTCCAGAGCCCTACACGACGGATATTCCAGAGGATAACAATATGCCAGAGCAAGAAAGCAGCCAGGCTACGCGTGACGCACTGCGTCAGGCCTTCGATGACATGATCGCCTGCTTCCAGGAGGCGCGGGATGCTATTGATGATCCGGCGCTCTATCCGCCGCCGCCCACCGATCGCCACCTCGCCGAGGGCTATCGCTACGTGCTTGGCTTCATGCTGGCCGGTATCGAGCGCGCGCTGGGTGACCCGCTGTATCCGCGCTTCCGACGCGCTATCCAGCCGATGAATCGCGCTACCATCGATAATTCGGACGCGGTCTATCTGGGTGTGGAGGTCGATGGCAATTACAGCTACCGCATCCGGGGCCGGGCGGCGGACAGCCGTCACTGGCGCGGTGAGCCGGCAGCAGAAGGCAAAACCGCCCCACAGTATGTGATCTTCGAGCTGGCCAGCGGCCATGCGGGGGACAGCGGTAAGCTGTCGGAAATGAAACCCGGCGCCCGCATCAACACAGGAACGCTGGACAGTGCCACCCTGCAGGTTGCCGACGATGGCAGCTTCGAGATCCTGATTGCACCGGAAAAGCCCGCCGGCTACACCGGCAACTTCATCGCCGGCAAGCGCACCAGCCGCGATGTGGAGCACGTGGGCAAGTTTCTCACCTGCCGCGAGCTGTTCCATGACTGGGAAAACCAGGACCTGCTGGACCTGGAGATCCTGCGCATCGGCTGTGAAAACGAACCGCGCCCGCCTATCGACCCCGAGGGCGCGATGCAGATGTTGCGTGACGTGGGCCGCGTGGCGCGCAACCAGGTGCATTTCTGGAATGCCTTCAACACCATCACGCTGGAGACGTACGGCCAGGTGCCAGGCGGCATCAGTGAGCGCATGGGGCTGGACAAGCCCTTCATGCCGGTGAACGATATGAACCCGCCCAATGCGCTGGGCCTGGCCACGGGCGGCGGCCAGAGCAGCAACATCTATGCGGGCGGCACTTATCTGCTCGAAGACGACGAGGCGCTTGTCATTGCCACACGCACGCCGGTGGAGCCGCATTTTCTCGGCTTCCACCTGGCCAATCTATGGGGTGAGTCGCTCGATTTCGAAAGCTATCCCAGTAACACCAACGCCCACTTTGTCGAGGCGGACCCCGATGGTGTGCGGCGCTGGGTGGTGTGCCACCGCGACCCGGGTATCGCCAACTGGGTGAGTACCACGGGCGTGCGCCATGGTTATACCAGCATGCGCTGGACCTATCCCGAGCCGCCACCCGAGGGGCAGTGGCCCGAGCTGACGGTGACCCGCGTGGCCTTTGATGCCATTGCTGAGCACATGCCACATGCCCGGCAGGTTTCGCCGCAAGAGCGCGCCGCCGAGCGCCTGTTGCGTCATCGGCATGTGCAGCGGCGCTACCGGCAGTACTAGTTTCACGAACATTCACATAACAGCAAAAGGAAGCGGAACATGGGACAACTGGAAGGCAAAACTGCACTGATTACCGGCGGTAGCCGCGGTATCGGTCGCGCCATTGCAACGCGCTTCGCGGCTGAGGGCGCAGCGGTGGTGCTGGTGGCATCACGCGCGGGTGCACACGGCAACCTGCCGGGGACCCTTGAGGAGGCCGTGGCAGAGATCAATGCCGCGGGAGGGCGGGCCGCCGCTGAAGTGTGCAGCCTGCTCGATGTCGAGGCGCGTGCCGATCTGGTCGAACGCGCCGCGGCGCATTTCGGCCCCATCGACATTCTGGTCAACAACGCCGCCATGCAGCGTGCAGACATGCCGAGCCGGGTGAGCACCGATCATCGCAATCAGATGTTTGACCTTAATGTGAATGTGCCCATGGAATTGTCTGCGCAGGCGTTGCCGGGTATGCGCCAACGCGGCGCGGGCTGGATTTTGAACATCAGCAGTGCGACCGCCCTGCAGCCGGTCGCGCCGTATCGCCACACCCGCGAGGCAGCGCTGGTGATTGCCGCTTACGGCGCCTCCAAGGCGGCCCTGAACCGCTACAGCGAGGGGCTGGCGCACGAGCTGGCGCCGGAGCAGATCTACGTCAATACGCTGGCACCGGAGAGTATTGTGCTGACACCGGGTGCCGAATACGTGCGCGAAATCGCCCAGCGGTTTCCGGACTGGGCGGAACCGGTGGAGATGATGGCCGAAGCGGCCCTCTCACTCTGCAGTGGAACGCACGTGGCGCGGGTCGCCTACAGTCGCCAGTGGCTGCACGCGCAGGGCCGCGCGGTGCACAGTTTGGATGGCAGGACGGTGCTGGGGGATGCGTTTCTGCCGGCCGTAGTGTAGGCGCTGGGCTAGCGCCGCTCCCGCAGCATCAGCAGCAGAAGCACCAGGAAGAAAACGCTGGCGCTGAACAGGGGCGCCAGCGACGGGTGCACCTGATACAGGGCGCCGGCGCAGAGTGGGCCGGCGACGAACCCGATGGCGGGGCAGGCGGCGACCAGGCCGGCGACCGAACCCTGTTCGTCTGCTGATACCGCAAGCGACGCGCCGGCGGAAATCGACGGCATGGTCAGGCCCAGCCCTGTGCCCAGGAACCCCATGCCTACCGCCAGCAGAGGAAAGTGATCAGCGCTGGCCAGGATCGTTGCACCAAACAGCATCGCCAGCAGGCCCAGGCGAATGAATTGCGTGGGCTCCAGTTTGAGCCGCTGCATCACGGTAATCTGTACCAGAAACGTGAACAGGGCCGACACCATCAGCGCCGCCCCGGTCATCTGGGCGGTCTGGATGCCGTTCAACTCCAGTTTGTCCTGCAGGGTGAAGCCCAGTGTTTGCTGGATGCCGGAGAAACCGACGAACAATCCCACGGCGGTGGCGAGCAGGTGGCGCACTCGCCGGTCGGTAAAACGGAGCCGTATGCGCAAATGGCGCGGTACGCGCTCGCGGCGGGGTGTTTTTGGCAGCTGGCGCCACACCAGCAGCGCCGCCGAAGCCGCCAGGGTTGCCGCAAAATACAGGGGCGCCAGCAGGCCGAAGGTTGCCAGGGCCCCGCTCACCGCGGGGCCGAGTATGGTGCCCATGCTGTTGGCCGTGCCCAGGCGGGCCATGGTGCGTGTACGGTGTTCGGCGGCGCTGTTGTCTGCCGCATAGGCGGTTGTGGCGGGGTTGGTGGCAGACATCACCACCGACTGGCCGCAGCGTGCCAGCAGCGCCACGGCGTAGAGCAGAGTGCCACTGAGAATGCCGGCCAGCCCGATGGAAAATACGCTGGTGAACACCAGGGTACCCACGGTGTAGCCGAGCAATCCGGTGATGATGATGGGCTTGCGTCCGACGCGATCGCTGAGTCGGCCCCAGTGAGGCGAGGCGAGGGCGAACACCAGGGCGGAGATGGCGATGATCGATGTGATCTGCAGCTCTCCCAACGCCACTTCGCGGCCCAGCGGCGCGAGGATCGCAAACACCAGCGATTGACCCATGCCCGTTGCCATGAGGGCAAGGATCAGTACGGTCAGCTGCCCGGTAGAAAGCCTGGTCGTGGTCACGGATGCCTGCGCCGGGGCTGAGTGATCACGCGTCGGCCTTGCCGATCTGGCCCAGTCCCGGCATGAAGCGTGGATAGCTGACCGGAAACAGCCGCGCCAGCAGATTGATGAACTTGGCATCGTTGCCGATTAACAGGCGCTGCTGCTTTTTTTCCACGGCGCGGATGATCTGTGCCGCCGCCGATTCCGCTGTGGTGCGCACGTGTTGCTCGAACAGCGCGGCTTTCTCGTCCTCACTGATGGCGACACCGCCGCCGCGGCTGCGGCGCGCGATATTGGTGCCAACCCCACCGGGGTGCACGCAACACACGTGGACGTTGCTGCCCTGCATTTCCATGCGCAGTGCCTCGGTGTAGCCGCGCACGGCAAACTTGGAGGCGTTGTAGGCGGATTGCGTGGGCACGCCAATCATGCCGAAAATCGACGATATATTGACCAGGTGCCCCTGCGGGGCATGTTGCAGCAGGGGCAGGAAGGCCATGGTGCCGTGGACCACGCCCCAGAAATTGATGCCCATCAGCCACTGCACGTTGGCGTAGTCACAGGCATCGACACGGTCGCTGTAGCCCACCCCGGCGTTATTGACCACGATGTCTACCGACGACTGTTGTGCGGCGATGGCCCCGGCCCAGGCGTCCATGGCGGTCTTGTCTGCCACGTCCACGCACTGCTGCTGGGTAGCGATATCGGTGCGCTCCAGGCCCGCCACGGTTTCATCCAAACCGGTGGCATCCACGTCGCTCAGGAACAGGGCGCAGCCCTCGCGGTTGAGTTGCCTCGCAAGCGCGCGGCCAATGCCTGAGCCGGCGCCGGTGATTACCGCTGTTTTCCCTGAACTGTAGGTCATGTCTGGAGATATCCTGTTGTGTAAGGTTATCGGTCCATCATAGAAAACCGGGTGTGTAGCGCAACTGTTTTCTCCAGTGCCGGGCGCGGATCGCAGCTTTGCTGCACGTTGGTGCCCCGCGTGCGGTACACTGCAGTGGCCCGCGCAGCAACAAACACCCTGACCCTTCCGGCGATCCGTCATGAATCACGCATCAGGCATTTCACTCCCGGTGATATTCGCCCTCGGCTTCACCATGATGCTGGGGCCTTTCGCCATCGACACCTACCTGCCTGCCTTCCCGCTGATTGCGGCGGCACTGGGTGTCACCCTGCACGATGTGTCTTTGAGCATCTCCGTGTACATGATGGGGTTTGCGCTGGGCCAACTCACCGGCGGCGCCCTGTCGGACCGCTATGGGCGTCGGCGTGTGCTGGCGACCGGGCTGGCCGTGTTCGCGCTGGCCAGCTTCGGCCTGGCACAGGTGCAGTCGCTGGAGGCGCTGCTGTGGGGCCGTTTGTTGCAATCTGTCGGCGGTGGCTGGATCGGTGTTTCGATACCCGCGCTGGTGCGCGACCGGGTGCAGGGCGTGCAGGCCGCAAAGCTGTTTTCAATGATCGGGATGGTCGCGATCGTGGCGCCTGCCATCGCCCCCGCGATTGGCGCCCTGCTGCTGGAAGTGGGTAGCTGGCGCCTGGTGTTTGTGTGCCTGGGAGGCTATGCCCTGTGCCTTTTTCCGCTCCTCCAGACCACGGTGTTCCGCGGGCCGCGCAAGCCCCCCGGAGGTGCCGATGGCCTGAGCTTCCTGGCACGCTACCTGGGTGTACTGAAAACCCGCAGTGCGCGCCCCTACATATTCTGGCAGGCGGCATCGTTCGGCGGCCTTATCATATTTGTCACCTACGCCTCTTACATCTACCTGGAACATTTTGCCCAGTCCCGGGCCGCGTTCACGGCACTGTTTGCCTGCAATATCGTCGCGATTTTCGCCTGCAACCTGCTCAACCGGGTGCTCTTGAATCGTTTCGAGCCACACCAGATCATGTTTGCCGCCACCTGGCTGCAGGCAGTCAGTGGCCTCGCGCTGTTGCTGGTGGTGTTGTTCGATGGACCGGTGCAGGCTTTCTTGCCGGCCATGATGCTCTACGCGGGCATGCTGGGTGCCATCAGCCCCAATATACAGGCGTGCTATCTCGAATCGTTTCCCAGCAGCGCCGCCTCGGCGGCCGCCGTGATGGGTGCGGTCCAGTTCGGGCTGGGAGGAGCGGCGAGCGCGTTCAGCAATCTGCTGCCTGAGGCGCTGCTCAGTGTCGTCGCCTGTATCGCGGCCTGCGCCTTCGCCAGCCTGGCCTGCATGCTCTGGTCGCGCCGCAGCGCCGACCTCTGAGTTTCACGCATGCGGTATTTGTGCCGCGCTTCTGCGCGCTGCTCGCTGGACAGGGCCGGGGGTATACCCTACAATTCTGTCCCAGATTTCATATGTCCGGATTGCGCCCCGGACGTCGTTTGTACCTGCGAGTAACCAGAGCTGATTCTATGAGAAAAAGCGAGATGCGGTGGCCCCCATCTCGCTTTTTTTCAGCGCGCGCAGCAAAGGTCCGCCGCTGAATCTTGGAGGTGTTCTTGTCCAGCCCAGCCCTTTTGGCCCTTGAAGATGGCACCGTTTTCAGAGGTGTGGCGATAGGAGCAGACGGAGCCTCCGTCGGTGAAGTGGTCTTCAACACGGCCATGACCGGGTATCAGGAAATTCTCACTGATCCCTCCTACGCGCGCCAGATTGTCACCCTGACCTACCCCCACATCGGCAACACCGGCACCAATACCGAAGACGAGGAGTCGGCGAACATCTGGGCAGCCGGCCTGGTCATTCGCGATCTGCCGCTGCTGGCCAGCAACTACCGCAACCAGGAAGACCTGCAGAGCTACCTGCGCCGGCGCAACATCGTCGCCATTGCGGATATCGACACCCGTCGCCTGACGCGCATACTGCGCGACAAAGGTGCCCAGAACGGCTGTATCGTCGCTGGCGAACGGGTTGATGAAGCCGCGGCGCTGGCCCAGGCGCGCGATTTTGCCGGCCTCAAGGGTATGGACCTGGCGAAGGAAGTGAGCGTGGACGCGTCCTACGCATGGCGCGAAGGCAGTTGGGTGCTGGGCACAGGTTACAGCGAGCGGCCGGATGCGGATCTGCCCTGGCACGTGGTGGCCTACGATTACGGCGTGAAGCGCAACATCCTGCGCATGCTGGTGGACCGCGGCTGCCGCCTTACCGTGGTGCCCGCGCAAACCCCGGCCAGCGAGGTGCTCGCCCTGCAGCCGGACGGTGTGTTCCTGTCCAACGGCCCGGGAGACCCTGAGCCCTGCGACTACGCCATCAGCGCCATACGTACCATTCTCGACACCGACATTCCCGTGTTCGGCATTTGCCTCGGCCACCAGTTGCTGGCACTGGCCAGCGGCGCCCGCACCCTGAAAATGGGCCACGGGCACCACGGTGCCAACCACCCGGTGCAGAATCTCGATGACCGCACGGTGTTGATCACCAGCCAGAACCACGGCTTTGCAGTGGATGAAGCGGGCCTGCCGGACAATCTGCGGGTGACGCACAAGTCACTGTTCGACGGCACCCTGCAGGGTATCCACCGCACCGACAAGGCGGCATTCAGTTTTCAGGGGCACCCGGAGGCCAGCCCGGGCCCGCACGATGCCGCCCCACTGTTTGACCATTTCATCGAATTGATGATCGCCAGAGCAGGGAGCCGCTAAACCGCCATGCCCAAGAGAACCGACATTAAGAGCATTTTGATCCTCGGCGCAGGCCCTATTGTCATCGGCCAGGCCTGCGAGTTTGACTACTCCGGCGCCCAGGCCTGTAAGGCGCTGCGCGAAGAGGGTTACCGGGTGATACTGGTGAACTCGAACCCGGCCACCATCATGACTGACCCCTCGATGGCGGATGCCACCTACATCGAGCCCATCGTCTGGCAGACGGTGGCGCGGATTATCGAGGAAGAGCGTCCGGACGCCGTGCTGCCGACCATGGGTGGGCAGACGGCGCTGAACTGTGCGCTGGATCTGGCGCGCGAGGGCGTGCTGGAAAAATTCGGCGTGGAAATGATCGGGGCGACCAAGGAAGCCATCGACAAGGCCGAAGACCGCCAGCTGTTCGGCCTGGCCATGAAGCGTATTGGCCTGGAAACGCCGCGCGCGGCACTGGCCCACAGCATGGAAGAAGCTTTCCAGGTGCTGGACCAGATCGGCTTTCCCTGCATTATTCGCCCCTCATTCACCATGGGCGGCTCCGGTGGCGGCATCGCCTACAACCGCGACGAGTTCGAACAGATCTGTACCCGCGGCCTCGACCTCTCGCCGACCAAGGAGCTGTTGATCGACGAGTCCCTGATTGGCTGGAAAGAGTACGAGATGGAGGTGGTGCGGGACAAAAACGACAACTGCATCATCGTCTGTTCCATCGAGAACTTCGATGCCATGGGCGTGCACACGGGCGACTCCATCACGGTTGCTCCGGCACAGACCCTCACCGACAAGGAATACCAGATCATGCGCAACGCCTCACTGGCGGTGCTGCGTGAAATTGGCGTGGAGACCGGCGGCTCCAACGTACAGTTCGGTATCGACCCCAAAACCGGGCGCATGGTCATCATCGAGATGAACCCGCGGGTCTCGCGCTCCTCGGCGCTGGCCTCCAAGGCGACCGGTTTCCCCATTGCCAAAGTAGCGGCCAAGCTGGCGATCGGTTATACGCTGGACGAGTTGCAGAACGATATTACCGGGGGCGTTACCCCGGCCTCATTCGAGCCCGCCATCGATTACGTGGTGACCAAGATCCCGCGCTTCGCCTTCGAGAAATTCGGCGCCGCAGACCCGCGCCTGACCACCCAGATGAAGTCGGTAGGCGAGGTGATGGCCATTGGTCGCACCTTCCAGGAGTCGCTGCAGAAGGCGCTGCGCGGGCTGGAGGTCGGCTCGGCCGGTTTCGAACACCGCATTGATGTGGACAACCCGGACCTGCGCGAAGAGCTGGTGTCGGAGTTGACCAACCCGGGCGCGGACCGCATCTGGTATATCGGTGACGCCTTCCGCGCCGGCATGACGGTCGATCAGGTGTACCAGTACACCGGCGTCGACCCCTGGTTCCTGGTGCAAATCGAAGACATCATTGCCACCGAGGACGCGCTGAAGCCGGTGGCACTGCTGGACATTGATCGCGATCGCATGTTCCGCCTCAAGCGCAAGGGCTTTTCCGATGCGCGCCTGGCGGTGCTGCTCGGCGTGAGCGAGCGTGAACTGCGCAAACACCGCCACGCGCTGGGCATTCGTCCGGTATACAAGCGGGTGGATACCTGTGCGGCGGAGTTCACCTCAGCCACGGCCTATATGTACTCAACCTACGAGGAAGAGTGTGAGGCGGCGCCGACCGGGCGCGACAAGATCCTGGTGCTCGGCGGCGGCCCGAACCGTATCGGCCAGGGTATCGAATTCGACTACTGCTGCGTGCACGCGGCACTCGCCATGCGCGAGGATGGTTACGAAGCCATCATGGTGAACTGTAACCCGGAGACCGTCTCCACCGACTACGACACCTCCGATCGCCTCTATTTCGAGCCGGTGACGCTGGAAGATGTGCTGGAGATTATCGATCTTGAGCAGCCCAAGGGTGTGATTGTGCAGTTCGGCGGGCAGACCCCGCTTAAGCTGGCGCGCGACCTGGAGGCCCACGGTGTGCCCATTATCGGCACTACGCCGGACGCCATCGACCGGGCCGAAGACCGCGAACGCTTTCAGAAAATGATCCAGAAGCTCGGTTTGCGTCAGCCCGCCAACACCACCGTGCGCAGTGTGGAAGAGGCGCTGGAAGCGGCTGCGCGCATCGGTTACCCGCTGGTGGTGCGCCCGTCCTATGTGCTGGGTGGCCGGGCCATGGAAATTGTCTACCGCGAGGAAGACCTGCTGCGCTACATGCGCGATGCGGTGCAGGTATCCAACGACGCGCCAGTGCTGCTGGATTCGTTCCTCAGTGCGGCCATCGAGGTGGATATTGATGCGGTGAGCGACGGCGAGCAGGTGGTCATCGGCGCGATCATGCAACACATCGAGCAGGCGGGCGTGCACTCCGGTGACTCCGCGTGTTCACTGCCGCCCTACAACCTTGCGCCCGAGGTGCAGGACGCGATGCGCGAGCAGGTGCGGCAGATGGCACTGGAACTGGGCGTCAAGGGCCTGATGAATGTGCAGCTGGCCTGGCAGGACGACGAGATCTACGTGATCGAGGTAAACCCGCGCGCCTCCCGCACGGTGCCTTTTGT
Source organism: uncultured Halieaceae bacterium (assembly GCA_964022665.1). Lineage (GTDB taxonomy): Bacteria > Pseudomonadota > Gammaproteobacteria > Pseudomonadales > Halieaceae > Haliea. Next base: position 59,057 of record CAXIDF010000010.1, read on the forward strand.
GTCCAAGTGCATCGGCGTGTCCCTGGCCAAGGTGGCGGCGCGCTGCATGGCGGGCCAGAGCCTGGCCGCACAGAATTTTACCCGCGAAATCGTGCCGCCCTTCTTCTCGGTAAAAGAGGCGGTTCTGCCGTTCAACAAGTTCCCGGGTGTAGACCCGATCCTCGGGCCGGAAATGCGTTCCACGGGCGAAGTGATGGGCACCGGGGATACCTTTGCCGGGGCTTTCGCCAAGGCCCAGCTGGGAGCTGGCGAGCCTCCGCCGCGCAGCGGCATGGCGCTGATGAGCGTACGCGATGTCGACAAGCCGGGCGCTGTGCGCGTGGCGCGCGAACTGGTGGCACTGGGCTTCAGCCTGGCAGCGACCAGCGGTACGGCCAAGGCGCTGGAAGAAGCCGGCCTGGAGGTGCGCCGGGTGAACAAGGTGCTGGAGGGGCGGCCGCATATTGTCGATATGATCAAGAACGACGAAGCGGACCTGATCATCAATACCACGGAAGGGCGCCGGGCAACCACGGATTCGGCCCCCATTCGCGCCAGCGCCGAGCAGCATCGGGTGTTTTACACCACCACCCTGGCCGCGGCTGAAGCCATGACCATGTCGCTCAAGCTGGAAACGGACAAGACGGTACGCAGGTTGCAGGACCTGCACAGGAGCATCGGGAAATGAGTAAAGTACCCATGACAGTCAGCGGTGAACGCCTGTTGCGGGAGGAGCTTGACCGGCTCAAGCGGGTTGAGCGTCCGCGCATTGTTGCGGCGATAGCCGATGCGCGCGAGCACGGTGACCTGAAAGAGAACGCGGAATATCACGCGGCGCGGGAACAGCAGAGCTTTGCCGAGGGCCGGATTCAGGATATCGAGAGCAAGCTGTCCAATGCGCAGGTCATCGACGTCACGGCCATTGCCAAGTCCGGCAAAGTAATCTTCGGGGTGACGGTCGACCTGGTGAATATCGACACCGAAGCAACGGTGTCCTATCGCATCGTGGGCGACGATGAAGCCGATGTGAAGAACAACCTCATTTCGGTCAGCTCACCCATTGCGCGCGCCCTGATTGGCAAGGAAGAGGGGGATATTGTGGTTGTGCGTGCGCCCGCGGGCAATATCGAGTACGAGATTGATCAAGTCCGGCATATCTGATTCGAACTCGGGGCGCTCCGGCGCCCGTTCCGGAGCGGGTGAACGCTGACGCTCAGCCGCTACTGGGCCAGCGTTCGAATCAGGTTCGAAAGCTTGGGATCAGGCTTCGCGCAGCGTTTCAGTAGCAGGGCCGTATTGCCAATGCTCTGTACGAGCGTGGCCCCGGTTTTGCTACACATCTCCTCTATCAGCCCATCGCGCGCATCGCGGTCTCCCACAGACACCTTGATTTTGATCAGCTCGTGGTCGCCCAGGGCGCGCTCGAGTTCCTGCAGGACGTTGTCGCTGAGGCCGTTGCCCGCCACCGTGACCACCGGTTTCAGTTTGTGGCCGATGGCGCGCAGTTGCTTGTGATCCAGGGTCGCTTTCTTGCTCATGAGGTTTCCGCGCTACAATGCCGGGTAAAGAGGGCGCACAGTCTACACAAGCGCCGGCGCCGCGCCTAGTTTGGTGGGGCCACTTCGTTGGGCCAGTTCAGTGGGGCCAGTTCAGTACAGTCGGGCCGCAGATGTTGCGGCGGGAAAAGGCATGGCCAAGAAAAAATCATCAAGCAAGGCGTGGCTCAAGGAGCACCGGGATGACCCCTATGTGCAGCAGGCACAGCGCGAGGGCTACCGGTCTCGCGCCTGCTACAAGCTGCTGGAAGTCCAGGAGCGGGATCGCCTGATCAAGCCCGGCATGACGGTGCTCGACCTCGGTAGCGCGCCAGGGGGCTGGTCGCAGGTGGCGGCGCAGCTGGTAGGTCACAAGGGGCGTGTACTGGCATCGGATATCTTACCCATGGATAGCCTGGCCGGTGTCGAATTCATCGAAGGGGATTTCACCGTCGACAGCGTATTTGAGCAGATTCTCGCCGCGCTGGGTGATACGCCGGCCGATGTCGTGATCTCGGACATGGCGCCGAACATGAGCGGAGTGAACGCTGTCGATCAGCCGCGGTCCATGTATCTGGTAGAGCTCGCGCTGGACATGGCGCAGCAGGTGCTTGCCCCGGGCGGGTCGTTTGTGGCCAAGGTGTTTCAGGGCGAGGGCTTCGACGAGCTGTACCGCGATATTCGTGGTGCTTTCGGCAAGGTGGTGACACGCAAGCCCAAGGCGTCGCGCCCGCGCTCGCGCGAGGTGTATCTCGTGGCTACCCAGTTTCGCGCCACCGAGGGTTGAAACGTGGAGCCGTGGCCCCATGTCATGTACATTGGGTGTGTGTATCTATGCTGGCTTTGAGCCCTTTTCGGGGTAGCGGCGTATAACCGGCTATAATCAGGGAGAAACCGGCTGTCTCGTCCATCCGTGCCGGGTGGTTCATTCATGAGGAAACAGCGTTGAACGATATGGCAAAAAATTTACTTTTATGGCTGGTGATTGCCGCGGTACTGCTGTCGGTATTTAACAACTTCAATATGGAGAGCCCGACGCAGCAGGTGGGATACTCCGAGTTTATCGAGGAGATTCAGAGCGAGCGCATCAAGAAGGTGGTGGTCGATGGTCTCACCATCAATGGCGAACGCTTCGATGGCAGTCGTTTCGAAACCATCCGCCCCATGGTGGAAGACCCCAAGCTGATCGATGACCTGCTGCAGCATAACGTCGAGGTGATCGGCCGCAAGCCCGAGCAGCAGAGCGTGTGGACGCAACTGCTGGTCGCCAGCTTCCCGATTCTTATCATTATCGCAGTTTTCATGTTCTTCATGCGTCAGATGCAGGGTGGTGCCGGCGGTCGTGGTGGGCCGATGAGCTTTGGCAAGAGCAAGGCGCGACTGTTGGGCGAAGACCAGATCACCACCACCTTTGCCGATGTGGCGGGCGTTGATGAGGCGAAGGAGGATGTGCAGGAGCTGGTGGAATTCCTGCGCGATCCCAGCCGTTTCCAGAAGCTCGGTGGGCGCATACCCCGTGGCGTGCTGATGGTGGGGCAACCCGGCACCGGTAAAACGCTGCTGGCAAAAGCCATCGCCGGCGAAGCCAAGGTACCCTTTTTCTCTATCTCCGGTTCGGATTTCGTCGAGATGTTCGTCGGCGTGGGCGCTTCCCGCGTGCGTGACATGTTTGACCAGGCGAAGAAGCAGGCGCCCTGCATTATCTTCATCGACGAAATCGACGCGGTCGGCCGTCATCGCGGTGCCGGCCTGGGTGGTGGGCACGACGAGCGCGAGCAGACCCTCAACCAGCTGCTGGTGGAGATGGACGGCTTTGAAGTGAATGACGGTGTTATCGTGATCGCTGCCACCAACCGTCCCGATGTGCTCGACCCCGCCCTGTTGCGTCCGGGCCGTTTCGACCGCCAGGTGGTGGTGGGTTTGCCTGATATTCGCGGACGCGAGCAGATTCTGAAAGTACACATGCGCAAGGTGCCGCTGTCCGAGGACGTCGTGGCCTCGCGCATTGCCCGTGGCACGCCCGGTTTCTCCGGCGCCGATCTGGCGAACCTGGTGAACGAGGCAGCGCTCTTCGCAGCGCGCGCCGGTGTGCGCACGGTGGGCATGACGCAGTTCGAGTTGGCCAAGGACAAGATCATGATGGGCGCCGAGCGCAAGTCCATGGTCATGTCGGAAAAGGAAAAGCGCAACACCGCTTACCACGAGGCGGGCCACGCCATTGTTGGTCGCTTGGTGCCTGAGCACGACCCGGTGTACAAGGTGAGCATCATTCCCCGCGGCCGCGCCCTGGGTGTGACGATGTTCCTGCCGGAAGAAGACCGCTACAGCCACAGCCGGCGGCACATCATCAGCCAGGTGTGCAGCCTGTTCGGCGGGCGCATTGCCGAGGAAATGACCCTGGGCAAGGACGGCGTCACCACCGGGGCTTCCAACGATATCCAGCGCGCCACCAGCATCGCACGCAACATGGTGACCAAGTGGGGCCTGTCGGAAAAGCTGGGCCCGCTGATGTATGACGAAGCGGAGGAGGAGGTGTTCCTCGGTCGTTCTGCCGGACACCAGACCAAATCCCTGTCGGCGGAGACCGCCAAGCTGATCGATCAGGAAGTGCGCGGTATCATTGACGAGTGTTACAGCACAGCGCAGGGCATTTTGGAAGAGAACGTGGACAAACTACACGCTATGGCCGACGCCCTGATGTTGTACGAGACTATCGACGCCGACCAGATCAACGACATCATGGAAGGGCGCACCCCGCGTGAGCCCGCTGACTGGGGTGGCTCGGATGGCGGCCCACAGGCCGGTGCACGCAAGGCGACAACGGCGGAGGACGATGAAGAAGCGGCCAGCCCGATAGGCGGCCCCGCCGGTGAGCACTGATCCCTCCGCTCGGCAGTGAGTGCCACCCCAGGCCCGGCGCTTGACTGCGCCGGGCGTGTTCTGGACCTTTCGCGCCCTGTGGTCATGGGCGTGGTCAATACAACCCCTGATTCCTTCTCCGATGGTGGTGCCCTGTATCGGGGTGGCCATCTCGATATCGAGCGCGCGCTCGCACACACCCGACGACTGTGCGCAGAAGGCGCGGCGATTCTGGATATCGGTGGCGAGTCCACGCGCCCCGGAGCGCCGCCTGTCTCTTCTGCGGAAGAGCAGGATCGCGTGCTGCCGTTGGTGGAGCGTGTGGCGCGCGAACTTGATGTGGTGATCTCCGTGGACACCAGTGACCCGGTGGTGATGCGTGAAGCGGCGGCACTCGGGGCGGGTATGCTCAACGATGTGCGAGCGCTCACCCGCGACGGAGCACTGGAGGCGGCGGTGGCGTCTGGCCTGCCGGTGTGCCTGATGCATATGCAGGGACAGCCGGGCACGATGCAGCAAGCGCCGGCCTACACCGATGTGGTGGCTGAGGTACGCGGTTTTCTGGCGCAGCGGCGGGAGGCCTGCCTGGAGGCGGGCATGGTGCGCCGGCAGATTCTTTTCGACCCCGGATTTGGCTTTGGCAAGACGGTGGCGCATAACCTGGAGTTGCTGGACCGCCTCGGCGACTTGGCGCTGGATGGCCTGCCGCTGCTGGTCGGGCTGTCGCGCAAGTCGTTGATTGGCAAGGTGCTGGGGCGCGCTACAGCCCCGGGGAAGCCCGGGGTGGACATCGCACAAGACCGTCTCGCCGGCAGCCTGGCCCTGGCGGTGCTTGCAGTCGAGCGTGGTGCCGCTATAGTGCGAGCGCATGATGTGGCGGCAACGGTGGATGCGCTGGCCATGTGTGTGGCAACGAAGCGATGGGGGCGACCTTGAGTAGACAGTTCTTCGGTACCGATGGCATTCGGGGCACAGTGGGCGAAGCCCCTATCACCCCGGACTTCATGCTCAAGCTGGGCTGGGCCTGCGGCCGCGTGTTCGCGCGGGGCGCCAGCCCCGGCACCCACAACACGGTCATTATTGGCAAGGATACCCGGGTTTCCGGCTACATGTTCGAGTCCGCCCTGGAAGCGGGGCTGGTGGCCGCCGGCGTGGACGTCAAGCTGTTGGGCCCCATGCCGACACCGGCTGTCGCCCTGATGACCCGCACCCAGAACGCCGTGGCGGGGATTGTGATCAGCGCCTCCCACAACCCTTATTACGACAACGGTATCAAGTTCTTTTCATCGGATGGCGCCAAACTGGCCGACGAGGTGGAGCTCGCCATCGAGGCTGAACTGGCCTGTGACCTGGTGGTCGTGCCGTCGCGGGATATTGGCAAGGTTGTGCGGGTTGCCGACGCCGCGGGCCGTTACATCGAATATTGCAAGGCCACGGTGCCAGACAGTTTCAGCCTGCGCGGCCTGAAAATCGCGGTCGACTGTGCCCACGGTGCGACCTACCATATCGCACCCAATGTTCTGGCCGAACTCGGCGCGGACGTGGTCAGCATGGGCGATCGGCCCGATGGCTACAACATCAACGAAGGCGTGGGCTCGACCGATACCGCGCGCCTCTCGGCCCTGGTGCTGGAACGCGGGGCCGACCTGGGTATTGCCTACGACGGCGATGGCGACCGCGTTATGTTCGTTGACGCTGACGGTTCCCTGGTGGATGGCGACGAGTTGCTCTATGTGATTGCTGTGCACCGGGCTGCACAGGGGCACAGCGAAGCGGGCGTCGTCGGCACACTCATGTCCAACCTCGGGCTGGAACTGGCGCTGCGCGAGTTGGGACTGGAACTGGCACGGGCCAAGGTCGGTGACCGCTATGTCAAAGAACTCATGGAAGCCCGCGGTTGGCGCCTGGGCGGCGAGTCCTCCGGGCATATCATCTGCGCGGACCACACCACGACGGGCGACGGCATTGTTGCCAGCCTGCAGGTGCTGGTGGCTATGGCCGATGCCGGACGTAGCCTGGCGCAATTGCGGGCCGGGCTGCGCAAGTGCCCGCAGACCATGATCAACGTACCGGTCAACGGTCGTTTTGTGCTCAGTGAACTGCCCGCAGTGATGGCGGCGGTCGAGTCGGTGGAGCAGGTGCTGGGCACGCGCGGGCGTGTGCTGTTGCGCCCCTCCGGTACGGAACCCCTGGTGCGGGTGATGGTCGAGGGTGAGGACGCAGCGGAAGTGGAAGCGCTCTGCCAGGCACTTGCCAGCGACGTGGCAGAGGCCCTGCAGGCGAGCTGAGACACCCGCTGGCGCGCCTTGTATGTGGCGGGCTTCTTGGGTACCATTGCCGACCGTTTTTTGAGGCCGGGTGTAGCCAGTGCGCAAACCGCTTGTGATGGGTAACTGGAAGATGCACGGCACCCGGGCCAGCGTGCAGAAGCTGCTCGCAGAGCTGGTGTCCGAGGGCGCGCCTGCGTCGGTAGACGTTGCGGTTTGCCCGGTGTTCGTGCATATCCCGCTGGCGGTCAGCCTGTGTGAAGGCTCGGCGCTCGCCGTGGGCGCTCAGGACTGTAGTCACATGGTCGAGGGCGCTTACACGGGGGAGGTGGCGGCAGCAATGCTGGTGGATTGCGGCTGTCACTGGGTGATTCTCGGACACTCTGAACGGCGCCAGTACCACGGTGAGTCAGACGACATGGTCGCGGCAAAACTGGCAGCGGCGCTGGCCGCGGGTATCGCGCCAGTGCTTTGTGTTGGTGAAACCCGGGACGAGCGCGAGGCCGGTGAGGCCGAATACACAGTGGCGCGACAGTTACAGGGCGCGCTGCGCGGGCAGGCCAGCCTGCACAGCCTGGTTATCGCCTACGAGCCTGTCTGGGCGATCGGTACCGGGTTGACGGCCACGCCCGAGCAGGCGCAGGCCATGCACGCGTTCATCCGCGGGCAGCTGGAAGCGCTGCCGGGGCTTGATGCCGCGGCGACTCGCGTAGTGTACGGCGGTAGTGTGAAGCCGGACAACGCAGCAGAGTTGTTTGCGCAGGACGATATCGACGGCGCGCTGGTCGGTGGCGCATCGCTCGACGCACAGGATTTTCACGCGATTGTTGCCGCAGCACAGGGCTGACAAACGCAATACAGACGTGTAGAGCCCGGGTGGGCAAGGGTGTTATGGAACAGATAATTCTGATCGTTCATTTGCTGATCGCGCTGGCTATCATCGGCCTGATCATGCTGCAGCAGGGCAAGGGAGCGGACGTTGGCGCATCATTCGGTGCCGGCGCCTCGCAGACGCTGTTTGGCAGTGCCGGCAGCAGCAATGTACTGACCAAGTCAACCGCCTGGCTGGTCGTGCTGTTCTTCGCCACCAGCTTTGGCCTGGCCATGCTGGCCAGCCAGAAAACACAGGTGGTGGACGACCTGGATCTGGTTATACCCGCCGCAGAGAAAAGGATGGCGCCAGTACTGGATTCCGACCTGCCAACTGTGGATAATGCCGAGCCGGCAGCCGAGGCTGCCGCAGGCGACGTGCCGGAACTGTAAACCGGTCACGCAACGTTTTTGCCGAAGTGGTGGAATTGGTAGACACGCCATCTTGAGGGGGTGGTGGGCATAGCTCGTGCGGGTTCAAGTCCCGCCTTCGGCACCAAATTGATGTTCAGGAGTGTTCCGGAATGTCTTGAGAGCCTGGCACTTGCCGGGCTTTTTTGTGCCTGCCTTTCCTGCGGTCGCCTCCGTTTCACACGTGTTGTGCTGTGCCGCCAGCCACGCGGTGCGGTCGGATAGGGTCATGTAAACCAGTGTGATAGTGTATTGAGGGCTCGGCTTGCCGGGGGGTGTTGCAGTGGATGACAACGGTTTTCGACTCCGCAGTGTGTCGGGGCACACCCGGACCGATGGGGTCCAGGGGCGGCCGTGGTCCGCACAAAGGAGAGCGTAGCCGATGCTCAGGCGTAGCAGTCAAGTCAAGGACAAGCTTTCAACACATTTCGGCAGCCGGCTTTCAGCGGGAGAGGGTGTGCTGCAACTGGCCCTGCTGGGGCTGCTATCGGGCATCGGAACGGGTGGTGTCATACTCCTCTTTCGCAGTGCCATCGAATGGCCACTTGAGTACTTTCTGCCGGGTGCCGACAGTGAGGCCTTTGAGCAGCTGGGCCACATGGCGCGCATGTTGCTGCCGCTGGCGGGTGCCGTGGGCCTCGGTCTGTTTCTGCACTTTCTGTCGGTGAGCGACCGCCGGGTGGGTGTTGCCCACGTGATGCACCGCCTGAATTACCATCAGGGCTATATTCAACTGCGTGGCGCGCTGATCCAGTTTCTTCTCGGGGTGGGCACCGTGATCACCGGGCAGTCCGCCGGGCGCGAGGGGCCGGCGGTGCACCTGGGGGCAGCGTTCTCGAGCCTGCTCGGCCAGTGGCTGCGCCTGCCCAATAACAGCATTCGCACGCTGGTGGCCTGTGGTGTTGCCGCGGCCATTGCGGCGTCATTCGACACGCCGATTGCCGGTGTGATTTTCGCCATGGAAGTGGTGATGATGGAATACACCATCGGCGTGTTTACCCCGGTGATTCTCGCGGCAGTGAGTGCCGCGGTATTGACGCGGGCCGTCTATGGTGCGGAGCCAGCCTTCGAGGTGCCACTGGTGACGCTGCAGTCCCTGCTGGAAATTCCCTGGATCCTGCTCGTCGCCGCCGTGATTGGTGTCGCGGCAGCGCTGTTTATCCAGCTGATCGAAGCGGCGGGGCGCTTCGATCACCGCCCCATCCTGCTGCGCCTGTTCATGGCGGGATTGTTCATGATGCCCTTCGCGTTGCTGGTTCCCGAGGTCATGGGCATTGGCTACGACACGGTAGAACGGACCATCAACGGGCAGCTCGCACTGTGGGTATTACTGGGCGTGGGTATGGCGAAACTGGTGGCGACCGGTGTAAGCGTGGGGCTTGGTATGCCCAGTAGCATCATTGGTCCAACGCTGGTAACCGGCGCCACCCTCGGTGGTGCATTGGGGCTGGTGGGGGCGGCGCTGATGCCCGAGCAGGCATCGACCGTGGCTTTCTACGCCATGTTGGGTATGGGCGCCATGATGGGTGCTGTGTTGCATGCCCCTCTCGCCGCGCTAATGGCCTTGCTGGAGTTCACACACAACCCCCACATCATCATGCCCGGTATGCTTGCCATCACCGTGGCGAGCCTGGTGACCAGTGAAGTGTTCGGCAAGAAAGCGGTATTCCAGAGTATGCTCAAGGCGCAGGGCCTGGGATACGAGGCATCGCCAGTGACCCAGGCACTGCGGCGGGTTGGTGTGGGTGCCATTATGGAGCGCAGTGTCAAGGCGGCGCCGCGCATGCTGGAGGGAGAGGCCGTTGCCGCCGTACTGGCGGGGGGCACGCGCTGGGTGCTGGTCGAGGGTAGTAATGGCCCGGTATCGCTATTGCTGACGGCTGATCTTGCACGCTTTGTCGAGCAACGTGAATCCGAGGCCCAGGAGCGCGGTGAGGCCACGGCCATCGAAGCAGCGGTGGATCTGATGGCAATTCCGGCAAAACGGCAAGAAGTGGCGGCGGTGTCGTACCAGGCGACGCTGGAGGAGGCGTTACAGACCCTGGAACGTACCGGTGCTGAGGTGCTGTACGTGCGCCAGTATCTCTCCTACGGCATTGTGCGCATTGCGGGCGTGCTGCATCGGGCGGATATCGACAGCTACTATCAGGCGGGTGTTGTCCGCGTCTAACGCATTTGGGGTATGCGGCGGCGGAAGCAAGCGGCTAGGGTGGCGGCACTCCGAGTGTTAGCTTTCAACATCTCGATAATAAAGGGATCGTCAGCCATGAAAAAAATTGCATCTGTATCCGCACACCATCATTTCCCGAAAATGCTGCTTGCCGCTGCCGTGCTGGCCACCAGCCAGGCGCAGGCCCAGGGGCTTGAGGAAGTCGTTGTTACCGCCCAGAAGCGCGAGCAGTCGCTGCAGGACGCGCCCATTGCCATCACCGCCTTTGGCGAATACGAGCTTGAGCAGCGTGGCATCCGCGACCTCGTCGATCTCGGCACCATAGCGCCCAACGTCAAGGTGGCACCGCTGCCGTCCAACACCGCCAAGGCAACGGTGGCCATTCGCGGCTCGGTGACCTCAAACCCCGGTATCTACTGGGAACCCACGGTGGGCATTTACCTCGACGGCGCGTATGTCGGCAAGTTTTCCGGCAACGTGTTCAAGCTGGCCGAAGTGGAGCGCATCGAAATACTGCGCGGCCCGCAGGGCACCCTGTTTGGCCGTAACACCTCGGGCGGTGCGGTCAACGTGGTGACCCAGAAACCTACCGGCGAGCTGGGCGGTCGCCTGCGCGCCGGAGTGGGTAACTTCGGCTACACCGAGATTGACGGCAGCCTGAACCTGCCCCAGCTCGACCTGGGTGGTGCGGGCAACCTGAAAACCCGCCTCAGCCTGTCCTGGGATGACCGCGACGGGTTCTATGACAACGTCGCCGCGGCGCCTGGCACCACCATCACCCACCCCTTTACCGGCCAGCCCATTCCAGCCAACCCACCCGGCGCGGAAGATGAGCAGAATGCAGCCTCGAGCACGGTGGGCCGCCTGGACCTGCTCTGGGATGTCAGCGACCGCTTTTCCGTGCGCTACTCGCTGGATGAGGTTGACGTCGAGAACACCCCCGGCAAGCCACAGTTCACCAGCTTTGACCCGACCAGCCTGGTGTTCGGCTTCCCGCTGCCGGGTGAGCTCGCCCAGTTTCTCACCAGCGAGACCGATAACCTCGAGGCAAACAGCATTGATGCGGATGTCTACGAAGAATTCGACTCCACCAGCAATACGCTGACTATGGACTATGATCTTGGCAGCGCCGGTATCCTGGGTGATGCATCGGTCAAGTATGTATACAACCACCGCGATCTGAGCTTTGCCCAGAGCCTGGACAACGATGGCACGCCCTTCGGTCTGTTCCACTCCGCGATTGAGGAAGAGTACACGCAGCAATCCCACGAGGTGCAGCTTACCGGGTCTTATGACCGGGTGAACTATGTCATGGGGCTTTACTACTTCGACGAAGATGCGGACGTCTACAACCCCCTGCAGCCGCTGAACTCCTTCTTCGGGCCGCTGTTGTCGCGTAATGCCTACGGCCTGGAGTCCGAGCAGTTTGCCGTTTACGGCCAGGCGGACTGGCGCCCACCGGTGCTGGATGACCGCCTGACCATTACCGCCGGCATTCGCTGGACGGAAGAAGAAAAGACGGTCTATATCGACCACCCCGACGATAACCCGCCCTTCGCCGGCGAAAACACCGACGATTACAGCAACGTAGCGCCCACGCTGATCTTCAGCTACGAGTTCACCGACGAATTCAATGCCTACGCCAAGTACGCCAAGGGCTGGAAAGCGGGTGGCTTCAACGGTGAGGCGGGTAGCATTGAGGACTTCAACGTCGGCTTTGATCCGGAAGAAATCGACTCCTATGAGATCGGCTTCAAAAGCCGCTGGCTGGACAACACCCTGCAGCTGAACGGCGCAGCGTTTTATAACGATGAGTCTGATATCCAGCTGTCAGTGTTCATTCCCCGCGATGGCGGCGTGGCCTCGGTTATCGAGAACGCCGGTGAATCAGTGAAGCAGGGTCTTGAGCTGGAAGTGGTGTACATGCCCAACGCGGATCTCATGCTGAGCGCAAACTACGGCTACCTGGATTCCGAGTTCACCGAGTTCCTGGAGTTCGACCCGGTTCTGGGTGAAACCGTTGACGTGTCTGATGAGCGCTTTACGCAGTACACACCCGAGCACACGGTCAACTTAAGCGTTGAGTACACCATGCTGCGTAGCGACTACGGCGACCTGATGGGCCGCCTGGACTACAGCTACAACGATGAGTACACCCCGTACGTGAAGCCGGAGCAGAAAGCGGTTTCCGACATCGATGGCTACGGCACGCTGAACGGTCGCCTCACCCTGATCAACATTCCGGTAGGTGACAACCAGCTGCAGGTGGCGCTGTGGGGCAAGAACCTGCTGGATGAGGAATACCGCGTCAATACGGTACCCTTCGGTCCCTTCACGGTTAGCTTCTTCGGCAACCCCCGCACCTATGGGTTGGAAGCGCAGTACACCTTCTGATCCCTTCCGGTTCGGTTCGGCGATGTTCGCGTCGCCGGGCCGAACCGGAACGCTTTCTTCACTCTCCCCATATCTGCTGTGCCGTGCGCAGTACCTGAGCAACCAGTTGCGGTTGCCTGTTCACCCCTGTTTTCGAAAAGATGGCTGTCAGTTGTGCGCGTGTCGTGTGCCGTGAGCGCCCGAGGCTCGCAGATATCTCCGCAAGACTCTCGCCTGCAACCAGACGCTTTGTCAGTACAGCTTCTGCCCTGGTCAGGGCGAACAACTCCATGAGCAGTTCCTCGGTAATGATGCGGGTGCCTGCGGGATCGCGGAACAGCAGCAACGTCGTGGCCGATGCGGTTTCTTCAATGCCCGGGCGCGGCGCAACCCGCTTCAGCAGCACGCTCCACTGCTGGCCTGCCGGCCGTTCTATCTGCAAGGATTCGGCCTGTTGCGCAACATCGCCGCGAGTCAGTCGGCGTAACGCGGTGTGCAGCGCGGTATTGCTCTCAGACGAACTGCACTGCAGGCGGTCCCCATTGATCAGCAGCCCGTCCGCGTGTTCCAGGACCCGGTTTGCCAGCGGGTTGGTGGTGAGGACTTCTGCCCTGTCACCAAGGACCATGGAGCCAATGGCCAGCTGGTCTTCTGTCGCACCAGAGATACTGAGCTGGTACTCACGTCTTGCGAGCCGCGCATAGATCGCGATGGCGGTGCGCAGCCAGGGTGTCAGGGCGGCCAGTTTCTGGCGGTCATCACCATTGAAGTGAGCCTGGCCTCGCACACGGGCGCAACGCAGGCGGAAGATCATGCCGGTTTCCGGTTCCTCCAGATTGATGCCTATAAGATCATCTGTGTCGCCGTATTCCTGAATATAGGCGTAGAAGTTCGCGTGGTGGCGCGTGAGTTCATGCCGGCTCATCATTTCGCTGAGTATCACGATTTCGTCTTGGGGGATGTCAAGGAACGGCGTCTCGCGAAAAACGCTGTTCTGCAACAGCACGAGCGCTGCAGTATTGCTCTGGGTAGAAATCAAGACTCCGGGATCGCCCTGTCTGGGCCTGCGCAGCACCATGGTGGCATGGTGACCATCGAGGTACTGCTCCAGTTCGCGCAGGAAGCTCAGCCAGGGCGGCTCTTCCAGCAAGCTACTGAACAGGGTGGAAATGAGTGTCTTAGGCAAGCTCATTACTGTTTCGCCTTCGTGGGTTGGGCGCGCTTGTCGTTTTTCTCCTGTGGCGAAGCGACGCATCCGCGGTTCGCTAGTGCATTTGTGTTATGCGGTGCGCGCAGGGCTCCGGGTATAGTGTGTTCATCGGCGTGGTCGCGGCTTCGCCGATACGCGTGTTGATAATAACGTCCAGCGGCAGAGATGGGTATCACTGCCAGCGAGACCGTCAGGAGGTCGTATCATGGATTTCAGCGTTGCTCCGCTATCCGGAGGTGTGGGTGTCGAGGTGCTGGGGCTTGATCCCGACAAGCATATTCCGGATGAATCTGCCGGCGCGCTGCGTGAGCTCTGGCTGGATGCGGGTATTGTTCTTTTTCGCGGTATCGGTACATCGCCGGAAGCGCTGTTGAGCATTTCACGCTGCCTGGGTGAGCTTGAACCCCATCCCATTCCGCATTTTCGCCTACAGGGCTATCCGGAACTCATTCTCCTGAGTAATGAGCAATCGCTCACTGGCCCCGTGTATGAGTTTGACGGAGTACCCACCTATGGGCGTATTCCCTGGCATACGGACCTGGCATTTACCACCACTCCGAACGCGGGCGCCGTATTGCGTATGGTGCGCAACAGCGAGCACGGTGGGCAGACGGGCTGGATCGATACGGCGCTGGCCTACGATGCGCTGGATGCCGCTACCCGGGAGCGCATTGAGGGGCTTGAGGCACGCTATATTTTTTGCCCGGACCTGAGTGGCATGCGCTTCAACAAGCCCGGTGGGACGTTGCTGCAGGCTTCCATGAAAGACCTGCCCAGCTTCCCGCCGGTGGCGCACCCGCTGGTCTGGGTGCACCCGGAAACGGGCCGGCGCATTCTCAATATCAGCACACTGAACATCCAGTGCATAGAAGGGCTGCCGACAGCGGAAAGTGATGCGCTGATCGAAACCCTGGTAGCACACGCGCTGCAGCCGCGCTTCCAGTACGTTCACGCCTGGCAGAACAATGATGTGGTGGCGTGGGATAACCGCCGCACCATGCACATGGCGTTCGGGCATCCCGTGAGTGAAACGCGCATTGTGCAGCGCAGCACCCTTCGCGGTACGGTGAAAATGGGCAGAACAATCGACAGTGGTGAGGAGCAGACGGCATGAGTGACTACGACCTGGTAATTCGCGGCGGCACCGTGCTCGATGGCAGCGGCGCGGAGCCGCGGCAGGCAGACGTTGCCGTGAACGGCGGTGTGATAGCCGCACTGGGTTCGGATTTGGGGCCGGGGCGGGAAGAAATCGATGCGAGCGGCCTGTTGGTGACGCCCGGGTTCGTTGATGTACACACGCACTATGACGGCCATGTGACCTGGGAAAACCGTCTCAAGCCCTCTTCCTGTCACGGCGTTACCACCGCCATCATGGGCAACTGCGGTGTGGGCTTCGCCCCGTGCCGGGCGCAGGACCACGACACCTTGATTCGCCTCATGGACGGCGTTGAGGACATCCCCTTTCCCGTTTTGGCAGAGGGTCTACCCTGGACCTGGGAGAGCTTCCCGGAATACCTGGACGTGCTTGCGGGGCGGGATTACGACATGGATGTAGGGGGTTACCTGCCTCACGCGGCGTTGCGAGTGTACGTGATGGGAGAGCGCGGTGCGCGGCGGGAGCCCGCCACCGCCGAGGACATTGAGCGTATGTGTGCCCTGCTGGAAGAAGCGCTGGAGGCAGGTGCCATGGGTATAGGCACGTCGCGGACACTGTTTCATCGGGCCAGTGATGGCTCCCCCATCCCGACCCTTGATGCCACCAACGAGGAGTTGCTGGCGCTTGCAGGTACCTTGCGCAAGGCGGGCAAGGGTGTGTTCCAGATTGTGGAAGACGTGCACCTGCCGGGGAAGGATGTCAGCGTCTTGCGCCAGCTGGCAGAGGCCTCCGGTCGGCCATTGACCTTTTCCATGGGCACCGGCAATAGCGGCCCGCAGATATGGCCGCAGTTGCTGCAAGGGCTGGAAGAAGCCAATGCCGCTGGCGTAACCATCAAGGGCCAGGTCATGCCGCGTGCCATCGGCATGATGCTGGGGGTGGAGCTGACGCTGAACCCGTTCTACACCACCGCAGGCTACCGTGAGGTGGCCGACCTGCCCCTGGCCGAGCGCCTCGCGAAGCTGCGCGATCCCGCGCGCCGCGCCCGTATTCTCGCGGAACCCACGGACCCCGACCCGTCCCTGGTGCTGGGCCGCATGGTGCGCGACTTCGATTACATGTTCCTGCTCGGTGATTCGCCGGATTATGAGCAACCCTGGGAGCAGAGCATCGCCGGTCGCGCGCAGGCGCAGGGTATCAGTGCGGCTGAGCTGGCCTATGACCTGATGGTGGAGGGTGAGCGCGGTACAGTGCTCTATCTGGCCATGGCCAACTACGCCGATGGGAAACTGGATGCCGTAGGCGAAATGCTCGCGCATCCGCATGTACTGCCCGGGTTGGGCGACGGTGGTGCGCACTCCTCCACGATTTGCGACGGCAGCTATTCCACCTTCGCCTTGACGCACTGGGGCCGGGATCGCCCTGCGGGCCGCATCCCGGTTGCGGACCTGGTGCATCGATTGAGCAGGGCGACAGCGCTCACCATGGGTCTTGAGGATCGTGGCCTGCTGGCGCCCGGCTTCAAGGCCGATATCAACGTCATCGACTTTGACTGCCTGGCCCTGCATGCGCCGGAAATCACCTATGATTTACCCGGCGGTGGGCGACGCCTGGTGCAGCGCGCCGAGGGCTATGTGGCGACACTGGTAAACGGTGTGCCGGTGTATCGCCATGGTGAAGCGACGGGCGCGTTGCCCGGTCGGTTGATCCGCGGGCAGCAGGGCGCGCCGCGCAGCCTTTAGCCGATCATGCTGCCAGGTTAGCCTCGACCGCGTCGAGAAAGCCGCACATGTCCACCACGGTTTCAGTGTCAGGATTGGTCGTCTTGCCCTTGAGGTCGCCGGTGATGGTGCCCTGCGCAACGGTTTCTATCAGGGCCGTCTTGAGGTTCTTCGCGTAATCGGCCAGCGGCGGATTGTCTTCCCGCCTGGCCATTTCCTCCAGAGCGTTCGCCACGGCGAAAATCAGGGCAGAAGAATTGAAGTTGGCCTCCTTGCCGTCGGTCTCCAGGTAGCGCAGATACAAGTCGTGTGCCGTGCCGTGCGGTGCTTCGTAGAGCATGGTGCCGTCCTTGCTTTCGATCACCGAACTGGCGGTGGCCAGGCTCCCACCCAGCGCCGCGGAAATATCGGAAAAGATATCGCCATCAAGATTCTGCGCCGGATAGAGGCCCCAGCGTGGGGGGTCACAGATCATTTTGCTCAGCTGCCGTGAGGGACGCATGATCATGAAGGATGGTGGCGGTGTATCGAGGGCCGCCAGTTCCTTGCGTATTTCGAGGATGATGGAGCTGTAAACCTCATCGTAGTTGACGAATTCCCGCTTCAGCCCGAAGTAGATTTCCTTTTTATTGACCACCGCATCCCGGAATACCTGCTTCACCCAGTCCTTGATGGCCTCGCGATCGTTTGACATGAACAGAATGGGATCATTGGCTTTGACGCTGCGGGCGTGTTTCTCCTCCCCATCGACGATGACCTTGATGATACCGTCCTCCGGGGCTGGCAGGTTATAGCTGCCGTACTGGTCCCCGCCGCCAGCGCTCATTCGGGAGATGGAAACGTGTGCCTTGCGTTCGGGCAGACCATAATGCTTGAGCTGCTGCACCAGTTTGAACAGCTTCATGCCGACGATGTTGTCTGGCACGCCCCAAAGCGCCCGCTGAGGAGGGTTGGAAATAATGCGCGCCGCCTGGGCATCGATCAGCTCGTAGTGATAGGACAGCCCTGCGGCGGCCACCCGCTCCTTGTACTCACGTTCGTAGATCTCCTCTATGGCCGCACGCATCACGCCGTCGTATCCGGGAACGACTGTATCCTTCAGGCCGAGGTAAATGTCTCGCTGCTCATCCAGGGCTCGCTGGAAAAAACGGTGTGCCCAGGCCTGCACTTCCTCAATGCAGTTGGTCGCGAGCATCCAGGGGTCGCCCTTTCGCAGGGTCCGCCGATGTATTTCGACCGGGTCGCCGCTGCTGCCCACAAACACCACCTTGGCAACGCCGGTGGCATTGGAGAGTTCGCTGTAGCTGAAATCCAGGCCGCCGCTGTGCATGGTGTCCACTTCAATATCGCGATTTTTCCACTCCGGCCGCACGCTTCGGAGATTGTGGAACTCGATATCCTCGCGCGTGATGTTGCCACCAATACCTTTGCGGATGGCGCCGTTCGGTGACTTCGTGGCCAGCTTGTGCAGCGCAGCTTCTTTGATGTCGGGGTGTTTGCCGAGCAATTCGTTTAGCTGACTGCGGTTCACCGTCATCCCCGCATTCTTGACCCCGATGCCGTGTTCCCGGAGTGCCTCAATGGCGTCGAGCACCACCTGGCCGTTGCTGGTCAATCGCTTTTCAGCTGAGAGATCCACTTCTACAAGATCAATTTGCAGGCGTGAGGTGACGAACTGCTCGAGTATTTTATCGAAGGCAACTTGTGCCATCTCATCACCGTGAAGAATCACAAGTGGCTTTTTGACCACGATCTTGGTGCCCACCGTGTGCGCTCCTGTTAACAGCTCTAAAACGATAATCTACCGTGCCGGGAGAAAGAAAAGAAGCATTCTGCACCCGCTTCGGCGTTTTGCTTCCGACGTCGGTGTGTGCAGCACAAGTGCGAGGCTCTCGCCCCGCACTGCCAGTGCTGTCAGGGCTGATACCAGATCGGTGACGTCCAGGCGCGTTCCTGCAGAGTGGCAGGCACGTCTTCCGGTAGCGGCAGGCCGGTGCGCAGGCTGTCCCACGTGCTCCAGCGGCAGGTGGGGTTTTCCAGCACGCGGGCGTAGTAGAATGCCGGCTGTGCCGGGTTGAACGTGGGGTCGCGCCAGCGAGCGGCGATCTGGCCATCCCCCTTGTGACGATCGAAGTCGCAGGTCTCCAGGGATACCGTGGCGCCGTTGTCGGGGCAGCGATGCGTTGCCGGGTCCGGGCTCAACCCGTCTGCACAGCCCACGTCAAACACCGCCTCACGCGTGGCACCATCCTCTACCCAGCCCTTAACGATCTGCACCCGCTGAAGCCAGGCGCTGCTCGGGTCCTTGGCGGCCCACAGCAGAAACTCGGGCGTGGAATCGCCCATGCTTTGAGGCAGCTCCCCGCCCATGGGTACGCCGCGGGTATAGGCTTGTTGCGCCCAGTCCGCTTGCGCCAGCAGGTCAGCGGGCCAGTCAGTGCCGGCAAAAAAACGCACGCTGATGCGCGGGCCGCTGGTGCCGAATGTCTCCCGGCGTGCCAGTGCATCATAGAGTGCCTCGCGCGTGTTTTCGCTGGCCCAGACACCCGCGAGGCCGGCAGAGCTGTACTTGATATGGTGTGTGTTGATGAAGCTGCCACCGCGGCGCGCCTCCGGCGTACCATCGGCACTGCCGATCTTGCCGTGGTAGTTGTCTTCCTCCACCTGGGAACCGGAGTTGTGGCTGTCACTCGCTGCGATAACCCCAAAGCGGTAGGGGTTGAACCCCTGCTGCTCCTGCATCACCAGGCCCGCCAGCCAGGCATCGCGGGCATAGCTACCCTTGACCTCGCCCTGCGTGCCCCGCCCGCCGAGCAAATCCTCCAGCAATTCAAAGCCCGCCCACTCGTCGTTGGGAGACAGCAGCGGATGGGTTTCCGAGGTGCCCTTGATCTGCGCAATTTCCACCAGCGGTTCATTACGCTGGCGCAGGGCAGCATACGCGGCATCGATTTTTTCGCCGCCAAACGCCACCTCGGTGGGGAACATCAAGCCGTTGCTCAGGTTGCTGTTGTGGGCGATGGCCATGCCCTCTACGCCATGCTTGCGCTGCTCATCCAGCCAGGCCCAGAGCGCACGCGGCTCCACACTGTCGAAGCTGGAGAAAGGCTGTTTCGGCACATCGCTGCTGCGAAAGATTACGTTGCGGTGCAGATTGACTTCCTCCAGGGCCCCGGAAGACGTCCACTCGTAGCCGATCAGCGTGCTGAATTCTCCCGGCCGGTAATAGCGCTCGGCGCTACGCACATACTCTTGCCAGATGGACTGGCGCAGGGCCTCATCAACCAGTGCTGGCATGGGGGTGTTGTCACCCATGCTCATCAGCACCTCTAGCACGGCGGCCTGGCGGCGCTCCGGATCCTTGTCGGTCAGACGGGCCGTAATCGGCAGCGCCGCCAACTCGCCCTGCGGCTCAAACAGCCGTGGCAGTATGCCCATGTATTCGGAGTGGTCGGTAATGGCGATGAAGTCGAGTGGGGCTCGCAACTGAATGGTAACGCCGCTGATATGCGGTATAGCTTCGCCTTGCGCAAAACGGTAGGCATCATCCGGCGTGGTGCGCACGTTCAGCATGAAAGCATCGGGTGAATTCATGGTGTGTACGTGGAGCTCACCGAAGAAAGCCTGTTGCGGCGCCGCAGCGGTGGTGGTACTGCCGGTTGCGGAGGCGTGTGCAGCGGCCTGTGCCAGAGTGATGCCCAGGGCAGCGCCCAGGCGCAGTGGCCAGCTGGAGCGCGTGCGGACGCGGTTGTTTCGTTGCATGGCAGTGGTTCTCCGGTTGTGAAACCACAGAATAGGTGCTTGCGCCGGTACAGGGCGAGCCGCAGAGCTGGGTTCTTTCGCGCTGGTTTGTATAGCCGGACCGCCCTGGGGCAGGGGTGACATGCCGCAATTGTTGCGGATAAAGTTGCATTTGAAACTAAATGGGGTCGAGCCTATACTCAGCGCTCAGCAGCAAGCGTACGGCAGCGGTCTGCCGGGAGGCTCAGAATGGCCAATCTGTTCGACAACCCAATGGGTCTGGACGGTTTTGAATTCGTCGAATTTACTGCCCCCGCAGCCGGGGTTCTCGAGCCGGTCTTCGAATCCATGGGGTTTACCTGCGTTGCCCGCCACCGCAGCAAGGCGGTGGCTCTGTGGCGGCAGGGCGACATCAATTTCCTGACCAACTACGAGCCCGGCAGCCACGCCTGGTATTACGCCCGCGAACACGGCCCCTCGGCCTGCGGCATGGCTTTCCGCGTGCAGGACGCCACCGGGGCTTATAACCGTGCGCTGGAGAAAGGCGCGCAGCCGGTTGCCGTGGAAACCGGCCCGATGGAGCTGCGGTTACCGGCCATTCGCGGTATCGGCGGTGCCATTCTCTACCTCATCGACCGCTATGCGGAAGGGCAGAGTATCTACGACATTGATTTCCATTGGTTGCCGGGCGTGGACAGAAAACCCGCGGGCCTCGGCTTTCATACCCTGGACCACCTCACCCACAATGTGTACCGGGGCCGCATGGGCTACTGGGCGCGCTATTACGAGGAGTTGTTCAACTTCCGCGAAATCCGCTATTTCGATATCGAAGGTGAGCACACGGGACTGTTGTCGAAAGCGATGACCGCCCCCGATGGCAAAATCCGTATTCCCCTCAATGAAGAGTCGCGCGGTGGCGGCCAGATTGAAGAATTCCTCATGGCGTACAACGGCGAGGGCATACAGCACATTGCGCTGGCCTGCGACGACATCCTGACCTGCTATGACCGCTTGCAAGCAGCCGGCATGACCTTCATGCCGGCCCCTCCGGCAACCTACTATGACATGCTCG
Source organism: uncultured Halieaceae bacterium (assembly GCA_964022665.1). Lineage (GTDB taxonomy): Bacteria > Pseudomonadota > Gammaproteobacteria > Pseudomonadales > Halieaceae > Haliea. The sequence continues at coordinate 80,361 of CAXIDF010000010.1, forward strand.
AAGGCCGCCTGCCCGGGCACGACGAACCGGTGGCGGAATTGCAGGCGCGCGGTATCCTGCTGGATGGGAGCACCGAGGGCGGGGTGCCACGCCTGCTGTTGCAGATCTTTTCCGCCAACCTGCTCGGACCGATGTTCTTCGAGTTCATCCAGCGCAAGGACGACGAGGGTTTTGGTGAGGGTAACTTCAAGGCGCTGTTCGAATCCATAGAGCGTGACCAGCTAGCCCGCGGTGTCATCGACGCGGCGCGGGAGGCGTGAAGGAGGCGACATGAATATCCGCCGTATCCACCACGTGGCCTATCGCTGCAACGATACCCGGGAAACCGTGGAGTTCTACCAGCGCGCCCTGAACATGCAGCTGGTGCTGGCAATCGCCGAGGATCAGGTGCCGTCCACGCAAGAGCCCGATCCGTACATGCATGTGTTTCTTGATGCCGGCATGGGCAATGTGCTGGCCTTCTTCGAGCTGCCGAATTCGCCCCCGATGGGGCGCGACGGCAACACGCCGGAATGGGTGCAGCACATCGCGTTCGAACTGGACAGCGAGGAGGCGCTGCTCGCGGCCAAGCGGGAGCTGGAGGAGCAGGGTATTGCGGTGCTGGGCCCCACGCATCACGGTATTTTTCGCTCCCTTTATTTCTTTGACCCGAATGGCCATCGCCTGGAGCTTGCGGTCAATATCGCACAGCCGGGCGATCTCGCGCGCCTGCATGCAGTGGCCCCGGAGATGATCGAGGAGTGGTCCCGCACGCGTCGGGCACCGCGTCATGCCGCCTGGCTACACCAACGCGATTCTGGAGAAAGCACATGAAACTGGCCTCTTTGCGCGCGGGCCGCGACGGCGCCCTCGTGGTTGTGTCGCGGGATCTGCAACGCTTCCTTGCAGCAGAGATGACCCTGCAGCAGGCGCTGGATGATTGGCCAGCGCAGGAGCCTGGGCTCGCGGCGTTGTCGCAGCAGGTCAACGCAGGCGCGGGATCACCGTTTGTTCAGTCCGATTGTGCATCGCCGCTGCCGCGTGCCTATCAATGGGCGGATGGTTCGGCCTATGTGAATCATGTGGAGCTGGTGCGCAGGGCGCGCGGTGCGGAGATGCCGGAGAGTTTCTGGAGCGACCCCTTGATGTACCAGGGCGGGTCAGACAGCTTTCTTGGCCCACGCGATCCCATTGTCATGGATGAGGTTGCCTGGGGTATCGATTTCGAAGGCGAAGTCGCGGTTATCACGGGGGATGTGCCCATGGGTGTGAGCGCGGCGCAGGCCGCCGGGGCGATCCGCCTGCTGATGCTGGTCAACGATGTGTCTTTGCGCAACCTGATCCCCGCGGAGCTGGGCAAAGGCTTCGGTTTCTTCCAGTCCAAGCCTTCCAGCGCGTTCAGCCCGGTGTGTGTGACGCCGGACGAGCTGGGCCCGGCCTGGGGCGGCGGTCGGCTGCACCTGCCGCTGAACATACACTTCAATGACGCATTGTTCGGACAGGCGAATGCCGGGGTCGACATGACCTTCGATTTCCCCACGCTGATCGCTCATGCGGCGAAAACCCGCCCGCTGGCTGCCGGCACGATTATCGGCTCTGGCACCGTATCCAACAAGGGTGCCGACGGATCACCGGGGCAACCGGTCACGGCGGGCGGGCTGGGTTACAGCTGCATTGCGGAGTTGCGCATGATCGAGACCCTGCGCGATGGCCAGCCTTCCACGGCGTTCATGCAGTTCGGTGACCGGGTGAGTATCGAGATGGCAGACGCGGATGGCGCCTGTATTTTTGGCCGCATCGAGCAGCAGGTTGTGGCGCGTTCACGCAGCTGATGGGGCGCCGCGGCTTCGTGCTGCGCTAGCGCAGCGGACTTGGTTCAACTATGCATAAAATAATGAGCGCGCATTAAAAGTTTGCTCCGCGGGCACGGCGGCTGCGTTAGTATGGCCCCTTGCATGGCTGAGGAGCAGGGTATGAAATTCTGGCAAGCGCTGGTGTGGACTGAACCAGAGCAGCTGGTGCCGTTGGCACAGTTCGCCGAAGAGCTGGGGTTCCATGGGGTGTTCAATGCCGACCACGCCGTATTTCCCGAGGATGTGAAATCTCCCTACCCGTACGCGCAGAGCGGTGTGCCACCGATGACCGCGGATGCACCCTACCCGGACTGTTGGGTGAGTATTGCCTTCATGGCCGCCGCCACCCGCCGCCTGCATTTCACGACATCGATTTATGTGTTGCCGCTGCGCAATCCCTTTGAGGTGGCCAAGGCCACAGGCTCGCTGGATATTTTCAGTGGCGGCCGCTTTGCGCTGGGGGTTGGCGCGGGCTGGATGCAGGACGAGTTCGACATTTATGACGTTCCCTTTCGCCGGCGCGGTGAGCGCATGGATGAGATGATCGATGTGATGCACAAGCTCTGGCAGGGGGGCATGGTAGACCATGACGGCCCCCTGTTCCCGTTCCCGCGCCTGTGCATCGAGCCTGCCCCGGGGCACAACGTGCCCATCTATGTCGGCGGTGCCAACGAGGCGGCCCTGCGCCGTGCCGCGGTGCGTGGCGACGGCTGGATTGGTGCGGGCAACCATCCGGACGAGGTGCCTGCGCTGATGGCGCGGCTGCGTGCACTGCGCGAGGCGGCCGGGCGCGCGGCCGAGCCCTTCGAGACCATTGTCGGGCTGACGACGCCGCTGGACGTTGCGACCTTGCAGCGTCTGGAAGAGGCGGGTATGACTTCGGCGGTAAACCTGCCTTTCAGTTTCGCATTGGGCAAACATTCAACGCTCGACGCCAAGAAGCGTTTCATGGAGGACTTCGAGCGGCGCATCATGCGTCCGCTACGGGGTTGAACAACGGAGAGGAATGACATGTCAGAAGACCAGCGACTGCAGGCGCTCGGCCTGCCCCCGATTGACCAGATCGGTTTTGTAGTGAAAGACCTCGATGCCTGGATAGCCCGTTTCGATCCAGTATTCGGCCCTTTTTCCCTGATGAATGGATCGGTAGAGGGCGCCGACTTCCGTGGCCGCCGCGAAGATGTGCAGCTGCGGTTGGGCTTTGGGCGCAGTGGGGACGTTGAAATCGAGCTGATTGAGTGGCAGTCGGGCGTCAGTCCGCACAGCGAATTCATCGAGTCCGGGCGCGAGGGTATGCATCACCTGCGCTTTCGCGTCGAGGATGCCGACCACTGGATTGAGAAGCTCGCCGCCATCGGGTACACACCGTTCTGGTACAAGCGCTGGAACAGCGATACGGTATTTGCCTACCTGGAGAGCCCGGATTTTCCACTCTGCCTGGAGCTGCTGCAAATGCCGCAAGAGGGCGCGGGCGCGCCGCAGCCATAACATGTGCCGCGGGGCGTATCGGGCGCGTTGAAACAGTGCTTTTTTCTCTGCGGGGCTGTTGACCGGGCGTGGCGGCGTACCTATAATGCACAGCCTCGAATTTGGGCCGGTAAAGTTGGTTAGGCCCAGTATGAAGTGCCAAGGGGCCTTCAGGTCGAGGAAGTTTTGATGCGGGGTGGAGCAGCCTGGTAGCTCGTCGGGCTCATAACCCGAAGGTCGTCGGTTCAAATCCGGCCCCCGCTACCAACATACGTGTCGTCCGCTCCGAATTGGCGGCACGTTTCGTCAAAGCCCCTTCTTGGGGCTTTTTCGTATCTGCGAAAAATGCAGGCGTTTTTTGCAAGCGTAACCGCCAGTGGCGGAAATGGAGTCGGATTGACGGCCAGGCAACAGGAACTGCAGGCACTGCTGGAACCCACAGTGGTCGCCCTCGGCTTTGACCTCTGGGGCATCGAGTATGCTGCCCAGGGCAAGCACAGTGTGCTGCGCGTCTTCATTGACGCCCAGTCGGGTGTGACTGTGGACGACTGCGCCGCGGTGAGTGCGCAGGTCAGTGCCGTGCTGGATGTCGAGGACCCTATCACCGGTGAATATACCCTGGAGGTGTCTTCGCCCGGTGTCGACCGCCTGCTGTTTCGCCTGGAACAGTTTCCACCGTTCTTTGGCGAATGGATTGAGGTGCGTTTGCGCAGGCCCTTCGAGGGGCGGCGCAACTTCAAAGGCATTTTGCAAAGTATTGAAGGCGATGAGGTTGTGGTGCGTGTTGACGACCACGAGTACCTGCTGCCCTATAGCGCCGTGGACAAGGCGCGTGTTCATCCCCGCATCGAGGGTGCGGCCAGCGTAACTGACGAGGCTACGAATGACTAAAGAGATCCTGATGGTGGCTGAGGCCGTCTCGAATGAAAAAGGCGTGTCCGAGGACATCATTTTCGAGGCGATCGAGCTGGCGCTGGCAACAGCGACCAAGAAGCGCTACGACGAGGATGCCGATATCGAGGTGACGATCGACCGCAAGACGGGCGACTACGTTACTGTGCGTCGCTGGCTTGTGGTCCCCGATGATGAAATGGCGCTGCTGGGCACACAGTTCACCACCGAGGAAGCGATAGAGAAGGAGCCGAGCCTCAAGCCCGGCGACATCTACGAGGAATCGGTGGACAACGTAGGCTTCGGGCGCATTGCCGCACAGACCGCCAAACAGGTGATCGTGCAGCGTGTGCGCGACGCCGAGCGTGCGCAAGTCGTTGAGCTGTATCTTGAGCGCGTGGGCGAGCTGGTTGCCGGCACCGTGAAGAAAGTCACGCGCGACAATGTGATTGTCGACCTCGGGAGCAATGCCGAGGGCCTGTTGCCCCGCGACCAGTTGGTGGGTCGCGAGACGTTCCGTGTCAACGACCGGGTGCGTGCCATCCTGCGCGAGATCAGCGCGGAGACGCGCGGACCGCAGCTGATGCTGAGCCGCTCCTGTCCGGAAATGCTCATCGAGCTGTTCAAGATTGAAGTGCCGGAAATTGCCGAAGAGGTAATCCAGATCAAGGCCGCTGCTCGCGACCCGGGTTCGCGCGCCAAGATTGCGGTGAAAACCAACGACCAGCGTATCGATCCGGTCGGGGCGTGTGTTGGTATGCGCGGCTCGCGTGTACAGGCGGTGTCCAACGAGCTGGACAATGAGCGTGTGGACATCATTCTCTGGGATGATAACCCGGCGCAACTGGTGATCAACGCCATGTCGCCGGCCGAGGTCGAGTCCATCGTGGTCGATGAAGACAGCGGCACCATGGATGTGGCGGTTGCGGAAGACAACCTGGCGCAGGCCATCGGCCGCTCCGGGCAGAACGTGCGACTGGCCAGCGAGCTGACCGGCTGGACCATCAACGTGATGAGCAACGAGGAAGCGGCCGAGAAGCACGAGGCGGAGGCCGGCGAAGTGATCCAGATGTTCGTTGAGCAGCTGGATATCGACGAGGAAGTGGCCGAGATCCTGGTCGAGGAAGGCTTTACCACGCTGGAAGAGGTGGCCTATGTGCCACTGGAAGAAATGACCGCCGTGGACGGCTTCGATGAAGAAATCGCCGAGGAATTGCGGGCGCGCGCCAAGGATGCGCTGCTGACCCAGGCGATTGCCTCGGAAGAGCAGCTCGGTGCCAACGAGCCCGCTCAGGACCTGTTGGAGATGGACGGTATGGATCGTCACCTGGCCTTTGTGTTGGCCAGCCGTGGTGTGGTCACCATGGAGGATCTCGCGGAACAGGGTGTCGATGAATTGATGGACATTCCGGAAATGACCGAGGAGCGCGCAGGAGAGCTGATCATGACAGCGCGCGCACCCTGGTTTGCCGAGGAGAGTGAATAGGCCAGTACAGGCGTTTTTACTCTAGGCATCAGGGTTTCACGGGATTAAGGAGAATTTTGCATGGCGCAAGTGACAGTACAGCAGCTCGCGGAAACAGTGGGAGCGCCCGTTGACCGTCTGCTGACGCAGATGAAGGAAGCGGGTCTGCCTCACTCGGCTGCCGGTGAGGCCGTGTCGGAAGAAGACAAGCAGACGCTGCTCACCTTCCTGAAGCGCAGCCATGGTGAGTCCACCGCGGCGCCCAAGCGCATCACCCTGAAACGCAAGACGATCAGCACGTTGAGAACGTCAGGTTCACAGGGCAAGAAAACGGTGAACGTGGAAGTGCGCAAGAAACGCACCTACGTGAAGCGCGACGCCTCGGACGCCGATTCGGAAATGCAGGACGCGGCCAAGCTGGAAGCCGCTGCGCTTGCAGAGGCCGAGCGACAGGCGGCGGAAGCGCGTGCTGCGGAAGAAGCGGAGGCGGCGGAAAAAGCAGCCCGCGAAGCGGCCGAGGCCGAGGAAGAAGCAGCCGTTGCTGCCGCCGCGGCATCCGTCCCCGAGCCAGAGCCTGAAGACGAGAAAGACCTGGACCCGGAGATTTTGCGGCAGCGTGCAGCCGAGCGGCGGATGGCGCGCGAGGCGGCGGAAGCCGAGGCGCGCAAAGCTGCCATGGAGGCACGCAAGGCCGAGGAAGAGCGGGTCAAGACGGAAGCTACGGCAAAAGTGGAACGGGAAAAGGAAGCCGCAGCCAAGCGGCCCAAGCGCCTGCACGACGCGCCCGCGCCACAAACCGAAGAGCAGCGCAAGAAGGCGGCCCGTGGCCGGCTCGATCGCAGCTCTCCCGGTGGTCGCGGTAAGCAGCGTGGCCACAACCTGTCATTGTCCGACCTGGAAGCAGCGGAATCCGGCATGATGCGCCGCCGCGGCGGGCGCAAGAAGATGCGTGGTGGTTCCCATGCGGAGCACGGTAAACACGGATTCGAGATGCCTACAGAGAAAAGAGCCCACGAAGTCGAACTGGCCGACATGACCTCGGTCGGTGGCCTGGCGCAGCAGATGTCGGTGAAGGCCGGCGAAGTGATCAAGGAGCTGATGAAGCTCGGCGTCATGGCCACCATCAACCAGATGATCGACCAGGATACGGCGATCCTCGTGGTAGAGGAGATGGGGCACAAACCGAAGTTGATCAGCGCCGATGCGCTGGAAGAAAAGCTGGAAGAGACCCTGGCACAGCACGAGGGTACGCTGGAGCCGCGCGCCCCGGTGGTGACGGTGATGGGCCACGTAGACCACGGCAAGACTTCATTGCTCGACTACATTCGCAAGGCGAAAGTCGCTTCCGGTGAGGCGGGTGGTATCACCCAGCACATCGGTGCCTACCACGTGGAAACTGGCCACGGCATGATCTCCTTCCTCGACACCCCCGGGCACGCGGCTTTTACCGCCATGCGCGCCCGCGGTGCGAAGAGCACGGATATCGTCATTCTGGTGGTGGCCGCCGATGACGGCGTCATGCCGCAGACCGAAGAAGCCGTGCAGCACGCCAAGGCTGCCAAGGTGCCCCTGATTGTCGCCATCAACAAGATGGACAAGGAGGGCGCCGACCCCGACCGCGTCAAGAGTGAACTGGCGGCCCGCGAGGTGATTCCCGAGGACTGGGGCGGTGATACCCAGTTTATCGAAGTGTCTGCACACACCGGCGACGGCGTTGATAACCTGCTGGACGCCGTGCTGCTGCAGGCCGAAGTACTTGAGCTGCAGGCACCGCGCGACGTACCCGCACAGGGCATCGTGATTGAGTCGCGCCTGGATAAAGGCCGCGGCCCGGTGGCTTCGCTGCTGATCCAGAGCGGCACCCTGCGCCAGGGTGACATAGTGCTGGCCGGGCTGCAGTATGGCCGCGTGCGCGCCATGCTGGATGAAAACGGCAAGAACATCAGCGAAGCTGGCCCCAGTATTCCGGTGGAGATCCTGGGCCTTGATGGCACGCCGGACGCCGGTGACCTGTTCGCGGTGGTTGAAAGCGAGAAGCGGGCGCGCGAAGTGGCCCAGTACCGCCAGGACAAGACACGCGACAGCAAGCTGCAGCGTCAGCAGGCGGCGAAGCTCGACAACATGTTCGAGAGCATGACAGCGGGCGAGAAGAAAACGCTCAACGTGGTGGTCAAGGCAGACGTGCGCGGCTCTCTGGAGGCCATCCAGACGGCGTTGCTGGACCTCGGCAACGAGGAAGTGCAAGTGAACATCGTCTCCGGTGGCGTCGGCGGCCTGGCGGAAACCGATATCACCCTGGCGATCACCTCGAGTGCCGTGGTGTTTGGTTTCAACGTGCGTGCCGATGCCTCTGCGCGCCGCCTGGTGGAAAACGAGGGCGTGGATCTGCGTTACTACAACGTGATCTACGATCTCATTGACGACGTGAAGCAGGCCCTGACCGGGATGCTGGCGCCGGAAATGCGCGAGGAAATTCTTGGCATCGCCGAGGTGCGCGACGTGTTCCGCTCGCCCAAATTCGGCGCCATTGCCGGTTGCATGGTGATCGAGGGCACGGTGTACCGTTCACGTCCCATCCGCGTGCTGCGCGACAACGTGGTGATCTACCAGGGTGAACTGGAATCCCTGCGCCGCTTCAAGGACGATGCCAGCGAAGTGCGCAACGGCATGGAGTGCGGTATCGGCGTCAAGAACTACAATGACGTCAAGCCGGGCGACCTGATTGAAGTATACGAAGTCAAGGAGTTTGCCCGCACCCTGTAGGCGGCCCTGCTATGGCAAAGGAATACAGTCGTACCCAGCGCGTTGCAGACTACCTGCAACGCGAGCTGGCGCAACAGATCCAGCTCGAGTTGCGTGACCCGCGGATCGGTATGGTCAGCATCACGGGCGTGGATGTCAGCCGCGACCTAGGGCATGCCAAGGTCTACTTTACGCGCCTCGGCAGCGATTGCGCCGACGAGGCGCGTGAGGCCGCGGAGGTGCTGAACAAGGCCGCAGGGTTCCTGCGCAGCCGGCTGTCCCGCGACAGTAATATGCGTAGCGTGCCGCAACTGCGTTTCTATTTTGATAGCAGCGTCGGCCGCGGACGTGATATGGAAGCGCTGATCCGGCGTGCCGGTGAGGCGGACCGGGAGTTGGGCCTGCGCGATGACGAGCCGGGCGAAGAGTCCTAGTGGCTCGGCAACGCAAGGGGCGGCCGCTGGATGGCATATTGCTGTTGGACAAGCCCGTCGGGTTGAGCTCCAACCAGGCGCTGCAGCGGGCCAAGCGGCTGTTTTTTGCCGCCAAGGCAGGCCATACGGGCAGCCTTGATCCGCTGGCGACAGGGGTGCTGCCACTGTGTTTCGGCGAGGCGACCAAGTTCTCCCAGTACCTGCTGGATGCCGATAAAGCCTACGCCAGCACCTTTGTGCTGGGTGAGCGGCGCAGTACGGGAGACGCCGAGGGTGAGGTGCTGGCCACTGCAAGTGCCGGCGCCATCAGCCGTGAGCAGGTCGAGCAGGCACTGGAGGCGTTCCGCGGTGCAATCGAGCAGGTGCCGTCAATGTACTCGGCACTGAAGCACGCCGGTCAGCCCTTGTACAAGCTGGCGCGCAAAGGGCAGGAAGTGGAACGTGCAGCGCGGCCTGTGGTGGTACACCGGCTGGAGTTGCTGGCGTTTCGGCCCGGCGAACGGGCGGAAGTGGACGTGCAGCTCGAGTGCAGCAAAGGCACATACGTGCGTTCGATTGCCGAGGACCTCGGTGCAGCCCTGGGCTGTGGCGGCTATGTGAGTGCGCTGCGGCGCACGCGCGCCGGGCCTTTTGCGCTCGACCAGTGCGTTACGCTGGCGGCGTTGGAGGCACTGAAAGATGCCGAGCGGCTGGCGGATATGGACGCGCTGCTGCTGCCCGCGGATACGGCGCTGGACGCACTGCCCACCGTGCGACTGACCGAGTCCGGCGGTTTTTACCTGCGCCAGGGCCAACCGGTCCAGGTGCCAAACGCGCCCCACAATGGTATGGTGCGCGTCGCTCTGGAAACTGGCGAGTTTCTGGGCGTAGGCGAAATATTGGACGATGGGCGCGTTGCGCCGCGTCGCCTGATAGTCACCGGGAGGTGACGCGAACCTGTCTGTAAATCTGCACGGACAGGCTCTTTCTATCGATCTCCACTGCGCTCTGTAAAAGCGGGTGGAACATGCAGATTAATTGAGAGGAAATTGACATGGCTTTAGAAGCTGCGAAGAAAGCAGAAATCGTTAAAGAGTACCAGACCAGCGAGAGTGACACCGGGTCGCCGGAAGTCCAGGTTGCGCTGCTGACAGCAAACATCATTCAGCTGCAGGACCACTTCCAGGCTCACAAGCACGACCACCACTCACGCCGCGGCCTGATCCGCATGGTGAACCAGCGCCGCAAGCTGCTCGACTACCTGAAGCGCAAGGATGTGACGCGCTACGCCGAGCTGATCAAGCGACTGGGTCTGCGTCGATAAGCGGTACCACATACCGGGGCCTTGTGCCCCGGTTGTCATATTCAGCATTGGAGAAATAATGTGAATCCAGTTAGAAAGACCTTCCAGTACGGTGGCCAGACAGTCACCCTGGAAACGGGTCGGATTGCCAGGCAGGCAACCGGCGCGGTTCTGGTTACCGTCGAAAACACCTCAGTTCTGGTTACCGTTGTGGCGGAAAAAAGCGCCAAGCCGGGCCAGCCATTTTTCCCCCTGGCCGTGCATTACACGGAAAAGACCTACGCGGTAGGCAAGATCCCCGGCGGCTTTTTCAAGCGTGAAGCCCGCCCCAGCGAAAAAGAGACCCTCACTTCACGCCTGATCGACCGGCCGATCCGCCCCCTGTTCCCCAACGGCTTCATGAACGAAGTGCAGGTTATCTGTACCGTGATGTCGGCGGACAAGCATATTGACCCGGATATCCCGGCAATGATCGGCACCTCGGCTGCCCTGGCGATTTCCGGTTGCCCGTTCAATGGCCCCATTGGCGGCGCGCGCGTCGGCTTCAATGACAGCACCGGTTATATGCTCAACCCCACCTACGACCAGCTCAAGGACAGCAAGCTGGATATGGTCGTGGCGGGCACCGAACACGCCGTCCTGATGGTGGAGTCTGAAGCCAAGGAACTGTCGGAAGACCAGATGCTGGGTGCGGTGTTGTTTGCCCACCAGGAAATGCAGGTTGTGATCCAGGCCATTCGCGATCTGGCCGCAGAAGCTGGCAAGCCGCGTTGGGACTGGCAGCCGCCGGCTGTGAACGAAGAGCTCACCGCCGCTGTTGAAACTCAGGTCAAGGCTGACCTGGGCGAGGCTTATCGCATCACGGAAAAAGCGCTGCGCTACGACCGCGTGTCTGAAGTGCGCAAGGCCTGTGTGGCAGCGCTGGCGGTTGAAGGTGGCCCCTCCGAAGACGACATCAAGGACGTGTTCAAGGCCGTCGAGAAGAACCTGGTGCGCAAGCGCATTCTTGCCGGTGAGCCGCGCATTGATGGTCGTGACACACGCACTGTGCGCGCCATTGCCTGCGAAACCGATATCCTGCCCAAGGTGCACGGCTCCGCGCTGTTCACCCGTGGCGAGACTCAGGCTATCGGTGCAGTTACCCTCGGCTCCACCCGCGACTCGCAGATCATTGATGCGCTGGAAGGCGAACGCCGCGATCCCTTCATGCTGCACTACAACTTCCCCCCCTATTCGGTGGGTGAAGCGGGCCGTGTTGGCTTTACCAGCCGTCGCGAAGTGGGTCACGGGCGTCTGGCGCGTCGCGGCCTGGCCGCCGTGCTGCCGAGCGCAGAAGACTTCCCCTACACTATTCGTGTGGTTTCCGAGATCACCGAGTCCAACGGCTCCAGCTCCATGGCCTCCGTGTGTGTGGGCTCCATGGCGATGATGGCTGCAGGCGTGCCGTTGAGCGCACCAGTTGCCGGTATTGCAATGGGACTGGTGAAGGAAGGTAACCAGTTTGCCGTACTGACCGACATCCTGGGTGACGAAGATCATCTGGGCGACATGGACTTCAAGGTTGCCGGTACGGCGGCTGGCGTTACCGCGCTGCAAATGGATATCAAGATTGAAGGTATCAACGAGCAGATCATGGAAATCGCCCTGCAACAGGCGCAACAGGCCCGTCTGCACATTCTGGGGCAGATGAATGCTGTGCTGGCGGAGCCGCGTCAGGTGCTGTCTGACAACGCGCCGAGCATGCTCACGCTGAAAGTCGATTCCGACAAGATCCGCGACATCATCGGCAAAGGCGGCGCTATGATCCGCTCGATCACCGAGGCGTCCGGCGCTACTGTAGACATCGACGACGACGGCACAGTGCGTGTGTTTGGCCAGGACAAGGCCGCTCGCGACAAGGCTGTGGCGATGATCGAAGAGATCACCGCCGAAGCGGAAGTGGGTGCCGTGTACAAGGGCACCGTTGCCCGCATCGTTGATTTCGGTGCTTTCGTCAACATCCTGCCGGGCAAGGACGGTTTGGTACACATCTCGCAGATTGCGCACCAGCGCGTGGAGAATGTGTCCGACTACCTCAAGGAAGGCCAGGAAGTCGAGGTGAAGGTGCTGGACGTGGACCAGCGTGGCCGTATCAAGCTGTCCATCAAGGAACTGCTTGAAGACGACGCCGGCTCCGACGCCGAGGGCGGAAGCTCAGACGAGGGTTAAACCCGAGACACACAAAAAAGGGCGCTTCGGCGCCCTTTTTTGTGGCTGCGATTTCTACAGGCGGGCGACCGCCATGCAGGTGAGCGTTGCCAGCACCGGTATCACCACGGTGACCACCCCCGCGTAGCCGATACGGACGCCGAAAGACACTCGAGTAGATCCTTTTTATCATTGTGCGGTGGCCAGTATACTGTGGCGACGTCTCAGCGATATGCCAATGTTGGCATAAGGAAAGCAATCATGAACGGTGCAGAAAGCCTGATTACAACGCTGGTTAAGAACGGTGTCACGATGTGCTTTACCAACCCCGGAACGTCGGAGATGCATTTTGTCGCCGCGCTGGATGAGGTCGAAGGCATGCGCTGCGTGTTGTGCCTGTTCGAAGGGGTGGTTACCGGAGCAGCGGATGGCTTTGCGCGTATCGCCGAGCGCCCGGCCGCCACGCTTCTGCACCTTGGCCCCGGGCTCGGCAATGGTCTGGCCAATGTTCACAATGCGAAGAAAGGGCATGTGCCCATGATCAATGTGGTGGGCGACCACGCCACTTACCACCTGCAATACGATGCGCCCCTCACCTCGGATATCGAGGGCATTGCGCGCCCGGTGTCTCACTGGGTGCTGACATCAAGCGAGCCTGCCGCCATTGCGCGGGACGCCGCGGAGGCCGTGCGCCAGGCGGGGCACGATCAGGTGGCGACGCTGGTGCTGCCTGCGGATGTCTCCTGGGGTGACAACCCGAATGGCGCCGCGCCGGCGGTGGCCATCCCGGGGCCGGCACCGGTGCCCGCAGAGCGCCTGCAACGCGCTGTCACCCTGCTGGGCAACGGCAAACGCACCGGTATCCTGCTGGGGGGGCGGCACATCAGCGATGCGCAAACGCTGCTGCTGAGCCGGGTGGGCAAAGCCAGCGGTGCGCGCGTGCTCACCGAAACCTTTCCCGCCCGTGTGCGGCGCGGCGCCGGCACGGGTGTGGTGGAGCGGCTGCCCTACCTCGCGGAACTGGCTATCGACTCGTTGAAGGACCTTGAACAGTTGATTCTGGTTGGCGCAGACAGCCCGGTATCGTTCTTCGCCTATCCGGATGTCGCCAGCGTTATTCCGCCGGCGGGCTGCGACGAACTGCTACTGGCAGGTCCCGGTGAGGACATTGAGCAGGCGCTGGAATTATTGCTCGAAGAGCTGGAAGCGGTGGATGTGAGCCCGGACATCTACCCATTGCAGGTGCCGGACCTGCCCAGCGGCGCGCTGGACGCCAACAGCGTGGCGCAGGCACTGGCCCACTGCCTGCCCGAGAACGCGATTGTGGTGGATGAGGGGATTACCTCCGGCCTTGCCTGCTTCCCCCTCACGGCAAACGCCCGGCCGCACGACTGGCTGAACCAGACGGGCGGCGCTATCGGGTGGGGGTTACCGGCCGCGGTAGGTGCGGCGCTGGCAGCGCCCGAGCGCAAGGTGATTTGCCTGGAGGGTGACGGCAGCGCCATGTACACGGTGCAAGCCCTGTGGACCATGGCCCGCGAGCAACTCGATGTCACGGTGGTGATTTTCAACAACCGTAAGTACAGCATTCTCGAACTCGAGTTTGCGCGCACCGGGGCGCGCGGTGGCAAGCCCGGCCCCAAAGCCGCGAGTTCGCTGGATATTGGCAGCCCGGACATGGACTTTGTCGCCATGGCCCAGGGCATGGGGGTTGCGGCAAGCTGTGCGACAACGGCGGAGGAGTTCAATGCCCAGTTGGAGGCGGCTCTCGCCAGCGGCGGGCCGAGCCTGATCGACGCCCGTGTGCCGCCATTGCAATTGGGGTGAGGGTGGGGCGCGCTCAGGGTGAGGCGAGCATGCCCCAGTCGGAAACCGGGTTGAGCGTCAGCCGGACATTGTCTATCAGGCGTGTGGAGCCCAGGCGCGCCGCGGCCAGTATGGCAATTTCCTCGGTGTTCTCATTCACCGCGCGCAGGGTGCGAGCGTCCCGAATCGCAAAGTAGTCGGGTTCAAAACCGGCCTGCAGCAGCTGCATGCGGGCATGGGACTCAAGTTGCAGGAAATTGTCGAAACCGCAGGCAACCGCATCGCGGCAGCTCACCAGCGTGGCGTGAATCAGGGGGGCGAGCTTGCGTTGCTCGTCCGAGAGGTAGCCGTTGCGCGAGCTCTTTGCCAGGCCGTCAGTGTCGCGTGCTGTCGCCACGCCCTCGATCTGTACCGGTATGCACAGGTCCGCGACCATCTTGCGGATGATGGTGAGCTGCTGAAAGTCTTTTTCACCGAACACCGCGACATCGGGCTGCACGATATTGAACAGCTTGCTGACCACGGTGGTCACACCGGTAAAGTGGCCGGGCCGGCTGCTGCCACACAGGGTTTCTGACAGGTCTGGCACCTGTACCTGGGTTTGCAGTGCCATGCCCTCCGGGTAAATATCCTCGGCCTCGGGCAGGAACAGGTGCTGTACCCCTTCGCTGAAGAGTTTTTCCTTGTCTGCCGCGAGTGTGCGCGGGTAGGCATCCAGGTCTTCGTTGGGGCCAAACTGCAGCGGGTTGACGAAGATACTGACCACAACGATATCGGCCAGCGTGCGCGCCCTGCGCACCAGTTCGAGGTGCCCCTCATGCAGGTTGCCCATCGTGGGCACGAAGGCAATGCGCTGGCCCTGTTGGCGGCAGTTGCGCAGGGCAGACTGCAGTGGAGCTATGGCGGTATACGTTCGCATATCTACATGACCCCCGAAACACGGAAAAGGGTGACGCAAGACCGGAACAAGCTGGTCGTCATGTGCCCGGGATGGGTGCCCATCGGCGAGCGGACGGGCAGTATGCCCCAAGCGCAGACACCCGGCAATGGATGCAAATCAAAAGTCTGGATGATTTTGTTACCGCAGGAAGCAGTGAATAAAAAAGGTAACAGTGGTGTTACAAATGGAGCGGTGCGCCTGCGCAGCCTAGCTGTAGCTGTGCTCCTCGCGTGGGTAGGCCCCCGATTTAACCGCCTGCACAAATGCGGCAAGGGCGTCCTGAATACTGTTGCTGCCGGTCATGAAGTTTTGCACAAAACGCGCGCTGTGGCTGGAAAGCCCCAGCATATCGTGCATCACCAGTACCTGGGCGTCAGTGCCGGCGCCGGCGCCGATGCCGATGACCGGGATATCAAGCTTGTCGCTGATGTCTGTGGCGAGGTGAGACGGCACGCACTCCAGCACCAGCAGGCTGGCGCCCGCATCCTGAATTTCCACTGCATCCGCAAGAATCGACTTCGCTTCCTTGGGCGTGCGCCCCTGGACGCGGAAGCCGCCCAGCGCGTTCACGGACTGCGGCGTGAGACCCAGGTGCGCACACACCGGGATACCGCGCTCCACCAGCATGGAAATAGTCTCTGACAGCCAGGTGCCGCCCTCGAGCTTGACCATCTGTGCCCCGGCCTGCATCAGCCGTGTGGCATTGGTCATTGCCTGCTGCGGCGTGCTGTAGCTCATGAACGGCAGGTCGGCGATGACCAGTGATGCGGGTGCACCGCGGCAGACGCATTCAGTGTGGTAGGCCATGTGCTCCAGCGACACCGGAATCGTGCTGTCGTGGCCCTGCAGCACCATGCCCAGAGAGTCGCCGACCAGAATGGTTTCCGCGCCCGCTTCGGACACGAGACGCGAAAAGGTGGCGTCATAGGCGGTGATGCAGACGAATTTTTCTCCCGCGGCCTTCATTTTGTCGAGGGTGCTGATGGTGATCTTGCCCATGCGCTGCACTATCCAAAGAACGTGGGGTTGAAGTAATGGCGGCCGCTGCGGATATCCAGCAGGTAATCGACCAGATGCCGGTAATCGTCCTCACCCCGTGCGAGGTCAATTTCGCTGGCGTTGACGATCAGTAAAGGGGCTTCATCGTAATACAGAAAAAACTCACTGTACACTTCGTTCAGGCGCTCCAGGTAGTCGCGCTCGATGGCTCTTTCGTGGTCTATGCCGCGCTGGTGAATGCGGTCCAGCAGGATGTCTGTCGGCGCCTGCAGGTAGATCACCAGGTCCGGTGTGGGCGGTTCGATAAGCAGTTGTTCGTAGACGCGCTGGTAGAGCTGGAACTCGTCGCTGTCGAGGTTTACCCGGGCGAACAGGGGGTCCTTCTCGATCAGGAAATCCGCTACCCGCGACGCCGCGAAAATATCCCCCTGGCGCAGGTCGTTGATCTTCTGCGCCCGCTGGAACAGGAAAAACAGCTGGGTGGCCAGTGCAGCCTGGCGCTGGTTGCCATAGAAGCGTTCAAGAAACGGGTTCTGGTGGGCGTCTTCCAGCAGCATGGGGTAGCCGAAGGTGGCTGCAAGACGGCGTGCCAGCGTGGTTTTGCCCACGCCGATTGGCCCCTCTACCGCGATATAGCCCGGTGGTGTGCGGCCCTTGAGGTCGACGCCAGTGGTCGGGATGTCTGTGGTCACGTTCCGGGCTCCCGTGAGTCCTGCAAATGATAGTCGAGACTGATTGCACTGCGTGTAAGCCCGGTGGCCGGGCACCGGGCCAGCAAGTCGGCCAGGGGGCCAGACCCGGGAACCAGCAGCCCGCGCGGGTAAAGGTCGAGCAGAGGATAAAGGACGAAGTGCCGTTGTGCCATGGCGGGGTGCGGAACCTGTAGCCTTGGCAAGCGGATCTCCTCGCGGCCGAATAGCAGAATGTCCAGGTCCAGAGTGCGGGCGCCCCAGCGCACGCTGCGTTCGCGGCCCTGAGCCTGCTCGATACCCTGCAGGGCATCGAGCAGTGCCAGTGGGTCCAGCCCGGTGGTAATGCGCACAACGGCGTTCAGGTAATCCGGTTGCTGTCCCGGGCCCACGGCGGCGCTGGCAAACAACCCGGAGCCCGCGACTATACACGTGCCGGGCAACCGGTTGATGGCATTGACGGCCAGTTGCAACTGCAGCGCGGGGTTGCCGAGGTTGCTGCCCAGCGCGATGCAGGCGTCGCTCATCAGGGGGCGGGCGGTCGCCGTTTGCGCGGCCGGCGTCGGCGTCCGCGCCCGGCGGCTTCCTCGCCGCCTTCGCTGGCGGTGTCGAGCATCGGCAGGTTCTGGTTCTCCGGAAGCTCCTGGAATTCGGTCCAGAAAGCGCCGACATTGCCGGTGTCCTCGCCCGCCTCTTCGCGCAGCAACAGGAAATCGTAGGCCGCGCGGAAGCGTCGGTTCTGCAGTAGCTCGCGTGCCTTGCGGCTGTTGCCGCGCTGCAGCCGCAGCTGGAACTCCCAGATCTCACGCATGGGCTGGCTGAAGCGGCGCGGGATGGCAATGCTGGACACGGCACTGGCGATCACCTGCTGCGCGGCGCTGTGCATGGCGGGGACGGGTGGATCGCCGCGCTCCTGCAGCTGTTCAGCGAGCTGCCTGGTCACAGGCCACAACAGAGCGGCGAGCAGGAACGCGGGAGTGACCGGTTTGTCCGCCTTGATGCGTGTGTCAGTGCTGCGCATGGCAGCCCTCACCAGCGCCATGGCGGCGGGGTCGCGATGCAGTTCCTCTGTGCCGTCAGGGAACAGGTAGCCGAGCAGCCCGTGTGCCAGCAGTGCGTCGAAGGTGCGCTCCGCATAGCCTGAAAGGAACAGCTTGAGGAACTCGTCAAACAGCCGAGCCGAGGGGATTTCACGCAGCAGCGGTGCACAGCGCGGAATAGCGGCCGCGGTGTCGCTGTCGATGCCGAACTCGAGCTTGGCGGCAAACCTCGCCACCCGCAGCATGCGCACCGGGTCTTCGCGGAAGCGCTGTTCGGGGTCGCCGATAATACAGACGCTGCGCCGCTCGAGATCCTGCATGCCGTGTACGTGGTCGTAGACTTCAAAACTGGCGGAGTCGTAGTACAGGGCGTTTACCGTCAGGTCGCGACGGACCGCATCTTCTTCCAGCGTGCCGAACACGTTGTCGCGCAGCAACAGGCCCTGTTCAGAGCGGTGTGAAGGGCCCTTGACCTTGCCCGGACGGGGCGCGGGTTCACCGTCGTGGTGGCCGCGGAATGTGGTGACTTCAATGATTTCCCGGCCCATGCGCACGTGCACGATGCGAAAGCGGCGGCCGATAATGCGCGAACCGCGGAACAGGGCGTGGACGTCCTCGGGCGTGGCGTCGGTCGCCACATCAAAGTCCTTGGGGTGGCCACCGAGCAGCAGGTCGCGCACAGCGCCGCCGACAAGATAAGCCTCATGATCTGCATTGCGCAACCTCGCCATGACCTTCAGGGCGCCGTCGCTGATGTTCTTGCGGGATATGCAGTGTTGGTCCCTGGGAATGACCTTCAAGCGCGCGTTGCCTTTTGCGATGGGTAACCAGCCGCGAGTTTAGCACAGGCTAAAAGCCGTGGTCTGCAGGAGGTTGCTGGAGGATGCAAGTGACGGGGAAGACAGTCGTCTTCCCCATCCAGGTCACAAGCGAATCGTTATTGTTATGCGGGCGCCGTTGTTCTTATTGCGGCATCTGAGCCTGGAAATCGAAGGGGAAGAATTCTTCCCCATCCAGGTCCACAGTGTCTCTGTTATTGTTATTGGGGCAAGCGTGTTATTGTTATCGTTGTTGCCGCGTTAAGTAATGCAGGCGGTGTGCCAGAAAATAAAAATCCAATAAAAAACAGAGTGTTACAATATTTCGTATGAGTTCCCTAACGCGCAAAATTTTACGTTTGTTACGCATCTACTCCCCTGAACGTTACAGCCGAGCCTGCCGGTAACGCTCAGGAAGCCGTTTTTCTGCGCCGGGCGCTGGTTCCGCCACTTTTCTTGCGTGGAATTTCGAAGCGTTGACGCCGCTCCCACAGGCATTTGCGGCTGATGCCCAGTTTCTGCGCGAGTTCGGTCTCGCTCATGGAGTCCTGGTGCTCGAGCACAAAGCGCTGGAAGTAGTCCTCCAGTGACAGATCCTCGGCGGGATCCGAGGTGATGTGACGTGGCGCCTGGTAGGCGGTCTGCAGGGCCGGGCCGGCGTGGCCGCGAATCCGGTTTACATTGACCAGTTCCAGGTCGATGCCCAGGGCCTCGTTGTCGATTTCCGTGTCTTCAGACAACACCACCGCGCGCTCGATGGCGTGCTCCAGCTCGCGCACGTTGCCCGGCCACTGGTAGGTGGTAATCGCCTGAATAGCGCGCGGTGACAGTGTCATATTGCCTTTGCCCAGGCGTTCGGACTGCACTTCCAGCATGCGTTCCGCCAGCTGCAGAATGTCCTTGCCTCGTTCGCGCAATGCGGGTAACTGCAGCCGCAGCACATTGATGCGGTAGTAGAGGTCCTGGCGGAACAGGCCTTCTGCGGACAGCGCGTGCAGGTTGCGGTGGGTGGCACAGATCAAGCGCACGTTGACCTTGCGCGAGTGCACCGAGCCTATCCGGCGAATTTCCCCTTCCTGAATGAAGCGCAGCAATCGGGCTTGTGCTTCCATCGGCAGTTCCCCGATTTCGTCCAGGAACAGGGTGCCGCCATCAGCGGCCTCAATCAGGCCCATGCGGCTGGCGTTGGCACCGGTAAACGCGCCTTTCTCGTAACCGAACAGCTCGGACTCGATAAGGGTATCGGGAATGGCTGCACAGTTGACGCAGATGAGGGTCTTGTCCGCGCGTTGGCTGTGCTGGTGCACACTGCGCGCCACCAGTTCCTTGCCGGTACCGGTTTCGCCCTGCACCAGCACCGTCGAGTCGGTGGGGGCGACTTTGCGGATATGCTCGGACAGGGTGACCATCGCCGCGCAGTTGCCGATGATGCCGGTCACCGGCGAGCCATTGGCCGGGGCCTGTGGAGCGGCATCGCCGCGGCGCGCCGGGTGGTCGGCGATGATACGTTCGACAGCGGCGACCATGTCACCGTGGTCAAAGGGTTTGGCAATATAGTCCACCGCCCCCATGCGCATGGAATCCACCGCTGAGCGCAGGCTGGCATAGCTGGTCATGATCAGCACCGGTACATCGCCCGCTTTCTTGATCAGGTCGGTCCCGGGAGCACCTGGCAGGCGCAGGTCCGAGATGATCAGGTCGAAATCGGTGAGCGTGTGCTTCGACTCCGCCTCCTGCACGGAGGCGGCTTCGGCAATACCATAACCGTTGCGCTCCAACAGGCGTCGCAGCGCGGTGCGAATAACCGATTCGTCTTCTACTACCAGTATCTGTTGCATGCGTTGTTACCTCCTGAACGCAAGCTACACAACATACCCTTGCCGCTCGGGTTTTTCCAGTCGGTTCAGGTGCTTGGGTTGTCACTTGCGGTTACATCAGGGCCCCGTGAGGTAGTGCCCGCGGGGCAATTGCAGGGTGAATCGTGTTCCCGGTTGCTCGGCCGGACCCACCGGGCTCTGGATGTGCACGGAGCCCTGCATGTCATCCATGATGCTGTAAACGAGGGCCAGCCCCAGGCCCGTGCCTTCACCGGGTTCCTTGGTGGTGAAGAAGGGCTCGAAAACCTGGGTTTGCAGTGCGGGCGGGATGCCGCTGCCTTGGTCTTCAACCTCAATGGACACGCGCTGCTGTTGCACCGAGGCGTTCACCGAAACCCGCGTGTTCGCGGGGCTCGCGTCACGCGCATTGCCCAACAGGTTGACGAACACCTGTAATAGCCGCTGGGCGTCGGCGTGCACCAGCAGCTCGCGGTCGCAGTGGTTCTCGAAGTGCAGCGGGCGCGCCTGGTGGTCCAGTTGCAGCAGGTGAATGGCTTCATCGACGCAATCGGCCAGGTTGCACGGCTCCAGGTGCACGTCGCCGGCGCCTGAGCCCACGTGCGAGAAATTCACCAGGGAGTCGACGATGCGGCTGATCCGGTTGGTCTGCCTGAGGATATCCTGCGCTGCGCTGCGCACCTCTGCGGGGTCATCTTCATAGGCGAGATTCTGCGCCAGGCAGGCGATGCCGGTTACCGGGTTGCCGATTTCATGTGCCACGCCGGCAGCGAGACGACCGATTGAGGCCAGGCGCTCACTGTGCAGCAGCTCCTGCTCCAGGCGCTCATAGTCGGAAATATCCTCGATCAACACCAGTTGGTCACCGCCGGGGGTGCCCCCAGCGCTGGCCTTGTGCAGGCTTATCCAGCGGGTGGTGTCGTCGTCCAGCACCACCTCGCGTTTCAGCACGGTGTCCTCACCCTCGCTGAGAAACTGGGCGATTACCCCTCCCCAGGGTGCCGGCAGGGAGTCCAGCAGCGAGCCGAGTACGGCGCTTGAAGGAATGCCGGTGATGCTGTGCATACTGCGGTTCCAAAGCAGCAGTTCGCGGTCCGGTGCCAGGGAGCAGACACCGATGGGCAGGTTGTCCAGGGTTTGCCGGTAGTGCAGGCGCAGGTTGTCCAGCTCCGCGGCCAGCCCTGTGAACTGTCCGCCCGCGCGGTCCAGCCGCCGCTCAATCAGGAACAGGTCTTCACTGCTGCCGCCGGGGTTGTTGTCGAACGGAATACAGCGGCTGACAATTGAGTGGGCAACCGCCGGCCCCAGCAGGCCGGACAGGTTGGCCTCGAGCCGGCTGCGCAGCCGGCGCAGGGCGTAGGGCCTGGATTCGTTGTGGTCGAATTGCAGCTCGCGCAATGCGCGCGAGACCTCGAGTTGCGCGGTGGCCTCGCCCAGCGCAAGCGCGAGCTGTTCGGTGAACGCCTGTGCGCTGCGCAGGGTGAGGGTGCGCCTAGGCGACCGACTCAGCACATCCATGGAGCAGATCTCCGCTGCTACGCGCTCTTCTTCCGAAGGCTCACTCAGCAGTGACACAGCAATGAACAGCGCAAGGTTCACCGCCAGTGCCACGAGGCTGGCCGCTGCCCAGGCGGTGTCGTTGCCCGCGAACCAGCGTCCGGCCAGATCGGCCATCCAGGTGGGCTGGTCAATGCCGAGTACGGGTAGCAGCAGCAGGATGCACCAGATCAGAAGGCCGCCGGTGAGGCCGCTGACCAGGCCCTTGCGGTTGGCCCGCGCCCAATACGGCGTGGCCACAATACCCGGCAGGAAGTGCAGCGTACCGGAAAATGCCACCAGCCCCAGTTGTGCCAGGCTGTGCTTGCCATTGACGGCCACGAAGAATCCGTAGCCGGCAAGAATCAGCAGCGCAATCAGCGAGCGCCGCAGCCACTTGAGCTGGTCGTACAGTGATTGGTCGGTGCGCAGCTGCAGCAGCTGGCGCGGCAGGATGAGATGGTTCAAACACATGTTCGCCAGTGCCAGCGTGGCCACGATAATCGCGGTGCTCGCAGCAGACAGCCCGGCGACAAAGGCGAGCGCGGCGAAACCGGGGGATTGCAGGCCGATGCCGATGGCGAGCCCGGTGTACGCCGCGGGCAGGTCGTGCGACAGCCGCATGCCGGCCCATGCCAGCGGCAGCACCGGTAGGGCCAATAACAGTAAATACAGTGGCAGGCCCCAGCTGGCGGCGCGCAGGTCCTGTGATTCCTTGTTCTCGGCAAACGCCATGTGGAACAGGTGTGGCATGCACACGGCACCGGCGAAGAACACCAGCAGCAAGACCCGCGCGGCATCACCCGCAACGGGCTGTTCAATCACGGCCTGGGCCGCCGGGGTTGCCGCAAGCCAGGCATCAAGGCCGGCAAAGCCTCCAAAAACCTCGCTGACCGCAATGCCCATCATGAGTAGCAGGGCTGCCAGTTTGACCAGCGATTCAAAGGCCACCGCGGTGACCAGACCGATATTGCGGCGCTGCGAATTCAGGTTCCGGGTGCCGAACAGGATGGCGAAGATAATGATGATCACGCAGAACAACAGCGCCAGTATGTCCTGGCGTTGCGCTGCTGGCATCACCCTGTCAGGGGCCCCCGCGAGTATATGGATGCTGTCTGCAACCGCCTGGATCTGGAGTGCCAGCAGGGGCATGAGCGTCAGGCACATGGCCAGGGTGACGGCGCCGCCGACACGGTGACTGCGAAAACGGAAGGTCAACACATCGGCGAGTGAAGCCAGCTGGTACACCCGACACAGGCGCAGCAGCGGCAGCAGGAGCAGGGTGGCCATGAGGAACATGAGAACCACGCCGGTGTAGTAGAGCAGGAAGCCGTAGCCAAAGCGGTAGGCGAGTTCGAAAATGGCGTTGCTGGCAATGGCGCAGGCGATGACCGCCAGCGACAGGACGTAGGTCGCCGGGTGGTGCGTAATGGCGCGCGGCAGAGTGCCGCGGTCGGCCAGGTGCGCCACCAGGAACAGCACCATCAGGTAGCCGACAATCGCCAGCAGGATCTCCGGCAGGCTAAAGCTCATCGGTGTGACGACGGAACTGGTTGGACCACGCCGCAAAAATCGCTGCGATCCAGAGGACAAAGGGGCGATACCAACCGGCGTCCGCTGCCCATAGCCATTCGTCTATGGCGGGCAGAAAAATGAAGGCCAGCCCCATGAGCAGGAGCAGCGCGCGGTTGATGTACATGTTCCTGGGCCTGTCGTCGCCGTGGTCATGGATACTACGCAAGCCCCGGCGCACGGTAAAGCGCGCGCGACATTGCGCTGGCACCAGCGGCAGTTAGAAAGAGGCCGGCCCCGCCACGGCGGGCTGTGCGGGTACTGCGGCGGGTGCCCAGTGTTCCAGGGCGCAGGCCAGTATGGCGTTTGCGGTGTTCGCGGTTGCAGGTGGTGGCGTTTGCCCGAGGGCGGCGAGCGCAGCGCGCAGGTTGCGCTCGGGCGTGTCCGGGTCGAGTGCTGGCGCCAGGTTCTGTTTACTCAACTTCTCGCCACCGGCATCCGTCAGTACGGGCAGGTGTGCGTAGCGCGGGGTGGGGTGACCGAGCAGCTGTTGCAGCAGGTGTTGCCGGGGTGTGGAGTCCAGCAGGTCCGCACCGCGCACCACGTCGGTGATTGCCTGCGCTGCATCATCCACCACCACGGCGAGCTGATAGGCGTAGAGCCCGTCCTTGCGCCGTACCACGAAGTTGCCCAGCGTTGCGCCCAGCGGCCAGTGCTGTGGCCCCTGCCAGGTATCGTGCCAGCGGGTGGTGAAGGGCGGTGGCACCGAGACCCGCAGCGCAAGGGGCCGAGTGGGTGTGGTGTCACGCCAGCCCTCCTCACTGCAGCCCCGCTGATGGCAGCCCCGCTGATGGCAGCCCCGCACACATTCACCCAGCGGGCCCTGCTGCTGGCGGCTGCAGGCACAGGCGAACAGGTGGCCCCGGGCATCGAGCGCGGAGAGCGCGCTGTCGTAGGCCGCGCCGCGCCGGCTTTGCCACAGCACCGCTTCATCCCAGTGCAGCCCGTGTTGCTGCAGGCAGTGCAGAATGGCGTCAGCGGCGCCGGCCTGTTCTCGCGGTGGATCAATGTCTTCCATGCGCAGTAGCCAGCAGCCCCCGGCATGGCGCGCTTCCAGCCAGCTGGCGAGGGCGGCGAGCAGTGATCCAAGGTGCAGTGGGCCGGTTGGGGAGGGGGCAAAGCGGCCGCGGTAGGCGCTGTGGCCAGCGGTGGTCATACTAGCCGGTGTGGTTCAGTACAGGCGACCGCTGCTGACCCGCGTGCAGCAGGCCAGCGGCAATGGTCGCACCCGGTATCAGCCCTTTTCCTGCTTTTCCTTGATTTCATCAAGGGTCTTGCAGTCTATGCACAGGGTAGCGGTGGGGCGGGCTTCAAGTCGCTTGATGCCAATGTCCACGCCGCAGGCATCACAGAAACCGTAGTCGTCCTGGTTGATGCGCTCAATCGTGCTGTCTATCTTCTTGATCAGCTTTCGCTCGCGGTCGCGTGTGCGCAGCTCCAGGCTGAATTCTTCTTCCTGCGTGGCGCGGTCGGCGGGGTCGGGGAAGTTGGCCGCCTCGTCTTTCATGTGGGTAACGGTGCGATCAACTTCCTGCATCAATTCTGATTTCCAGTTGAGCAGAATGGCGCGAAAGTGCTCCCGCTGGTTGTCGCTCATGTACTCTTCGCCGCGCTTCGGCTTGTAGGGCTCGAAGTTCTTGAACTCAGTGCTCGCTGAGGTACTCGCGCTGGCTGCTTTTGCCGGCGCTTTCTTTGCTGCTTTGGGCATGGCTGGGTCCCCATACGGATCGGGTGGTTCGAAAACCCACCGGAGTGGGTGCGTCGGCGCCGGGCGCCGGCGATTGAGCGCCGAGAAACTACCAGATATCACCCGGCTTCGCCACAAAATTCGCAGCTGTGGTGCACGTCCGCTTGCGCGCGCTATCGGGAGCTAACACCGTGTGCCCGGCATTGATAGAATGCGGGTCTTTGCCCGTTCAGGGGGAACCATGACAACGCACGCAGGGGAATTCCGCTTTGCGGACCGCATCGCTGATATCGAGCCGTTCCGGGTCGTTGAAGTGCTCACGCGGGCGACCGAGCTCGCGGCGGCAGGGCGCGACATCGTGCACCTGTCTGCCGGGGCACCGGACTTCGTCACGGCGCCGCCGATTGTTGAGGCGGGTCGTCAGGCGCTCGCCGATGGGCACACCCATTACTCGCCGGCGTGTGGCTTGCCGGCCCTGCGTGAAGCCCTGTCTGCGCATTACGCGCAGGTCTATGGCCTGGATATTGCGCCGCGCCGGATTATTGTGACTCCCGGTGCCTCGGGTGCGTTGTTGCTGCTCAGCGCGCTGCTGCTCAACCCGGGCGAAGGCATGCTGCTGACCGACCCCGGTTATCCGTGCAACCGGCATTTCATGCGCCTGGTTGAGGGGCGCGGGCAGCTGGTGCCGGTGGATGCGAGTACCCGCTATCAACTCACGGGCGCACTGGCGACCGCCCACTGGCGTGAGAACACCGTCGGCGCGATGGTTGCCTCGCCCGCCAACCCCACCGGGACCTCCCTCTCCCTGGCTGAGTTGGCCGACCTGTCAGCGGCCGTGCGCGCACGCCGCGGCCACCTGATTGTGGACGAGATCTACCACGGTCTCGGTTACGATGGCCCCACCCGCTCTGTGCTGGAGGTGGACCCGGAGGCCTTCGTGGTCAACAGTTTTTCCAAATACTTCGGCATGACCGGTTGGCGGCTGGGGTGGTTGGTGGCGCCAGAGGCCGCCGTGCCCGGCCTGGAGAAGCTGGCCCAGAACCTGTTCATCTCCATGTCCACCATGGGCCAGCACGCTGCCCTGGCCTGCTTCAAGCCCGGTACCCGTGACATTCTCGAAGAGCGGCGCGACATTTTCCGCCAGCGGCGCGACTTCCTGCTGCCGGAACTGGAAAGCCTGGGCCTGACGATTCCCTGCAGACCGGATGGTGCCTTCTACATTTATGCCGATGCGGCCCGCTTTACCGACGATAGCGAGGCCTTTTGCTGGCGTCTGCTGGAAGAACACGGCGTTGCCCTCACGCCGGGCGTCGACTTCGGCCACGTGCGGGCCCGAGAGCACATCCGCTTTTCCTACGCCACCAGTATGGAGCGTCTGGAAGAAGCGGTCAGCCGGCTGTCCCGGGTACTGGCGTAGTGGAATTTGGTCAGCTGCTGGAGGGTCGCCTGATACGCCGCTACAAGCGCTTCCTGGCGGATGTGGCAATGCCTTCGGGCGAAACACTGACTGTGCATTGTCCCAACACGGGCGCCATGACTGGCTGTGCCGAGCCGGGCGCCCGTGTATGGCTGTCGCAATCGGCCAACAGCAAACGCAAGTACCCGCATACCTGGGAGCTGGTGGAGACCTCCCGTGGTCTTGCCTGTATTCACTCGGCGCTGGCCAACCGGGTAGTGAAGGAAGCCGTGCAGGCGCAACGTATACCCGGGTTGGAAGGCTACCCCGAAGTCGCCACGGAGGTGGCCTACGCTGGCGGCAGCCGGGCTGACCTGCTACTCAGCGGGCCTGCGGGGCGGGTGTATATCGAGGTGAAGTCGGTAACACTGTGTGTCGATGGCGGTCAGGGCCTGTTCCCCGATGCGGTGAGCGAGCGCGGCCGCAAACACCTGGCAGCGCTGCGTGAGGTGCTCGATGCGGGCACGCGCAGCGTGCTGCTGTTCTGCGTATTCCACCGTGGCATTGCGCGGGTCAGCAGCGCCGGTGGCATCGATCCGGCGTACCGCGAGGCATTGCGCGAAGCGCAGGCGGCGGGTGTGGAGGTGCTGGCCTGGGGCGCAGAGATCACGCCCCAGGGACTCACGCTGGCGTACCCGCTGCCGTTTTCACTCGATCCGCAGGTGCATCCATCATGCTGACCCTTGCCCAGCTTACCGGCCGCGACGACAGTCACCTTGTGCCCTGCGCCGGTCCTCACCGCCTGCAGGCGGATGCGGCGGCCGCGTTCGGACGGCTGCAGTCCGATGCTCGCGAGGCGGGCTTTGAGCTCGCGATTGCCAGCAGCCACCGTTCCTATGAGCGCCAGCGCATTATCTGGAATGGCAAGGCGTGTGGCGAGCGCGCCGTGCACGATGATGCCGGGTCGCCGGTGGATGTGCTGGCGCTGCCGCCTGCCGCCCGCCTGCACGCCATTCTGCGTTTCTCTGCGCTGCCGGGCACGTCGCGTCATCATTGGGGTACAGACCTCGATATCTATGATGCGGCGGCAGTTCCGGCGGACTACGCGGTGCAATTAAGCCCTGCGGAAGTGGCGCCGGGAGGGCCTTTTGATGCTTTGCATCGCTGGCTGGACGAGCGCATGGCAGCGCATGCCTCGCAGGGTTTTTTTCGTCCTTATGCGCGCGATTGCGGCGGTGTGGCGCCGGAGCGTTGGCACCTGAGTTATGCGCCGCTCTCGTGTGAGCTGGTTGGACGAGTTTCTGCTCGAGCGCTGGGTGAATGCTGGGATTGCGATCGCGAGCCACTGACGTTGCGCGCGGAGATTGAAGCCGAGCTGCCGGCACTGCTGGCGCGCTACGTGGCTGTTGCGGAGAACTGGTGCGGGTGAGATTGCGCTGATGCGGTAGAGGAAAGACCGGGGCACGGCAGTGGCCGGCCCCGGGAGTGTGCAGCGGACTCAGCGGTCGATCTGGCTGGTTTCGTCGAAGTTGCGTACGGCGTCCACAATGGCCTTGCGCGCCTCATCGGAGGTGCCCCAGCCGTCGATTTTCACCCATTTGCCCTGTTCCAGATCCTTGTAGTGCTCGAAGAAATGCTGGATTTGCTGGATCAGCAGCGGCGGCAGGTCGGTAGCTTCCTTGATGTCCTTGTAGGCCTTGCTCAGTTTGTCGGTCGGCACAGCGATCAGCTTGGCGTCGCCGCCGGCTTCATCCGACATGTGCAGGATGCCCACCGGGCGGCAGGGTATGACGCAGCCGCTGATGACCGTGTGCGGCGTGTGTACCAGCACGTCCAGCGGGTCGCCGTCGTCGGCCAGCGTGTTGGGTATGTAGCCGTAGTTGCAGGGGTAAAACATTGCCGCCGTCATGAAGCGGTCGACCATGATCGCGCCGCTGTCGTGATCGACCTCGTACTTGACCGGGTCTGAATGTGCGGGAACTTCGATAATGACATTGATTTCATCGGGAATGTTCTTCCCGGCGGGCACGAGGTGCAGGCTCATGGGCTTTCCTGTTGTGAGTGGTTGCTAAATGGGCAGCGGAGTATAGCAGGCTGTGGCTAAACCTTGAACGCTGTCTTCAGTTTGCGTGGCACCGGGGTCAGGCGCAGGCGTACATAGCGCGGTAACCCCTTGCGATACTCGGGGTAGGCCTCGCCAGTAATCAGCGGTTCCAGGTAGGCCCGGGCGTCTTCGGTAATGCCGAAACCGTCGCGACTGATATAGCTGCGTGGCATTTTCTTTTCCTGGTTGGCGACCGCCTCGAGGGGCGCCTCGCCGATGTGCCAGCTGTATTTCTTGCTCTTGCCGCGGACGATGGCGGGCATGATGGCGTTGCGGCCCTGCAGGGCAAATTCAACGGCGGCCCGGCCTACGGCGTAGGCCTGCTCGAGGTCGGTTTGCGAGGCAATATGGCGGGCGGAGCGCTGCAGGTAGTCGGCGACCGCCCAGTGGTACTTGTAGCCCAGTTCCTGCTTGATCATGTCTGCCAGCGTGGGGGCCAAGCCGCCCAGCTGACTGTGGCCAAAGGCGTCCGTGAGGCCCGACTCGGCCAGGAATCGTCCCTCGCGGTCCTGCGTGCCCTCCGAGGCAACGATGACGCAGTGACCCCAGCGCTTCACTGTGCGCTTCACCCGGGCCAGGAACTTCTTGCGGTCAAACGCCACTTCCGGAAACAGGATGATATGGGGGGCATCGCCCTCCTGTTCCGCTGCGAGCCCGGCAGCGGCGGCGATCCAGCCCGCGTGGCGGCCCATCACCTCAAGAATGAAAACCTTGGTGGAGGTTTCGCACATCGAGGCCACGTCCAGCGCCGCCTCCCGCGTGGAAATGGCCACATATTTCGCGACCGAACCAAAGCCCGGGCAGGTATCTGTCAGGGGGAGGTCATTGTCGATGGTCTTGGGAATGTGAATGGCCTGCAGGGGGTAGCCCATGGCCTGGCTGAGCTGGGAAACTTTCAGGCAGGTGTCCGCCGAGTCGCCGCCACCATTGTAGAAGAAGTAGCCAATGTTATGGGCGCGAAACACCTCGATCAGGCGTTCGTACTCGGCGCGGTTTTCCTCCAGGCTTTTCAGCTTGTGCCGACAGGAGCCGAAGGCGCCCGCGGGCGTGCTCAGCAGGCCGCGAATGGCCGCGGGCGTTTCCTTGCTGGTGTCTATCAGATCCTCGCGCAGGGCGCCGATAATGCCGTTGCGGCCCGCGTACACTTTGCCGATCTGTTTGCGATTTTCCCGTGCGGTTTCAATAACACCGCAAGCCGAGGCATTGATGACGGCGGTGACGCCGCCCGACTGGGCATAGAAGGCATTCTTTACAGGCATAGTCAGTCCGTAGTGGGCCGGGCCTTGCGGCTCCGGGGAGATCATTTTTTAGTCAGGCGGCGATGATACGGGAAACTGAGGCGCTTGTAGACCGTGGGCGGGCCGGTTGTTGTGGATTGCTGCTGCGGTTGCCTGCTGCGTGCTAGACTGCGCGGCTTCACTGGAGGGAGCGGCGCTTGAGCGGACACATTCATATTCTGGGTATCTGCGGTACATTTATGGGCGGAATTGCGCTGCTGGCGCGCGAGCTCGGCTACCGCGTGACCGGCTCCGATGCCAACGTCTATCCCCCCATGAGTACGCAGCTGCAAGCCGCGGGTATCGAGTTGATGGAGGGCTACGCGCCGGAGCATTTGCAGCCAGCGCCGGATACGGTGGTGGTGGGCAACGCGATGCGCCGCGGCAATCCCGCGGTGGAGTACCTGTTGAACGCGGGCCTGCCCTACACCTCCGGGCCGCAATGGCTCGCCGAAAACGTGCTGCAGGGCAAATGGGTGCTGGCGGTATCGGGTACGCACGGCAAAACCACGACCAGCAGCCTGCTGGCCTGGATTCTGGACTATGCCGGGCTGGCACCGGGGTTCCTGATTGGCGGTGTACCGGCAAACTTCGGTCAGTCCGCACGCGGCACCAGCGGCAATTTCTTCGTGGTGGAAGCCGACGAATACGACACAGCCTTCTTTGACAAGCGTTCGAAGTTTGTTCATTACCGGCCGCGCACGGTTACCATCAACAATCTCGAGTTTGACCATGCGGACATCTTCCCGGACCTCGCGGCCATTCAGCGCCAGTTTCACCATCTCGTGCGTTGCGTGCCGGGGGAAGGGATGGTGATCCATCCGCAGGGGCAGGCAGCGGTTGATGACCTGCTGGCCATGGGGTGCTGGACGCCGGCGCAGTCGTTCACTCTGGACGGCGAGGCCGACTGGAGTGCCACCCTGCTGGCACCGGATGCGTCGCGTTTTGCCGTGCGCGACCCCGCGGGCTCCACGGCGGAAGTGGCCTGGGGTTTCCTGGGGCGTCACAATGTGGAGAACGCACTGGCTGCGCTGGCAGCGGCGCGGCATGTGGGTGTGCCGTTGCAGCAGGGTGCGGCAGCGTTGGCCGGGTTCCGGGGGGTCAAGCGTCGGCTGGAATTGTTGGGTGAGGTGGGTGGAGTAACCGTCTATGACGATTTTGCGCATCACCCCACTGCGATTGCGACAACCCTGCAGGGTTTGCGCGCCAGCGCCGTCGGCCGCGTGATTGCCGTAGTTGAACCGCGCTCCAACACGATGCGTATCGGTCAACATCGACTTGCGCTGCAGGAATGTACGCGCGACGCTGACGCCGTGTACTGGTTCCAGCCGCCGGGCATGGACTGGTCGCTCGATGCGGTAGCCGCGGCGAGTACTGTACCGGCCACCGTGGCCCACGACATCGACCACCTGGCGCGGCGTGTGGCGCAAGAATCGCGACCCGGAGACCGGGTGGTCATAATGAGCAATGGCGGCTTTGGTGGCATTCACCAGCGTCTGCTGGATGAATTGAAGGCGGTAAATTCCTGATGCGTAATCACCCTCTGCTCCACGCCTATGATGCTCTGGTGCTGCGTCGCCCCTGGATCTCGTTGGCCCTCGTCGCCCTGGTGCTGGTCCTCAGTGCCTCGCAACTGGGCAAAATCAAGCTCGATGCGTCGGCCGACTCCCTGATGTTGCAGGGCGACCCCGCACTGGACTTCTTTCGCGACGTGTCCGCTGAATACGGTGCCGAGGATTTCCTGCTGCTGACCTGGCAGCCCGAAGCGCCGCTGCTCAGTGACGCGTCGCTGGACCCGCTCAAGCGCATGGCGGACGAGTTGCGCACATTGCCGCGGGTGTCCTCCGTGGTCACCGTGTGGGATGTGCCCTTGCTGGAGAGTCCACCGGTCAGCCTCTCCGATATCACCTCCGGCGATCCGCTGCCCAGCCTGAACGACCCCGAGGTGGATCGCGCCATGGCGCTGGAAGAGTTCACCACCAGTCCTATTTATGCGGAATTGCTGGCCAGCCGCAACGGCGATCTGACCGCCGTGCAGGTCAATCTGCAACGGGACACGCGCTACTTCGACCTGCTGCAGCAGCGTGATGCGCTGCGCGCCAAGGCGGAGGCGGGTGCCTTGAGCGGCGCGGAAGAGGCGGCCCTCGAGGCGGTCGAGGTGGAGTTCAAGGCCCACACGGCACAAGCGCTGGAGCAGCAGAGCCAGCTGGTGCAGTCGGTGCGCACTATCGCCGATGGTTATCGCCAGCACGCGCGCATTTTTGTCGGCGGTGTGCCAATGATCACGGCGGATATGGTCAGTTTCGTGCGCAGCGATCTGGTGCTGTTCGGCACGGCGATACTCGGCGTCATGCTGGTCGTGCTCGCTCTCATTTTCCGCCGCGTGCGCTGGACGGTGATTCCTCTGGCCACGTGCATGGCCTCTGTGACGGTGATGCTGGGCCTGCTCGGCTGGCTGGACTGGCGCATGACCGTGATCTCGTCGAACTTTGTTGCAGTGTTGTTGATCATCAGCCTCGCCATTGCCATCCACCTGGTGGTGCGCTACCGGGAACTGCATGCGGAGGACCCGGAGGGCGACCTGCATGACCGTGTGTTGCAGACGGTGGCGTTGATGGCAGTGCCCTGCGTCTATACCGGCATTACCACCATCGTCGCGTTCATGTCGCTGGTGGTGTCCGGCATCCAGCCGGTGATCGATTTCGGCTGGATGATGACGGTGGGTATCCTGGTGGCACTGGTGCTGGCGTTCATTATGGTGCCGTGCCTGATTGAAGTGTGGCCCAAAGGCCGCCCTTTCCGTTTCCGTCAGGAGGGCGAGCCGTTGACGCTGCACTTTGCGCGGGCGACCGAGCACTTTGGCAAAACCATCCTGGTGGCGACTGCGGTTGTTGTGGGGCTCACGGTGCTGGGTATTTCGCGCCTGCAGGTGGAAAACCGCTTTATCGACTACTTCAAGGAGACCACGGAAATCTACCAGGGTATGGAGCTGCTGGATTCACGCCTCGGCGGCACCATTCCACTGGACATCATTTTCTCCGGCCCCGATGCCGCAGCGCCGCTGCCCGGCCTGGAAGGCATGCAACCCGCGGCGGACGCGCCCGCGGACGACGATCCGCTCCTCGACGGTGACACAGTGGAATTCGCCGCCGCCGATGAGCCTGCCGCGGATGACTGGGGCGATGACTTCGATGGCGGGTTCGACGCGTTCGGCGGCAGCGAAGACAGTTTTACCCCGAGTTATTGGTTCAGCCTGGAAGGCATGCGTCTGCTGGATGCGGCCCATGCGCACGTGGACAGCCAGGAAGAAACCGGCAAGGTGCTGTCTCTGTCGACCACGTTTTCGGTGGTGAAGGATCTGCTGGGCGACGACATCGGCAGCGTCGAGCTGGCGCTGGTGCAGAAGAGCCTCCCGGCGGACGTTGCCGAGCTGATGGTAGATCCCTATTTTTCCGAGGACAAAGAGCAGGCGCGCATTACCGTGCGGGTGAAGGAAACCAGTGAGCAATTGCGCCGCGATGCATTCCTGTCCCGCCTGCACAACGAGCTTGTTGAGGTGACCGGGCTGGCGCCGGAGCGGATTCGTTTCACCGGCATGCTGGTGCTCTATAACAACGTGCTGCAAAGCCTGTTCCAGTCGCAGATTCTCACTCTGGGCGCTGTGTTCATCGCCATCATGCTGATGTTCCTGCTGCTGTTCCGCTCCCTGTCGCTGGCATTTATTGCGCTGGCGCCGAATATTGTGGCCGCCGGTATGGTACTCGGCGTTATGGGTCTGGCGGGCATTCCGCTGGATATCATGACCATTACCATAGCCGCCATTGTGGTGGGCATCGGTGTGGATGACTGTATTCACTACGTACACCGGTTTCAGCGCGAGTTCCCGCGCGACCGCAACTACGTGGCGGCCATGTACCGTTGTCACGGGAGTATTGGCCGGGCAATGTACTACACGACAGTGACGGTAGTGATCGGCTTTTCGATGCTGACCCTGTCCAATTTCAATCCGAGTATTTATTTCGGCCTGCTCACGGTGCTGGCGATGGCGGTGGCAGTGATTGGTGCGCTGCTGCTGTTGCCCAGATTGATTCTGCTGATGCGCCCCCTCGGCCCCGAGGCCAATGTTCCCACCGGGGTGGAGGTGGGTTGATGCAGTGTCGCGCCGGGTGTGGTGCCTGCTGTGTGGCACCTTCCATCTCTACACGCTTTTACGGCATGCCCGAGGGCAAGCCGGCGGGGGTGCGCTGTATTCACCTGACGCCGGAGCGCCTCTGCGGGTTGTTTGGCGACCCCAGACGCCCCGCGGTGTGCAGTGCTTTTCAGGCGGATGTCGACATCTGCGGTGACAACCGCAGGGTGGCATTGGCCAATCTGGAGCAGCTGGAAATTCTCAGCCGCCCCGACTGAACGGGAGTACCCGATGTCTGCAACAGAATTGCCCCTGTTTCCCCTGTCTGCGGTGCTCTTGCCCTACGGCAAGATGCCCCTGCAGATTTTTGAACAGCGTTACCTGGACCTGGTGCGTGATTGCATGAAGAACGGCACCGACTTCGGTGTGGTCTGGATACGTCGTGGTGAGGAAGTGGCGGTGAAGGGTTCGCGGCAACAACTTGGCGACATCGGAACGCGCGCACGCATTGTGGACTTCGACCAGCTGCCGAACGGTTTGCTGGGCGTGACAATCGAAGGCCGGGAACGGTTCCACCTCAGCGATACCCGGGTGGCCTCGAATGGACTGGTGTTGGGCAACGTTGCGTTCGAGCCCATGCCCGAGTCGGCCGCGCTCGACGACGCCTGGCTGTCGTTACGGGAAATCCTGGAGAACCTGAAGCAGCACCCGCACGTCCGGCGCATGGGGCTGGAGATCGACTTCGAGGACGCCTGGCAGGTGGGCTATACGCTGGCGCAGTTGCTGCCGCTGGAGGAGTCACTGAAGTATGCGCTCCTCAACGCCGGCGACGTTGAGGAGTTGATGGATCAACTGGACCTGATCCTGAGCGATATCAGCGGTGAGGGTTAGTTCCTGCCTGCAGGCCGGCTTCGAGATATTCGAGCGCCTTCTTGCTATTTCCAAAGCCCACCGGCCGGCCGGGCACCCGCGCACGAAGAGCGGATGATGCCGCACCAGGTGAGTACCTGCGCGTCATCCGGCTGCTCATCGAGCAGTTCGTCACAGCGCGCGATTGATCCTCAGTCAGTTTTCTCAAACTGCCATTGGGCACTGCTAGTGCAGCAACTCAATGCCAGTATGTGCGAGCGCGGTGCTGACACACACTTGCAGGACCCAGATGACCGCAGCAGCAGCCAGCAGGCCTAGCAGCCGTCGGGTGTTCTGGCCGCTTTCCCTGAGCGCCGCGATGCGCTGTTGCGCGAAGTCACTGCTGGTTTGTGTGTCGACGCGTTGCGTTGGGCTTGTCACGTTTCGGTCGAGGTGGGCAATAACCCTGGCCACGCGGTCGGCATTGCCAATGGCTTCAAGCGCGGCCCTGTCGCAGGCTATTTCGGTGGCTGTTTTGAAGTCGTTATGCAGGTGTCGTCTGTGGGTGCGTGGCCAGAGACAGGTGGTAACAGTCAGCAAGGCGCCGCGCAGGTTGTCCCGACGCCGAAGGTGTTCATACTCGTGCGCCAGCACAATCTGCAGTTCTTCAGCTGACACGGCCTCCAGCATGCTGCGCGACACATACACCTCCGGGCGAAAC
The DNA here is from genome assembly GCA_964022665.1 of uncultured Halieaceae bacterium. Lineage (GTDB taxonomy): Bacteria > Pseudomonadota > Gammaproteobacteria > Pseudomonadales > Halieaceae > Haliea. The sequence continues at coordinate 116,059 of CAXIDF010000010.1, forward strand.
CAGCCAATACACCAGGCCGCCGGGGCGGGCCCTTCAATCACATGGTAATGATGATGACTCTGGCTGGTGCGCGATAGCGCAAACAGCGTCCTGAGTTGGCGTTGCAGGCGCAGGGCGAGCAGAAGCATTGCGCCAAGCAACGCCAGGGCAAGCCCGCCAGCCGCTGCCGCCAGGCCAATGCGCAGTGCTGTGTGCGCTTCGGAGACCGGCACATGCGGCGCGCAGTTCAGTTCATGACAGTGACCCGGAACAAGATGCGCGGACAGCGCCGGGGTCATCACGAGCAGTGTTACCAGGCTTGCAGCAAGAGGTGGAATGAGACCCCACAGCAAGAGCAGGCTCGCTTTGCGTGCAGCTCGGATGCGGCCGCAACTGCGTTGCAGCACCGGGTAGAGCAGCGCATGCAGCAGTGACGAGAACAGGAACACGGCACACCAGATCAGCACCGCGTCCGCGGCCTTCGACAACAACTCAGGGTTCATCCGGGGCCTGAGAGGTTGCGCCGAGAATTGCTTCAATCGCAGCGGCTGTTGCCTCGTCGTCCTCCGCGACATAGCGCGCGAAGCCGGAAATCACGGGTAGCAGGTCACCGTCGGCGATGTCCCGTGTGATGTCGCGCAGCAGGATCTTGATGAGCTCTTCCCGCGGTACGCGGTGGCGGTAGACGAAAGCTCTCGCCTCCTTTTCCCGGCTCGCCATACCTTTGCGGTATAGCCTCTCGAGGGTGCTCTGTACCGTGCTCAGCCGAATCCCTGCGGTCGGCATGGCTTCCAGCACCTGCACGGCGGACTGGGGCTGCCCACGCCACAATATGCTCATCACCGCGAGCTCACGCTTGCCAAGCTTGGGGGCGCGGCGTGAGCGCAGACCAAGGCGCTGCAGCAGGCTGCGTTTCTGTTCGGGCATAAAACCGACCTGTTATCGGTGTTGGCGGGTCGTGATACAACGTCTGTATTCAGTAGAGGGAGTGTAGCGTGATCAGAGACGGGACGGAATCGGTAGTGCCACGGACGGCAGCAACTCAATGTGGGTTCCATGGCCACCACCTCCCTTGCCGGGTGGTGGCAGGGTTACTTCTGGGCGCGAGCATTGCAGCACAGGGTCAGACCCTGGAAACCGTAGCGGTGGAAGGACGCCGCGTCAGCCTGCTAGGTGATGCGATCACGGCCTCGGAAGGGATTATTGGCCAACAGGAAATCGCCCTCAGACCGTTGCTGCGCAGCGGCGAGGTGCTGGAACTGGTGCCGGGCATGGTGGTGACCCAGCACAGCGGCACAGGCAAGGCCAATCAGTATTTTCTGCGCGGCTTCAACCTGGACCACGGTACGGATTTCGCCACTTTTATAGACGGCATGCCGCTGAACATGCGTACCCACGGTCACGGCCAGGGCTACACCGACCTGAACCCCGTCATTCCCGAAACGCTTGCCACCATCGCCTACAAAAAGGGACCGTACTACGCGGATGTGGGCGACTTCAGTGGCGCAGGCAGCGCGGAAATGCGCACCGTGGACCGTGTTGACGACGGCCTGGCCGAGATTACCTGGGGTGAAGACGGCTACCAGCGCCTGGTTGTGGTTGATAGCCAGAATGCCGCCGGCGGTGACTGGCTCTATGCTCTGGAGGGCAATCGCTACGACGGGCCCTGGCGCGGTATCGAAGAAGACCTGTCGCGCATCAACCTGTTGCTGAAGCACACCCGCGACGTGGCCGCGGGCACTCTCAGCCTGACCGCGATGGCCTACGACAATAGCTGGAACAGCGCCGACCAGATACCGGCCCGAGCCGTAACCCAGGGCATCATCGACGATCTGGGTGTGATCGACGATACCGTGGGGGGCGAGTCCAGCCGTTACAGCCTGAGCGCCACGTGGCGCGGCGGTGCGTGGGAGGTGGATGCATGGCTGGCGCGCTACGACCTGAACCTGTGGTCCAATTTCACGTATTTCCTCGATGACCCCCAGGGCGGCGACCAGTTCGAGCAGGTAGACGAGCGGCTCCTTTACGGCGGGCGATTGCGCTACACCCATGCCGGCACCCTGGCCGGCCTGCCGATGAAGCAGTCTTTCGGCGCCGAACTGCGGGTGGATGATATCGAGGAAGTGGGCCTGTATCGCAGCCGCGCGCGGCAGCGCACTGGTCCGGTACGCAGCGATGCGGTGGATGAGTCCAGTGTTGGCCTGTTCTGGGAGCAGAAGCTGCAGTGGTCGCCACGGTTGCGCTCGGTGTTGGGCGTGCGCTACGACTATTTCGACTTCGATGTCGACAGTGCCATTGAGCGCAACGTCAATGGCATCGAGCTCGCGGCCAATGGCGGTACGGCTGATGATGACTTGTGGTCCCTCAAGGGCAGCCTGGTGTACACATTGGGCAGCGACTGGGAAGCCTATGCATCCGCAGGGCAGGGGTATCACTCCAACGATGCCCGCGGCACAACCACTCGCATCGACCCTGCCGATGGCGCAGCCATTAATGCGGTAGATCCACTGGTGCGCTCGCTGGGTTACGAGGCTGGCGTGCGTGGTTACTGGCGCGAACGCCTGAACACTTCGCTCGCGTTCTGGTATCTGGAGCTGGATAGCGAACTGCTGTTTGTGGGAGACGCCGGCAACACGGAAGCGAGCGGCCGCTCTGAGCGCGAAGGCGTCGAACTGACTGCCTATTACTCGCTTACGGAGGCGTGGACGCTGGATCTGGAATACGCATGGACCGACGCCCGCTTCAGTGACGCGCCTGCAGGGGAACGCGAGATTCCCGGAGCCGTTGAGCATGTGGTGCAGGCGGGTATCAGCCTGGATGACGGGCAGGACTGGTTTGGCAGCCTGCGCCTGCGCTACTTCGGCGAGCGTCCGCTGGTCGAGGACGCCAGCGTGAAGTCAGATGCCACGTTCTCGGTCAATCTGGGCCTGGGTCGCCGACTGGGCCCCTGGACCCTGCGCGCAGATATCCTGAACCTGCTCGATAGCGATGACCACGACATCGATTATTTCTATGCCTCGCGCCTGCCCGGTGAAGCGGCGGCGGGTGTCGAGGACCTGCACTATCACGTACTTGAGCCACGTAGCGTGCGCCTGACGGCGGGTTATCGCTTCTAGCGGTGACGGTTCGACGCTTAGTCTTTGGCTATTGACGGGTCGCTCGCGAGTGCCAGGCGCAGCGGCTCCAGCCACTGCGCATAGTGCTTCCAGCGCGCCTGTGCCGTGCGAAACAGGGGTTGCCGCACCTGTTCCGAACTGGGTGTGCGCACCGCGCGTTCGGTGTCGTAGTAGTGCAGGCAGCCGGCCTCGAACGGCAGGCCCAGGAAGTCGAGCATGCGCCGCACCTGTCCTTCGAGGTCGTCGAGCACGTCCTCGTGTTGTACGCGCAAGACTTTCCCGGGCAGCACGTGGTCCCAGTGGTCCATGAGTGCAACATAGTCCCGATAGTAACGTCCCAGATCGGCGAGGTCGTAGGTGAATTCCTGGCCGGAGGCGAAGAGCTGGCGGTAGTTGCCGAAACAGCAGTCCATGGCGTCGCGCCGGGCGTCGATGATGCGCGCGTTGGGCAGGATCAGGTGAATGAGGCCGATGTGGCGAAAATTGTTCGGCATCTTGTCGATGAAAAAGGGTGCGCCCTGGCGGTGAACACGGGTGGCTTCGAGGAATTGTTCGCCGTAGGCGCGCAAAGTGTCCGCATCCAGTGTGGCAAGGCGCTCCGGGTAGCCTTCTCCCTCCGCTCGTGTGCCGTGCCCGTCGAGGCGCTGGGCCAGTGCCGGGATATGGTTCAGCTCCATGGTGCCGTCAATCGCGGAGTGCGAAGACAGTATCTGCTCCAGTAGCGTGGATCCGGCGCGCGGCATGCCGACAATGAAAATGGGGTCGGCGGCGGGGTGGCCGGTGTTTGCGTGGCTGCCCAATAGCCCGGGAGTGAAAAACGACTGCTGACGTTGCAGGCGCCGGCTCATCCGTTGTGGCTGGTAGCCGAGGGTGTTGTGCCGCAGGCGGTTGCCGCGCTCGTAATAGTCCCAGGAGGCGCTGTAATCGCTGTTGTCCTCGCAGGCTTTGCCGAGTGCAAAACAAAGGTGAATGCGGTCCTCCAGCGCCGTGTTCGCAGCCGCTTCCTGCGTCACCATGGTAGCGATATCCGCCGCATCGAAACGGAAGGTCTTCAGGTTTGCGAGGCTCCACCAGGCGTCTCCGAAATCGAGTCTCGCACGGTTTGCCGCACGGTAGGCTGCCACCGCCTGCTCTGTATTGCCAATAGTCTTGAGCGCATGGCCCAGTGTCAGTTGTAGTGACGGTTGCTCAGGATTTGCCTCCAGCAGACCCCGCAACAGCGCGATGCCCTCCTCGAAACGGCCCACAGCAATGTACTGGTTGGCCAGCGTGGCTGCTATCGACAGGTTGCCCGGAAGCTCCTGCTGCAGTGCTTCTGCCGTGGCGAGGGCCTCGGTGAACCGTTGTTGCCGGTACAGCACATTCACGTGGTCCAGCCGCACCAGCAGGTTGCCGGGACTGAACTCTGTGGCGCTCTCCAGCAGAAAACCGGCTTCTTCCAGCTGGCCGTGTTGCACGGCGATGGCGGCGAGCAGGCGCATGCCCTCGATGTGTTGCGGGTTGTGGCGCAGGTAGTGACGACACAGCGCCTCAGCGCGCTCCAGTCGACCCTCGTGCAACATGCTCTGGCCGCTGAGGATCTCTGCCGGCAGCTGGGCAAGAGCCTGCGCCTGAATCACCGCCTCGCGCGCCAGCTCCCGCCAGGTCGGGTTATCAGTTGTCAGCCGCGCGATGGCTTTCCAGCTGGCTAGCAGGGCGGGGTTGCGCGCTACCGCATTGCGATAGGCTGACAGGGCCGGCGCCGGTTGCTGCAGTGCGAGTAAATTGTGGCCGCGTTCCTGATACAGGCGAGCATGGCCGGCATCAAGGCGCTCGAGTTCCTCGAGAGTTGCCAGGGCCTGCGCATGTTCATTCAGATAGCGGCGCGCTGTAGCCAGCAGATAAAGCGCTTCACTCGTATTGCCATTGGCAAGTACGGCGGTGGCCGCCTGCTCTGCAGCCTGGAAATCGCCGCGTTGCAGGCAGGCCTTTGCCGCCTCGATGCTCACCCTCAGAACAGGTCGTAGGTGAAGCGCAGGCCAAACTCCAGCGGACGATTGGTCAGAATCTTGCGTGACCCGTCCTGGGTGTTGATGTGCAGCTGCGCGCGCTCATCGGTCAGGTTGTTGACGAACAGCTCGGCCGTCCAGGTGTCCTGCCGGTAGCCCAGCGTCGCATCGGTTATGACGTAGGAATCCTGCAGCTCGCGGCGCTGCGGTACATCAATGATTGAGCTGTAGGCCTCGTCCGAATAGCGTGACGCCAGCTGCGCATGCGCGGTGCCCTCGAATACATCCCACTCATAACGGCCGCGCAGGCTGAATTGGAACTCCGGTGCCAGCGGCAGCTGGGAGCCCACATCGGTGACCGCAAAGGCGAAGGCCGGGTTCAGGTCGACGATCTCAGTGTCGTTCCACGAAAACGCGCCGAACAGGCTGAGGTTGGCGGTGGCGAGCCAGGATAAATCACCCTCGATACCGCGGATCTCGGCGTCACCGGCGTTATCGACGATGGTGAGGAAGTCGATATTCTGCGAGTCGATATGGCCCACCTGCATCCCGTCCCACTCGATGTAGTAAGCGGCGCCATTGAAGCGCAGGCGACGGTCCATGAATTCGCCCTTCCAGCCGAGCTCGTAGTTCACCAGTTCATCCGATTCGTAAATAAGGGGAATACAGTACTCCGGTGTGCGCGAGACCTTGCAGGGTGCGCTGCCATCTGGCTGGGCTGTGACCTCACTGCCGGCCACGGCGCGGTTGAAGCCCTGTGGACGGAAACCCTCGGACCAAGTGGCATAGAACATCAGGTCGTCCGACTGGCGCCAGCTCAGGGTTAGGCGGTGAATCGTATCGTCTACCGATGTCGGCTGGAAGTCGCCGATATTGACCACGTAGTCGCGCCCGCCGGTCACATCCGGCTGTGTTACCACATCCGGGTTGTTGGCCGCATTGCCATTGGCGAGGTTCGGCACCGGACGGTTGCCGTATTTGAGAATGGAAAATCCCTCAAACCCCGCTTCCAGGTCGTAGTAGCGGAAGCCGTAAGCAAAGGTGAAATCCTGCAGGAAGTCGAAGGCCAGCTCACCGAACACCGCAATCTGCTCCTCCGGGCGCGTTATGTCGTTGGAAAACTGGGTTGTTGCGCCGCGCTCGTTCGGGTCATTGGCGACCAATGGCCCGCTGCCGCCGTTTAACTGGCCGGGGTCTGGTGCGTTCCAGTCCGGGTCGCCATAGTTGAAGTCACCGACGTGTTGCAGCTCGACGTCCTCATAGAAAACACCGCCCTGGAAGCGAATCCAGCGCGCGGGGTCGGTGTTGAAGCGCAATTCGTGGGTGGTGCGCTCCATTTCGTTGCTGATGGCGGCAAAACCTGCGCCGCTGTTGGAGCACTCGATTACGTCCGGATCGCCGGAGAGCGTGGGGTCGAAGGTGTAGCCCACGCCGCCACCGCCGTGGTAGCCCGGCGTGTTGTATTCACACATGTAGCCGGCGATGTAGAAGCCCGTATTGGCGTAGTTGGAGTAATCGATGATCTGGTCTGTTTCCCGCTTGAGGTAGGCGCCGGTGTAGAGCAGTTCCAGTTCGCCCAGGCGGCCCTGCAGCGTCCAGGCGGTTTGCGAGAAGTCCTCGGTGAGGCGGTCCGGGTGGTAGCGCTCCACCTCAAGGTCGCCCACTTCGGGGTCGTAGTCGAACACGCCGTCGGCATCCAGCTGCTGCTGGTGGTGGGTCAGGAGCAGGTCCCAGTCGTCGTTGATCAGGTATTTGACCCCGGCACGGAAGCCCTGGTAGGTGGCGTCGTTGAAGTCTTCCTCGGCCAGCGCATCGTTATTGCGCGACTCATATTGCACACCGTAGGCGCGTCCGGGCTCGGCGTAGCTGCCATCGGCGAACTGGTGACCGGTCGGGTCACCCCCGCTGGGGGTGAACACCACGCCATCAGCCGATGGCAGGGCGGGGTTGCGCGAAGGGTCGGGTGTGAACGTGCCGCGCACATTGTCGATATACCCGCCCTGACGGTCATTGAAGATCAGTACGCGGGCCGCCAGACGGTTTTCTATCAGCGGGAAGTTGAAGACGGCACTGGCATTCGCACTGGGGTCACCCTCGGGCATGAACGAAGTACCAGCCTTGAACGAGGCTGAAAACTCGTCGATGACCGGCTTATTGGTGATCAGGCGTACGGTACCGGCCTGTGAGCTGGAGCCGAAGACGGTGCCCTGCGGCCCCGGCAATACCTCAATGCGCTCCATGTCGGCGATGTACACATCCAGGTTGCGACCGCCGGCGGTAACCGGTTGCTCGTCGAGGTACAAGGCCACGTTAGGTGCACTGCCATTGGCCTCCTGGATGGTGGTGTTCATGGCCTGGATGGCGGCGCCGCGAATATAGATTTCGTTCTGGCCCGGACCGCGACCGCCTGCGGTGACGTTGGGCAGGGAAGCGATGTAATCGGTAAAGTCGGTAATGCCCTGCTCGGTCATGGATTGTTCGGTGATCGCGGATACCGCAACGGGCACGTCCTGCATGCTGGCAGTGCGCTTCGTGGCGGTGACCACCACTTCCTCGAGTTGTTGCGCCTGTACTGTGCTTGCCGCCAGCGCGCTGCCGGCTACGGCGGTCATGACGGCACGCGCGAGAATGCGCAGGGGTGTGCCGGGTGAGGTTTTGGCGTTGAGTTGTTGAGGCTTGCTGTTCTTCATTGCGACGAGGTTCCCCATGAACGTGATGTGAAAGGTATTGTTTAGACAGCGAAACATAATACCCGTTTTCGTGGTAGGGTTTGAAGTAGGCATTGTTCACATTCGACACGGAACTAGCTAGACTCTCCGCATTTGGCCCGGTAAATACCCCAATCTCGAATTTCGTTGTTATTCAGTCACGTGTATTCTGTCCCGCCGAGAAGGTAATAAATAGTTACAATGCAAAACAAAAATACGGTCCGTGGGCGTTTGCTGGAGGTGGATGCCGGGGTTTTCTGGCCCTCCATGTGCCTCCTTGCGGCCCTCGTTGGCGTGGCGGCTTTCCTGCCTCAGGCGAGCAGCACGCTCTTCCAGCAGCTGCAGGACGCCATCATTCGCTATGCTAGCTGGTACTACGTGCTGGTGGTCGCGATTATCCTGATCAGCATCGTGGTGCTGAGCGTCACCCGGCTGGGTGATATCAAACTCGGTCCCGATCATTCCGTGCCGGACTACTCACTGATCTCCTGGTTTGCCATGCTGTTCGCGGCGGGCATGGGCATTGGTCTCATGTTCTTCGGTGTTGCCGAACCGGTGATGCACTTCCTGCAACCGCCGCTGGCTGAGGGGGGCACGGTGGAGGCGGCGCGGCAGGCCATGCAGCTGACCTTCTTTCACTGGGGCCTGCATGCATGGGGTATCTATGCCATCGTGGCCCTGGTGCTGGCCTACTTTGCATTCCGCCATTCCCTGCCGCTGACCTTGCGCTCCGCGTTTTACCCCCTGGTGGGCGAGCGCATACACGGGCCTTTTGGGGCGGCGGTCGATGTGTTCGCGATTGTCTGCACCAGCTGCGGCATCGCCACCAGCCTCGGTTATGGCGTCCTGCAGATCAATGGCGGGCTCGCCTATCTCGTGGGCGTTGAGGTCAGCAGCGGCGTTCAGGTGGGCTTGATTTGCGGCATCATGGTCTTGGCTGGTATTTCGGTCGCGCTGGGGCTGGATGCGGGGATCCGCAGGCTTTCTGAGTTAAACCTGCTGCTGGCGCTGGTGTTGTTGGGCGGTGTGTTGTTTGCCGGTCCGACGGTCACCCTGTTGCAGTCTACAATTCAGAGCCTCGGTGTGTATGCCGGCGACTTGGTCGCCAAGACGTTCAATCTTTACGCCTACGAACCCACTGATTGGCTGGGGGGCTGGACGATTTTCTACTGGGGGTGGTGGCTGAGCTGGTCACCCTTTGTGGGGCTGTTCATTGCGCGTATTTCCCGGGGGCGCACCATTCGCGAGTTCATATTGGGCGCGATGATCGTGCCTTGCGGGTTTACCCTGTTGTGGATGGGGGTTTTCGGCAACAGTGCCATTGAACTGATCCTGCACGAGGGGCAGGCTGCGCTGGGGGAAAGCGTGCTGGCGAGCCAGGCGCAGGCGCTGTTCCAGTTTCTGGAATATCTGCCGGGCTCTACGTTTTTGTCCATCACGTCGCTGTTGATGGTTGTGGTGTTCTTCGTGACGTCTGCAGACAGCGGCGCCATGGTGCTGAACATGCTCAGTGCCCACGGTCGCGACGATACGCCGGTTCTGCAACGGCTCATCTGGGCCGCCGTCATTGGTATCATTGCCATCGTGCTGTTGCTGGCTGGCGGCCTGGCAGCGCTGCAAACGGCGGCTATCGCCAGTGCGCTGCCATTTTCACTCGCTCTGCTGGGTGCTATCTGGGGGCTGGCCCGGGCGCTGCGGCTGGATGTGGCGCAGCGCGATATGCAAAGCGTGGTGCCAGTGGTACAGGGCCCTGACAGCTGGCGCGAACGCCTCAATGCGCTGTTGGCGCAGCCCGGCGAATTGGAGGTGGGGCGTTTTCAACGCGAGGTTGTGGCTCCGGCTCTACAGCACTTTGCCGAAGCGCTGCGAGAGCGGGGGGTGAGGGCGCAAGTTGAGGTCGCAACGCAGGAACCGAATGGTGTGGGTATTACGGTTGCGGTCGAGGGCGAGCCTGAATTCCGCTACGAGGTGGTATGCCGCCAGCATGCGGTTGTGACGAACGGCGCAGAGGACGCGACGGACGAATTGGATACAGTTTTTCACCGCGCCGAGGTACATCTGCACCAGGGCGGGCAGGGCTATGATGTCATGGGCTGGTCTCGCGAGCAGATCATCCACGATGTGCTGGGCCATTTTGAGCGCCACCAGCAGTTCCATCGTGCGCTACATTGAGGCGAAAGCAGCGCTTCAGCAAAAGCCCCGCTCAGGCATAATAGGCAGCTGATCTACAGCCGACAGAGAGTTTTGCCGCGTTATGCCCTCGCTTCCGATTCCCCTGATTGATCTCGCCGCACCGCGCGCCGATGTTGTTGGCCGTCTCACTGAAGCTGCCGCCGCGCCCGGTTTCTTCCAGGTGGTCAACAGCGGACTTGATGTCACCCTGGCAGATGGCACGCTGACCTCGGCACGTGCGTTTTTTGCCTGTGATGCGCAGGCCAAGCGCGCGGTCAGCCGCACGCTGGAAAACCCATTCGGCTACTATGATCGTGAGCTCACCAAAAACCTGCGTGACCGCAAGGAGATCTTCGACTTCGCGCCCGGTGAGGACACGCCATGGCCTGCGGCCATGCCGGCTTTGCGTCCGGCGCTGGAATCCTTTGCCGCGGAGTGTCACGCACTCGCGCTGCGGCTCACTGCGCTGCTTTGCGAGGGCCTGGGGCAGGCGCCCGACAGTCTGCTGGCGCAGCTTTCGCCACGCCACAGTAGCTTCCTGCGGCTGAACCACTACCCGTTGCACGATGTGTTGGCGGGGGAGGCGCCTGCGCCCGGGCCGCTTGGCATCAGCCCGCACACCGATGCCGGCGTACTGACTGTATTGCTGCAGGACGCGGTCGCCGGGCTGCAGGTGCAGCAGCAGGGCAGTTGGGTGGATGTTCCGCCGATGCCAGGTGCGCTGACCATCAACATCGGCGACATGCTGCAGGTAGCGGCCAATGATCGCTTTACGGCGCCTCTGCATCGCGTGCGAGCCAGCGATGGGCAGGCGCGATTGAGTATCGCGTACTTCCTGAACCCCGGTTACGAGGCGGTGATCGAGCCACTCCCGGGACTCCTGTCTGCCGGGCCAGCGCACTATCGTGCCCTGTCGTGGAAAGAGTTTCGCGGGTTGCGGACGCTCGGGGATTACGGCGACTACGGCGAGGAAGTGCAGATCAGCCATTATCGGGCTCCCTCGGGCACATGAAATTGCGCGAATCGCGGCTGTCGTTGCGGCTGTATTCACGCCTGTGCCGCGGTGTGCTAGAGTCTGCGGCATGCGCAGTAAATCCAACATTGCCACTTCTGTAGAACTCTCCGCAGTGCGGAGAGCGCTGGCGGCCGCGCCCTTCCTCCCCCTCGGCGATCGGGACTTACTGCCAGCCTGATCGCCGCTTCGCCTTCCCAGGCAGCCCCACAATCAAATTCCTCACTGGCCTGTGCGGCACTCGTTTGCTGTCGGCCACGTTAATCCATGCAGGATGAAAAAGATGTTGAACGCTTCTCCCATTACTTTGAAAGATAGTGACTACCGCCGTCTGTTGGCTGCCATAGAGCATCATGACGGCACTATGGCCGATGCCCTGGATGAAGAACTGGCGCGGGCAGAAACCGTAGCTGATGACGAGTTTCCATCCGGTATCGTCAGCATGCATTCTCGCGTGACCTTTGAAGACATTGATACCGGTAGCGACACCACAGTGACCCTGGTATACCCTCAGGAAGCTAACGTAGCGGAAATGAAAATATCGGTACTGACACCGGTTGGCAGTGCATTGATCGGATTGGCGACCGGCGGAGAAATCGAATGGCCACTTCCTTCTGGCGGTGCCCGCCGTCTCCGCGTCAAAGCTGTCGATGCGCCCGCTGCAAATTGATGTTCGGGTGACGGTGGGTCAGTCAGGCCCTGCGCGGACAAAAGCGTTGGAGGAACGTTGATGGACAGGTTCACGCGTCGTTACGTCATGCTCCTGTGTGCCCTGCTGGCCGTGGCGTTGCTCGCCTGGCTGGCGAGTCGTGACGGGCGGGTGGCTGAGCTCAACGGCCTGTTGGCCGCCGATGACGAGCTGGCAGCCTACCCTTTTCAGTTCAGGGTCAGGGAGATCAACAACGGTGTCGCTTTCGTGACCAGCCCGCGCTCGGCGCAGGTGCCGGTGATGCAGTTTCTGCACACGGCGTTCCCCTCACTGCGGGACAAGGATGTGCAGCACCCCGAGATGATGGCGGCGCAGGATCGGTTGGTGGCTGTGCAGTCGCGTGCGGCAGAGCTGGTGCAGACGCATCCCGAGGTCAACGCGGTACGCTGGGTGCTGGACGAGCGCTGGTTTGCCGAGCGCGGTGTTACCCTGACGCCGTAGCGGCGGCGAGCACAAATAAGGCGCTTGACTTAAACAAGACGGGTGACTTAAATTGGCCGCATGAATGCTCTCGATGCCAATCACACCGCGCACAAGCTGCTGCTCGTTGCGGAGCGTTTGTTAGCAGAGGAAGGTGTGGATGCCGTGTCGACCCGGCGCATCAGTGTTGAGGCGGGCCAGCGCAACAATTCGGCGCTGCAGTACCACTTTGGCTCCATGGACGGCCTGTTGGAAGCCCTGCTGGAGTATCGACAGGGTGTCATCAACCGGCGCCGCCTGGCCCTGTTGAACGCTCTGGAAGACCAGAGTCGCCTGGATGATCTGGCGGCGCTGCTGGATGCCATGGTCAGGCCGTTTCTGGAACTGCTCGGGGATGAGCCCCAGGCCAGCTACTACCTCAACCTGGTGTCGCAACTGCACAGCCAGGAGCGCCACGGCCTGCTGTACAAGCACGACCTTGAACGCGGCCGCTCGCTGCGCCTTCTTGGAGAACACCTGAGCCGCGCGCTGGCGTCGCTGCCGGACGCGGTGTCCTTTCTGCGCCAGGAATTGGCCGGCGTGACGCTGACACACATTGCCGCGCGCTGGGCCCATGCGCGGCGCCAGCGTGGAGCAGCCTGGACCGAGGACGAGGTGAACGCGCACACCGCCCAGCTGGTGGAATTTTTGCTTGGCGGCCTCTGCGCCGCGACCAATCCTGATGACCTGGGCCCCGGGGGGCTATCGGAATGAGCATAGAAGCGCTGGTAGGCGTCGTCGTAATCAGTGTGTTCGTCAGCATGCTGGTGCTTGAGGCACTCGGTGGTCACCACCGGCGGCAGGACAATACCTGGCGTGACAGGGGTTTCGCGGTAGCGGGGCTGGCGGCGCAAACCCTGTTGGCCGGGCCGGTAATCGCTTTGGCCATTGGGCTGCTCTTCGGCCAGGTGTTTACCGGCTTCGAGGGGGCGCTGGCCGATACTCCCTTCTGGCTGGCGTTTCCCATTGTGTTCTTCTTGCAGGAATTCCTGCATTACTGGTTGCACCGCTGGTCGCACGAGAAGCGTTGGTTGTGGAAGCTGCACCGCACACACCACAGCGCGCCGCAGCTCAACGCGCTGGTGCTGTACCGCTATAACATCTTCTGGACCCTGCTGTTGCCACAAACCTGGATTGGCGCGGTGACGGTGTACCTCGGTATGTATGAAGTGTTCGCCGTGGCTATCCTCATCGAGTTCGTGGTCAATGCGCTCACCCACACCCCCTACCGCTGGGACCTTGCGCTGCGTCGACTGCCGGGCATGGAGCCGGTGTTCGAGGTGTTGGAAAAGGTGATTACCCTGCCGGACACGCATCACGCGCACCACGGGCTGGGCAAGCAGGCGCATGCCCGCGGTAACTACGCCATCACGCTGTTTTGCCTCGATGTGTTCTATGGCACGGCGAAAATTCCCCGCAGCCGACAGGAACGCTTCGGATTACCGGGGAAGTTCGACTGGCGTGAAGAGTTGTTCTGGCCCCTGGTGCGCAAGGGGATTCGCAAGCCCGTTCAATCGTAGCTGGGCATCCAGCCACCGGATTCTTTCCAGCGGTTGACGATGTCGCAGAACAGGTCGGCAGTGCGTTCTGCGTCGTAGGCGGCAGAGTGTGCTTCGGCGTTGTCGAAGGCGATGCCGGCTTCCTTGCAGGCCTTGGCCAGCACCGTCTGCCCGTAGGCGAGCCCGGCCAGCGTGGCGGTGTCGAAAAACGAGAACGGGTGGAACGGGTTGCGCTTGATGCTGCAGCGCTCTACCGCCGCGTTGACGAAACCGGCATCAAAGTGTGCGTTGTGCCCAACCAGTATCGCCCGGTTGCAGCCCTGGTCACGAATCTCTTTGCGCACAATGCGGAACAGTTCACTGAACGCGTCTTCCTCGCTCATGGCCTCGCGGAACGGGTGCCAGGGGTCTATGCCGGTGAAATCCAGCGCGGCCTGTTCGATATTCGCGCCTTCGAACGGCTTGACGTTGAAGCTCCAGGTACGGTGCACCCCCAGGTTGCCGTCTTCATCCATGCGCACAATGGTCGCGGCAATCTCCAGCACTGCGTCGGTCGCGGCGACGAAGCCCCCGGTCTCCACATCAATAACGACCGGCAGGAAGCCGCGGAAACGGTCGCAGATGCGCTGTTCGCTGCCTTCCGTCAACGTCCCGTGGCCCCGTTGCTCACTTGCCAGGCCACGGATTCGCCGGCGCGTAGCGGGGTCAGGTGGGTGTCGGCGAGCGGCAGTTGCGTCGGCACTGTCCAGCTCGTTTTGCGCAGGGTGATGCGGTCGCGGTTGCGCGGCAGGCGGTAGAAGTCGGCGCCGAAATGGCCGGCAAACGCTTCCAGTCGGTCCAGCGCGCCGGCGGCTTCGAAGGCTTCGGCATACAGTTCCAGCGCTGCGTGTGCGGTGTAGCAACCGGCACAGCCGCAGGCGGTTTCCTTGCGCCCGGTGGCGTGAGGTGCGGAATCGGTACCGAGAAAGAAGCGCGGGCTGCCGGAGGTTGCCGCGCGCAGCAGGGCCGCCTGGTGCGTATTGCGCTTCAGTACCGGCAGACAGTAGTAGTGCGGACGAATGCCGCCCACCAGCATGTCGTTGCGGTTGAGCAGCAGGTGATGGGCGGTGATGGTCGCGGCCACATTGCCTGGCGCAGTGCTGACAAAGTCGACGGCGTCGGCGGTAGTAATGTGCTCCAGCACCACCCGCTGCCCGGGAAAGCGCTCCACGATCGGTGCCAGGTGCCGGTCAATGAAGACCTTTTCCCGGTCGAAGATATCCACCGCGTGGTCGGTGACTTCGCCGTGAATAAGCAGCGGCAGGTCGACGTCCTGCATGGTCTCCAGCGTAGGATAGAGCCCCTCGAGTTCCGCCACGCCTGCGTCCGAGTTGGTGGTTGCCCCGGCGGGATACAGCTTCACCGCATGCACAAAGTCGCTGTCGGCGGCGCGGCGAATTTCATCGGCGCTCGTGGTGTCGGTGAGGTAGAGGGTCATCAGCGGTTCGAAACGCCGCTCCAGCCCGTCCATGGCGGCCAGGATGCGCTCGCGGTAGGCCGCCGCGGCCGCCACGGTGGTCACCGGCGGTGTCAGGTTGGGCATGACAATCGCACGGCCAAAATAACGTGCCATATCGGCACAGGTCTGCGTTAGCGCGGCGTCGTCACGCAGGTGAACGTGCCAGTCATCGGGGCGAAGGAGGGAGAGTTCAGTCACAGCAAACCACGGCAGGAAATGTCAGTAAGGATGGTAACGTAAAGGGCCGCCCACGGGAATACGGGCTGGGAATCGCGCCGGTGGGCGCGTAAAATACGGGGTTTGACGCCTTCCCTACGGAGCAAGTTATGTCAGATGTGAAAAAAGTGGTTCTGGCCTATTCAGGTGGCCTCGATACTTCGGTCATCGTGCGCTGGCTGCAGGATCATTATGGTTGTGAGGTAGTGACGTTCACTGCCGACATCGGTCAGGGCGAGGAGGTCGCGCCAGCGCGCGCCAAGGCAGAGGCGCTGGGCGTGAAGGAAATCTACATCGATGACCTGCGCGAGGAGTTTGTGCGTGACTTCGTTTTCCCCATGTTCCGCGCCAATACGGTTTACGAAGGTGAGTACCTGCTCGGTACCTCCATTGCCCGCCCGCTGATCGCCAAACGGCTGATCGAGATTGCCAATGAAACCGGCGCGGATGCCATTTCCCATGGCGCTACCGGCAAGGGTAACGACCAGGTGCGATTCGAACTCGGCGCCTATGCCTTGAAGCCGGGTATCAAGGTCATCGCCCCGTGGCGGGAATGGGATCTCACTTCGCGTGAAACGCTCATGGCGTACTGCGAAGAGCGCAACATCCCGGTCGATTATAGCAAGAGCAAGAAGAAGTCGCCCTACTCGATGGATGCCAACTTGCTGCACATCTCGTACGAGGGTGGCATTCTGGAAGACCCGTGGTCCGAAGCGGAAGAGGACATGTGGCGCTGGAGTGTCAGCCCCGAGGCCGCGCCGGACACCCCCACCTACATAGAGCTGGATTTTGAAGGCGGCGACATCGTCGCGATTGATGGCGAGCGCCTGAGTCCGGCAACGGTGCTGGAACGCCTGAATGTCGTCGGCGGCGCGAACGGAATTGGGCGTCTGGATCTGGTGGAAAATCGCTATGTGGGCATGAAGTCCCGCGGTTGCTACGAAACGCCCGGTGGCACCATCATTCTCAAGGCACACCGTGCGATCGAATCCCTCACGCTGGACCGCGAGGTGGCGCACCTGAAGGACGACTTGATGCCACGTTATGCGGAGATGATCTACAACGGTTACTGGTGGTCGCCTGAGCGGCGCATGCTGCAGGCGGCAATTGACCAGACGCAGGCCGTGGTGAATGGCAAGGTGCGTTTGAAGCTGTACAAAGGCAACGTCATTCTTGCTGGGCGCCAGTCCGCCGACAGCCTCTTCGACGCGAGCATCGCCACGTTTGAAGATGATGCCGGGGCCTACGATCAGAAAGACGCAGAAGGCTTCATCAAGCTTAACGCCTTGCGCATGCGCATCGCCGCCAACAAGGGGCGCAACCCCGCATGAGCAAGCAGCCGGGGCCGCTTCGGCGCCACCCCGGCCAGCCGTCGGCCGTGGAACTGCTGCCTTGCTAGGCCGTCGGACACGTCGGTTTATACGGCGCTGGCTGGTGCTCACCCTGTTGATACTGGTGTTGATTCCGAGCCTGGTGTTTTACGTTCGCTACACCGTCACCGCAGCCTACGAAAGTGCCGCAGAACAGCTGCGGCTCGAGCAGGAAAACCGCCTGGTGTGGGGCGAGGCCATTTGCCGGACGCATGGAGCGCAGTGTGGACTTCCTCACTCGCGTTCCACCGATGGCGGGGATAGCTCGGGCCAAGGACAACGGCGGTGTCGATCCCGAATTCAGGCTGCCGGAGTCGGTTTGGGTCGAGCGCCTGGGCACCATTATGCTTTTTTACGTCAAGGCACAGCCCGATGTGTTTCAGGCGCGCCTGATTGACGCACAGACGGGCCATGAAATGCTGCGTTCGCAGCGCCTGCCGGATGGCACCCTGCATCAGGCATCAGCTCCCGAGCTGCAGTACAAGGGCGAGCGGGATTATGTGCAGGCCGGCCGGTTGCTGAAACCTGGACAGGTGATGTTCTCCGAGGTGGAGTTGAACAGGGAGCGCGGCCGGATTGAAATGCCGCAGAGGCCCACCTTGCGCGTGGTCACACCGGTGGCGGATGCGGCGGGAGAGGTCTGGGGGGTCGTTGTCGTCAACCTCGAAGTCAGTGACTATCTGCGCCATCTCGGGGATTTGGGCTCCAGTCTGCTGCAGGTTCGCCTGGTGAATTCCGATGGCGATTACTTGCTGCACCCGGAAGAGGGCCGCGCATTCCGTCACGAAACAACCGGCGATGTGTTTGGCTGGCAAGAGGAGTTCGCGGTGGACGCTGCGGGTCCGGGTGAATGGACACTGCCCGGGTCGCTGCATTGGGCGGCGCCGAAAGTACCCGGCAGCGAAGGCGTGTTGTTCTCCCAGCGTTTGCTTAGCTTTGATCTGGGGGCTGGCGGGCCCAGCCTGGCTCTGCGTGTTACAACGCCGCTGGAAACCTTCAATCAACTGGCCAGGAGGCTTGCCGCGGAGCGCCTGTTCCCTATCGTGCTGGCAATCACATCGCTGCTGATTGCATTAGTGATTGGTTTTTTGCTGGTGCAGTCGCGGGTACGCAATCGCCTGCTGAGTGCACGCGAGGCGGAGTTGCGCGAGGCCACCTCCCGGTTGCATGAGCTTGCGCACACCGATGAACTCACCGGCATAGCCAACCGGCGGCAGTTTGATGAGGCTCTTGAGCGAGAGTGGGCGCGAGCGCAGCGTAACCAGGCAACGCTCAGCCTTCTGCTGATCGACCTGGATCATTTCAAGGCCATTAACGACCAGCTGGGGCATGCCAAGGGCGACGAGGTATTGCGTCTGCTTCCGCAGGTATTGCAGCCACAGCTGAAACGGCGCGTGGACTTGTTGGCGCGGTATGGCGGGGAAGAATTTGTGGTGTTGCTGCCGGATACCAGCCTGGAGGGAGCGACGCAGTTGGCGGAGCGCCTGCGCTCGGCGGTAGAGGACGGTTTTGCCCGGCACGCACGCACCGATAGTGATCGGCTTGCAGTCACCGCCAGCCTCGGCGTCGCCTGTGCCGTACCAGCGGCGGGGCAGGACAGCGCGGCCCTGCTGCATAAAGCGGACGAATTGCTCTACGCGGCAAAAGCTGCGGGCCGCAATCGGGTTCTGGCCGCGACAGTTTGAGGCTGGCCCTGAGCGCAGCTCCGGGGTATAAAACAACGGTGCGTGCGCCTCTGCGGGCGCGTTAGTCTGGCGGATGTCGGTATGCGTTGTTTGCTACTTTTGTTTCTCGGGCTGTTTCCCCTTGCAACGGCGCTGGCGGATGCCGGTGGCCAGTCGCTGGACCCTTTCCTCCACGCAACGGTGCAGGACGATGGCGTCATGGCCGCCTCCGTGGTGCTGGATGGTGAGACCCTGTTCCGCGTGCGTGGCATTTCCGCGGCGCCGGCGGCGAAGCGGGCGGAGAGTATTCGCCAGGCCATTGTCCGTCTGGCCAAAAAACCCGCGCTCGACGCACATGCGGGCGAGGTGATTGCGGCTGCGGATCGTTCAGAGATACGCATTGCCGGTCAGAGCATTGCCACCTTGTTTCCGGCCGATGCGGCCCTCGAGCAGGTAACGCTGGAGGTACTGGTAGAGGCCAGCATGGAGCGCATCGCCAACGCGGTGGACCGCTATCGCGAGGAGCGCAGCCACAGCCGGCTGCTTACCAGCACCGGGCTGTTATTGGGCATCAGCGGTCTGGCAGGGTTGCTGCTCTACGCCGTTAGCGCGCTGTTCGGGTGGTTCAACCGACTCATTGAAAAGGCCGGTGAGCGGCATATCCGGGAAATCGAGCGCGCCTCGCACCGTATTATAGATGCGGCACAATTGTGGAGCTGGTAGGGCGCAACGGTGCGTGGCACCTGCACCATTGCGCTGGTCGCGATTGTGCTCGCCTGGCTCAACGCCGCACTGGGGCTCTACCCCTGGACCCGGCCTTTCGCCAGCAATGTGTTCCACCTTATTCTCAGCCCGTTGCAGAGGATGGCCACGGGCGCTCTGGAGTCCCTGCCTGACCTCATATTCCTCGCGTTACTCGTTATAGTGGTGCGCGCCCTGTTGCGCGCCACCAAGGTGTTTTTCGAGCGCGTCGACCGCGGGCGCATTCGTCTCAACAACTTTGACCGCGACTGGGCCCTGCCCACCTTCCGCATTGTGCGCATCCTGATCATCGCCTTCGCGCTGGTGGTGGCGTATCCCTATATCCCGGGTTCGGATTCCGAGGCGTTCAAGGGTGTGAGTATTTTTCTGGGCGTGGTGTTTTCCATCGGTTCGTCTTCCTTCATTGCCAACATGATTGCCGGTTACAGCCTCACCTACCGCGGCGCTTTCCGCGAAGGCGATCGTGTGCGTATTGGTGATCACCTGGGCGAAGTGGTGAATGTGCGCGCGCTGAGCACACAGCTGCGTTCACCCAAGAACGAGGACGTCAACATCCCCAATTCCGAGGTGCTCGGTTCCACAGTCGTCAATTACAGCAGTTTCGCCCGCGAGCAGGGGGTGATTCTGTACACCGACGTTGGCATCGGCTACGACACACCCTGGCGGCAGGTGGAGGCGCTGCTGCTGATGGCGGCGGGGCGCACGGAGGGGCTGGAGAGCGAGCCCCAGCCTTTTGTGCTGCAAACCCTGATGGGGGATTTCACGGTGATTTACCAGCTCAACGCACATTGCCGCGATGCCACGCGCATGCCGCAAACCTACAGTGAGCTGCACGCCCACATACAAGACCTGTTCAACGAACATGGTGTGCAGATCATGTCGCCACATTACGAACGCGACCCGGAGGTGCCGAAGGTGGTGCCGCCGCAGGACTGGTACCCGGCACCTGCGAGGGCGCCGGAGAAAGGGTGACGGGTTATCGGGGAAAGACGCTGACAAAGCGCTCGCGCCCGCCCCTCATTCAGGTCAGTGTGTAGCGCACCGGCATGGACTTGAGCCCGCCGACGAAAATGGCCTTGATCCACTCCGGGTCACCGTTGAACTGCATGTCTTTCAAGCGCGGCAGCAGTTCGCGGAAGAAGCAGCCCACCTCCATTGCTGCGAGGTGCTGGCCCAGGCACATGTGCGAACCGTAGCCGAATGCCAGCTGTTGCTTCGGGTCGCGCAACAGGTTGAGCCGGTTCGGTTGGTCGAAGGCTTGCGGGTCGCGGTTGGCGGCCGGGTACCAGAGCGCAATGTTGTCGCCCGCCTGGATCTGCTTGCCGTGTAGCTCCAGGGATTCCGTTGCGGTGCGCACCATGTGCCGTACGGGTGATACCCAGCGAATCACTTCCTTGGCGGCGCCCACGTCGAGATCCGGGCGCTCGCGCCACAGGGCCATTTGCTCTGGGTGCTCCAACAGCGCCTTCATGCCACCGCCAATGGCGGCGGATGTGGTGTCATGTCCCGCGCTGGCGGTAATGATGAAGTAGCTGGCCTGGTCGAGCACATTCATCGGCTCGCCATCCACCTCGGCGTTGGCCAGTACCGTGGCCAGGTCGTCCTGCGGGTTCTTCTTGCGGTCTTCAATTACCTCACTGAAATAGGCGCCGAAATCGTTCAGCACCTCAAGTCCGGCAGTTTGGCTGTCGGCGCGCTGCAGCGCCGGATCCTGGCTGCCGAACATTTCCTGGGTCAGCTTGAGCATGGTGCCTTCGGCTTCTCGTGGCAGGCCGAGAATGGAAAGAATGATACGCAGCGGGAAGAGCAGGGCGATGTCGCGCACGAAGTCGCACTCGCTGCCCATCTCCTGCATTTTGTCCACAAATTCTTTCGATAGCGCTTCCACTTCGGCGCGCAGCGACTCGATGCTGCGGGGCAGAAACCACTCACGGGTGACCTTGCGCAGCTTCAGGTGTTTGGGGCGGTCCATGTGAATCAGGGTTTCCAGCCCGTTGCGGGTGCCGAAGCGTTCCAGCAGTGCTTCTTCAAAAGCCGTGGGAATAAGCACGGTGCGTGGAGCGCTGAGAAAGCGGTCGTTCTCACTGCCAACGCGCTTGATATCGTCATAGCGCGACAGGGACCAGAAAGGGCGGTAGTCCGGGTGCTCGACGAGTGCCACCGGGTCGTTGGTACGCAGGTAGTTGAACAGCGCATACATGCTGCGTTCGTCACCCATGATGTGGGCGTTGAGCACGTCCGCGGGCTTGAAGGGGGGTGTTTGCTGCTGGCTGGCACCGGTCACGGCAGGCTCCTGTTGTTAGCGCAGTTGGTTTTTGTAAACGTGGCCAGCTTTCATCACAAAGCCCACATCCAACAGGCTTGCGACGTCATCCAGCGGTGAGGTTTCGAGCGCGATGATGTCAGCGTGCTTACCCGGCTCCAGCGTGCCCAGCGTGGAGGACATGTCGATCAGGTCGGCAGCGCTCACGGTGGCGCTGACCAGAATTTCCATGGGGGTCATGCCGGCTTCCTGCATGAGTACCGCTTCCTGCGCATTGTCACCGTGGCGGGAAACACCGGTATCAGTGCCAAAGGCCACCTTCACTCCGGCCTTGTGGGCCTTGGCAAAGTTGGACTGCATGTCATTGCCCACGCGAATGGCTTTCTCGCGGATGGCCGGGCTCATGAAATCGGACTCGGTGGCCATGTTCTTCACCGTGTGGCCCGCCAGCAGTGTGGGTACCAGGTAGGCGCCGGTGGATTTGAACAGTTTGATCGACTTCGGCCCCACATAGGTGCCGTGCTCAACACTCGCCACACCCGCTTCCAGCGCAGCGATAATGCCGTCCTCCTGGTGGGCGTGGCTGATGACCTTGCGGCCCATGCGCTGGGCGGCCTGCACCACCTCGCGCAGCTCGTCCATTTCCATCTGCTGTCCGGTGCCGGTAGCGCGGTCTGTGAGTACACCACCGGTAGAGGTGATTTTGATCAGGTCGGCGCCGTACTTGATGGCGTTGCGGGTGGCGCGGCGGCAGTCGTAGGGCCCGTCACAGACAGTGGGCCGCGTGTAGAACTCCATCAGTTCCGGTTTCATGCCGCTGACGTCGTTGTGCCCCCCGGTTACCCCCACGCCACCGGCGGCGATGATGCGCGGGCCGTCGATCCAGCCCTGGTTGATGGCATCGCGCAGGGCATACATTTCCTGCGGGCTGGAGCCGGCGTCCCGCAGTGTGGTGAAGCCTGCCTGTAGCGTGCGCTGGGCGTACATCAGCGAGCGCATTTGCATGAGCTGGCTAGAATCCTTGAGCGTTTGGCGGTCCTTGTCCGGGCCCAGTTCACCCTGCAGGTGAACGTGCATATCCATCAGGCCGGGCATCACGAAAGCCCGCTTCAGGTCGACGACACTGGCGCTGGCATCAATGCTGCCCGGATCGCGGTAACCCGCCAACACGTCGCTCACCAAGCCATCGCGAATGACCACGGTCTGTTCCTGCAAGGGGCTTTCTCCGGGCACGGCAAGCAGGGTGCCCGCGTGAATGACCGTGGTGGCGGCGTGGGCCGCAGCGGCTCCGCCGAGCAAGGCAGACAGCGTGAACGCTCGAGTAAGGTTCTGCAACAGGCAGCGCATACGGGTTCTCCTGTGGAGGTCAGTGATTTTCCAATGCGCCGCAGTATGCCAAAACCCGGCGGCTTAGACAGGGTCATTTTTGGCCACAATACGCTTTGTCGGCCAAATGCACCGTTCACTCGGTGTGCCATGACAGCCTTGGGCCCGCTTGCCACAATACTGGTGTAGTGCCAAACGGCACAGGATTGAGGGGCAGGCAATGGCAGCACACCGGCGGATGGCGGCGCCTTCCAAACAAGCGGCCCGCGCGTTGCTGCGGCGTTTAGCGCGGGCAACATGCTGACGCGCCTGTTCATTTCCCACGGCGGTGGGCCGCTGCCCCTGCTGGGTGACCCGGGTCACGCTGAACTGGTGGCGGCGCTGCAGCGCATCGCCGCCGAGCTGCCGCGCCCTCGCGCCATTATTGTTGCCAGCGCGCACTGGGAGGCGGCCCAGCCGACGGTAACTACCGGCGCAGCGCCCGAACTGTTCTACGACTACTACGGTTTTCCCCCGGAATCCTACGCCATTGCTTACCCGGCGCCGGGGCACCCGACGCTGGCAGGCGAAGTGCTGGCGGCGCTGGAGGGCGCTGGCTTCGCAGCGGCGGGTGACGCCAGTCGCGGTTTCGACCACGGGCTGTTCGTGCCGCTGAAAATCCTCTACCCGGAAGCCGATATTCCCTGCATCCAGCTTTCCCTGCTGGCGTCGATGGACGCAGAGGCACACCTGCGCATGGGGCGTGCGCTGGCGAGCCTGGACGGCGAAGGCCTGTTGCTGATCGGCTCCGGTTCCTCCTTTCACAACGTACAGGCGTTTTTTGGTCAGCGGGAGCCTGCGCTGTACACACGCAACCGCGCCTTCGAAGACTGGCTGGTCGATACACTTGCCGAAGCCCCGCTGGGCGACGCTGAGCGCGAGGCCCGACTACTGCAGTGGGAGCAGGCGCCCTATGCGCGTTTCTGTCACCCGCGGGAGGAGCACCTGTTGCCGCTGTTGGTGTGCGCAGGCGTTGCGCCGGGCCCGGCAACGCGGGTGTGGCGGTTTGGTAGCATGGGCATGCAGGGCAGCTGTTTTGCGTGGTAGTGTGGAGCGGCACCGTGGGCGGCGCTGGAGAGTTGAAGATGGTACAGCCTGAAGATGTTCTCGGGTTCTGGTTTGATGAGCTGAAACCGGCGCAGTGGTGGGCCGTGGATGTAGACCTGGATGCCCAGTTGCGCGAGCGATTCCTTCCCACACTGCAGCAAGCGGCGCGCTGTGAGCTGGCGCCCTGGCGCAGTAGTGCGCGCGGGCGCTTGGCCGAGGTGATCGTACTGGACCAGTTTTCCCGCAACATCTTTCGCGACACGCCCGGCGCTTTCGCGCAGGACCCCCTCGCGCTGGGCCTGGCACAGGAAGCGGTGGCCGGCGGCGCACTGCAGGCGCTGGAACCTGCACAGCGCAGCTTCCTGCTGATGCCGTACATGCACAGCGAGTCACCTTGGGTGCACGAGGTGGCAGAACCCTTTTTCAAAGAGTGGGCGGCGGCCAACAATCACCGTTTTGAACTGCGGCACAAGGAAATCATCGACCGTTTTGGTCGTTACCCTCACCGCAATGCAATTCTCGGGCGTGAGTCCACGCCGGAGGAGCGCGAGTTTCTTACTCAGCCCGGCTCCAGCTTCTAGCGCGCCCGGCCTCCAGTACGGTCCGGCCGCATGCAGTGGTAGCGACGCCCGGGGTGAATCAATGAAAGTCCCGCGATTGCACAGGCAGCGAAGCCAGGGCGCTGCTGTGGTCTTCCAGTGCGCCGGCAATGATGTGGGTGACGCCGTCCTTGTGTTCCAGCGTGCCCTTCACCACCAGTAACCTGCCATTCATCAGCGCCGCTCGAAAGTGCTCCTGGGTGCGCGGCCACACCACGATATTGCTGTTGCCGGTTTCATCCTCCAGGGTCAGGAACAACACACCAGAGGCAGTGCCCGGGCGCTGGCGACAGG
Organism: uncultured Halieaceae bacterium; assembly: GCA_964022665.1. Lineage (GTDB taxonomy): Bacteria > Pseudomonadota > Gammaproteobacteria > Pseudomonadales > Halieaceae > Haliea. The sequence goes on from CAXIDF010000010.1 coordinate 140,779, forward strand.
TGACGACGCCGGCGATACGCACAAAGCCGCGGTGGTTGATGCCGCCCAGGTCTGCGTAACGGCTACAGCGGTTGAAGGGGGGCAGGTGCCGCAGCAAGGCCAGTGGATGGGCGCGCAGCGTCAGGCCGGTGGCGCGGTAATCCGCCAGCACCTCCTCTGCCACCCCCGGCGCCGGCAGCTGCACACCGTCATTGAAATGGCTGCCGGGTTGTCGCTGTTCTTCCTGTAACAGCGGGCGCGGTTGCTCCAGTGCCATGATCTGCCATTGCGACTGGTGGCGATTGCCGCTGAGCGAGGCCAGTGCATCTGCATCCGCCAGTGCCTCCATATCGCGACGCGCCAGCCCGGCGCGCTGGCGCAGCTGGCTCACCTGCTGAAATGGCGCCTGCCTGCGAGCTTCCATCACACGCCGGGCCCCTTCACGGCTCAGGCCCTTCACCAGCCGCAGGCCCAGGCGCACGGGTGGTTGGTTGTTGCCGTCGCTGTCCAGCAGGCGGTGGTCCCAGCTGCTATGGTTCACATCGGCAGGCAGTACTGTTACCCCATGGCGGCGCGCGTCCTGCACCAGCTGGGATGGAGAATAGAAACCCATCGGCTGGCTGTTCAACAGGCCCACATAGAAAGCTGCGGGGTGGTGACATTTGAGCCAGGCCGACACCCAGGCCAGCAGGGCAAAGCTCGCCGAATGCGATTCCGGAAAGCCATAGCCGCCAAAGCCCTTGATCTGCTCAAACAGACGGTGAGCGAAATCCTTCTCGTAACCGCGCGCAATCATGCCCTGTACCAGTTTGTCTTCAAACGTCAGTAACTGGCTGTTCTTGCCCCAGTTGGTGATGGCGCGGCGCAGCTGGTCGGCCTCGCCGCCTGAAAATCCGGCGGCGACCATTGCCAGCCGAATGACCTGTTCCTGGAAGATGGGAACCCCCAGTGTGCGGTCCAGCACAGCGCGAATGTCTTCACTGGGGTAAGTGACCGCCTCTAAACCCTGCCGCCTGCGCAAGTAAGGGTGCACCATGTCGCCCTGGATGGGGCCTGGGCGCACAATGGCTATCTGGATCACCAGGTCGTAAAAGCTCGCCGGCTTGAGCCGCGGCAGCATGGTCATCTGGGCGCGGGATTCTATCTGGAACACGCCGATGGAATCCGCCTGCTGCAACATGCGCCAGGTGGCTGCATCGTCGCGTGGTATATCGGCGACCCCGCGGATGTGGGGGTGATCGCGTGCGACCAGCGCCAGGCTTTTGCGAATCGCCGAGAGCATGCCCAGGGCGAGGATATCCACCTTCAACAGCCCGAGTGATTCAATGTCCTCTTTGTCCCACTGGATGACCGTGCGCTCCGCCATACTGGCGTTTTCCACCGGCACCATCTGGGAGATGGGCCCTCGACTGATCACAAAGCCGCCCACGTGCTGTGACAGGTGGCGCGGAAAGCCGAGTATTTGCTGCACCAGCGACTGAAACAGCGTCGCCACCTCGCTGTGACTGGCAACGCCCTGCTCCTGGAAGCGCTTGTGCAGGTCGGCGCTGCGGTCCCACCAGGCGAGGGACTTTGCCAGGTCCTCAACGAACACCGCATCCAGGCCCAGTGCCTTGCCCACATCGCGCACCGCGCTGCGTGCACGAAAGGTGATGACCGTAGCGGCGAGTGCTGCACGGCGCCTGCCGTACTTGCTGTAGATGTACTGGATAACCTCCTCACGGCGCTCGTGTTCGAAATCGACGTCGATATCCGGTGGCTCATCCCGTTCGCGAGAAATGAAGCGCTCAAACAGCAGTGACACCGCCTCCGGCGACACCTCGGTAATGAACAGGCAGTAGCACACCACCGAGTTGGCTGCCGAGCCGCGCCCCTGGCACAGAATGCCGCGTTCCCGGGCGAAGCGCACAATGTCGTACACGGTGAGGAAGTAGTACTCGTAGGACAGCTCATCAATAAGCTGCAATTCGTAGTCGATGCGCTGCTGTATGTCCGTGGGTACCCCTCTGGGCCAGCGCACCGTGCAACCCGCCTCGACCAGCTGGCGCAGGTAGCTGCCCGCACTCTGCCCGGGTGGCACCACTTCCTCCGGATACTCATAGCGCAGCTCGTCCAGGCTGAACTGGCAGCGGCCGGCGATATCCAGCGTGGCGGCGAGCAGGGCGGGCGGGTACAGCTTGGCCAGTTGTTGCGGCCGGCGCAGGTGCTGCTGGCTGTTGGCCAGCCGCCGTCGGCCCAGCTGTGCCACGCTGGTGTTGTGGTACAGCGCTGTGAACACATCGTGCAGCGGCTTGCGCGACGCAACGTGCATCCGCACCGCGCCGCAGGCAACCATCGGCAGGTTCAGCGTGTGAGCCAACGCGTGCAGGCGGCCATAGCGGGCAATCTCGTCGTTGCCCAGCACGTGGGTCACCCCGAGCCAGATGCGCCCCCGGCACAGGCGTGCCAACTGCTGGCCGTAGCCGAGCTCCGCGCTGCACGGGGTGGCGCCATCATCGCCCGGGGGCGTCGTGCTGCTTGCTCCGCTCGGCTTCCAGATAATCAGGCAGCGTTTCAGGTGGAAGATCACATCCCGCAATGCGACCTGGTACTCACCCTTCGGGCTGCGCCGCCGCGCCAGGCTGATCAGCCCCGAAAGTTCGCTGTAGGCCGCACGGGACGGTGCCAGCGCAATAAGCTGTTGGCCCTCGACCAGGTTCAGCTCACTGCCGATAATGAGCTGGATACCGGCCTGCCTGGCAGCGACGTGAGCCTTCACTACGCCTGCGAGCGAGCATTCGTCTGTGATGGCGATGGCACGGTAGCCCAAATCCGCCGCACGGGTGACCAGTTCGTGCGGGTGCGATGCGCTGCGCAGGAAGCTGTAGCAGGTGAGGGTGTGGAGTTCGGCGTAGGACATGGGTTACTGAGTATCCAGCGGGCTGACTACACCCATGGCTCCCCGCCGAATGACATGGGTGTAGATTTCAGTGGTCCGGACGTCACTGTGACCCAGCAGTTTCTGGATGGTGCGCAGGTCGTAGCCTTCCTGGAGCAGACGAGTGGCGAAACTGTGCCGGAACGTATGGCACTTGATGGGCTTGTTGATACCGGAAACTCGCCTGGCCTTGCAGCGTGCCTTGCGCAATGCGGATTCATGCAGGTGGTGACGCCGCAGCACCCCGGTACGAGGGTCTTTGCCTATGCCTGTTGAGGGGAACAGGTATTGCCAGGCGGGCTCCTTGGCGGCATTCGGGTATTTGTGGGCCAGAGCGTAAGGCATATAGACCTCGCCATAGCCCTCCCTCAGATCCTGTTCGTGTTGGCAAGCTACCCGCGTGATTTGTTCCTCAAGCAGTGGCCTCAACTGATCCGGGAGGATGGTGGTGCGATCCTTGTCGCCCTTCCCCGCGCGCACGGTGATTGTAGACAGCTCAAAATCAACATCCTTAATGCGCAGCGAGAGCATTTCATTGAGCCGCATGCCGGTGCCATAGAGCAGTGCGACCATGGTGCGGTGCAAGCCATGAAGGTGTTCGATAACCAGCATGGCTTGCTGATGACTCAACACTACAGGCAGTCGCGGCTGGACCTTGGCCCGTGAAAAGCTCAGGTTTTCAACAGGCACACCCATGAACTTCTTGTAGAGATAGACCAGTGCGTTCAGCGCGATATGCTGTGTGGACGGTGAGCAAGACCTTTCGTTGGCCAGTGCGCTGAGAAATTGACTGATATGGGCGTCTGACAGCCTGCCAGGGTGCTGCTTGCCGTGGAACAGGATATAGCGCCTGATCCAGTGGATATACGCCTTCTCGGTCTTCCAGGCATAACCGGCATCTCGCATATGACGGCGAATCTGGTCGAGTAGCCTGGGAGGGCTGGCAGAGATGGCGGGTCTGATGTCATCCATGATGGTTGCGGTCAGTAAGCTGTATGCATATACAGTAGTATGGTGAGGGAGGAATGCAAGGGGCTTTTCATCGGAGGGGCGTGAGGTGGAAGAGCTAAATATATATAACTAGCTGAATATAAGAGAATATTTGTTGTTCTCCATGGGCGGATTTGATGTCTCGCTAACTTCCGGGTGGCCCGGTTAACAGGCAAGTTCGGTGGGTCTGATATGCCAGGTTGTTGATTTTGTGGGGGAATTGACTGCTGGGGCCGCACGGCGTGCTGGAGTTAGCAGGCCGGCTGTTATACGGTCCGGTCTTTCTAATAAGCTGTTAGGTGGCCTTGCATGGGTGCCAAAGAAGTAGTCGCGTTAGTGGTGCTACTGTTTTCCCTGCTAGCGTTCTCGGTGGGGTCAGCCGCTTTTCACGGTGCGCTTGCATTGACGATTTTTTCGACACCAATTGCGTTGGTTACGCTAATGTTGGGCGCCTGGCGGCTTTCTAGCTTAGCGATATATTTCGGCGGAATGGCCTGGTTAAGCTTGCCCCTTTCAAATTATTTGCAGTGGCGCATTGACTACATATTGTTATTCTCTTTTTTTGTTGGTTGTGTCCTAGGGGCAATATTCTATGCAAATTACCGCCGCACTGTATCGGCCACCTAACAAGTCGCCCAAGTTTGCTCCGGCCCTGCGGGCCTCTGCGGGACGGCGATACAGCGGCCGCCCCTTGGCTTGGCGTTATGTGTCCAAGGAGTAATGTCCTATGGAGAAGGTAACCGGTATCGGCGGTGTGTTTTTTCGAGCGAATGATCCATCAGAATTATCGGCGTGGTATGAACAAAATTTAGGGATGCTCTGAACAACCCATGACTTCAGTCGTACAAAGCTCAAAGTGGTAATTTC
>CAXIDF010000011.1:0-145050 GCA_964022665.1 uncultured Halieaceae bacterium
CCGTGAAGGCGGCCGCACCGTGGGTGCTGGCGTCGTCGCCAAGATCATCGAGTAAACTGGCCCTTGTTAGACAGAAAAGCCCGGCCATGTGCCGGGCTTTTTTGTTCTAGGCTTGTCCTATTGGCGCTGCAGATTGCGTTCTGAAATCTGGCTGTTCAGGGTGAGGAAGTCGTACAGAATGCCAAGCCCGAAAAGCCCCACCGTGAGCAGGTAAAGGAGGCCGGTGACGATCTTGCCCATGTAGAACCGGTGCACACCGAAGATGCCGAGGAAAGTGAGTAGAATCCAGGCAAGGCTGTAGTCGGTTGGGCCCTCTACGTAGCGCCGATCGGCATCCCGTGCCATACCGGGTATCAGCAACAGGTCGATAATCCAGCCGATGAAGAACAGGCCGAGGGTGAAAAACCAGATAACCCCCGTGATCTGGCGGCCATAGTAGAAGCGGTGGGCGCCAATAAAGCCAAAGATCCATAACAGATAGCCGATGAGTACCGAATGCGTTTCGTTGTCGTTGCGCATGTGCTTTTCTCCTGAAGCCAGTAGGGGCATCGTTACCGCTGCGCGGATTAACGTCAAGGCCCGATGTTGGGTAACGGGTATCCTCGCCATGATCTGGATCATGGCACCAGGCCCGCTGCATGAACTACGCTGAAGGGCCGCCGCTGGCTGGGAGCAGCATTGTCCTGGCCGGGCCATTAATAAGCAAGGAGACACCATGTCAGTAGAGCATCACGACCTCGTACACGAGTTCCCCGAATTCCGCGACCGGATCCACGCCCTGAAGGTGAACGATGCACATTTTCGCAAACTGTTCGATGAATACCACGAACTGACCAGGGAGGTGGAAAATATGGAGAACGAAGTGACACCGGTGGCGACACATACCGAAGAGCAGGCCAAACTGCGGCGTTTACATTTGAAAGACGCCCTCTATTGCATGCTCAACGCTGCGGTGTAACATGGCGCCCATGAGTAATGCAGAAGTACGCGCCCGGCTGTCGGCGAGCCTTGCCGAGCTGGAGCTTCGTCTGGGCAGCATCAAGCGCGATGTGACCCGAAGCCATTCCGGAGACTGGGCCGAGCAGGCCCAGGAGCGGGAGAATGACGAGGTAGAGGACGCTATCGGCCTGGAAACCACGCAGTCGATTGCCGACACCCGCGCGGCGCTCGCTCGCCTGGATGCCGGCACCTACGGCCACTGCACGCGCTGCGGCGAGGCCATTGGCGCAGCGCGGCTGGAGGCGCTGCCAACGGCCGCACATTGTGTGAATTGTGCAGATTAAAGCGGCCCTCTCACCACTAAAATAATCCCGCACCCTGCTTGACAGTGCGCGGGCTGGTCTTTAGAATTCGCGTTCCTTTTTCGGGGGGCTCCATTGCGGACCCCTGGTTTTTTATTGATTGGAGTTAGGTCTGGTGCAGAACCAACGCATTCGTATTCGCCTCAAGGCTTTCGACCATCGCCTGATAGACACGTCTACCCAGGAAATCGTGGAAACCGCTCGCCGCACTGGCGCGCAGGTCAAGGGGCCGATCCCGCTCCCGACCCGCAAAGAGAAGTACACCGTGCTGGTCTCCCCGCACGTGAACAAAGACGCTCGTGACCAGTACGAAATCCGTACCCACAAGCGTCTGCTGGACATCGTGGAGCCTACCGAAAAAACAGTAGACGCCCTGATGAAACTGGACCTGGCAGCAGGTGTAGAAGTACAGATCAGTCTTGGTTAACGACAATTCGTAGCAAGACCTGCCCGTAGGCCATGTGGCTTGCGGGTGTGTAACGCCCGGTTCTTTAAAGCAAGGCGGGGCGGCCATAGAGGGTAAGCCCCGTACACTGAGAGGTTAGCAAGATGACTATTGGCTTAGTCGGCCGTAAGTCCGGTATGACTCGTGTTTTTACCGAGGACGGCGCATCCATACCAGTAACCGTAGTGGAGGTCTCTCCAAACCGCGTTACTCAGATCAAAGAGCTCGATAGCGATGGCTATCGTGCGATCCAGGTCACGGCGGGTAACCGCAAGGCCTCGAAAGTGAGTAAATCAGCAGCGGGTCACTTCGCCAAGGCGGGTGTGGAAGCCGGCACGGGTCTCTGGGAGTTCCGCCTTGCGGAAAGCGATGAGGCTCCTGCGGTGGGTTCCGAGCTGACGGTTGCACATTTTGCTGCTGGCCAGAAAGTGGATGTGGCCGGCAAATCCAAGGGCAAGGGTTTCCAGGGCGTAATCAAGCGCTGGAACTTCTCCATGCAGGACGCGACTCACGGCAACTCGTTGTCGCACCGTGCCCCGGGTTCAATTGGTCAGTGCCAGACGCCTGGTCGTGTGTTCAAGGGCAAGAAGATGTCCGGTCACATGGGCGCTGAAACGGTGACCACCCAGGGTCTGGAGATCGTGCGTGTTGATGCGGAGCGGAACCTGCTTCTCATCAAGGGCGCTGTCCCCGGTGCACCCGGCGGAGACGTTATCGTGCGTCCCGCGGTCAAGGCTTAAGGTTAGGGGGTCTCTAACGTGGAATTGAGTGTAGTCAAGCCAGGTAACGCCGCAGCGGGCACGGTTTCAGTGTCTGATGTCGCCTTTGCCCGCGAATACAACGAAGATCTCGTGCACCAGGTGGTTACCGCTTATCTGGCAGGCGCGCGCCAGGGCACCCGTGCCCAGAAGACGCGTTCCGAAGTCAGCGGCGGTGGCAAGAAGCCCTGGCGCCAGAAGGGTACCGGTCGCGCCCGCGCTGGCACCATCCGTTCGCCGATCTGGCGCACCGGTGGCGTCACCTTTGCTGCGCGCCCGCAGGATCACTCGCAAAAAGTGAACCGCAAAATGTACCGCGCGGCCATGCGCTCCATTATGTCGGAGCTCGCGCGTCAGGATCGTCTGCTGGTGGTCGAGAGCATGGATCTTGAGGCGCCGAAGACCAAGCTGCTGGTCAAGCAGTTGGGTGAATACGGTCTGGACAACGTGCTGATCGTCACCGCGGAGCTGGGTGAGAACCTGTACCTCGCAGCGCGCAACCTGCACAAGGTTGATGTGCGCGATGTGGACGGTGTTGATCCGGTGAGCCTGATCGCCTACGACAAGGTGATGGTCACTGTGGATGCCGTGAAGAAGATTGAGGAGATGCTCGCATGAACCAGGAGCGGATTTTCCAGGTATTGGTAGCGCCACACGTGTCCGAGAAGGCTGCGGTACTGGCGGACGCCAATAACCAGTACGTTTTCAAGGTGGCTGTGAATGCAACCAAGGCCGAAATCAAGAAGTCGGTCGAGCAGCTGTTCAAAGTCAAGGTCGATGCCGTGCAGACCCTTAAGGTCAAAGGCAAGGTCAAGCGTAACAAGTATGGCCTGAGCGCGCGTCCGACCTGGAAGAAGGCATATGTTCGTCTGGAGCAGGGTCAGGACATCGACTTTGCCGTGGCTGAATAAGGAGTAGGTGCGAGATGGCAGTTTTAACAAGTAAACCGACATCGCCAGGGCGTCGTCACGTCGTCCGCGTGGTGAGCGAGGACCTGCACAAAGGTGCGCCTCACGCTCCCCTGCTGGAAAAGCAGAGCCGTCGCGGCGGTCGCAACAACAACGGTCGCATCACCGTGCGTCACGTTGGTGGTGGCCACAAGCAGCACTACCGTATTATCGATTTCAAGCGTTCCAAGGACGGTATTCCGGCCAAGGTTGAGCGCCTCGAGTACGATCCCAACCGCACGGCGAACATCGCCCTGCTGTTGTTCGCAGACGGTGAGCGTCGTTACATCATCGCGCCCAAGGGCGTGAAGGCGGGCGATGTTCTGCAGTCCGGGTCCGCGGCGTCAATCAAGATTGGTAACTGCCTGCCGTTGCGTAACATCCCTGTGGGCTCAGTCATCCACGCGGTTGAGCTGAAGCCCGGCAAAGGTGCCCAGGTGGCGCGCTCTGCAGGTGCTTCGGTGCAGCTGGTCGCTCGCGAAGGGCAATACGCAACGCTGCGTCTGCGTTCCGGCGAAATGCGCAAGGTGCTTTCCGACTGCCGCGCCACTATTGGCGAGGTGTCGAATTCCGAGCACAGCCTGCGCAAGCTCGGCAAGGCTGGTGCTGCTCGCTGGCGCGGTGTGCGTCCAACCGTGCGCGGTGTGGCGATGAACCCGGTTGATCACCCGCATGGTGGTGGTGAAGGCCGCACTTCAGGTGGCCGGCACCCGGTCAGCCCGTGGGGTACCCCGACCAAGGGCTACAAGACGCGCTCGAACAAACGCACTGACGGCCTTATTGTGCGCCGTCGTGGCAAGAAATAAGTTCGGTCGATAGAGCCAAGAGATTAGAGGAAGACACTGTGCCGCGTTCACTGAAAAAAGGTCCCTTTATCGACCTTCACTTGATGAAGAAAGTTGAAGCAGCGATTGAAAGCAACGACCGTCGCCCGATCAAGACCTGGTCGCGCCGTTCCATGATATCGCCGGATATGGTTGGTCTGACAATCGCCATCCACAATGGCCGTCAGCATGTGCCGGTTTTGATCAATGAAGACATGGTTGGTCACAAGCTTGGAGAGTTTGCGGTAACACGCACTTTCAAAGGGCACATTGTGGACAAGAAGGCGAAGCGCTAAGCGCTGGTCTATAGCGAGGTTTAGGAAAATGGAAGTTGCAGCAAGACTGAAAGGTGCGCGGATCTCGGCCCAGAAGGCCCGCCTGGTTGCAGACCAGGTGCGCGGCAAGCCTGTCGAGGAGGCTCTGAGCCTGCTCGAATTCAGCACCAAAAAGGCAGCTCAGATCGTCAAGAAAATTCTCGACTCTGCGATTGCCAATGCTGAGAACAATGAAGGCGCGGATGTGGATGAGCTTAAAGTGTCCAGCATCTTTGTCGACGAAGGTATGACCATGAAGCGTCTGCGGCCACGTGCCAAGGGTCGTGCGGATCGCATTTTCAAGCGTTCCTGTCATATCACAGTGAAAGTTGCAGACGGCCAAGGCTAAGTTCAGGAGAAGACCACATGGGTCAGAAAGTACATCCGGTCGGCATACGTTTAGGTATCGTCAAAGATCACAACTCGATCTGGTATGCAGATAGCAAAAACTATGCGAAGACGCTGATTACCGATCTTGAAGTACGCAAGTACATCGAGAAAACGCTGGAGCACGCTTCCGTGAGCCGCGTTGTAATCGAGCGCCCCGCGCAAACGGCACGTATCACCATACACACCGCCCGCCCGGGTATTGTGATTGGCAAGAAGGGTGAGGACGTTGACGGCCTGCGCAAGACGCTCGCGGAAAAGATGGGTGTGCCCGTGCATATCAATATCGAGGAAATCCGCAAGCCCGACCTGGATGCGAAGCTGGTTGCGCAGAACGTTGCGCAGCAGCTGGAGCGCCGTGTGATGTTCCGTCGTGCCATGAAGCGCGTGGTGCAGAACGCGATGCGCCAGGGCGCCGAAGGCATCAAGATCCAGGTGGGTGGCCGTCTGGGTGGCGCCGAGATTGCGCGTACCGAATGGTATCGCGAAGGTCGTGTACCGCTGCACACACTGCGCGCAGACATCGACTACGCAACCTACGAGGCATCTACCACGTACGGCATCATCGGCGTGAAAGTGTGGATCTTCAAGGGTGAAGTGATTGGCACGGAGCACCATTCCGACAGCGCCAAGAAGACAGCAACTAATTAAGGGTTACGCAGATGCTTCAACCTAAGCGTACTAAATTCCGCAAGATGATGAAGGGCCGCAACCGCGGCCTGGCAGAGCGCGGCAGCAAGGTCAGTTTTGGCGAGTTTGGCCTCAAGGCAACTGGCCGCGGCCGCCTTACGGCGCGCCAGATCGAAGCCGCCCGTCGTGCGATGACCCGCCATATCAAGCGTGGCGGGAAAATCTGGATCCGGGTCTTCCCCGACAAGCCGATTACCGGCAAGCCGTTGGAAGTTCGTCAGGGTAAGGGTAAGGGTAACGTTGAGTACTGGGTAGCCCAGATTCAGCCCGGCAAGGTTCTGTACGAAGTGCAGGGTGTTTCCGAGGAGCTGGCGCGGGAAGCGTTTGCCCTGGCCGCCGCGAAGATTCCGGTAGCTACTACATTTGTTAAACGGTCGGTGATGTGATGAAAGCGAGCGAATTGCGTGACAAGTCCCCTGAGGACCTCAACAAGCAGCTGCTCACCCTGCGTGAAGAGCAGTTCAAGCTGCGCATGCAGAAGTCCACTGGTCAGCTGGGGCAGACGCATCTGCTGCAGCAGAACCAGCGCGACATCGCACGCGTCAAGACTTTGCTGAACGAAAAGGCGGGTAACTGAACATGTCTGGTGCAGAGAAGCGTATACGGACGGCAACTGGCAAGGTTGTCAGCAACAAAATGGACAAGACCATCACGGTCCTGATTGAGCGCCGCGTCAAGCACCCGGTGTATGGCAAGTACATCACGCGCTCATCCAAGATCCACGCGCACGACGAGAACAACGTCTGCAGCATTGGTGACACCGTGAAAGTGACCGAGTCCCGGCCCATTTCCAAGAGCAAGACCTGGAAGTTGCTCGAAGTTGTGGTAAACGCCCAACAGGTTTAAGCGCTGTTTTTTGCGGCCCGGCCGCAGTTTGGAGTAAGAGATGATTCAGACAGAGTCGTATTTGGAAGTCGCTGACAACAGCGGTGCCCGTCGGGTGATGTGCATCAAGGTGCTGGGTGGCTCCAAGCGTCGCTACGCGCGCGTCGGCGACCTCATCAAGGTCACCGTGAAGGAAGCGATTCCGCGCGGCAAGGTAAAGAAGGGCCAGGTCATGACGGCGGTTGTGGTGCGTACCCGTAAAGGTGTGCGTCGCCCCGATGGCTCGCTGATCAAGTTTGACGACAACGCCGCTGTGCTGCTGAACAACCAGCAGGCGCCGATCGGCACCCGTATTTTTGGCCCCGTGACTCGTGAGCTGCGTGGCGAGAAGTTTATGAAGATTATTTCTCTGGCTCCGGAAGTTATCTGATTCGGCCAGGAGGAGAGGAAACCGTAATGTCCAAGATCAAGCGCGATGACGAAGTGATTATCCTGGCCGGCAAGGACAAGGGTAAGCGCGGCAAGGTTCGCAAGGTGCTCACTGACAATCGCGTGGTTGTCTCCGGCATCAACATGGTGAAAAAGCACACACGGCCCAACCCGCAAATGGGTGTCGCCGGGGGCATCGTCGAGCGCGAAGCGCCGATCCAGGTGTCTAACGTGGCAATTTACAACCCGTCGACCAGCAAGGCCGACCGGGTCGGTTACAAAGTTGATGGGGATACCAAAATGCGTATCTTCAAATCCAGTGGCGAGGCGATTGACGCCTGAGTAGGGGGTCAAGGGTAAAAGACATGGCAACGTTGAAAGAAAAGTACAAGAGCGAGATCGCTCCCCAGCTGCGCGAAGAGCTGGGTCTGAGTAATGTGATGGAGATCCCGCGCATCACCAAAATCACCCTGAACATGGGTGTTGGTGAGGCGGTGGGCGACAAGAAAGTGCTGGAAAATGCCGTCGCCGACATGGAGAAGATTTCCGGCCAGAAGCCTGTCATTACTTTGGCCCGGCGCTCCATCGCAGGCTTCAAGATTCGTGATGGCTGGCCGATCGGTTGCAAGGTGACGCTGCGTTCAGACCGCATGTACGAGTTCCTGGAGCGTCTGATCACGATTGCGATCCCGCGTATCCGTGACTTCCGCGGTGTCAGCCCGAAGTCGTTCGACGGCCGCGGCAACTTCGCCATGGGTGTCGGCGAGCAGATTATTTTCCCGGAAATCGAGTACGACCAGGTGGATACGCTGCGCGGTATGGACATCACCATCACCACCACGGCTCGTACGGATGATGAAGGCCGCGCTCTCATGCGCGCTTTCAACTTCCCCCTGAAAGGTTAAGAGGCAAGTAATGGCTAAAAAATCGATGATCGCACGTGAGAAGAAGCGCGCGCAGATGGTGGTCAAGTATGCCGGCAAGCGTGCCGCGCTGAAGGCTGTCCTGAACGATCAGAACGCATCCGATGACGCCAAGTGGGACGCGCAGATCGCGCTGCAAAAGCTCCCGCGCGATGCCAGTCCGGTACGCAAGCAGCGTCGTTGCCAGCTGACCGGCCGTCCTCACGGTGTCTATCGTAAATTTGGCCTGTGCCGCAACAAGCTGCGTGAAGCAGCGATGCGCGGCGATGTACCGGGTCTGGTTAAAGCCAGCTGGTAACGGAGAGATTCGATCATGAGTATGCAAGATCCGCTGTCAGATATGCTGACCCGCATCCGTAACGCCCAAATGGCTGGCAAGGCCCGTGTAGAAATGCCCGGTTCCAAGCTCAAGGCCGCTGTTGCCGAGGTGCTCAAGCACGAAGGTTACATCAACGACTTTGCGGCCTCCGCCGAGTCGGGCAAGCCGCGCCTCAGCATTGAGCTGAAGTATTACGAAGGCAAGCCCGTTATCGCCGAGATCGACCGTGTTAGCCGTCCTGGCCTGCGTAGCTACGCAGCCAAGGGCGAACTGCCGACTATTCGCAACGGCTTGGGAGTGGCAATTGTGTCCACCTCCAAGGGCGTGATGACCGACCGCGCAGCGCGAGCTGCTGGCGTCGGTGGCGAAGTGCTCTGCACCGTTTTCTAGAATTACTGAAGAAGGGCATTCAACATGTCTAGAGTCGCAAAAAATCCGGTACAGCTGCCGCAGGGGGTCACCGTGACCCAGAGCGGTCGCGATGTGACCGTCAAGGGTGGCAAAGGTACGCTGGCGCTCGAACTGGGCCTGGGTATCGCCATCAACGAAGAGGACGGTGCGCTCAACATCGCCTATGACGGTGACAAGTTCAAGGCGCTGGCAGGTACCACGCGCGCGCTGCTGAACAATATGGTAGTCGGCGTCAGCGCTGGCTGGGAAAAGAAACTGGTTCTCAACGGCGTAGGTTATCGCGCCAAGGCGGATGGCAAATCGGTGAACCTTACCGTGGGCCTGTCGCACCCGGTGGATTACCAGCTGCCAGAAGGCGTGAGCGCCGAAACGCCAACCCAGACCGAAGTTGTGGTCAAGGGTATCGACAAGCAGGCTGTAGGCCAGGCGGCTGCCGAGATTCGCAGCTTCCGTCCGCCAGAGCCTTACAAGGGCAAGGGTATTCGCTACGCCAACGAGAACGTGCGGCGTAAAGAAGCCAAGAAGAAGTAGGTAGGTTGAGATGAGTGCAAAGAATGATTCAAGGCTGCGTCGCGCACGTCGCGCTCGCAACCGTATGCGTGAGCAGGGCGTCAACCGTCTCAGCGTGCACCGTACGCCACGGCACATCTACGCCCAGGTCCTCGCGCCCGCAGGTGATCGGGTTCTGGCCAGCGCGTCGACGCTGGACAGCAGCCTGCGCGCTGGCAGCACTGGCAACCAGGAAGCTGCCGCCGCGGTAGGCAAGCTGGTCGCAGAACGCGCCAAGGCCGCCGGAATCGAGAAGGTTGCGTTTGACCGCGCAGGCTACAAGTACCACGGACGTGTCAAGGCGCTTGCCGACGCTGCCCGTGAAAGTGGACTGGAATTCTAGGGTAAGGTTATGGCGTTTAACGATCAGAAGAAGCAGCAGCAGGACGGCGACCTCCAGGAAAAACTGGTGCAGGTCAACCGTGTTGCCAAAGTGGTCAAGGGTGGCCGTATCTTCAGCTTTACCGCGCTGACGGTTGTGGGCGATGGCAATGGCAAGGTCGGCTTCGGCCGCGGCAAGGCGCGCGAAGTGCCTGTTGCGATCCAGAAGGCGATGGAAGCCGCGCGTCGCAACATGATCCAGGTCGAATTGAGCCAGGGCACAATTCAGTACCCGGTAAAAGCCAGCCACGGTGCATCCAAGGTGTACATGCAGCCGGCATCTGAAGGTACCGGTGTTATCGCGGGCGGTGCAATGCGTGCGGTGCTGGAAATTGCCGGCGTACACAACGTACTGGCCAAGTGCTATGGCTCCACCAATCCGGTCAACGTGGTACGCGCAACCTTCAATGGCCTGCGCGACATGTGTTCCCCGGATGATGTGGCGGCGAAGCGTGGCAAAACCGTCGAAGAAATTCTGAACTAATTATTGGGTTGGCGAGTCATGGCTAAAGCTACTATCAAAGTGACGCAGACCAAAAGCGTCCACGGTCGGTTGAAGAACCACCGCGCCTGTATCGCGGGCCTGGGTCTGCGCCGAATTGGTCATACCGTTGAGGTGGAAGATACCCCCTCTGTTCGCGGCATGATCAATAAAGTGAACTATATGGTTCGGATCGAGGAGTAAATCATGTCAGACGTTATGCGACTGAACAACCTGGGGCCGAACCCCGGCGCGCGCAAAGAAGGCAAGCGCGTTGGCCGTGGTATCGGGAGTGGCCTGGGCAAGACCGCAGGCCGCGGTCACAAAGGGCAGAAGTCCCGCTCCGGTGGCAAAGTGCGTCCGGGTTTCGAAGGCGGCCAGATGCCGCTGCAGAAGCGCCTGCCCAAGTATGGCTTCACTTCACGTGTGTCGCGTACTACTGCACAGGTGCGCCTGGGTGAACTGAATGCCGTGGACGGCGATGTGGTCGATATCGACGCGTTGAAGGCGGCTGATGTTATCCGTCAGGACGTGCTGCGCGTGCGTGTGTTCTTGTCAGGTGAAGTCAGCAAGCCTGTCACCGTCAAGGGCCTTGTGGTTACCAAAGGCGCGCGAGCGGCGATCGAGCAGGCCGGCGGGAAGGTCGAGGAATAAATGGCGACAGGTCAGCTGCCAGGGTCGAACAAAGCAGGACTGGGCGAGCTTTTTGCTCGCCTTCGTTTTGTATTGTTGGCCATTATTGTTTACCGGATCGGTACGCACATACCGGTTCCGGGAATTGACCCTGCCCAGCTGGCAGCCCTGTTCAACCAGAACCAGGGTACCATTCTTGGTCTGGCGAACATGTTCTCGGGTGGTGCATTGGAGCGGATGAGTATCCTCGCGCTCGGCATCATGCCGTATATTTCTGCGTCGATTATCATGCAGCTGATGTCCGCCGTGACTCCGCAGCTGGAAGCGCTGAAGAAGGAAGGTGAGTCCGGGCGGCGCAAGATCAGCCAGTACACCCGCTACCTGACTGTGGTGCTCGCGATTATTCAGGCTACGGGCATGACCGTGGGTATGGCCAACCAGGGCATGTCTTATGACGTGTCGGTCGTTTTCTACGTGATAGCGATCACGTCGCTGGTTACCGGTGCCGTGTTCATGATGTGGTTGGGTGAGCAGATCACCGAAAAGGGTGTGGGTAACGGGATATCGCTGCTGATTTTTGCCGGTATTGTCGCCGGTCTGCCGGCTGCGATTGGTCAGTCGCTGGAACAGGCGCGCCAAGGCGAATTGAACATTCTGGTACTGCTGTTCATCCTGACGCTGGCGATCGCAGTCATCTACATGATCGTGTTTATCGAGCGTGGCCAGCGGCGTATTACCGTCAACTACGCCAAGCGGCAGCAGGGTCGCAAAATGATGCAGGCGCAGAGCTCGCACCTGCCGCTGAAAGTGAATATGGCGGGCGTGATACCGGCTATTTTCGCCAGCAGCATCCTGCTGTTCCCGGCCTCGATTGCGCAGTGGTTCGGTTCCAGTGGCTCGGCGGACTGGCTGCAGGACCTGGCGCTGGCGATTGGTCCGGGGCAGCCCCTGAACATCCTGCTGTTTACGGCGTTTGTGGTGTTCTTCTGTTTCTTCTACACGGCGTTGATGTTCAACCCGCAGGAAGTGGCTGACAATCTGAAGCGATCCGGCGCATTCGTCCCCGGTATTCGCCCCGGTCAGCAGACAGCGAACTACATTGATGGCGTGTTGACGCGCTTGACGGTTTTCGGTTCCGCCTACATCGCGCTGGTGTGCCTGATGCCCCAGTTCCTGGTGGTGATGTGGAATGTGCCGTTTTACCTGGGTGGTACCTCGCTGCTGATCGTGGTCGTCGTGGTGATGGATTTCATGGCTCAGGTGCAGAGCCACTTGATGTCTCACCAGTATGACTCGGTGATGAAGAAAGCGAAGCTGAACAACTATGGTGCTTCCGGCCGCTGATAGTGCTGGCCGGTCATTGGAGAGAAGTGAAATGAAAGTACGTGCATCAGTAAAGAAGGTCTGCAGGAATTGCAAGGTCGTTCGTCGTAAGGGCGTCGTCCGCGTTATCTGCAATACCGATCCGCGTCACAAGCAGCGCCAGGGCTGATCGGCCCCGGTTACTGACTGTTGATTTTTAGTAAACATATCGCTAGAATGCTGCGCCTTTCGCGCCACACACCCTCAATCTTGTCGATTGAGGGGTCAGGTGTTTCTGCCCAGTGCAAAGCGACGATTTGAGTATTTGGAGAAAGTTGGATGGCTCGTATTGCCGGCGTCAACATACCTGATAACAAGCACACTGTTATCGCCCTGACCTACATTTTTGGCGTGGGTCGTACACAGGCACGCCGCCTGTGCGTCGAGGCCGGTGTTGCCGAGGACGCGAAGATTGGTGATCTCGACGAAGGACAAATGGATGCACTGCGCACCAAAGTCGGCGAGATGACGGTTGAGGGTGACCTGCGCCGGGAGGTGTCCATGAACATCAAGCGTTTGATGGACCTGGGCTGCAACCGTGGCCTGCGTCACCGCCGCAGCCTGCCGCTGCGCGGTCAGCGCACCAAGACCAATGCACGTACCCGCAAGGGTCCGCGCAAGCCGATTCGCAAGTAAGGGACTCGTACCCGCGAATCCTTTTTAGTGTAGCTGCACCGGGTGCAGTGTCGATATTAAAGCAGGAAAAACAGTATGGCCAAGCCAGGTGGCAAGACCACTCGCAAGAAGATAACCAAGACCGTGGTGGACGGCATTGCGCACGTGCACGCATCGTTCAACAACACGATCATCACCATCACCGACCGCCAGGGCAACACCCTGAGCTGGGCGACGTCTGGTGGTTCCGGTTTCCGCGGTTCACGCAAGAGCACGCCCTTCGCGGCGCAGGTCGCCGCCGAGCGAGCTGGTGAGGCTGCCAAGGAATACGGGCTGAAGAACCTTGATGTTCAGGTGAAAGGCCCCGGCCCAGGCCGCGAGTCCGCCGTGCGCGCGCTCAATGCCTGTGGTTACAAAATCACCAACATCACTGACGTGACGCCGATTCCGCACAATGGCTGCCGTCCGCCCAAGAAACGTCGCGTCTAATATCAAGACAAGCGCTTAGCAGGAACAACTGACATGGCTCGATACATTGGACCCAAGTGCAAGCTGGCCCGCCGGGAGGGAACAGACCTGTTCCTCAAGAGCGGCGTGCGTGCACTCGAAAGTAAGTGCAAACCCGAATCCGCCCCAGGGCAGCACGGCGCGCGCCGTGGCCGCCTGTCCGACTACGGCGTACAGCTGCGTGAAAAACAGAAAGTACGCCGTATCTACGGCATCCTGGAGAAGCAGTTCCGCAACTACTACAAGGAAGCTGCACGCCTGAAAGGCGCAACCGGCGAAAACCTGCTGCAGTTGCTGGAAAGCCGTCTCGACAACGTCGTATACCGCATGGGTTTTGGCTCTACGCGTGCCGAAGCTCGGCAGCTGGTGTCTCACAAGGGCATTCTGGTCAACGGCGCAGTGGTCAATGTAGCGTCCTATCAGGTGAAGGCAGGGGATATCGTTTCCCTGCGCGAAAAAGCCAAGAAGCAGCTGCGTGTGCAGTCCGCCCTGGCGCTTGCCGCCCAGCGCGGGGATTCCGAGTGGATCGATTTCAATAGCGATAAGCTGGAAGGAGTATTCAAGTCAGCGCCTGAGCGTCAGGACCTGTCTTCCGAGATCAACGAAAACCTGATCGTGGAACTGTACTCCAAGTAATCCGGACTTAGGACTAACCTACTCATACAGGTGCCAGAATGCAGACAGCAGTAAACGAATTTTTGACTCCGCGGGTCATCAACGTCGAAGAGAAGACGAGCACTCGCGCGCAGGTCACCCTGGAGCCGCTGGAGCGGGGCTTTGGCCACACGCTCGGCAACGCCCTGCGTCGCATACTGCTGTCTTCCATGCCCGGCTGCGCCATCACCGAGGTGGAAATCGATGGTGTTGAGCATGAGTACAGCGCAATCGAGGGTGTGCAGGAAGACGTCATCGAGATCCTGTTGAACCTCAAGGGTGTAGCCCTGGTCATGAACGGCAAGGAAGAAGCCGAGTTGACCCTGAGCCGTAAAGGCCCCGGTGTGGTGACGGCGGGTGACATTCAGGTCGACCACGACATCGAGATCCGCAACCCCGATCACGTGATTTGCCACCTCAATGGCAGCTCAGACATCAGCATGAAGCTGACCGTCGCGCGTGGCCGTGGTTACTCGCCGGCAGATTCCCGGGAAAACCCCGAAGAGGAAACACGCGCCATTGGCCGCCTGCACCTCGACGCGACGTTTTCGCCAATCAACCGCGTAGCCTACGTTGTAGAGGCAGCGCGTGTAGAGCAGCGCACCGACCTCGACAAACTGGTGCTGGACCTCGAGACCAACGGCACCATCGATCCCGAGGAAGCCATTCGCCGCGCGGCAACAATCCTGCAGCAACAGCTTGCGGTGTTCGTTGACCTGGAAAGCGAAAGCCAGAGCGAGTCCGTGATCGAGGAAGACGAAGTCGACCCGATCCTGCTGCGCCCGGTCGACGACCTGGAGCTGACCGTACGTTCGGCCAACTGCCTGAAGGCAGAGAATATTTACTACATCGGCGACCTCGTTCAGCGCACCGAAGTGGAGCTGCTGAAAACCCCGAACCTGGGCAAGAAGTCACTGACAGAAATCAAGGATGTACTGGCGTCTCGCGGCTTGTCGCTGGGTATGCGCCTGGACAACTGGCCACCGGCCAGCCTCCGAAACGACGACCGGGTGTTGAGCATCTAAACACACGAGTTACCAGTTGGCAGTGCTGAGATAGCACAGAGAGTATAGGAAAGGAAAAATGCGTCACCGTCATAGCGGACGTCAGTTGAATCGGAATGCCTCCCACCGCAAGGCCATGTTCCGGAACATGACCGTGTCTCTGGTAGAGCACGAGTTGATCAAAACCACTTTGCCCAAGGCGAAAGAGCTGCGCAGCTACGCTGAGCCGCTGATCACCCTGGCCAAGAGCGACAGCGTGGCGAATCGCCGCCTCGCCTTCGATCGCATGCGCGACAAAGCCGCAGTGGGCAAACTGTTTGCCGAACTGGGCCCGCGCTACCAGGCGCGCCCGGGCGGTTACATTCGCATCATGAAATGCGGCTACCGCGCTGGCGACAAGGCCCCCATGGCCTACGTCGAGCTGGTCGATCGCCCCGCTTCGGATGACGTAGCAAGCGAAGAGGCATAAAGCCTCTCATTAAAAAGCCGGGCAATGCCCGGCTTTTTTGTGCCCGCAATTCGGCGCGATAACAACACAAGCTCTCGCCAGTCGCCACAGCCAACCACCCTAATACGACAAGCACCTTAGCATCACCCCGGCCACCGCGGACCGTCGGCGGCCAGGACGGCCGCCGCCGAGCCCCCATGGATGGGTTCACGGCGTGTCCGCGGTGGCCGGGGTGATGCTATGGGGCGCTGCCTCCACGATCGCGGAGCCCCCATGGATGGGTTCACGGCGTGTCCGCGGTGGCCGGGGCGATCCTACGGGGCGCTGCCTCCACGACCGCAGGTCCTCTATGGGTGAGTTCACGGCGCGTTCGCAGTGGCCGGTGTAACGCTTCGGGGCGCCCGCACCAACAGCCAACGCAGCCTAAGCAGCCACCTTCTTCTTCCCCTTCCGCAAAGCCCCCTTCTTGCTGCGCCCTCCAGCCGCACGCGTCAACAGTGGCTTGAGGAACATTCCGGTATAGGAGCCGGGAGCTTCCGCGACCTCTTCCGGCGTGCCCGTCGCGATAATCTGACCGCCCCCCGAGCCGCCCTCCGGTCCCAGATCCACCAGCCAGTCCGCCGTTTTGATCACATCCAGATTGTGCTCGATAATCACCACCGTATTGCCGTGATCACGCAGGCGGTGCAGCACCTCCAAGAGTTGGCGGATGTCCTCGAAATGCAACCCCGTGGTGGGCTCATCGAGAATGTACAGCGTTTTCCCGGTATCGCGCTTGGACAGCTCCCGCGACAGCTTCACCCGCTGCGCCTCACCCCCGGACAGCGTTGTAGCCGCCTGCCCCAGGCGGATATAGGACAAACCCACATCCATCAGCGTCTGCAGCTTGCGGGCGATGCTCGGCACTGGCTCGAAGAACGCCAGCGCGTCTTCCACCGTCATCTCCAGCACCTCGTGGATGTTCTTGCCCTTGTAGCGCACCTCCAGCGTTTCGCGGTTGTAGCGCTTGCCCTTGCACACATCACAGGGCACATAAATATCCGGCAGGAAGTGCATCTCCACCTTGGTGACACCATCGCCCTGACAGGCTTCGCAGCGTCCACCTTTCACATTGAAGCTAAAACGGCCCGGCTTGTAACCGCGCGAGCGTGCTTCCTGGGTGCCCGAGAACAGCTCACGTACCGGCGTGAAGATGCCGGTGTAGGTGGCGGGGTTGGAGCGGGGTGTGCGACCAATCGGGCTCTGGTCGATGTCGATGCACTTGTCGATGTGTTGCATCCCGGCGATAGCGCTATAAGGGGCCGGTGTGAGGGTTGTTGCGCCGTTGAGCTCGGTTGCCGCCAGCGGGTACAGCGTATTGTTGACCAGGGTTGATTTACCCGAGCCGGACACGCCGGTAACGCAGGTCAACAGGCCCAGGGGCAGCTCCAGCGTGACGTTCTGCAGGTTGTTGCCCTTGGCCCCTGACAGTTTCAGCATCTTCTTCGGGTCAACCGCTATGCGGGCCGCCGGTACGGCGATCTCGCGCTTGCCCGACAGGTACGCGCCCGTCAGTGAGTCCTCATTGGCGATGATATCTGCAAGCTTGCCCTGGGCGACAATGCGCCCACCGTGCACCCCGGCGCCCGGCCCGATGTCGATAATGTGATCGGCGCTGCGAATGGCGTCCTCGTCGTGTTCCACCACCAGCACCGTATTGCCGAGATCGCGCAGGTGCGTGAGGGTACCCAGCAGTCGCTCGTTGTCGCGCTGGTGCAGGCCGATTGAGGGCTCATCCAGAATATACATAACGCCGACCAGCCCGGCCCCAATCTGCGAGGCCAGACGGATGCGCTGTGCCTCGCCGCCGGACAGTGTTTCTGCGCTGCGGCTAAGCGTGAGGTAGTTGAGGCCCACATCCACCAAGAAGCGGTAGCGGGCGCGCAACTCCTTGAGGATCTTGCCGGCGATTTCACCCTTGCGCCCGGGTAGATCAAGGCCGCCGAAGTACAGCTCCGCCTCGCCAACCGGCATCTCGGCGATGCTTGGCAGGTTGCGATCATCCACAAATACGTGGCGGGCATCCTGACACAGGCGCGTGCCACCACAGTCCGGGCAGGGCTGGGTGGACATGAACTTGAACAGCTCTTCGCGCACCGACTGAGACTCGGTGTCGCGATAGCGCCTTTCCATATTGGGCAGTATGCCCTCGAAGGGGTGCTTGCGCTTGTACACGTCCCCGCGGTCATTCATGTAGGAGAAGCTGACCTCCTCCTCGCCACTGCCGTGGAGGATGGCTTGCTGTTGCGCCTTCTTGAGCTTCATGAACGGGGTGTCGATGGAGAAGCCGTAGTGGTTCGCCAGGCTGGTCAGCATGTGGAAGTAATAGACATTGCGCCGGTCCCAGCCGCGAATGGCACCCTCCGCCAGGCTGGCCTCCGGGTGCAGTACCACCCGCGCCGCATCGAAATACTGCTTCACCCCCAGGCCGTCGCAGCTGGAGCAGGCGCCGGCGGGGTTGTTGAACGAGAACAGTCTGGGCTCCAGCTCGTCAATACTGTGACCGCACACGGGGCAGGCAAAACGCGCTGAAAACATGATGTCCTCACCGCCGCCTTCCATCGGGCTGATAGTGGCCAGGCCATCGGTCAGTCCCAGTGCTGTTTCGAACGATTCCGCGAGACGCAGGCTGAGGTCGGCGCGTACCTTGAAGCGATCCACCACAACCTCGATGTCGTGCTTGCGCTTCTTGTCGAGGTCGGGAAGGTCATCGAGCTCGGTGATGATGCCATCGACGCGGGCGCGCACGAAGCCGGCGGCGCGCAGTTCCTCGAATACATGCAGGTGTTCACCCTTGCGTGCCCGCACCACCGGCGCCAGCAACATCAGCTTGCTGCCCTCCGGCATGGCCAGTACCGAATCCACCATTTGGCTCACGGTCTGCGCCTGCAGACTTTCGCCGTGTTCGGGGCAGCGTGGCTCGCCGACCCGCGCATAGAGCAGGCGCAGATAGTCATAGATTTCGGTAATGGTGCCCACGGTAGAACGGGGGTTGTGAGAGGTGGACTTCTGCTCGATGGAAATGGCCGGAGAAAGGCCTTCGATATGGTCCATATCGGGTTTTTCCATCATCGACAGAAACTGTCGCGCATAGGTGGAAAGCGACTCCACGTAGCGACGTTGCCCCTCGGCGTACAGCGTGTCGAAAGCCAGCGATGACTTGCCCGAACCCGAGAGGCCGGTGATCACTACCAGCTTGTCGCGGGGGATATCGAGGTCGATGTTCTTCAGGTTGTGGGTGCGCGCACCGCGGACGTAAATAGTGTCCATGTGTCTCCGGTCAGGGGCTGTCGGTCGAACCCGACAGTATAGGTGGTGTTGTTGCGTCGAGGCAAAAGTATACAGAGCTGTTACGCAGTTGCCCGCGGGGTGGATGCCACGGGGAAGGGGAAGCTGTTACCATAGCGCACTTTTGCATAGTGCCTGCCCTGTTGTGATCACCAAGAATCCTATGTCGGCCGTTGAGCGGCGTTCCGTGGCGTCGCTTGCCCTGCTGTATAACGTGCGCATGCTCGGCCTGTTCATGGTGCTGCCCTTGCTCGCGTTGTATGCGGTGGACGTTGCCGGGTCTACCCCGGCGCTGATCGGCGTAGCACTGGGCGCTTACGGGCTGACGCAGGCCTGCCTGCAGATCCCCTTCGGCTGGTTGTCTGACCGCATTGGCCGCAAACCCGTGATTGTGGGTGGCCTGCTGGTATTTGCCGCCGGCAGTGTGGTGGCGGCCATGGCCGACAGTATCCAGGGCATTATTCTCGGCCGTGCGCTACAGGGCGCCGGTGCCATTGCCAGTAGTGTCATGGCGCTGGTGGCGGACCTGACGTCGCAAGAGCAGCGCACCAAGGCCATGGCTGTGGTGGGCGCCAGCATCGGACTGGCCTTCGCGCTGGCGCTGGTGCTGGGCCCACTGCTTGCCGGGTTTGGCGGCCTGGAAGCGGTGTTCGGCGTTACCGCCGCGCTGGCTCTGGTGGGCATTGTGGTGGTGCTGTGGCAAGTGCCCGATCCGCCCCGCAGCGGGATCGCCCATGCCGACGTTGGCGCGCGGCCACGTCTGCTGCGGGCAAGCCTGCGCAACCGCGCGCTGCTGCGCCTTGATGTGGGTATTTTTGCCCTGCACTTTGTGCTGATGGCGAGCTTCCAGATTGTGCCCGGTGCGCTGGAGTCGGTCGTCGGCGTGGGTCGGGAGGATCACTGGCAGGTCTATCTTCCGGCTGTCCTGCTATCGGTGCTGGGTATCCTGCCGCTGATGCGGCTGGCCGAGCGCGGAGGGCGACACCATCTGGTGTTCCTGATAGCCATCGCGGTGGTGATGGTGGCGCTCGCGCTGCTCGGCCTGGCGACCAGCCCCTGGTTGTTCTGCATGGCCCTGTGGCTGTTCTTCGTGGGCTTCAATTATATGGAGGCGGTGCTGCCTTCCATGGTCAGCAAGGCGGTCGCGCCGGAGGCCAAGGGCACTGCTCTGGGTATTTTCTCCACCGCGCAGTTCCTGGGTATATTCGCCGGCGGCGCGGCCGGCGGCTGGGTACTGCAGCATTATGGCATCGTGGGTATCACGGAGCTCTGCCTGGTGGTGGTTGCCGTGTGGATGCTCGTCGCCCTGCCTGCGCCCCGGCCGGGACATGCCGGCCTGCCTGAAGCGGCCCCCTGACGGGCGTATCTCTATCGGGCTGCACCCGCCGCCGGGTGTGGGCCCAACTGATGGGTTTTGGTGTGATGTGCTGTCGCAATTGCACAGGCGGATTGCTATAGTCCCTGACTTACTTTCCTATCGCCAATCGTCCACGAAAGAGGAGTGACCATGGCTTCACGGGGCGTCAACAAAGTCATACTGGTCGGTAACCTGGGCGCCGATCCGGAAGTGCGTTATATGCCTTCAGGTGGCGCGGTCACCAACGTCAATCTGGCAACGTCTGAGAGCTGGAAAGACAAGCAAACGGGCCAGCCACAGGAGCGTACCGAGTGGCATCGCATTGTCTTTTTCAATCGCCTGGCCGAGATCGCCGGCGAGTATTTGAAAAAGGGCTCGAAGGTGTACGTTGAGGGTTCCTTGCGCACTCGCAAGTGGCAGGGTCAGGATGGCCAGGACCGCTACACCACAGAAATCGTCGCCAATGAAATGCAGATGCTCGACAGCCGCCCGGGCGGCGGCCAGATGGGCGGTGAAAATTACGGGCGTGACGAGTACAACCAGAGCGCGGCGCCGCAACAGGCGCCGGCGCCTTCCGGGGCACCCCGCGCCGCGCCTCCGAGCAATCCCCCGCCTGGTGATTTTGCCGACTTTGACGACGATATTCCGTTCTAGGCCCGCCAGCGGGCAAACGCCGCGTGCCGAAGTGCTAGGGGGCAATTCGTGCGGGTCCTGCTAATAGGGTCGGACGGTTCTCTCGGTCTGGCGCTGGCTGATCATCTCAAGCGCTGGGGGCGGCACGAGCTGGAGAGCGTTTCCAGCTCGGTGTCCCGCTGGAAGAGCGAACGCCATGCCAAGAAGGTCGTGCGCCGCGCACGGGCGGACATCGTGGTCGATGCCCGCTTGCAGGGTGCTATCGACAGCGGCGAACTGATCAACGAGCTGGATGTGGAGCGCAGCCATTGGCTCGCCAAGGCCTGCCAGCGCACTGGCGCCGGTTATTTCCTGGTGTCCTCTGCCCGCGTTTTCGCCGGCGATGCGGAGCGCGGGTACCGTGAGCAGGATGTTCCCGACAACCCGGAAACCGTTGGTCGTTTGCTGGCCTCCGCAGAGCAGCGTACGCGCGAGACCTGTGAGCGGCATGTGGTGCTCCGCCTGGGGCCGGTGTTCTCGGCCGCGGGCATTAATGTGCTCTCGCACATGCTTGAGCAATTGATTGCGGGGGGAAGCCTGCTGCTGGACAACCAGCTCAGGGGCTGCCCCGTGGAGTCGCTGGACGCCGCCCGGGTTGTGGCCGGCATGCTGGACCAGTTCGGCGCAGGTGCCGAGGCGTGGGGCACCTATCATTACTGCAGCACCGATGCCACCAACTGCTATGAGTTCGCGGAGGCGCTGCTGGCTTCTGCTTCCCAGTTTTCGCGGTTTTCCCCCGACGGCGTGCAGTTGCAGTTGCTTGAAGGCTCCGGCCGCGCGCTCAACCGCTCGCTGCAATGCAGCGCCATTCGCAGCGCCTTTGCCATCAAACAGGTGTCCTGGCGCAGTTTTGTTGCCGACACAGTGCGCCAGTACTTCTACCAACGCCAGCAACAGCAGGCAAGCAAGGAACTCTGAACCGATGTCAGGATCCCCCGCGAGTGGCGCACCGGTGCCTCTGTCGATTGCCGTGCTGACCGTGTCCGACAGCCGCACGCCGGAAACCGACACCTCCGGTCAGTACCTGCGGCAGTCTCTGGAGACCGCCGGTCACAGCTGCTTTGATCACCGAATCGTGCCGGACGATATTTACCAGATAAGGGCGCTGCTCTCGATATGGATAGCGGATCCCGCGGTACAGGCTGTGCTGGTCACGGGCGGTACCGGCTTTTCCGGGCGCGACTCCACCCCCGAGGCGGTCGCGCCGCTGTTCGATAAATCGATCGAAGGGTTTGGCGAGGTGTTCCGTGCGTTGTCCCTGGTGGAAATCGGCTCCTCCACAGTACAGTCGCGCGCGCTGGCGGGGCTGGCCAACAACACCGTTATCTTCTGCATGCCCGGCTCAACCGGGGCCTGCCGCACCGCCTGGACGGGCATTATCCGTGACCAGCTCGACAGCGAGCACCGACCCTGTAATTTCGTCGGTGTGCTGCGGGCGCGCTCCGGCTCGTGACCCCTTTAATCCCGGTTGCAGAGGCACTGGACACCCTGTTGTCCAATGCCCCGCCACCCCCGCACAGCGAATTGCGCCCACTGCATGCCGCCTGTGGTGCGGTGCTGGCCGCTGACGTCGTCGCCGACATCGCGGTGCCGCCGGAGGACAACAGTGCCATGGACGGTTATGCACTACGTACCGTCGACACGCCCGGACCGCTGCCCGTGAGTCAGCGCATTGCGGCGGGGCAAGCGCCACAGCCCCTGCTGCCGGGAACCGCAGCGCGCATATTCACAGGCGCACCGGTGCCGCCGGGTGCCGATACCGTGGTCATGCAAGAGCAGTGCACCGAGGTGAACGGGGCGCTTGAAGTACGGGGTGAGGTGCGCGCAGGCGACAACATCCGGCTGCGCGGCCAGGATATTGTCGCAGGCGCCTGCCTGCTGGCCCGTGGCCGGCGCCTGCGCGCGGAGGACCTGGGTCTGCTGGCATCCACAGGCGTGGGGCAGGTGGCCGTGCGCCGTGCCCTGCGCGTGGCCCTGCTTGCCACCGGTGATGAGCTGGTTGAACCCGGTAGCGGGCCCCTGCAGCCCGGGCAGATCTATAACAGCAACCGTTTTATGCTCGCAGCGCTGCTGCGAAGTTTAGGTATGGAAGTCGTCGACTGCGGGCAGGTTGCCGATACGCCTGTCGCAACTGCAGACGCCCTGTTGGAGGCTGCGGGCAGTGCCGACTGTGTGCTCAGCACTGGTGGGGTATCGGTGGGTGATGAGGACCACGTGCGCAGTCAGGTCGAACGCCTGGGTTCACTCGCGCTCTGGCGTCTGGCGATCAAGCCCGGAAAACCGCTGGCATTTGGTGAAGTGGGTGGTGTGCCCTTTCTGGGTCTGCCGGGCAACCCCACGTCGAGCTTTGTTACCTTCTGCCTGCTCGCCCGGCCGTTTCTCCTGCGCTTTCAGGGCGTTGATGATGTGGAACCGCTCTGGCTGCGCGCCCGGGCAGGGTTTACCCGCGACAAGGCCGACCGGCGAGAAGAGTATCTGCGTGTGACCCTGAGTTCAGGTGAGAGCGGCATGCGTGTGGTGCCCTTTGCCAACCAGAGCTCCGGCGTACTGAGTTCCGTGTGCTATAGCAATGCCCTGGCGCGCATACCGGCGGCCACCACCGTTGCCGAGAGCGACTGGCTGGACGTGGCCCTGCTGGATTCCCTGAACTGAGCGCGCGCGGGCACTCAGCCCGTGAACTTCTGGAAGACCAGCGAGGCGTTGGTGCCGCCGAAACCGAAACTGTTGGACATGACGCGCTGCAGATCGACATTGTCGTGGCGCTGGATGGCGATTGGCAGCCCTTCCGCTTCCGGGTCCAGTGTTTCGATGTTGGCAGAAGCCGCGATGAAGCCCGCCTGTTGCATCAGCAGTGAGTAGATCGCCTCCTGCACGCCCGCGGCGCCCAGCGAGTGTCCGGACAGCGACTTGGTGGAGCCGACAACAGGAATGTGGTCGCGATCGCGGTAGGCTTCACGCACCGCTTTCAGCTCCTGGATATCGCCAGCGGGCGTGCTGGTGCCGTGTGCATTGATGTAGTCGATAGGGCCCGTGACCGTGGCAAGCGCCTGCTGCATGCAGCGCACGGCGCCTTCACCGGACGGCGCCACCATGTCGTGACCATCAGACGTTGCACCGTAGCCCACCAGTTCGGCATAGATGTGTGCCCCCCTGGCGAGGGCGTGCTCCAGTTCCTCAAGCACCAGCATGCCGCCGCCCCCGGCAATAACAAAGCCATCGCGGTTGGCATCGTAGGCACGGGAAGCCCGCTCCGGCGTGTCGTTGTACTTGGTGGACAGCGCACCCATGGCGTCGAACAGGCTGCTCAGCGTCCAGTGCAGCTCCTCACCGCCGCCAGCGAATACAACGTCCTGCTTGTTGAGCTGAATCTGCTCCATGGCATTGCCGATGCAGTGTGCGCTGGTGGAGCAGGCCGAGGATATCGAGTAATTCACACCCTTGATGTGGAAAGGCGTCGCGAGGCAGGCCGAGACAGTACTGCCCATGGTCTGGGTGACACGATAGGGGCCAACGCGACGCAGTCCTTTTTCCCGCAGAATATCTGCCGCTTCGGTCTGACTGGCCGAAGACGCACCGCCGGACCCTGCGATGATACCGGTGCGCACGTTCGAGACATCCTTCTCGCTCAGTCCGGAATCGGCAATGGCCTGTTGCATGGAAATATAGGCATAGGCCGCTGCATCCCCCATGAAACGCAGTTGCTTGCGATCGATGTGATCCGCCACGGTAATCTCCGGCGCCCCGGCGACGTGTGAGCGCATCCCGATGTCGATCTGCTCCTGGCGAATTTTGATGCCAGAGCGCCCGGCACGCAGCGCGTCGGTGACTGTCTTGGCATCGTTACCCAGACAGGACACGATACCGAGCCCTGTAATGACTACCCGTCTACTCATGGGATTAAAAAGACTCCGTTGAGGTGAACAGCCCGACACGCAGATCGTTCGCTGTGTAGATATCGCGGCCATCCACAGAGACCACACCGTCGGCGATGCCCATGATGAGTTTGCGCTCGATAACGCGTTTCATATGGATGTGGTAGCCCACTTTCTTTGCACTGGGTACCACCTGGCCGGTGAACTTGACGTCCCCGGAGCCCAGCGCGCGGCCGCGCCCGGGATTGCCCCGCCAGCCGAGGAAAAAACCGACCAGCTGCCACATGGCATCCAGTCCCAGGCAGCCGGGCATGACCGGGTCACCCGGGAAGTGGCACTGGAAAAACCACAGGTCCGGATGAATATCCAGCTCGGCGATAATTTCGCCCTTGCCGAAACGCCCGCCTTCAGAGCTCACATGGGTAATGCGGTCCAGCATCAGCATGTTGTCGGTGGGCAATTGGGCATTGCCGGGGCCGAAGAGGTGGCCGTGCCCGCAGGCTACCAGTTCCTCTTTCGTGAATGCGCTTTGTGCGGTCATAGTGTATCCAATCGGGCCCTGGGGCTGGGCGGCAAGCCCCGCTGTCAGTCGCGTACTATTCCGGTAGGGCATGTGTGTCAGGTCGTCATTCTAAACCCTGTTGGGCACAAGTCCAGCGCTGGCGTGTGCAGGGTTTTGGGTTTTGGTCAGGTATCTAGGCTGCGGTCGGGTTTAGTGAGTGGGCGGCCTGTTGGGCCGCTGCGTTGCTTTGCGCGGCGCGTTGTTTCCTGCTCCATTGCGGGCGCATGCGGCGCGTGGTCCTTTGGGTGTTCTTGCGCTGCCGTCTGGCGGTCGATTGTCGAAGGTATTTGGTCACTTGTCATGGCGGCGGTTTTCCTGGGGGGGCCTTTACGCACTGGCAGGGCTGGTGGTGCGGTGCGTTTAAGAGAGTTGTGGGGGCGCACCGACGCCCTCCAAGTCCGCAGGATACAACCCACCGCACAAATCAACGCGGGTACGTTGACGATGCGCTTATCGCTTCGTAGATGCTGCATAGTTGGCGCTACACCCCGCGTTGATCCGGTGTGCGGGGGTCTTTTTGCGGACTCGGAGGGCGTCGGCGCGAACATAGCCTCGCCTTAGGCCCTGCCAACCCCCAGCCCTGCTAGTGCGCATATGCCTCCCAAGCAGTTGGCAGCCATGGTATGTGCAAGACCAGTAAACCAGCACGCCGCCAGACGGCAGCGCAAGAACACCCAAAGGACCGCGCGCCGCATGCGCCCGCAGTGGAGCAAAAAGACCCCCGTGCTCCGGAGCGACGCAGCGGCCCAACGGGCCGCCAACCTACAGCCCCCGCCAGAGCCCGCCGCCATCGCTGGCCTCACACTTTGTCCTTCAAGTAAGATAGGTGACTCCAGCGAGTATCGGCTGCCTGCGGCCAATCTCGCCCAACGCAACAGGACCTACCATGTTGACACCCGTTCTCCTCTCCGGTGGCGTCGGAAGCCGCCTGTGGCCCGTATCCAGGGAGCTTCACCCGAAGCAGTTTCTGCCCCTGGCCGGCGAGCTCACCATGCTCCAGCAAACCCTCGAGCGCACCGGTTCACTGGAAGCCAATGCCCCGGTTGTGGTCTGCAACGAAGAGCATCGTTTCATGGTGGCGGAGCAGCTGCGCCAGGTCGGGATCAAGGCGGGTGCCCTGATTCTTGAGCCGCAGGGGCGAAACACGGCTCCTGCGGTGGCGCTGGCGGCGCTGCATGAGCAGGCTCGCGACCCCGAGGCCGTGTTGCTGGTGTTGCCCGCTGATCACCTTATCCAGCAGATAGAGGCTTTTTCGGCAGCAGTCGCCAGGGCGCTGCCGTTGGCGCGCGCCGGCCGGCTGATGACCTTTGGCGTGGTGCCGCACACGCCCGAGACAGGCTACGGTTACATCCGCTGTGGCGCCGCTCTGGATGAAGACCTCTATGCACTGGAGGCATTTGTCGAGAAACCGGACAGCGCGACGGCTCAGGCCTATCTGGAAAGTGGCAGTTATCTCTGGAATAGCGGCATGTTCCTGCTGCGGGCGGAAACCTACCTGGCGCAGCTGGCTGAGTTCCAGCCTGCGATGCTGGCAAGCTGTCGTCGTGCGATGCAGGAGGCAACGCGCGACATGGATTTTATTCGCCCCGAGGCGGAGGCCTTTGCGGCCTGCCCGGCGGACAGTATCGACTATGCCGTGATGGAACACACGCGCGAAGGTGGCGTCATCGCCCTGGACTGTGGCTGGAGCGATGTCGGCGCCTGGTCGGCACTGTGGGAAGTCGCGGCGCGTGATGTGCAGGGTAACGTCAGCCAGGGCGATGTCATGCTCGACAACTGTCAGAACAGCTATTTTCGTAGCGAATCCCGTCTGCTGGCTGCGGTTGGGGTGGATAATCTGGTGGTGGTGGAAACGGCGGATGCCGTACTGGTGGCGGACCGCGACCAGGTGCAGGACGTCAAGCGTATAGTCAGTCGCCTGAAAGCCGAGTCGCGGCCGGAGGCAGCGTTGCACTCGCGCGTCTATCGCCCCTGGGGGTCTTACGAAACGCTGGTTACCGCCGACCGTTTTCAGGTGAAGCGCATCATCGTTAACCCGGGACAGACCCTGTCACTGCAGATGCACCATCACCGCGCAGAGCATTGGGTTGTGGTGCATGGTACGGCGGAGGTGACCTGTGAAGAGAAGGTGTTCATGCTCGGTGAGGACGAATCCACCTATATCCCGCTCGGTCGCAAGCACCGCTTGGCGAACCCCGGCCGCATTCCCCTAGAGCTGATTGAAGTGCAGTCCGGGACGTATCTGGGCGAGGATGATATCGTTCGGTTTGAAGATGTCTACGGCCGCGAGCAGCCCAGCCAGGCAAACAAGGTAAACAAGGAGAGTCGTTGATGATCAAGAAATGCCTGTTCCCCGTGGCCGGCTACGGCACCCGCTTCTTGCCGGCGACCAAGAGCATGCCCAAGGAAATGCTGCCCATCGTCAACAAGCCGCTGGTGCAATACGGTGTGGAAGAGGCCATTGCCGCAGGCATGACGACCTGTGCGATGGTCACGGGCCGGGGCAAGCGCAGCATCGCCGATCACTTCGACATCAGCTTTGAACTGGAGCACCAGATCTCCGGCACCGGCAAGGAGGTGTATCTGGAGAGCATTCGCAATGTGCTCGACAAGGGTGTGTTCACCATGGTGCGCCAGCGCGAAATGAAGGGGCTGGGCCACGCCATTCTGACCGGCGAAGCACTCATTGGCAGCGAGCCTTTTGGTGTGGTGCTATCCGACGATCTCTGCATCAATGACGGCCCGGGTGTGCTCAGCCAGATGGCCGAGCTCTACCGTCAGTTTCGCTGTTCTATCGTCGCCATTCAGGAAGTGCCGATGGAAGAAGTACACAAGTACGGAGTGATTGCCGGTGAAAGCCTGAAGGACGGAATTTTCCGCGTGGATGAGATGGTGGAGAAACCCGATGCCGCCTCGGCACCTTCGAATCTTGCGATCATTGGTCGCTACATCCTGACGCCGGACATTTTCGATATCCTGCGCGAAACCCCGCCCGGGGCCAACGGCGAGGTGCAGCTCACCGATGCGTTGCAGACACAGGCGCGGCAGGGCTGTGTCATGGCCTACAAGTTCTCGGGCCGCCGCTTTGACTGCGGTAGTGTGCCGGGGTTTGTCGAGGCTACCAATTTCGTTTACGAACATCTTTATTCACAGCAGTAGGTGGGGATTGGCAGCATGCAGAAGCTCGACTGTTTCAAGGCCTACGATGTCCGTGGACGCGTTCCCGACCAGTTGAATGAGGATATTGCGCGGCGCATAGGCCGTGCCTATGCCGAGGTGGTTAAACCGCAGAAGGTGGTGGTTGGTCACGATGTCCGCCTGACGAGTGAAGCGATCAAGGCAGCCCTGGCGGACGGCCTGCGGGAGCAGGGTGTGGATGTTTATGACATCGGCCTGTGCGGCACTGAAGAAATCTATTTCGCGACCAGTCACGCCGAAATGGATGGAGGCATTGTAGTAACAGCCAGCCACAACCCGAAAGATTTCAATGGCATGAAGTTTGTGCGCGAGGAGTCGCGGCCCGTTTCCGGCGACAGTGGCCTTGCAGACATTCAAGCCCTGGCGGAGGCCAACGCGTTTACGCGCGCAGGGTCTCACGGTCGCTACCTGCCGCTGGATACCTCTGAAGCCTACATTGAGCATTTGCTTTCCTATGGGGACGTGGCGTCACTGCCGCCTCTGCGCATCGTGGTCGATGCCGGTAACGGCGGTGCCGGGCGCGTGGTGGACCTGCTGGCACCGCACCTGCCGTTCGAATTTATTCGCCTGCATCACGAGCCGGACGGACGCTTTCCCAACGGGGTGCCCAACCCTTTGCTGCAGGAAAACCGCACGGTCACCAGCGAGGCGGTGCTCTCTCACAATGCCGATCTGGGTTTGGCCTGGGATGGCGATTTCGACCGCTGTTTCTTCTTTGACGAGCGCGGTGAGTTTGTTGAGGGCTATTATCTGGTGGGTCTGCTGGCGGAGATGGCGCTGGAGCAGCACCCCGGTTCGGCGATCATCCACGACCCGCGGTTGGTGTGGAACACCATCGACCGCGTGGAGCAACTCGGTGGGCGCGCGGTGGAAAGCAAAACCGGCCATGCGTTCATCAAGGAGCGGATGCGGGCCGAAAACGCCGCCTACGGTGGTGAAATGAGTGCTCACCACTATTTTCGCGACTTCGCCTATTGCGACAGTGGCATGATTCCCTGGCTGCTGGTTGCGGCCCAGCTGGGCCGGCGCGGCATGCCGCTGTCAGCACTGGTAGCCGAATGCATGGCGGCTTTTCCCTGCAGCGGCGAGATCAATCGCAGCGTGCCGGACCCGGCAGCGGTGCTGGCCAGGGTCGCGGCACGCTACCGGCCTGAGGCAGTGGAGGAATCATCGGTTGACGGGCTGTCCATGGCCTTTGCCGACTGGCGCTTTAATCTGCGCCTGTCGAATACCGAACCTGTGGTGCGCCTGAATGTGGAAAGCCGCGCTGATGTCGCGCTGATGACGGCACAAACAGCCGAGCTGCTGGCCCTGATCGACGCTTAGGTCGCCGCTGGGGCGTCGGTGGATCGTTGTGCCCGGAACCACTCTGCGAGCAGGCGCTCCGTGGCCGGGTCCAGGGTCTTGTCGGCCCCGGGGTCGTCGAGACGCTTGAGAATGCCGTGGCCGATGCTCTTGCCCAGTTCCACCCCCCATTGATCAAAAGCATTCACCCCCCACAGCCGGCTGCTGCAGAATGTGCGGTGTTCGTACAATGCCAGCAGCGCCCCCAGGGTGTGTGGCGTGAGGGCGTCCAGCGTAATGACGCTGTGCGGTCGACTGCCGGGAATCACCAGGTGTGGCGCCAGGCGCCGTGCCTCGGCTTCCTCCACGCCGCGTTCTAACAGGCTGGCGACTGCATCCTCCGTGCTGCGCCCGACCATCAGGGCCCGGCTCTGGGCGAGGCCATTGGCGACCAGCAAGCGATGTTGAGCGGCTTCACCGGTGGCGGTGGTCAGCGGCAGGATGATGTCGGCCGGGCACAGGCGCGTACCCTGGTGCAGTAACTGGTAGAACGAGTGTTGTCCCATGGTTCCGGCAGCACCCCAGAGCACCGGGGCTGTGTCGTAAGCCAGGGGTTCCCCATCGCGGCTGACCCGCTTGCCGTTGCTTTCCATGGTGAGCTGCTGCAGGTAATCGGGTAATCTTTCCAGGCCCTGGTCATAGGGCAGCACCACATGGTTTGCCGCCTGGAAAAAGTTGCAGTACCACACCTCAAGCAAGCTCATCAGCATGGGCAGGTTGTGCGCGCTGTCGGCCTCGAGGAAGTGCCGGTCCATGGCCTCGGCACCGGCAAGCAGGGCGCTGAAAGCCTCCCAGCCAATGGCGATCGCAATGCTGAGTCCAATGGCTGACCACAGGGAAAAACGCCCGCCGACCCAGTCCCACAGGGGCAGGCAGTTGTCCGCTGGAATGCCGAAGGCCGCGGCGGCTTCGAGATCGCTGGTGATGGCCAGGAAATGCCTTGACCAGTCCCCGTCGCTGGCACCCGCCGCCCGCAACCAGCGCTGGGCCGCTTCGCCGTTGGCGAGCGTCTCCTGGGTCTGGAACGATTTCGAGCACAGAATGAAGAGCGTGGATGCGGGGTCGAGGCCGCGCAGTGTGCCCTGCAGGTCTGCAGGGTCCACATTTGCCACATAGTGGCAGTGCACCGGGCCCTGCCAGTTCGCCAGTGCTGCAGTCACCAGCCGCGGCCCGAGGTCTGAGCCGCCGATGCCGATGTTCACCACATGATGAATGGCCTGGCCGGAATAGCCGGTGAGCTCCCCCGTCGTAATGCGTTCACACCACAGACGCATGCGGTGGCGGGTATCCTCGACGCGGCTGAACTCGGCCTCCAAGCCGGACGGCGCGCTGCGCGCTCGCAACAGGGTGTGCAGTGCAGGACGGGCTTCCGTGGTGTTCAGGGGCGCGCCCGCGAGCAGCTGCCGGGCGTGGTGGGGGAGTTGCGCCTGTTCGGCCAGGCGCAGTAGCGCGCCGCGGCTATCCCGGCAGAGCAGGTGACGAGAGTAGTCCAGTGTGAGACCCGCGGCGCTGGCGGTGAAATCCGCGGCACGCTGGACTTCGCGGTTGAACAGTGCACTGACGGCGGTGCTGTGCAGCGGTTCGGCCAGTGCCTGTAGTTCATGCCAGGAGGGAAGGTCCGAAAGATGCAGAGTGTGTGCCATGGTGCGCGCCGCCGGGATAGGTGGCCAGTATAGGCAGCGCTATCGCGGCCTGCAATTCGCGCGTGGCGTCAGTGGTCGCGCTCTATGGACAGACGTGTAAGCTGCTGCAGGGCGTCAAGCGCCGGACCCGGGGGCAGCCCGGCCAGAGCCGCCACCGCCAGGTCGTGGTGTTCGCGTGCCCGCATGCGCGTGTGCTCCATGGCAGCGCAGCGTTCTACCGCGGCACTGATGGCCTCCATTTCCTCCGCGGAGCGCTCGGTGATGGCGCGTCTCACCAGTGCCTGTTCGTCGGCGTTGCCGGTGCGCAGGATGTGAATCAACGGCAGCGTCACTTTGCCTTCGCGCAGGTCGTCGCCGACATTCTTGCCCATGGTTGCGGCATCACCCGCGTAGTCGAGCATGTCATCGATCATCTGGAACGCCAGCCCGAGGTGCAGCCCGAAACTGGACAGCCGCTCTGCCTGGGCCCGGTCGCTACCGCACAATACCGCGGCGCCGTAGCAGGCGGCGGCAAACAGCACGGCGGTCTTGCGGGTGATGATGTCGATGTAGTCCTGCTCGGTGGTATCCGCGTTGCCCGCCCGGGACAGTTGCAGCACCTCGCCCTCGGCGATGGTGTTGGTGGTGTCAGCCATGTGGCGCAGAATATCGAGGTTATCGAGCTGTACCATGAGCTGGAACGCGCGCGTGTAGAGAAAGTCACCGACCAGCACGCTGGATGCATTGCCAAAAGCGGAGTTGGCCGTCGGCCGCCCGCGGCGCAGCTGTGACACGTCGACCACATCGTCGTGGAGCAAGGTCGCCGTGTGAATAAACTCGATGACAGCGGCAAAAGTGATATGGGCGCTGGAGCAGGTTCCCAGGGCCCTGGCGGTCAGCAGTGCGAGCAGGGGCCGCATGCGTTTGCCGCCGGCGTCCACAATATAGTGGCCGACATTCTCGACCAGAGGCACGTTGGACTGGAGCTGCTGTATTATCAGGTGATTGACCTGATCGAACTCGCGGGCAACGCTGGCGCGGATTTGCTGCATAAGGTGAGGGCGTTGAAAATGCTCGCGCATGCTAGGGTGGTCCGGGTGGGGTGTCAAGCGCGGCCGGGGAGGGGTGCCTCCGCGTGTAAATAAACCTTGCCCGCATTGAGCGAGTTGAGTAAAATTCGCGCCCTCCGGGGAAGATGCGTCTGAAACGTGTGCCCCGGAATCATGAGAACTGTTAGTGCCTGGCTCTGCCCCCTTGATTTTCAAGGGTTTTTTGCACCGCGAGCAGGCTAACTGAACGGAGACGGCAATGTACGCAGTTATTGAGAGCGGTGGCAAGCAGCATCGCGTGGTGGAGGGGGAGACCCTGAAGCTGGAAAAGATTGAAGTGGCCACAGGCGAGACGGTCGAGTTCGACCGGGTGCTGATGGTCGGCGGCGACCAGGTCAAGATCGGCACTCCGCTGGTAGCGGGAGGCAAGGTGACCGCTGAAGTGGTAAGCCACGGTCGTCACAAGAAGGTTAAGATTGTGAAATTTAACCGCCGCAAGCACTACCGGAGAGAAACTGGCCATCGCCAGTGGTTCACCGAAGTGAAAATCACCGCTATCACGGCGTAACGGAGGCTAGCGACTATGGCACACAAGAAAGCAGGCGGCAGTACACGTAACGGTCGCGATTCCGAAAGTAAACGCCTTGGCGTCAAGCGTTTTGGCGGCCAGCTGGTGCAGGCAGGTAACATCCTGATCCGCCAGCGCGGCACTCGTTTTCACCCCGGCGCCAATGTGCGTTGCGGCCGTGACCACACGCTTTTCGCCACGGCAGAAGGCAAAGTGGAATTTGTGACCCGGGGCCCCAACAACCGGAAATACGTTCAGGTGGTGAGCGCCTGATCGGGCGGTCAACCTGGCCGGATAGATAGAAAGCCTCGTCAACTGACGGGGCTTTTTTTTTTGAGTGACTGATGTTCGCAGTGGCGAACGGTGACCCCGCGAAGGGGCGCAACGGCTGAACCATGAAATTTGTAGATGAAGCAAGCATCAAGGTGTTTGCGGGCAACGGTGGCAACGGCTGCCTGAGCTTCCGCAGGGAGAAGTATATTCCGCGGGGCGGCCCGGATGGCGGCGATGGCGGCGATGGCGGTAGTGTCATCCTGGAAGCCGATGAGAACCTCAATACCATGGTCGACTATCGTTTTGTGCGCAGTTATCGCGCCGAGAATGGCGAGACTGGCCGCAGCCGCAACTGTACCGGCAAGAGCGGCGAGGACCTCATTCTTCGGGTACCCGTAGGCACCACGATCATTGATGAGGACAGCGCCGAGGTACTTGGCGACCTGGCGGCCCACGGTGACCGGCTTATCGTGGCCCAGGGCGGTTGGCATGGCCTCGGTAACGCGCGCTACAAATCCAGCACCAACCGGGCACCGCGACAAACCAGCCCGGGGACGGAAGGCGAACAGCGCGCGCTCAAGCTTGAATTGAAAGTGCTGGCCGATGTCGGCCTGCTGGGGCTGCCGAACGCGGGCAAGTCGACCCTGATCAGGGCGGTGTCGGCGGCGCGGCCGAAGGTTGCCGATTATCCCTTCACCACGCTGGTGCCGAATCTGGGGGTGGTCAAGGTCGATGCTCACCGCAGTTTCGTTGTGGCCGATATACCGGGCCTGATTGAGGGCGCCTCCGATGGCGCCGGCCTCGGCATCCGTTTCCTCAAACACCTCACGCGCAACCGCATCCTCCTGCATCTGGTCGACATGGCCCCGGTCGACGGCAGTGAGCCGGCCGACGCGGCGCTCGCCATCGTGCGCGAGCTGGAGCGTTTCAGCCCGACACTGGCAGGGCGCCAGCGCTGGCTGATTCTGAACAAGGTTGACCTGGTGCCCGAGGGCGAGCTGGCGCCGCGGCGCGCTGCCCTGCTCGAAGCGCTGGCCTGGGAGGGGCCTGTCTACGAAACCGCCGCTATCAGCGCCGAAGGCACCAGGCGCCTATGCCAGGACTTGATGGTTTCCCTGGAGGAGCAGAAGGCACTTGAACTTGCCGATCCTGATGTCGCCCAGGCAGAGGCGGAGCAGCAAGCACGCATGCAGCAGGAAGCCCGAGATCGTATCGAGGCCCTGCGCGCCCGGCACCGTCGGCGGCCGGAGGACGATGCCAGCGATGACGATAGCGACGATGTTGAAGTGGAATATGTACACTGATGAGTGAGCCGCAACGCGAAACCATTGCCGCCAGCCGACGCTGGGTTATCAAGGTGGGCAGTGCGCTGTTGACCAATGACGGGCGCGGCCTGGACGCGGCAATGATCGGCAGCCTGGTGGCACAGATTGCAACCTTGCGCGCAGAAGGTGCCGAGGTCGTGCTGGTGTCCAGCGGCGCTGTGGCTGCTGGCCTGGTACGGCTGGGTTGGCCGCGTCGCCCCACGCGCCTGCACGAGTTGCAGGCGGCTGCTGCGGTCGGCCAGTCCGCCCTGATCCAGAGCTACGAAACCGCATTTCGCGGTTACGACATCGTTTCTGCCCAGGTATTGCTTGGGCATGACGACATCACTGCCCGCGACCGCTACCTCAACGCGCGAAGCACCCTGACCACCCTATTGCGCCTCGGGGTGGTGCCGGTCATCAATGAAAATGACACGGTGGTGACCGACGAGATCCGTTTCGGTGACAACGATACCCTGGCGGCGCTGGTGGCCAACCTCATTGATGCTGATGCGCTGCTGCTGCTCACCGATCAGCAGGGGCTGTATGAAGAGGACCCGCGCCTGAACCCGTTTGCGGTGCTGGTGGACAGCCGGGAGGTGCACGATGCGGCACTGGATCGGATGGCGGGTGAGGGCGGTGCACTTGGCCGGGGTGGCATGATTACCAAGCTGCGGGCGGCGCGACTAGCGGCCCGTTCCGGCACCGAGACGGTGATTGCCAGTGGTCGTCACCCGGATGTTGTGGCCCAGGTGGCCAGCGGCAGTGCC
Source organism: uncultured Halieaceae bacterium (assembly GCA_964022665.1). Classification (GTDB taxonomy): domain Bacteria; phylum Pseudomonadota; class Gammaproteobacteria; order Pseudomonadales; family Halieaceae; genus Haliea. The sequence goes on from CAXIDF010000011.1 coordinate 35,126, forward strand.
CTGGGTACCTGGTTGCGCACGGGCCGGCAATCGGAAAATGCGCGCAAACAGTGGCTGGCGGGCATGGTGCGTATTCCGGGTAGCCTGGAGCTCGACGCCGGTGCGGTGCGCGTGCTCCGGGAGTCGGGACGCAGCCTGTTGCCGGTGGGCGTGTGTGCGGTTGCAGGGGAGTTTGAGCGCGGTGACATGGTGCTCTGTGTCGACCCGGAGGGGCGTGAGGTGGCACGTGGCCTAGTGAATTACAGTGCCGCTGAAGCCCGTCGAATAATGGGCAGGCCCTCGCTGGAAATAGCGCCGTTGCTGGGTTACCAAGGTGATGAGGAACTGATTCACCGCGACAATCTGGTGTTGTGCTAGCGCACGGCGGCCTGGGGACTGGAGAAAAGGATGAGCCTGACACCCGAACTGCTATTGCTGCTGTACTGCCTGGCCATTGCCCTGCTGTCGCTCGCGGGCGGCCTGTTGCCCAACTGGGTGAGAATGACCCACACGCGCACGCAGCTGGTGATGAGCTTTGTGTCCGGCCTGATGCTCGGCGTTGCGTTCTACCACCTGCTGCCACACAGCATCGCCTTGCAACCCCGGGAATACGGTGCTGATGCGTCGGTCTGGTGGCTGATGATTGGCCTCATTGTCATGCTGCTGTTATTGCGCATGTTTCATTTTCACCAGCACGACTTCAGCGAAGAAGAGCACGAGCATCATGACCACGGCTCCGAGCATACTCATGGCCCGGAGCCCGCAAGCGGTGGAGATCACCAGCGCGGGCATGTGTTGGCGCATGGCAGTCACAGTGCGACCCAAGCCCTGCCGGCGGCACATCGCCTGAGCTGGGTGGGCCTGGCACTCGGCCTGGGGGTGCACACGCTGATCGATGGTGTTGCGCTCGGCGCGGTGATGCAGGGCGAAGTGGGACGCAGCGCAGGTTTACTGGGTGTGGGGGTGTTTCTCGCCATCCTCCTGCACAAACCGCTGGACGCCATGTCGATAACAACCATCATGGAAGCGGGCGGCTGGAGCAGGCGGTCCCGCTCACTGGCGAATCTCGGCTTTGCGCTGCTGTGTCCGCTCGGGGCGCTGCTGTTCTTCTTCGGCGTCGACCTGCTGGGTGATGCACGCCATCATGCCGTCGCCGGGGCGCTGGCATTCTCGGCCGGGGCGTTTATCTGTATCGCATTGAGCGACCTGCTGCCGGAGGTGCACTTCCACAGCCACGACCGCGGCAAGCTGACCCTGGCCTTTCTCGCCGGAATCATCCTGGCTTACGCCATTGGCGGGCTGGAGCCCGCTGGGGTACATTTGCACGGGGTTTGAACGCGCGCGAGGAGAACAGGATGGTCAAACGAATCATTTATCCACCGATGTGGCTGGTGTTCGGCGTGTGCGCCATTTTTGCCTGCAACGAGTTCTATCCCGGGCCGCGCTTTACCAGCCATGGCAGCCAGGCGATTGGTGGTGCCCTCCTGCTGGCGGGGCTCGCCCTGCTGGTGGTCGCCGGTGGCCTGTTCAAGCGCGCGGGAACGGACCTGATCCCGTTCCGCACGGTGTCCGCGCTGGTGACCACTGGCGTCTATCGCTTCAGCCGCAACCCGATGTATCTGGGCATGGCGGCCATCCTCCTGGGCGTGGCGGTGACGGTGGGCGCGACCACGGCGCTGCTGGTGCCGCCGCTGTTTATGGTCATTGTGGAATGGCGTTACATCCGGCCTGAAGAAGGCCTGCTCAGGAATCTCTTTCCCGAGGAGTATCCCGCCTACTGCGCGCGCGTGCGGCGCTGGATCTAGGCGGTTTCTGCTCGGGCACCCATGGCTTTCGCCCGCGCCTGCGTGGCTTCTGCATCGAAGGGCTTTTCTGTCCAGCCCTGCAGTTGCTCCTCTACCAGCGTTACCAGCGCCTCTATGTGGCCCGCATCGCTGTTGAGGCAGGGAATGTAGTCGTAGCGTTCACCGCCTGCTTCCATGAAGTAGTGGCGATTCTCAACGCCGATTTCCTCAATGGTCTCCAGGCAGTCGGCCGAGAACCCCGGGCAAATCACCTGCACTGACCTGACCCCCTGCGCGGGCAGTCCCTTGAGTGTTTCATCGGTATAGGGCTGCAGCCAGGGTTCACGCCCAAAGCGAGACTGGAAACAAGTCAGATAGTCATCGGCCTCCAGTCGCAGCGCCTCCGCCAGCAGGCGGCTAGTCTTGTAGCAGTGGCAGTGATAGGGGTCGCCGTTGTGCAGATAGCGCTCTGGCTCGCCATGGTAGGACATGATCAGGCGGTCGGCGCGGCCATGCGCCTCCCAGTGTGCGCGTACACTGGCGGCCAGCGCACTGATGTAAGCCGGGTGATCGTGATACTGCGCGACAAAGCGCAGTTCAGGCAGCCAGCGCCGCTGCCGGAAATCCGCGGCCAGGGCGTCGAAGGTGGAGCCGGTGGTGGGCCCGCTGTATTGTGGATAGAGCGGCAAAACCACCAGTCGCTGCACCCCACGGTCAAAGAGTGCCTGCAGCTGGCTGGAGATCGGGTGAGAGCCATAGCGCATGGCGAAATCCACCAGTACGCTGTCGCCGTGGGTTCTCTGCAGGACCTCGCGCAGGGCCGTGGCCTGGTCGCGCGTGTGCAGGAGCAACGGCGAGCCCTCATCGGTCCACACGGTGCGGTAGGCTTTGGCGGAGCGGGCCGGGCGCAGGTTCAGAATGATGCCGTGGAGGATGAAGAACCACAGCAGGCGCGGCACCTCTACCACCCGGGGATCGGAGAGAAACTCCTTGAGGTAGCGTCGGAGTGCGCCCTTTTCGGGGGCATCAGGCGTGCCAAGGTTGGTAATCAGTACACCGATACGGGGCGCCTGAGCGTGGTTGTAGTCGTGTTGTCCGCGGTATCGCATAGGGTGTCATTATCCTGTGGGTGTGCCTGAAAGCCAAGCGACACCGGCGGGTGCAAGCCCCAGCTGCCCTTTACGCAAACCATTCGTCGCTGGATTGATGCGATTCATCGCTGGTCGGGCGCAGCTCATCGAAAGGCCCTGTCGGGCGCAGCCGGGTGCCTCTAATCTGTGTTGCATGGACAGCGCGGGAGACACCCGGCGGGTCCTCAAGCCCACTGACAAGGCCCCAATGGCCAGGAGAAAAACCATGCAATCATTCATCAACAAGACCGTCGTATCATTCGCTTTCGGTGTATTCAGCACGCTGGCGCTGTCTACCAACGCCGCCGAGTCTCCCGAAAACACACTGGTGCTGGCACAGGGTATGGAAGCCGCCTCAGCGCACGTTGCCCTTGGCGACCTCAATCTGGCGTCGGCTGAAGGTCAGCAAGCGCTGCACGACCGGATCAGTCAGGCCGCCCGCGCTGTTTGCGGTTCTACCGATTACCGTGTCGCCGGTGGTTTGCGCATGGCATCCAACAACCGCGCCTGCTATGAATCTGCGTTCGCCGAGGCCATGAGCCAGGTGGGTGCTGGCCGGATTGCCAGCACGGTGCGCTGAGTCGTTCAACTCCTGCTACCCCTGGTGGGAGTCCCGGGGAGTCACCGCAAGGTGGCTCCCTTTTTTTTACAGCAGCGTATCGATCACCACACCGGCCAGAAACAGCGGCGTGAACTGGCGGGTGTGCCGGAAGCAGGCAGCGGAGAACCACAGGGGCCACAGCGCAGGGGAGTAGGCGGATGGCCGCGCCGATGGCTTGGGAGTTCGCAGTGCTTGCAGGGTGCGCCGCAGCCCGGCCAGGCTGGCGAATACCAGCAATAGCGGCCACCCGAAGGCCTGTGCCAGAACCAGTCCCAGGGTCAGCGCATACTGGGCCAGCAGCAGGGCGGCGGTAACCCGCCGGGCTCGCTGTTCACCCAGCAGCACCGGCAGTGTGTGCACCCCTTTGTCGCGGTCGGCCTCGAGCTTGTCGATATGCTTGCCAAACAACACCGTGGTCGGCCCCAGCGCGAATACCAGGCTCAAACCTGCCACCGAATTGCTCCACTCGGCCGCCACGATGTAGTAGGTGCCACCCACCATGAGTGGGCCCCATACGAGCAGCACGGCAGGCTCCCCGAGGCCGATATACTTGAGTGGCCAGGTGTAGAACAGGACGAAAAAGGCACCGGCGAGGAACAGCGCAAGCGCGGGGCCGCTGCGCACAGTCACCAGCCACAGGCCCAGCGCCAGAGCCACGCCCGCGGTAAAGGCAAAATAGCGCCAGAATTGCGCTTCACTCATCAGCCCGTCTTCGAGTACATGTACGCCGTACTGATTGCGGTAGTAGTTGCCGCGGTCAATGCCCCGGCGTGAATCGGTGTAGTCGTTGAGCAGGTTGTTGCTGGCATGGGCAAACAGCAGCCCGGTAGCGCAGGTTAACCAGAACAGCAAATCGAAACTGCCGGCGCGCCAGGCCAGTAAGCCGCCAAGCATGGCGGCGGTGAGCGTCATGAAGAGTACCGACGCCCTGCAGGCAAGCAACCAGCGCGCCACGGGATCCAGTTGCGCCCACTGCTCGGTGGTGACACCGGGCATGCCGTTCAGGGCTGCCGCCCACAGTTTGAGGTTTACCACGTCGACAAGCCTTGCTCACCACTCTTCAGCCCGCAAGCATATCAGGCATTGTGGCGCCTGCGATGATAAGGTGTCGCAAATCGACCTGCAGCACACGGAGGCACTTGCCATGCAGCGAATAACGGCCATTGCGGCGCTTACCACAATTCTGCTCAGCGGCGCGGCGCAAGCCGCTGAGGAAACAAGCATGCTGACCCGTCTCGATCGCGAGCAGGCACGCTATGCGGAGCTGGCACTGACAATCTGGGACAAGGCTGAGCTGGGTTACCTGGAGAACGATAGCAGCACATTGCTGCAGGACACACTGGCGCGTGAGGGGTTCACCGTAGAGACCGGGGTGGCGGGCCTGCCCACGGCCTTTGTGGCGAGCTATGGCAGTGGCAAACCGGTGATTGGCCTGTTGGCGGAGTTTGATGCACTCCCCGGGATTTCCCAGACAGCCGCCCCGGTGCGGGAAGCGGCAACCGACAAACACAGCGGCCACGCCTGTGGCCACCACCTGTTTGGCGCGGGCTCGGTAGCGGCCGCGGTGGCGGTGCGCCACTGGATGGAGGAAAACAAAGTGAGTGGCACCGTCCGCCTCTATGGCACACCGGCGGAAGAAGGTGGCTCCGGCAAGGTGTATATGGTGCGTGCCGGCCTGTTTGAAGACGTGGATTCGGTGCTGGTGTGGCACCCGGCTGATCGCAACCAGGCCAACCCGTCCACGACACTCGCCAACAAGTCGGCCAAATTCCGTTTTCGTGGTGTGTCTTCCCACGCTGCAGTAGCCCCCGAACGGGGTCGCTCCGCACTCGACGGTGTGGAGGCGATGAATATGATGGCCAATATGTTGCGGGAGCACATGCCACAGGAAGTCCGCATGCACCACGTGATCACCAGCGGTGGCTCGGCGCCCAATGTGGTGCCGGATTTTGCGGAGTCTTTCTATTATCTGCGTCACCCCGACGCCGCGACCCTGGAGGAACTGTGGGCGCGCCTGGTGGCGACGGCGGAGGGTGCCGCCGTGGGCACGGGCACGGAGATGAGCTACGAGGTGATTCACGGTAACCACAGCGTACTTGCCAATGAAACGCTCGCCCGGGCCATGCATGATCGCCTGCAGCAGGTGGGCGGTGTGCAGTACAGTCCGGGTGACCTCGCTTTTGCCAACACCCTTGCCGAATCTCTCGCTCGCAGCGAAGCGGATCTCGCCGCCGCTGCGGCGCGCATAGAGCCCTTCGCTCCATCGCGTAGCATGGGCTCCACAGATGTGGGTGACGTTAGCTGGGTTGTGCCGACCACCGAGATGCGTGCGGCGACCTGGGTGCCCGGCACGGCGCCGCACACCTGGCAGGCGATTGCCGCTGGCGGCACTGACATTGGTGTCAAGGGCATGATGGTGGCGGCGAAGACCCTTGCCCTCACCGCCGCGGATCTGCTGCAGCAGCCAGAACTGCTGCGTGCGGCACGCAGTGAATTCGAGCAGCGTCGGGGCGCCGACTTCAGCTACCGCCCGCTGCTCGGTGACCGCGAGCCGCCGCTCGATTACCGCAAGTAGGGCCACAGGCTGCACTAGCTGCCGGGGCAAATGGTTGCATTGGAAACCATCTGCCCCGGGCGTATACTCGGGGTCTGTTTTCGCTTGCAGGTAACCCATGTCACAGTCTCTTGCCCTGGCGCGATTTCTGCCCTACCGCTGTAACAGTCTGGCGCGCAAGATCAGCGTTTCCCTGTCGCGTATTTATGCTGAAAAATACGGCCTCAGTATCCCGCAGTGGCGGGTGCTCGTTACGCTGGCAGAGTACGGTGAGCTGCAGGCCAGCCAGGTCACGGAGCTCACCAGCCTGGACAAGGTGCAGGTGTCGCGCGCGGTGGCGGGGCTCCGTGAGCGCGGCCTGCTGCGGCGGCGCAGTTCGGAGCGGGATAGTCGGGCAGCGCTGCTTTGTCTCAGTGACACCGGGCAGGCATTGTTCCACCGTATCGAGCCGGAGGTCCTGGCCTGGGAGCAGGCGTTGTTGGCACCTCTTGAGCCCGCGGAGCAGGAGGTGCTGTTTGCCCTGATCGACCGGCTCGAGCTGCGGCTACAAGACATGGGCCTGGTTGGCGATGCAACGGCCGGCGCCGGGCGGTCCCCGTGACACAAGAGGAGGTGGTGGCCAGCCTGCCCGCCCATCTGCGGCCCTTTGTGCAGGTGCAGGACTACGCGCAGCGCTATACGGCACAGGATCAGGCCCTGTGGCGATTCATCATGCGGCATCTGGTACAGCAGCTGCGCGTCACGGCCCACCCGGTCTACCTTGAGGGCCTCGCCCGCACCGGCATCGCGTTGGACCACATTCCCTCGATTGACGAAATGAATGAATGCCTGGCCCAGCTGGGCTGGCGAGCGGTGGTGGTTGACGGCTTTATCCCGCCCGCGATATTCATGGAATTTCAGGCGCTGCGCGTGCTCGTGATTGCACTGGACATGCGCAGTGTCGACCACGTTTTCTACACACCGGCGCCGGACATCGTGCACGAAGCGGCGGGGCACGCGCCGTTTATTGTGGATGTCGACTACGCGGAGTTTCTGCAGCGTTTTGGTGAAGTCGGCATGCTGGCGATCGCGTCACAGCGCGATCACGCCCAGTATGAAGCGATCCGTAAGTTGTCGATACTGAAGGAGACGCCGGACGTGCCGGCCTCGGCCATTGCTGCCGCCGAGCAGGCGCTGACAGCGCTTCAGGAGGCCGAAGAGGCACCCTCAGAAGCTGCCCTGCTGGCCCGTCTGCACTGGTGGACGGTGGAGTATGGCCTGGTCGGAGATCTTGCGGACTACCGTATTTTCGGTGCGGGCCTGCTGTCATCGCTGGGCGAGAGCAGGCACTGTCTGGACGATGCGCGGGTGCGCAAATTACCGCTCACGGTGGATGCTGTTGCCTGCCCTTACGATATTACCCGGGAGCAGCCGCAGTTGTTTGTGACTCGCAGTTGCCGGCATTTGAGCCAGGTGCTGGAGGAGTTTGCCGCCACCATGGCTTTTCGGGTAGGTGGTGCAGCCGCGCTGCGGCGGGCGATTGACGCGGGTACCGTGTGCACGGCGACCTACGACAGTGGTGTTCAGGTCAGCGGCCGCTTCACCGCGTTGTTCTGTGATGCGGTCGGCCAGGCGATTTACCTGCAGTGTGAAGGGCCCTCCCAGCTGGCCTTCCGCGGCAGGGAAATTTACGGCCATGGCACCGCTGCGCACGGTGATGGCTTCAGCTCGCCGGTGGGCAAACTGAAGGATTTCACCCGCTGCCTGTCCGAGTATTCGGTAGACGAGTTGCAGGCACACGATATCCGCATGGGTGAAAGGGTGTGCCTGGAGTTCTTGTCGGGCATTACCGTGCGCGGTCATCTGCACCACGTGTTGCGTCAAGAGCACCGCAACCTTGTCCTGAGCTTCCTCGACTGTACCGTGACTGATCTTCAGGGCAATGTCTTGTTTGAACCAGGCCAGGGGCGATATGACATGGCGGTAGGCGGGGCGATCACAGCCGTTTCCGGCGGCAGTGCAGACCGCGAGAAATACCCGTTGTACCAACCGCTTGCCTGTACGCACACGCAGCATACGGCAACGGACCCGACGCTGGAGGCGGCCTACCAGGCGGTGTTGGTGCTGGGACAGCAAGGCAACGAAGCCGCCGCGGCGGCAGCGCTGGATCAGCGGCCGGATGACTGGCTGCTGCGGGTGGAGGTGCTGGCCCTTGGCAAACGGGCGCCTGCTGCATTATCAGCACGGGCGCAGCGAGAGCTGCAGGCCCTCGGCGCACGGCGCGACGAGCTGCAGGACGTGCTCGCTCTGGTGCAGTAGCACGCTGCTCCCGCAGCGACAAACCTGTGTGGTGCGCGACGCATGCATCCCGGCGGTGCTTCCCTTACTATACCGGCTCGCACAAATACAGCGCATGGAGAGAACGGATGCCACTGGATTTCGATGGCGCGCGACTGCCCAATCCTCACTGTGGCGAGGAGCACGAGGCCTGGCGCACGCAGCTGCGCCGCTTTATTGACAACGAGATTATGCCTTTTGCCGAGGACTGGGATGAAGCGGGCGAGATTCCCGCCGATCTGTGGCCCAAGGCGGCGGCGGTGGGTTTGCTGGGGCTGGGCTACCCTGAGGCCTATGGCGGCACCAGTGAGAGTATCGACAGCTGGCATGCCTGGATCACCCAGGAAGAGCTGGCGCGCATCGGCGTTGGGGGCATCCCCGCCAGCCTCATGGTGCACGGCATAGGTCTGCCCCCCGTACTGAACTGGGGTTCCGAGGAAATGAAGCAGCGGGTGGCGCCACCGGTGCTCGCCGGCGAGAAGCATATCGCCCTTGGCATCACCGAGCCCGGTGGGGGATCGGATGTCGCCAGCCTCGCTACCACGGCGGTGCGGGACGGCGACACGTTCATCGTCAATGGCTCCAAAACCTATATCACCGGTGGCATACGCGCAAACTGGGTGTCGACGGCAGTGCGCACGGGGGGTGAGGGCGCCAAGGGGGTGTCCATGCTGCTCATTCCCACGGACGCGGAAGGGTTTAGCCGCACACCGCTCACCCGCAAGCAGGGTTGGTGGGCATCGGATACGGCGACGCTGTATTTCGACAATGTGCGCGTTCCCGCCGACCAGTTGATCGGGCCTGAAAACCAGGGATTCTGGGTCATCATGACCAATTTCAACAGCGAGCGTATGGCGATGGCGGCGGGCATGGAAGCCATGGCCCGGGTCTGTCTGGAAGAAGCGGTGGCCTGGGCGCGGGAGCGGCGCACCTTTGGCAAGCGGCTGGCGGATCACCAGGTGATCCGGCATAAAATTGCCCAGATGAAGCAGAAAATCAACGCCACCCAGGCCTATATTCGCCTCTGTTACGAGTCGATAGAGGCGGGCACGGCGAACCCGGGCGATATCGCCCTGCTCAAGGTGCAGGCCAGCGAAACAGTGGAGTTCTGCGCCCGCGAGGCGATGCAGATACTGGGTGGCATCGGCTTCATGCGCGGTAGCCGCGTGGAGCGGATTTATCGGGAAGTGCGGGTCAACGCCATTGGTGGTGGCTCGGAAGAAATCATGCGAGACCTGGCCGCGCGCCAGTATGGAGTCTGATATGAAGCTGTGGCACTGTGGCGGGGCGCGCTCGCTGCGGCCCCTCTGGACGCTTGAGGAGTTGGGGCTGGACTATGAGCTGGAGGTGTTGCCGTTTCCGCCGCGTGTGATGCAGCCTGACTATCTGCAGGTAAACAGCCTCGGAACCGTGCCCTATTTTACCGATGGCGATACGGTGATGACGGAATCCTCCGGCATCTGCCAGTACTTGGTGGACCGCTACGGGAATCACGGGCTGGGGCTGCGGCCAGAAGATCCGGAGTACGGCGCCTATCTGAACTGGCTGCACCATAGTGATGCCACGCTCACCTTCCCGTTGACCATCGCCCTGCGCTATTACTTCTTCGAGCCGGACCCGGCGAAACGGACTGTGGCAGATGACTACGCCAAGTGGTTTCGCGCCCGCCTGCGGCGCCTGGATGCGTGTGTTGAGCAGCAGGACTACCTGGTGGCGGGGCGCTTTACCATCGCGGACATCGCAGTTGGCTATGCCCTCTTTCTCGGTAAGATGGTGCACCTCGACAAGTACTACAAGCCTGCCACCGCGGCCTATTTGCAGCGGCTGATGGCGCGCCCGGCATTTCAGCGCGCCAATGCGCAGGGCGAACCGCTGGTCCTGCCCGATGTTGTATGACGCGCAATCAATGACAAGGAGTGCTCTGTGAGTCAGGTAAGCGAAGAGGAAAAGGCGGCGTTTCGCCAGCAGGTGGCCGCCTGGATGCAGGCCAACAAACCGGCAGATCCTGGCTTCCTGCTGCCTCAGTCGTTCATGGAAGTGGGCAGTGAACAGCAGCTCGACTTCCTGCGCGAGTGGCAGCACAAAGTCTGGTCCGCGGGCTTCCTGGGCATGGCCTGGCCGCGGGAATACGGGGGGCAGGGTGTGGACCCTGTGTTCCAGTCCATTGCTGATCAGGAAATGCGCCGCCACGCCGTGCCTATTTGCTTTAACGTGATTGGCCTGGGCTGGGCGGGGCCGTTGATCAACGATATGGGCACGGAGGCCGAAAAAGCGCGCTATCTGAAAGGTATCCTGACCGGTGAGGATATCTGGTGCCAGGGATTTTCCGAGCCGGACCACGGCTCCGACCTGGGCAACGCGCAATTGAGGGCCCGCCGTGACGGTGACGAGTATGTGCTCAATGGCACCAAGATCTGGACCACCATGGGCAACTTCGCGAAGTACATGATCCTGCTTGCGCGCACGAATCCCGAAGCGGAGCGTAAATACGACGGCTTGTCGTTTTTCCTTGCCCCCATGCGGGTGGCCGGTGTGGACCCGCGGCCGATACGCAAGCTCACCGGCGAATACGGTTTCACGGAAACCTTCTTCACCGATGCGCGCATTCCGGCCAGCTGCCTGATGGGCGAAGAGGGTCAGGGCTGGAAAATCGCCATGAAGACCCTGCAATACGAACGCGGCGCGGAAGCCGGCGCAGCGGGTGGTCTGGCATTTGTGCGCATAGCGATCGACGACATGATTGCCGGGCTTGCGGATGTGGAGCGGGACGGCGCACCGGCGCTGCAGGACCCAGCGATACGCGACCAGTTGGTACAGATGATCATGGAAGAAAAAGCGGTGGTGCTCGGTGATCGACGCGCCGCGATCGGGCCCTTGACGACGGATTATCCGTTCTCGCTGCCACTGTCGAACAAGTTGCGGTTTACCGAGAGCACCCGGCGTATGCGCCAGCTGGCGATCAACCTGCAGGGCGCGGATGGCGGTTTGTACGTAGGCGACGAGGGCGCGCGGGAGGGCGGTTTCTGGCAGCGGGCCTACCTGAACAGTTTTTCGGCCACCATTGGCGGTGGCACCAGTCAGGTACAGGCAAACATCATTGCAGAGCACATTCTGGGCTTGCCCAAGTGAGGAGAGATTGGTGTCGGTGATTGGCAATACAGCACTGTGTTTCAGCGAAGACCAGGCGATGATCATGGACGTGGCCCGGGCCTTCTGTGCCGACCGCTCACCCATGGCCAACGTGCGTGCGTTGCTGGAGTCGGACGCCGGCTTCGACCCCGCCGTCTGGCAGGAAATGGTGGATATGGGATGGCCCGGCATGACCCTGCCGGAAGCGCTGGGCGGCGCCGGGCTCGGCGTTGCGGCCGCCGTGCCGGTATTCGAGGCAATGGGGCGCTCCCTGTTGGGCGGCCCTCTTATGGCGAGCCTGCTGGCAGGGCAGTTGCTGCTGCGGGCGCAGGCGGGGGATGCAGATGACAACGCGCTGCTGGCGATCGCCGCCGGTGCGCCCGCGACGATCGCGCTGCTCGACAGCGCTGACTGGGGCGCTGAACGTATCCGCTGCGAGCTGCAGGATGGTGTGCTGCGCGGTGTCAAGCAACAGGTGTTGGAGGCGGCGGCAGCCGAGTGGTTTGTGGTGGTGGCGCAGGAGCATAACGCGCCCGTGCTGGCAGTGGTGCCGGTCACTGCGGTCGCCCCGGCGGTGCGGCGTGATCACGTGTTGATCGATGCCACACGCCGCGCCCAGTCTATCGATTTCACCGGTATTCAGGTGAGTGAGGAGGCTGTGTTGCGCGGCCCCGCGGTTGCCAGTGCCCTGCGCGATGTGCGTCTGTTGGGCGCCCTGCTGCTGGCGGCGGAGGCGGGTGGCAGTGCGGCCAGTTGCTTGAATACCACGGTCGATTACCTGAAGACGCGCAAGCAGTTCGGCAAACTCATCGGTTCCTATCAGGCCCTGAAACATCCCTGTGTGGATATTCTGATGGCGGTGGATTCAACGCGGTCTTTTGTCTACCACGCTGCAACCCTGCTGGGAGAAGACGCGCTGGATACTGACGCGGAAATAGCCTGCCGCATGGCCAAGGCGCAGGCTACCGAAACGCTGAAATACGCTGGTGACCGCGCTGTGCAGTTTCATGGCGGTATGGGGTTTACCTGGGAGTGCGACGCCCAGCTTTACCTGCGCCGCGCACAATGGGTGCAGCAGGCCTTTGGTGATGCCCCGCATCACCGGAAAAGACTTGCCCAGTTGTTGCTTGATCGCTGACGCCGGCGGGCTGCCCGCAACGTTGCCGGCAGTCCGGTGGCGCAGGTATGACGTATTACGCCCATGAGTAAACGCAAACCTACATCGTCAATTCGCAGCGGAGGCATGGGTCGCGGCCTGGCAATGTCGCTGGCGGGATTGCGAGCCGGCGGCGCCTTCGCCCTTGACGGCGCGCTGGCACGCCTGCGCCCTCGCGGTGATGCGCAAGCGGAAGCCGGCGACTCCGAGTTCCTGCGCCGCGAGGCCCGCCGGTTTGTCGCCGAGCTGGGGCGGCTGAAGGGCACCTATGTGAAGATCGGCCAGATGTTCGCACTGCTGGGGGAGCACTTTCTGCCCCGTGCGCTGACGGATGCCCTGCAGGAGCTGAATGCTGCCACCGAACCGCTGCCCTGGGCTGAGATTGAGCGCGCGTTGCGCGCCAGTCTCGGTGTGCGCCTGGATGAGCTTGAGGTCGAGCATGAGGCATTGGCTGCCGCTTCCCTGGCCCAGGTGCATCGTGCAACCGTGCGCGCAAGCGGCGAGCGTATCTGCCTCAAGGTGCAGTATCCCGGCCTGCGCGATGTGATCGACAGCGATTTCGACACCGTGGTGCGCATGTTGCTGCTGGCGCGCTGGTTACCGGCAGGACGTCAGCTGGATGACTGGCTGGAGGCCATGCGCCAGCACCTGCACCATGAAATTGACTATCAGCGCGAAGCCCGGCTGGGCGATCTGATGGCGGAACATGTGAACGCAACGGCTGCCGCCCCGGGCGGTTGTCCCTATCATGTGCCCCGGCGCCATGCGCGTTACTGTGCCAGTGACGTTCTGGCGCTGGAGTATATCGACGGCCATCTGGTGACGGATGCGGCGGTGGGCAGGCTATCTCAGCGCCGGCGCAACGCACTGGGCCGCGGCATGCTTGATCTGTTCTTTCGCGAACTCTATTCCTGGGGCCTGCTACAGACCGACCCGAATTTCGGCAATTACCTGATTCGCCGTGAGGCGCGCAGCGACCAGTTGGTGCTGCTGGACTTCGGCTCCACGCTTGAGTGCGAAGCACACTTCCTGCAGCACCTGGGCGGGGCGATTGCCGCCGGTCTGGAGCAGGATCGCGAGGCCTTGCTCGACAGCCTCATAGGCCTGGGGTGTTTGAACGAAGCGAGCAGCGCCTACGCGCGGGATACGTTTATCGATTTCTGTTTTGCCCTGCTGGAGCCGCTGCGCCCTCCCGCCCAACTCCCCGCCGAGTACCTCAACGCGGAGGGCGATTACTGCTGGGGTCGCTCGCAGTTGTTGCGCCGCGCGGGTAAACGCGCCGCCAGTTCAGCCGCATCGCTGGATTTTGCCACCCCCTCCCGTGATTTTGCCCTCATCGCGCGCAAGCTCACCGGGGTGTTCACGTTCATTGCGGTGCTCGACGCACAGTTCAACGGGCACGCGCTGGTGGCCCCGCACATCGCGCGCTGGCGCAGGGGGGGAGCATGACGGATCGCGACAAGGAACGCCCGGTGCCAGCGGGCCGCCTGCGTCGTTTGGCGGGCATGGCGCGTCTCGCCGGCGGTGTCGCGGGTGGCATGCTGGCAGAGGGCGAGCGCCAGCTGCGCGCTGGCAAGCGCCCCAAGGTGCGCGACATGCTATTGACGCCGGGCAACGCGCGCCGCGTTACCCGTGAACTGTCACGCATGCGTGGCGCGGCGATGAAACTGGGGCAGATTCTGTCCATGGATACCGGTGACTTGCTGCCCCGGGAACTTGCGGAAATTCTTGCACGGCTGCGCGCCGATGCGGATGCCATGCCGCGCCAGCAACTCGAAGCCGCGTTGCAGGGTGCCTACGGCAAGCGCTGGGACCCCGCCCTGTATGATTTCCAATGGCAGCCTCTGGCGGCGGCATCCATCGGCCAGGTGCACCGGATTCGCGCGCCCGACGGGCGCCAGGCGGTACTCAAGATCCAGTATCCGGGTGTGGCAGACAGCATCGATAGTGATGTCGATAACGTGGCAAGCCTGCTGCGCATGTCCGGCCTGCTGCCCCGGCAGCTCGATATCGAGCCACTGCTGGTGGATGTGCGGGCCCAGTTGCGGGAAGAGGCGGATTACCTGCGCGAAGCGAAGTTCCTGCAGCGTTTCCGCGAGGCCCTGGCGCACGATGAGCGCTTCGAGCTGCCCGAGGTGCTACCCGAGTTGACCCGGCGCACGGTGCTGGCGATGACCTATGTGGCGGGGGAGCCCATCGAGACCCTGGCGCTGCAGCCCGCCGAGGAGCGCGACCGGGTGATGACGGCCTTGATCGAGCTCCTGCTTACGGAGCTGTTCTCCCTGCGCCTGGTGCAAACCGATCCCAACTTTGCCAATTATCGCTACCGCGCCAGCGATAATGCGATCGTCCTGCTCGACTTCGGCGCCACCCGGCGTTTCCGCGCCGGCTTCGTGCGCGACTACGGCAAATTGGCCGCCGCCGCCATGGCTGAGGACCGCGATGGTCTGGCGCGGGCAGCTGAGCGGGTGGGATATGCCATGGGGGACCCTGGTTCTCACTACCGCGAGCTGGTGCTGGACATGCTGCTCTTGGCACTGGAGCCGCTGCGGCACCCGGGCGCCTATGACTTTGGTGCCTCGGATATGCCGGCGCGGTTGATGGAGCTGGGCCAGTCGGTTTCAGGGTTTCGCGACTTCTGGCAGGCGCCACCGACCGATGCCATCTATTTCCATCGCAAGCTGGGTGGCCTGTTTATGCTCGCGCACCGGCTAAAGGCGCGCGTCGATGTGGCGACACTCATGGCGGAGCATATTCGCACCCCCTAGCGCAGTGTGGCGTGGTCCTGGCGCACGCCGCCCAGCCAGGTTGCCGCAACCTCTAGCGTTGTGCCCAGCAGTACCATGTCGGCACGGGCGCCGGCCTGCAGGTGGCCCCGGGTGTCATCCCCGACCACCCTCGCCGGGTAACGCGAGGCCATGCGCAGGCACTCATCAAGCGCGAGACCCACTACCTGATGGCAGTAGCGTACAGCGTCCACTAGGCCGATGGCGCTGCCTGCAAGGGCGCCTTCCGCATTGATCAAGCGGCCGTCGCGTTGCACGATCCGCTCCCCGTACAGCGTGAACCAGTGCTGGCCCCCGCCCACGGTGGCCATGGCGTCGCTGACCAGAAACAGGTGCCCGGGGCTGGCGCAGCGCTGTGCGATACGAATGCTTGCCGGGTGCACGTGGTGGCCATCGGCAATGATACCCAGCCAGTCCGGTGTGCTATCCAGTGCTGCGCCGGTCACACCGGGTTCCCGGGCCGACAGCGGGCTCATGGCATTGAACAGGTGCGTGAAGCCGTTGAGCCCCTCGCCGCGCGCGGCCTGCACCGCCTCGTAGGAGGCATCGCTGTGGCCGGCAAACACCGTGAGCCCCGCCTTGCAGAGTTGGCGGATTTGCCCCGGCGCCATGACCTCTGGGGCGACAGTCAGCAGGCAACGCAGATCGGACAGGCTACTCAGCCACGCGATGTCCTCTGCACTGCAGCTGCGCAAGCGGTCGCCGCGGTGTGTACCGCGACGGCTGGGGGCGAAAAATGGCCCCTCGATGTGCACTCCGAGCACGCCGGCCGCGGCGGCTTCACCGCTGGCCTGCGCGGCGCGCACCGCGTGTGCGCCGGCGCGCATGACGCTGGCGGTATCGCTGAGCAGCGTGGGTAGCAGCGCCGTCGTGCCGCAGCGCCGGTGGCTGGAAGTCATGTGCAGCACGGTTTCCACAGTAGGCGCGTTATTGAACAGAAGGCCGCCACCGCCATTGGCCTGCAGGTCAACAAACCCGGGCGCCAGGGTGCCCTCACGCAGCGCTTCGCAGGGCAGGGTGGGAGGCAGGCTGGCGCGGGGCAGCACCCCGGCAACATGCTCACCAGCCAGCATCAGCGCGCTGTCGTTATGCCAGTTTTCGCCGTCGAACAGGCGGGGTGCGCTAATGGCGCGGTCAGCTGTTGCGGTGCCCATGGCCCTGTGTCCTGTCCGAGTTGCGCCCGGCCAGTGGAGGCCGGGTGCGAGTAAACTAGCGTACATTAGTGTTATGCTTTCACCAAATATCGGTGACCATTTCGGTGCACCCGCCAATAACAAAAGAGGTTGTGCATGCGCTCACGTGCCCTGTTAGGACTTTCCCTTTGCTGCGCTCTGGCTGCCTGCACCGACGGCAACGACCAGGTGGCGCCCCCGCCGCTCCCTCCCGAACCAGAGCTCACCTACTCCGCTGAGATTCGTCGCACCGAGTTCGGCATTCCGCATATCCGCGCCGAGGACTGGGGCAGTCTCGGTTATGGTTTCGGTTACGCTTATGCGCAGGATAATTACTGTGTCGCCATGCGTGAAATCGTGTTTGCCGCGGGCCGCTCAGCGGAGCTCATGGGCGAGGACATGGGCAACACCGAGTCTGACTTCCTGTTCCGCTTTCTCAACGGCGATAAAGACGCCTTTGCCGAGGAGTTCGTGTCGGCGTTGCCGCAGTTTGCGCGTGACCTTGCCGCCGGGTACAGCCGCGGCATGAACCGGTACCTGGAAGAAACGGGGCTGGATAACCTGCCCGAGGGAGAATATGGCTGCCGCAACGCGGATTGGGTCTATCCTATCGATAGCGTCGACCTCTTCCTTTTCCTGCGCCGGGAAGCCCTGCGTGGCAGCTCGGAACAGGGTCTGTTCCGCCGCGCCATCCTCGCCACTACGGGCCCCGATGAGGGCGCTGCCCCGGCACCCGATGCGCTGGATGAAGCTGTGCGAGCGCTGGAAGCCGCGGCCGCTGAGCTGCGCGACATTGATCGTGGCAGCAACGGCCTGGCGCTGGGCCGCGATGCCACGCGCAGCGGCAAAGGCATGCTGTTGGGCAATCCCCATCAGCCCTGGTTCGGCAGCGGCGCCTGGTACCAGGCGCACCTCACTCTGCCGGGTGTTTACGATGTTGCCGGCGCGGCGCTGCACGGTTTCCCCTTCATCGGCATCGGCTTCAACCAGGACGTGGCCTGGACGCATACCGTATCGCTAGCCAACCGCTTCAGCCTGTACGAGTTGAATCTCAACCCCGATAACCCCCTGCAGTATGACTATGACGGCGAATGGCGTGATATCGATCCGCAAACCGTCACCATCCAGGTGCGCCAGCCGGACGGCAGCCTGCAGGACCGGGAACAGGTGTTCTATGTCTCCCACTACGGGCCGGTGGTCAATCTCAAGGGCGTAACACCGCTGTTGGACGGCTGGCCGATGTTCAACGGGTCGGTACTTGCCTTCCGCGATGCCAACATTCTCACCGGTATCCGCGGCATAGAGCAGTGGATCAACAAGGGGCAGGCCAGTTCCATCGCGGAATACGTGGATGCGTTGCAGAGCATCGGTAACCCGGTGTTCCATGAGCTGGCGGCTGATCGAGCCGGTCAGGCATTCTATGGCGAGCTCTCGGCAGTACCGTTCGTCACCCAGGCCCAGCTGGACAGCTGCATTAACGGTGTGGTGGGGCCCTTGCTGGCGGCGGCAACGACGAACGTCATTCTATCGCTGGATGGCTCGGACCCGGCCTGTGAGTGGGGTACGGACCCGGAGGCCCCCGCAGGTAGCAATCTCTATGGCGGGTCCAGTCTGCCCCAACTGTTAACCACAGACTACGTCGGCAACAGCAACAACAGCTACTGGCTGTCCGACGCCAATAATCCGCTGCAGGGTTTCCCGGTGATCATGGGACCTGTGGGCCACGAGGGGCAGCAACAGTTCCTGCGCACCCGCATCGGGCATATCATGATAGAGGAGCGCAAGCAGGCAACGGACGGCCTGGACCCGGAGCCGCTGTTCGACCTGGCGACCCTCAAGGGCCTGATGTACGCCAACCGCGTGTACGGCGCCGAGGTGGTGCTGGATGATGTGCTGGCGGTGTGCGCAACCGAGGCTGCTACGCCCGTACTGCAGGCCTGCAATGTGCTCGCCAGCTGGGACCGGCGGGTGAATGTAGACAGCCGCGGTGCCCAGATTTTCACCGAGTTCTGGAAAGTTATCACTGACCAGCTTGGCAACAGCTTCCAGAATGTCGTGCAGAGCGATGAGTTCTGGGCACGGGATTTCGATCCGGAAGATCCGCTGCATACCCCGGCCGGCATCGATCTTACCGTAGCGGCGAACTCGGCCCGTGTGGTCAATGCCCTGACCACAGCCAGTGAGCGGCTCGCCGCCGCGGGTGTACCGCTGGGCGCGCCCTGGGGCGAGGTGCAGGTGCTGGAACGCAACGGAGTGCGTGTGCCGATTCACGGAGGCTCCGGCACCATGGGGGTTTATGGCGCGATCAGCGCGAACCTCGTGGAGTCGGGCTATGTGAACCCCCGCAGTGGCAATTCTTACATTCAGGCTGTCACCTGGGATGAGTCGGAGTGCCCCATAGCCGATGTGATTCTGGTGCCCTCACAGTCCACCAACCCTGCCT
The DNA here is from genome assembly GCA_964022665.1 of uncultured Halieaceae bacterium. Lineage (GTDB taxonomy): Bacteria > Pseudomonadota > Gammaproteobacteria > Pseudomonadales > Halieaceae > Haliea. Next base: position 54,176 of record CAXIDF010000011.1, read on the forward strand.
CGCCGCATTTTTCCGACCAAACCGAGCTCTATGCGAACAAGCAGTGGGTGCGCTTCCCCTACTGTGAGGCGGATATCACGGCGCGCCAGATTGGCGAGACACTGCTGCTGCAGGAGTAGTCGCCGGCCCGTGTCCCGTGAGTGGTCTGGCCGCCGGCGGGCCGCGTAGCAAGCGCATGTCTACTTCACGACTCATTCTGGTGCTGGGTGACCAGCTGTCCTTCGCCAATCCCGCCATTGCCAGCGCTGATCCTGCCGAGGATCAGGTGCTGCTGGCGGAAGTGGCGGAGGAAGCGCATTACGTGCCGCACAACCGGCACAAGATTGCGCTGATTTTTTCCGCCATGCGGCATTTTGGCAACGCCCTGCGTGATCGCGGTTTTCAGGTGCATTACATTCGGTTTGCAGAGGGTGTGCCGAGCTTGCAGGCGGCGCTGGCACGTGTGCTCGAAAGCCAACCCTGCACCGTGGTGCGTGTCTGTGAGCCAGGTGAATACCGTCTGCGCGAGGCGATGGCGGGTTGGGAGCAGGCCCTGGGCGTGTCTCTTGAAATGCTCGAAGACACCCGCTTTCTTGCCAGCCACAAAACGTTTCGCGACTGGGCGGCGGGGCGCAAACAGCTGCGCATGGAGTACTTTTACCGCGCCATGCGCCAGCATTACGGCGTGCTGCTGGAACCGGATGGACAACCCGCCGGCGGGCGTTGGAACTACGATCAGGAGAACCGGGTTGGCTGGCGCGGCCAGCGGGATATCCCGCCGCGTCGTGCGCTGAAGCAGTCCGCTGTCACGCGGGAAGTACTCGCCGAAGTCGCCAGGGCCTTCCCGGACAACCCGGGTGACCTCGCGCAGTTCAACTACGCCTGTACGGCCGCGGAGGCGCGCGCGGAATTCGACTGGTTTCTCGAGTATGCCCTGGCGGATTTTGGTCGCTACCAGGATGGGCTGGTGGAAGAGTCTCCCTGGGTGTTTCACGGCAAGATCTCCATGTACCTCAATATCGGCCTGCTGGAGCCGCTGGAGCTGTGCAGCGACGTGGAGCAGGCGTGGCGCGACGATCGCTGCAGCCTGGCTGCCGCCGAGGGCTTCATCCGCCAGATACTCGGCTGGCGGGAGTATGTGCGCGGTGTGTACTGGCTGTTGATGCCCGAGTATGCCGAGGGCAACAGCCTCGACGCCCGCAACCCGCTGCCAGACTTTTTCTGGACCGCGCAAACCGACCTCAGGTGCCTGCAACGCGCGCTGGGACAAAGCCTGGAGCTCGGTTACGCACATCACATCCAGCGGCTGATGGTGATCGGCAATTTTGCCCTGCTGGCGGGCCTGGATGTAAAGGCTGTGTGCGCGTGGTATCTGGCGGTGTACGCGGATGCCTTTGAGTGGGTGGAGCTGCCCAATACCCTCGGCATGGCCCTGCACGCGGATGGCGGCGTGATGGCAAGCAAGCCCTACGCCGCCAGCGGCAAGTATATCCAGCGCCAGGGAGATCACTGCAAGGACTGCCGCTATTCACCTGCGCGGATGACCGGGGAAGGGGCCTGCCCCTACAACGCCCTGTACTGGCGCTTTATCGACCGGCACATGGAGGCCTTGTCGCAGAACCCTCGCATGAGTCTGATTACCGCGAACTGGCGCAAGCGGAGAGCGTCCGAGCGCGAGGCTATCGTCGCCTGGGGTGATCAGGCGCTGCAGCAGCTACTGGAACCTGCGTCTTGATCGTGTGCCGGTTGCTGGCACAGCGGCGTGAGCAGTAGCGCACCTGCTCCCAGTTGAGACGCCAGCGCGCGCGCCACTGGAACGGCCTCTCACACACCGGGCATAGCTTGCTGGGCCGCTCAGTCCGGCTCATGGCCGTTTCCTGCGGTGTCGGGCGGCAGCGGCCAGTCAGCGGCATCGGTCACATACAGCGGCTGCTTGGGTCGGTGTCCGCCCCACTTGGTGGTAAACAGACCGTCGGGGTCGTGCTCGGCGGCCTGTTTTTCCTGATGGAAACGACGCCCGCCGCGCGGGTCGCAGCCTACCCCGGCGATGTACTGCCAGTTACCGTAGTTGCTGCCCACATCGTAATCGATCAGGTGTTTCTCGAAGAAGGCCGCGCCGTAGCGCCAGTCCAGGCCGAGCTCATGTATCAGGCAGCTCGCGCTGATTTGCCGCCCACGGTTGCTCATCCAGCCCGTGGCGAGGAGTTGCCGCTGCAGTGCATTGACCAGCGGGAAATCGGTATCTCCCTGACACCAGCGCGCGAAGGCCCGCGGGTCGAAGGTGCAGAACCGGTTGTTGCGGCCAGTGCCAAGTCCGTCAAATCGAAATAACAGGTGATGGTCATGCAGCGCCCGCCAGTGGAAAAACTCGCGCCACAGCAGTTCGAAAATGAGCCATTGTGTGGACTCATTGGCGGCGTGTGTTTGCTCGAAGCGGTACACGGTGTGAGCCACTTCCCGTGCCGAGAGCGCGCCGCCGGCAAGCCAGGGGGAGAGGGTGCTGGACCCCGCCAGGGGGTCCAGGTCGTTGCGGGTGAGCTTGTAGCGGTTGATGGCCTGCTCGCCGAATGTGAATTGCGCCAGCCTGCGCTGCCCGGCGGCGCTGCCGCCGCGTAAGGGCAGTGCGGTGTGCGGCGCCACGGGGGAGGCTGGCAAAGCCGGAAAGGCCGAGCCCCCGGGTGGGGGCGGCAGCTGCTTGGGCGCGCTGGCCGGTGCGTCAACCGGCAGCGCCTCGACTGCCCGGCGAAAAGGCGTGAATTGCCGTGGCAGGTCTTCGAGCGCGAAGGGCAGTTGCTGGCGGTTGAAGAGGGTGTTGCCGCCGTGCACCTGCAAGGGAACGGGCAGGCGCTCGCGCACACGCTCCAGCTGCTGTGCCTCATACACGCCGGGACAGCGGCTGGTACCTACCCGCTCTGTGCGGTACTGGCGAACGAGCTCGGGCAGCAGCGTTTCCGGCTGGCCGGCGAGGAACAGCAGGTCTTGGCCGAGCGCTGCGAGCTGCTCACGCAGGTCCTGCAAGTGCTCGAGTAGTACCCGCTGGCGCTGTTTGCCTATGCCGCGCAAGTTGCACCATGGCCTCGGTTCCTGCCAGATGTAGACCAGCAGTAGCTCCGAGGCTGCGGTGTGGGCCAGCAACCCGGGGTTGTCCTGCAGGCGCAGGTCGTTCTGTAACCAGTAAAGTTCGCGCATGATTCCGACTTTCGGGGATGTCTTGGGTTTACGCAACTCAGCCGGGGGTAGATTGTCGGTAGCAATTGGAGTGTGCGTGGAGTGCCCGCAAAGCTCCCGGGCGCGCCGCGCTTTGCCGTCATAGTTGCTCTTTCGCGGCTGGTGTTGCCGAGATGGCTGGTATACGCTGCCGCGCAGATACCCACCTCTTCTGGAGCCCCGCATGACCACCAGCAACGCCCTTTTGCAACCGGTAGCCTTGGGGAACCTCGCGCTGCGCAACCGGGTGGTGATGGCGCCGATGACGCGCAATTTTTCACCGGGCAATGTCCCTGGCGACGCCGTGGTCGAGTACTACCGGCGCCGGGCGGAAGGCGGTACTGGCCTTATTGTCACCGAGGGCACCTGCGTCGGCCACATTGCGGCGAACGGCTACCCGGACGTGCCGTATTTCCACGGTGAGGAGCGCCTCGCCGGCTGGCGTCGTGTCGCGGAAGCGGTCCACGCCGCGGGCGGCAAGATTGCACCGCAGCTCTGGCATGTGGGCGGCATGCGCAGTGCCGGCGTCATGCCCGAAGGGGATGTGCCGGGTTATACGCCGTCGGGCATGAATATGCCCGGAAAGGTGAACCGTCATGTGATGACCCAGCAGGACATCAACGACGTGGTGGCCGCGTTTGCCCGTGCGGCGGCTGATGCCAGCGCCTGTGGGTTTGACGCGGTTGAGTTGCACGGTGCCCACGGCTACCTGATCGACCAGTTTTTCTGGGAAAGAACGAATCAGCGCGAGGATGCCTACGGCGGCAGCCTGGCCAAACGCAGCCGTTTTGCTGTGGAAGTCATCGAGGCGGTGCGCGCCGCTGTCGGCGCGGACTTCCCCATTATCTTCCGTTTCTCGCAGTGGAAACAGCAGGACTTCAGTGCGCGCCTGGTGCTCACCCCCGCCGAACTCGGCGAATTCCTCGCGCCCCTGAGCGCGGCCGGCGTGGATATTTTTCACTGTTCCACCCGCCGCTTCTGGGAGCCCGAGTTCGAAGGCTCTGCGCTGAACCTGGCGGGCTGGACCCGGCAGATAACAGGCAAACCCACCATCACGGTGGGCAGCGTCGGGCTCAACGCTGACTTTATCCCCAAGCCCGGCGAAACCACGTTTCGTGAAGCGGAGCCCGCCAGCCTGGATGAGTTGCTGCGTCGTCTGGAGGCGCAGGAGTTCGACCTGGTGGCTGTGGGGCGTGCACTGATCGCCAACCCCGACTGGGTGCAGCGTGTGGCTGCGGACGATCTGGCCCGGGTGCGCGCGTTCCGCAAAGAAGACCTTGCCAACCTCGCGTGAGGGAGCTGCCTTATGTATAAAACCATCATCGTTGTTGACGAAGACGATTTCGCGCTGTCCACAGATGACCTTGAGGTTGTCTCGTTCGAGCGCTATCTGGTCGATTTCCCCAAACGCAATGAGCCCAAGACCCGGCTCATCAATCTTTGCGATACCGAGTATTACCTGAGCCGGGGCTATTACTGTTCCCTGTTGGCCGAGGCGCGCCAACACAAGGTGTTGCCCAGCGTCAGTGCGATCAATGATCTGCGTGACCTCACGCTCGGCCCGGATGACGAGGTAAACCTGGCGGCGTTTGACGCGGGTTCCCTGCAGGCGGGCGAAACACGCGAATTCCTCGCTTATTTCGGCTGGACCGAAGACGAACGCTGGCGCAAGCCGGTGCGCAACCTGTTCGAGCGCTACCCGGCGCCGATACTCCGGTTTCGCCTGGCTCTCGAAGACGGCCGCCCCAGCCTGACGATTCGCCGCCACGGCTACACGCACCTCTCGGAAGCCGAGCGGGGGCTGTTCCAGCAGCGGCTGAAAACCTTCACTGAACAGGTATGGCGCACCTCGGGAAACCGCAAGCCGTTGCGCTGGGACCTGGCGATTCTGGTGAACCCGGATGAGGCCATTCCACCCAGCGATGCCGAGGCCATAAAACGCTTCATCAAGGCGGCCGCGAAGCTGGGCATGCACGCGGAAACCATTACCGCGCAGCAGGCCGGGCAGATCGCCCAGTACGATGCCCTGTTCATTCGTGAAACCACGGCTATCGACCACCACACCTACCGCCTGGCGCGCAAGGCGGAACGTGAAGGGCTGGTGGTAATCGACGACTCTGCATCCATTCTGCGCTGCTGTAACAAGGTCTTTCTGCACGATGCCTTCAGTTACCATCGGGTGCCCTCGCTGAAGACGCGCACGGTCATTGGCACTTCGGATGCGGAACTGGACGAAATCGAAGCCCAGTTCAGCTACCCCTGCATTCTCAAACTGCCGGAAGGAGCGTTTTCCAAGGGGATTTACAAGGTTGCGAACCGGGACGAGCTCGCCCAGCGTTTGCGCGAATTGCTCAGCAACACCGCCCTGGTGCTGGTGCAAGAGTACATGTACACCGATTTCGACTGGCGCGTGGGTGTACTTGCAGGCCGTGCCATCTACGCCTGCCGCTACCACATGGCGCGTGACCACTGGCAAATCTACAACCACGGGGCCAAGCGCTTCTCCTCCGGCGGTTACGAGACCCTGCCCACCTTTGAAGTGCCCAAGGTGGTGCTGGATGCGGCACTGAAGGCCTCCCGCGTGGTGGGTAAGGGCCTTTATGGCGTCGATATCAAGCAGAAGGGCCAGCAGGTCTATGTCATGGAGGTCAACGACAACCCGAGCATTGAGCACGATGTCGAGGACGCGTACCTGGGCAAGGAGCTGTACATGCTGATCATGGCGGAGTTTCAGCAGCGTCTGGAGCAGCGCGGTCGTTGAGCGCGCTACCCACCAGCGTTGTCGAACCCCCACTGTTTACCGACAGTGGGCTGTTTTCGCGTATAGCAGGTGAATTGCGTGATCGGGGTTACAGCGTCTGCCCCGGTGCCCTGCCCGGCGCTCTGGCGGCCGGTTTGCTTGCCCACCTGCACAGCATGAGCGAAGCCCGTTTTACCCCGGCGGGGATAGGCCGCGAGAACGACCATACCCTGAACAGTTTTGTGCGCACGGATGAAATCTGCTGGATCAATGGGGAGTCCGCAGCCGGGCGTGACTGGCTGGCCTGGACCGCGGCATTGCAGCAGCACTTGAACCGCGAGTTGCTGCTCGGGCTGTTTTCCTTCGAAAGCCACTTTGCCCATTACCGCCCCGGCGACTTCTACCGCAAGCATGTCGATGCATTTCGTGGCGAGGCCAACCGCGTGCTGTCAGTGGTGGCTTACCTGAACCCGGGCTGGCAGACGGGTGATGGCGGGGAACTGCGCCTGTATACAGGCGCGGAGAACAGTGCACAGTTATCTGTGCAGCCCCTGCATGGTACTGTGGTGGTGTTTCTGAGCGAGGAGTTCCCCCATGAAGTGTTGCCCGCCAGCCGCGACCGCTACTCTATCGCCGGTTGGTATCGGGTGAATGGTTCCACCACAGCCCGGGCCGACCCACCTCGCTAACCCAGGCGACTTTCGCAACCTCACGCTACTCTCGCAATCCGTACAGGAGCCACCACAGTGAACGCACAGCACGCCGACGCCCTCTCGACTTTCATGGACGAAATTGAGCGCCGCAACCCGGGGGAGCCTGAGTTCTCACAGGCGGTGCACGAAGTGGCGATGGATATCGTGCCCTACATTGCGGATAAACCGGTTTACCGGGAGCTGAAAATTCTGGAGCGAATGGCCGAACCGGACCGTATCGTGACCTTCCGGGTGGTGTGGGAAAACGACCACGGCGAGGTCTGCGTCAACCGGGGCTTCCGTGTGCAGCAGAACAATGCGATTGGCCCCTACAAGGGCGGTATTCGTTTCCATCCCTCGGTCAACCAGTCGGTGCTGAAGTTCCTTGCCTTTGAGCAGGTGTTCAAGAACAGCCTGACCGGGTTGCCCATGGGCGGCGGCAAGGGCGGTGCCGATTTCGACCCCAAGGGCAAGAGTGAGCGCGAGATCATGCGCTTCTGCCAGGCGTTCATGACCGAGCTGTACAAGCACATCGGCCCCAATACCGATGTCCCTGCGGGTGATATCGGTGTGGGCGGGCGCGAGGTGGGCTACATGTTTGGTCAGTACAAACGCGTTGTGAATCGCTTTGAAGGCGTCCTCACAGGCAAGTCGTTGGAGTTTGGCGGCAGCCGTATCCGCGCGGAGGCCACCGGTTACGGCGCGGTGTACATGATGGAGGAAATGCTGTCGCATCATAAGGAAAGCATCGAGGGCAAAACCTGTGTGGTGTCCGGCGCGGGGAATGTGGCCACCTATTGTGCGGAAAAGCTGATCGGCATGGGTGGCAAGGTAGTGACCATGTCGGATTCCGGGGGGTTCGTGCATGACCCGGAAGGGCTGACGATGGACAAACTGCAGTGGATCATGGACCTCAAGAACCGGCGCCGCGGACGCATCGAAGAGTATGCGCGGGAGTTCAGTGATGTAACGTACCACGAGGGCGAGCGCCCCTGGCAGGTGCCCTGCGATCTGGCCTTTCCCTGCGCTACGCAGAACGAAATCGACGCGGATGATGCCAGGCATCTGATAGAGAACGGCTGCCGGGGTATCTCGGAAGGCGCCAACATGCCTGCGACCACCGAGGCCATCCGGCTCATACAATCGGCAAAGGATGTGTTGCACGCACCGGGCAAGGCCGCGAACGCGGGCGGGGTGGCGGTGTCCGGCCTGGAGATGAGCCAGAACAGCCTGCGCCTGCAGTGGAGTCGCGCCGAAGTCGACCAGCACCTGCGCAGCATCATTCGCGGCATTCATGACCAGTGCGTGGAGTTCGGTACCGCCGCAGACGGCCACGTGGACTACTTCAAGGGTGCCAACATCGCCGGATTCAATAAGGTGGCAGCCGCTATGATTGCTTACGGGGTGATGTAGGCGGCCGCTCAGAGCCTGGGCACGGCCGCCAGCAGCTCCTGCGTATAGGGGTGAGCGGGTGCGGTGAGAATCTGTTCTGCCGTGCCCTGTTCCACCAGTTTACCGCGCTGCATAACACCCACCTTGTGGGCAAGGCCGGGCACAATCGACAAATCGTGCGTGATGAACAGGTAAGACACACCGAACTCGCGTTGCAACTCAGCCAGCAGCTCCAGTACTTCCGCACGAATGGAAACGTCCAGCGCACTGGTCGGCTCGTCGCAGATAATCAGTTCAGGGTCTACCGCCAGTGCACGCGCAATGGCGATGCGCTGCAGCTGCCCGCCGGAGAACTCGTGCGGATAGCGGTTGGCGTGCTCCGCGCCCAATTGAACCCGTTGTAACAGGGCGTAGATACGTGCACGGCGCGCTTCCTCGGAAAGCCCCAGGCCCAGGCTGATCATGCCTTCGGCAATGATGTCACCCACGGTCATGCGCGGGTTCATGGAGGAAAAGGGATTCTGGAAGATCACCTGTATCTGTTTGCGGTAGGGCAGCATCGCGTTGCGCCCCAGGCCCTCAATGGCATCCCCCCGGAAGCGTATCTGGCCGCCGGCTATCGCCTCCAGGTTCAGTACGGCGCGGCCCAGGGTGGATTTGCCGCTGCCGGATTCGCCCACCAGTGCGTAGGTCTCTCCGCGACCGATAGTCAGTGATACCCCATCCACTGCGCGGGTGTAGTCCACCACCCGTTGCAGCAGGCCGCGGCGGATAGGGAAGTGCACTTTCACCGCCTGCAATTCCAGCAATGGCGCTTCCGTCGCGGCTTCCCGGAAGTGTGTCAGGTCGGGCAGGGCATCAATCAGGCGTTGGCTATAGGCCTGCTTGGGGTGCAGGAAGAAATCATCCACACTGGCGCGCTCGATCAGCTCGCCACGGTACATCACGGCCACCTCGTCAGCCGTATTTTTGACGACGCCCATGTCGTGGGTAATCAGCAGCACGGCCAGTTGCCGGGAGCGGGTGAGTTCGCGGATCAGGTTCAGTACCTGCAGCTGAATGGTCACGTCCAGTGCGGTGGTGGGCTCGTCGGCAATCAATACATCCGGTTCGCAGGCCAGGGCCATGGCGATCATCACCCGCTGTTGCTGCCCGCCGGAGAGCTGGTGGGGGAAGAAGTCGAAGCGCTGCTCCGGGTCCGGAATGCCCACCTCGCGAAACAGGGTCACCACACGGTCACGCAGTGCCGCGCCGCGCAGCCGGGTATGCAGCTGCAGGGTCTCGGCGACCTGCTTGCCCACGGTCTGTACCGGGTTCAGTGCACTCATGGCGTTCTGGAAGATCATCGCGACCCGGCGCCCGCGCACCTCCTGCATACGGGCCTCGGACAGGCCGAAAAGGTCCTGTCCTGCCACTTCCACGCTGCCGCCGCTGATACGCAGGGCATCCGGGAGCAGGCGCATGGCGGCCAGAGACGTCACCGATTTGCCGCTGCCGGATTCGCCGACCAGGGCAAATACCTTGCCGGCCTGCAATTCGAAGCTGACACCCTTGACGATGGCCGCACCCGTGTCCGCCAGCGTCACGGTCAGGTCACGCACCTGCAGGCACAGGGTGCCCGGCGCGGGTCGGCTGTGCTGTGCCTCGCTCATGCCTCTGCCCTCCGCAGGCTGGTGCGGGGGTCGAAGGCATCGCGCACCAGGTCGGAAAACAGGTTGGCGGCAAGCACGAGAATGAACATAAAGAAGAATGCCCCGGTGAGTGTCCACCAGATCGTGGGTTCCCGTGACAGCTCGGAGCGGGCGCCGTTGATCATGTTGCCCCAGCTGCCCATGGACGGATCCACACCCACGCCGATATAGGACAGCACGGCCTCCGCCAGTACCAGCGCGCTGAAGTCGAGAACGAAGGTGATGAGGATAATGTGCACCACGTTGGGCAACACGTGTCGGCCGAGGATACGGCTGTGGCTGACGCCAAACGCGTGTGCTGCCTGCACGTAGCCCAGCTGGCTGATTTTCAGTGTTTCCGCGCGTATCAGACGGCACAGGGTCGACCAGCTGGTGACGCCCAGAATGAAACAGAGCGCGATGAACTTGGCGTCCGCCTTCTCCATGCCAACGGCAAAGAAGTCTGGGTTCAGGTCGATGTATACCTGGAACAGCAGCACGGACGCGGCAATAAGCAGAATGCCCGGAATGGAGCTCAGGGTGGTGTACAGATACTGCACCACATCGTCCACCCAGCCCTTGAAATAGCCGGCCATGACGCCGAGTGTGACGGCGATGGGTAGCATCACCAGCGTGGCGAGGGTGCCCAGCAACACGCCGGTTCGAATGCCCTTGAGAGACTGATACAGCACATCAGCACCGCCCTGGTCCGTGCCCAGAATATGGTAGTGGTGGCTGATACTCACCATCCACACGCCCGCACTCAGGATCACGCCCTGGGTTATCCAGGAGGCGGCCCAGGGAAAGGGACTGCCACGCAACACAAGCCACTGGGGCGCGATGACCAGCGCACACAGTGCCAGGCCCCAGAACAGGGCCTTGGCACTCTTTGCGAGAATATCCGCCGCACGCTCATCGGGGTGGGCCAGGTGCTGTCCGGCGTGGCGCAGGGGCGGGAAGTCGCGAATGTCGCGGCCGCTGGCATCCTTGATGTTTTCTTTCTCGAAGGACAACAGCGCAAAGGGGGCCGAGTAGGTGCGCTCGAAGCGATCACCCATGCCGCCAGTGAGTACATCGAACACACTGCTGACTTTGTTGTCGTAGAACACCTCCTGCGTTGCCAGGCTCTCCGGGTTCTCCAGTGCGCGCCGGAAATGCAGCGAGTCGAGTAGGGCGACCAGGATATAGGCGGCAATGACGGTGAACGCCACCATGCCCAACCGCGAGCTGAACACGTCGGCCCAGCGTTCGCGGGTCTGTGGGTCCCGGCGCAGTCGCCAGAAAAAGAGCGCGAGGGAAATCACCAGCAGGAAAATCAGCGCATCGGACCAGAGCAGAACGGGTTTCATCGTTGCCAGACCCCTCAGGACAGCCGGACCCGGGGGTCAGCCCAGGTGTAGGAAATATCGGTCAGCAACAATCCGACGATGTAGAGGATGGAGCCGATGAACACCATGCTGCGCACAATGGCAAAGTCCTGTGAATTGATGGCGTCGAGCATGTAGCTGCCGAGCCCGGGTATGCCGAAAAATGACTCGATCAGCAAGCTGCCCATGAACAGCGAGGGAATCAGCACCACCACGCCGGTGAGTATGGGAATGAGCGCGTTGGGCAGGATATGCCGGAACAGGATGGAGAGTTCGCTGCAGCCTTTGGCGCGCGCCGTGCGCACGTAGTCCTGGTTCGCTTCCTCCAAGAACAAGGTGCGGTACCAGCGTGCGCCGGCGCCGATGCCGGCGACCACACCCACCAACACGGGAAGGATAAGGAATTTCCACACCTGCCCTTCGGTATGAAAACCAGATATGGGCACAAGGCGCCACGTCTTGGCCACCAGGAACTGCCCGCCAATGATGTAGAACAGGTAGGAAATCGACATCAACGCCACAAACACGAATACCGCGCCACGGTCCAGCCGGGTACCGCGGAACATGACGACCATCAGTGCGACACAAATGTTGACGCCAATGCCCACCAGGAAGGTGGGCAGGGCGACCGCGAGACTGGGCCACATGCGGGTGGCGACATCGGTGGTGATGTCCCGGCCACTTTCAGAACGCCCGAAGTCGAAGGCGAACAGGCGCACGGACTTGTCGAAGAAAATGGTGTCGGTGACCTGCCCCACGCCGGCCGCCTGTGGGTTGAGAAACAGGGGCTTGTCGTAGCCGTTCTTCTGCTTCCAGTTTTCAATTGCCTCCGGGGTGACGTACTTGTCGCCGAGCTGTGAGGCCGCCATGTCATCGGGTGAATTGACCACGAAAAACAGGGTAAAGGTGAGCAGGTTGACGCCGATCAGGATCGGAATGGCATAGAGCAGGCGGCGCACGATATAGGCAAACATATGGTCGCTCCTGTTATTGGCGGGCCGTCGCACGCAGGCGGCGGCGGTAGGCGATAACGCCGGGTAGCAGCAGTGCTATCAGCAAAGCGCTCATGGCGTACAGCGGCCAGATGACGGGCTGGTTCCATTCCTCGCGCTTGCGCTCGCGCAGCTCGTCGTCAATGCGCACGTACTTCAGTGTGTTCTTGGAAATGCCGTGGCGCTTGTTGTTGTGCACCCAGGGGTTGTTCAGGTAGATGTCTTTCGGGTAGTAGCCGAACAGCCAGACGGCGTCCTCGCGGTAGAGCTCGACCATGCGGGCCACCAGTGCATCCCGTTCCGCGCCGGGCGGAAGAACTCGCATCTGGCGGAACAACTCGTCGTATTCCGGGCGCTCGTAACTGGCATTGTTGGCGCCATCGCACTGGCAGATCAGCGGGCTTTCTGGGCCGTAAAGCAGGAACAGGAAATTCTCCGGGTCCGGGTAGTCGGCCAGCCAGCCGTGAGAGAAAATCTGCGTGTTGCCTGTGAGCAGCTTTTCCCGCGTGCGGTTCCAGTCCGCCGGTCGGTATTCCACCTGCACGCCAATACGGCCGAAGGCCCGGTCCATCCAGTTCATGCTGGTGCTGGATATCGCCTGGCTCTGCACATCAATGAAGATTTTCAGGGGCTCACCGGTGCGTGCATCGCGACCATTGGGGTATCCCGCTTCGGCCAGCAGCTGCTTCGCATGCGCGATCGACTTGCGCTGTGGTGCGCCGTCTACCCAGTCATAGACGTAGGGATTGATGCCGGCTTCACCTTCCACGAACCCGGGTATACCCGGCGGAATGGGCGACTGGGCGGGGATGCCGTTGCCCTTGTAGAAGATGTTGAGGTACTCCTCGGTATCGAAGGCGATCTGCAATGCGCGGCGCAATTTGCGACGCTCCTCGCTGTAGCCGCCGAGCACCGGGTCGCGCATGTTGAAGCCGTAGTAATAGATGGCGGGTTTCACATCGGGTGCTACGGTGATGCCGTGTTCGGCGAGCTCCGCCCCCAGCTCAACGCCCTCGGGGCCCACCACGAAGGCCTGGTCGAACACGCGATTGGTGTTGCCGTGGCTTTCACCCGAGCGGTCGTAGTAGCCCTGCAGGAACTTGGTCCACAGCGATAGCACCTCTTTTTCCAGCCTGAACACGGCGCGGTCGATCAGCGGCAGGCGCTTGCCCGCATCAGCCAGCCGGCCCTGCTCGGCGTCGCCCGGGGCCCCCTCGGTGGGGAAATAGTCTTCGCGAAAGTTGGGGTTGCGCTCCAGCACGATCTCGCTGTTCGGGTCGTTCTTCACCATCATGAAAGGGCCGCTGCCCACCGGCCACCAGTCCAGCGTGAGGTTGCGGTCAAGAAAGCCGGGGTTGTGGAAGAAACGATCCACCTCGGGGGCGATGGGCGAAAAGAAGTGCATGGCCAGCCAGTAACTGAACTGCGGATAGCGGCCCTTGATGGTGATGCGGAAGGTGCGCTCATCCACCACCTCCAGGCCATCCATGCTGTACTGGTCGAGGTTCACCCAGCCATCGCGGGGGATGTCCTTGAGACGCTCGGAGAAAGCCTCCATCCCCACAATGTACTGCGCCATGAAACCGAGCATGGGCGAGGCATTGAACGGGTCGGCCAGCCGTTTGATGGCATAGACATAATCGTTGGCGGCGACGGCGCGTGAACCCAACTCGGGAAAATCGCTGATCTGCCGATACTGCCGTCCCGCGGCGGGATCTGTGAACTGGTAGCGCGGGTTGCCCTTGTCATCGCGCGCGAAGGCGGGATGAGGCTGGTAGCGGGCATCGGCGCGCACGGTCATCTCATACACCGAGAACGCGACCTCTCCTGCATCTGGGTCAACGAGCTCGCCCGCGGCGTTGGTGTAGCTGATCAGCGGAAAGTCTTCCACGCCCAGCGGCAGCAATTCGTAGGGTCGTTTCAGGTAGTGGTAACCCATCGGCGGCTCGTAGATCTGCATCAGGAACAGCGATTCATCGGCGGCGTAGGACAGCGCCGGGTCCAGATGCTTGGGCGGCAGGGGCGACATAACCGACTGGTAGGTCACCATGCCGGGAGGGCTTTCGGGGTTGGGATTGTTCCAGGGGCCATCGGTGCAGCCCGGCAGGAGCGCGGCGCCAAGCAGCAGTGTGGCGCGCGTGCAGAGAGCGGCGAATCTGGAGAGCATACCGGTGAGTCCGAGTAACAGGCAGTGGCTATGTTAGCAGTAAACACACCATCGGTTAACCACAGCGCCGCAGGCGAGGTAGAATGCTCCCCCGGAGGAGCCATGCGAAACTTTTGTTTAGTCTTTGTGTTGGGTGTACTGATGACAGGGTGTAGTCGTAATGCGCTTGTGCCGCCGCCCGAGCCATTGCAGCCCGGGGTGTCGCTGGCGCTGGCCGAGTCACGCGCTCAGCGTGTGACCGACATCCACTACCGTGTGCACCTGAACGTTCCGGAGGCCGCCGCGGAGCCCATTGCCGGGCGCACCGATATCCGTTTTCACCTCGCGGACGCCGAACAGTCGCTGGCACTGGATTTTCGGGCGCAGAGCACGGCGCTGCACAGCGTTGAAGTGAATGGCGCAACGCTCCCGGCGGTGATAGACACCGAGCATGTGGTGCTTCCCGCCAGCGCGCTGCAACGTGGTGAGAACCGCGTGGTACTGGAGTTCACGGCGGGTGATAGCGCCCTGAACCGCAATCCGGATTATCTTTACACCCTGTTTGTCCCCGACCGGGCGCGCACAGCGCTACCGCTCTTCGACCAGCCGGACCTGAAAGCACGCTGGACCCTGAGCCTCGACTTGCCCGCCAGCTGGCAGGCTATTGCCAACGGCCCGCGGTTGGCCGTTGTCGATGCCGGCGAGCGGCGCCTGCACCGCTTTGCCGCGAGCGAGCCGATCAGCTCCTATCTATTCGGTTTTGTTGCGGGTCGCTTCCAGGCCGTAACCCGGGAATGGCGCGGGCAGGAAATGACGCTGCTGCACCGGGAAACCGATCGCGACAAGCTTGCCCGCAACCTGGATGATATCTTTCGCCAACACCGCGAAGCGGTGGCCTGGCTGGAGGATTACACGGGCGTACCGTTTCCCTTCCAGAAGCTCGATTTCGCGCTTGTTCCTGCGTTTCAGTATGGCGGTATGGAACACGTTGGGGCTATTCCGTACCGCGCGGATTTATTATTGCTGGAGGAGAACCCGACCGATGATGACCGCCTGCGCCGGGCCAGCCTGATTGCCCACGAGGTGGCGCACATGTGGTTCGGTAACCTGGTGACGATGCGCTGGTTCAACGACGTATGGACCAAGGAAGTATTTGCCAATTTCATGGCCGCGAAGATGGTGAATCCGGTGTTTCCGGAGATTGACCACGAGCTGAATTTCCTCTTGCGGCACTACCCTCCGGCCTATGCGGTGGATCGCTCCGCCGGAGCCAACCCCATCCGGCAGCAGCTGGACAACCTGAACGAAGCGGGGCAGATGTACGGCCCTATCATCTATAACAAGGCGCCCATAATGATGCGCCAGCTGGAGTCGCTGCTGGGACCCGAAGCGTTCCGCGCCGGTCTGGCCGATTACCTGCGGCGCTTTGCTTACGACAACGCCACATGGCCCGCACTGGTGGCTATCCTCGACCAGCGCACGGACCTGGATCTCGTGGCCTGGAGCGACAGTTGGGTACACCGCGCCGGTTTCCCGGACGCAGCACAGCAGGCAGAAGATGCCGGCCTGTTCTACGGGCCACAAGCTGCCGGGCTCGCACAGATGGCGCCGTGGGCGCAGCTGCCCCCTGTGGCGCGCGGTCGCCTGCTGCTCAACCTGTTTGAGGGGGTTCTCGCGGGCGAGATATCTTCGGAGGCCTACGCGGTCGAGCTGCTGCCACGGGTGGTAACGGAGGAGAACCAGCTACTCTTGCAAACGCTGCTGGAACAGCTGGGTTGGTTGCAGCAAACGCTGCTGTCGGATGCCGCCCGTGCGCGCCTGCAGCCAGAACTGGAGGCGGTGCTCTGGCAGACGATGGACACATCTGCAGAGGCGGGACGAACGCGGCTGTTGTTCGAGAGTTTATCGCGATTGGCGCGGCAACCGGCCAGCCTGCAGCGCCTGTTTGCCGTATGGAGTGGTGAGGCTGCGCTGGCGGGTCTCACGCTGGCGGAGCGCGACCGTATCCGTCTCGCGGAACGGCTGGCCGTGGCATTGCCCGAGCAAGCGGATGCGATCATTGCGCAGCAGCTCGCGCAGATCGAGAATCCCGACAACCGGCGTCGCCTGGTCTTTCTGGCTCCGGCATTGTCAGCTGAAGTTGCGGTACGCGATGCGTTTTTTGCCAGCCTCGCCGACCCTGCACAGCGCGCCACGGAAAACTGGGTCGTGGATGCAGTAGGCTACCTCCACCATCCCCTGCGGATCGCCCACGCCGAGCGCTATATTGAACCCAGCCTGGAATGGCTGCAGGAAATTCAGGTGACCGGGGACATCTTCTTTCCTTCCGCATGGCTGCAGGCCACGCTGCAGTATCACCATTCACCGCGGGCGGTTGCCACGGTGCAGCGCTTTTTGCAGGGACGTCCGGACTACAACGCGCAATTGCGGATGAAGATTCTGCAGGCGCTGGATATGCCTCAGAGAGCCATGCGCCTGCGGCAATGAAAAAGGGCCGGGTGCTTGCGCCGCCGGCCCTTGCAGTTCGCGCGGGTAACGCTAGAACGTGTAGACCGCGTCGAAGCCGAAGGTGCGCGGCTGACCCCAGGTGTTGCCTGCCCAGCCCAGGGTGCCGAAGTCGATACCCCACTCGCGGTACTCTTTGTCCGTCAGGTTGCGTACCCAGGCAGACAGGCGCAGGTCACCCTTTTCACCCATGCTGAGTTCATCCAGCGTGATGCGTGCGTTGAGCAGGGTGCGCGCCTCGGAGGCATCAAACTGGTTCTGGAATGGGTGGAAAACCATGCTGTCGGTGTAGGCGACATCCAGTCGAGCACTCAGGCGCCCCATTCCGGTGTTGGGGGTGGAGTACTGCAGGCCGAGCGACGCGGTGTTCTCGGGCGCGCGGGTGACGGTAACCACATCCTTGATGTTCTCAATCTGGTTGGTCACTGGGTTGCGCGCGTTGTACTCGTCGAACTCCGCATCGAGGTAGCCGTAGTTCATATCCACGGACACGGTTTCGGTGAGCAGTGCGATCACTTCCAGCTCAAGGCCCATGTAGGTCGCTTCACCGGCGTTGGTGATACGGCTGGAGGCGCCGCCACTGCCGGCTTCAAACACCGCGATCTGCATGTCCTTGTAGTTGTTGTAGAACACCGCACCGTTCACGCGCAGGCGACGGTCCAGCCAGTCGGATTTCATGCCCAGCTCGTAGGAGTCGAGTGTCTCCTCCTCGTAGGGCTCCTCCCAGGCCGTGGCACTGGACGCCCGGCTGTTGAAGCCGCCGCCGTTGTAGCCCGTGGAGTAGGTGGCGTAGACGTTCATGTCCGGGCTGACCGAATAGTTGGCGGTCAGCAGGTAGCTGATGTTGTCCCAGGTGTCCTCGTTGGTGAACCGGTCGTCGAAGCTGACATGGTTGAGGCCTTCATTGAACAGGAAGGCTTCGCGATCATCCTCGGTGTAACGCAAGCCGGCGGTGATATCCAGCTGGTCGGTCAGGGAATAGGTTGCCTGGCCGTACACCGCCGTGGACTCGGAGGTCTGGCCGTAGATAAAGTCCTGGAAGCCGTTGAGGTTCGGATCGGCACCCGGGAACGGGAAGGGCAGCGGCAGCCGCTGGCTGCCCTGGCAGACCGGGCCGGTGCCAAAGTCGTCACAGAAGCCAGCGCCGATGAAGGCTCCGCCAACTGCGCTGTCTACGAGGAAATTGATCGGCAGTACGAAGCTTTGCGGGTTGTCCTGATAGACTTCCTCTTCGAACAGGAATACGCCCACGGTGTATTGCAGGCGGTCATTAAACGCATCGCCGATCAGCTGGAACTCATGGCTCTCCATTTCAATCCAGCCTTCGGGGATGCCGGCCTGGAAGCCCTGGGTGGGGATTTCCGCGCCACCGCCGTAGAACAGGTCCCGCATGGTGTACGCGCCGCCGTCGAGGTCGGTGGAGTCGTACCCGGAGTCGGTGTCACGGTTGGCGTAGATGTATTTCAGTGTGAACGGTTCCAACTCCCAGGCCACGGTCAGGTTGTGGCCCTGAACTTCCAGCCACTCTTCGCTGGACCCTTCCAGGGTGAATTGCTCGCGGCGCTTGGTAGGGTCACCCACGGTTGCCGCCATCTGTTGGAAGATCTCGCCACCGAGGAATGTGTAGGGAAACGGGGTTGTGGTGAACCCGTCGTAGATCGAGTCTTTCACCTTGGAGACCTGAAAAGGTGTTGGCACCCCGGTGTTGTCCGTGTCGTCGTAGGCGTAGTCGATGGTCAGTCCATCGGTGGGTTCCAGGCGCAGCGCCAGGCGGTAGGACGAGTTGTCTTCGCTTGCCAGATCCGGGTTGACGCCGGGGAAGTCGTTGGTGGCCCAGCCGTCGTATTCCATTTTGCTGCCGGAGATTTTCACCGACAGCATGTCCGCCATTTGCGGCAGGTCGACAGAGCCGGTAAGGCGGCGATAGCCGTCGTTCCCCACGCTCGCTTCGAGGCGGCCCCCGAATTCGCCAGTGGGCTTGCGCGTGGTCACGTTGATCGCGCCCCCGGTGCTGTTGCGCCCGAACAGCGTTCCTTGGGGGCCGCGCAGCACTTCGATGGACTGCAGGTCAACGATATCGAAAATAGCGCCGACCGTTTTACTCATGTACACGCCGTCGAGGTAAAAGCTGGTCTTCGGGTCGGTCATCAGTGAGGTTTCGCCACTGCCCACGCCGCGAATGTAGATGGACATGTTCGAGTTGGAAGACGGTTGCTTCTGCACGTTGGTGTTCGGTACGAACCCGTTGAGGTCAGTCACGTTGTAAATGCCGAGGTCGGCGATCTGCTCGGCGTTGAATGCAGTAACGGCAATAGGCGTTTCCTGCAACAGCGTTTCCCGGCGCTGCGCGGTGACCACGACTTCTTCCAGTGCCAGATTCTGCGCCTGAGCCAGGGAGATGAACGGGAACGATGTAGCGGCAATCAATGCGGCCGCAATGGGGGTGTGCATGTATCTCGGCATGGTAAGGCTCCGTAATCGTTATTATAAGCGTCCTGGAGGGGCGCCTGGGTCCTTCGCCAACACGGTGTGTTGGCATGTGCAGTTATTGTGTGGTATCGAAAACCTGCAACCGCAGTTTAACTTTGCTTGTGCCAGTGGCGTCAAGTGCCGGAAGTGTAAAAATTTACGCCCGTGCAGCGATAGCCCCTGCCGGAGGGGCGAGTGAGCCAAAGTGGTGCAATTGCCAGGGTGAAAGTGACGAATACCAGCAACAGTGATTGCGGGGTTTTTTCACCCGTGCTTACATGCGACGCAATGCGCGCCGATAGGGAGGGCGATGCCGTGCCGCGGCAATTGCCATGAACGTAGTCAGGAAAAGCGGCTCAGCCAACCTTGCACCGGCCCTGTTGTCGGTTTTTGTGCTGTTTCTGGGTACGGCTCTCACCATCGCGATGTGGCAGCACAACCACCAGCGTGAACAGGTGCTTCTGCGCTCCGCGTTTAACGCGGAAGTCGAGCGCCTGGTGGCGGTGGCAGAGAAACAGCTGCATGCGTACGGTGTTGTGATGCGTGGCCTGCAGGGTTTTTTTCAGGGTTCGGAGAGCGTTGAGTATCCGGAGTTCCTGGCGTACACACGAGCCCTCAACGCCACATCAGAGCTCGCAGGTCTGCAGGGGATTGCATGGGTGCAACTGGTGCCGCGCAGTGGTCTCGATAAACACATGGAGACCATGAGGTCGCAGTTGCCGGTCGAGTACCGCATTCGCCCCCCGGGTGATGCCGAATGGCTGGCTCCCATTGCCTATATTGAACCCATGGCTGGCGCTAACCTGCGCGCCATCGGCTTGGATATCTATCAGATTCCGGTGGCACGGGCAGCCGCCGAAAAAGCGCGTGACCTCGGCGAAATCGTGATTACCCGACCCCTGCAGTTGGTCCAGGATCAGTCGGGTGACGACTTTCAGCAACAAGTGCAGCCGGGGGCTCCCTCATTCGTCATGTATTTGCCCATTTATGGTGCATCCGCGGTGCCGGACACCCTTGCAGCCCGCCGCGCACGGATCATTGGCTACGTGGATGTACCCTTCAGAGTGACGGATTTGATCTCGGATATGGCGAGAGAGATCAACGCCGGGCTGGATTTCGACATTTATGATGGTGACCCAGCAACCCCTGGCAACCTTCTCTATCTGTCGGACGCGATTTCCCACGCGGAGCGCGCCGCGCGTGGCGAGGTGCAGATAGAGCGCAGCCTAACGGTGGGTACTCGCCGCTGGACCTTTTACGTGAGCTCTACGCCCGCCTTCCGTACTGCGGTGCTGGCGTCAGGCCGTGCATCGACGATGTTCATGGCAGGTGGCGCCGCCAGCCTGGCGCTCGCTTTGCTGGTGCTGGTTATCGCCCGCGGGCGCGACCGCAGCGACAGACGTGCTCAGCGGTTAGCGAACCTCTATCACGCACTGAGCGAGGTGAACCAGGCCATCGTACGCATGGACAGCGAGGCAGACCTCATGCCGCTGGTGTGCAACGTAGCCGTTCGCTTCGGGGGGTTCACGCTGGCCTGGGTAGGTCGCATAGACCCCGACACCGGTGACATTATCGGTGTTGCAGGCACGGGTGAGGGGCGAGAATATTTCGACAGCAAGTCTCTGTCGATTCACGCCGACCACCCCGGCGGGGGCGGATCCATGGCTACCGCCGCACGCGAAAATCGGCCCGTAGTGGTCAACGACTATCTTGACCCTTCCCTGACTGATCCTTGGCATGAACGTGCCCGCGAGTTCGGCTGGCGCTCGTCAGCCGCATTTCCCATCCCGCGCGGTGGCAAGCCTTTCGCGGTGCTCAGCGTCTACCACGCCCACCGCGATGTATTCGACGATGAAGCGATGGACCTGCTGCACGAAATGTGCGCCGATATCAGCTTCGCGCTGAACAACTTTGACCGCGAGGAGCAGCGCGCGAACTTTGAGAAGGCCATTCGAGAAAGCGAATCGCTGCTGTCGACCATCCTGGAAAATGTGGGAGCCTGCATATACCTGAAGGACCTCGACGGTAAATACCTGTTCGTCAATCAGCAGGTATTGGCGACCTGGGGTGTGGACCGCGACTACATCATTGGCCGTAGTGACGAGCAGCTGTTCGATGCCGACAGTGCTGCACGTATCCGCGAGAGTGACCGCAAAGTACTGATATCCGGTGAGTTTCAGGAGCGTGAGGAAGTGGATGCGATCAGTAGCACCGGCAAGAGCCGCGTCTTCTGGTCGGTGAAGATTCCGCTTCGTAACGCGGACGGCAATGTTTATGCGCTCTGTGGGATTTCCACCGATATCACCGAACACCGCGACAACCGTGACCGCATACTGTTCCTCAGTAATTACGATCCGCTTACGGGTTTGCCGAACCGTGAATTACTGCATGAGAAAACGCGATTGGCGGTAGCAGCAGCCGCGGCAGGTTCCACGCCGTTGTCGCTGCTCTATATTGATCTGGATCGTTTTCAGTTGATTAATGAATCGCTGGGACTTGCAGTGGGAGATGGTGTGCTCAAGGCGCTATCCAAAAGACTTGAGGGCGAGTTGAATCTGGAAGCTACGCTGTGCCGTATGGGCGGCGATGAGTTTTTCCTGCTCCTGCCTGGTGCGGCCCAAAGCGAGGCAGCGGATGTGGCGGCGCGCTTGCTGAACCGGATAGCAGAGCCTCTCGAACTGGATTCTCAGCGCCTCAGCGTAACGGCAAGCATAGGCATCGCCTGCTTCCCTGAGCATGGCAGAGACCTGGATCAACTCACCCAGGCCGCCGATGCCGCCGTTTCCCGAGCCAAGCTGGCGGGGCGCAACGCGTTCTGCGTATTTGAAGACAAGATGCGCGTGCACGCGAATGAAACCCTGCAGATCGAGAACCAGCTCAGGGAAGCTCTTGTCGACGGTGACCTCAGCCTGCACTACCAGCCGCAGGTAAGCCTTACCACCGGCGAGATTACAGGGGTGGAGGCGCTCATTCGCTGGCAGCACCCGACTCTGGGCTTCGTGCCGCCCTCGCGGTTTATCCCGATTGCGGAAGAGAGCGGGCTGATACTCGACATCGGCACTTGGGTGCTGCGTACCGCCATTGCGCAGCAGGCGCTGTGGCAGGCTGCGGGGCTACCCGTGGGGCCTGTGGCCGTGAACCTTTCCGCGGTGCAGATTTACCGCGACGACTTTGCCGACATGGTGAGCCAGATGCTTGCCGACGCGGGGGTCCCTGCGGCACTTCTCGATCTGGAGCTGACTGAGCGCATCGCCATGGAAAGTTCCGGCAAGACCCTGGCAACACTCGCCGATCTGCACCGCCGGGGCGTCGTGCTCTCGATTGACGATTTCGGCACCGGCTACTCGTCGCTGAGCTACCTGAAGCGGTATCCGGTACAGAAATTGAAGATCGACAAAAGTTTTGTCGACGGTGTGGCCGAAGATGCCGAGGATCAGGCGATCGCGCTGGCCGTTATCGGTGTGGCGCGGGGGCTGGGCTTTCGCACGATCGCCGAGGGTGTGGAAACCCGGGAGCAGTGGCAGTTCCTCAAGGACCACGGCTGCGACGAGTTCCAGGGCTACTACTTCAGCAAGCCGCTCCCCGCCAGCGAGTTCGAGGCACTGCTGCGTCAGGTCACATCAGGCAGCGCTGGTTAACAGTACCCAGCACGTGTAAGCCACAAAACACAGAATCAGCAGGGTGCCCTCCACGCGGTTGATGCGCCCCTGGCCGCGCCGTCGATAACCCATCACGCAGAGCAGGAGCGCCAGCGCGCCCATACTGAGCACATCGCGGCCCAATACTTCGGGGGGCACGGTGATTTCGGCAATACCACCGGCAATACCCACCACGGCGAGTGTATTGAACAGATTGGAGCCGATCACGTTGCCCAGCGCAATGTCGCTCTCGCCCTTGCGCGCGGCAATCACCGACGATGCCAGCTCGGGCAGTGAGGTGCCGATGGCGACGATGGTGAGGCCGATGACGAGGTCGCTGACACCCAGGCTCTGCGCAATCAGTACCGCTCCCCAAACCAGCAGCCTCGAGGCCGCGACCAGCAACACCAGGCCAAAGAACAGCCAGAACAGCGCGCGCCCGAGCGCCATGTTCTTCGCGCTCTCGTGTTCAGCGCTGACCTCGGTGGCGAGGGTGTCGGCGGGGCCCCGCAGTCCCTGGTAGATGGTCCAGCCCATGAGCAGGACAAACACCCCCAGCAGGACAAAAGCCTCGCCGTGGATAATGACCCCATCGGCCACCTGCCACGCCGCCAGCGCCGTTACCGCCAGCAGAACAGGCAGTTCCTTGCGCAGGATCTGTGAGTGCACGGCAAGCGGGCTGAGCACGGCGGTCACACCGAGAATCAGCGCAATGTTGGTGATGTTGGATCCGTAGGCGTTGCCCAGTGCCAGACCGGGGTTACCCTCGCTGGAGGCGATGGCAGAAACGACCATCTCCGGCGCGGAGGTGCCGAAACCAATAATCACCATGCCGATGAGCAGCGGTGGAACGTTGAAGTGCCAGGCGGTGGCTGCGGCCCCCGACACAAAGCGGTCTGCACTCCAGACCAGTACAACGAGGCCGATGAGAACGGCTGCCAACGCAATCATGACTCTGCTCCTGGAACAGGTTGGTGCCGGGTGACCCCGGCTGCTGCCCGCAAGATACTGACGATGGCGTGCGGTAGCCAGCGTCTCCCCGTATCAATAATACCGTTTCGGGCGCCAGTGCAGCGTTGCACAGGTTTTCCGCGTCTCCGGTTTACATCACCCGCACAGCCGCTACACTGGGGTGCTCGCGAGTTACTGCGCGCTGCACTGCGTAGTTTCCCCTTTCCCTACGCATCAGGAGCACAGTATGAGCGCAGCTAAAGCAGGCGATAGCGTCAGCATTCATTACACCGGCACCCTCGACGACGGCACCGTATTCGACAGCAGCGATGGCCGCGACCCCCTTCAGTTCGAGGTGGGTTCCGGGCAGATCATCCCCGGCCTTGATCGTGCCATTGAGGGCATGACGGTGGGCGACAAGAAGCAGGTGAACGTGGCCGCGGACGACGCCTACGGCCAACCGGCCGACGAAGCGCGGCAGGAGGTCGCCCGTTCCCAGATACCGGAGAACATTCCGTTGGAGCCGGGTCTGCAGCTGCAGATGCAAACCCCCGATGGCCAGGCTATTCCTGTACGTGTCGCCGAAGTGGGCGAAGACGTGGTGGTGCTGGATGCCAACCACCCGCTGGCAGGCAAGGACCTCACCTTTGATATCGAGCTTGTTGCGATCGGGTAAAGCCGCTTTGTGTTTTGCCCTGCCTGTGATAAATAGGCAGGGTTACTTTTAAGGCATCTCTGATTAATTCAGGCATTCGTTCATAATAGACGGCATCTTCAATTCAGGTTGAACCCCATGCGTCAGGACTCTTTTTCTGGAAGCGGCTTCGAGAAGTACCGCAAGAAAACCCGCAAGGAACAGTTCCTTGAGGAAATGGAAACCATCATTCCCTGGAAAGAACTCTGTGACGCTATTGAGCCGTACTATCCCAAGCCGGAGGGCGCCGGTCGCAGACCCGTCGGTATCGAGAGGATGCTGAGAATCCACTTCCTGCAGCACTGGTTCAACCTCTCCGATCCGGCTGCCGAAGAAGCTCTGTACGATTCCCAGGCGCTGCGTAACTTTGTAGGCATCGACCTGGGGCGCGAACCTGCACCGGATGAGACCACGATTTGCAAGTTCCGCCATCTGATGGAGAAGCACAATCTGGGCGACCAATTGTTCCACTTGGTGAACCAGTACCTCAAGGACAACGGGATGAAGGTATCCCGCGGCACCATCGTCGATGCCAGCATCATCAGCGCACCGAGTTCCACCAAGAACAAGAAGAAAGAGCGCGATCCGGAAATGAAGCAGACGAAAAAGGGTAACCAGTGGTATTTCGGCATGAAGGCGCATATTGGCGTCGACAGTAAAACCCGGCTCATTCACTCGGTGGTCGCGACAGCGGCCAACGTACACGACTCCCAGGTCCTGCCTGACCTGCTTCACGGCGAAGAAACCCGGGTTTGGGGCGACTCCGCCTACACCGGCCAAAAGCAGACGATCACCGATTACGCCCCCCTTGCTCAAGACTTTACCCAGGCCAAAGGCAGCCGCAACCGAAAGCTGACTGAAGACCAGCGCGCGAAAAACCGGAACAAGTCGCGCGTCCGGGCACGTGTGGAGCATCAGTTCGGGATTATCAAGCGGCAGTTTGGCTTTAACAAAGTCCGCTACCGTGGGCTGGCGAAAAACGCTCATCGCCTGTTCGTCGCCTGCGCCCTGAGTAACCTTGTTGTTGCAAAGAAGGCGCTGTTGGGTAGAAGCCGAATGTAATTGCAGGGAAGTTGCGCCTGATGCGCAGCTATTCGGGGCCATATTGCCCCGAACGACAAAATAGACCGGCGATTCCGCATGACGTTTCCGCGGAGATGCCCCAGAAATGATGGGAAGTGGAAGATACTGGATCGGTCCGCTATTCATCGGCAATTAATCAGATGATCCTTAAACTATAATAAATCGGAAGCACGATGAAGATACCTGCCAGACTACCTGCTCTCTCCGCTGTTCTCGTCCTGGGCCTCGCCGCACTTGTCGGGTGTTCCGACGGCAGTGACCCCGCCCCGGCACCGCCGCCGGAGGTGACGCCAGAGGAAGTGCCGGACCCGAACCTCGTGATTGTCGAGCCCGGCGATGACTTTCAGCGTCGCCTGATAGAAGCCTTTATCAATGTTGAGCCCGGGCAGACCATTGAGCTGCCCGCCGGTGAATACGCGCTGGACGCGCAGCTCTCCCTGGATGTCGATAACGTCACCGTGCGCGGCAAGGGTCAGGGTGAAACCCTGCTCGACTTCGGTACCCAGGTGTCTGGTGGCGAAAGCATCCTGGTGACCAGCAACAATGTGGTGCTGGAAGATTTTGCAGTCATTGACGCCCCCTCGGATGGCATCAAGTTCAAGTTTTCCAACGGTGTCACCCTGCGTTCGGTGAGGGTGGAGTGGACCTGTGGCGCCTGCGAGGAAAACGGCGCCTACGGCTTGTATCCCGTGCAGACCAAGAATGTGCTCATCGAGGACTGTGTGGTCATCGGTGCCAGTGACGCCGGCATTTACGTAGGGCAGTCGGACAAGATCATCGTGCGCCGCAACTCGGTGTCGCTGAACGTGGCTGGCATCGAAATCGAGAACTCCACTGACTCGGATGTGTACGACAATCTCGCCGAGAACAATACGGGTGGCATTCTCGTGTTCGATTTGCCGAACTTATCGACGGACGGCGCGCGTGCACGCATCTTCGACAACACCATTCGCGACAACAACACGCCCAACTTTGCCCCTGCGGGTAATATTGTCGGCGTGGTGCCGGCGGGTACCGGTATCCTGGCCATGGCCTTTGACGACGTGGAGATTTTCGGCAACCGCATCGAGAACAACCAGTCCATGGCGGTCGCTATCGTGAGCTACGATATCAGTGGCCTCACCACCAATGACGTCACGTATGACCCGGATCCCCGGCGCATTCACGTACACGACAACCTCTACAGCAACAACGCCTACGCGCCTGCGGACCTTGCTCTGGATGTGGCCGGCCTGTTCGCCGGGCTGGATGGTCTGCCCGAGGTGGTCTATGACGGACTGGGCGAAGCCGAAGGCGCATTCCCTGATGCGGACCGCATCTGTGTTTCGGAAAAGGACTCGGTGCGCCTGGGCGTTGTATTCCAGCCCGGTGGCGGTGGTCCCAGCGTGGACCCCGGCTTCTTTAATTGTGCCCATGCCTCATTGACGGCGGTTGAATTGGACACGCCAGAGGAAATTGCCGAGGGCGAGCGCCCGCTGACAGATGATGAAATTGCCGCCTTGTGCACGCCCGAGGGTGCCGGCCCCAATTTCGATGCAGCCGAGGTCAGCTGTCGGGAGCTCGCCGGCTACAACCTGTTTGCAGATGCCCTGGAGCCGCGCACAGCGGCAAATTCGGGGGTAGGCTATGACCTGACCAGCGCCCTGTTCACCGATTACGCCAGCAAATACCGTTTCATCTTTGTACCCGAGGGTCTGCAGGCAGCCTACAACGAGCAGAATGTGTTCGATTTCCCGGTGGGCACCATCATCGCGAAAACCTTCACCATGCCCAACGATTTCCTCAATGCGGCATCGGGCGAGGTGATCATCGAAACGCGCTTGCTGATTCACCGTCGGGATGGCTGGGCCACACTGCCCTATATCTGGCGCGAAGACGGCAGCGGTGCGGATCTGACGGTTGCCGGGGGCCGCCGTTCGCTGGAGTGGATACACAGCGACGGCAGCACGCGCAGCACTGACTATGTGATTCCGGATGCCAACAGCTGTAAAACCTGCCACGGTGTCACACGGGCCGAAACTGGCAGCGGTGTCAACACGGAAACCGTGAATCTGCCCATTGGCCCCAAGGCGCGTTTCCTCAATCGCGACCGGCAGTATGGTGACGCTACCAAGAACCAGTTGGCGCACATGGCGGACGAAGGCATTCTGGTGGGCCTCCCCGCCGATCTCGCGGCAATCGACACGGCGCCTGATTGGGAGGATGTGTCCAAGCCGTTGGAATCACGGGTCAAGGCTTACCTGGATATCAACTGTGCGCACTGCCACAGCCCGGGAGGCTTTGCCAGCAACTCCGGCATGTTCACCGAGTTCTGGCGTGAAGTGAATGCGACCTACGGTGTGTGCAAACCTCCGGTCGCGGCGGGCGCGGGTTCGGGTGGCTTGCAGTACGGCCTGGTGCCGGGGAACGCAGACGCCTCCATCGCCGTATTCCGCATGAACTCCAACGAGCCTAACGTGCGCATGCCGGAAATCGGCCGCAGCATTATTCACGACGAAGCAGTGGAGCTGGTGCGCGCCTGGTTGAACAGCTTGAGCGGTGGGTGTGACTGACAGCGGCGTGGCCGCGTAATAGCAAGGCCCGTCCTGTTTTGCAGGGCGGGCCTTGTCGTTTCTACATCATGGACTGCTGGTAATTCTGGTTGCCGATACGCTCGATCAGTTCGAGCTGGGTTTCCAGCCAGTCGACATGTTCCTCCTCACTTCTGAGTATTTCCGAGAACAGGTCGCGCGTACCGAAATCGGATACCGACTCGCAGTGCACAATTGCTTCGCGTAGCAGAGGGATGGCCAGTTCTTCCTGCTTCATGTCGCATTGCAGAATTTCCGCCACATTTTCACCGATAAACAGCTTGCCCAGGTCTTGCAGGTTGGGCAGTCCTTCGAGGAACAGAATGCGACGGATCAGCATATCGGCATGCTTCATCTCATCGATGGACTCTTCATACTCTTTTTCGTTGAGCTTGTTGAGGCCCCAGTTCTCGAACATTCTGGCGTGCAGGAAGTACTGGTTGATGGCCGTGAGCTCGTTTTTCAGCGCCTGATTGAGGTAGGCGATGACCTGTTTGTCACCTTTCACGATCTGCTCCTTGTGTGGTGGTGTTCTCCTGCAGTGTAGTCAACTTGCTGCGCTGAGGCCATGGATTGCGTATCACATTCGAGGTTGCTACCGGGCGAGTGAATTTCCTATACGAGACTGACAATTAATACCACACGCAATTGACAATGATTCGCATTACAGTAAACTGAGCTCAATCAGGAGGTGATTGCATGTTCATTTGTCTTTGTCGGGGAGTGACCGACTCCGAAATTCGCGCCGAGGTGCGCCAGGGTGCAGTCCGTTACGAGGACATCCAGGCGCGGCTGGACGTGGGCATGTGCTGTGGTACCTGTAAAGAGAGTGCCGAAGAAGTCATCGCCGAAAGCATAGCCGAGTCCCTGTTTTTCGAACTAAAGCCCGCCGCAGACGCCGCCTGGGCCTGACCTGGAGTAATAGATCATGAAGTCCGCTTCTCCGCGCCCGTCAAAACGTGCGCTGTCCCTTGCTGTCGCCGCTGTTTTACTGCCCTCCGCCCTGGCCGCACAGGAGGGAGGGGAGTTCCCCATGCCGGTTATCGAGGTGATTGGCAAGAGCGAGGATGCTGTGTCGCGGCAGACGGGCTCCGTGGTGCTGATCGACCGTGAGGCGCTGGAACTGATTCAACCACTCTCCACAGACGATGCCCTGCGTCGCGTCGCCGGCATCAACACGGCAACCGAGGACGAAACCGCCATCGTGGCCAACCTGGGTATTCGCGGACTCTCGGCGAGCGAGTCGAAATCGCTCATCCTGGAGGACGGTGTGCCCGTCGCGCCGGGTTTGTTCATCGGTAACGAACGCTATTTCAACCCGCGCATCCAGCGCATTGAGCGCATCGAGGTGCTCAAGGGGTCGGCTTCTTTGCGCTATGGCCCCTCTACCATTGGCGGTGTAGTGAACTACCAGACCAAGACCCCTGATGACGGCGTGCTGCTTTCGGGTCGGCTCGGCTCCTTCGATACCCGCGAGGCTTCGATAGAGGCTGGCGGGCGCAGCGCCTCAGGTGACGCTTTTGCAGGACTGGTGGCGACCCGCGCCGAGAGCGACGGCTTCATGGACAAGGACTACGAAATGACCGATATCCTGGTCAAGTCCGGCATGGCGCTGAGCGATACCCAGGAAGTGGGGGTCAAGTTCTCCTGGTACGAAAATGACGCGAATATCTCCTACCGCGGCTTGCTGCTGGGCGACTACGAGGCCGGCAGTACCTACAACCCGGCGCCCGACGATTATTTCCTGACTGATCGCATTGCGTTCGACCTGAACCACGCCTGGCGTCTGAACGATCAGGCGCAGCTGCAAACAGTCGCCTACTGGAGCGAGGTGTCGCGGGATTACTGGCGCTACGATGTGGATACCGATGCCTCCAACGAGGCGGGTCGCTGGGTGTATACCGACACCCTCACAGGCAACAACCGCAGTTTTGAGCGCGTGGGCCTGGATACGAGACTGCAGCTTGACCACCAACTTTTCGGCCTGGAGAATGAGGCGGAATTTGGATTCAGGATCATGCGCGAGGAGTCGGACGACACACGCATTCGCGCCACCCGCGCCACCGATCGCACCGGCCTCAATGACCGCCATCGTGTCGACAGCGCCGACAGCATCGCCGTACACGCCCAGAACCGCATGGTGCTCAGTGAGAGATTGGCACTGACGCCGGGGTTGCGGGTGGAATCTTATGAGCAGGAGCGCCGCGTCCTGACGGACAATAACGCCTCGGCCAAAACCTCCAATACCGAGGTTCTGCCCGGTATTGGCGCTACCTTCGAATTGACCCCCACGGCGCAAATCTACGGTGGCGTGTATCGCGCGTTCTCGCCGGCTGCCAACGGCGTGGCCCTGGATGGCCTGGCCGACCAGAACCTCGATGGAGAACGTTCCAATAACTACGAGGCTGGCATACGTGGCCTGCAGGGCAAACTGAGCTATGAAGTCGCCGCTTTCTACATGGATTTCGACAACCAGGTGGTGACCGGCAACAGCGACCCGAATCTTTCCCAGTCAAATGCCGGTGAAACCACCCACCAGGGTATGGAGCTGGTGCTTGGCTACGAGCTCGGTGGCGGTTTCAGTGTTGATGCCAACGCAACCTGGGTGCCTGAATCCGAGTTTGAAACCGGGGAATTTGCCGGCAACCGGTTGCCCTACGCCCCCGAGCACCTGGCCAACCTTGCGCTGAACTATAGCGGTAACAAGCTACAGGCCGCATTGACTGCCCACTACCGCGGCTCGCAGTTTGGCGATGCCAGCAACCAGGTAGAGATCCCGAGCGACGCGGCGGGGGGCATCTGGGGCGGGAAAATGCCGTCTTACACGCTGCTCGATTTCATGGCCCAATACGCCATCAGCGATTCCCTGACACTGTTCGGCTCGGTCAAGAACCTCACGGACGAGCGCTACATCACCGGCTTGCGCCAGGGGATCTACGTTGGTCCTGAGCGCTCATTCGAAGTGGGAGCGCGCTTCCGGCTCTAGCATCCATGCCGTCAGGGGCGGAGAGGCACCTGCTCTCCGCTTGGCTGTCGGTGGGCTAGAGCGGATAGGTGAACCCCGTGCACTCTTCCGTGTAAGTCCAGAGCATGGCGGCCGCGGCATCGTCACGTGCCCAGGCGCGCGGACGCACCTTTTTACAGTTGGCGAAATAGTCACCGCTGACGTCGGCGACATCGTCACTGGTACACAGGTAAAGAGACGTTTCCGCGCCCTGGTCGGGCGAGCGAAAGAAAATCTTCATGATGGCGGGCGCGATAGATTTCAGGAAACCCTCGTTCTGCTGCCCCAGAGACGTGGCCACTGCGCCGGGGTGTAGTGCGTTCACCGTGATCGGCTGACCCGCCAGCCGCTGTGCCAGGCTGCGTGTAAACAAGATATTTGCCAGCTTGGAGCGTCCGTACTCGCGAAAGGCCTTGTAGTTCTTTTCCGCCTGCATGTCATCGAAATTCATGCCGCGTACAAACGCATGTGCGGCCGAGGCCACATTCACGATACGCGCTCGCGGCGCTTGCTGCAGCGCGGGCAGAAGCAGACCGGTGAGCAGGAAGGGCGCGAAATGGTTGACGGCCAGCGTCTCCTCGTAGCCATCGGCTGATACGCGGCGGCGGGTATTCATGAGACCTGCGTTGTTGAGGAGCACGTCGATGGGCCTGCCCAGTTCAAGGCAGTCGTGTGCCGCCTCGCGCACGCTGGCAAGACTGGCCATATCCAGCTTGACGACGCTTACATCCTTACCCCCGGCTGCGACCACTTCCTTCTTTAACGCTTCCGCCTTCTGCGGATTGCGACAGAGCAAGGTGAGTACCGCTCCCTCCCCAGCGAGTTTGAGTGCTGCGCTGCGCCCGATGCCGGCTGTGGGGCCGGTAATGACGACGTGTTTGCCTTGCATATCCATGATCTCTGCCTCGCGAAGTCAGACCAGTGCAAATTGCCTGATCAGGTTATGGTAAACATGGTGCAGAGCATCCAACCGCTCCCGTGGCACCCCCTCGACATCAATCAGGCCCTGAATCGACTGATCAAGGGAAAACAGGGTCTGGCGCAGCTGCGTATCTGCCACCAGGCTTTGTATCCAGCATATGGCGGCCAGCCTTTCACCGCGGGTGACGGGGGTCACCTGGTGCAGGCTGCTCGAGGGGTAGACGACGGCATCACCGGCGCGGGGGCGGACACGCTGCTCACCGAAGTCGGTTGCGATGACGAGTTCGCCACCGTCATATTCCTCGGTGTCAGACAGCGCGAGCGTCATGGAAACATCACTGCGCATCACATCATTGGTGTCGGGAATGCGCATGATGGCACCGTCAACGTGCAGACCGTAGGTCTCGCCAATGCCATAGCGGTTGAAGCAGGGGGGGAAGATACGTTGCGGCAGGGCTGCGGAAACCAGTGTTGGCGTCTTGCCGTAGCGTGCCAGCAGCGTGTTGGCGAGCGTGCGCACCGTGGCGTTCGCCGCATCCGCCTGTTGGTTGCGTTTGACGTCTGCCGACATGCCCAGCGCCGTGCTGCGGCCATCCAGCCAGGGCACGGTTTGCAACCGTGCCCTGAAATGGAGGACCTCTTCCCTGGAGAGTAGTCCGGGGATGATGAGCATACCGCTCTCCTGTCAGAATTCGTACACCACTGAAGCGCGCACTGTGCGCGCGTCACCAATATACATGAAAGAGCCTGAGCGGTATGCGGCGGTCCAGTAGGCTTCGTCGGTCACATTGCCCACATTCAGCCTGAGGTTAAGGTCATCGGTCACGAACCAGTTGGCAAAGAGGTCAACCACGCCATAGGAAGGCACCACAATGCTGTACTGGCCGTTCTCTGAGTCATAGCCCGCCGCCGAATCGGGTTGGCCACCGTACATTTCGCTTTTGTAGGTGTAGCTGGCACCGAAAGCCACTGAGTCGTTGGGCTGGTAGCGCAACTGCAGGAACAGGCTGTCGTCGGCAAAGTTGGACAGCGCCAGGCCAACGTTGGCCGGATCAAAGGAGCCGGTGACTTCCGAGTCCATCAGCGCGGCACTGAGTTGCACGCTGAGTGCTTCGGTAATTGAGCCAGACAGCGAGAATTCGACGCCACGAACTTCGTTTTCGCCGGTATTCAGCGTGCCGAGGTTGGAGTAGGCATCGCCCACACTCTCGTGTACGTCACTCTTGGTGATCTGGAACAGGGCTGCCGTGGCCAGCAGTTTCTCGTCAAAGAACTGCCACTTGGTCCCCAGCTCTATATTTTCCACATGTTCCGGATCGGATTGCGCGACCTGCTCAGGAGAACCGCACAGCCCGCCGTAACCGCAGTTCGCACCGAGGTCGGACTCACCACCGTTGATGTTGCTCGCGGTGCTGTAGGTGGCATACACATTGCCGTATTCGGTGATGTTGTACACCAGGCCGAGGTGGCCGTTGGTCAGGGTATCCGAGTAGTCGTAGGTGGACGCTTCACCGCGGCTTGTGACCGCGTTGCTGTAGTCGAACCAGTCCTGCCGCAGGCCCAGGAATAGCTCCCAGTGCTCGTTGAAGGTGAGCGTGTTCATGAGGTAGGCGGAAATCGTCTGGATGTCCATTACGGCGTCACTCTCACCGCGTTGGTAGCTTCTCTGCAGCAGTGCGTTGGCGTTGCTGTACAGGGCGCCGTTGCCGTCGAGCAAACAGTAACCGTCGCTCACGCCGCCCCGGCCGGACACGCGGCAATTGGGGCTGCCCAGGGTTTCAACATCGTAGACGCCGTTGTCGACCTGCTCATCGATGTAGTCGACACCAAATACCCAGCGCTGACCAATGCCGCCATTGTCGATGCTGTGAATCAAGTTGAACTGGGCGGCGCTGTACTCAACATCCTGCCAGCCCTGGTGGGTGCTGAGGGAAATGGTATCGGCGCCCGGCGCTTCCGGGTCGCTCGGGTCACGGGTGGTGCCGCGCGCGCCGGTAGCAAGGTAGCCGTTTTCGGTGTCGCCGGCGCGCACGGCGGCATACATGCTGGTGTCTTCATTGAATGTGTATTCGCCGCGCAGCGTTAACGACAGTGCCTCACTGTCGAGGAAATCCCCGGCTTGCGCATACACCGGGATATCTTCCAGGGGTTCGCGGGCGTCGCGGTCAAAATAGCTGCCCAGGTCCGGCACATCTTGCGCATCGAGATAATACACATCTGCCGCCAGACGCCAACGCTCGCCGGGGGCGTGATTGATGGCCAGCAGCGCGCCCTGGCGATCCCGTTCGGCGCCATCGCGATCAGGCACGGTTTCCGAGCCGGTGAGCAGGTTGAGGCGAACGGCTGTGTCTGCAGTGAGGTTCAGGTTGCTGTCGAAGGTTACGCGGTAGTGGTCATCGGTACCCACACCCGCATCGAGAATGTTGAATGATTCGCCGAGCAGCGCGCCCTTGGTGATGCTGTTTACGGCGCCACCTGAAGTGCCGCGGCCGGCGAAGGTGGCGCTGGGGCCCTTGGCAATTTCCACTTGTTCGGTGGCAAAGCTTTCGCGCGTGGTCATGCCTGGGTCGCGCAGCCCGTCAACAAACACATCGCTGCGTGCCTCGTGGCCGCGAATGATATAGCGGTCACCGAAGGCATTGCCGTTTTCCCCGGTGCCCAGGGTCACACCCGCCTGGCTGCTGAGGATTTCCTTCAGGTCCGTTTTGCCCGAATCGAGGATTTGCGACTGGGTGAGGATGTTGAGCGTGGCCGGTGTGCCTGCGAGGTCCGCCGCGCGGCGCTGGTCACCGGAGCGCTCTGCGAGGTAGCGGGTGCCGGAAACACCGAAAACCTCCACCACTTCGATTTCCTTGCTGGCTTCTGCAACGCTGCTCGCCAGGGGGCAGGGCTGCGACTTGCCGCTGGCGTCGGTGCAGGTGTCGCCAGGCTCGGTTTGCGCCTGTGCGGAGAGCGACAGGGCCATCATCAGGGCGCTTGAGCCGAGCAGTCGCGAACGGCTTGGTTGTTCTGTTTTTGAGGCTGACACGAAAAGTACTCCCTTTGAGTTAGACAAAATCGAGTCAGCATAGTAGTGGGAGACGAATGCCCTGTAAACACAAATGATAATAATTCGTATTAGTATTTGTACTTAAAGCCGCTTTCGGCGCCGCGGCGAGCCAGCGAAGCCCTGCACTGTCAGCATGCAGTGGAGCCTCTCTACGAGTGGCCCGGTGCCGTGGGTTCAGCCGTCAGCGGACCAGACCAGCGCCAAGAGCTTGCCCTCGGACATCTCCTCGACGGGGGCGTCGTCATTGATGACACGCAGTTTGCCCTCTGTGGTGATGGTGAACATGGGCAGGATGCTGCTGCCGTTCTTCTCCTTGTAGGCGGCGAGGTCGAACTCCGCGTTGAGATTGATGGCACGGATTTCGGCGCCGCGTGCCAGCAGGCTGGCCAGCTTCTGGTAGGTGATGTCGTTGCCGAACAAGCGCGGTGCGCGGAACTCGTCAGCCGGGCGCTCGCGGTCGCTCACTTCGCGCTCTTCCGCGTTGCGCAGGCTGAACACACGCTTGGGGCCGAATTCGCCGCGGTATTTCAGGCAGGCGAGCGTGTTCCAGCGTGAGCGCCGCGACATGGCGAACAGGCGGCCGATACCCACCAGTTCCAGATACTGATCGGCGTGCGAGGAAATCGGGTCACCGTAGTAGGTTTCCAGCCCGGCCATGCGGGCGCTGCGGATTTCCTCATATGACGTATCCGCGAGTTTCACCCGGAAGCCCTGGCGCACGAGCGCCTGGCCTATCGCGCGCGCCACCCCGTTTGCGCCAACAATCAGTACGCCATTGGGCTCTGCTTCGGCCAGCCCCAGTGCGCGGGTGGCGGCGCCGGCCGTGAGGCTTTGCAGCACCACAGTGGCGATGATGACGAGGAACGTGTATGCCACCAGGTCAGAGGCGCCCGGGTACCCCACGTCTTCCAGACGCAGCGCAAACAATGAGGACACTGCGGCGGCCACAATGCCGCGCGGCGCCACCCAGCTCAACAGCGCTTTCTGCCGCCACGTATAGTTGCCACCCAGCGCCGCCGCCCACACCACCACGGGCCGCGCCAGCAGCACAACGAGCAACACCACCACGCCGCTCCAGCCTGTCGCCAGTATGTCCAGTGGGTCCACACGGGCACCCAGTACGATGAACAGCACCGAAATGATAAGAACCGAGAGGCTCTCCTTGAAACTGAGAATTTCACTGACCCCCACATCCTTCATGTTGCCCAGCCAGATGCCCATAACGGTGACGGTCAACAGGCCTGATTCATGGGCAATGTAGTCACTGCCCGCAAACATCATGATGACCCAGGCGAGAGTCACCACGTTGATGAGATACTCCGGCACCCAATGCTTGCGCAGCACCAGGCCCAGGCTGATGGCCCCGGCGAAGCCCGCAATCAGGCCCACACCGATACTCTGCGCGAACACGGCCCAGGACTCGGCGCCCGAGACAATGTACTGAAAAACCAGCACCGCCAGCAGCGCACCCACGGGGTCGATGAGAATGCCCTCCCAGCGCAGCACCTGGCTGACCTCGGGTTTGGCGCGCATGGTGCGCAGCAGGGGGTTGATTACCGTGGGGCCGGTGACCACCACCAGCGCCGCGAAGAGCAGGGCGATGGGCAGCGAAAAGCCCGCCAACAGCCAGCACCCTGCCGCCATCAGCAACCAGTTGAGCAGGGCGCCCCAACTCACCAGGTTGGTGACCACCCTGCCGTGACCTTTGAGGTCGCGGAATTTGAGTGTCATGCCGCCTTCAAACAGCACCAGCGCCACCCCGAGCGAGACCATGGGGAACAGCAGGTCACCGAACTGTTCGTCGGGGCGTAACAGGCCGGTGACCGGCCCGGCGATAATGCCCAGCACCAGCAGCGCGAGGATGGAGGGCTGTTTGAGGCGCCAGGACAGCCACTGGGCGCCCACGCCCAGTACCAGTATGGCGGCGATGATATACAGCAGATTCTGATCCACTCGCGAGACTCCTGTCAGTGTGTGGTGTGCAATGCAGGGGCCAGCATACCGCAAATAGCGCTGCGCGCCGCGACAGTCGCCGGGGGGGCGGCCAGCCGCCACCGTGTGAGGTGGCGGGAAGTGAGTGGTGGGAGCCGCGCCGGGAAGGTGCAGCGGCTCCTGTGACGACGAGGGTTAGTCGAGCATGAGAACGCTGTAGTCGCAGACGCCATCCGGGAAGATGGCTTGCAACTGTGCGTACTGGTCGGCTGTCGGCATCCAGTCACCGTACAGGCCGGCGTCGATAGCGTCATCCAGTGGCTGCAGGGCGCACTTGAAGACATCGCCCGTGATCGGCGCGCCCGCAACAATGCGCGAAGTGCTGTAGGTGGGGAAGCGTTCGGTGCAGCTACCCGCGGGTTGATCGTCGAGTATGCCGTTCCACACGGTATCGCCACTGGCAATCAGTTCGCCAGCGCTGTCGAAGCAGCTGTCCACGGCGCTCGTGGGCCGGTTCGCCGCCACAGAACTGTCCGGATTGGCCTGGATATTGGCCATCCATTCATCCAGCACGGCAAATGCCTGCATGGTGTTGTCGTAGTCGCTGCCGTCCGGATTGCGGTCGATGAACCAGATTACCTGGTTGGAAGCATCGCCGTCGTGATTGAGCAGGCGCTGGCGCGTGACGAAGGACTGGATCGTGTTGTGCATATCCAGCTCGTCTTCCAGGTAATGACGCAGGTCGATGAACGGTATTTCGGCCTCGCCGCGCTGCACCATGCCGGAATCAAAAGCGGCCTGGATGGCGCCCGGGTCGGCACGTTTGCGCGCAGCGGGGGCATCCTCCGTGGCCGTGGTGGCGTTGCGCCAGCTCCAGGGGTCGATCTGGTTCGGGTAAAGCGGTTCGCTGTCGTCCAGCGCGAAACACAAATCGATAATGAAAGGGCACCCTTCCTGCACCATCTCCGGCTCGTTCTTCCAGCTACCGACGTTCCAGTTGAGGTCAATGAACTCGGCGGGGCTGATGTTGCCATCGAGCAGCGCCTGCAAGCCGTATTGCACACCCACGTTGTCCCAGGTGGTGGCGGCGAAGCCGTCTTCGGCACGCCCGTAAATGTTGATGACATCGGCGAAGTGTGTCCACTCAACCTCGGCCTGCTGTTCTGGGGTGATCCCGGGTGCTTCGCCAAAGTAAGGGTTGAGCGCCAAGGGTGAGAGCCCGCGCCAGGACGCGGTGCATTCGCTGGACCCCTGCGGCACCCAGGGTGTGAGCCCGAAGCTCACCACATCATTGGGCACCTCGTTGTTGGCGTTCAGGCCGATAAGCCAGCTGCGGTTGTTCCAGTCGGCCCATTTGCCGCCCGGATCATCGCGCAGCTGCAGGTCTATCCAGCGCTCGATGAGCTCACAGTCACCGATGTGAATAGTCTGTGTCACCATATCGGAATAGGAATACTGCGGTACGCCGGCATCGATCAGGCCGGGGTGATTCTGGGCGTAGACGTACTGCTGAATGCCGCCGCCGGACCCGCCAACACCCACCGTGTAGTCAGGCACCCCGTAGGCCGAGATGAAGCGGTCCTTCACCATGAGAGCGGTTTCGCCGCCCAGTTCCAGGTTGTAGTGGGTGCCCGTTTTCGTGCCGGTGGAGTAGGCCACCGCATACCCGGCGGCGAGGCCGTCGGTATACAGCGCGCGGCTGCGGCTGGGGCTGCCCTGATAGTGGCCGATGGCCACGCCGCCCTGGAAGTAATAGATCAGGCGTTTGTTCCAGGCGCTCAAGTCGGTGTTGCCGGCTTCATCCGGTGCCGGTGACAGCATGGCAATGGAATAGAGGAAGCGGTTCAGGGTTCCCCGTTCCCAGCGCACGATGAAGTCGACTTCCTCGCCATCCAGTGTGGTGGTCGTCGCGATATCGGCAGGCCGGTCCCCGCTTTCCGGGTAGTCCATCCAGCCGCCTGCTTCGCTTAAATACTTGTAGCTCACCACAGTCTCCACGCTGCAGTTCTCATCAATCACCGGGCCCAGCTCAAGGTCTTCCAGGTGGCCATCGGTGGCGCAGAAAAACGGTTCCTGTTGGGGCCCCGAAAAAATCGGGCCGCTGGCTGGGTGATTGACCAGAGTGACACTGGCGGCGGTCACGTTCCCCTCGGCGCTGGTCACCTCGAGGACGTTCTCCCCGTCCAGTAGACCGCCAACGCGGCCTTCCAGGCCGTGGCCTACAGTGCGGGCAGCAAACTGCGCGCTGACATCCTCGCCCTCCAGCATGACCATAACGTCTTCCAGTGGCAGCGCTTCTGGCACTTCGATGCCGACCCGAGCCTCACCCCCGCTGACCCTCTCGGGCGC
Source organism: uncultured Halieaceae bacterium (assembly GCA_964022665.1). Taxonomy (GTDB): domain Bacteria; phylum Pseudomonadota; class Gammaproteobacteria; order Pseudomonadales; family Halieaceae; genus Haliea. The sequence continues at coordinate 93,526 of CAXIDF010000011.1, forward strand.
ACTGGAAAGCACCGACACGGCGAACGCGCCCAGCAGGTCGGGCTCTCCGCCCGTGTCAGTGTGGTCGGTGCCATCGCTGCAGGCTGTGAGCAAGACGGTCAATGCCAATATCCTGCCAAGAAGTGACCCGCCACGGCGGGTAGCTGAACCAAACGTCTGCATCCTTTTCTCCTTATTGTTCCGGGTGTGCAGTACTTCAATACTAGATGCCCTGACGCAGGCTGCCACTCAGGTAGTGCAATTATCTGGCCAGTGCCTTTGGAAATGGCGCGAGTCTGCTAGAATCGCGGCCAGAAGATTTCCCTGCTGCCATGTGGCGCGAATCGGTCGGGCCGCAACCCGCATACACTCGGGGAGTGCCAGTGACATGAAGCAGAAAATCGCCCGCTGGCTGCTGCGCAGGGCCGGCTGGAGCCTTGAGGGTGTTCGGCCAGCGCACGCGCGCTATGTGCTGATTGCAGCGCCACACACCTCGAACTGGGATTTCCCGCTGATGCTGTTGTACGCCGCAGCGTTTGATATCCAGGTGCGGTGGATGGGCAAGCACAGCCTGTTCGTGTGGCCAGCGGGCTGGTTTATGCGCAAGTTGGGGGGCGTGCCCATTGTCCGGCATCGCAGTGGTAACCTGGTGTCATCACTTGTCGAAGCATTTCAGCGGCACCCGAGTCTGGTGCTTGTGGTACCAACTGAAGGCACACGCGATCGAGCCGAATACTGGAAATCCGGTTTCTATCACATCGCGCGTCAGGCCAGTGTGCCCATCGTCCCCTCGTTTCTGGACTTTTCCCGCAAGCGCGGTGGCTTCGGGCCTGCTTTGTTGACCACGGGGAATGTGGTGACGGATATGCAGTATTTTCGTGAGTTCTATGCGGGTATGGCCGGCAAGTTTCCCGCCAACGTGGGGCCGATACGCCTGCGGGAAGAAGCGGATCAACGGTAGACCAATAAGAGGAGTGAAAGATGCAACGTTTTGATGGCAAGGTCGCATTCGTGACGGGTGCAGCGTCAGGCATTGGCCTGGCAACCATGACCCGACTGGGTCGTGAGGGTGCGAAAATCTTCGCCGCCGATATCAATGCCGGGCAACTGGCAGAGGAAGCGGCGAAGCTCAGCGAGGAGGGCGTGGACATCCACAGCCGTACGCTGGACGTCACCGATGAAGCTGACTGCCGCGCCGCAGTTGAACAGTGCGTAACGCAGTTCGGCAAGCTGGATGTGCTGTGCAATATTGCCGGCATGGTGCTCACCAAGAACTTTGCGGACGTGAGTGTTGCCGAATGGGATCGAGTCATGACGGTGAACACGCGCTCGGTATTTGTGCTCTGCCAGGCCGCCATGCCCCACTTGCTGGAGGCCGGCGGGAATATCGTCAATATTTCGTCCGCAGCTGGCTTGCAGGGGCTGCCCTATAACAGCGCTTACTGCGCCAGCAAGGGCGCGGTGCTGCTGCTGTCGAAGTCACTGGCGGTAGAGTTTGCCGGCCGGGGTGTGCGCGTCAATGCGGTTTGCCCCGGCGCGGTGGATACACCGTTGATCAAGGGCCTCCAGATACCCGAAGGTGCCGACATAGCCCTGTATGGACGCATGTCGCCATTGACGAGCTACTTTGCTCAGGCCGAGGAAATCGCGGGTTCTGTTGCTTACCTCGCATCGGATGAGGCCAGGTTCGTGACTGGCTCGGCGCTGGTTATTGATGGTGGGCAGACTGCGATTTGAGTGCGGGCGACATCTCGTAGTTACCCGTCATCAGCCGGAATAATGTGGTGCGCAGTCGCATACCCTCCATAGGCGTGGTATTGACGCCGTTGGAGGGTGTGGTTGCAGCCTCAAGTACGACTCAGACTGGTTGATCCTTGAAGCACCGTCTAGGCTGTAACGGTCAGCAACGCGCTCCGGAGACAGAAAATGCTTCGAATACTCAAGATCGTGACGGCCGTGTTTGTGGCCCTGCTCGGCTTGTTGCATGTGTTTGGCAACCTGGCGAATTTGCAGGCCGCTATGGGGTTTGTCGCCGTGGTCACCTCCGCGGCGGATCAACCTTACTATGCACCCTATGGTCCCCTGATTTCTTCGAACGTTCTCCACGTTGCTGTGCTGGCTATGATTCTTGCCGGTGAGGCGGCTGTTGCGGCGCTTGCATCGGCCGGGGTGTACAGGATGCTGAGAAGCCGCTTGGCCCCGCCTGACGTTTTTACCGATGCCACACGTCCGGCGGTGGCTGCGTGTGCCGTGGGCATGCTGGTCTGGTTTGGACTGTTCATCGTCATTGGCGAGGGCTATTTCATGCTCTGGCAAAGTCAGGCGGGTGCCGGGCCGATAGCCGGGGCCATGCGCTACGGTACGGTTTGTGGGTTTTTTATGTTGTTCTTATTGTTGGCACCGGACACCGACCGGTAGTCGACACGCCGGAGATGGGGCAATCACATGCGGCGCGTTGTGCCCCCACCTTCACGGCTTGCAGTTCTTCTCGCCCGCCATAACGCACAACCCGTAGCCCAGGCTGCCGTTCTCGCGGCAGTTCTTGCTGCCTGCCAGCATGCAAAGGCCGTAGCCCAGGCTGCCGCTTTTCTTGCACAGGTTGCCGTCTGCTACCTCACACAAGCCATAGCCAAGTGAGCCGTCGGGTTTGCAGAGAGGCTGCCCAGCAGCTTCACAGAGTCCGTAGCCAACCTTCAATCCGGGATTGTCGAGCTGCACCAGCGCCGCAATAGTTTCCAGCGAAAGCTCACGGCTCTGTAGCTCATCGACCAGCGCTTCCAGGTTGTTCCCCAGTGAGGCAGTGCTGGCGCACAACAAAAAGGCGGTAATAAGGTACTTCATAGCGAAAGCTCCGTGTCGTGAGCCGCTGGGTTGTGAAAGCACGTCTGCGGCAGGTGTAACCAAATATTGAAGCGCACCGCTTCGTCAGCCGGCATCATCCTTGAGGGTCGCCTCGCGAGTGCTGACGATAGCCATGGTGATCAGTCCCGTGGGTACTGCAAACACGCCGAGCCCGATCATGAGCGTAAAAAAAGTGAATATCTTGCCCCCCACAGTCACGGGGTACACATCGCCGTAGCCCACGGTCGTGAGTGTCGCCAGTGCCCACCAGAATGAATGGAATACGGAGGCGAAGGTGTCGGGTTGCGCGTCCCGCTCGAAAAAGTAGATTCCGACGGCGGCGAGGTAAAATACGAATAGTGCGCCAATGCCGAACACGGCGAGGTCCACGCGGACGAGGCGGAAGGCATCGCCAATGCGTTTGGCCGCGTCTACATAGCGCACCAGTTTGAACAAGCGGAAAAGTCGAAACAGCCAGAGGATGCGCAAACTGCGCAGGTCCAGCCCGAGCTGCAGGTAAAACGGCAGAATCACCAGCAAATCGATAATGCCATGAAAGCTGAAGATGAAGACCAGGCGCCTCTCGCTAAGCCACAGGCGCAGCAGGTATTCGATGGTAAAGACGATAATCACGAACACTTCGAACCGGTGCAGGTTGCTGCGTATTTCTGGCGGTAGATCGGGCAGCGTTTCAACGGTAAACGCCACAATGGAAAGTACGATCAGCGCTTGTATGAAAGCCTGGCACGCCCGCCCGAACAGCGTTCTATTGCCGGCAAAAACCGTCTGCAGCCGCGTTCGCAGGCTGGGTGCCTCTGCAGTCAAACTCGCTCCCCCTGTGGTTCAGACTGGTGCATCACCCGGGATAGTTAAAGCGCTGTACGGCGGATTCTTCGCCATTTTTGTAGGTCAGTTGCACGGTAACGTAACGCGTGCTGCGGGGCACCGTAATATGCACCGGTGTTTTGGCGTCAATAGGTGCCAGGCCGGGTTTGCGCCAGGGTGGAAAGCGAAAGTTCCGGTTCGGCTGGGCAGCGTTCAATCCGTACTGAATCTTCTCGATACTGCCGCGATAGCTCATCAGGTGTGTGAAATACAGTAGACGCTTGCCGTCGTAGTCCCTGAAGCTTACCCAGCTGGTGGTCGTTGCCTCAAGTACGCGCTGGTTCGCATCTTCGCTCTGTTTCTTTCCCTTGAAATCAACGCTGTAGGGCCCTTGCAAGTTGCCCCTGAGGTCGCGGTAGCGCACACCAATGGTGGTGTCGGGCTGGCCGGCAGGCAGGTTGAAGAACAGGTTGGGCGTGGGTTTGCCCGTTTGCGGATTGATCACGCCACTGTCCCCAGTGCTGCGAGGCTCAGTACTGCCCTGCATATTCCAAAGCACCTCAAGAGCAGGCTCGGCGATAGTCACCTGGGCGGTGTAGCCGGCGTTGTTGACGGCGAAGGAGAGGGATAAGGGGTTCTCCAAGGTGCCATCAGCCAACGCGTGCAGCGCTTGCAGACGCGCACTGGCGTCATTGCGCCATTGCTCAACCAGCGACTGATCGATCATGTACTTGAGCAGACCGCCGGCCTCATCGGCTGCCTGGAATTGCTGCAGGTAACGTCGTTCTGCACGTTTATCAGCGAGTGTCTGAAAGCCCAGGCGGCGCGCGGACACGTCCTCACTGAGATGATAATAGACTGGCGCGAAATCCGGGTGCCGCTCGGCATGGTTTTCGAGCGCGAGCACGCGCTGTGGCGCGTCGAGTAGCAGCAGGCGGACGTAGGCGGGCATGCCGTCCTCCTTGCCTGCCATCAGGGTGGTGTAGGTCTCGCGGGCACCTGCAGTGCCTTCCTGCACTTTTAGAAACGCGAGAAACCGAAGGTGTGGATCAAGAAGTGGTAAATCACTGCGGAAATAGCTGATATAGGAATGTCGTGCGGCAGCGTAGTCGCCGCCGAGTTCCTGTAGGCGCGCGTTGTGATAGTAGTCCTCTGGCGAGCGGGGGTTGGCGATCACGCCGCCGCTGGCGAAGTTTTCCCGCATTTCTTCCAGGGTTCGGAGCACCTGTGCGGAACTGCCTTCCAGGCGTGCAGCGCTTTCGCGCAGGCTCTGCGTGTCCTCGGCAATCCCGTCGAGCTTTGCATCAATGATGCCGAGGCGGGACTGTAATTCAGCGATACCGGGGACGGCTGCCGCGATAAAACCGGTTTCTTCCGCGTCCTCCCCGGACTGGAAGAGCACAATCAGGCCAAATACGCCGGCGGCTATACCGCTGAAGGCCACCCCGCCCAGAAGCTCCTCGTTCCCGCGACGATAGAGAATGAACAACAGCACAAACCCAAGCGCGGACAACCCGAACAAGTAGGATGCAAAAGGTGCAATGGGCTGCAGGACATCGGCGACGAGCCCGCCAATGGTGCAGGCCGAGCCGGTAATGGTGAGCGTGGTACTGCGCAGGCTCTGGAAAACGGTGCGATTGGTGAAGGACTGGAGAACAGACATAGGCGTTGGCCATTGTTTTTTATTAATACTACACGGTGCGTCTCCGATCGGCCATTTGGCCAAATTGTGTACGCACGAGCCCAGCCACCTGTGCGGCGGATGAATTTTTCCTCTGCGCTGGCTAGGCGGACGGTGTGGTTTCTGCTAAATCTATGCGTCGCCATTCGGCGACTCACACAGACGCAGGAGATGGACCTTGGACGCGCTACAGGTCACACGACGCAAACTTATTGCCACGGCACTCGCCGGAGCTGCTTTGAGCACCGGCTTGTTCATCAGCTCGCCGGCGGCAGTGGCCGGCGTAAAACTAAAGACCTCCAACAAGCGTGGCCTCGCCAATATCAAGCAGGTGAGGTTGGGCAGTGTCGCGCTGGCATGCCTGACAGAGCGCAAGCGCCAGATATCGGTTGGGGGAGGGTTTCGCAGCATGGGCGGGGCCTCTCAGGCAACCGTGCAAACAAACCTCAGCGGGTTGACCGATGCGGACTTTCAGGCGGCGGCAGACGCGGCCTATGCAGCGGTCATCGCCGCGCTGTCCGCGAATGGAATGGAGGTGCTGGACAACAGTGCCCTGTTGGCCGCACTGCAGGAGAGTGAGCCTGCACAGGCCAATGGGACCGAGTACGCCTTTCCCGAAGGCAACAAGCAGAGCAGCAAGGCAGTGATGTACGGCGCGAGCGCGTTTGGTGGTTATGTGCCACTCCCGGAGTGGACACCGACTGCGCCGGGCCTGGCGGGCATGGGGTCCATGGGGCTGGTGATGTCGGCGAATCGTGTGGCCACGCTTTTCTCCCAGCGAGCGGCTGAAGACGGGGTGCCGATACTTGGAATCCTGATTGGTGTTAGCCCTGTGCGCATAGAAGCGGATTTTGGCTCCGACTGGCGTGTCCCGGATGCGTTTGGCAACGGCGGTCTGACGCGCACAGGCGCGCTGAGCACGGAAACCGGTCTCTCATCGCATCCCCTACTCACCCGTTTGGAGGTGTTTCCCGCCAGCGGTAAGCAGGCGCAGGTCAGAACGGAGGAGGAAATCGGTATCCAGGGTGGCGTAGGCAGCTTGGCCGATACCACAGACGGAGTCACAGAGGCCGCACAGGGCCTGGGGAACGTATTGTCTGTGTTGGGCGGCTCTGGTCGGCAGTCGAAGACAACCCGTTATACCCTGGAGGCCGATATTCCCTCCTATACCGCAGGCGTTGCGGCCCTGTCGGGCGATGTGACGATGGCGCTGCTGGGTGGTTTTTCCTAAAAGCTTTACCGGGATGGTGGCGCCGGGTATTGGCGCAGTGTCAGGCTGTCTCCGCGTTGGGTGAATTCCAGGTGTTTGAGGAAGCTCATGCCGAGCAGAACCTCATCGGTCTGCAAACCCGGCACAATGCCGGCGCGAACATCGGGCAGCCGTATATCGGCAACGGCCACCTCGTCCAGCACGGTGGCGTAGCTTATCGCCGTACCGTTAGCGGTTTGCGTGCGGTAGGCTCGACCTCTCTGAAGTCCCAGACGGGTTGCCAGCGCCTCCGGAATCGCCACCCCGGTCGCTCCGGTGTCCAGCAGAAAGGTGACCGGCTGCCCGTTGATCTCGCCGCTGGTGACATAGTGCCCGAAGCGGTTGCGTTGCAATGTCACCTCGCGGATGCCGTCCTCAGCGTACAGGGTCTCGGGGCGTTGGTTCGGGTTGAGTTGCCGTTCCAGCACGTCGCTGAAATACAGAACACCCAGCCCCAGCAGGACCACCCATGCCAGGGCCTGCATGCCAAGCCCCATGCGTTTCTGTTCCTGAATTTCGTTGTCGTCGCTCATTGGGTTGATGAGGTGCTTGATGTCCGGTGGGGTATACACGCCTATAGTAATGCATTTTGTGGTGGCTCATTGAACCATGCAGGCGGGGTTGACTTCCGAGGCCCTGCCGCGCGCACAATCCCAACTCGTCTACCGTCATGAGCTAATCCGCATGCCCGTCCGCGCAATTTTTTTGCTCACCAGCCTCGCACTGCTCGCCGGTTGTGGCGGTGATGAACCCGTAGAGGTCTCTGCGCCGGCCTCCGAATCAGCCAATCAGGTTTCGACGCCAGCAGCGACTCCGGCCGAGGCGGATGCACCTTTGAAAAATACCAGTGAGGTGCTCGTTGCTTCTTCGGTGCAGGACATGATCGCGCTGCTTGAGGGCGAGGATTGGTGGGGCGAACCCAAAACCGACGAGCCGCTGGCAGTGCCGCACCTGCTGATCACTGCGATCAAGCCGAACTGGCAAGAGGCGTCGAAGAATATTCCTGTGCAACAGAAAAAGGCGCTGTTCTATCGCCTGATGCTGCCGCTGGTAACACATGCCAACCATATGGTCATGGAGTTTCGTGCCGGGCTGGAGCAGGCGCAACAGGAATTGGCCAGCGATGGCCGGGTGTCGGAGCAGAGCCTGGTCCTGCTGCGGCGGCTGGCCTTGTTGCTGCCTGGCGAGACTGAGGAGCATGTGGCTGCCCTGCAACAGAATACCCCGGAGCTAAAAGGCATGATCGACGGCCTGCTGTACCGCGTCGATACCGTACCTGCGGGCCTTGCGCTGGGGCAGGCGGCATACGAAAGCGGCTATGGCACCTCCCGCTTTGCGGTACAGGGGAATTCACTGTTCGGCCAGTGGACTTACCAAGGGGATGGGATCAAGGCCAAGGAGCACCGCAGCTACAAGGGTGATTATTCTATCAAGGCCTTCGACTGGCCGTTCGACAGCGTGCGCGGTTACTTCATCAACCTGATGTCCCACCCCGCCTATGAGGAGTTCCGGCAACTGCGCGCCGACATGCGCGCCCGCGGCGAGCCGCTCTCCTCCCTGGCACTGGCCGACGGCCTGCTGCGTTACTCCGAGCGCGGCCAGGAGTACGTGGACTCTCTCAAAAGCATGATCCGCCACAACACGCTCGACCGTGCGGATGGCGCGGCGCTGCGCGACGAGCCGGTCCGATTCCTGTTGGGTGCCGAAAGCCCCAAGGCCGCATCCGATCTGCGTGCGGAAATCGAGGTGATGCGCGCTAACGGCAAATTGCATGAGTTGATCGACAGCATGCGTTTGGACTAACCCGGGGCTGCGTTCACCAGTTCGCTATCCTGCAGGGAAGCCGGCCCGTCAGTCACGTCTTCGACCCCGAGGTGGGGGTTGTCGGCTTCGTATTCCTGTGAACCGATTGGAGGCGCCTCGGAGGGATCATTCGGGTAGTCCTCGACCGCCTCGCCCTGGGCGAGTGCTGCAGCGGTGAAAACTGGGGCCAGAAGAAATGCCATGGTCAGTACGGCGGGTTTGTGTAGTCGCACACGGGTTTCCTTGCATCTGATCACGTGGTAAGTGTTGGAAGCTTACACCATATCGAAAGCCGTGGTGCATTACCCGCGGCGAGCGATGAGAACGCAGTCTATACTTTGTGTGTGCGTTCGCGCCTTCGGGCGCTTGCTGACGTGTGTGGGCTCTGCGCAGAGAGCTGCAGTTTTCAGCGTAGATATGTCGAATGCGCTACCGGGGGGGGAAGGATGCATTTCAACGGGTTGCTGCGTTTCAGTCTCGGTCTGATGCTCTGCGTTGCCATGGCGCCTCCGGCCCGCGCGCAGTCCGACGGCTGGCCGACGAAGGAGTTCCTGATCGTCCAGTCAGATCCCTACAGCATGCTGCCTGACAGCCTGCAGCCGCATCAGCAGCTGACCGATGATGAGCAGACGGCGCTGACCGACATGGAGGTGTTCCTCACTGAAGTGGCCGAACGTTATGAAGCAATGGGCTTTCGTGCACCGGAGCTTGAGCGCGTGGAGGGCATCTCGGGTGGGGAGGCCTACAAGATCCATTTTTTCGATTACGATGATCGTGACACATCACCGTTTCGCGTACGCCGCAAGTCGGCCTCCACAACAGAAATGCAGATCGATTCTTCCCGACCGTTTCAGAAGGAAGGTGTTCCCCTGGATCGAACCTACGAACACCTGGCCCATGAACTCTTCCACATTGTGCAGCGTGCCTATCAGCCGAGCGCAAATGTCATCCAGAACGATTGGATTATTGAAGGTCAGGCGCAGGCCATGGGGATGCATATGCTCCAGAAAATTTTGCGCAAGGACCCCTATGCGGGTAGCCAGGATGGATACCGATTGGGGGCTCGTCCCTACTACGCGCCGCTGCCAGACATCGCTGCAACCCGGGTGCCGAAAGCCGGTTACCTGACAGCCTCATTCTGGCGCTACGTGGGGGAGGTCTTCGCGGCTTCGAAGAAGAATGGCCGGGCGGGTGTCGAGCCCATCGAGCCCGACTACCGCTACCTGGTTGACATGTTCCGACACCCCTACCCGTCGAGCGCGTCGCTGGACGCGGATCTGCTGTGGACCGATCAGGGTCTTAGGAACGTTCTGGGCTACGGCCTCGATCGTGTCTATGCCAATTTTGTGTCGACGTTCGTGGCCTACGTGCCTGCTCGCCTGACGAAGAAGCCCGAGCACGGTGCGGACAACGCGGAAATCAATTGGCGCAATTACGTGTTCGGCGGGTGTGGGCGGTCTGCGGATCTCACTGCGACGTCTATCTCGGCCAATATCGAGTTGGTCGTCGATGCCAACGCGGCAAGCTGCTTCACGGTAAACGTCTGGGGCGAGGGCCAGGCGGGGCTTTCGCTGCAGATTCGCTCTGGCGATGCCGATGCCCTGGCGGCCCTGCGGATAGGTACTTTTGGCGGTGTCAAAGTTGGCAGTCCAGTTCTGGTGGCACCGTTACCCGGTGGCGGCTACCTTGGACATTGGCGCTTTAGCGTGGAGGCCGGTGAACCGGCCGTGTTTATTATTTCCAATGTCGCCGCCGATCCCACAAAGACCCGCAAAGTCCTGCTTTCGCTGAATGCGTCATCTGATTTCTGGGAGAGCGATATGACCCAAGCCAGGCAGGTCGCTGCGGCCAGGGGCGGCTCCGCTGCCTCCCCTTCGGCGGCGATGCCCCTCGCACGCGACCGAACGCGGGAACAGGCCGCTAAAGAGTTTGCCGAGGGACTGGATACCCTGAGCAACAGAAGCTCAAACAGTGTGGGGGTGTCCCACAACTACGAGGTGCGTGGTTGTGTCGGTCAGGCCTTCGCGGAATCCGGGTGTGGGCCGACGACCTCAATTCACCTGACGCTGATGCCCGGAGCATTCGCCGATGGATTCCAGACGACCGGAACCGGGGGTGGTCTTGCGCAGGTGATGTCGCAGTTTATCGCCATGGCAGACAACGGCGCGTTGGCGACAGACAGGGGATTGCGGGACGCATTTGGTGAGGCCGCCGACATGGAGGGATCGTATGTGCATATCCGGATCCCAGCCATCGACTACGGATTCACTGGGACGTTTACCGAAGCAATAATTGGCGTGAATGGTGGAAAAGGCCGTGGTGAATTCGAGGCGCGAGGGCCAGCCGATCTCGTGCCCGGTCGCGGGCGTCTTTTCCCGTACACCGGCACGGTGACGATCGAGGAGTTCACGCCATTGATGTTGCGCGGCAGCTTCTCCGGTCAGCTCACCGATTTATCGAGCGTCGATTTTACCGCTTTTGGTGACGACCAGGCACTTCCGGTGCAGCGCCAGATACAGGGACGCTTTGCGATAACAGCGCCCTGGGAGGGTGACAAGCGAGTCACAGTGTATTCGGTGTTGGGGGGCGCAGATGGCAATGCGATGGCGGATCTCTATGAGGTTTTTCCAGCGGCACGGAATTTCGATATCGAAGCGCTTACCGGTATCGACCCGTCCACGATCAGCGGCTCAGGCAGCGGCTACAGTGTAGGAATGCTACCCGTCAGTGAAGTCACCGAGTTCCCCGTCTGCAGCTGCGAATGCCAGATTGACAGAAGTCAGCCGCGCGCGTGTCTGAAGGTCTGCAAACCGAAAATACTGGCCTGTGGGCAGGCCAATCAGCTTGCCGCGCGCTTTAGTGAGAGTGACCTGGCCCAGAACCCGCGGGCTGTTGGCACACCATCGTCTACGCCAAGCGATCCGGTGCGCCCCACCAGGGATGAGTACATCCGAGGTTTGATCGACAACGGCTACCCACCGGATCGGATCGACTTTCTCGTCAGGGAAATGGATGCCTTTATGGCAGAAAACGGAGGCTGGGCAGAGCGCTGATGTGGTGTATCTTTCGTTTTTTCCGCCAGCACAAATCAAAAAAGAGTGCCCTTTTCAGGCCATCGTTTGGAAGTGGGTGGAGGCGGCGTCAACCGATATTTATTGGTAACCCACTTAATTTTATAAATTATCCTGCACCAGCGTCCTGTAGATATCCCAATCATATTCTAGCCTCTCGTGATCGGATGCTCTCGCGCCTTTCTTGTGGTCATCGAGATAATATCAGTGATCTTGAGTTCACTTGAAAAGTTGATTTACTCAGTATTGGTAGGTGGTCATTTAAGCCTGTTCGTCTAAGTTGATCGTTTCGGTGTGGCCACAGCAGGCACAGTGGTCTCGTTCCACAGTAAAACGTTGCTAGGCGAAGCCGTCATCCGCAGGGGGCAGCTAACACCGCACAGTGGACAGTCGTAAACCCTGTATTACGGGACGGCCTAGGCCAGAAGCGGGGGTTCGAAAGAAAGCCCAACGCATTGGCCGGGCTTCGTAACCTGAGTAGAAATCACGCCTTACGGTGTAGCCCTAGGCCAAGGAGGCCGAGCGCAAGGAGGACGAGAGTTGGGGGGGCTGGGACGGGCTCCGCCATCGCTGTCTCAACAGACAACTCTGTGTAGTCGATTATGTATCCGTCACCACCGTTGGACGCAGTGACTGCCAGCGTATTCACTCCATCAATAAGCGCTGAAATTGGCACAGTGAAACTGACCAAGTTGGCGAGATTGCTTCTGCCAGACGCTTCAAGGTAGGAACCGATGGATGTGCCATTGATCGCAAGCGATATCCCAGTACCAAGATCGGGACCTGCGACGAACAAGTCGAGGGAAGCACTCGTTACCGTCACCCCTGAAAGACCGAGAGAATAAGTGAAGGACGGGTCGAAACCAGATTCCCAAATATCTGTACCAACAGGGTCAGAAGCAGTTGAGTTGTCGACGAAGAACGATCCTCCGAGATCGATGTTGTAGTTGTCTCCTATCGAGCAGGTGCCGCCGAGACCGAAGCAGTCTTTATCTCCGTTCAGTACCGTGATCACCCCGGCGTTCGCGGCGCTCGCAATCACAATAAGCGTTAGAGCGACTGCTGCCTTATGCATTTTCATTTTTATGCGTCCTTTAGTTACGTTTCGATTTTACGAAGCAAATCACATGCCGGCTGCTGTTTTTTGTAGCAGATTCAGTTATTTGCGTTTGCGCGCCACCTCCGACACCGGAAAGGCCACTTTCGTCTGTAAAGAAAACTGACAACCCAGTTCGTTAGGCCGCCGTCCAGGGTCGATAGCTGCCGAGACCGCAGACCTGCACTTATAACCGCTCCGAGGCGAAACCGTTCGTGGATACGGGGTAGAACCCCTTTGAGGTCCAGTAACCGCCGGCTTGCAGCGACATATTCCCGCTCTTTCGTAATGCGGAGGTAGTCGTGGCTCAGTGCCCAGGAAAGGTCACTGTGTCGCTGAAACAGGCTGGCTCTTCATCATTTCCGGGTGCCCAGGCCGCGGAGCTTGTCATTAGCGGTTGAGCGAATCGGGCTTGTGCCCGCCTTCTGTCAAACTGGAGCCCCATCAGGCCCTGCTGAGCCCCAACCGAGGGGTACAGGCAACGGCTCTTCATCATTAACGGGGGACACCGGGGCTCGTTAAACTGATTTTGCGGAATCTGTTTAATGGAGAACACCCGATGTCCCACGCAGGATTAATACTAGGCCTTCCAGAACTGGAGGTCGAAAGCGTTGCTCGCAATGATGCGATTTCTGTCTATGCTAAACCCAGGAAGCGGCCCTGCTGCCTGCACTGCCAGCATCCGAAAATCCGGATCAAGGCGACCTACCAGCGAACCCTGAAGCACACACGTCAGGGGAATCAGCTGATCACCCTGTATCTCAAAGCACCGAAGTATCACTGCCCCCGCTGTGGTCGCTACTTCCGCCACCGATTCAAGGGCGTGCGGCCGCGCTATAGGGCTTCGGAAGCTTTCCGGCTCGAGGTCTTCGAGACCCACGACGGCGGCGTCACCCAGGCCAAACTGACGCGCACGCATGGCATCAGCGCGGCGACCACCGAACGCTGGTATCACGCACACTGCCAACGACGGGTATCCGAGATGTCGAATCGGCCCTGCCCCAAGGTCCTGGGCATCGACGAGCACTTCTTCACCCGCAAACGGGGCTTTGCCACCACCCTTGTCGATCTACGACGCAACAAGGTCTTTGATGTGCGCCTGGGGCGCTCCGAGGCCAGCTTGGACGGCTATTTGCGGCGATTGCCGGGTAAGGACAATGTGAAACTCATCGTCATGGACCTGTCGGAAACCTACCGCAACATCGCTCGTCAGTACTTCCCGGGGGCCACGATCGTCGCCGATCGGTTCCACGTTATTCGCCTGGTCAACCAGCACTTCCTGAACGCCTGGAAGGACGTGCACCCGGAGGGTCGCCGAAACCGAGGACTACTGAGCCTCATGCGACGCCATGCCTGGCGCCTGAAACCAGAACAGCGCGAGAACCTGCAGCGCTACCTGAGCGACTATCCGGTCCTGGCAGCGCTCTACGGGGCCAGACAGCGCCTCAACACGCTGCTGCTACTCAAAAACCTCAAGAAGAAAACGGCGCAGAAGAAGTTGCCTGAGCTACTGGAGCTGATCGATCAGCTGCGTCAAAGCCCGCTGAGAAGGTTGGCCAAAACGCTGACGTCATGGCTTGAGCCGATCGTCATGATGTGGCGATTCAGCAAGAGCAACGGGCCCACTGAGGGGTTCCACACCAAGATGGAGATGATGACTCGACGAGCCTACGGGTTCAGAAACTTTGAGAACTATCGATTGAGGGTCTTAACCCACTGTGGCTGGGATGGCATCATCAATCGAGTTTAGTGAGAACCGGTCTATCCCCCGTTAATTGGGGAGAGCCCAGGCAACCCGGGGCTTGTGGCCCTAAGGTGCTGGTTTGGTGGGGAATTGGTGGGTCTCCGTGGGTCTGGAGATCCCGGGAAGTTGGTGGAGGCGGCGGGAGTTGAACCCGCGTCCGCCAGTACTCTGCCTTCGGCTCTACATGCTTAGTTTCCGTTAATTAATTTAGCCTCATACAGCCCAACGGGCAGGACGTAATTGGCGAGCCTGAATAAGTTTTAGCAGTTCCACCTCAGGCGGGCTTCACAGCGATCCAGTTCTATATGACAGTCAGTAGCGCGGTACTGGCACCTTACTAAAGACCGCTAGGGCCGAAGCCACTAGTTGGTGCTTTCAGGGGCTGCTTACGCAGCCAGTTGGGCACCGTAGTTGTCGTCGTTGGCAACTAATAGTTTGCAGCTTTGGATTAACGTGATTGGCTACCATCACGGCATGCACCTCAGGGTTCGTTACCGTCGTCGAATCCGTATCGCCCCCAGTGTGACTCGCAATTGTACCTCAATTCCACAGTGTTAGACTGTAAATTCTGCAGAAGTTCCCATGGGATGGCTTACCCGGTTTCGGGTGGGCCGCCTGCCAAACCTTTGAATACAGGAGCCTGACATGTCTGTGCGTTACGCTCACACCGACCTCCATTCTTTCAGCCAGCGTCTGTTCGAGGCCGCAGGCCTGCCCGCTGAGCGCGCGGCGGTTATGGCCGAGGTACTGCTGGAAGCAGACCTCATGGGCTTCACCACCCACGGTATGCAACGGGTGGCGCACAATGTGCGCTGGCTGATGGAGGGCGCAAGCCGCTGTGGCGGCGATCCCACGGTGTTGGTGGACAAAGGCGCCCTGTTCAACTGGGACGCCGCTTTCCTGCCGGGCCCCTGGGTGGTGAGTCACGCGGTGGACGCGGCGCTGGCGCGGGTGCCGGAATATGGGGTGGTGACGGCAACGTTGCGCCGCAGCCAACACATAGCATGTCTTGCGGCTTATCTGCCGCGCGTTATTGAGGCGGGGTATCTGGGTATCCTCACCTGTTCCACGCCTGCGGAGCACACGGTAAGCCCCTTTGGCGGCCTCACGCCGGTCTTCTCCGCCAATCCGCTGGCCATGGGGGCTCCCGGCCAGGAGTACCCGCTGCTGTTTGATATCAGCATGTCGGTGACCGCCGGCGGCTACGTGGCGCGCGCCGCGCGTGAGGGCGAGCGCCTGCCCGAGCCCTGCCTGAAAGACGCTGCCGGAAATGTAACGGATGACCCGTCTGCATTGGAGGGCCCGCCGCGCGGCAGCATCATGCCCATTGGCGGTGCTCAGCATGGCTACAAGGGCGCGGCACTTTCTGCGGCAACGGAAGTGCTAAGTATGGCGCTGGGCGGCTACGGGCGCGCGGATGCGGAGGCCGCGGGCGACGGTGAGGCCAATTCAGTGTACCTGCAGATTATAGACCCTGCGGCGTTCGGTTCCCTGGCCACGTTCAAGGAGCAACTGCATGCGCTGCAGTATCTGGTGACGGCGAGCGAGGTGCCCGAGGGGGCGCCGCCGGTGCGTTTCCCGGGTCAGCGAGCCTGGCAGCGACGCAGCGAACAGCTGGCTGGCGGCGTGGCGCTCTATCCGAGCATCATGGAAGATCTGGCGCCACTGGCGCGGCAGTTGGAGGTCACCCAGCCCGTGCCGCTGGGCTGACGCTCAGGGGTTCAACGGCGGCAGTGCCGGCGCTGCGCGTGCGCGCCGGGCCTTATGGTACTGCTGCCGCGCGCTCCGCAGCTCCCGGGCCAGTGCGCTGCCGGCGGGTGCCGCTTTTCCTTGGCCGAACAGGGCAGTGCCCAGGTTGTCGAGGGCGCTGGCGAGCTCGGTGTTCCCGTAACGCAGCGCGAACGCCCGGCTTGGCATGGGCGGCTGCAAATGCTCGCTCCAAACCAGCAACGCGCGGTAGGCCGCGACGTTGTCGTTGGCCCGCAGGGCGTGCTGCAGCACCTTGAAGGCATGGGCTTCGCTCGCTAGCTGGTGCTTGCGCCAGGTTTGCCAGGCGGGCTGCAGCAGCCGTCGCCACACTCGCCAGAGGGCGCCAAACAACAGGCCGGCCAGAGCGACTGCGACGAGCGACCGCCAGCTCAATTCCTTGCCACTGACATCAGCGGCTGAGCTGTCCGCTGGAGCGGGGCCGCTTACCCTGAACCTGGCGCCCTCGGCGGTCACCTGTTCCACGGCGCCACGCTCGGTATTCCAGTAGCTCAGGGTGACCGGCGGGACCTCAAATTCTCCGCCCGCTTCGAATACCAATGTGAGCTTCTCGCTGCGCGTGGCGGGTGGGCCATCGGCTGTACGCGCGCGGTCCGCATACACGGCGGCGCCCTCAAAGCGCAGGGCGGGTGCCAGCGGGGGCAGGAAGATGGCGGGCAAACCGTCCAGTTCGGCCCGGTATTCCAGGGTGACAGCATCGCCACTAGCCAGACTGCCAGTGTCGCCACTGATGTTCACACTCAACCGCAATGCCGACCCCGCCAGATAAGGCGAGAGTGTCTCGGCGCCCGCAGGGACCACGGCGCTGAAGCGTACAGAGGGCAGTGGCACCGTCGTGCGGGTGGGTGCGGCGCCGGGGTTGGCATAACTGACACCCAGCTCGGCACCGTCAATGCGGTAGTCGGCGGCTTGCAACGGATAAATGCGGAAGCTGCGCACTATGCCCGACCAGTTTTCACCGTTGATTGTGCGGCTGGTGGGGAAGGAGCTGTCCGGGGGGCGTTGGGTGACAGTGTTGGCCAGCTCGAAATCCGGATAGGCAGGCGGCTGCGCAAACCAGGTAGGTACCAGCACGGTTACCTGGAGTTCCAGCGCTTCGCCCACCCGCACCTGTTCCGGGGTAACCGTCACTTCCACCACGGGCTGTACCTGGGCAAAACCATTGACGCTCAGCAGAGCGAGCCAGCACGCGGCGAGCAGACGTTTCACGGTGCCTCCCTCCGGCTCTGCTCCAGTGCGAAGCGGGTGCGCAGGAAGTCGGCGGTGTCGGTGTTTACCGAGCGCATCCATTTTTCGGCGGATTCAAGTCCGATGGTGCTGTCCCGGGTGATTTCCATTTCGCGGCCGCGTTCATCCTCGTTGTCGAATACGTAGTCGTCGGCGCTGAGCTCGGATTCGTCCTCGGTGTCGCTGTCTTCGCGCAGTTGCTCAATGTAGTTGGAAATATACCGCGCCAGGGCGAGGTTATCGGCAGCTTCTTGCCAGCCCGGCGCCGCGGCGACTGCCAGTTCGAAGGCGCGGATGGCATTGCGGTAGTCACGTGCTTTTATCAGGGCGTTGCCGCGGTTGTAGAAGCCGGTGGCGTCCGCAACGCGTGCAAAGAGCTCTGCGGACTGTTCGTATTGCCCGGCGGTATAGGCCGCCGTGGCTTTCCGGGCCGGGCTTTCGAAACGTTCGAGTGCGCTTTGCCAGTCGTTTCGGTTCATCGCCAATTGGGCCTGCTGGTCGCGGGTCAGCCACAGGTCGGCGAAGGTGGCTTCACGGCTGGCCAGCCAGGCAAGGGTTAGCAGCGCAAGGAGCGTCGCCAGCGCCAGCTGCAGGGGCATTCGCTGCCACCAGCGCGTGTGTGCACTGCGGCTCATCGCAACACCCAGCCACGTCGAAAGCCGTAGAGCACCAGCAGCAGGGCGGGCCACAGTAACAACCAGCCTTCGTCGTGCCATTCAGCGTCGGGGTCATCTGCCAGTAACAGATTGGATTCGATCAGGCGCAGCAAGTGGCGTATGTCACCGTCACCGGGCTCGCTGCGCACCACGGTGATGCCGGTTTCGCGGCTTACCCGGGCCAGCAGCTCACCGTCGATGACGGTTTCCAGGGCGCCGCCAGCGGGCCCAAGCACGGGTTTGCCATCCGGCAGCAACGCCACACCACCGGCATCGGTGCCCACGACCAGTGCGGCCACCGCCGGCGCTGCCGGGTTGGCCGTGAAGCTGGCCAGAGCGGGGATATCCGCGCTGTCAAAGCCATCGCCAATGAAGAGCAGGGTGCTGATTTGGGCGCTCTCGCCGAGGAGGTCCAGTGCCAGCGGCAGCGCTGCCGCGCTGTTGGTGCCGTCGCGGGGCATGATGGCCGGGTCCAGGCTTTCCAGAAAGCCAGACAGAATCGCGCTGTCGGTGGTGGGGGGCACCACGATATGCGCGGAGCCGGCATACACAATCAGTGCCGTCCGCGCACCGGTGCGCGCGGCCACCAGGTCCAGTGCCTTGAAGCGGGCGCGCTCCAGCCTGCTGGGTGTCAGGTCGTTGCTGCGCATGGAGTTTGTGACCTCCATGGCGATAACCAGCGGCGCTGTCTCCTCGAACCAGGGCGCTACCTGCTGGCGCCAGGCGGGGCCCGCAGCGGCGAGGGCCAGCAGTAGGAGTGCGATGGCGAAGCTGTCCAGGGCCGTAACGCGTGTGTGGGTGGTGTGCTCAATGGTGAGCGCGCTGCGCAGGTGCGGTGCAACCAGATTGCCGAATGGCTGCTCGGGGCTGCGGCGGCTGCGCAGCAGCCACCAGATGCCTGCCACGGCGGGTGCCGCAAGCAACCAGAGGGGGCGCAGGAAATGCAGGTGCTCAATCATGCGCTGTGCCTCTGCCGGTTAAACAGCAGGATGGCCAGTGCCGCGAGGCCGAGGAGCAGGGCAGCGCCTGCAGGCCAGGCTACCAGCGAATACCGCGGTCGCCAGGATTCGGTGATGACCTCGGCGGCAGTGGCTTCATCAATGCGCTGGTACACCGCAGCCAGCGCAGATTCGTCTTCGGCGTTGAAGAATTCCCCTCCTGTGCGCTCGGCGATCTCTGCCAGCAAGCCAAAGTCGACCCGGTCTTCTCCCGTGGCCTGGGGGTCGCCGATGCCGATAGTGTAAATTTCCAGGCCGTTGCGCGCGGCAATGGCAGCGGCGTTGATGGGTGTCATGCGGCTGGCGGTGTCGTTGCCGTCGGTGAGCAGAATGAGAATGCGCTCATCCAGAGTGCTCGACTCGAAAGCGTGTATGGCGAGGCCGATGGCATCGCCCAGCGCAGTCTGTGGCCCGGCCATGGCCACCGCCATCAGGTCCACCAGTTGACTTGCCGTGGCCAGGTCGCGGGTGAAAGGCAGCTGTATATAGGCTTTGTCGCCGAATACGATCAGTCCTACGCGGTCGGCCTGGCGGGCGGCAATGAAGTTGGTCACCACTTGCTGCACGGCCTGGTGGCGGGAGATGGGCTCGCCATCGAGACCGGGGAAATCGCGGTAGTCCATTGAGCCGGAGAGGTCGATTGCGAGCATGATGTCGCGGGCAACCTCCGTGCGCACAATCGGCTCGCCCACCCAGGTGGGGCGCATCAGGGCCAGTACCAGCAACAACCAGGTCAGCCAGAGTACAAGGGCCTGCAGGCGCCTGCGGCGGCGGACAACGGCACCCGTGCCCGGCTCCACGCCGGAGGCGGCCACGATGTCGGCAAAAAAGGGTACCCGCAGTGCGTTGGCGCGCTCCCGGTGTGGCGGCAGGCCCCACCAGAGCAGCAGGGGCAGGGGCAGGGCCAGCGCGCCCCAGCCGAAGGCCAGCTCAAGCACGGTGCACCTCAATCCAGCGACGTGCGGCAGCGATCAGCTGGGGGTCGCTGACTGGAGGGACGTAGGCGGCTTGCGCCAGCGCGGTTGCGGCGGCCTGCACCTCGGGGTCGTTGCCGCTGCTGCGGCAGAGGAAATCCGCCCAGGCGCTTCCTTGCAGGGCGGCGACTTCATGGCGTGGATAGGCCCCCAGCGCGGTGCGTTTCAGCAGTACGGCAACGGCCTGGCTGGCGGCGGCCTCCTGCCGCGCCAGCGCATCCAGTGCATGCAGCGCTTCGCGCCGGTAACGGTTGGCCCGGTAGGATGCCACCCGGTGCACAAGCGCAATCAGGCCGAGCGCAAGCAGCCAGCCCGCCAGAACCCACCAGCCGTTGGTGGCGGGCAGCAGGGGCACGGGTTCCGGAGGCACGATGTCGTGCAGTAGGTCGATAAGTTGCGACAGCGATAGCCCGTCGTACTGGCTCATGCGCGGCTCCTGGTGGGGCGCCGCTGATCCAGTAGCTGGCGGATCTGGGGCAGTGTACTGTGCGCGGCATTCAGGGGCAGAACCGACAGGTTGATTTCGCGCTGCCAGTTGCGGATGGTCTGTAGCCGCTGGCGAGTGAAGCCCCCCACGGCTTGCAGTGTGGCACTGTGGCTGAGGTCGATTTCCGCCTGCAAATGGCCATCGCCAAGTACCGTGGGCTCTCCCTGCGCCAGACCCTGCTCGGCCAGCGGGTCGTGCACCAGCATCAGCAACACATCGTTGTGCGCGGCAATGGTGGACAGGCGCTTGCGCGTGGTTTCATTGGCCCCGGCAAAGTCACTCAATATCACCACGAGATGGTCGTGGCGGGCCAGCCGCGCCACCGGCCGCAGCACATCGTTCAGGCGCTCGGCGCTTTCGTCCACGCGCTTTGCCGCGTGCAGTGCGCCGTTGTAGTTGGCCATGGCCTGCAGCAGCGCGAACACGGTGCGCCGGCTACGGCGCGGTGCAAACTCCGTTTGCGTGCTGTCATCGAACACAATGCCGCCCACGCGATCCCCGGCGCCCAGCACGCCGAAGGCGGCAATGGCGGCGGCCTCCACTGCGGTGACCGATTTCATGTTGAGGGTCGAGCCGAAAAACATCGACATGCGCTGGTCAACCACCAGCAGTGCAGGGCGGTCGCGTTCCTCGGTGTACACCCGCACATGGGGCGAGCCCGTGCGCGCGGTGGCCTTCCAGTCGATTGAGCGCACGTCATCGCCGGGCAGGTAGTCGCGCATTTCCTCGAAGTTGAGACCACGTCCGCGCAGGCGCGAGGCGTGTTGGCCATTGAGCACACTGCGCGCAGGCTGGCGCGGCAGGAAACTGAGTTGTTCCGCAGCGCCCTGCAGGTTGCGCAAGTGCTCGAGAGAGACGTGGATGCGTGGGTCGTCGCGCATGGCGGGGCGCCGCTAGGGCAGTGCCACCTCGGCCAACAGTGTGTCGATGACCTTGTCGGCGTTCATGCCCTCACCGTGTGCTTCATAGGACAGCATCAGCCGGTGCCGCAGGCAGTCGTGGACAATGGCGCGGATGTCTTCAGGGTCGAGGTAGTCGCGCCCGCGCAACCAGGCATGCGTTCGTCCGCACTTGTCCAGGGCGATGGAGGCCCGTGGGCTTGCCCCCACCTCGATCCAGCGTGCCACGTCGGCCGAGTACTTCTCGGGCGTGCGGGTGGCGTAGACGAGGTCCGCCATGTAGCGCTTCATCGGCTCCGACACATGGACCTCGGCAATTTCCCGTCGCGCACCGAATACAGCCCGCTGCGGAATGCGCGCGGGTTTTTCGGCGGCGCTGTCCCGGTCGCTGGCCACCTGAGCCCGCTGCTCTTCGGTCCGCACCAGGTCGACGATGCGCATTTCGTCTTCCACCGGCGGGTAGACGATATTCACGTGCATCAGGAAGCGGTCCATTTGCGCCTCGGGCAGCGGGTAGGTGCCTTCCTGTTCCACCGGGTTCTGTGTTGCCATCACCATGAACAGCGGGGGCATGCTGTGTGTCTTGCCGGCCACCGTGACCTGGCGCTCTTCCATGGCCTCGAGCATGGCGGCCTGCACCTTGGCCGGCGCGCGGTTGATTTCGTCGCCGAGCACAATGTTGGCGAAGATGGGGCCGGGCTCAAAGCGAAAGTCCCCACGGTTGCCATCCTGGTAGTAGACCTCAGTGCCGGTGACATCGGAAGGGAGCAGGTCGGGGGTGAACTGGATGCGGCTGAAGTCCGCTTCCAGGTGCTCGGCGAGAGCCTTGATGGCGCGGGTCTTGGCCAGGCCCGGCAGCCCCTCCACCAGCAGGTTGCCGTTCGCCAGCAGTCCTATCAACAAGCGCTCGATGACGGCCTCTTGGCCGACAATGGATTCCTGCATGCGCGAGCGCAGCTCGTTGATAAGTTCTTTCGACATGCGGTGCAACCTGAGTCCGTGGAGGGGCACCCTAATCTTGCCAGCGTTGGCGAGGCTCGACAATGGCTCCAGACTGCCCCGCAGGGTTACTGCTTGACGTTGTCGCGAATGATGCGCTGCTTCTGCCGGTCCCAGTCGCGTTCTTTTTCCGTGTCGCGTTTGTCGTGGCCTTTCTTGCCTTCCGCCAGGGCAATGCGCGCCTTGACCAGATGGCCCTTCCAGTACAGTTGGGTGCACACACAGGTCAGGCCTTTCTGGCTGGTTGCTGCCAGAATCTTGGCCAGTTCCTTGCGGTGCAGAAGCAGCCTGCGGGTACGGGTGGGGTCGCTCACGAAGTGCGTGGACACGGTGTCCAGCGGCGTGATCTGCGTACCCAGCAGCCAGGCCTCGCCGTCTTTCATCAGCACGTAGGAATCCGTGAGCTGGCATTTGCCCATCCGCAGGCTCTTGACCTCCCAGCCCTCCAGCGCCACTCCGGCTTCGTAACTGTCGAGCAGGTGGTAGTCGAAGGTCGCGCGCTTGTTCCGCGCGATCACATTGTCGTTTTTTGCTGGCTTCTTCTTGCTCATGCCGCGCATTATACGGACAAGCCCGCACACTGGAACGTGAATTTGGCTCTTTTCACCGCCCGCCCTCTGGTACACTCCAAGCCGATGATTAGAAGGAAGTTTTCCCGGTGAGTTCGAGCGTGGGGAATCCGCTGGGGGAGTGGCGCTCGCGGATGACGTTTGTGCTGTCGCTGGCCTGCGCCACGGTGGGCATGGGGAGCGTATGGCGGTTCTCCTACCTGAGTGGCGAGTACGGAGGCGGCCCCTTTGTGGTCGCCTATGTCGTATTTCTGCTGCTGTTGGGTGTGCCCCTGCTGATCGCCGAGCTGGTGCTCGGGCGGCAGGGTATGGGCAGTGTGGTGGAGTCGATCAACCGGGCTGTGGAGCGCTCGCGTCTGCGCCCTGTGTGGCGCGTGTTGCCGTGGTTCATCTGCGCCACAGGGGTGATGTTGCTGGCGTTGTATGTGGTGGTTGCCGGCTGGGCTCTGGTGTACGCGGCGGCCATGTATGCAGGCAGCTTCAATGCCGCGAGTATGTTCAACGCCGGACAGTATTTCCAGGCGCTGGTGGAGGACGGCGACCGTATGTTGCTGGGGCAGACGGTCTTTCTCGCCTGCGCCGTGGCTATTGTGGGGGCGGGAGTGCGTCGCGGCATTGGTTTTCTCGCCTGGCTGCTGGTGCCAACCCTGCTGGCGGGCCTGGTGTTACTGGTGCAGTACAGTCTGGCGAATGGCAATGCATCGGCGGCGGGCAAGTTTCTGTTTTCCGTGCAGTGGCTGGACTTCAACTCCGAGGCGGTTCTGATGGCGCTGGGCCAGGCTTTCTTCACCCTCGGGGTTGGCGTAGGCACGGGTATCAGCTACGGCAGTTATGCCCCCGTGCGTGCACCGATCGGACGCTCGGTGCTGGCCGTGGCGCTGTTCGACACGCTGGTCGCCATTGCCATGGGCCTGGCGATATTTCCGCTGGTATTCGCCAGCCATCTGCTGCCCTCCATGGGCCCCGGCCTCATGTTCATCAGCCTGCCGTACGCTTTTGGCAATATGCTCAATGGTGAGGTGTTCGGGGCGTTGTTCTTCGCGCTGGTGGCACTGGTGGCGCTGGGTTCTGCCATCGCCATCCTGGAGCCGGTGACCGGTGCCATCAAGCAGCGTTTCGGGCTGCGCCGGGTGACCTCGGCGGTTATTGTGGGCGCTGTGGTGTGGCTACTGGCTTACGCGGCGGCGGCGACGCTGGCTCCGAGCAGCCGCGGCACGGGGCCGGACCTGTTTCGCCACATGGACCAGCTGGCGGGCGCGGTGCTGTTGCCGCTGGCGGCGCTGGGCACCGCGTTGCTGGTGGGTTGGCGACTGGGCAGGCCGTTGCTGCGGGCCCAGCTGTATCGCGAAAGCCCGCAGTTTTTTTCGCTCTGGTACTTCCTGTTGCGGTATATTGCGCCGCTGGGCATCCTGCTGGTCATGGCAACTGCCCTGTTAACCGAGTAAACCCGGGGCGGTGCCAGGCCGCCACCCCTGAAAGAGATCGCGATGACCCGAATCTACCGCCATGCCTTGTTGCCCTATGCAGACCGGCAGCTGTTTGAGCTGGTGAATGATATCGAGGCTTACCCCGAATTCATGGAAGGCTGTGTGGGTTCCCGTGTGCTGCGGCGCGAGGCGGCTGTGGTGGAAGCGCGTCTTGATCTCGCGCGCGGCGGCATTACGCAAAGCTTCAGCACCCGCAACCGTCTGCAGGCACCGCAGTACATCACCTTGGAGCTGCTCGATGGCCCCTTTGATTATTTCCAGGGCAACTGGGAGTTTCGAGGTCTGGGCAATAGCGCCTGCAAGGTCACACTGGACCTTGAGTTCAGCACCAGCAGCCTGCTGGTGGGTGCAGCAGTGAGCCGTTTGTTTGACAGCGTCACCAACAGCCTGGTGGATGCGATTGGACGCCGCGCACGGCAACTATACGGTTAGGGCAGTATGAGCGAGACAACAATGATCCAGGTTGAAGTGGCCTATGCGCTGCCCGAGAGGCAGGCCATCATTCCATTGACGGTCGCCGAGGGTACCACTGCACTGGAAGCTGCACGGCGTTCGGGCGTGGCCGAGCGGTTTGAGGGGCTCGACCTGGACGACGCCCGCCTGGGCATCTTCGGAAAATTGGTGGCCTCTGACCAGGTATTGCGCGCGGGCGACAGGGTGGAGATCTATCGGCCGCTGAAGGCCGACCCCAAGGAGGTGCGCAAGGCGCGCGCAGCGCGGGTCAAGGAACGGCGTCAGGAAGACGCGGGCTGAGTCGCTATTCGGTTGCTTCGGTTGCTTCGGTGGCGGCGGCATCAGTCGACGTGGCAGCCGCCCATTGTGGCAGGTAGTCGCCCGTGACGGTTGCCAGACTGTCGCCCTCGAAGTGGATGCTCACGGTGGCTTCCCGAATCACATCGTTGCCATTGCGCAGCAGGTAGGGGTAGTCCCAGCGGTCGGCGTTGAAACTGTCTTCCACCAGCGGCGTACCGAGGATGAAACGCACTTGACGCTGGCTCATGCCCGGTTGCAGTTGGTCTATCATGTCCTGGGTGACGATGTTGCCCTGCTCGATGTCGATACGGTACACCCCGGGGAACCCGAAATTGCCGCAGGCCGTGAGCGAGGCCAGTGCCAGGGCCAGGAAAAGGCTGCGCATGGGCTTTAACTTCCACTTGTGATGATGGGGTGGCATCATACCCGTCCAGACCTGTACAGAGAACCCCCGAAGCCATGCCGACTGACAATCAGGAATTGCGCAATGCCGGCCTCAAGGTCACGCTGCCGCGGGTCAAAATCCTGCAGATCCTGGAGGCCACCAGCGAGACCAGCGAGCACCTGAGCGCGGAAGATGTCTACCAGAAGCTGCGTGATGCGGGTGAAGACGTGGGCCTGGCCACGGTGTATCGCGTGCTGACACAGTTCGAAACTGCCGGCCTCGTCAACCGCCACAACTTTGAAACCGGCCACTCGGTATTCGAGCTGGATACCGGTGAGCATCACGACCATATGGTGTGCATGACCACGGGTGCCGTCATCGAGTTCAACGATCCGGTGATCGAGCGTCGCCAGAGGGAAATTGCTGCCGAGCACGGTTTTGAGATTGTGGACCACTCACTGGTGCTCTACGTGCGGGAAAAGCGCAGCTGAGCCCCACCTGAGCGGCTTTTGTCGCGTTTTTAACCCCGCTTCGCCCGGCCATGACGCGTTTTTAATAAAAATACACTTGTGTGTAGTTTTCTCCGAACGTATATTCTTGCGTCAGCCATTTGGCAGAGGAGCAAAATATGCAGGCAGTCAGCGAAACTCAACAGCCCATTGAGGAGCTGTTCAATCCGGCGTCCGAAGAGTATCTGAAGACGGCGGCCAGCCAGTATCTGGCGTTGGCCCAGCGTGGCCGTCTGGTGTGGTACGCGCCCTGGCAGGCCTGGATTATGACCCGCATGCCCGACATCATGGAGTGCTGGCGTACCGAATACCTGTCCTCTGACTTCTACGATTGGGAGTTCGCGCCGCCGCGTCCCCCGGAAGACCAGTGGAGCAACTACGAGCGGGCCATGATCGGTCATAGCATGCTTGCCGATCACGGTCACCACCGGCTGGTGCGAAAGGTTGTTTCGCCGGCGTTCTCGCGCAACGTGGTTGATGAAATCCAGCGTCGCATCAAGCCTGATGTGGAGAAGCTGATTGGCGAACTCGCTGATCTGGAGAGCTTCGACTACATCGAAAAAGTCGCCAACCATATCCCCTTCATCTCCATCAGCCGCATGGTCGGTCTGCCCGAGAAGTACTGGCCGGAAATCAAGCAGGTGGTACTTACCTTCACCGAAGCCTGGAACCCCACGCTGAGCGATGAACGCCGCGAAGCCGCGCGTCAGGACAGCAACCGTGCGATTGAGATTCTGCAGCGCGTAATTGCCGAGCGACGCGCCAACCCGGGTGCCGATGACTTCCTCAGCGTGCTGCTGAAAATCGAGGAAGAGAACGAGAATTTCGGTGAGTGGGACATCATCACGCTGGTGCTGGCGCTGATTGGTGCCGGCGCAGACACCACGCTGGTAGCGCAGCAATGGACGCTGTACGCGCTGCTCAAGCACCGGGACCAGATCCCCGCCGCCCTGGAGTCACCAGATGCTTTCTCCAATACCTTCAGTGAAGTGATGCGCTGGTCAATCTCCTCAAAGATGGGCTTTGCGCGCTACGCGCCGGAGGACATGGAAATCCTCGGCCAGAAAGTGACCAAGGGGCAGATGGTGTTGATGATGCCGCACCTCAAGGATCACGACCCCGAGTACTACACCGACCCCGAGAGTTTCGACGTCAAGCGTGAATTCAACCCCGATGTGCTGTTCGGCTACGGTCCGCGCTACTGCATCGGTGCCGCCATGGCGAAGCGCCAGCTGTACCTGACCATGGTGGAGCTGTTCAAACAGTTCCCGGACCTGGAGCTTGATGGCGAGCCAGAAAAAGACAATACCGACCACAACGCGGTGGTGTTCCGTGAACTGCGTGTTCGCACCAACATCCGCAAATAAGACGAGGAGAAGACGATGACCAAGCGTTATGACAAGGCAATCCCCTTCGGCTGGTACGCGATCGACTACAGCGATAGCCTGAAGCCCGGCGACGTGCGCCCCGTGGAGTATTTTGGCCGCGAGCTGGTGCTGTTCCGCACTGAATCTGGTGAGGCATCGCTGCTGGGTGCGCATTGTCCGCACCTCGGCGCGCACCTCGGCTACGGCGGTATTGTGAAAGGGGAGTCTATCAGCTGTCCTTTCCACGCCTGGGAATTTAACGGTGAAGGCCAGTGCACGTCAGTGCCCTATGCCAAGCGCATTCCGCCGAAAGTGGAAGGCAAGGAGTGCGTGCCGAGCTACCCGGTGATGGAGCGCAACCAGATGATCTGGGCCTGGTACCATCCCAAGGGCGAGGCGCCGCTGTTCGACATCGATGATGTCCCAGAGCTGCAGTCCGAGGAGTGGACGCCGCTTGACACCTACGACTGGAAAATCAACACCATCATTCAGGAAACCGGCGAGAACGCGGCTGACATGGCCCACTTTATCACGGTACATGGCAACCCCGGCATGCCCCAAGGTACGGTGGAAATGGAAGGCCCGCGCCGCGTGACCGATTTTGATTCAGAAGCCCAGAGCATTGATGAACAGGGCAATGTCGACATGAGTGGCGAAAATCATGACGCCATTCACCTGCACTCGGTAGGTGTCGGCCCCGGTTTCACATTCCAGCGCTTCTCGCGCATGTTTGATGTGGTGATGATGGGTACGGTAACACCCATCAATGACCAGACCGTGCACCTGCGATTCAATTTCTCCGTGCCGCGCAAGCAGTCCGAAGACAATGCCATGATGGCGACCGGCACCGTGCACGAGATTGTGCGCCAGGTGGAGCAGGATATCCCGATTTGGGAGCACAAAGTGTATCTGGATGACCCGGCGCTGTGCGACGGTGACGGCCCCATCGCAAAATACCGCAAATGGTTCCAGCAGTTTTATGCCTGAGCCCCCGGGCTCAGGGAAGCACACGGACCGAAAGAACTCATAACAGAGGAAAACGAGTATGAACGAGAAACTTGCCACCACGCCCGGCGATCACTACAACTGGCCGATGCTTAAGATCCGCTATCTGACGGATCCGGCCAAGCTGGCCGCGGTGCTGCCCCCGGGCTTTGAGCCCGGCAGCCGGCCCGAAGTTACGCTGACGGTGTACAACGTGCCGGTAAACGGCGAGCCGGAGCAGGGCCTTTTGACCACGGTGCTGTGCAACTACAAGGGCCAAGAAGGCCAGTTCGCGCTGGGCTATGCGATCGACAAGGAAGCGGAAATCTTCATCAGCCAGGAGAAGTTCGGTCAGCCCAAGTATCCGGCAGAGATCAAGTATTACCGCCTGGGTGAAGAAGTGGGTGCGCGTGTGACGCACCAGAACTACACCTTCCTTGAATACTACGGCAAGGTCACGGAGACGCAGGACAACGGTCCCAAGTTTGATGAGCACGAGTTCTGGGTAAAATACTCGCGTGCTGCCTCCTACGTCAAAACCGGCTTTGATTTCCCACCGCATGTGGTCAACGTGGTAAGCAATTACGGCACGGCACAAAAGCTGAAAGTGGAAGGCGACTTGATTCTGCGTGACAGCCCGTGGGACCCGCTCACCGAGCGCCTGCCGCCGGTTTCCAAGCCTGACGTCTCGCTGTGGACGCCCGAGTTCCTCGGTCGCAGTGTTGACCTGGGTGATCCGCTGGACGCCGATGCGTTCGAGCCATGGGCCAACACGATTGGCAACTCACGCTGGCTTGGCGTCAATGGTGGTCCGCTGAAGAGCTGATTGCTCATTGGCGTTGCCCCCGGGCCGCTGGCGTACGCCCGCGGCCTTTTCTATTTTAAGTGCAGAGGAATATCCAATCATGCAGGATTTCAATAACAAGGTGGTGGTGATCACTGGTGGTGCCAGTGGCATCGGCAAGGCCCTGGGCCGCTCCTTTCTCGCCGCCGGGGCCAAGGTGGTGCTGTCTGACGTTGAGCGCGGTGCGCTGGAAGCGA
Organism: uncultured Halieaceae bacterium; assembly: GCA_964022665.1. Lineage (GTDB taxonomy): Bacteria > Pseudomonadota > Gammaproteobacteria > Pseudomonadales > Halieaceae > Haliea. The sequence goes on from CAXIDF010000011.1 coordinate 122,917, forward strand.
CCCGCGATGAGCTGGCGGCGGGCGGCGGTACGGTGCGTGCCATCGTCACCGACGTGTCCAAGCCCGATTCGGTGAATGCCCTGGCAGATGCCGTGTTCGACGAGTTCGGTGCCTGCCACGTGCTGTGCAACAACGCTGGCGTGAGCGTCACCAACACTAACGTCTGGGATACCACGCCGAACGACTGGCAGTGGGTTCTGGGCGTGAATGTGCGTGGCATAGCGCACGGTGTGCAGGCCTTCGTGCCGCGCATGCTGGCATCGGGTGAGGAAGGGGTGGTGATGAATACCTCTTCCGGCGATGGCGGCATTTCACCGCTGGCGGATCAGTCGGTGTATGCCTCGAGCAAGGCGGGTGTCTCCATCATGACCGAATGCCTGAACGCCCAGCTGGTCGGCCAGGAAACCAAGCTCCGGGCCTGTATTTTCTACCCTTCCGGCGGCATTCTGCCCACGGGTATCTGGACCACGCGGCGCAATCGTCCCGAGGAGCTGGCGCGTGAGAAGCCGGTGCCTGAGGGTGGGGAAATGACGTTTGATGAATTCATGCAGGGCATGAAGGAGATTGGCGTTGACCTGCCGGTGCAGGACCTCGATGAGTTGGCGGATTTTGCCCTCGACGGCCTGCGCAAGCAGGACTTCGTGATCATGATCGGTCGTGAAACCATGGAAGAAACACTGGTGGAGCGTGCCCGCAAGCTGGCGCGCGGTGAGTGTCCGATTTCGCACGGCCTGCACGGCTAAGCGACCGACCCTCCGTGCCGGGTACCCTGGTGCCCGGCCTGGCATGCACTGACTGGCGCCTAGCCTTGCGCGGCGCCTTTCATCCGCGGTTGCGCCTGCTCGCGCACCAGGCTGTTACAGAGAAAAGCCATCAGTTCGTCGTAGCGGCCGGCCGCATCGTAGTCGGGATTGTGCAGGTGGTTGAGGATCACCGTGTCGATCATGCCTACGGTCATTTCGGCACAAAACTCCGGCGACAAAGCGTCTTTCAGGTCATCAATGCTCGCGGCATACAGCCGCAAGAAGTTCTCGTTCATCACCGACAGCAGGGTTGCACCGCTGGCAAGGCTGTTGCCGATGCTGGCGATAGAATAACGCGCCAGCTCATGCTCAAGGTCGGATGCCCGGCAAAGTTGCTGTTTCTGCGCGTTCAGGACATGCGTAATGCGCTCATCCAGCCGCGTGAACTGTTCCAACGCTGCATCCACCGAGCCCCTTACCAACTCCAGCGTCCGGGTCACACAAATATCGAACAGCAGGTCGTGGCGCGTGCCGTAATAGTTGTAGAAGGTTTTACGGGAGATGCCTGAGCGTTCGCAAATGGCATCAATGGTCATGTCGTCAATGCCGTGCTCGGCGATCAGGGCCAGCGCTTCATCGATGATGCGCGCGCGTTGCGCCTGTTTTTTGCGTTCCCTGAGGCTTGTGCGGGGTACTGGGCTGGTCAAAATAGGCGTCTTTTGTGGTGTATGAAGCATATGTGACAAGCTCCACCATACACCACAAGCCGCGCCCGGCGCCAGCGTCAGGCGTCTTCTGCATCGCTTAGCATTTCCCTGGCGTGCTCCAGGGAGCGCTCGGTGAGTTTCACGCCGCCCAGCATCCGGGCAATTTCGTGTGCCCGCTGGTCGTCTTCAAGCGCTGCTAGGCGGGCCCAGGCTGCAGTCTTGTCGGAGGTTTTGCTGACCAGCAGGTGCCGGTGCCCCTGCGAGGCCACCTGCGCCAGGTGGGTGACGCAGAGAACCTGTGCCTCGCGCGCCAGCCCGCGCAACAGCCGGCCGACCACTTCGGCCACCGCGCCGCCAATGCCCACGTCAACTTCGTCAAATACCATGCTTGGCAGTGTGCCGCCCTTGGCAGTGACCACCTGAATGGCCAGGCTGATACGCGACAGCTCGCCGCCGGAGGCAATCTTGCCCAGTGGCTGTGGGGCGGCCCCCGGGTTGGTGCTGATCAGGAACTCAATGTCCTCTGCGCCTTGGGGATGAGGGGCATCGGACTCGCGGGGGGGGAGTGCGATAGCAAAGCGGCAATCTGCCATGGCCAGTGTGTGCAGGACGTCGGCCGTTTTGGCCATGAGGCTCTTGGCGGCTTTGGCCCGCTCCTTGCTCAGTTTGGCGGCATCTTTGTGGTAGGCCTCGGCGAGGTCTTCCAGCTCCTGCTGCAGCGCCTCTATGCGCTGCCCGCCCTGAGCCAGCCCCGCCAACTCCTCCTGCAACCCGGCCTGCAGCTCCAGCAGTTGCGGCGGCTTGATGCGGTGCTTGCGCGCCACATCGTGCAGTTGTTCAAGGCGTTTTTCCACCTGCGCGAGCCGCTGTGGGTCAATCTCGATTGAGTCGATATGGCGCTGGATCTCGCGGTGCGCCTCGTCGAGTTGTATCGCCGCTGAGTCCAGCAGGCTGAGGGCGTTGTCCGCGGTTTTGCTGCTGCCGGCGGCACTGCGCATCAACTGCAGGGCGTGACGCGCTGCGCTGGCCTGTTCTTCGCAAATCTCCAGCGCCTGATGGGCACCCTTCAGGATATCTTCCGCATTGGCCAGCAGGCTCTGGTCGCGCTCCAGTTCCTCCAGCTCCCCTTCGCGCAGGCCCAACTGCTCCAGCTCGTCTACCTGATAGGCCAGCAGCTGGGCTCGCGCGGCGGTCTCGTCGCGGGTGTCGGTGAGTGCCGCCAGCTCGCGCTGGCCGCGCAGCCAGTCGGAGGCGGACTGCTCCACCCGACGGGCCAGTGTCTGCTGGCCGGCAAAGGTGTCCAGCATCGCGCGCTGGACCGGTTTGCGCAGCAGCGACTGGTGGGCGTGCTGGCTGTGGATGTCGATCAGCAGTTCACCGAGTTCGGCGCAGTCCTGCAGGGTGGAAGCACTGCCATTGATATAGGCGCGCGAGCGCCCCTCGGCGGTGACTACGCGGCGCAGCAGGCATTCATCATCATGGGCCAGGTCGCGGGCCCGCAGCCATGCGGCCGCGGGGGCGTTGCCAGAGATATCGAAGGTGGCGGTTACCTCCGCCCGTTCGCTGCCGGCGCGTACGGCCTTCGGGTCGGCCCGGTCGCCCAGGCAGAGACCCAGGGCATCGAGCATGATGGACTTGCCGGCCCCGGTTTCCCCGGTGATGACGGTCATGCCGCCGTGGAATTCCATGTCGAGGGTGTCGACAATGGTGTACGCGCTGATATGGATGTGGGTGAGCATGGCGAACCGCTTGCTGTTTGTGCTGTTATACCGCAGATCTGTTGCGGCATAAACATCCGCAGCGGTCATCGCTTTGTATTCCCGGGGCACTGTGATACAACCGGGCCCACAGGTTTACAGGATGGGGTATGAACTCAGCGGATTTGTCCGAGCGCGCGCGAACCATACTCAAGGCACTGGTGGAGCGGCACATACGCGATGGCCAGCCGGTGGGGTCGCGCAGCCTGCTGGAGGAGGCGGGGCTGGCGGTGAGCGCCGCGACCGTGCGTAACGTCATGTCGGAGCTGGAAGAACGCGGCCTGCTGCATTCACCCCATACGTCGGCCGGCCGGGTACCTACTGCCCAGGGTTATCGCCTGTTTGTGGATCGTTTGCTGCAGGTGCAGCCCCTGGACGAGCGGGCTATCGTGTCGCTGCGCGAGCAGCTGCACCCGGACAAGTCCACGTCAGAGCTGGTGCAATCCGCCTCATCGCTGCTCTCCGCCATCACAGCGCAGGCCGGCCTGGTGACCGTGCCGCGGCCCGAGACGCACCAGCTGCGCCAGGTCGAGTTCCTGCCCCTGTCCGGTGACCGCGTACTGGTGATCCTGGTCGTGAATGAACGCGAGGTGCAGAACCGCATCATTCACACCCAGCGGCCATTCACCGAAGCCGAACTGCGCGAGGCCGCTGCACTCGTCAATCAGCGTTTTGCTGGCCAGCCCCTGAGTGCGGTGCAGGACCGCATTCTGGCGGAAATGGAGGATGCCCGCAGCCGCATCGACAGCTACCTGCAGGCGGCGCTGGACCTGGCGAGCAAGGCCCTCAATCAGGAAGCTCCGGAAGAAGAATACCTGATGGCCGGCGAGTCTCGCCTGCTTGGCCATGTCAGCCCCGAGGATGTGGGGCGATTGCGCGAGCTGTTCGATGCATTCGAGCGCAAGAAGGATCTGCTGCACCTGCTGGAGCGGTGTACCCGCGCCAACGGGGTGCAGATCTTCATCGGCAATGAGGCCGGCTACGAGGTATTCGGCGATTACAGCGTCGTCACAGCGCCCTACACGGACGGTGCCCGCACACTCGGTGTGCTGGGCGTGATCGGGCCCACGCGCATGCCCTATGAGCGGGTGATCCCGGTTGTGGACATTACCGCGCGCATGCTGAGCTCTGCCCTGTCCAGCTGAATGCAGCCACCGGCACAGGGTGGCCTTGAAATTTCCGCATAGCGTCCCAACATCGTTCCAGACCGCAGCGAATCGGTGCGCAAGCGCCGTGCCTGTGCAATCCACAATGCCAGTGATGGAGTCCAGACGTGGCTGAGAACGAGCAGAACAAACCAGAATCTGAAGCCGGCGACAGCGGTGTCTCGCGGCAGGCAGCCGAGGCGGCGACATACGCGGAAACAGCAGCCGCCACCGAATCTGACGCGGCCCCGGCCGGCGAGGAGGTTACCCCGGAAGCGCTGATGGCGACCCTGGAGGAAGACCTCAATGCGGCCCGCGATGCGGCGTTGCGCGCGCAGGCGGACGCCCAGAACATCAAGCGCCGGGCCGAGCAGGATGTGGAAAAGGCGCGCAAGTTCGCCCTTGAGTCCTTCTGCAAGGAGCTGCTGCCCGTGGTGGATAACCTGGAGCGGGCGCTGGCCGTCACCGCCGGGCACGATGACTCGGTGAAGCCGATTGTCGATGGCCTGGAGTTGACTCTGAAGAGCTTTGCCGACGCCCTGCGCAAGTTCCACATCGAGCCGGTTGACCCCGAAGGCGAGCCGTTTGATCCACAGCTGCACCAGGCCATGAGCATGGTCGAAAACGCAGACGTGGAGCCGAATACGGTGATCGCGGTGATGCAAAAAGGCTACACGCTGAACGCGCGCCTGGTGCGGCCAGCCATGGTCATGGTCAGCAAAGCGCCTGCCGCGCAGTAAAAACGGCGCCGGCCCCTTGAAATTGTTGGTTCAGCGCCAATATAGACAGCAAGTGAATACTGCAGCCGGCCGTGCCGGCGCAAATGAGGAGATGAACACATGGGCAAGATAATCGGTATCGACCTGGGTACCACCAACTCCTGCGTCGCGGTGCTCGAAGGGGGCAAGTCGCGCGTGATCGAGCATTGCGAAGGCGATCGCACCACGCCGTCGATTGTGGCCTACACCCAGGATGGCGAAATTCTGGTCGGGCAGAGCGCCAAGCGCCAGTCCGTCACCAATCCCCACAACACGCTGTACGCCGTGAAGCGCCTGATTGGACGCAAGTTCAAGGACGACGTGGTACAGAAAGACATCAAGATGGTGCCCTATAAAATCGTTGAAGCCGATAACGGCGATGCCTGGGTACAGGCCAAGGACGAGAAAATGGCGCCGCCGCAGGTCTCCGCCGAGGTGCTGCGCAAAATGAAGCGCACTGCCGAGGAGTACCTAGGCGAGGCGGTTACCGAAGCGGTGATCACGGTGCCGGCGTACTTCAACGATTCCCAGCGCCAGGCAACCAAGGACGCCGGTCGTATTGCCGGCCTGGAAGTGAAGCGCATCATCAACGAGCCGACCGCCGCGGCGCTCGCCTACGGCATGGACAAGGCCCAGGGCGATCGCACCATTGCTGTGTACGACCTCGGTGGCGGTACCTTCGACATCTCCATCATCGAGATTGCCGAAGTCGATGGCGAGCACCAGTTCGAAGTGCTGTCGACCAACGGTGACACCTTCCTCGGCGGTGAGGACTTCGACCTGCGCCTGATCGAATACCTGGCAGCGGAGTTCAAGAAGGAAAGCGGCATCGACCTGCACAACGACCCGCTGGCGCTGCAACGTCTGAAGGAAGCGGCCGAGAAAGCCAAGATCGAGCTGTCTTCCAGCCAGCAGACGGAAGTGAACCTGCCCTACATCACAGCCGATGCCACGGGCCCCAAGCACCTGGTGGTCAAGCTGTCGCGCTCCAAGCTGGAGTCGCTGGTTGAAGAGCTGGTCAAGCGCTCTATGGAGCCGGTTAAGGTGGCGTTGCAGGACGCCGGCCTGAGCCCCAGCGAAATCAACGACGTGATCCTGGTGGGTGGTCAGACCCGCATGCCGATGGTGCAGAAAGCGGTGGCAGACTTCTTCGGCAAGGAGCCGCGCAAGGACGTCAACCCGGATGAGGCGGTTGCCATGGGTGCTGCCATCCAGGGGGCGGTACTGTCAGGCGACGTCAAGGACGTGCTGCTGCTGGACGTGACCCCGCTGACGCTGGGTATCGAGACCATGGGCGGTGTTGCCACCCCCCTGATCGAGAAGAACACGACCATTCCCACGAAGAAGTCGCAAGTGTTCTCGACGGCTGACGACAACCAGACCGCGGTGACGATTCACGTGGTGCAGGGTGAGCGCAAGCAGGCGTCCCAGAACAAGTCGCTGGGCCGCTTCGACCTGGCAGACATTCCGCCGGCGCCCCGCGGCATGCCACAGATCGAGGTGACGTTTGACCTCGATGCCAACGGTATCCTCAATGTGTCGGCCAAGGACAAGGCAACCGGCAAGGAGCAATCCATTCGCATTACCGCGTCAGGCGGCTTGAGCGAGGAGGATATCGAGAAGATGGTGGCGGATGCCGAGGCCAACGCCGATGCCGATGCGCGCTTCGAAGAGCTGATTGCTGCGCGCAACAGCTGCGATGGACTGGTGCACGCTGCGCGTAAAACGCTCGAAGAGGCGGGTGAAAATGCCACCGCGGACGAAAAGTCCGCTATCGAGTCGGCGATCAGCGAGGCGGAGGAAGCCCTTAAAGCGAACGAGAAGGACGCCATCGAGGCCGCTGCTGCCAAGCTGACCGAGGCCACCGGCCCGGTCGCTCAGAAAATGTACCAGGCACAGGCGGAAGCCGCGCAGGGTGCCGAGGCCGACGGTGCGGAACAGTCCACAACGGGCGATGAAGCGGTCGACGCCGAGTTCGAAGAAGTGAAGGACGACAAGAAGTAGGCCTAAACGCTTCCTGTCACCCGGGGCGCTGCAGCGCCCCGTCAGTTAACTTGACCGCGCGGGACCTGAGAGCCCGCGTAGTCATTTGCGAGAATGCGGTTTAACGCCAGGCTGACTATGTCAAAACGCGATTATTATGAAGTGCTCGGGGTCGAGAAAGCGGCCGATGAGAAGGACATCAAAAAGGCCTATCGACGGGTCGCCATGAAGTACCACCCGGACCGGAACCCCGATGATCCGGATGCCGACGAGAAATTCAAAGAGGCCACCGAGGCCTACGATGTTCTGATGAACGCGGAAAAACGCGCGGCTTACGACCGGTTCGGCCACTCGGGCGTCGACCCCAATATGGGCGCAGGCGGCTTTGGCGCCGGCGGCGGCAGCTTCAGCGACATCTTTGGCGATGTGTTTGGCGATATCTTCGGTGGCGGCGGTGGCCGCGGACGCGGCGGCCCACAACGGGGGTCGGACCTGCGCTACACGCTGGATATTTCACTCGAAGATGCGGTCAAGGGCACCACGGTGGAGATCAAGGTGCCCACCCTCGCCACCTGCGAGGAGTGTGACGGCTCCGGCGCACGCAAGGGCAGCTCGCCGGTAGACTGCACTACCTGCGGCGGCATTGGTCAGGTGCGCATGCAGCAGGGTTTCTTCCAGGTACAGCAGACCTGCCCCACCTGTCGCGGCCGCGGCAAGATGATTTCAGACCCCTGCGGCAAGTGCCACGGGCAGGGGCGCGTGGAAAAACGCAAAACGCTGTCGGTCAAAGTGCCACCGGGCGTGGACACGGGCGATCGCATCCGCTTGTCCGGCGAAGGCGAGGCGGGCCCGGATGGCGGCCCACCCGGAGATCTTTTCGTGCAGATGTCGGTGCGCCAGCACCCCATTTTTGAACGCGACGGTAAGAATCTGTACTGTGAAGTCCCCATCACGTTTGTCGCTGCGGCGCTTGGCGGTGAGCTGGAAGTGCCCACGCTGGACGGCCGCGTAAAACTGAAAATTCCCGCCGAAACCCAGACCGGCAAGCTGTTCCGCTTGCGTGGCAAGGGCGTGAAGCCGGTGCGGGGTGGCGCGGTAGGTGACCTCTTGTGCCGCGCGGTCGTGGAGACGCCGGTCAACCTGAGCAAGAAGCAGAAGGAGCTGCTGCGCGAATTTCAGGAAAGCCTCGGCCAGGGCGGCGATGCACAGTCGCCGCGCCAGACCAGCTGGTTCGAGGGCGTGAAAACTTTTTTTGATGACATGAAGCCATGACGATAAAAGTCGGAATCACCGGCGCTGCCGGGCGCATGGGGCGTACCCTGATCGAAACCATTGCCCAGCAGCCCGGTCTGGAGCTGGCCGCGGCGGTCGAACAGCCGGAGAGCAGCCTGATCGGCGCGGATGCCGGCGAGCTGGCCGGTCTCGGCAAACTTGGGGTGCCGGTGTCCGCGGCGCTGAGCGAGGTGATTGCGCAGATCGACGTGTTGATCGACTTCACCGTGCCCGCGGCGACCCTGGCGAACCTGGAGGCCTGCGCTGCAGCGGGCAAGGCGATGATCATCGGTACCACCGGCTTCACGGCGGAACAGGACCAACTGATCAAGCGTGCGGCGGGCAAGGTGCCCGTGTGCAAGGCGTCGAACTTCAGTACCGGTGTCAACCTGTGCTTCAAGCTTTTGGACATGGCAGCGCGTGTGTTGGGCGATGATGTGGACATCGAGATCGTCGAGGCGCATCACCGGCACAAGATAGATGCCCCCTCCGGCACCGCCCTGTCCATGGGCGGTGTGGTGGCAAACGCCCTGGGTCGCGACCTGGCGGAAGTGGCGGTATATGGCCGCGAAGGGCAAACCGGCGCGCGGCAGCGCGACACCATCGGCTTTGCCACGGTACGCGCGGGGGACATTGTCGGCGACCACACAGTGATCTTCGCCGCCGACGGGGAGCGCGTGGAAATTACCCACAAGGCTTCTAGCCGCATGTCGTTTGCCCGGGGCGCCGTGCGCGCCGCGGGCTGGCTGGTGGGCCGTGAGCCGCGTTTATATGATATGCAGGACGTACTGGGCCTGTAAGCCTGAGCCGCTGGCCCGTTTAACGCTCGCTTTGGAGGAATGTTTGTGACCGAGTCCATTGTCAATATCGACGAAAGCAACGCGGCGGCGCTGCTGATAGAGGAGTCCCACCGGCGCCCGGTCGTGGTGGATTTCTGGGCTGACTGGTGCGGCCCCTGCAAAAGCCTCATGCCAGTGCTGGAAAAACTGGCAAACGAATATGCCGGTGCGTTTCTGCTGGCCAAAGTGAACGCTGACGAACAGCCCATGATCTCCCAGCAGTTCGGCGTGCGCAGCCTGCCCACCGTGATGGTGATGCAGGGCGGCCAGCCGGTGGATGGCTTCGTTGGTGCACAGTCGGAGGCCCAGGTCCGTGAGCTGTTGGAGAAATACCTGCCCAAGCCCTGGGATGGCCTGTTGGAAGAGGGCCAGGCGCTCATGGCGGCGGGCGATTTCAGTTCCGCGCTGAGCCCGCTGCGCCAGGCCTTCGAGGACTCCGGACAGCGCCACGACATCACGCTCGCCTACGCGCATGCGCTGCTCGAGTGCAACCGGCTGGACGATGCGGAGGCGGTTCTCGGTACGGTGCGCATGGCAGATCAGGATCCCGCCTGGGAGCAGTTGGTGGCACAGCTGCAACTCAAGCGCGAGGCGGCAGTAACGCCGGAGATGGCGGCGCTGGAGGAGCGCCTTGAAGCGGAGCCGGGCAACCACGATGTCCGGCACCAGTTAGCGGTGCAGTATACCAATGCCGGCTATTTTCGCGAAGCTCTGGAGCACCTCATCACGATTTTGCGCCAAGACCTCAACCACGCCGACGGCGCGACCAAGAAGGCCCTCATCGATACCATTGCCAGCCTGGGCAAGAGCGACCCGCTGGCCGCTGAGTACCAGCGCAAACTTTACAGCCTTCTGTATTGAATGCCCGCAGGGCGCCCGCTGCCCGGTCGTGTGGGCTCCCCGGCGCTTGTTTTGCGCTGCGGTAATCGTTAAGGTACATGCCCTGGCGATGAAAAACATACTCCAAGGTCAAAACCGCTATGGCGTGTACCCGGAACAGGGCTCCAAGGCAGTGCGTGCGGCACATTCGTGCGTGCGTGGCCCTGGCGTTGGCGGCGTTTCTGATTGCCTGCTCCGAGGCGCCGCCCCCACCGCCCGCAGTGGCGGGTAGCGCAGCACTTGAGGCGCACTCAGCCGAATTCAGGCGCGACATTATCGAAGTGGTGCCCGGCATCCACGTGGCGATCGGGTATGCGCTGGCCAATGTCATACTGATCGAAGGTGATGATGGCGTCATTATTGTCGATACCACCGAGTCGCTCGTGGCGGCGCGCACCATCAAGGCCGAATTCGACCGCATTACCGACAAGCCGGTGCAGGCGATCATCTACACCCACAACCACACGGATCATATCTTCGGCGCCGAGGCCTTCGCCGCAGGCAGGGACGTGCCGGTCTATGCCCACAAAACCACCTGGAGCCATATCGAACGCATTATGAACGTGCTGCGTCCGGTTATTGAAACGCGCTCTTTCCATATGTTCGGCAACTACCTGGAAGCGGGCGGCGAGGCTATTATCAATGACGGCATCGGGCCGGCCCTGGCGCACAGCACAACCGGGGATGGCGATATTTACGGCCTCTTGCCCCCCACGCACACGGTCGACGAGCGGCTGGAGGTGACCATAGCGGGGCGTCGGCTGGTTCTGATGCACGCGCCCGGCGAGACCGACGACCAGTTGCTGGTCTGGCTACCCGATGAGGGGGTGCTGTTGCCCGGCGATAATGTGTACAAGGCCTTCCCCAACCTTTACACCATTCGCGGTACCCGCTATCGAGACGTTATGCAGTGGGCGCACAGTGTGCGCCTGATGCGCTCGCTGGGGGCCGAGCACCTGATCCCCAGCCATACACGCCCGGTTTCGGGTGCCGAGGCAGTCGACGACATTCTTCAGGTGTACGGTGACGCCATACAATTCGTGCACGACCAGACAGTGCGCGGCATCAACCAGGGGCTGGACGCCGATACCCTGGCGCGCACGGTGCAACTGCCCGCCGAGCTTGCTGAGCATCCCTGGTTGCAGCCGTTCTACGGCACCGTGCCCTGGTCGGTAAGAGCAATTTACAATGGGTATCTCGGTTGGTTCGAGGGCAACAGCAGCGCCCTGTTCCCCACAGCGAGCGCCACCCGGGCCCGGCGTTTGCTGGCACTGGCGGGCGGTGCAGATGCCGTGCTGGCTGAGGCCGAGGCGCAACTGCCGGCTGATCCACAGTGGGCCGCGGAGCTTGCCGACCTGGTACGGGCTGCCAGTCCTGATTCTGTTCCGGTTGCGGCTGAGCTGAAGGCGCGCGCCCTGCGTATGCTCGCAGAGGTTACGCCGAACCCGAACGCACGCAACTGGTATCTCACCGATGCGCTGGAGTTGGAACAGCGCATCACCACGGGGCCTTCGCCCATCAGTGCAGAGCGTGTTGCCTTTGCGCAGGGGTTCCCGATTGCGGGGGTACTGCGCAGCATGGCGGTGAACCTGGACCCGGAGCGCAGTGCCGGGGTGAACGAGCGCGTGGTGTTGGTATTCCCCGATCAGGGCGTGCAGTACGCGGTGCATGTTCGCCACCAGGTGGCAGTGATCGATGCACTGCCCTCGGTGCCGGAGAATGGAAGCATTGTGGTGACGGTGCCGGCCACGGAGTGGCTGGCCTTGATGACCGGCCAGCGAGGTTTTCCGCTTGCGCTGGCAGACGGCACTCTGCAAGTGTCCGGGGGTGTGGCGGACACGGCGAAACTATTGCGTTTTCTGGCGTTGTTTCGTCAGGAATAAATTCACAGCGGCCTGCGGGCCAGTTCAATTCAATCGAGAGGTAGCCACGTGGATACAAGTTTTGCTCCGGAAGATCTCGCGTTTCGCGATGAAGTGCGCGCATTTTTTGCAGAGGCCTACGATGCCGACCTGCAGGCGCGCTTGAACAACCTCAAAACGTTCAAGGATGCCGTCATCGACTGGCAGAAGCGCCTCTACAAGCAGGGCTGGATCGCCCCCGGCTGGCCGAAGGAATACGGCGGCACAGGTTGGAACGCCACGCAGAAATTCATTTTTGAAACCGAACGCAGCGCCGCCGGCATTCGCGATGTTATCCCCTTCGGCCTCAATATGGTGGGGCCCGTTATCTATGCGTTTGGTAACGAAGAGCAGAAGGCGCGTTTCCTGCCCGGCATCCTGCAGAGCGATGACTGGTGGTGTCAGGGCTATTCCGAGCCCGGCGCGGGGTCCGACCTCGCGTCACTGAAAACCCGCGCCGTGCGTGAGGGCGACGAGTATGTGGTCAGCGGCGCCAAAATCTGGACCAGCTATGCCCAGTATGCCGACTGGATATTCTGCCTGGTGCGCACCAGCAGCGAAGGCAAGAAGCAGCATGGCATCAGCTTCCTGTTGATCGACATGAAGTCGCCCGGTATCAAGGTCAATCCGATTGTCTCGATAGACAACCACCACAGCCTGAATGAAGTGGAATTCAACGACGTGCGGGTGCCGGTTGCCAACCTGATTGGCGAGCAGGACAAGGGTTGGACCTATGCCAAGTGGTTGCTGGCCCATGAGCGCACCGCGATTGCGGGTGTGGCGGACAGCAAGCGTAGTCTCGCGGAAACGCGCGCCTTCGCCGAACGGGAAGTCAACGGTGGCAGATCCCTGTTGAGCGATCCGCTGTTTCAGAAGCGTCTGTCCGATATCGAAATCGAACTGATGGCCTTGGAGTTTACTGAGCTGCGAGTGCTGGCAACGGTGGCGGCCGGTGGCGCGCCCGGCGCCGAGTCTTCCATGCTCAAGATCAAGGGTACAGAGATGCAGCAGGCCGTGCAGGAGCTGCGCATGGATGTCGCCGCCTATTACCAAGGGGTACTGCCCAATGAGCTGACAGCGGAGCAGCTCGGCCACGACTTTGGCTCACAGGCCCGCCAGACCTACATGTATGGTCGCGCTTCAACGATTTACGGCGGCTCCAACGAGGTACAGAAAAACATCATCGCCAAGGCCGTGCTCGGCCTTTAATCCCGCACTGCTGGAGAGGATATAGCAATGAATTTCGAGTTTACTGAAGAACAGGGCATGCTGCGGGACAGCGTGGCGCGCTTTGTGCAGGACAGTTACGATTTTGATACGCGGTGTAAAATCGCGGCAACCGATGAAGCCATGAGCCCCGAGAACTGGCAGACCTTTGCCGAACTCGGCTGGTTATCCGTGCCTTTCGCCGAGTCTCACGGCGGTTTTGGCGGCGGCCCGGTGGATACCATGGTGATGATGGAGGAGTTCGGCAAGGGCATCGTGCTGGAACCCTACCTGGCAACTGCGCTGCTGTTTGGCGGGCTCCTGCAGCGTGGCGGCAGTGTAGAGCAACAGGCCGAGATTATTCCGCGCATCATTGAGGGCGGTTGTCAGGGCGCGTTTGCCTATCTGGAGCGCCAGAGTCGCCACCAGCTGGCTGATATCAAGACGACCGCAACCGTTGAGGGCGACCAACTGGTCCTGAACGGTGAAAAAGTGGTTGTATTCAACGGCGCCAGTGCGGATCAGTTGATCGTCGCGGCGCGCAGCAGTGGCGAGCAGAGCGATGAAGCGGGCATAACCCTCGTACTGGTGCCCGCAGATGCAGCCGGTGTCGAGCGCACGGCTTACCGCCTGATGGACGGGCAAGTGGTTGCCAACATCACGTTCAGCGATGTGCAGGTGCCGTTGGCGGATATTGTGGGTGAGCTGGGTAACGGCTACGCGGTCATGGGCCCGGTGATTACACAGGCCAACGTGGCACTCGCGGCGGAAGCGCTGGGTATCATGGGGCAATTGAACGCCAAGACCCTGGAGTACACCAAAACGCGCAAGCAGTTCGATGTGGCAATCGGAAGTTTCCAGGCGCTGCAGCATCGTATGGTGGATACCTTCATGGCCTACGAACAGGTCAAGTCGCTGCTGTACCGTGCTGTGTGTGAACTGGACGGCGCTGGTGACGACGTGGCCGCCTGTGTGCATGCCCTGCAAGTCCTGGTCGATCGCAATGGCCGAAAGATTTTTGGCGAGGCGATCCAGCTGCATGGCGGTATGGGTATTACCGACGAACTGGACATTGGCCACTACGCCAAGCGTCTGATGATGATCAATACCACCTTCGGCAATGGTGACTACCATCAGGCAAAGTTCAATGAACTGCGCTACAGTGCCTGAGTGCGGGCGAGAGCAGTGGCCGGTTCGATGATAATCACCAGGGAGAAGTAACAATGAAATTGGGCATACTGCTGGGTTATTCCGGCAAACAGATCAACATCCCGATTGACCTGATCCGTCAGGCGGAATCCATGGGCTACGACTCGGTATGGACAGCGGAAGCCTACGGCAATGATGCGGTGACGGCAGCGGCCTGGGTGCTGGCGCAGACCGACAAGATCCGCGTGGGTACCGCCATCATGCAGATGCCGGCGAGAACGCCTGCCATGTGCGCCATGACCGCCATGTCTCTGGATCAACTTTCTGGTGGTCGCTTCATCGTTGGCCTGGGGGCGTCCGGGCCACAGGTGGTCGAGGGTTGGCACGGCGTGCCCTACGGCAAGCCGGTCACCCGCACGCGGGAATACATCCAGATCATGCGGAAGATCATGGCCCGTGAAGGGCCGGTAGAGTTCGACGGCGACATGTATCAACTGCCCAATACCGGCGCTGGCACGACTGGCCTGGGTAAGCCTCTGAAGTCGATTCTCGAAGGCAATCCGAATATCCCGATCTACACCGCCTCCATTACACCCGCGGGCCTGCGCTGTGCGGGTGAAGTGGCGGACGGCGTGTTTCCGGTGTGGATGGACCCGGACAAATTCAGCATTCTGGGTGACCATATTCAGAAAGGCCTGGATACCGCCGGGAACGGCAAAAGCCTGTCTGATTTCGACATCGCACCTTTCGTGTCGGTCGCGCTGAACGATGACCTGAAAGCGGCCTACGATTCCCTGCGGCCCTGGCTTGCGCTTTATATCGGTGGCATGGGGGCCAAGGGCAAGAACTTCTATAACGACTACGCCACCCGGGCGGGGTATGGCGACGTGGCCGAGCGCATTCAGGACCTGTACCTCAGCGGCAAGAAGGCGGAAGCGGAGGCACTGGTGCCTGACCAACTTCTGGATGAAGTGGCACTGGTCGGCCCGCGTGAGCGCATCATCGAGCGCCTCGGCAGCTGGAAAGCCGCGGCGGCACGCGGTGAAGTGGGCACCATGTTGTTGGGTGTACACGACCCGGTGGTTCTCGAGCTGTTTGCCAAGGAACTGCTGTAGTGGTGGTAGAAGGCGCCGTTGTTATTGTCACCGGCGGTGGCAACGGCATTGGCAAGGCCCTGTGTACGCGTTTTCATCGCGAGGGCGCCCGCAAGGTGGTGGTGGTGGATTTGCACCCGGCCGATGCCGAGGCAGTTGCTGCCGTGGTCGATGGCGACGCCTATGGCCTCGATGTGCGTGACGAAGCTGCGCTGCAATCGATGGTCGCAGAGGTGGAAGCGAAATACGGTCGAGTTGACCTGTTCTGCAGCAATGCGGGCATTATCGCCGGTGATGGGGAGCCCTGGTGGGCCACCTCGGCGTCCAACGAAACCTGGCAGGCGATGTGGGACATCCACGTCATGTCCCATGTTTTTGCGGCCCGCGCCTGCTTGCCGGGCATGCTGGCGCGTGGCGAGGGATACTTGCTGAATACGGCCTCCGCGGCGGGGTTGCTCAACCAGGTGGGCGATGCGGCCTATTCAACCACCAAGCACGCCGCCATCGGTTTTGCCGAAGCGCTGGCAATTACCCACGGTGACGACGGCATCAAGGTGTCCGTGCTGTGCCCGCAGGCGGTTGCGACCCAAATGATCGGCAGTGTGGAAGAGGGCGGCACCGCGGGGGTCGACGGTATCCTGACGCCGGATGAAGTCGCGGAGGCCGTTGTTCAGGGCCTGGCCGCAGAGCGCTTTCTGATACTGCCGCATCCGCAGGTGGCCGACTACCGGGCGCACAAGGCCGCTGATTATGACCGTTGGCTGGGCGGCATGCGTAAATTGCGCCGCCGCTTCGGCAACCCGAACCTTTAAGGCAGCCGCGCCTCACCATGCAACGTAAAGAGCAGCAGGCGCGCTTCGCGCGCACCATCCTCAATGGCTTCGAAGCCTACTTCGCCGAGTTCCAGAACATCACGCTCGCAGCGCGCTCGCGCTTCGAGGCGCAGGACTGGCTGGGTATGCACGCCGCGTCCATCCGTCGCATCGACCTCTATAAGGAGGCGACCACCCGGGTACTCGAGTACGTTGAGCTGATTGCGGGTGAGCAGCTGCACGCCCTGCAGTTCTGGCAGGAGGCACGGGTGGTCTACGCCGACCTGGTGCGCGGCCACAACAATTTCGAAATTGCCGAAACATTCTTCAATTCTGTGTACTGCGGCGTGTTCAAGCACCGCAAGATTCGCGACGAGTACGCGTTCGTGTTTTCTCCGCAAGGCGACATGCCGGCACCGGATGTGAGTAAGGTGTACAGGGCCTACCCGTTCGAGGGTGACCTGGCGGGAGTGCTGCGCCGGCTGCTGAATGACTATGGTTTCAGCCTGCCGTGGGAAGATCTGACGCGGGACATAAACAGCCTGGCAGATGCCATAACCCGCTGTCTCTCCGAGCGCTTGAACCTTGCGCGGGAGGGCGTTGAGCTGCAGACACTGGAGCCCCACTTTTTCCGCAACAAGGGGGCGTACATCGTTGGGCGAATTGTTTCCGGCCCCGATTCCATGCCGATAGTGATCCCCATTCTGCACTCGGGGAACGGCGAGGTATATGTTGATACCATCTTGTTCGGCGCCGACAAAATGAGCGTGGTTTTCAGCTTCACCCGCGCCTATTTCATGGTGGATGCGAGCATTCCCTCGCAGTATGTATTGTTCCTGCAGCAGCTCATGCCGGCCAAGCCCATTTCCGAACTCTATAGCTCCATGGGCTATAACAAGCACGGCAAAACCTATTACTACCGCTGTGCGTTCCGGCACATGCAGAAAACCAGTGACCAGTTCATTATCGCGCCGGGTATCAAGGGCATGGTGATGAGCGTGTTTACACTGCCCTCGTATGATTTCGTGTTCAAGATCATCAAGGACCGCTTCACGCCGCCCAAAGAGATGACCCGGGAGCAGGTGAAGGAAAAGTACCGGCTGGTAAAGCGCTGGGATCGCGCCGGGCGCATGGCGGACACACAGGAGTTCACCAATCTGGCGTTCGCGCGCGAGCGTTTCTCCGACGAACTGATGGAAGAGCTGCACAAAGTGGCCCCCTCAATGATCGAGGAACATGGTAAAGCGCTGGTTATCCGGCACGTGTATGTAGAGCGCCGCATGACCCCACTCAATCTTTACCTGCAGAATGCCAGCGATGAACAGGTGGGTGCGGTGATGGATGAGTACGGCAATGCCATCAAGCAGCTTGCTGCGGCCAATATATTCCCTGGTGACATGCTGTTGAAGAATTTTGGTGTGACCCGTCATGGCAGGGTTGTGTTCTATGACTACGACGAAATTGTGCCGCTGATGGACTGCAACTTCCGGGAGATACCCGAGCCGCGCAGTGAAGCCGAGGAGCTGGCCAGCCAGCCTTGGTACAACGTGGGGCCCAATGATATTTTCCCCGAGGAGTTTCGCCTGTTCTTTTCCGGCAACCAGCGCGCACGTAAAGTGTTCGATGCCATGCACAGTGATATCTACGAGGCGAGTTTCTGGCGTGGGTTGCAGGAGCGCATCCGCGAGGGCCATGTCGAAGACTTCTTTCCCTACCGGCGCAAATTGCGCTTCAACCGCAACACGGATCAACAGGCAGTCAACGCATAATGGCCACACTGTATTTATTCAGGCACGGGCAGGCGTCCTTCGGCGCCGACGATTACGACAAACTGTCTACACTGGGCAGCCGTCAGGCGGAGGTGCTGGGGCACTACCTGCGTGATCAGGGCATCCAGCTGGATGCCGCCTACAGTGGCGCACTGCTGCGGCAGCGCGAAACCACCGCCCTGGCCCTGGCCAGCCAATCGGACGACGTTCCCCATCACATTGATGCGCGCTTCGACGAGGTGCGGAATGACGAGCAGATCCGCTACCTGGTGCCGGTGGTTGCCAGGGCGAACCCGTCTATTCAGGCACTGGTGGATAAGGGGCTGAAGTCCAGCAAGGACTACCAGAAAGTCATCGAGGCTGTATTCACGCACTGGACCTCGCCGGCCTGCGATGAACCGCGCATTCAAAGCTGGGCCGATTACTCGGGTTCAGTCGCAGCAGCGTTGCGCGATGTGATGGCAGCCGAGGGCTCCGGCAGAACCGTCGGTATTTTCACCTCCGGCGGCACGATAGCCACCATTGTCAGCCAGGTGCTCGGACTGTCGGGCGAGCATGCCTACAAGTTCTATGAACCGATATTCAACTGCTCTGTGACCCAGCTGTTCTACAGCGGTGACAAGGTGTCGCTGTCCTACTTCAACGATCGCTCCTTCCTGCAGGTGCTGGGCACGCAGCAGGGCGAGCAACTCGTTACGTATCGCTGACCGGCCGCTTGCGCCGCAGCAGGGATTCCTGGGCTGTAGACGCCACCAGCTCCCCCTGGCGGTTGTAGAAGCTTCCCCGGCTAAGCCCCCGGCCCCCATGTGTGCTGGGGCTGTCCATCGCGTACAGCAGGTAGTCGTCTACCCGTAGGGGACGGTGTATCCACAGGGCATGGTCCAGGCTCGCGGTTTGCATCTGCGGGTCCATGGCCGTGACAGGATGCGGCAGCAAGGCCGCGCCAAGCAGGGCGAAATCTGAAATAAACGCGAGAATGGTCTGGTGGCGGACGGGGTCACCCCCGATCACCTGCTCCGGATCCAACACCCGAAACCAGGTGTACTGCTCCGGTTCCTGGGGTTGCGGGTTGAAGTAGTCGCGCCGTTTTACCGGGCGCCGTTCAAGTGCCTGCATCATGGGTGCGGCAAAACGCTCCGGATGCTGTTCGGCCATCTGGCTCCAGAACTCGAAGTCGGTTTCCAGCTGTTCCGGTGGCGTTACCTCCGGCATCTCGAACTGGTGACTGAAACCATCCTCCTGCGTCTGGAACGATACCGACGTGCTGAAAATAGGTACGCCGTCCTGTTTTGCCGTCACCCGCCGCGTGGTGAAACTGCCGCCGTCCCGTATCGGGTCAACCTCGTAGACAATCTGTTTTTTGGGGTTGCCCGGCCGCAGAAAGTAGGCATGCATGGAGTGTGCGAATCGCTCGGCATCTACTGTGCGGCTGGCTGCATTCAATGACTGTGCGAGCACCTGGCCGCCGAATACCCGTGGCGGGTAGCTCGGACTGTTGCCAATGAACAGATATTTGTCAACTCGCTCGACCTCGAGCAGGGTGAGGAGCTTTTGCAGTTTGTCTGTCACGATTCAGCCTTGTTTCTGCGGGGTAGGGCCTCATCTGGGCGCGGTATGAGGCCATTGAAAAATAGATCGAAATAGTCGATTGCAACAGTGTCCAGGTCATCCACCCGTCGCCACAGTTTAATGTCCATAGACGCGTTGATTGCACCGGCGATCAACTGCTGTGCAATAAATGGCTTGATGGTGCGCACGCTGCCGTCGTCCATACCTTCGCGAATGAAGTCACCGAAGCGCTGGTTTGCCGCTTCCGTGCGCGCCAGAACCTGCTTGCGTCGTACCATGGGCAAAGCCGTGATAGTGCTGTAGCGAATCAGAGGGCCGCGCTCCGAGTTCTGGGCGTGGAAAATCTGTCGGCATACCTGATCAATCTTGTGCAGGCCACTGCCCTGCATCTGCACCGCCTGGTCATGAATGTCTTCCGTGATGTCCAGCGAGTAGGTATAGCAGTTGAAAAGCAGGTCCTCCTTGTTCCGGATATGGTAGTAAAAAGCGCCCTTGGAGACGCTCAACTGCTCGGCAATTTCATCCAGTGAGGTACCATTGAACCCCTTCTTGTTGAAAAACCAGGTGCCGGTTCTGTAAAACGCCTGTTGCTTCAGCCGGTTCTGCTCGTCCCGGTCAAAGCCCTGCGTATACGGCTCGGGTGTGGCGCTGACGGCGAGCGGCGCAGGTCGGTACGTATCGTCGCCACTGTGCAGGCCGTGTGCGAGAAGATCCCAGGCGGCGAGTGCGACGTGACCTACGGTATCCCGTGGCAGGCTGTGCAGCCAGAAAAAGATCCAGTCCAAAGATCCTAGAATTGCTCGTGTTGCAGCGATCGTCTCGCAGGGCCGTATTTCGCCCGAGGCGATTCCATCACTCAGGTAGCCGCGGAGATGCTTGAACATGCTGATGTAGCGCGCTTCCACGTCCTCGCGCTGGGTACCCTGCAGAGAGGCGATCTCCAGCAGGGCGGCGTAGTGAGGCCCCCTGTTTTCCTGCGCGGCCAGCCAGTTTTCGAATTGCAGCAGAAAAAATTGCCGGGCCCGCTCCAGCGGGCTGTCAAAGCGCCGCTCGATGTCGGCCATCGATTGCAGGTGATGATCCAGGGTGGCGAGGTAGCACTGGAAAATCAGCTCTTCTTTGGTTTTTACATAGTAGTAGAGGCTGGTTTTGGTCAGGCCCAGCGACTCCGCAATATCGCGCAACGTGGTCGCCCGTGACCCTTTGGAATTGAACAGCTGGGCCGCCTGGGACAGTATGGCTGCGCGCTTGGCGTCGTGCTGGGCAGTTCGATTGAACGGTGACCCTTGGCGTGGCCCGTCACTCAGTGTACTCATGCAGCGCCTCTGCGGAGGACGGGGCAGCCGTTCTCCGTACTCAATAGTCTCAAATTCAAACTTTAAGTATTTTTTTTGTCGCTGTCTATAGTGTGCCGGGTGAGTCCCGATTCGGGTTAATGTCTAGCCACTTGCGGGACCGGTAACGCCACAACAGCAAGCTGGACTTGAGCAGATAATCCAGCAGCATGACGGCGAACACCCAATACACCGACAGGTTCAGTTGTACGCAGAGCCAGGCGGGTAACAGGCGGCCAAAAATGATGCCAATGAACGTCGCCAGCAAGGGAAAGCGGGTGTCCCCAGCGCCCCTGAGAGCGCCCGCGAGGGCGAAATCAATGGCCATCATGGGCTGTGCGAGGCAGATGATGTAAATGAAGCCCACCGTGAGGTCAATCACCTCTGTGTCGTTGATCATGAACGTCGCGAGGTCGCGCGCGTACCATGCCATGCAGGCGGAAAGTGTCATCATCGCCAGCAATGCCATGCGCAGCGACCTCCACCCCGTGAGCATGGCCTGGGCCGGGCGGCCGGCGCCCAGTTGTTGGCCCACCAGGGTAGCGGTTGCGATGCCGAAACCGAACCCGACGACAATGGGGAACGCGACGAGGCTGATGCCTATACCGTAGGCGGCGTAGGCACTGGTGCCGTAATTGGCGACAATGGCGAAGAAGGCGAGAAAGGCAATCTGTACCACCCCCTGCTCAGTCACTGCGGGCAGAGCGATGCGCACCAGTTTGCGCGCTGCAACCCAGTCGAAGCGTGCCTCTCCCACGGGCTGCAGATTGAAGCGCCCATTCCACCACATGAGCACAAAGGCGATGGTCACCAGCGCACCCGCAATACCCCCGCCTAGCGCCACCCCGGCGACGCCGAGGGTAGGCAAGGGGCCCATGCCGAACGCCAGGGCATAGCCAAAGGCCACGTTCATAGCCGTGCTACAAGCCAGGAAGTAGAGAGGGGTGATGACATCGCCGGTCGCCCGCAGTGATGTCGACAACATCATGTTGGTGGCAGAAAACAGGTTGAACAGCCCCAGCCAGAATATGAAGCTTGCCGCCAGCAGCGTGGTTGCACTGTCCAGGCCAAAAATGCCGGCGATGGCCGTCGGGACAGTGAGCACCGGGATAGAGAGCAGCCCGGCAACCAGCAGAGCCAGCAGCAGTGCTGTCCAGCTTGCCATTTCTGCCTGTGCGACCTGCCTCGCCCCCCAGTGCCGGGATACCGTTGCGGTG
>CAXIDF010000012.1:0-144337 GCA_964022665.1 uncultured Halieaceae bacterium
AGGAGGTCGGCAAGTGGCTGGCAACATTCCGCGAGTTCCCGCCGCGCCAGCCGACTGCGAGCTTCACCATTGATCGCATCATGCAACAGATGCAACAGATGCAGCAAATGCAGCAGATGCGCGCTGCAGCCGCGCAGGCGGCTGGGGGTTCCTAGGGCCTCCCCGGGGCCGCTAGTGCAGCAAGGCCTCGCAGATGTCCGCGAACGTGCGCGCCTGAGTGTGGTCCTGATAGTCGACATGCAGGCGCCGGGCGATCTGCCGCGCATCGAGCAGTCCGCGCAAGCTGATACCATCGTTGGCGATCACCATCAGGTAATCCTGACCGAGGTGCTGCATCGTTTGCAGGATCCTGCCAACGCTCGCGTGCAGAACCTGGTCGTGGCGCACACCCTGTAGCGTTGAGCACGGGGTCATGACATCACCGACGGTCAGGTCCTGCCGTACCTTGCCGCTGGCGACGGCAATCTGCATCAGGCGCGATGACACCAGATCCCGGCGGGTGATGATGCCTTTGAACTGCTCATCCATGTTAATGACCAACTTCAGGCTGGCGTGTTCACGCTCGAGGAGCATGAGCGCTTCAGCGACACCAGTGTTGCTTTCCAGTAGCGGCGGGGCGTTGTAGTCAAAATCCAACAGCGCCTTGCTGGCGGGGCTGGAAAGCTGCAGGTCACGCGGCAGCTCGGGCTGGTGAATGCGCTTGACGTCGGTCAGCGACAGTGTGTGCAGGGCTTTGAAAGCGTCCATTGAACTTCTCCTCGGGCACACGCGAGGCGTGCACCCTGTCATGTAAGTAAAAAGGTGACGGTGGAGGTTCAGCGGGCGGGTGGGGCCCTGGGGTGCTGGGGCGAGTAGGGCTGTGCGACTGCAAGGCGGCGTCGTACTCCGATGGCCGCGAGGTGGCGAGTGGTCTTGGCGGTTTCCGCGAACGGCCCGGGTGCTGTCGCAGCCTCATCGCTGGCGTCATCGGCGATCGAGTTTTCTGCAGCATCAACGGAATAGGTCAGGCCACTGGCGAGGTCGTCGTGAGCGGCCAGCGGGAGCGAAGCGGTACCGAGAAGACAGGCGAGCAGCAACGCGGGCGCCAGCCCGAGTTGCCAGAATCCTGTCAGCTTGCGCATGCGCTTCATTGCCGTGTGTCCTGTGCCACGTTCAGAAGGTACACCCGAAGGTGAGACTCTGGTCAACAGGTTTTACGGCAATATTGCCGCATTTAGCATCGCTCGATGCTCGACACCTGCCACCGGGTCAGTCGATATGTGCCGCCAGGAAATCCAGCAGCGCCTGGTAGAGCGTTTTTCTCCCGGCTTCGTCAAACACCCCATGGCCAGAGCGGCCGAAGCTGAGGTAAACGGGCTTGTTGCCGGCCAGGGTAAGCTGTTCCACCATCCTCTCCGCGTTGATTACCGGCACCCGCGTGTCCTGTTCACCATGAATGATCATAACCTTCGCGGAAATCGTGGCGGCATGGTTTACGGGCGAGTGTGCGCTGAGCTGGGCCTCGTCCGTACCCAGCGCTTTTTTCAGGTAGGCCAGTCCACCAAAGGAATCTGTCATATCGCTCTCTGAAAAGGCATAGTGCAGGTTATACACCCCGACGTAGCCGATAACGCACTGGAACATGTCCGGTGCACGGACCGCGGACATCATGGCCGCATATCCACCATAGCTGGCGCCGTAGACACAGCCTCTGTCCGGGTTCAGTGAGAACCTGTTGACCGCCTCTGTAGTGCCCTGGAGGATGTCATCAATCATGGCACCGCCCCATTGGCGATAGCCGAGTCGCCGGAATGCGTCGCCGTAGCCGCCGCTACCGCGGAAGTTGATGCGCACAACGGCGTAGCCCCGATTCGCCAGAAGTTGGACTTCGCTGTCGAAGTTCGCGTAGTCGCGGACGTAATGCGGGCCTCCATGAATCATGGTCACAAAGGGGAGTGTTTCCCCGTCTTTGCGATCTTTTGGCAGCGTCACATAGCCGTGCACCTGTACCCCGTCGTTTGCGGTGAATGCAAACGGTGTTGTGGGGGCCAGCGAGCGTGGGTCCAGCCACGATCGATTTGCCCACAGGAATGATGCGCGTTTGCTCTGCGTATCGAACAGGTAGTATTCACCGGGATTGGTGTCGCTAGAAACGTGCATCAGGATACGTTTGCGGTCTTTGCTATGGCTTTCCAGAATGACGTTTTGTCCGTCGAAACTCGCTGCCAGCATGCGGTGCCAGCGCGCGGTGTCGCTGTCTCCCTGCGCGTAGTGGTATTGGTGTCTCGCCGGATAGGACACGCCCACCACCGGGCGCTCGAGTTGAGGGTCCCACAGGAATTCCTCAATGTCAGCCTGCATGCCCTCGAAGAGCGTTGTCAGCGCCCGTGTCTCAAGGTTGAATTCCACCATGGTGGTAAGCTGCGCAACGCCTGCGTTCGCCTGGAGAAAAACCCGTTTGCCATCGTTGCTCAAAGCCAGAGGTACATACTCGCCACCCAGCTCTTCCGAGAGATCCTGCCAGTCGCTGTCCCTATCGGTTCTGAAGGCCGCACGCAAACGCGCGTTTTCATCCCGGTAGCGGACGAAATTGACTTCCCCCGTATCGGATGCCAGTGGCACGGCCACCCGATACGGTAGGGTCTCAAGCGTTTTTTTGTGGCCTTTATACACGTCCAGCAGAACAATTTTGGGGGGCCTTTCCCTGGTGGCGTAGTAGTAATTACCCCGGCGTTCCCAAGGGTACTCTGCAATGAGTATGCGTCGGTCATCTCCCGGCAGATAGCTGATGATTTCCGCTGAAGCGACAGAGTCTTCACGCTTGTTCAGTCGCGAGGCCTTGAACGCCTGTCCTGCGCCATAGCCGAACAGAACCGTGTGCTGCGTGTTGTCGTAGTTGATGGCGAAGAGCTCCCCCGTTGCCACGGGATGGTCATATTTGACGTGTTCGTCGGCATGTTGATACACAAGACGCTCGCTGTTGATCCACTCTACCGAATGGATCTCTTCGCCCGCTTTCGAGGTGACGCCGCCCACCACCTGCATGGTGTCGGTCTCAAGGACGAGAAACCCGACTTTGCCCTCGTTTCGCACGCGCGCGGCGATGTGTTTGCCATCCGGTGACAGCTTCATGTCCAGGAAGTCACCGTGGCGGGTAAAATCCTCGAGGGGAAGCTGCTGTGCCGCCGCGGTGATGCAGCAGGCGCCCAACAGTACAAGCAGCAGGGCACTGATTTTCATAGACACTCCTGTGGTCTCGAAAATCGCAGGTATTGCGATTGGCTACGTTATTCTTATCCAGTGCACCGTTGAGACATCAGCGGCGTTCTTGATCTTCGGCTTGCGCAGGCGTGAGGACAGTGTCCCGTGCCTGCTCCAGTAGCTCGGGGTAGTCCAGCGTGTAGTGCAGGCCCCGGCTCTCTTTTCTTGCCTGTGCACAGCGGATCATCAGTTCCGCGACCATCGCCAGGTTGCGCAATTCCAGCAGGTCATTGCTGACCTTGTAGTTGCTGTAGTACTCGTTGATCTCGTCCTGCAGTAGGCGGATTCGGTGCTCGGCGCGGGCCAGGCGTTTGTTGGTACGCACGATGCCCACGTAATCCCACATGAAACGCCGCAGTTCGTCCCAGTTGTGCGAGATCACCACGTCCTCATCGGAGTCCGTTACCTGGCTTTCGTCCCAGGGCGGGGCGGGTTGGGGAGGCGGACACTGTGCAATGTTGGCGGCGATATCGGTGGCTGCAGACTCGGCGAAAACGATGCACTCGAGCAGCGAATTGCTGGCCATGCGATTGGCGCCGTGCAGGCCGGTGCACGACGCCTCACCAATCACATAAAGGCCGCCGACATCACTGCGGCCAGCGGTGTTTACGACAACGCCGCCACAGGTGTAGTGGGCGGCTGGCACCACGGGAATCGGCTCGCGCGCGATGTCGATGCCCAGTTCCATGCAGCGCGTGCTGATGGTGGGGAAGTGCTCTTCGAGAAAGGCCCGGGGTTTGTGTGAAATGTCGAGGAAAACACAGTCCACCCCCAGGCGCTTCATTTCATGATCGATTGCGCGTGCCACGATATCACGCGGCGCGAGTTCCGCTCTGGGGTCGAAGTTGTGCATGAACTGACTGCCGTCCGGCAGGCGCAATTTGCCACCCTCGCCGCGAATCGCTTCCGTAATCAGGAACGACTTGGCCTTCGGATGGTACAGGCAGGTGGGGTGGAACTGGTTGAACTCGAGGTTGGCCACACGACAGCCCGCGCGCCAGGCCATGGCGATGCCGTCGCCGCTGGCGCCATCCGGGTTACTGGTATAGAGATACGCCTTGCTGGCGCCGCCCGTTGCCAGTACCACGGCCCGGGCCTGAAACAGGTCCACCCGGTCGCGTTCACGGTCGAGTATATAGGCGCCCTCGCAGCGGCCTTCACGGGTAACCAAGTCGACTGCGACGCGGTGTGGAAACACCTCAATGTTGTCTGCCGAAAGCACACGCTCGGTGAGAACTTCAGAAATTGCTCGACCGGTGCGATCGGCTGCGTGGATAATACGCCGGTGACTGTGGCCTCCCTCCATGGCCAGGTGGAACTCGCTGCTCGCGCCGTGGCGCAGGTCGAAGTCGACACCCTGCTCAACCAGCCACTCTACACAGGCGCGACTGTTGCTGACGGTGAAGTGCACGGCTTCCGGGTTGCACAGTCCCGCACCGGCGACCAGTGTGTCGGCCACGTGCGAGTCCACGGTGTCGGATGAATCCAGCACCGCCGCCATGCCACCCTGCGCCCAGTAGGTCGAGCCCTCGTTGAGGTCGCCTTTGCAGATCAGGGCGATACGCAAATGCTGTGGCAGGCGCAATGCGGCGCTCAGCCCGGCAGCGCCGCCACCAATGACAAGGACATCGTGTTGCAGGAAAATGGCGGACATGGCTGGGTGCTTGCTGCCTCAGGATGTGAAATAGTGTATGTTGCTCAATAGCTTACGTAACACAGCTTACAGCAGGTCACCGGGATGGCGAGTATAAACGAGGTATCCCGGAATAAGGAAATACACCATTGTGGAACTTTTCGGGCAACAGCCCCTCTTATTGGCATCGTGGCGTGAGTGTGATTGTACAGATTGTGGTCGCTACCGAGCCGCCGGTTCGCAGCAATAAAATGCTGGTATTGAGCAGGAAAGGAGTCACGGAGTGACAGCGGCAGAGACCGACCAGCAACTCGTGGCGCGGGTGCAGAAGGGCGATTCACGGGCATTTGATGTGCTGGTACTGAAGTATCAGCACAAGATTTTCGGCCTGATCAGTCGCTATGTGCACGATGCCGATGAGGTACAGGATGTGGCGCAGGAGGCCTTCATCAAGGCCTACCGGGCACTGCCCAGGTTTCGTGGCGACAGTGCCTTTTACACGTGGCTGTATCGAATCGCGATCAATACGGCAAAGAATCACCTGGTAGCACGCTCCAGGCGCCCGCCAGGATCCGATGTCGAGATTGATGATGCGGAGTATTTTGAAGGCGGCGGCGCGCTGCGCGAGATTGAAACGCCCGAGAGTGCGCTGTTCGGTGAGGAGTTGAAACAGGTTGTTGACCGGGCGATTGCGGAATTGCCCGATGATTTGCGCACAGCGGTAACTTTGCGCGAGTTTGATGGTCTCAGCTATGAGGATATCGCGGAAGTCATGGATTGCCCGGTCGGTACCGTCCGCTCGCGAATATTCAGGGCCCGGGAAGCGATAGACCGGCAGGTGAAACAGCAGATCGACGGCGTGGCGTGAAGGCTTCTGAGCGCACGCAGTATGAATTTGGACAACAGGCAGAGGATGTGGGTAATGACCGAGCAACTGCGTGAGTCTCTTTCGGCCTTGATGGACGATGAGGCAACGGAACTGGAGCTGCACCGGGTATTGGGCGAGCTCGAGAGTGATGCGGCATTGCGCCAGACCTGGGTGCGTTATCAGCTGGCTCGCTCGGCTATGGCGGGCCAACCCGTGAGTCACGCGCGACTGGATATTTCCGGCAGTGTCAGCGCGGCCATTGCGGCCGAGTCGGGCGTGAAAACCCGCCACAGCAGCCTGCGCGAGCGCTGGGTGCGCCCATTGGCCAGCCTGGCTGTGGCGGCCTCGGTGACGGCGGTCGTCGTGCTCGGTGGTCAGCAGTTGTATCAGGCGGGCAGCCTTGAGGACCAGAGTTCGCCCGTGGCAGCCAGTGGCGTCTCCGCGGTGGGCTTCGTTAACAGTCTTGGCGCCGTGCCCATGCGTGCAAGCTATGGTGCGCAGGCTGTGCCCCAGCTGGAGCCAGCGGCGCGTACGGCCTATCGCGAACTGGCACGCCAACGCATGTACCAGTACATGCAGGAACATGCAGAGCACGCGGCGCTCAATTCTCCGCAGGGCCTGATTCCTTTTGCACGCGTTCCCCAGATAGAGGAGTAGGACTGCGTGAAGTGCGTTGCGCGGCAGCTTGCTTCCAGCGTTGTTTGCGGCCTTATGCTCTGGGCTGGCGGTGTCGCCGCACAAGGCCCGGTCTGTAGCGAGGCGGACGCCGAAGCCCTGCAGTGGCTGGCGCGCATGGCAAAAAGTCGTTCTGAGGTTGCCTACCAGGGCGTGGTGACGCTGCAGCGCGGCGACGACATGCAGGTCGTTCAGGTGGCCCGTTCGCTTGTCGATGGCTACTCCTCCGAGCACTTGACGCGCCTTACCGGTCAGGGGGCACAGGTCGTACGCTCCCACCATCCCCTCAATTGCACGCATCCCGGCGAGCAGCTGCTGACCCTGGGTGACAGGGTAGAAGCGGGCGACTGTGGCCTTGCCAGCTATTACCGCTTCGAGGTCAGCCCCGGCGAGCGTATCGCCGGGCGGCAATCGGTGAAGCTGGAGATTCAGCCACGCGATATGTACCGCTACGGCTTTCTGTTGGAGCTCGATCAGGACACCGCATTGATGTTACGTGCCAGCACGCTCGGCCGGGGGGACAAGACCCTCGAGCGATTCCAGTTCGCTGACCTCAGCTACGGCGAGCCGCTTGCGCCGCGCTCGGGCATGGATACCGTACATCCCGCGGCGCACCCGCACCCCGATTATCCCGCCGCTGGCGCCCGGCTGTCCGTTCCCTGGATTGTAAGCTGGCTACCCAACGGCTTTACCGCCACAGACGCCGCCGATCCCGAGGGGCCGCGACGCACCTACACCGATGGTCTGGCAGTGTTCTCCGTGTTTCTGGAGCAGTTGCCGCGGGAGCTGCGCCCGGGTGAGGGGCTGGCCCGTCTCGGCAGCTCGCTGTCCTATACCCGCGGCATGCATCTGGCCGACCAGCCGGTGCTGGTGACGGTGATCGGCGAAGTGCCGGTGAACACGGCGCGCATGGTGGCCGATTCCATCCGGGTGGCGCGCTGAATGCTGACTGAGAGCGGCAGAGTGGTCGCGCTGGAAACCGACAGCCTGTGGGTGGAAACCATCCGCCGCAGCACCTGCGGGGCCTGTGCCGCGCAGAAAGGCTGCGGCCACGGCTTGCTCAACCGCATTCGCGATGGTCAGCGCGGCCTGGTGCGCGTGCTGCCGGGTGAGTTCCGGTTGTCGGACTATCGCATTAATGACGAGGTCCAGATCGGGGTTCCCGATGATGTGATCGTGCGCGGTTCGCTGATTGTCTACATGCTGCCGTTGCTCACCCTGTTGGGCGGGGCGGCGCTGGCCTCTCATTGGTTCCCTGCCGCAACGGACCTGGCCGCAGCTGTGGGCATGCTGGTCGGTTTCGCCGCCGGGCTGATGCTCGTGCGTTGGCACGCCTGGCGGCACCGCGATGATCACCGCCTGCAACCGGTGCTGGCCGGCGCCCCGGTGCGCAGCAGTTCGCCTGCCCAGGCACTGCACATCCATTGAAATACGTTTTTTCCAGACCAAGGATTTACCGCATGATTTCCAGTAAAACCCTGTCGACCGTGTTGTTTTTAGGCATTGCCCTGGTGGCGCCCGGATTGTCTGCCCAGTCGCTGCCGGATTTCAGCAATATCGTGGATTCCGGTTCTCCCGCGGTGGTGAAGATCATCGTCGAGCACCCCGCTGGCCGCGCGGCGAGCGGTCAGCCGGATATGGAGCAGATTCCCGAGTATCTGCGGCGCTTTTTCGAATACCGCGGCGAGGCGCCTCCCCAGCGCCAGCGGATGTCCATGGGCTCCGGCTTCGTCATTTCTGAAGACGGTTTTATCGTCACCAACAACCACGTGGTCGATGGGGCTGACAGTGTGCTGGTGCGCATGATTGATCGCCGTGAGTTCGAGGCGGAAGTGGTGGGCACCGACCCCCGCTCCGACCTGGCCCTGCTGCGTGTGGCGGCCGACGGCCTGCCTTTCCTGCGTCTGGAGACGGGCGATGCGCTGAAAGTGGGCGAGTGGGTGTTGGCCATCGGCTCACCCTTTGGCCTGGATTACTCGGTGACTGCCGGTATTGTCAGCGCCATGGGGCGCAGCCTGCCCACCGAGGAAGGCGAGAACTATGTACCCTTCATACAAACCGATGTCGCGATCAACCCGGGCAACTCCGGTGGCCCTCTGTTCAACCTCAACGGTGAAGTGGTCGGGGTCAACTCGCAGATATTCACGCGTAGCGGCGGCTCCATCGGCCTGTCCTTTGCGATACCGGCGAGTGTGGTGCGCAATGTGGTCGCCCAGTTGCAGGAGCAGGGCCGGGTAACGCGCGGCTGGCTGGGTGTCACCATCCAGGACGTGGACAAGACGCTGGCCGAGTCCTTCGGCCTCGACCGGCCCCAGGGTGCGCTGGTGGCGCAGCTTGCCGAGGGTGGCCCGGCGGCTAAATCGGGTCTGCAGCCCGGCGACGTGATCCTGCGTTTTGACGGCAAGGATATCTCCACCTCCGCAGACCTGCCACATGTCGTGGGCCTGGTCACGCCCGGCGACAAAGTGTCGGTAGAGGTGATGCGAGACCGCAAGCGCAAGACCCTGCGGGTGACCGTCGGCGGGCTGGATGCCGATGACAGCTTTGCCCTGCGCAATGAACGCGGCGGCGACGCCGGAATGGGTCGCCTGGGGCTGCTGGTGGACGATGCGAGCCCGGAAGCACTGGAGCGGCTGGGTCTCTCCGGCGGGGTTGTGGTGCGTCAGGTGGCGCCCGACTCGGTGGCGTCGGATGCCGGTGTTGTGCCCGGTGACGTCATCACCATGCTCGGCTCCACGGCGGTCAAGGATGTGGACAGTTTCGAGCGCGCCGAAAAGCGGCTGTCCGCCGGCGACTCCGTGCCGCTGCGCTTGATCCGTCGCGGCTCCCCGCTGTTTATCGGGCTCAAGCTGCGCGATTAGGCTGCGGCACCATGCCGTTGGCGTTTCCGCTAACGGCATGGCGGCAGGCAGGGCATTGGGTTACAATCGCGCGTCTTTTCGCCAGCACCCAATGACCCTGACCGAGCAACGTGAGTGAGTGATCTCAGCCACATCCGCAATTTCTCCATCATTGCCCACATAGACCACGGCAAATCCACCCTTGCAGACCGCTTTATCCAGCACTGTGGCGGCCTCAGTGCCCGGGAGATGAACGCCCAGGTGCTTGACTCAATGGACATTGAGCGGGAGCGCGGCATTACCATCAAGGCGCAAAGCGTCACCCTGAACTACACGGCGCGCGACGGCCAGGTCTACCAGCTCAATTTCATCGACACGCCTGGGCACGTGGATTTTTCCTACGAAGTGTCCCGCTCCCTCTCGGCCTGCGAGGGCGCGCTGCTGGTAGTAGACGCCGGACAGGGAGTCGAGGCGCAGTCGGTCGCCAATTGCTACACCGCCATTGAGCAGGGCCTCGAAGTACTGCCCATCCTCAACAAGATGGACTTGCCCCAGGCGGACCCGGACAAGGTGCGCAAGGAAATCGAGGAGATCATCGGCATTGATGCCACTGAGGCCTGCCTGGTCAGTGCGAAATCGGGCATGGGTATCGAGGATGCGCTGGAAGACCTGGGGGAGAATATCCCCCCGCCGGAAGGGGACCGCGAGGCCCCGTTGCAGGCGCTGATCATCGATTCCTGGTTCGACAACTACCTTGGCGTGGTCTCACTGGTACGGGTGAAGCAGGGGGTGTTGCGCAAACGCGACAAGATCATGCCCAAGTCGACCCGCAAGGTGCATCAGGTCGACGGCGTGGGCATATTTACCCCGAAGCGTCTCGAAACCGACATACTGCAGGCCGGGGAAGTGGGTTTTGTGGTCGCGGGTATCAAGGAAATCCAGGGCGCACCCGTCGGGGATACCCTGGTCAACGCCCAGCACCCGGATGTTGCGGCCTTGCCCGGCTTCAAAAAGATCAAACCGCAGGTGTATGCGGGTATCTTCACCATTTCCTCGGATGACTACGAGGATTTCCGCGATGCGCTGGCCAAGCTCACGCTGAACGATGCCTCGCTGTTTTACGAGCCGGAGACGTCTGATGCGCTTGGCTTCGGCTTCCGCTGCGGCTTCCTCGGCATGCTGCACATGGAAATCATCCAGGAGCGGCTGGAGCGCGAGTACGACCTCGACCTGATCACCACAGCGCCGACCGTGATCTACGAGGTGGTGAAGAAGAACGGTGACATCGTGCAGGTGGACAACCCGTCCCGCCTGCCGGAAGTGGGCGACATCCAGGAAATGCGCGAGCCCATGGCACGCTGCAATATCCTGGTGCCGCAGGACTACCTCGGCAACGTCATCACACTCTGCGTCGAGAAGCGCGGCACGCAAAAAGACATGCTGTTCCTCGGCACCCAGGTGTCGGTGGTGTACGACATCCCCATGGCCGAGGTTGTGCTGGACTTCTTTGACCGGCTGAAGTCCGTGAGCAGGGGCTACGCCTCGCTCGACTACAGCTTTGACCGCTTTGAGACGGCGAGCCTGTCGCGCCTGGATGTGATGATCAACGGCGAGCGCGTTGATGCACTGGCCATTATCGTCCATCACGACCACGTCCAGCATCGGGGGCGTGTGCTGACCGAGAAAATGAAAGAACTCATCCCTCGGCAGATGTTCGACGTGGCCATTCAGGCCGCCGTTGGCGGCAAGATCGTGGCCCGGCAGACGGTGAAGGCGCTGCGCAAGAATGTCACCGCCAAGTGCTACGGCGGCGATGCCAGCCGCAAGAAAAAGCTGCTGGAAAAGCAAAAGGCGGGCAAGAAACGCATGAAACAGGTGGGTAATGTAGAAATACCGCAGTCAGCGTTCCTGGCTGTGCTCAAGGTGGACGGATAACACAATGACCATAGATTTCCCCCTGATTCTGGTGATTCTGGTGTTTGGTAGTGGCGCCATCTGGTTGCTGGATGCGCTGCTGTTTGCGCCCAAGCGCCGCCAGCGCCGCGATGCGCTGCGCAGCAAATTTCCGGCCTGGGAGCAGGAGGGAAGTCGCGACGCGTTGGCCTATGATGCGCAGGTCGTCAGCGCAGCGGCCGAGCCGGCACTGGTGGAATATTCGCGTTCGTTCTTCCCCGTATTATTCGTAGTATTTGTGTTGCGTTCCTTTATCGTGGAGCCGTTCCAGATTCCGTCGTCCTCCATGGTGCCCACGCTTGAAGTCGGCGACTACATCCTGGTGAATAAATTCACTTACGGTCTGCGCCTGCCGGTCGTGCGCACCAAGGTGGTGGACCTGAATGAACCACAGCGTGGCGATGTCATGGTGTTCTTCCCGCCACACATGAATGACACCTATTACATCAAGCGCGTGATTGGCCTGCCGGGCGATACGGTCAGCTATCGCAACAAGCGCATCTCGGTGAACGGAGAGCCGGTGGCCACGGAAGATCTCGCGGTGCTGCCTGGAGCGGGAGCGCGCTATCAGGTCAGCATGGAGTCTCTGGGCGGCGAGCCGCATCTCATGCAGGCAGACCAGCTGCGCCCGGCGCGCGACTTCAGCGTCGTGGTAAAGCCGGGGCACTACTTCATGATGGGCGATAACCGTGACAACAGCAGCGACAGCCGGGTATGGGGTCAGGTGCCGGAACGGGATATAGTAGGCAAGGCCTTTGCGATCTGGATGCACTGGGATTCACTGTTCAGTATTCCCAGCTTCAGTCGTGTCGGGTCCATCGAATAAGTCAGCCAGTTCGCGGGGTGAGGGTATGAAATTGCGCCACAGACAATCAGGAATGTCTCTTCTGGGAATGCTTACCGTCGCCATCATGGTCGGCTTCTTCGCCATGTGCGGGCTGAAGATGGGCCCCAGTTATTTCGAATACATGACGATCAAGGATGTGGTGACTCGGGTCGCCAACGAACATAATCCCGACGTTGACACCATCGCCGACATCCGGCGCAAGCTCGCCAACCTGTTCAATACCAACCAGATTTACGGCCTCAAGCCCAGCGAGATCGACGTCTTTCGCAAAGATGGCAAAACCTGGATAGACGCCAATTACGAAGCGCGCATCCCTCTGTTTGGTCGTGTCGACGCCGTCATACGGTTTGATGACCTTGAATTTCAGGCGGGCGCCGGCGGCGCCTCCTGATGTTGCATGGATAAGCTGGCTCATCTGCAACGTCTGTTGGGTTATACCTTCAATGATCCTGCGCTGTTGCAACTGGCCCTGACCCATCGCAGCGCGTCCGGTACCAACAATGAGCGCCTCGAGTTTCTCGGCGATTCCATTCTCAACCACGTGATTGCCGAAGCACTGTTCCAGCGCCTGCCCAAAGCCCGGGAAGGTGACCTCAGCCGTTTGCGCGCGAGCCTGGTAAAAGGCGACACCCTGGCCGAGATCGGCCGTGAGCTGCAGCTGGGTGAGTATCTGCGCTTGGGGCAGGGTGAGCGCAAAAGTGGCGGTCACCAGCGCGGGTCCATTATTGCCGATGTGATGGAGGCTGTGACGGGCGCGATTTTGCTCGACGCGGGCGTAGAAGCCTGCCGTGAATGCCTGCTGCGCTGGTTTGACAGCCGCTTACAAGGCCTGCAGCCCGGCACGGTGCGCAAGGATCACAAGACGCGGTTGCAGGAATTCCTGCAGGGGCGGGGCATGGCGTTGCCGGCGTACGAACTGGTGGCTGTCAAGGGCGAAGACCACAATCAGCAGTTCCATATTCAGTGTGTACTGCCGGCCCCCGCAGGCGCTTTTCCCGGCACTGGCAGTAGCCGCCGCAAGGCAGAGCAGGCCGCTGCCCAAGCTGCGCTGGAGGCGCTATCCAATGTCTGAGACCACCGATGGAAACCTGCGTTGTGGCTATGTCGCCATTGTGGGTCGCCCTAATGTGGGTAAATCCACGCTGCTCAATCACCTGCTCGGCCAGAAGATCAGCATCACCTCGCGCAAACCGCAAACAACGCGCACTCAGGTGCTGGGCATCAAGACCGAAGAGGATTGCCAGATCATCTTCGTCGATACGCCTGGTCTGCATCAGGTCGAAGAGAGAGCGATCAACCGCTATATGAATCGCGCGGCAAGCAGCGCCATTCGCGATGTCGATGTGATCGTCATGGTGATCGACCGCACCGCCTGGACAGAAGAGGACGAGTGGGTGCTGCAGCGTGTGAAGCAGTCAGGCCTGCCAACGTTGCTGGTGGTGAACAAGGTTGACCTGCTGGACAACAAGCAGGTGCTGTTGCCACACCTGCAGGGTCTAGCCGAAAAAATGCCCGAGGCGACAATTGTGCCGCTATCAGCCCTGCGCGGGCAGAATCTCGAGGCTCTGGAGGGGGAGATTCGCCAGCGCCTGCCGCATTCGACGCATTTTTTCCCCGAGGACCAGATTACCGACCGCAGTCAGCGTTTCCTTGCGGCGGAAATGGTGCGTGAAAAAATCATGCGCCAACTCGGCGACGAACTGCCCTACGCGGTCGCTGTCGAAATCGAGGAGTTCAAGCAAGACGGCGCCATCCTCAACATATCGGCCCTGATCCTCGTTGAGCGCGACGGGCAGAAACGGATCCTGATCGGGGAGGGCGGTAGCCGCCTGCGCAGCATCGGCACGGAGGCGCGGCGCGATATGGAACGCCTTTTTGACAGCAAGGTGATGTTGCGGCTATGGGTGAAAGTGAAGTCCGGCTGGTCCGACGATGAGCGGGCGCTGCGCAGCCTCGGCTACGACGATCGCTGACCGGTGCCTGTCGCATCATGCGTGTCTCCCTCCAGCCAGCCTATCTCCTGCACAGCCGCCCCTACCGTGACAGCAGCCTGCTGCTGGACATGTTTACCGCGGAGCACGGACGGGTGTCGCTGATTGGCCGCGGCGCGCAGCGGCGCAGCCGTGGTGGCTCGCAGGCCGCCCTGCTGCAGCCCTTCAGGCCGCTGTTGGTCAGCTTCGCCGGACGCGCGGAACAGAAGCCGTTGCTGGCGGTAGAGGCCGCCGGTGCTTTGCCGGCACTGCGCGCCGAACGCCTGTTCAGCGGCCTTTACCTCAACGAGTTACTCGTCCGATTGCTGCAACGCCACGATCCACAACAACCCCTGTTTGCCCTCTACGGCGCTACGCTTGAGTGTCTCGCCACCAAACCGGTGGTGGATGCCGACCTGCGGCGGTTCGAGTTCGGCCTGCTGGATGCACTGGGTTATGGCTTCGACCCCGCGCACGATGGCCACAGTGGTTTGCCGGTAGTGCAGGGCGGCTGGTATCAGTATCAGGCTGAATTCGGCCTGGTAGCTTGTGGCACTGCGACCGTGGCGCCGGGGGCGCGCTTTGCAGGAGGTGATTTACTGGGTATAGCCGCAGGCCACTATGAAGGCGAATATGGTGCGGCGGCAAAACGCCTGTTGCGCCAGGCATTGGCCAGCCATCTGGGTGAGCGGCCGCTGCACAGCCGCGAACTGTTCCGCCAGTTTCGCAACGCGGGCCGCCAGCAATGATCGCCCTGGGCACGGACATCCTGGAAATCGAGCGTATTACCGCGGTGGTGGAACGTCTGGGCGAACGTTTTGTGCAGCGTATCCTCACGCCGGCGGAGCGGGCCGAGTATGCGGCGAGTCATCACGGTGTGCGTCTGCTGGCCAAGCGTTTTGCCGCCAAGGAAGCCGTCGCCAAGGCGCTGGGCACCGGCATCGGTCGGGGCGTGAGCTGGCAGGATATTGAGGTGCAGCACGACGCGTTCGGCGCGCCACGGGTTGTACTCTCTGGCGGTGCTGCCGAAGTAGCCAGGAACCGTGGCGGTACCACGGTGCTGCTGTCACTCGCCGATGAGCAGGCTTACGTGGTGGCGTTTGCCGCCCTGCAGTAGACATCGCTATACTGGCACGCCCCTCGGGTTACGGTGAATCATGTCCGAATATCCCACGATTGAAGAGTGCATCGGCAATACGCCGCTGGTGAAGCTGCAGCGTCTGCCCGGCGCCACGTCCAATACCCTGCTGGCCAAGCTGGAGGGCAACAACCCCGCCGGCTCGGTAAAAGACCGCCCGGCGCTGAGCATGATTGCGGAGGCCGAAGCGCGCGGTGATATAAGCCCCGGGGATACGCTGATTGAAGCGACCAGTGGCAATACGGGTATTGCCCTGGCCATGGCAGCGGCGATTCGCGGCTACCGTCTGGTACTGATCATGCCCGCACACATGAGCAGTGAGCGCAAGCAGGCCATGTCTGCTTACGGCGCCGAACTGGTGGAAGTCAGCCAGGCAGAGGGCATGGAGGGGGCGCGCGATCTTGCCATGACCATGGAGGCCGAAGGCAAGGGCCGCGTGCTCAACCAGTTCGGTAACCCCGATAATCCGCTGGCGCATTATCGCGGCACGGGCCCGGAAATATGGCGCCAGACCGGTGGTACCATTACGCACTTTATCGCCTCCATGGGCACCACCGGCACCATCATGGGGGTGTCGGCCTTTCTCAAGGCGCAGAACCCCGAGATACAGATCATAGGCCTGCAACCGGTAGAGGGCTCGAGCATTCCCGGCATCCGGCGCTGGCCGGAGGCCTACCTGCCGGCGATTTTTGACGCCGCCCGTGTGGACCGAGTGCTGGATATTTCACAGCAGGAATCCGAACACCATATGCGCCTGATGGCACGGGAAGAGGGGATTTTCTGCGGTGTTTCTTCTGGCGGCGCCATCGCCGCGGCCTTGAAAATTTCCGCTGAAGTGAGCAGTGCGGTCATTGTCGCCATTGTGTGCGACCGGGGTGACCGCTACCTTTCCACAGGCGTTTTCGCCACCTCCTGAGGCACCCCGCACTATGGTTCGAGTCCGGGAGCAATCACATATCACCCCGACCGGTGAGATCGATCTTGAACGCTGGCTGACGCAGCTGCCCACCCTGCATCGCGAGGACGATGAACACCGCCTGCTGGAGGCCTGTCGCCTGGCGCGGGTGGCCTGTGGCCGCCCCGGACGCGATCTGCCGGATTGGGCGCACGATCCGGATTGCTTTGCGGCGGGGCTGGACATTGCGCTGATCCTGGCGGAGCTGCATGTAGGTACCGATTGCCTCGTGGCCGGTGTTCTCTATCGCGCCGTGCGCGAGGAGCGCCTGACATTGGACGAGGTTGAGCAGGGGTTTGGCGGCGGCGTCAGCCACCTGCTCAGCGGCGTACTGCGCATGGCCGCCATCAGCGACCTGCAAACCCAGATCGACTCCCCTGTGCTGGGCCAACAGCACGGCCAGAAGGACAATATTCGCAAGATGCTGGTGGCGCTGGTAGACGATTTCCGCGTGGCCCTGATCAAGCTTGCCGAGCGCACCTGTGCTATTCGAGCCGTGAAGAACGACGAGGAACGGCGCTGGTCCATCGCGCGCGAGGTGTTTGATGTCTACGCACCGCTGGCGCATCGGCTCGGCATTGGCCATCTCAAGTGGGAGCTGGAGGACCTCTCTTTCCGCTACATCTATAGCGATGCCTACCGCAAGATCGCCCGCCTGCTGGACGGCAAACGCCTGGAGCGCGACCGTTACATCGCCCGCGTTGCCGAGGAGCTGACCCGTGTGCTGGGGGAGGCGGGTCTGCAGTTCAACATCAGTGGCCGCGCCAAACACATCTACAGTATCTGGCGCAAAATGCAGCGCAAGGGTATTGGTTTCTCGCAGGTGTACGATATTCGCGCAGTGCGTATCCTGGTGCCGGAAATCAGGGATTGCTACGCAACGCTGGGCCTGGTGCACGGACTGTGGCGCAACATCCCGAACGAGTTTGACGATTACATCGCCAACCCCAAGGAGAACGGCTACCGCTCACTGCACACCGCCGTGATCGGGCCCGAAGGCAAGATACTCGAGGTGCAGATCCGCACCACCCAGATGCACGAGGAGTCCGAGCTGGGTGTGTGTGCCCACTGGCGTTATAAGAAGTCGGACGTACCGTCGAACCTGGCGAGCAGCTACGAGGAAAAGATTGCCTGGCTGCGTCAGGTACTGGATGTGAATGACGTGATCGGCGACAGTGGGGATGTCGTCGAGCAGTTCAGTTCGGACCTCGCG
The DNA here is from genome assembly GCA_964022665.1 of uncultured Halieaceae bacterium. Taxonomy (GTDB): domain Bacteria; phylum Pseudomonadota; class Gammaproteobacteria; order Pseudomonadales; family Halieaceae; genus Haliea. The sequence goes on from CAXIDF010000012.1 coordinate 17,333, forward strand.
CAGGATCGGGTCTACGTGTTTACCCCCAATGGGGATGTGGTGAATCTCACCTACGGCGCAACGCCGCTGGATTTTGCCTATCACGTACACACCGAGATCGGCCACCGTTGTCGCGGTGCCAAAGTGAACGGCGCCATCGTACCGCTCACGTATACCTTGCAAACCGGCGAGCGGGTAGAGATTCTTACCAGCCGCCAGGGCGTACCCAAGCGTGACTGGCTGCAGTCCGGGCTGGGCTACCTGCGCACCTCCCGTGCACGGGCCAAAGTGCAGCACTGGTTCAAGGCCCAGGCGCGTGAAGACAATGTGGATGCCGGCAGGCATTTGCTGGAGCGTGAGTTTCGTCGCCTGGCGTTGACCAGCGTCGACTACCGCCGTGTCGCGGACAAGGTGCACATGCCAACCGTCGACGATATGTATGCAGCCGTGGGTGCCGGTGACCTTGTCTATGCGACCGTATTGAATGCGGCCCAGTCGCTGGTGGAGAAACGTACAGAGCCCCAGCTGCAGGTGGCGCGCCCGGGCAGTGACCCGCTGTCGCGCGGCCAGATTCGTGTGCAGGGGGTCGGCAACCTGCTGACGCACATGGCGGGTTGCTGCAAGCCCCTGCCGGGTGATGCAATCACCGGCTTCATAACGCGGGTGCGCGGCGTGAGTATCCACCGCAGCGATTGCGGACGGCTGCTGGACTTGCAGGAGAGCGCGCCCGAACGGGTGATCGAAGTGGCGTGGGGCGAGTCGCCGCGTGAAAACTACGAAGTGGATGTCGCCATTGAAGCCTACGACCGGCAGGGGCTGCTGCGCGATATTACCAATCTCTTCGCCAACGCGCGTATCAATGTGCTGGCCATCGCCACCCAGACCAACAAGAAAAAGCATACCGCGACCATGCGCCTCACAGTGGAAGTGCCGGATCTCGGCGCCCTGTCAAAGCTGCTGGAACGAATCAGTCGCCTGAGCAATGTGGTGTCCGTTGCTCGGGTATCGGAGTGAGTAGAGCCATGTCGACAACCCCCTACACCCTCGCTGACCTGCTGCGCGTTATGCAGCGCTTGCGGGACCCGGAGGGCGGTTGCCCCTGGGACCTGCAGCAGGACTTTCGCAGTATCGTGCCCTCCACTCTGGAGGAGTGTTACGAGCTTGCCTCCGCAATAGAGCACGGCGATTATCCCCACGTTGCCGAAGAGCTGGGCGATGTGCTCTTCCAGGTGGTGTTTTATGCACAGCTGGGGCGGGAGCAGGGGCTTTTCTCGTTCGAGGAAATTGTGCATACCCTGGTGGACAAGCTGCTGCGCCGCCATCCGCATGTGTTTGCCGCAGGCGAGATCGAGGGGCGCGTGGATGCCCAGCATGACGTCGCCGAGGTAAAGCGCAGCTGGGAGGCGATCAAGCGCGAAGAACGAGCCGCTCGCGCGCAGCGGGGCATCATGGACGATGTGCCTGTAGCGTTGCCCGCACTGCCGCGTGCGCAGAAACTGCAGAAGCGTGCAGCGCTGGTCGGCTTCGACTGGCCTGACGCGCCTGCGGTGCTGGATAAACTCGACGAAGAACGGGGCGAATTGCAGGAAGCCATGGCGGCGGGCGATGCGGCGGCTGTGGCGGATGAAATGGGCGACCTGCTGTTTACCTGCGTGAACCTGGCGCGGCGGCTGGGCCTCGATGCTGAAGCCACGTTGCGTGCCGCGTCGGCGAAATTCGAGCGGCGCTTCCGCGTTATGGAAGCCGCGCTAGCCGAGGCGGATGGGCGTGGGCTCGCTGCCCTGACCAGCGAAGAGCTTGAAGCACTTTGGGTAGCGGCCAAAGCGCGCGCCTGAGTTCGGGGCTCGTCCTCCGCATGCCCCCCGCCCGGGGCTTGTGCAATAACCCGCCCCTGTGTATGGTTACCGCCCCTATTCGTACGGCCATATTGCTTCGCTGCGCAGCGGCACGGGTTAGAGCTGCAAGACAACCTCGAGGATGCATCTGAATGCGATTGATACTTCTTGGCGCCCCCGGCGCCGGTAAAGGCACCCAGGCTCAGTTCATCACTGAAACCTGGGGTATCCCCCAAATTTCCACCGGGGATATGCTGCGAGCTGCAGTGAAAGCCCAAACCGAGCTGGGCGTGGCGGCCAAGGAAGTCATGGACTCCGGCGGCCTGGTGTCCGACGACATCATCATCGGCCTGGTGAAGGAACGCATCAAGCAGGCGGATTGCGCCAACGGATTTCTGTTCGATGGCTTTCCACGCACAATTCCGCAGGCAGAAGCCATGGTCGACGCCGGCGTTGATATCGACCATGTTGTAGAAATTGCAGTAGAAGACGAGGAAATCGTTGCACGCCTGAGTGGTCGCCGCGTTCACCCGGCGTCCGGTCGTGTGTATCACGTGCTGCACAATCCACCGAAGAAAGCAGGTGTGGATGACGAAAGTGGTGAGCCGCTGGTGCAGCGCGACGACGACAAGGAAGCAACGATTCGCAAGCGTTTGCAGGTGTATCAGGAGCAGACCCGTCCGCTGGTGCAGTTTTACCAGTCCATGTCTGGCCCGCAGGCCCCCGCTTGTCACCGCGTCGCGGGCGTTGGCAGTGTCGAAGATATCCGCCGCAAAGTCTTCGCGGCACTCGGTCGCTAGCCAGTTCTATTGCCCGCCTGCAACGCCGCGCTGATCGCGCGAGCGTTCGCAGAGCGTGCTCCCCCCCGCGCCTACTGACTGCGTGCGATAGAACGCGCGCGCAGCGCGTTACAAATGCGCTGTTGTAAGCCCCCGTGAATATTGCTATTTTGCCTGCAACTCTGGGATCACAAAAGTTGGAGATATCGCGTATGGCAACGGCCAAAGGCAAGGCGAAAGCAAAAGCCGGCGCACGTAAGGCACCGGTCAAGAAGGCGCCGAGCAAGAAAGCGGCTGCCACTTCAGCAAAAGCATCGGCATCTGCTGCCGCAGAAAAGCGCGCGCGCGATGCGCTGGCGAAACTGCAGGCAACCGTAGAGTCGGAAAAAAAGGCGTTGGCAGATGCGCGTGCGCAGCTCAAGAAAGCGCGCAGCGATACGGATGCACGTGCGAAAAAATCTGCGACCAAAGCGGTTGAGCGTGTCAACAAACGCCTCGACGGCGCACGCAGTAAGTTGGACGCCATGCGCCAGCGGGTGAAAGAAGTGATTGCGGAAGCGCAGCTGGCCGGCCACCGCATGGCCGCTGAAGAACGCATTCTGGCCAAGAAGGCCGAGCTCGCAGCGAAGGCAGAAGTCGACAAGGCGCGCGCGTTGGCGCGACATGCCCGGCAGTGGAGTAAAGAGCGTGCCAAGGCTGACGCTGAAAAGCTTTCAGTCGTGGAGAAAAAAGTGCTCGCAAAGTTGCGCGCGGCAGAGAAAAAGGCCGAAGCAGCGGCCAAGTCTGTATTTGGCAGGGCGCGTAGCGGGCAGAAATCCGTTGCCTCCGGCGTTGATTCGGCGCTGTCTCGCGCCGGTAAACGAACATCAAAAAAAGCGCCAGCCAAAGCCGCAGCGAAGAAGTCGACAGCCAGGAAGTCGGTAACGAAAAAATCGACAGCCAAGCCCAAACCCGCTGCCGCACGCAAAGCCGGCACCCAGGCGAAAAAACCCAGGGCTGCAGCGAAGAAAGCGCCCGCAAAGAAAACCGCGCCGAAGAAAAGCGCACCGAAGAAAGCGGCGGCACCCAAGCGTAAGGCGCGAGCCAAAACGCCCGCCTGATTAGCGCAGGTCAGCGATAACCCGCCCCGGATACCCGGCGCGGGTTTTTTTCAGCCTGCAATATGCTGTCAGTCAATCGACGCTGTCTGGCGTATTGCAGTTGAGGAAACACGCCCCGTTGAACTCGGCGGTGACCGTGTGCTGGCGCGCGTACCAGCCCTTCACCGAGCGCCCGCCAGCAGCGAGATATGCCGGCAATGTTGCCAGAGCGCGGTGGCGCAACAGGGCGTGCAGGTAGTGAGGGCTGCCCTCGGCGGTGGCGTATGCAATGTCCGCGTGCGGGGTAGCCTGCAGTGCTTGCAGAAGGGTTGTGGCAAGGTCACGCGGTACCAGCGGCGTATCACAGGGCGTCAGCAGTAGCAGAGGTGCAGCAACGGCAGGCAGTGAATACAGGCCGGCGAGCGGACCATCGTAGCCGGGGACATCGCTGAAAACCCGATCGGCATACTCAGCATACGCCGCAATGTTGCGATTACAGCTGATGTAGAGCGCGTTGACCTGGGGCCGTAGCCTGGCGGCGACCTGTGCGATCAACGGCTGCCCGCGCCAGTGCAAGAGGCCCTTGTCCCGCCCGCTCATGCGCTGCCCGTTGCCGCCGGCGAGTATCAGCCCGGCTATGCGCCTGTTCTGCTGTACATTATTCACCGGTTTCCTGTCCTCCCAGGTTCAGGCTATCCACTTGCTGTGAGATAATTGAGGTCGGCGGCAGCGGTTTTTGCAATGCAGCCTGTTGTCGTCACTGTCTCCTGTAGCGGACCCTATGACAAGTATTCTCGCGATTGATACGTCTACCGATGCCTGCTCCTTGGCCCTGTTGACCGCCAGCACGGTGCGGGTGCTGCAAGAGCACGCGCCGCGGCGGCACAACCAGTTGCTGTTGGGCATGCTGCGCGAGCTTATGCCCGGCGGCCCCGGTGCTCTGGATGCTGTTGCTTATGGCTGTGGGCCGGGTTCTTTCACTGGCTTGCGCATTGCCGCCAGTGCGGCGCAGGGTATCTGTTTCGCCGCACAGTTACCGGCGTTGCCGGTGTCTACGCTTGCCGCGCAGGTGCAGTCGGCCATTCGCCTCGGCCTGGCAGGCGAGGGGAGTTGGGTGCTGAGTACACTGGACGCACACATTGGCGAATTGTACTGGGCGCTGTATCAGGTTGTGGATGGGCGTCCGCATGCCGTCTCAAGCGAAGCGGCCTGTCGGCCCGAAGCACTGGTTATTCCCGGTGCCGAGCAGATTGTGGCGCTGGGTGGTGGCATGCGCTATCACGCGGACATGACGGGCGCCTGCCAGGCGCGTTTCAGCGCGGTGCACGACACGTTGTTACCCAGCGCTGAGGATCTCCTGCCGCTCGCCGAAGCGGCGTTTACGGCGGGTGTGTGGCAACAGGCGGAGGCCATCTGTCCGGTGTATGTGCGCGATGAAATTCGCTGGAAGAAGCTTGCCGAGCAGGGGCCCCAAAGCTGATGGATATCCTGCAGGCGATGTTCCTCGCCTTTCTGCAGGGCGTCACGGAGTTCTTGCCGATCTCCAGTTCTGCACACCTGGTTATACCTTCGCTGGTGCTGGGTTGGCAGGACGAGGGGCTCACTTTTGATGTTGCCGTGCACGTGGGCACACTGCTGGCGGTAGTGATGTATTACCGGCGCGACCTGCTGGCAATGGCGGGAAGTTGCCTGGGCCTGTTGCGGGGGCGCGGCAACAATGCAGACACCCAGCTGGTGTTTTATCTCGCGGTGGCCACAATACCGGTGTGTGTGGTGGGCTTCCTCGCTGATGACTTTATCGAGTCGCAGCTGCGCAGCTTGCCCGTGATTGCAACGACAACGCTGCTGTTCGGATTGCTGCTGGGATTGGCCGACCGGCACGCGCGGCTGGCGTCGTCTTTCGCCACACTCACCCTGGGTATTGCCCTCATTATAGGCCTGGCACAGGCTCTGGCCCCGGTACCCGGGGTGTCGCGCTCGGGCGTCACGCTGACAGCGGGACTGTTGCTGGGCCTGAACCGTGCCACGGCGGCGCGGTTTGCTTTCCTGTTGTCGATACCCGTGATTGCCGGTGCCGGCCTGCTGAAAGGCATGCAGCTGGTAGAGGAGGGCGCCGCAGTCGACTGGGCGTTGATGGCTTCGGCCGCTTTGCTAGCCGCGGTAACCGCCTACGCCTGCATTGGTTTGTTCCTGCGCCTGTTGGAGAGGATCGGCCTCATGCCCTTCGTGTACTACCGCATCGTATTGGCCGCAGTGCTGTATACACTGTGGCTACGTTAACGCTGTTTCTGGGAGCGCACTGACTATGCACGTCGATGAATTCAACCGCGAGCTGCTGGCTTTTCTTGCCGCTGCGACCACGCCCTTCCATGCGGTCGAGGCACTGGTCACTCGCCTGCAGGCTGCGGGCTTTACCCCGCTGCAGGCAGAGCAGGCCTGGCCGCTGCAGGCGGGCGGGCGTTACTATTCAACGCGCAATGACAGTTCGTTGATCGCGTTTACCGTCGGTACCGAGTGTCCACCGGAGGCGGGGGTGCGCATGGTCGGTGCGCACACCGACAGTCCCTGCCTGATGGTGAAACCCACACCGGAAAAGCGACGCGCGGGCTATTTTCAGCTGGGCGTTGAGGTTTACGGCGGCGCCTTACTCAATCCCTGGTTTGATCGCGACCTGTCGCTCGCCGGGCGTGTGAGTTTTGCGGATGGTGGGGGAGTCCTGCGCACGGCCACGGTCGATTTTCGTCGGCCGCTGGCGGTGATTCCCAGCCTCGCCATTCACCTGGACCGCGAGGCCAATCAGTCGCGCAGTATCAACCCGCAAACAGACATCCTGCCGGTGCTGTCACTGCAGGCAGATGCGGCGCTGCCTTCTTTCCGCGAACTGTTGCGTGAACGCCTGCTGGAGGAGCATCCCGACTGCGGCGTAGTGGAGGTGCTGGACTATGAGCTCTCGTTCTACGATACACAGCCTCCGGCGCTGGTTGGACTGCACAGTGAGTTCGTCGCCTCGGCCCGGTTGGACAACCTGTTGAGCTGCTTCACCGGGCTGCAGTCGTTGCTCGCCGCAGATGGCAGGCAGAGCTGCCTGCTGGTGTGTAATGATCATGAGGAAGTCGGCAGCCTGTCCACCTCCGGCGCCCAGGGCCCGATGCTGCTTTCTACTCTGCGGCGTATGGTGCCAGACGAAACCGCGCTGGCCCGGCTGGTCGCACAATCGGTGATGATTTCGGCGGACAACGCCCACGGTATTCATCCCAATTACGCCGACCGGCACGATGACAACCACGGGCCGCTGCTGAACGCGGGGCCGGTGATCAAGATCAACGCGAACCAGCGTTACGCCACCAACGCCGAGACCGCCGGTCTGTTCCGTTTGCTGGCCAGGGAAGAAGGCGTGCCAGTGCAGAGCTTTGTCGTGCGCTCGGATATGGGTTGTGGCAGCACCATCGGCCCCATTACCGCCGGTGGCACCGGCGTCCGTACCCTCGACATCGGCGTGCCGACTTTTGCCATGCATTCTATTCGCGAGCTGGCGGGGCGCGATGACGCGGCAAACCTTTCCCGCGTGCTGCGACGCTTCTACAATCAACCCGGGCCATTGACAGGAAACTCATGACTACACAACGCGTTCTCACCGGCATTACCACCACCGGTACGCCGCACCTGGGCAACTTTGTTGGTGCCATTCGTCCCGCCATTGCCGCCTCCCGAGACCCGGCGACGGACTCTTTTTTCTTTCTTGCGGACTATCACGCGCTTATCAAGTGCCAAGACCCGGCACAGGTGCGCCAGTCCAGCAAGGAAATCGCCGCCACCTGGTTGGCGCTGGGCCTCGACACCGAGCGGGCGGTTTTCTATCGCCAGTCAGATGTTCCGGAAATTACCGAGCTCACCTGGATTCTCTGCTGTAATGCCGCCAAGGGCCTGATGAATCGTGCGCACGCCTACAAGGCGGCAACCCAGGTGAACGAGGAAGCGGGAGAGGATCCTGACTTCGGCGTGACCATGGGGCTGTTCAACTATCCTGTGTTGATGGCGGCGGATATTCTCATGTTTGGCGCGCATCGCGTGCCGGTGGGGCGCGACCAGATTCAGCATCTGGAGATGGCGCGGGATATAGCGCAGCGCTTCAACCACAATTTTGCGCCCCTGTTCACTTTGCCGGAAGCGGTGGTCGACGACCATGTGGCGGTGCTACAGGGCCTGGACGGCCGCAAGATGAGCAAGAGCTATCACAATACCATTCCCCTGTTTCTGCCGGAAAAACAGCTGCGCAAGGCGATCAACAAGATCAAGACCAATCTGCTTGAGCCGGGTGAGCCGAAAGACCCGGACGATTCAACGGTATTCCAGATCTGGTCTGCCTTTGCGTCTGCTGAGGATACCGCCCGGATGCGAGCGGATTTCGAGGCAGGTATTGCCTGGGGTGAGGCCAAGCGACAGTTGTTTGAGCTGGTGAACGACACGCTGGCGCCGGCGCGCGAGCGCTATGAAGCGTTGCTCAACGATCCCGGGCAAATCGAGGCGGTGTTGCAGCGTGGCGCCGAGCGCGCCCGGGCCCACAGTATGCCGCTGCTCGCGCAGGTGCGCGAGGCGGTGGGCATCGGCGCCATGCGCTGAGCAGGTTGCTGTGGTGCCGGCCGCACGCGATATGTGCGGCCAGGCCCCACGGTCGCGCTAGCGGGCGTCCCAGCCGTAGCGCAGTTCGACGAATACGCCACGTGGCCTGCCGACAAAGTAACGGTAGTTGCCAAAGCCGACATCGGCGCGTTCAGCATAGTCTTCGTCAAGCAGGTTGGTTACGCGCAGTGTGGCGCCCAGTTGACGCGTCAACGAGGCGCTCATGCGCAGGTTCAGGAGTGAGTGGCCCTCGTACTTGAACTGGTTTTCCGGCTCCAGGTAATACTCGTCCATGTACACCCATTCCAGTTCGGCGACCGACGCGCTGCCATGGCGTGGTGCGAATTCCCAGCCGACCCGGGCACTGCCGAACAGGCGTGGCGCCGTATCGATATCGTTGCCGTCGATGGATGCGTTTACACCCAGTGGCAGAGCGTTATTGGCGTAGCGGTGGCGCGCGGCGCTGGCATCGAGTGCGGCGTACCACGCGTTGCTGCTGCGGTAGTCCAGGCTCAGCTCCAGGCCGGTATGCTCGGTACGTGCACCGCTCACGTTGCGGCGGTCGGCATCCTGGAAAATCACCTCGTCCTTGTTCATGTGATACAACGACAGGTCATAGCCAAAGCCGGCACCGTTGTTGCCGCGCAGCCCCAGCTCAATGTTGTCCATCACCTCTGAATCCAGGTCGGCAACCGATTGCCCGGACTGCAGGCGGTACAGCTCGCTGGTATCCGGTGCACGGAAGCCGTTGGCCGCCCGCAGGTAAACGCTGTGGCCCGGGCGCAGCAGGAAGCTTGCGCCGGCATTCACTGACCAGTCAGTAAAGCTGTCGCTGCGGTCCGCCACGCGGAAGAAACGGCATGCCGTGGCCTCGGGCGCACAGACGGAGCCATCCGGTCCGCGGTTGTCATAGTCGTAGTGGGTGTACTCCACGCGCAGGCCGCCATCCACTGTCCAGCGGTCGGACAAGGCGTAGTTTGCCTGCGCCCAGGCCGCCCCAACGCTGGCATCCACGGTGTAATCGTAATGCGTGCCCTCCGGTTGATTCGGGCTGAACGGCTGCGCCTGCACTTCCTGCAGCGAACCTTCGGTGATTTCCAGGTCTACGCCGCCCACCCAGCTCAGCGCACCCTGTTCAACGTGCAGCGCGGTTCTCAGGCCGAGGGATTCATGGGCATTGGTTTCCACCGGCTGCCAGGGCAGGAAATGCTGCAGGAACTCCATGCGGTTGCGGCGCAGATACGGGGTGATGCTCAGCTGCATGGCGTCCCCGAGGTCGCGGGTGGCCTCACTGTAGAGGCGCAGCGACCAGGCATCCCGGTAGGCTTCCGGGTTGGGATTGCTGCGGCGCAGGTCGTCATCCTTGTAGGCTTCAAACCCCTGAATAAACCCGGCGGTTTCCTGATTCAGGTTGGCGCCATCCAGCACGGTCCGAAAACTCCAGATGTCGCCTGCGTAGTCGTGCCGTAACGTGAGCTTTTCCTGGTCGTAGCCGGAGTCATCCTGGTAGCCACCATCAGTGGCCACATTGCCTCTGAGGCTGAAAGCGTGGCGGCCAGCCCCGTGGTTAAGGCTCAGTTTCGCCCGGTAGTAGTCGTCGGGGCCGGTTTCCAGGGCGATCTGCTGCCCCGCTGCCGGGTTGGGGGCTGCGCTGAGAACATTGATCACGCCGTGCAAGGCGTTGGAGCCGTAACTGGCACCCGCGGGGCCCTTGATAACTTCAATGCGGCCGGCTTGCTCCAGGTTGGCATCGAACAGCTGGTTGACGTTGCAGAAACCGGGTGCGCGCAGGCTGATGCCATCCGCCGCCACGAAAAATGAACCACAGCCCCCCGCGCCGGTCAGCACCGGCGAACGCAGGGCGGTAAGGCTCTCCTGGCCGTTGCCGCGGCTTATCCAGGCGCCGGGCACCTGCTGCATGATTTCGGTGGGGTGGGTGTGGCCGATGAGCGTCAGTGCCTCGTCGTCCACGATAGACCAGGACAAGGGCAGACGGCTGGCGTCCTCGCTGATACGTTTGGCGCTGACGATCACCTGCTCCAGAACCGGTTCGCTACTGGCAGCAGAGGTGAAGAGGGCGGCGAGGAGGGCGCTTGTCAGTGTCTTGCTTGCGTGCATAACTTATCCTGCGGCAATAATGTTCGGGTTGTTGCGCGGTGAGTCGTCGTTGTCGCGATTCTGCACTGCCTGCGCAATACGCTGCAGAGGCACACGCAGCATGTCCTTTACGGTGTCGCTGGCGCCGCCTTCCTGCAACGCCTGTTCCATACACCACAGCCACTGCTCGGTCATTTTCGGGCCGATGTGGAAAGGCGCGTGGGGCTCGGTCAAACAAACGCCACCGTGCTTTTCCGCATACAGGGGCGGGCCGCCCATCCAGCCTGTGAGGTAGTCTGTCAGTCGCTCGGTCACGGGGCCGAGGTCATCCGCGTGCATGGCGCGCAACTCGGCGACCTCGGCACGGGTATCCATGATGCGATAGAAGTCCTCGCACAGGCGGCGGATGCCGGCGTCACCGAGGATGGCGTAAGGGGTATTGGGTGTGGTCATAGTCGCGGTTTGAGTTGTGGTGACAGATGCGGCGCAGTGTACGCGCCGTGGCCCCGAATGTCGTCCCCGCAGGGTCGGCAGAGTGAACCATGGGCGGTGCAACACCGCGGTGGAATTATAGCAAATCGGTCATGGATACGCCGATGCCGATACGGCTCTGGTGCAGGTCGTAATCAATCAGGCTCTCGCCGTAGCCGTTGAAGTATTGAACATAGCCCTTGAAGCGTCGATTGACCGGAAAAGTCCATTCCAGCTGTACCGAGCCGCGGTTATCCGACTGCAGGTTGTTGCGCAGCTGGACGGCAAACTCATGCTGCTCCCACTTCCAGATGCCGGTGAGGTCGCCGTAGCCCATATAGTCTTCGATATCCGGATTATCGTCACTGCTGCCGCTCTCCGGAATGCGATACCAGCCGCGCACATTCAGGGTCATGCGGCGGCGCTCAAAGGCGGCACCGGCCACAATGCGGTTCCAGCTGCGTGACAGGTCACCCCCCTTGCCATTGGACTCGTGCACGAAACCCACGTCCCACAGGGTGTTGGTGAAGCCCCAAAAGCGCCAGTTATTGGCGAAGGACAGCGTTACCTCGGGCTGGTAGTTGGTCTCGCGAAAGGGTGAGGACTCGTTGTAGAGTTGCCACCAGTTGCGCTGCGTGTAACCCACCCACAAGTGGTTGTTGCGCCCGAGAATGTTCTCCCAGGCTATGGTTTTCAGGCTCAGCTGGAACTTGGCCTCCAGCCGGTCCATAGGCTCGTCGGGTTGTTGCAGAGCCCAGGCGTCGCGGTTCAACGTGTCACTGTAGGTCAGGGGCAGCAGGTAGTTGCGGTGGTGAGGGGTGATCACCCAGGCGTTGCCGGTGATTTCTGCTTCCTCGGCGATGCGCTTGCCGAACAGCAGTTCTTCTTCCGCCAGATTGACGGGTTCGACGGCCTCTTCTTCCAATCCTGGCTCTCGAGTGCCCGCGCCCCAGCCGCGGGAGGACTCCTCGGTATCGGGCAGGCCCGGCGCACTGCGCCCCGCGGCGGTGTCATAGCAGGCCAGGCGAGCCTGGTCATCACTGATAGCGACACAATTTTCGGCCAGCGCTGCGGGCACTGCTGTCATAGCGGACAGCAGCAAAAGGGGGGTGCGATACTGTTTCATGGGCTCAGAGCAGAGAATGAATCGCCGAACAGTGTAGCGGAACCGCCGGCTCAGGGACAGGCGGCCCTGGGTGCAGGGTCCCGGCCTGCTCTGCTAGAATCGCGCCTTGTTCCTTGCGGCCTGTCACGCGCGCACTTCAATTGATTGCTCCTGCAGGAGCACAACTCGGGAAACTGTCATGAGCCTTGCCCACACTGTGTTGGCGGTGAACAACGACCTTCCATTGCGGGTGGGGGCCCCGGTGCACTCGGGCAAAGTGCGCTCGGTTTACTGGCTCACCGAGCGCGACAGTGCGCGGCTTATTCGCGAACGCGATTACCCGGTGGCGGCGGGAACACCGCTCGCCGTGATGGTCATCAGCGACCGTATTTCTGCGTTCGAATGCCTGTGGGAGGCCGAAGAAGGCCTGGCCGGTGTGCCGGGCAAGGGCGCAGCGCTCAACGCCATTTCCAACCACTGGTTCCAGCGTTTCCGCGAGCACGGGCTGGCCCCCAGCCACATTCTGGAAACACCGCATCCGCTGGTATGGATTGTACAGAAAGCGCGGCCAGTGATGATTGAAGCCATCGCCCGGCAGTACATCACCGGTTCCATGTGGCGCGCCTACAGCAAAGGCGAGCGGGAATTCTGCGGTTTACGCCTGCCGGAGGGGCTTAAGCGCGATCAACAGTTGCCGGACCTGCTTATTACCCCGTCCACCAAGGGTATTCTGCGCGGTATTCCCGGCGTACCCGAACAGGATGACGTCAATATTGCGCGTACCGACCTGGTCGATAATTTCAGCGCGTTTGGTTTTCGTTCAGCCGCTGACGTAGGCCATTATGAGTCGTTGCTACGTGCCGGGTTCGAGGTGATCAGTCGCGAGCTCGCGTCACTCGACCAGGTGTTCGTCGATACCAAGTTCGAGTTCGGCTACGTGACCAACGCCGACGGCGAGCAACAGATGATTTACATGGACGAAGTCGGCACGCCGGATTCTTCACGTATCTGGGACGGCCCCGCCTGGCGCGACGGGCGGGTGGTGGAGAATTCGAAGGAGGGTTTTCGGCAGCTACTTCTCAATCACTTCCCCGACCCGGACATTCTCCTCAACAAAGACCGCATGCCGGAGCGCCTCGCGCTGGCGCGTGATACCTTGCTGCCGGCATCAGTAATGCAGCAGGTTGCGGCGACCTATACCGGCCTGGCGGAAAAAATCACCGGCCGCCCGCTGCCGCGCAGTGATGATCCGCGCCGCGAAATTCTCGACATTCTGGGCGCAGAATTCGGCCTGTTGGCCTGAGCCGGCGCAGTGCTCTCCGACCCCTCGTTCTACCTTGTCAGTGTGCCCGCAGTGCTGCTCTACGGCATCGCCAAGGGCGGCTTTGGTGGCGCCGTGGCGATACTCGCCGTGCCACTCATGGCGCTGGTCATGTCGCCCACCCAGGCGGCGGGTATTCTGCTGCCGATTCTGGTGGTGATGGACGCCTTCGTGGTGCGTACCTACTGGGGCCACTTTGATCGTCGCGCGCTGCAGCTGCTGCTGCCGGGCGCCCTGGTTGGTATCGCGCTGGGCTTTCTCACCGCAGGTGCGATGGATGACAACTACATGCGCGTGCTCGTGGGCCTGATATCCATGTTGTTTGGGCTGCAGCAATTGCTCGGCTTTGCCGGGCGCGCCAGTGGCCGGCATCGGGCAGGGCCAGCCGCGGTATTTGGCACACTGGCCGGTTTCACCAGTTTCAGCATCCATGCGGGTGGGCCGCCACTGACCATGTACCTGTTGCCCAAGGGTCTGCCACCGTTGTTGTTTGCCGGCACCGCTGGCATGTTCTTCGCGGTGGTCAACCTCGTCAAGCTGGTACCGTACTACTGGCTGGGCCAGTTCACCGTGGCGAACCTGCTGTACTCGTTGATTCTGGTGCCGCTGGCACCCCTGGGTGTATGGGTGGGGCATGCGCTGGTAAAACGCTCGCCCGCTGGATTCTACTATCGGGTCATCAGTTTTTTCCTCGTCGTGCTGGGCTTGAAGCTGCTGTGGGACGGTCTGTCGGGGCTGCTGATTTGAGCGCTGTAACGGTGGTATAGCGCCCGCAGATTGCCTATAGTGAAACGGTTCCAGCTTCCCCAATGGAGAGACTCATGTCACGACTCACAATAAGTGTAATGATGTTGGCAGCCGCAGTATTAGCCGGCTGTGCAACCGCCCCTGAAGTCACCGACGATGGTTTGGTCCAAGCGGACGGGCACAGTTTTGCTGATGTCTATGTGCGCCCCGGTGCAGACCTTGCGCACTACCAGCACCTGCAGGTAGCCGATTGTGAGGTGGCGTTTCGCAAGAACTGGTTGCGCGACCAGAATCGTGACAGCCGCAGCGTAACCACCCGCCTGCGCCAGGAGGATGCAGACCGTATTCGCAGCGATATGGCGGCGGCGTGTGATGAACAATTTCGCGCGGCGTTGCTCAAGCCACCCGCCTACTCACTGGTGGATGCGCCCCAGGAGGGCGAGGACACCCTGATCCTGCAGCCGGCCATTGTGAACCTGGATATCAATGCGCCGGACGTGCAATCCTCGGCCCGTGTCCGCAGCTATACCACCTCCGCTGGCGAAATGACGCTGGTGCTGGAGCTGGTTGACGGTGTGACCGGAGAGGTGCAGGCGCGGGTTGTCGACCGCCGGCGCGGTATCGACCAGGGCATGCTGCAGTGGACCAGCAGCGTGACCAATCGCGCAGAATTCAATCGCATCCTGAAACGCTGGGCCGATCTGCTGCGTGACAGCTTTGACCGTGTGCGCGCCGGGCCGGATGCCGCTTAACAGGAGTAGCAGGGTATGAAGATCGTTGAGGTGACATCCCGGGTGGCGGTTTCCGAGCAAGTGGGGCTCGCCGATGTACCGGCAATCGCGGCGGCGGGCTTCAAGATGCTCATCAACAATCGGCCTGACGGCGAGGCGCCTGGTCAGCCAACGTCCGCAGAGTTTGCCGCAGCGGCGGCAGAGAACGGCCTGGAGTATCTGTATTACCCGGTAAACGGCATGAACTTCCCTGGCCCCGATTTGCCCGGCCTGGCAGCGGCGTTCGAGAATGCCGAGGGGCCGGTGCTGGCGTTTTGTCGCAGTGGTACGCGCTCGATCAACCTGTGGCTTGCGACGCGATCAGCAGAGGATTTGCCGGTTGCATTGCAACGGGCTCGCAGCCTGGGTTACGACCTGTCGTTTATCGGCCAGCGGTAAAGGCCGTGCAGCCGAAAGAAAGGCAGCTGGCGCAGCGCAATGTGCCAGAATCCAGCGGTAGCGACCCCAAGGAGGCACCTGCGCGACCGGCGAGCACCGTGGTGTTGCTGCGGGACGGGCCGGAAGGGTTGGAAACCTTGCTGCTCAAGCGCAACAAGGCATTGTTGTTTGCGGGTGGCTACTGGGTGTTCCCCGGTGGCGCCCTGGAAGCGAGCGACTGGGAGCAGGCCGGTGGTGACGAAGAGCGCGCTACCCGCATTGCCGCGGCCCGCGAAGCGCAGGAAGAATCGGGCCTGCAGCCAGCGCCAGACGATATGGTGCTGATCAGCCATTGGACCACGCCAGTTGTTGAGCCCAAGCGGTTTTCCACCTGGATCTACGCGGCCCCGGTGGCGCCACACGCGCAGGTAACGATAGACGGCAGCGAGATTCACGCGGCACGTTGGGTGCCGGTCGCGCAGGCAGTGCGTGAGCACGATGCGGGTGAACTCGGCGTACTGCCGCCCACTTACATCACCCTGTGTGACATCGCGCGCTATGCCAGTGTAGAAGAGTTACTGCGTGTGGAGCGTTCGCGGCCTCCGCAGGCGGTGTTTCCGCGCTTCTGCCACGGCGATGGCGAAGTGTTCGTCATGTTCCGAGGCGATGCCGGCTATGAGAGCGGTGACGGCAACCGTGATGGCGCCCGGCATCGCGCGGTACTGGAGGACAAGCGCTGGCGCTATGTGTATGAAGGGGTGGACGCCGAGTTTCCCTGCCTGATCGGGCCTGAATCACCTTGAACCGAACACCTGGAAACGCTGATCGCGCCGGCTTTCCGCTCTGGGACTGGCCCACACGTGTATTCCATTGGTCACTGGTGGTCTTGCTGCCACTGGCGTGGTGGACCGCCGAAGAAGGCCAGATGGAACGCCACGAGTGGGTTGGCTACACCGTGCTGGTGTTGGTGCTTTTTCGCCTGGGTTGGGGGTTGATAGGTAGCCGTCACTCCCGCTTCAGTGACTTCCTGCGTGGCCCGCGCACGGTGCTGGGTTACCTGCGTGGGCGTGAACCCGCGGGCGCGGGGCACAACCCGCTCGGTGGCTGGTCGGTGCTCGTATTGCTCACGCTGCTTCTCGCCCAGGCGGTGAGCGGTTTGTTCAACAGCGACCGGATTCTGTTCAACGGCCCGCTGTATTACGCGGTCGACAGCGATATTCGTGATTTTCTCGGCGTGGTGCACGAGTGGGCGTTCAACGGGTTACTGGCGATGGTCGCGCTGCACCTGCTGGCCGTTGCCTGGCACCAGTGGCGGTTGGGAGAAAAGTTACTGCAAGCCATGTGGCGGGGGCGCGCTGAAGGCCGGGAAGGGCAGGAGCCTGCAGTGGCCCTATGGCGGGCAGTGCTGCTGGTTGCTGGTGTCAGTGGGCTTTTCTGGTGGGTATTGCAGCAGGCACCGCCGCCACCGCGGATGTGGTAGCGGCGTCACGTTAACCGAAGCCGCCGAGGCGGCTCCGGCACGCGGTGCGCTCAGTAGAGGTAGTCTTTCGATTTGTACTCGTCGTGGCAGGCCTTGCAGGTTTGCCCCACGGCACCCACTTGCTGCGCAATAGCGGCGCGGTCACCCCCTTCCACAACGCTCGCCAGTTCCTTCACAGCGCTCGTCATTTCGTCGTGTTTCTGCGCGAAATCATCAGGGTTTTCCCAGATCTCCGGTTGGGCGCGCGTAGTGCCCTTGTCAGAGCCCTCGGGAAAGCCGCGCAGCAAGTTCAGTGAGGCAACGGCGTTCATGTCGTTTGCAAATCCCTGCAGCTGTTCCTGGTTCCAGGGCATCTCGCCTTTCACCATGGCCCCAATGGGGCCGAAGTTCGCGCCCAGCAGCGCAAAATAGGACTGTCGATAGGACTGGTGGAATTCGTTTTCGTCGAGGTGCGAAAACGCCAGGGGGGACAAGGCCAAAACGGCAACCGATGCCAGTGCAGCGACAGGTTTCAGAACGGATTTGCTCATGGTGCGCTCTCTTGTTTGCAGGGGTTCATTGCATGCTATAGGGCCTTGCCCCTGTCTGGCAAGCAGGTGCGGCGGCCAATTCGGTCGCCCTTGGTGCCCGCGACGGACAATTTGTTGAACTTGCCCGGTGTTACGCCCGGGGTTGCTGCGGAAACGGCCGCCAGTGGGCTACCATGTGCGTTGCTTTGGTATGAGGTATGGCATGAGCGCGCAGCAGTGGGATTACAGTTTCGATGTGGTAGTGGTGGGGTCTGGCAACGGCGGTCTCACCGCAGCCCTGTGCAGCTACGAAATGGGCACGCGCGACGTGCTGGTGGTGGAGAAGTCCGACCTCTACGGCGGCACCAGCTCCATATCCGGTGGCGGGGTGTGGATTCCCGGCAATCGCTATGCACGCGAAGCCGGCGCCGAGGATTCCGTAGAGAAAGCGCGCACCTATCTGCGCCAGTTGATCACGGAAGAGGAAGTGCCGGATTACCAGTTGGATGCCTTCCTTGAGAACGGCCCCAAGATGGTGGACTTCCTGCACGAGCGCACCCGGGTGCGCTACGTGACGTTGGAGCATTACCCCGACTACTACACCAACCTCGAAGGGGCCATGGTCGGGCACCGCTCCATGGAGCCGGAAACTTTTCCGGCCAGCGAGCTGGGTGAGGAATGGCGTCGCCTGCGGCGCACCCACCCGATGATGCACCTCGGTGGCCTGATCGGCTTTACCCAGGTGGAAGCGGCGCTGTTGATCGGTCAGCAGCCCGGCTGGTGGAAAACGGCAGTGAAACTGGTTGCGGCCTATGTGGCGGATATTCCCTGGCGCCTGAAGGACAAATACCACCGGCGCCTGGCCACCGGCTGTGCCGGTGTGGCGCGCCTGCGCGCTTCCATGCAGGACCGCGACATTCCCCTCTGGCTGAATACCCCCATGCGCCGGGTGATCGATGAAGACGGCGTGGTAACCGGCATTGAAGTCACGCGCAACGGTGAGACTCTGCGCATTCAGGCGCGCAAGGCGGTTGTACTCGCCGCCGGTGGTTTCGAGCACAACCAGGCCATGCGCGAACAATACCTGCCCAAGCCCACGGACCACACCTGGAGTGCGGGTACCCTCGACAATACAGGCGATGCGATTGTGGAAGGCCAGCGCCTGGGGGCGAAAATGCACCGTCTGGATGAGGCCTGGTGGTGCAACACCATCTCGGTGCCCGGTGAAACCATCCCGCGTCTGAGCATTATGGAAAAGTCCTACCCTGGGTCGATTGTGGTGAACCCGGCGGGTGAGCGCTTCAGCAACGAATCGCAGAACTACATGGCGTTCCAGCACGAAACCTTCGCCAAGCACAGCGAGGAGAACCCCTGTAACCCCAGCTGGCAGATATTCGATGCCAACTTCCGCGCCAGATATTTCGTTGGCCCGCTGTACAACAGCACCTTCCGGCCAGACTGGGCATTGCCCAAGCGCTACGAGACTGAGGGTTTCTTTGCCAAGGCGGATACCATCCCCGAGCTTGCGCGCAAGATCAACGTGGACCCCGATGGCCTGTCGGCCACGGTAGCCAAGATGAATGAATACGCGGTGACCGGCGTCGACCCCGATTGTCAGCGCGGCGATTCCGCCTACGACCGCTACTACGGCGACCCGCGCGTAACCCCCAACCCCTGCCTGGCAGCTATCGACAAGCCGCCGTACTACGCCATGAAAGTCGACCCCGGCGATTTCGGCACCCAGGGCGGCATGGTGTGCAACGCGGATGCCCAGGTATTGCGTGAAGACGGCTCGGTGATCCCCGGCCTGTATGCCATTGGCAACTGCAGTGCGCCCACCTTGCCCTGCTACCCAGGCCCCGGCTCAACCCTCGGTCCGGCCATGACCTTTGCCTACCAGGCCGCCAAGGCCATTACCGGCTACACGGAGGCCTGAGGCCTCAGGGCGCCAGCCAGCGCATTGCGTACACCAGCGTTGCGCTGGCCGCGCCCCAGGAACCCAGCACCCGCAGCCCAATGCGCTGCCAGCCCTTGGAGGCGCGCTCGCTCAAGTCCGCCACCAGCAGCAGGCAGGCGAATGCGCCCAGTGCCGTACCGGTGAGCGTGGCAACATAGGGCCCCAGAGCCAACCCTTCGGGCGCGGAGTCCAGCCCCAGCAGCAGCGCCACCGCAGCCCCGGCAGGAAGAAGCACCCCGATGGGCCAACGCCCTTGCACGACTACCAGCAAACCCGCCAACGCCGAAAACAACAGCAACAGCGGCTCCTGGCCGCCACCAAAACGCGTACCGGAAAGCGCCAGGCCCGCTACCAATGCCGGCAGGAAGCCCAGGTAGGTTCTGCGCACGGCCGCCATGCCCCGTTGCCCCGCCAGCAGGCCCAACATCACCAGGGCAAGCACATGCGCCGGCACCACGAGCGGGTGCAGAATACCGCCGTAGAACTCTCCAATGCCCTGCATGGGCGCGTGCGACCAGGCGGGCACCGCCGTGCACAGCAGTGCACCGCCCGTGAACAGGCGGCGCCGGTTGCCACTGTTCAAATGGCCTGGCCGAGGAACATAACGCCGGCGATAGCGATAAGCGCACCCGTCGCTCGCACTGCCATGCGCCCAACCGGCCAGCGCACCAGCAGGCCAAAGGTGATACCGGACAGGTGCAGCAACCCGGTGGCGATGACAAAGCCCAGGCTATAGGCCAGCGGGCTGGCAGCCTCCGGCAGCTCTGTGCCGTGGGCGTGGCCATGGAAAATGGCAAAACAGGCAACCAGCAGGCCCGCAATCCACAGAGGCGGACGCGCGGCCAGCAGGATCATGGCGCCAAGCACCAGAGCGGACGCCGCAATGCCGATTTCCACTCCGGGGAGGTCCACTCCGGCAAGGCCGAGCGCGCCACCCGCCGCCATCACCAGGGGGAACACCACGGGCAGCAGCCACAGGGCAGGGCTGCCAAGAAATGCGCCCCATAGGCCCACCGCGACCATCGCCGCCACGTGGTCCCAGCCCAGCACCGGGTGCAGCAGGCCGCTGACGAAACCACCGCCAATATCCGCCGCCGAATGCGCCTGTGCGTTGGTGGCGAGTAGCACGCCAAGACCGGCGACCCACAGTAGCTTGCTTACCTGCATGATGTTTTCTCCTTAATTTTGAGCGGCAGAATAGCTTGAACGAGGCGAAAGATGAATGCTTTGCCGAGCGTCATAGGCGAATACGCACGCGTGAAACGTGCCCCGAGTCTGACTCGCCAAAGAGCGGTGGCACGACTTTGCACACGGCGTGTTTTGGTTACTCAGGTGTGCATGGTATAAGCATTACGGCGTCTTTTAAGCGGTCTGGGGCTGGATTGAGGTTGCAACGCACGTAACGCCCTGAACCTGTTGGGGATTTTGGCGGCGGGATTAATGGTGGGGCGCAATGGTTGGGGCTTGCTAATTCCTGGGGCCGAGATGCTTGAGGGTCTATGTGAATGAAATGCTGGGGTTTTTCATGGTAATGGGACGTTCAATTGCGGAGTTAGCAAGCCGGGAGTTAGTCGGCATGGTCTTGCTAATACGCTGTTGTGGCACTTTGCCGCAGAGTGGATGCAAATATGTTTAGAGGTCAGGGTCTTGGAAAGCCCCAAGCGGTATCTTTGCTTGGCGCGTTGATCGTTGTGGTGTTGGTAATGCTCGGGTCACTGACATCCCCGGTGTTCGGTTATGTTTTCGCCTTGTCAGCGCTCGTGATGATCACCGTCGCAATGTACATGGAGTCTATTTGGCCAACACAATCGAGAAGGGAAAACTCGTTGGTATTCTCATTGTTCTGGGGGCTGATGATAGGAGCGATCGTACCTTTTCTCGTGACGACCTTTCTGGATGGTGGAATATCGGCAGTCTTTGAAATTTTTATCTGACAGCCGTAACCAGCCGGTCAACCGGACGCCAAAAGCGCACCGCTTTTGGTACCCTCCGCTTGCGCTCCGGCGTCGGTTACCTAAGCGTTAGAGGCCCCATTTCTACCATTGCGTTAAGCTACAAAAAGGTATATTTTTTATACCATGATCGAGTTCGAGTTTGATGAGCGCAAGAGTGCCACTAACCTCGTGAAACATGGCATCGACTTCATCGATGCGCAGCTCCTCTGGTTGGATCCTGACATGCTTGAGATTCCTGCCCGAACCGATGATGAGTCCAGGTTCCTCGTTATAGGTAGAATCAATACAAAGCATTGGTCTGCTGTCATTACTTACAGAGAGACCAGAATACGGATCATTTCAGTTCGGCGCTCACGCAGTGAGGAGGTATCACTTTATGAAGGCTAAGAGCTTTGACAAAAAATTTGATGAAGGGAAAGACATCACCGGAGACCTAGACCTTAGTAAGATCAAGAGGCCCAACCAAGAGCAGCGCCGTGTAAACGTCGATTTTCCGGCCTGGATGATTGAGTCTCTTGATCGAGAGGCAGGGCGTCTGGGTGTTACGAGGCAGTCCATAATAAAAGTATGGCTAGCTGAGCGTTTGGAGCAACGGGCCTCTAACAAGTTAAGCCAGCAGGACGCCAACAAAGCTGGCGCCTCTGCTTGAGGCGTTAGGTGCTGATATGTCATTCGTCGTCCACTCCTACGGGTACTTGTATCATGCGTCCAGATGGTCTGTTTCAAGAAGCGACCATCCCTTTCCAGATTCAAAGAAATTCGAAAAAATTTCAGCAGTAGTGCTTTTGGGTTTTACTGTAGAGGCGTTTCTGAATCATGTAGGCGCCCTGAAAATCCCTGACTGGGAAACAAATGAGCGAGGTTTCACAGCCAAAAAGCGATTAAAGATTGTCCTCGATGCAGCCTCTATAAGCCTAAACGAAGGTTCTCGCCCTTGGTCTACTCTCAAGGAACTTCGTGAAATACGAGATATGTTCGCTCATGCACGTTCTGAAACTATCGACCAATACAGCCTCGGTCATTTCATCACAGATCAAATGCCAGCAGATTTCACAGAATGGTGGGCACGTTTGCGAGATTTCGACTTAGATCAAGCTTTTGATGATGTAAAAGGGTTAGTCGAATCTGTATGGAACGGACTCTGCATGGCCGGTCCAAGTCCTTTAGAACTAGTCGGGAGTGGCAATGGCACCTAACAAGCAGCTTAAATTCGCGGCGGAGCTCCTGCGGTTCAGCGGACACCCTGATCTAACCAATCAGGAGAGCCACAATGCCCAAGCCAGGCCCCAGAACCACCTACAAATACAGTGATGACTTCAAGGCGACTGCGGTCCGTCTCAGCGAGCTACCCGGGGTAGCGATTCAGGACGTTGCTGAATCGCTTTACATCCATCCCTTCATGTTGTCTCGTTGGCGTAAAGAATTGCGTGAGGGCAAGATCATGGCCAAAGGAACTCATGTCGATAAAGCGGTTGCCGGTGAACTCAAAGAGCTGCGCCGTATCAAGAAGGACTATGAGCGCCTGAAGGTGGAGCATGACCTTTTAAAAAAAGCCATCGAGTTCACTTCAACTCGAAAACAGACATCTTCGCCTTCATCCACCCAAACAAAGAAATCTACCCGGTGAAGCGGATGTGTGGGCTCTATGGGGTATCACGAAGTGGATATCACGCATGATATCTGGCTGAGACCTATCGGCGTCAAGTGGCAAAGGCGGGGTTTATCCAGAGTGTGAATCGTCGAAGCCGTATGAACGACAATGCGCACATGGAGTCATGGTTCAAGACAATGAAATCAGACATGTACCACCGAGCTGATTTCGATACTGACGGCCATCTGATCGCAGCCTTGCGCGGCTACATTGAGTTTTACAACAGTGACCGACTACACTCGTCACTGGGATATCGAACACCGATAGAGACAGAGGCGTAATGAACCTAACCATCGGGTGTCCACTTTATCGAAGGAACTCTCCCGGACGCCCAAAACGCTGCGCGGTTCGCGCGCCCGCTGCTGGCAGCGTTATGTGGCAAGTAGTACCAACGACCGTTAAAGACCTACCGAATAGGAATCATCCCAGTTTGAGCGTTATCGGTGATGAGAGTAGTCCAGTTATCATGAATTGGCTAAATGAGGTAACGCGCAAATCCAGTGGAGATTCGTTCGGGCGCATCCGCTACGGTTTTTAATGTACTTGTCCGCGAAAATGTTCGCTCACTATAACCAGGGAGACACACTCGATGCCTGCACCGGAACCAACCACAGAAGAACTGCGAAACTGGGCGCATAACTACGCCAGATTATGGAATGAGGGTGATCGCGAAGGCTGGATAGCCAACTATCGCACCGTGTTTCAGGGCGATGCGATAAGAATGTTTGACCCAGTCGGAACACCTGAGAAATTTGGCTTCAAGCACTGCTGCACGGACTCTTACGACCTGTTTCAAGACCACGTGAAATTTGAAATACCTGAAGAGACGCTGTTTGTTCTGGGAGCCACGGTGGCGTGGAAGATGCACAATATTATCACTTCCTCAGGCAGAACAAGAACGGCAAAGAGTCTTGAGACCTATCACTTCGAACCGGACGGTTCGCTGCAGATTCGTACCTGGTACGATGTTTCGGGTGCGCGATCCGGAGAGATCGGCGCGAGTATGCGCAAGTACCTGCCTGACTCGTACAGTTAATGGCGATCCTCAGGTTCGTCGTGTCAATCCTGCCAAAGCGGGCACGTCACACTCTTTTTGTTGATACAGGGCGCTTGGCGACCAGAGGGCTTGCAGTATGAACACACCTCGGCGCCGTTACACATTCAGGCCGACGCGCGGTATTGTTATTTCGACTGCAGTGAAGGGTGCTCGGAAATGCAGCTGGTTCGAATTGCGAACAAGCACGAGGGGGCTTGCTGCGGCTGTTTGCGCTCTAGTCCTTGTCTGTGCTGGATGTGTGCCGCACCAGAGTTCACTTGAAGAAGACCCCACCTCTCATTCCTGGCCCGGAGAGGAGTGGCGTACTTCAACACTTGAAACTGAAGGCATCAACCCGCTTCCGATCGCTCGATTTGTCGAGGAAATCACATCCGGCAAATACGGAATGGTCGATCATTTTCTCCTCATCCGAAATGGCCGGGTGGTGGTCGATGAGCGATTTAGGAGAAACTATGAGGCTGTCGCTGCAAAAGTTCGCCCGGAAGAGAGAATTGGCTTAAACCGGCGTGATCCCAATTATGATTACGAAAATGTAGACTATCATCCCTATTACAAGGGGTCAGAGCTCCACACACTGCAATCCGTATCCAAGAGCGTAACCTCCCTCGCGCTCGGTATCGCGATTGACAATGGATTTATCGAGGGCGTTGGCGCTCCCGCACTCCCGTACTTTGACGCCTATGAGTTCGACAGGTCAGATCCACGCAGAGCTGCGATGACCATTGAGCATCTACTGACAATGCAAAGCGGCATCAAATGGGAGCCAGATGGGAGTTTTCAGGACCCCGAGACCAGCACCGTCAGCCTTGAGAATGCCGGGGACTGGATACAGTTCATTCTTGACCACCCAATGGATGCCGATCCAGGTACATCGTTTGAATACAATGACGGGGCAAGCGTTCTTCTGGGAAAAATCATAGGTACCGCGACAGGGCAAAGGCTGGATGAATGGACTGAGGAGCGTCTGTTCAATCCTATCGGAATCGAGAATTATTATTGGAAAGCGACGCCCGATGGCGAGATAGACAGTATGGGCGGCCTGTACCTGTCGGCCCATGATCTGGCACGTATCGGGCTTCTGGTTTTGCATGACGGAATATGGGGCGATGAGCGGGTGGTCAGTGAGGAATGGGTGCGCCAATCCACTTCCCCGCACGTCGCCGATACCGCTCCGGATGACGATGATGACAATAGGGTGTATGGCTATCAGTGGTGGCTGCCGAACAGTAGCACTGGAGGCCCAAGGGCTATTGCCGCGACCGGTTTTGGTGGCCAGCGCCTCACTGTCATTCCCGAGCTGGACCTCATTATAGTCTTTACCGGATACGATTTACGTGGCCAGTACTGGGCGGCTGAGCAAACCTTGCGCACTGAGGTACTACCCCATGCAGTGCGCAGATAGCTATGATCGTTTGGAGCTCAAATTAGCCGGTCGATTGACCATTGTGAAGGCTTCGATGTTCAGCAGAGCATGCCCAAGCTCGCTCGCCCTCGGCGCAATGACCCTGGAGTGAAGTAACGTGATTACGCTGTTCGGAAACCTCGCTTCCGGGAATGTGCATAAGGTCCAACTGATTCTCAGGTTCTGTAACAAGCCGTTCATCCGCGTAGACGTAAGTCAGGTTCGCGGTGAAACGGGTCACTCCAGTTTTCTAGGTGTGAATCCTATCGGCAAGATACCTGCCATTATCACAGAGAGCGGCGACGTCCTGTCTGAGTCGAATGCTATCCTGTATTTCTTTGGCAGTGACACGCCGCTTTGGCCCGAGGAGCGTCGTGTTCAAGCGGAGGTGCTGCGCTGGATGTTCTTTGAGCAATACAGCCATGAACCCACGTTGTCCGTTATACGGTATCTCAAGAACTTTTCCGATGACCCCGGCCAGCACTCTGCGCACATTGAGCTGTTGGTGCCCAGAGCAGAGCGGGCACTGGATACGCTAGAAAATCGCTTGAAGACAAAAATCTGGATTGCAGCGTCAACCTGCACGATCGCAGACTATGCCCTGTACCCCTATACCAAACTAGCCAATGAATCGGGTTTTGAACTATGCGGGTATCCAGCAATCGAAAGGTGGCTGGCACAAGTTGAAAGTCAGGCTCACTTTCTTCCGCTGAATGAGGAAGGTGCGGCCCATGTTGCAACTTTCCAAGAGTACTTTGATAGCCAAGGCTGACGAAGTATCTATTTTGCGGGCAGAGACACTGGCGACGCTGCCACTTCGCTTCAGCCGGCAGTGATGCGCCGAATTATGACAATCGGTTGCTCCTTCTGGCCTGAAGCGTAGGGTATCGAGAACGTGGTGATCCGGCATGACCGCGCGACCAGGGTATGGCGAAGAAAGACAAACAAGGGACACAACGATGAATTTTACCAGTAAACGAACCGTTCAAATCGTATCCGGTTTACTGTTGGCGCTGGTAGCCACGCAGGTACTTTATACGCTGCTCCACATGGTTGAGGTTAGCGTTCCACGCCAACTGTTATGGGGGATGGAGTGTCTTCTTTTCACCCTTCTCGCAGCCTTTGCTGGAGCCGCAATGGTGCAGGCCAGCAATCTTCAGGTCGGTTGGTCTGCCATTGCCTTTAGCGCAGTGCTCAACGTAGTGCAAGTGAGTATAGGGCTCACCCTGTTCGGGCCGTTTCGTGAGGCTGCGGGGGGCCTAGAAGAACTAGGCCCGTTGGCGGGGGCGGTTGTAGCCCTGTCCTTCGTGATTTATTACGCAGCAAAACTCTTGCTGGGCTTTGCTGCACTCATTTTCGGAATTGCAAAGATGATGGGGGGCGGCAAAGCCCTGGGAGGGTTGACGGCGCTGGTGGGTGTTATCGCCATGGTCGCCAATGCCATCCTGATAGTGTTTGGTCGCGAGGCGTTTCTACCCTCCGCTGCTGCTGGAGGGTCGGGCGTGCTCGCAACCTTGCTGCTGGCATTCTGTCTGATGCGTGTTGAGCGCGAAGACTAATCAATTTCCGGGATTGCCATGAAAGCAGCGTTTCCACCCAGAGAACATCATGTACCCAGTGGTAGCTCGGATCGCGTCGCCCTCGGTTTCACCAAGGTGCTTCGCTTCTTTGCGGACAAGTTTTTTGCGAAGCGGTACGGACATCGCGCGGTGGTACTGGAAACAGTTGCGGGAGTTCCAGGCATGGTGGCGGGAACCCTCAGGCATTTGCGCGCTCTTCGCAGGATGGAGAGCGATAACGGCTGGATACAGACGCTTCTGAACGAGGCGGAAAATGAAAGAATGCACCTGATGACATTCGTTGAGATAGCGCAGCCGTCCAGGTTCGAACGATTTCTCATCCTGATGGCCCAGGGCGTCTTCTACAATTTCTACTTTTTCGTCTATCTGTGCTCGCCGCGCACCGCACACCGTATCGTAGGATACTTCGAGGAAGAAGCGGTATTCAGCTATACGGAGTACCTCGCTGATATCGACGAGGGCCTGTGCGAAAACGTTGCAGCTCCGGAAATCGCGATTGAGTACTGGAAACTGCCGCCTGATGCTCGCTTGCGAGACGTGGTTGTGGCTGTACGAGATGATGAAGCGCGCCATCGGGACGTTAATCATCATTTCTCTGATGAGCTCTCTTAACGCGAGTTGTTCCGACTACAGCGAACGAGGGTGTGGTTGAGCGCACGCGGCAACCGCAAGGGCGTGCCGTGCCTTTACATTTCAGCCAGTACCCCGGATGATCTTCGCGAACTCATATCTCGCTCAATATTTCCGGACTTTTCAGGTTTATGGATACTTCTGTGCCCTTCAAGTCATCGACCTCAAGGCGTGTCACGTCGCGCAGTGCTGCGACCCGTGCCAAGTTGGTTTCCGTTGCCGAGCGGCTATTTGCGGAGAACGGCGTGGAGGGCGTGACCCTGCAACAGATAGGTAAAGCGGCCGGACAAAGCAACGCGGCGGTATGTCAGTACCATTTCGGCGATAAGGAGGGGCTCTTACAGGCCATTTTGGACAAGCATATTCCGCGCATTGTTCGCCGCCGACACGCGCTGCTCGATGAACTGGAGCAATCGGGGAGGCAAAGCCTGAAGGCAGTGGTAAGAGCTTTCATTTACCCTGTCGCGGAAAAATTGTCGGATCTGGATGGCGGTGAGGAGTTCATTCGCATCAATGCCCAACTCGTTGCTACCCACACCATGTTCGCGCAGCATCTTGGGTCTACAAACCTGCACCTCCCCAACCAGGACAGGCTTACCAGTGCGCTGCACGATGCTATGGCGGCACACGATTTGCCCGAGCCCGTTATAAAACAGCGCTCAATGCTTGCAGCAGTGTTGCTTTTTCATGGCCTGTCGGAACATATAAAAATCAAACGTTGCACCAAATCCACCGACATGGATATGGAAACAGACGTATTCATTCACACACTGGAAGACGGCTTACTCGCCCTCTTGTCAGCGCCGATGTCACCCCTGGCAGCGGCTGACCAGGAACACACCACCTAGCGAGTCAATTCAGCCTGCTCAAGTGCTTGCAGCGGCAACGCCCTCGTCAGGGGCTTTGTCGCACGTCGTAGGCGGGTGTCGTTGTCGATTTGCGGACTAAAAGGGTCTTTCGCCCAAAAGCTGCGCGCTTGCGGTTTAAATATTCAGTCTTCGAGCTGGATTGCGCTCCATAATTAATGAGGCTCCATTAAAAAAGATGGTGCTGCTGTCAGTCTCAATGCTAGTTTTGCAGGCATTGAGGCACAGGATTGCTGCTGATCGAAAGAACCTGGTTCGCAGATAACCTATGCCAGTCATTAATAATAAAAAGGAATGCAATGATGGGCAGGTCAATCGCATACATCCCGCCGGTTTTTGTAGTCGCCGCGCTGGCTGCTACCACAAGCCAGTTGGCAAACGCACAGGACAGTCGTCGAACCGCCGTTCTGGAAGAGATTATCGTTACCGCGCAAAAGCGTGAGGAGAGCCTGCAAGAGGCCCCTATCTCCATAGCGACCATGAACCAGAGCCAGCTTGAAGCCAGAGGGATTACCAGTCTCGCCGACCTGGGAACGGGCAGCATTCCGTCGTTGCGCATCCAGCCTTTCGTGAATACCCCGAGCACGCTGACTATCAGCGTACGGGGCGCAGGCTTTAGTGACCCGGGCCAGATCACCTTTGAGCCCTCCGTAGCCATATACCTGGACGATGCCTACCTTAGCCGCGGTCAGGGGCTGGCGATGGAAGTGGCTGACTTGGAACGTATTGAGGTGCTGCGTGGCCCGCAAGGCGCGCTGTTCGGCCGGAATGCGACCGGTGGTGCAGTCCGCCTGGTGACGAAAAAGCCCTCGGGCGAGTTCGGCTTGCAACAAACGTTCAATGTGGGGAACTTTGATGCATTGAAATCGGCCACCCATATCGACCTTCCAGAAGTCGGAGACATACGTACCAAGATTGACTATCTGCATTCGCAGAAGGATGGCTGGGTCGATAATACGGCGCCCGGCGAGAACGATTACGGCGACACCGAGCAAGACGCATTTCGCGTCGCTCTGGACTGGAGCCCCGCGGATAACTTCAATGTCTACTACGCCTATGACTGGTCTGACATCGAGGCCACGCAAATCTATTTTCAGGTGATGCTGGATACGCTGGGTGTTATCGGTGTCGAGCCGCCCGCCACCGACACAACCCGCTTTCCCGTCCGGCCACTGGATCCAAGCAAAACGCGTCAAACCGGGCACAACCTTACCCTGACCTGGGATCTGGCTGAATCCCTCACCCTCAAGTCCATTACCTCGTACCGTGATATGGAAGAGGACACCCGCAACAACTACGCCGGCGCACTCTTGTTCAACGGCCTGATTGCGGCCGCTGCCGTCGAGCAGGACCAGTTCAGCCAGGAATTGCAGCTGTCGGGTGCGAGTGATCGGCTGAAATGGATGACAGGCGTTTACTATTTTGAGGAGAACGCCAACGATGACTTGTTGAACCTGGCATCGCGCGACAGCTTTGGCGCACTTACCGGTGTGTTTCTGGGCCCCATTTACCCACCGATTCCCCAGCCCTCCGATGCGAGGAGGCTAGTGAGTACCCAAACCGAGAGCTGGGCGGCATTCGGCCAGGCGTCCTGGACACCTGCAGTACTTGAGGATCGGCTCGAAATCACGCTGGGCGCACGGTACACCGAAGACAAGAAAAGCGGCGATCGGGACTACGCGCTACCTGCGTTGGTCGAGGCCGGCCTTCGCTATCAGAACTACAACCTGAAAACGGATAGCCTGGATCCAACACTGACTTTCAGCTACCAGTGGAACGATGAGGTCAATACCTACCTGCGCTGGGCGACCGGCTATAAGGCGGGTGGTGTCAGCCAGCGCTCTTTCACATTTATACCTTTTGACGAAGAAAACGTGGAAACCTGGGAGTTCGGCCTGAAGAGCGAACTTTTCGCCAGCCGCCTGCGTTTCAACCTCGCCGTGTTCAGCACCGAGTACGACGACTTCCAGATCGGTTTCTCCGACCCGCTGAACCCGACCTTCGCCGAGACCATCAACGCGGCGAAAACGACCAAAATCAGTGGGGTCGAGATGGACATGACGCTAGTGCCGCTGGCCGGCCTCACGATCGACCTGAGCTATACCTATCTGGACCCGGAGCAACCCGACCAACCGAACCCGCTGAACAACAATATCCCAGAACGTTTCGAACTTGCCCAGTCGCCACGTCATGCCGGAGCATTGGCGGTAGCCTACGAGTTTGAGCCCTTTTCATTCGGAACACTCGGGCTCCAGCTGGATCTTACGTCCACCTCAAAATATGCCTACGCGCCGAAGAACTTCGACTTTCAGGACAGCTATACGATCTTCAATGGGCGGGTGACATTGTCCGAAATCATGTTGGGGGCTGGTGATCACCACAGCCTGCAGCTTGCCCTGTGGGGCAAGAACCTGGCGGACGAGGAATACCGGGTCTATGCATTCCCGGTTGGCAACCCGGTCCTTACCATTCCGGCGGCCTACGGTGAGCCTCGCAGCTACGGGATCGAACTGCAATATCGCTACTAGGCGCTCTGAATGGTGCGGGCGCCCGCTGCAGCCTGGGCGCAAGCGTTTTCTCGTTGGATGGAAGCCTCAGCCTATGCGTATCGACTTTTGTTTGACCACACTTCTTGGGCTCCCCCCTCAATCCAACGCGCCGGCCGTTGGTGAGGGGTTTTATGCGACGTTGCAGAAGGCCGGCTTCGGGGGTGTACAAACGGATGCGGCCAGCGCAGCGCGAGATGCCGGGATGGTGGCCACCGCCCAGGTGCTGAGCTGCGACCCCGGGGCACTGGATTCGATTGCCGAGCGCCATGCGGCGGAGGGTTTCGATGCAACGATTCTCGTCGCAGGCAACGGGCTTGAAGGGGACGAAGCGGTCAAGCGCTACTGCGATGCTCTGCTGCTCGCATCCGCGCGCCACCGGCACCGTCTATTGCTGGAGACGCACCGCGGCAGTATTACGCAGGATATACGGCGCACCCTGGATACCATTCAACACTTTCCCGAGTTGCGTTTCTGTGCGGACTTCACGCACTGGTACATGGGGCACGAGCTGTCTCTCGCGGGCTTTGACGAAAAGCTGGCGTTCATGCAGCCCCTGCTCGAGCGCACCGACATTGTTGAGGGGCGTATCGGTAGCAGCAATTGCGCACAGATAACGCTGGAGTCAGCGCGCGATGATCGTCATTTCGTAGAGGATCATCGCCGCTTCTGGACCGCCTGTTTTCGCGCCTGCCTGGAGAGAGGCCAGCAGGTGGTTTTTGCACCACAGTTGCTGCCCGCCGTACTTTCGCATAACGGCATCGACTACCCCATTGCCTACGCGCAGTTGCAGCGAGACCGCAACGGGGACTGGGAAGAGCAGAACAACCGGTGGGAGCAGACCCTCCTGCACTGTGACATGGCGCGCGAGTGCTACTCGCAAGCCAGGGAGAGCATGTCTCTTCAACGCTCAGCATAATCCACAACAGCACGCTACCAGGAGTATTCCCGAATGAAAGCAGTGCGAGTACATGGCCCCTCGGATTTACGCATCGACGACATAGAGCCGCCGGTACCCGGCCCGCGTGATGTGGTGGTACGCACTGCCGTGGCAGGCATTTGCGGCAGCGACATCACGTTTGCCCGCATAGGTGGTGTGGCGGCGCCCCAGAAGGAACCCTTCGGGCTGGGGCACGAGCTGGCAGGTACGGTTGCCGCGGTGGGAGTGGACGTTGTGGGTATTGCCCCGGGCGACCGTGTGACGGTCAACCCGATGGGTGATGGGAATGCCATCGGTAACGGCGTCCCCGAGGGTGCCTTCGCCCCCTTGCTCCTTGTGCAGAATGCCACGCTTGGCGGCTCCATCTACCGGCTACCCGACTCGGTTACCTTCGAACATGCGGCCTTGATAGAGCCGTTATCAGTTGCGTTACACGCTGTGCGCCGCTCTGACGTGCAGCAGGATGACAGTGTGGTGGTGTTTGGGGCAGGGCCGATAGGCTTGGGCATTGTGGCGCTGCTCCATGAGCGAGGTGTGCGTGAGATTACCGTGGTGGATATGTCGAGCTCGCGGCTGCAGCGCGCTTGCCGGCTGGGGGCTACACAAACCGTCAACCCGGCAGAGGGTGACACCTTCGATACGCTGGCTGCCGCACTGGGTAGCGGTAGTGTGTTTGGCTGGCCGACGATCAACGCCAGGCTCTGGTTCGAGGTGACCGGTTCAGCCGAGGTGCTGCAGTCCATTGTTGCCATGGCTCCGTCCCGCGCGCGGATGCTTGTGGTCGCGGTGCATCATACGCCGGTGCCAGTCGATTTCCAGATGGCGCTGGCCAAAGAGCTCGATTTCAGCATGTCGCTCGCCTACCCAGAGGAATTCCCCGAGGTGCTGGCGCTGTTGGCAAGTGAAAAGCTGGATGTATCCGCAATGATCAGCCACCGGCTACCCAGCACGGATTTTTTCGCGGCCTTTGCGCTTGCGCAGGATAAAGATGCCTCCGCGAAAGTGCTGGTCGATTTCAACGACTGATGTTGCATGAACCAACAGGCTAATGCCCACGCAGGGCGTGGTCATAGCCTTCGTAAGCAAACACATTGGGCATTTTGTTCGGAGATAGATCTATGAATAACGAGATTCTTTTGCGCTTGCCAACTGAGGCAGAAATTGCCGCGTTCTGGCAGGACGGTGTGGTGTGTCTGCGCCAGGTCCTGAATCCGGAATTCGTGCTGGCCATGGAGCCCGCTGTAGAACGTCTGGTCAACGAACCTACGGGTGGCACTATGCACAATATGTCCGCGATGGGGGCAGAAATTGCGGCGGGCGGTGAAGCGATACTGGACGGGGGTCGCAAGGGGCGCGGGCGGTTCATCTCCGGAACCGATCACTGGCGAGTAGACAGCGATTGCAGAGAATTCGCACTCTCGCCTGAAATCGGCGCTATCGTTGCGCATCTGCTTCGCTCCAGGAAGGTGAATATGTGGGAGGACAGTGTGCTGGTGAAGGAGCCGGACACCGCGGAGCGAACGGCCTGGCACCAGGACCTCTCGTATTTTCATGTCGCCGGCGACCAGGTGTGTACAACGTGGATACCGCTGGATTATGCAGACGCGGAAACCGGGGTGATGAGCTTTGTACGCGAATCACACCGCTGGGACGCGCAGTATCGCCCGAACTGGTTCGTGTCCAATAGCCCGATGGAAGGCACCGTCGGCGCCGTGGTGCCGGATATAGACAGCATGGCGAGCAGAAACGAGGTGGAGCTCCTGCAGTTTGATCTCGGGCCGGGTGATCTGACGGTGCATCATGCGCGCACCCTGCACGCTGCTGGGGGCAATATGAGTCAGACGCGCCGCCGCCGTGCAATCAGTCTGCGTTACTGTGGCGACGACGCGGTGTATTACTTTCGTCCGGGAGCGCCACGCAAACCGCACCATGAGTTTGTGGCAGCGGGCGATTCATTGGATGGGCCGGATTGTCCCGTGGTGTGGCGTGAGTAAAGCGCTGCTGCCGCCACTTTTGCCCCGACAGACAAATACCACCCCAGGCCAGATAATTAGCTGAGGACCCGATGACGACCAATACCCCCGTTTCCAATATTCACTATGACTACAGCGGCGCTACCGTACTGGTTACCGGTGGCACAAGCGGCATCGGCGCCGCGATTGCGAAGGCGTATCACACAGCCGGAGCTGATGTGACGATCACCGGCACCCGCCGCAATGCCCAGGAATACGACGCCGATTTGTCAGCCTACCAATACCTGCAGCTCAACCTGGAAGAGTCACAGAGCATCGATGGGGTTGCCAATGCACTGCCGCGACTGGATATTCTGGTCAACAACGGGGGATTGGCGTTTCCCAGCCAGGGCCTTGACGAATCGGACCCGGAAATTTTCCAGCGCGCCGTGCAGGTGCACCTGGTCAGCGCGCACCGCTTGGCCCAGCGCTGTAAAGACAAACTGGCCAGGAGCTCGCTACCCGGTGGGGCGTCTGTCATCGGCATCGCCTCCATGGCCTCATTCTTCGGCATTGAGGTAGTACCGGGCTATGGTTCAGCCAAGACTGGGCTGGTCGGTCTGACGCGCGCCCTGGCCGTGGCCTGGGGCAAGTGCAACATCCGCGTCAACGCGGTAGCGGCTGGCCTCACCGCCAGCCGCATGACCAGCGCCACCATTGCCAATCCGGAATGGTCGCAGCCCACGCTGGCGCGCACCCCGGCAGGGCGGCTGGGCGTGGCGGAGGATATCGCGGTGCCGGTGCTGTTTCTGAGCAGTGCGGGTGCGTCCTGGATTACCGGGCAAACTCTCGCGGTGGATGGCGGTTACACCGTATCTGGCTGACGGCCCCCTAAGGTCCCCAACAGCAGGAAGCACGCTGATGACTGAAAACACGATCCGCATTGACGACCTGGGCGCGCCACGGCTGACGCCCATGCAGCGCCAGGCAATTGCCGCCGCTCCTCCGGTGCACATGCAGGAGGAGTTCGTGTTGGCCGCTGCGCGGCAGGCAACTGGCTTGACCGACTTTGGTGCCGGTGATTTTCGCGAGCGCCTGGGTATCTGGCTGATGAGCTTTGACGAAGATCGGGGCCTGGGGCCGCTGGGCCGGGCGGGCTTGTTCAATGATGCGGTTCGCTACGCCAGCAATCGCCTGTTGTTGGAGGACCTGCTCAAGCGTAACCCGGATATTGCCGAGGTTGTGATTGACCGCCCCATCGTCATTGCCGGCCTGCCGCGGTCGGGTACCACCAATCTTGTCAATATTCTCGCCGCCGACGAGCGCCTGCGCTCCATGCCACTGTGGGAAGCCATGCAGCCGATTCCCCCACCCGGGCAGGCGGCTGCGGGCGCAGGGGAGGACCCCCGGTTTACCACGACCAAAGCGGTGTGGAGCGCGTTTGAATCCCTCCTGCCGCTGATGCCCGCCATGCATGAAATGGCGCCAGACCATGTGCACGAAGACATCGAACTGCAAGCGCTGGATTTTTCGACCTACCTGCCCGAATGGTTGTCGCGCCCCTATCGCTGGCGTGAGTACTATTATGCCCATGACCAAACGCCGCACTACGCCTACGGCAAGAAAGTGCTGCAGGCGTTGACCTGGCAGCGCGGCCCCAGCCGCTGGGTGATGAAATCGCCACCGCACATGGAAAACCTGATACCCCTGCAGACCACCTATCCCGATGCCACCTATGTGATTACGCATCGCGACCCACTGGCCGTGCTGCAATCGGCGATGACCATGATCGCCTATGGCGACCGCCTGCGGCGCACGCACATCGACTTGAAGGAACTCGCCGACTACTGGATAGCGCGAATAGAGCGTCTACTGCTTGCCTGCGTGCGAGACCGGGAGCGCCTGCCGGAAGCCCAAACCATGGATGTACTGTTCCACGAGTACATGGCAGATCAGAGCAGTACGGTTGAGAAGATATACGCCATGGCCGGATTGGAACTGGACAGTGGCGCAGCGCGCAGCATGCAGCGTTACTCACAAGCCAGTCCGAGGGGCAAGCACGGCAAGGTCCGTTACGATCTGGCGGGGGATTTCGGTATCGATGTAGCGGCCTTGCGGGAGCGCTTCGCGTTCTATTACTCGCGATTCCCGGTGGAGAAGGAGTCTCTATGATCCCCTCAACCGGAAAAAGTGCAGCGGTCGAGCGGCTCAAGAGCGGCGCAGCCTGGGATGATTTCTGTGAAACGGTGCGCTCGGCTGGGCACATTGTCGACGAGTTTGAAGGCAAGCTCACTGAGCTGGACCGCAGCGAGTGGTACCGTTTTTTAACGCGTCTGCTGCGCAACGGCTTCGAGCGCTACATGGAAAACTGTGAACCCGATCGCCCGCGCCTGCGCGATGCTCCCTGGCGCCAGAGCATCAATTTTCAATCGCCAGACCAGGATCACCTGCTGGCCGAGTTTGTCGATGGCTCGTACGATTACTGCATTCATGGCAACCGTGGCACGCTGCCGTATTTTGTGATTGCCGCCTGGAGCGCGAAGCAGCCCGACGACCTGGCCGCACGAGACTGGGCCAAACACGGGGTCAGCGGCCTGCAGGAGTTCGATCCTGCCACCTTGACGACCACCGGCTTCCTGCCCAGCGAAGCAATCGAGTTCGACGCCGACGGCAATTTCGAGATCATCGTGAGCCAGACGCAACCGGCGGGTACGAACAACTGGTTACCCATTACCAGCGATTGCGTGGGAATTCTCGTGCGCACCCTGTATCACGACCGGGCAAATACGGTCGCGCCAACCATGACCATCGCGCGTCTGGATAACGTGCCGCCCCGGCCCATAGCCGCTGAAGAGGTTAGCGCCGGCTTGGCCAAGGCGGGCCAACTGGTGTTAGCCTATGTGGAACTGGTGCGCAGCTGGTGGCAGGAAAACCTCAGCAAGCGGGCCAATAGCCTCCGCTTCAGCCGCGCTCTTTATCTGAGCAATGGTGGCGTACCGGATCGGCATCACGGCTTCGGTGCATGGGAAAAGAACGCGGACGAAACGCTGGTACTGCACTTCACGCCTGGCCCCTGTGAATACTGGATATTCCAACTGTGTAATGTCTGGCAGGAAAACCTCGATTGCTACGAGGAGGGGCAGGGTTACACCACCAAATCCCGCGCCCGCTACGAAAGCGACGGTTCCGTGTTCGTGGTGATCGCCGATGTTGACCCCCAGGTCGGCGGCGTATGGCTGGATGCTTACGGTCACGACCACGGAGGCATGAGTCTGCGCCTTATCAAGGCCGAAGGTAGGCCACCACGGGTAGCGCTGTATCGGCTGCCCTTGAATACGCTGCGTAGCGTCGGCTTGAGCGGCTTGCCCGCTGAGCAAGCAATCATGAGCGGCGAGATTACTGACTAGAAACTGGAAGCTCCATGACTGATCACCTGGGTTCTTGCTTGTGTGGCACGGTGAGGTTTGAGGTGCAAGGCGACTTCGACAGCTTTTACCTGTGTCACTGTGAGTACTGTAAAAAGGACACGGGATCTGGCCATGCAGCCAACCTGTTTTCCCAATCCGCGAAGTTGACCTGGCTGGCGGGTGCAGAGACGGTCACCTCCTTTACGCTTACGGGCACTCGCCACCACAGAAGCTTTTGCAGCGTGTGTGGGTCTGCAATGCCGTGCCCTCAGCCTGCCGGTTTGCTCGTTGTGCCCGCGGGATGTCTGGACTCTGAGATCACTGTATCGCCAACAGCGCGAATCTTTACCGCCAGGAAAGCTCCCTGGGATGGTGAACTCGGTGGCGTGCCCGAGTTCGATGGACTACCGGGCTGAGCCACAACCAGGCAAGCAGTGTTTTGCTGTGTCTTTTACTACCCTGTGGTGCAGGGTGTAGCGCGGCTTGAAATAGTGGCGGTATCTGGGTCATCCTGCGCACCCGTCAAGCGAGGGATCCGGCCATGAGGGCAAGCTGTTTGTGTGGTGGTGTCAAGTTCGAGATAGAGGGGGATTTCGTGTACGCAGGCTACTGCCATTGCAGTGAATGCCAGAAATTTTCCGGTTCGGCAAACTCGGTATTCGGCGGGTTGAAAAAGGAGCAACTGACCGTCGTGCAGGGTAGGGAGCTGATGAGTTACTACACCAAATATCCCGGTTCTCATGTCGCCTTTTGCAGTCGTTGTGGCTCCTGCTTGTTAAACGAGAAAATCGACTGGGACACCACCAACATTCGGTTGGGCCTACTTGACGACGTGACGGCAAAGGAACCCGATTTCCACGTCTATGTGGCTTCCAAGGCGCCCTGGCATCATTGGCAGGATGATTTGCCAAAGTATGACGAGCTTCCGCCATCAGTAGGATGAGACACGCGATATGCAAGGAATAGTCGTCTTTGGTAACTCCGGCTCGGGCAAATCAACCTTCGCGCGGCAGCAATCAGCGAATCTGGCCTGCTCCGTACTGGACCTCGACACGGTCGCGTGGGAGCCTGAATTAGAAACTCCCACGAGGCGGCCGCTGGCAGCAAGCGCCGCGGATATCCAGAATTTCATCAGCGCATCACAAACCTGGGTTGTTGAAGGTTGCTACGCCGACCTGCTCGCATTGGCGACACCCCATGCTACTGAGGCGGTGTTTCTCAACCCTGGCACGGAAACCTGTATTGAGAATGCGAGGCAAAGACCCTGGGAGCCGCACAAATACAGCTCGCCCGAGGCGCAGGATGCCAATCTGGAGATGCTTGTCGCCTGGATCAGGGAATACGAGCATCGTGTAGACGAGTTTTCCTACGGGGCCCACCGGGGTTTATTCGACGGCTTTCGCGGTCGCAAGCGGGAATTTAAATCCAATACCTGGCGCAATCCCTGATAGTGTTTTCGACCTGTTAACCGGGCCCGGGAACACGCGTATCATTCAATCACGCGCACCCAGCTGCAGCCCACTTGGCCAGTCGGTCGAGTTGCCGATGTCCCCTGACGCCACTTGCAGGGATCTTGGTTTATCATTTGTGCATCGCTGGACCGCACTTGGAGTGCCGGCAGTGCGTATGAGGGAACCTCAATGACCGCTACACCCGCCCACCACAAACTCACCCGCGAGCAGTTGGAAGCACACTGGATGCCCTACACCGGCAACCGGCAGTTCAAGCGCGACCCACGCATGATTGTGGCGGCCGAAGGTGTGTACTTCATCGACGACAACGGCCGCCGGGTGCTTGATGGCCTGTCAGGGCTCTGGTGCTGTGGGGCAGGGCACAATCGCCCGGAAATCGCCGAAGCAGTGCAGCGCCAGTTGCTGACGCTGGATTATGCTCCCGCGTTTCAGTACGGGCACCCCGCGGCCTTTGAGCTGGCCAACCGGATCAAGGCGCTCACGCCGGATGGGCTGGACTACGTGTTCTTCACCAACTCGGGCTCGGAAGCCGCGGACACCTCGTTGAAGATGGCCCGCGCCTACTGGCGCCTGAGGGGCCAGCCTGCCAAAACGCGCCTGATCGGCCGGGCCAAGGGCTACCACGGGGTCAACTTTGGCGGCATTTCCGTGGGCGGCATCGGGCCCAACCGCAAGCTGTTCGGCCCCGCCGTGGAAGCGGACCATCTGGCGCACACGCTATCGCCGTCCACGCGGTTCAGCCGCGGCATGCCGGCGCAGGGCGCGGAACTGGCCGATGAATTGCTGGAACTGATTGCCCTGCACGATGCGAGCAACATTGCCGCCGTGATCGTGGAGCCCATGGCCGGCTCTGCCGGGGTGATTCCGCCCCCCGTGGGCTACCTGCAGCGGCTACGAGAGCTGTGCAGCGCGCATGACATCCTGCTGATTTTCGATGAGGTGATTACCGGCCTCGGCCGCTGCGGTGCCATGACCGGTGCCGATGCCTTCGGTGTGGTGCCCGATATCATGAACGTGGCCAAGCAACTCACCAATGGCACCATACCCATGGGTGCGGTGATTGCGAAAGGTGAAATCTACGACACCTTCATGGCCCAGGGCGGCCCGGACTATATGCTGGAGTTCCCCCACGGCTACACCTACTCGGGGCACCCGGTGGCCTGTGCCGCCGGGCTCGCTGCCCTGGATATTCTCGAGCGGGAGGAGCTGCCGCAGCGGGTGGCGCGCATGGCGCCGTATTTCGAGGCGGCGCTGCACCAGCTACAGGGGGCGCCCCATGTGGTTGATATCCGCAACTACGGTTTTGCCGGCGCGCTGCAACTGGCGCATTACCCCGGAGAGCCTGCGCGGAGGCCTTTCGAGGTTGCCATGCGCATGTGGGAGAAGGGTTTTTACGTGCGCTACGGTGCCGACACGGTGCAACTGGGTTTGCCCTTTGTGATCGAAGAGGCGCAAATCGACAGCCTGTTGCAAGCGCTGGGCGACACCCTGCGCGAGCTGGCTTAGCCCGCACGGAGTGTTGCCTGCTGTGCCTGACCTGAACCTGTGGCACCTCACCCTGACCGCAGCGGCCGTCAGCCTGCCCACCTTTGGCTGGGTGATGCTGGGCCTGGTGCTGCGCTTGCTTGGTTGGCTGCAACCCCACCATGTACAGGCCATCTCCAGGTTCGCCTTTAATGCTGCGCTGCCGCTGCTTCTGTTTATCAGCGCGGCGGGGGTGGATTTCGCCGCCATGGGGGGCGCCACCTACCTGCTTGCCGGGGTGCTGGCCACGCTGCTCACGCTCGGCCTGAGTTGGGTGTATGCCCGCTGGCGGGGCTTTGCGCGTCCCACCCTGGGCGTATTCGTGCAGGCGAGTTTCCGTTCCAACCTGGCAATTCTCGGCTTTGCCCTGTGCCATGCGGCCTACGGTGAGCAGGGTTTGAGCCTGGCGGCGCTGCCGGTCGCAGTCATGACGGCGCTCTACAATGCCTTGGCAGTGTGGGTGTTGCAGGTGACGCACGGCGGTAGCCGTTCCCTGCTCGGCCTGCTCTACGGGCTGGTGCGTAACCCGTTGCTGCTGGGGATTGGCGCGGGCATGTTGTATGCCGCATCCGGTATACCGCTGCCGGGCTTTACACCGATTGTCAGCCAGCTGTTGTCGCAGGGCTTTCTGCCATTGGTGCTGGTGAGCATCGGTGCTGCCATGCGCCTGGAATTGCTGCGCAGCGCGGGCTCAGTGACCTGGGAAGCTGCGGGCTGGCGTTTGCTGATGGGGCCGGCGATAGGCGTGCTGCTGGCTGTACTGCTCGGTGTTCCGCCGATGCACTTGGGTGTGCTCTTCCTGTTGTTGAGCTCGCCGGTGGCCGCGGCGAGTTTTGTGATGGTGGTTGCGGCGCGCGGCAACGGCACGCTGGCGTCCAATATGATTGTGTTGACCACCCTGTTGTCCATGGTGTCCGTCACCGCGGGTTTTGCCCTGTTGGTGGTGTTCGGGCTGGCGGCTGCGCCGGTCTGACTGCCTGCCGGCGACGGGGGTATAATTCGTAATTTTTGTGGGGGGACAGGCCGTGACAACAGTATCCACGCCGCTGGAAGGACTGCGCGTAATAGAACTGGGGCAGCTGCTGGCGGGGCCCTTTGCCTGCACAGTCCTTGCCTATTTTGGTGCCGAGGTAATCAAGGTGGAGCCACCGGGTGGTGACCCCATTCGCGGTTGGCGCGTGGTGCAGGATGGTACCTCACTCTGGTATCGCAGCCTGGGCCGTAACAAGAAAAGCGTCACGCTGGACTTGAAGAGCGCACGTGGCCGGGAGCTGGTACTGCAACTGCTCGATAGTGCCGATGTGCTGGTGGAAAACTTCCGTCCCGGTGCCATGGAGGAGTGGGGTCTGGGCCCCGAGGTGGTCAAGGCGCGCAATCCACGCCTGGTTTACACGCGGATTTCCGGCTACGGCCAGACAGGCCCCTACGCCAGCAAGCCGGGCTACGCTTCGGTTACTGAGGCATTCGGCGGCTTTCGCTATATCAACGGCGAACCCGGCAAGGCGCCGGTGCGGCCCAACATCAGCCTCGGCGATACGGTGGCGGGGCTGCACGCTGCGCTGGGTATCATGCTGGCGCTGTTACAGCGTGCGAAGCCGGGCGGAGAAGGTCAGGTGGTTGACGTTGCCCTGTATGAGTCCATTTTCAACCTGCTGGAGGGGATGATTCCCGAGTACGATGGCGCTGGTGTGGTGCGCGAACCGGCCGGTACGACGGTCACGGGTATTGTGCCCACCAACACCTATCACTGTGACGATGGCAAGTACGTGGTGATCGGCGGCAATGGTGATGCCATTTTCAAGCGCTTGATGACGGTGGCAGGGCGCTCGGATATGGCGGCAGATCCCGAGCTCGCCGACAACGTCGGGCGCGTGCGACACGAGGCGGAGATCGATAAGGCGCTGGGGTTGTGGTGCGGCCAGCACTCGTCGACGCATGTGATCAATGTGCTGGAGGAGGCCCGCGTGCCGGTGGGCCCGATCTACTCGGTCGCGGATATGCTGGCCGATCCGCAGTATCAGGCGCGCGGGCTGTTCGAGCAGGTGGAGATTGACGGCAAGCCCTTGAAGATTCCGGCGATCATGCCGCGGCTGGGTTCCACGCCCGGGCGCACCGAATGGCCCGGGGGTGATCTCGGCAGCCACAACCGCGAAGTCTTGCAGGGCCTGTTGGGCCTGGGGGACGAGGAGTTGGCGCAGCTCGCCGCAGAGGGCGTGATTACCTCGGGCTGAGCGCGCGAGCTCAGCTCGCCTTGCGCAGCTCGCCGCGCTGCGGGTTGCTGAACACCAGGCTGCCGTCGTCAAGCGGTGCCACGGGCAGTGTCTTGCGGTCGTGATGGTAGTCCTGTGAATTCTGCCAGGGGTCGTGGTCACCCTGCCTGGGCAGCAGGTGCAGCACCCGCTGGATGTAGCCTGCATTGAAGTCATCGATCCAGGGGCGCGCCGGCATGCCCTGGTCGATGGCCCTGAGCATGGGTGTAACCTGGCTGGCGCCGCGGCGCGCCATGTCGTTTAGCAGACGGCAGACGAAGCGGGCGGTGAGGTCGGCGCGCAGCGTCCACGAGGCATTGATGTAGCCGAAGGTATTGGCCATGTTTGGCACACCGGAAAACAGCATGCCGCGCCAGCTCCAGGTGGCGCCAAAGTCCACCGCCTCGCCATCGACCTCGAATGCAATGCCGCCCATCACCACCAGTTCCAGGCCGGTGGCGGTAACGATGATGTCTGCCTGCAATTCCTCACCGGACTGCAGGCGAATGCCGGTTTCCGTGAAGCTGTCGATGTGGTCTGTCACCACGTCTGCCTTGCCGCTGAGCAGGGCCGCGTAGAGGTCGCCATCCGGCACCAGGCAGAGGCGCTGATCCCAGGGGTTGTAGGCAGGGGTGAAGTGCTTTTCGATATCGAATTCCGGCCCCAGCGCTTTGCGCAGCATGCTTAACAGGTGCGCTTTTACCTGTTCCGGCTGGCTGCGGCTCTTGTTGTAGACCCACTGCTGCAGCTTCGTGTTCTTCCAGCGGGTGATGGCATAGGCCCAGCGATCGGGCAGGCAGCGGCGCAGGAGGTTGGCCAGCCAATCGCGGTTGGGGCGTGACACCACATAGGTCGGGGAGCGCTGCAGCATGGTGACATGGGCGGCGTCCTGTGCCAGCGCTGGTACCAGCGTCATGGCGGTGGCGCCGGAGCCGATGATCACCACGCGCTTGTTGCGGTAGTCGAGGTCTTGCGGCCAGTGCTGGGGGTGCACCTGTTGGCCGCGGAAGCGGCTCTGCCCGGGGAGCTCGGGCGCGTGGCCTTGGGCGTAGTCAAAGTAGCCGGAGCACAGCAGCAGGAACTCGCAGCTGAAGTGCTCTTCGCGCACCGCGCCGTTGTTGTCGGTGACGGCCACGTCCAGCGTCCAGCGTGCCGTTTCGCTGCTGAAACGTGCGCGCAACACGGTGTGCTGGAACTGTATGCGCTCGCGTACGCCGTACTCATCCGCCGCGCTGTTGATGTACTCCAGGATCGATGCCCCGTCGGCAATCGCGCGCTCGTGAACCCAGGGTTTGAAGTCGTAGCCCAGCGTATGCATGTCGCTGTCGGAGCGGATGCCGGGATAGCGAAACAGGTCCCAAGTGCCGCCTATGCGCGGCCGGCTCTCCAGCAGAATAATGCGCTTGCCGGGGCAGAGGGTTTGCAGGTGCACGGCAGCGCCAATGCCGGATAACCCGGCACCGACGATGATAACGTCCGCGTCCCGGATGCCGGCCTCTGCACTGGCTGACACTCAGGCGCGGCCGAGGACGGAGCGGGCGACCAGTTCGCGCATGATCTCCGAGGAGCCACCGTAAATGCGCTGGATGCGGGCATCAGTGTAAAAGCGCGAGATGGGGTACTCTACGGTGTAGCCGTAACCG
Source organism: uncultured Halieaceae bacterium (assembly GCA_964022665.1). GTDB lineage: Bacteria > Pseudomonadota > Gammaproteobacteria > Pseudomonadales > Halieaceae > Haliea. Next base: position 61,334 of record CAXIDF010000012.1, read on the forward strand.
CCGAACAGCTGCAGGCATTCGTCGATGGTGTCGCACTGCATTTCACAGGATGCGAGTTTCAGCATCGCCGCCTTGTCGGCGGTGAGTTCACCGCGGCTGTATTCGTCTGCGCACTGTTCATACAGGGCGCGGTTGAGGGCGATCTGGGTGCGCACATCCGCCAGTTTGAAGCGGGTATTCTGGAAACTGCCGATGGCCTGGCCGAAGGCCTTGCGCTCCAGCACATAGTCCACGGTCAGCGCCAGTGCCCCTTCGGCGGCGGCGACGGCCTGCGCGGCGATCCCCAGGCGCTCCCGTGGCAGCTCTTCCATCATGATGGCGAAGCCCTTGTTTTCCTGCCCCAGCAGCGCGCCGGCCGGCAGGCGCATATCCTGAAAGAAGAGCAGGGCGGTGTCCGATGCGTGCTGGCCGATTTTCTCGATTTTCTTGCCGCGCTCAAAGCCGGGCAGGGCGGTGTCCACCAGGAACAGGGAGGTTCCCTTGGCACCTTTGCCTGGGTCGGTGATGGCCGCGACAATCACCAGGTCGGCGTGCATACCGTTGGTGATGAAGATCTTGGAGCCGTTGAGAATCCACTCGTCGCCGTCACGCACCGCGTTGGTGCGGATGCCCTGTACATCGGAGCCGGCGCCCGGCTCGGTCATCGCCAGCGCGCCCACGGCATCGCCGCTGACCATTTTCGGCAGCCACTGTTGCTTCTGTTCTTCCGTGCCGTGCCGCGCCAGGTAGGGCGCCACGATATTCGAGTGAATACCGAACCCGGAGGCAAAGCCGCCAAAGCCCATGCGCGAGAGCTCTTCGATCAGCATCAGGGTGACGTGGGGGGTGGTGCCCGCGCCGCCGTAGGCCTCATCCATGTCGGCACACAGCAGGCCGGCAGCGCCCAGGGTGCGCCAGAGCTCGCGCGGGACCATGTGCTCCGCCTCCCACTGCTCATAATGGGGTGAAATTTCCTGTTCAAAGGCGCGACGCGCCATGTCGCGGAATAGGGTCAGTTCATCACTTTGCATTGTTGGTACTCCAATTCGGGATTGGCGCAATGATAACCCCCTGGGGTAGTGGCCGACCACTCATCGGGTGCTACACTACCGCGCAACCATAATCAGCAATGGAGAGTACCATGCGCGAATATCTGCAGTTTTACATCAACGGTGAGTGGGTCGACCCGGTAACGCCGAAGGTCCATGACGTGATCAACCCGGCCGATGAGTCCGTCTGTGCGCACATATCCCTGGGCAGTGAAGCGGACGTGGATCGCGCCGTTGCCGCAGCCCGCAAGGCGTTTGACACCTGGGGCTACAGCAGTCGGGAGGAGCGCATCGCCGTGCTCGAGTCCTGCGTGGCAACCTATGAGAAGTACTACAACGACATGGCCGATGCGATCCGCGAAGAGATGGGTGCGCCCAAATCGCTGGCGGTCTCCGCACAGGCCCATGCCGGGCTCGGTCACCTGCAGGAAGCCCTGCGTGTGCTGCGTGAATTCGAGTTCGAGGAAGACCTCGGCGAGCACCGCCTGTTCAAGGAGCCGATTGGTGTCTGTGGCCTGATTACGCCCTGGAACTGGCCGGTCAACCAGATTGGCTGCAAAGTGGCGCCGGCACTGGCTGTGGGCTGCACCATGATTCTCAAGCCATCGGAAGTGGCGCCCCTTTCCGGCTACCTGTTCGCGAAGATTATGCACGAGGCGGGTGTGCCTGCGGGCGTGTTCAACCTGGTGAATGGCGATGGCCCCACGGTAGGCGCTGCGCTGTCACGTCACCCGGGTGTCGACATGATGTCGTTCACCGGTTCCACCCGTGCCGGCTCGCAGGTGGCGCAGAATGCCGCGCCCACGGTGAAACGTGTAACCCAGGAGCTGGGTGGCAAGTCGCCGAACATCCTGCTGGACGACGTGGATATGAAAACTGCGGTCACGCGCGGGGTGCTGCACATGTACACCAATACCGGGCAATCCTGCAACGCCCCGTCGCGTATGCTGGTGCCGCGCGCACGCCTGGCCGAAGCCGAGGCCATTGCGGCCGAAGTCAGCGCCAGCGTGGTTGTGGGCGACCCCGCCAATGAGGCCACTACCATGGGTCCTGTGGTGTCCGAGCTGCAGTTCAACAAGATCCAGGGCCTGATCGAGAAGGGCATCGCCGAAGGCGCCAAGCTGGTCTGCGGTGGCCCGGGGCTTCCCGACGGTATCGACAAAGGCTATTTCGTCCGCCCCACGGTGTTTTCAGAAGCCAACAACGACATGACGATCGCGCGCGAGGAGATTTTTGGTCCCGTGCTGGTGATGATTCCCTACGACTCCGAAGAGGAAGCCATCGCCATTGCCAATGACACACCGTATGGTCTGGCGGGCTATGTGCAGAGCGATGATATCGGTCACGCCCGGCGCGTAGCGGCGCGCATCCGCGCGGGTAACGTGCACATCAACGGTGCCAGCGGTGGCTATAACGTGCCCTTTGGCGGTTACAAGCAGTCCGGCAATGGCCGCGAGTGGGGCGCCCACGGCTTCACTGATTTCCTCGAAATCAAGGCGGTTGAAGGCTTCGGCAGCTGAGATGGCCGCGTTCGTTCTCGCAATTGACCAGGGGACGACCGGCACCACCGTTGCGTTGATGGATGCGGCGGGGCAACTGCGGGCCAGCGTCAATATCGAGTTCCCCCAGCACTATCCGCAACCGGGCTGGGTGGAACACGATGCGGCGGACATCTGGTCCTCGGTGCAGCGCGGTATTCGCAGTGTGCTGCGCAAACGGGTGTGCAAGCCGGCGGATATCGTCGGCATCGGCATTACCAACCAGCGCGAAACCTCGCTGTTGTGGGACCGTGACAACGGCGAGGCGCTTAACCGCGCCATCGTCTGGCAGTGCCGGCGCACCACCGATTTCTGTGAAACGCTGAAGACCGGCGGGCACGAGGCGCAGGTAAAACGCAAGTCGGGCCTGGTGCTCGACCCGTACTTCTCGGCCAGCAAGTTCCGCTGGCTGCTGCGCAATACCGCCGGTATCGCCCGCAAGCTGCGCGCAGGGCGCGTAGCGGCAGGCACCATCGACAGTTATTTGATCTGGCAGCTCAGCGGCGGTGCCGTGCACGCCACCGATGTCTCCAATGCCTCACGCACGTCGCTGATGAACCTGCAGCGTTTAAGCTGGGACAAGGAGCTGATGGCGCTGTTTGAAGTGCCCGAAGGCATCCTGCCGGATATCCAGCCCTCGAGTGGCGTGCTGGCGCACACCCGGGGGGTGACCGGCCTGCCGGACGGTATCCCCATTGCTGGCGTGGCCGGTGATCAACAGGCGGCGTTGTTCGGTCAGGCCTGTTTCAGCGCCGGCGATGCCAAGTGTACCTTTGGCACCGGCTCTTTCATTTTGATGAATACCGGCTCTGAACTGCTGCAGTCGCGCTCCGGACTGCTGACCACGGCCGCCTGGCAGCTGGGCAACGCTGACCCGGTGTATGCGCTGGAAGGCGGTGCGTTTGTGTGCGGCGCCGCGGTGCAGTGGCTGCGTGACGGCCTTGGTCTCATTCGGCGCTCTGCCGAGGTGGAAGCGCTGGCGGCATCCGTTGAAGACAGCGGCGGTGTGGAGTTCGTGCCCGCACTGACCGGGCTGGGTGCACCCCATTGGGCGCCGGATGCACGCGGTCTCCTCACAGGCCTCACCCGCGGTAGCGGTCGCGGCCACATCGCGCGCGCCACCCTGGATGCCATGGCCCTGCAGAACGCCGACATCCTGCTGGCCATGGAACGTGACCTGGGCAAACGCATGCGGCCCCTGCGGGTGGATGGTGGTGCGGCCGCCAATAACCTGCTGATGCAGATTCAGGCGGACGTGTTGGGGCGCAAGCTGATTCGGCCGCAGATGATCGAAACCACCGTGGCGGGCGCCTGCTATCTGGCGGGGCTGGGGGTCGGCCTGTGGGCAGGGCCTGCGGACCTGCGCAAGATCTGGTCGGTGCAGCAGGAATTCACGGTGGGCCTGTCTGCCTCGGCCCGCCGACGGCGGCATGCCTCGTGGCAGGCGGCGCTCGCCCGCGCGCTGCTCTAGGGGCAGGCCGTGGCTGATATCCTCACCTTCCGCAAACCGTCATTGAAGGAAAAGCACAAGGGCAACACATTGTGCCGTCACGGTCACCACAAATGGGCGGTGGACAAAGCCAGGCAGTTTGATGTCAAACAGGGCCGGCTGGTGACGGTGTATTGCTGTACCCGCTGCGGTGAGCGTAAAGTGAAGGCACTGTAGCAACTTCAGGTAAGCGCCATGACCCAGATGATCTACCCCACCACCAACCTCAAAGCCACCGAGCAACTGGTGATTGAGCGCGGCGAAGGCGTATACGTCTACGACAACCGCGGCCAGCAGTATCTGGAGGGTATGAGCGGCCTCTGGTGCACTTCACTGGGCTACGGCAACGAGGAGGTGGTCGAGGCGGCAGCGCAGCAGATGCGTACCTTGTCCTACTCACACCTGTTCGGTGGCAAGACACACCCGGCGGCCATGCAGCTTGCAGATACCCTGGCGTCCATGGTGCCGGTGAATAACGCGCGCGTATTCCTCGGCAATTCGGGCTCGGATGCCAACGATACCCTGGTCAAACTGCTGCGCTATCATTTCAATGCCATTGGCCGTCCGGAAAAATTCAAGATCATTGCCCGCGAACGCGCCTATCACGGGGTAACGGTCGCAGCGGCTTCCCTCACCGGGCTGGTGCCGAATCACACGCATTTCAGCCTGCCGTTTGATGCGCTGGGTGTGCTGCGCACAGGTGCGCCACACTTCTACCGCGACGGATTGCCCGGCGAAACCGAGGAACAGTTCGCCACACGCCGTGCGCAGGAGCTGGAAGCCCTGATTCAGGCCGAAGGGCCGGAAACCATCGCAGCCTTTATCGCCGAGCCGGTGAATGGCGCGGGTGGCGTGATTGTGCCGCCACCCGGTTATTTCGAGAAAGTGCAGGCGGTGCTGCGCAAATACGACATCCTGTTCTGGGACGACGAGGTGATATGCGGGTTCGGCCGCACCGGCGCCGACTTTGGTGCCACCATCTACGGTATCCAGCCGGAGCTGATGTCCCTGGCGAAGGCGCTGTCATCGGCTTATTTGCCGGTCAGCGCCGCTATCGTCACGGGTGACATCTACGAGTCCCTGGTGGAGCCCAGTGCGGCTGTCGGTATATTCGGCCACGGCTATACCTACGGCGGCCACCCGGTCGCCTGTGCCGTTGCCTCCAAAGTGCTGGAAATATACGAGCGTGACCAGCTGTTTGCCCGTGCGGCGGAAACAGGTGCCTATTTTCAGCAGCAGCTGCAACGCTTCGTTGACCACCCGCTGGTGGGTGAGGTGCGCGGCGTGGGCATGATTGCCGCGCTGGAGCTGGTAGCCAACAAGTCCACACGGCAAGCTTTCAACGGCAATGTCATGGGTGGTCACTGCGCCCTGCGTGCCCAGGAACACGGGCTGATTGTGCGCGCCATGGGGGGCAACAGCATTGCCCTGTGCCCGCCACTGGTCATTACCCGACAGCAGGTGGATGAGCTGGTGGCCAAGCTGGGCAAGGCGCTGGACGATACGCTGCGGTACGCCAGCGATGAGAAGCTCCTCGCGCAGGATTGAACCCGGGGCCGAGGGTGCCCCGTCAATCAGGTCGCGCGGCTGGTGATCTCGATAACCCAAGGCTATTGGCTGCATGACTCCAAGTGTCTGTGCGTCCTTATTTCAGTCTCTATAATCTGGCATGAAACCGAGAGACGAAAAGGATGTGCAGCATGTCAACAATAAGAACCCAACGTGGAGCAGTGCCGTTGCTCGCGTTTTTGATCTGTATTCTTCCGGCACTGGCAGTTGCCAAGCCGCCGAACATTCTGGTGATCTGGGGCGACGATATCGGCATCACCAATCTGAGCGCCTACAGCGACGGTTTGATGGGCTATACAACACCGAATATTGATCGCATTGCGCGCGACGGAATTCGTTTTACCGATTACTACGGCGAGCAGAGCTGCACCGCGGGTCGTTCGGCTTTCATTACCGGCCAGAGCCCTATCCGGACAGGCCTGACGAAAGTCGGCATGCCTGGTGCCGATATCGGTTTGCAGCCCGAGGATGTCACGCTTGCTGCACTGCTCAAGGATCGTGGCTATGTCACCGGCCAGTTCGGCAAGAATCACCTGGGTGACAAGGATGCGTTTCTGCCGACAAACCACGGCTTCGATGAGTTCATGGGGAACCTGTATCACCTGAACGCGGAGGAAGAACCCGAGCACCCCGATTACCCGACGGACCCCGAATTCCGCGAGCGGTTTACGCCGCGTGGGGTCATTCACAGCCATGCGGATGGTCGCATAGAAGATAGCGGCCCGCTGACGCGCAAGCGCATGGAAACAGTGGATGAAGAGTTCCTCGCGGCTGCGACGGATTTCATCGGTCGTTCCACGCGGCAGGAGAAGCCGTTCTTTGTCTGGTTCAATACAACGCGCATGCACTTTTACACCCACATTACCGATGCCGAGCGGGGCCTCTCCGGGCAAGGCTTTTACAATGATGCGATGGTGGCACACGATGCCCTGATTGGTCGCTTGCTTGACCAGTTGGATGAACTCGGTGTCAGCGACGATACTATCGTCGTGTACTCCACGGATAATGGACCCCACTACAATACGTGGCCAGACGGGGCGATCACGCCGTTCCGCGGCGAGAAGAATACCAACTGGGAGGGCGGTTACCGCGTGCCCGCCATGGTGCGTTGGCCGGGGCGTATTCCCTCCGGAAAAGTGTCCAACGAGATCATGTCCCACATGGATTGGCTACCCACCTTGGCGGCCGCAGCGGGCGCCCCCGACGTTGTTGAAGGATTGCAGCGCGGCATGCGAGTGAATGGTCAGGACTATCGTGTGCACCTTGATGGCTTCAACTTTCTGCCCTATCTGACGGGTGCGGCGCCAGCGGGCCCGCGTGAGAGCTTCATCTATTGGAGTGACGACGGGCAGCTGACCGGCATGCGTATTGGCGACTGGAAAGTGGTGTTCGCCGAGCAGCGAGCCGCCCGGTTCGACGTCTGGCGCGATCCGTTCGTACCCCTGCGAATTCCCAAGCTGTTCAACCTGCGTCGTGACCCTTTTGAGCGGGCCGACACCGATTCCAACGCTTACAACGAATGGTGGGGACGCATTGCCGGGCCCTTCATTTCACTTTCGAGAATGCATTTGTCGCGCTTTCTCGCCACGCTGGAAGAATTTCCTCCGCGTCAGCGTCCCGCCTCTTTTACTGTAGACCAGGTGCTTGAGGCTGCCTTCGAAGATCGGCCATAACAGCTGCAGGCGAGGTATCTGCAATGGCCCCGGGCTGCCATCGGCTCGGGGTATGCGCGCCCTGGCAGGTCGTGGGTGCCGGTTATGTGTCCGATAACAATTAGTCATTTCCGCGCGACAGGGAGGCCCGGTATGGTCTCCGCCAAACCATACAATAACGGAGATGCGCATGTTTGCCCCAATCGACAAAACCCTGAAAATACTGCCGCTGGCGGTGGCCTGTGCCTGTGTGGCCAACGCAGCATCGGCACAAATGCTGGAAGAGGTCGTGGTGACCGCACAGAAGCGCAGCCAGAGTCTGCAGGATGTGCCGATATCCATAAACGCGGTCTCCGGTGAGAAACTCAAGGAAGCCGGAATTACCCGCATAGCGGATTTGCAGGTATACGTACCAAACCTCACCATGAGCGAGGCGGCGATAGGCTCCAATATCTATATCCGTGGGGTAGGTTCCCAGGTTAACCAGGGCTTCGAGCAGTCGGTGGGAACCTACGTAGACGGAATCTATTTCGGACGCCCGCGGCAATTACGCGCGCCATTCTTCGACCTGGAACGGGTTGAAGTGCTACGGGGCCCGCAGAGCATCCTGTTCGGCAAGAATTCGATTGCGGGTGCGTTGAACCTGGTCACCGCAAAACCGACCGATGAATTTGAAGGCAGCGTCTCGGCGCTGCTTGAGCCTGACCATGGTGAGCTTGAGACCAGCCTCGTACTTTCCGGGCCCATTACCGACACCCTCGCCGGGCGCTTGGCGGTTCGGTACAGGGAAATCGATGGTTTCATCGACAATGTGGCCAAAGACCTTGATGAAATGGAGACGGAGGAAACGGTGGTGCGCGGCGCGCTGCGCTGGGATGCCTCCGAGAACCTGCAGGTTGACTTGAAACTCGAGACGGGCGAGTTCAATTCTGTGGGGCGCAATTCCATTATCATCGGCAGCCCTGCGCCGGGTGGCGCGACGCCGGTTATCAATGACTTCACGCGCAAGGCCGCGCTGGACCCGGAATTCAGCGATAACAATTACGACAACGCGACCCTGACCCTGAACTACCAGCTGGGTGAGTTTGAACTGGTTTCGATTACCGGGTGGTCTGCTTACGATTACACGGAAGAGGTCGACACCGATTTTGGTGTGGGCAGCACGGTGCAGTCCCCGGCGGCAGAGGACTTCGAGCAGCTTAGCCAGGAAGTGCGACTTGTATCGCCGCTGGGGCAGACCTTCGAGCACATACTCGGCGTGTTCTACCAGACATCTGAGACAGACTATGCCGAACCTGCCCGGATCACCCTGCCAACCGTCGCGGTGGAGTTGGATCGTAACTTTTTCTCGGACAGTGACCTCTGGGCGGTGTTTGGCCAGTCCACCTGGAATGTCTCCAATAACTTCCGTGCAACGCTGGGGTTGCGCTATACCGTTGAAGACAAGGACGGCGGGCGCAGGCTGGTAGAGCGTAATCTGGATGGCAGCGTATTCAACCCGCTGGGCCTGCCGGAGTTTGCCGAGCTGGGCATGCCGCTGCCGCCGCTCGGGGTCACTCCGCATGACCTGAGTGGTGACCGTAGTGAAGAAGTGGTGACGCCCATGTTGAATGTGCAATGGGACGTCGCGACCGACGCCATGCTCTACGCAAGTTTGTCTACGGGCTACAAGGCAGGTGGATTTGACGCGCGTAGCAACCGGGCCACGTTGCCCGATGGACGCCCCGCGCTCGAATTCGAGGAAGAGGAGGCTCTGTCCATGGAGTTGGGTGCCAAGCTCGGACTGATGGACGGTGCAGCCGAATTGAATATTGCCGTGTTCCGCACGGAGTATGACGACCTTCAAGTCAGCGTGTTTGACGGCGTTCTGGGCTTTGACGTCCAGAATGCGGCCTCTGCCACTACCCAGGGCCTGGAGATGGATGGCCGTTGGCAGCTTACCGACAAGCTGCGGCTGACCGGTGCGTTTGCCTACACGGACTTCGAATTCGAAGACTACGAGGACGGTGCCTGCTACAAGGGGCAGCAACCGAATCAGGTTGTCGATGGGGTGCCGTTCTGTGACTGGTCCGGTAACACCAACCAGTTCACGCCCGAATTCAGTGGCACCCTGGGTGTCGATTTTGTGCAGCCGGTGTTCGGGAATCTGGAGTTGAGGTCAACGCTGGATGTCATATACTCGGACGAGTACTACGCCGCGCCTGATCTCGATCCCAACGCGCTGCAGGACAGCTACGTCAAGCTGAATGCGCGTTTCGCACTGGGCCGCGCGGATGGTACTTGGGAAGTCGCGCTTGTCGGCAAAAACCTGACGGATGAAGAAATCATCACGTTTGCCAACGATGTGCCGCTCACCGGGCCGGTGACAAGCTACTTTGCATTTGTGGAGCGTCCACGCACGGTAGCCGTGCAGGCAACCTATAATTTCTGATAATAAGCGAGGGCGGTATGGCAGTATCCGGTAGCAAGTTGGCCTTTTTCAGGGCCGCTGTAGTGGGAGGGCTGTTTGTTGCAGCGGTCGGTTGTGGCCAGCAGGCTACCGAGCCTGCGGCAGCAGTCGTTGCTGCGAGCACTGCCGCCGTTGACGGCCAGCGCATACAGCAGGCCGATCAACAACCGGGGAACTGGCTGAGCCATGGGCGCACCTACAGCGAACAGCGTTTCAGCCCGCTCGAGGAACTGGACGAAGCCAATGTTGCCGGGCTTGGTCTCGCCTGGTACTTCGATCTGCCGGATGACCGCGGTATAGAAGCCACGCCCATTGTGGTTGATGGCGTAATGTACGTCACCGGAGCCTGGAGCAAGGTGTTTGCACTGGACGCGGCTAACGGTGACCTGCTCTGGCAGTACGACCCGCAAGTGCCGCGTGAATGGGCAGCGAACCTGTGCTGTGACGTGGTCAACCGCGGCGTAGCGGTCTGGAAAGGGGTGGTACTGTCCGGCACCCTGGACGGCCGCCTGCAGGGCATCGACGCGCGCAACGGGGAGCTGCTCTGGGAGACACGCACCACGCCGCTGGATCGCCCCTATTCGATAACCGGTGCACCGCGTGTCGTGAAGGACCGGGTGATCATCGGCAACGGCGGGGCAGAACTGGGTGTGCGCGGCTTTGTGTCGGCCTACGATTACCGTACGGGCGAGCTGCAATGGCGTTTTTATACGGTACCGGGAGACCCCTCCCTGCCATTGGAGCACCCGGCACTGGAGATGACGCTGGACACCTGGAAGGGCGGTGAGTGGTGGAAGATCGGTGGCGGTGGCACCGTGTGGGATTCCATGGCTTATGACCCGGAGGCCGATCTACTGTATATCGGGACCGGCAATGGCTCGCCCTGGAATCGCAGTATTCGCAGCCCCGGCGGCGGCGATAACCTCTTTCTGTCCTCGATGGTCGCGCTGCGCCCTGAAACCGGGGAATACGTCTGGCACTACCAGACCACACCGGGTGAAAGCTGGGATTACACGGCTACACAGCACATGATTCTTGCTGAAATCGATTGGCAGGGCGAACCGCGCAAAGTGATCATGCAGGCGCCGAAAAACGGCTTCTTCTACGTATTGGACCGATTGACCGGCGAGTTGCTGTCGGCGGAGCCCTACACACAGGTAACCTGGGCGGAGCGCGTTGACCTGGAAACCGGACGGCCGGTGGAAAACCCCGCGGCGCGTTACGAGCAGGGCGAGGCGGCACTAATCTGGCCGCATCCACTCGGCGGACACAACTGGCACCCGATGAGCTATAGCCCCAATACGGGCCTGGTCTATATCCCGGCCCAGGAAATTGGCATGAACTACGCGCCCGATGAGCAGTTCACTTACAGTCCCGGGGGCTGGAATACAGGGGTTGCTCTGGAAGTCGCTGGCATGCCAGACGACGAAGCGGTGCGCGCCGAGTTCGGCAAACTGACCAAGGGCCATGTAAGCGCCTGGGACCCGGTTGCGGGGCGTGAAGTCTGGCGCATTCAGCATGACAACGTCTGGAACGGGGGTTTGCTCTCTACGGCGGGTAACCTGCTGTTCCAGGGCAACGCAGATGGCGAGCTGGTCGCCTATCGCGCAAGCAATGGGGAGCGCTTGTGGCGCTTTCCGGCGCAAACCGGCATCGTCGCCGCGCCCATCAGCTACCGGGCCGGTGGTGAACAACTGATTGCGGTGGCTGCGGGATGGGGTGGTGCTTTCGCGCTGACCGGTGGCGAGTTGGCCAGCCGCAGTGCGGGCTCCGTCACCAATAGCCGGATACTGGTGTTCCGCCAGGGCGGCACCGCGGCCCTGCCTGCGGTTGTCAGCAGCAGTGATACCAGTCAGGTTCCAGCGGCATCATCACCCGCTGCCGCGCACGGGGCACTCGCAGTGGAAGCAGCCTCAGACCCCGACGCTATCGAGCGCGGGCGAGTGCTGTTCATGCGCAACTGCCATATGTGTCACGGCGACCGCGCAGTTTCCGGTAGCAATATCCCCGACCTGCGGCACATGTCCGATGAAACCGTGGCGCAGTTTGGTGCCATTGTGCTCGGTGGCCTGCGACACCAGGGCGGTATGCCAGGCTTTGCAGAGCGCCTGCACCAGGCGAACGCCGAGGATCTGCTCGCCTACCTGCTCAGCGTGAAGGTGGCCGCAGCAGGCGGGGGCTGATTCAGGTTCGCGCCGTGGTTGCCGCTTCCCCGTGAAGCAGTTGGTCAATCAGAGCCCTGCCCGCGGGTGGCAGGGTGGCGTTGCGCAGATAGACGATGCCCGGGCGCACCATGATGTCGGTGAAGCCCGGGAAGTCGATTTCCACAAGTTTAGCGCCCACGACGCTGTCACGCAGTATCCGCTCCGGCGCACAGGTGATGAAGTCGGAATGCAGCACGACTTTGCTCAGCAGGCTGAAATCCTCGCAGTAGATACGGCAGGCCCGGGCGATAAATAGATCCGGATCTGCCCCCTCCGGCGCGTTGGCACGCAGCCACTCTACCCAGCGTCGCGGTAGTGAGGGCAGGGCGAGAGAATAGCTGGCCAGGTCTTCTGTCCGCACAGAGCCCGCTTTGAGCAGTGGGTGCCCCGGGCGGCAGGCCGCGATAGAGCGGATAGGTGTCAGGGGCACGATCTCAAGCTCGTCTTGTCCCTCGAATTCGCCGATGTCCGCGACCATAAGGTGCAGCGTCCCGGCGTGTAGTTGTTGCACCAGTCCCGCCCAGTTGTCGATAGAGACGCGAATGCTGAGCCCGGGATGCTCTGACACCAGCCGTGCCACGGCGTCACTGATTGGCCCACGTGCCACAATCGGCCCGCTGCCAACGCGGAGCTCGCCGCGCAGGCTGTCCGACAGTGCATCCAGACTGTGGTGAATGTCATCCAGCTCGCGCATGATGCGGTGTGCGTGCTCCATCAACACTTCGCAATGCGGGGTTGGGTCCACGCTTTGCGACTTCCGGTCAAAGAGCGAGACTTCCAGCTGCTGCTCCAGGTTCTTAATGCTTTTGGTGAGCGCGGGCTGGGTGATGAACAGGGCGTCTGCCGCTTTGCGAAAACTGCGGTGTTTTGCCAGCATGATGACGTGACGGAGTTGCCGGGTATCAATGGGGTGCATCGCGCTGCAGCCTACCGATCCAGGCCACCCATCAGCATGTACTTGATCTCCACATAGTCATCCATGCCGTACTTGGAGCCCTCGCGCCCGGAGCCGGACTCCTTCACGCCGCCGAACGGGGCCATTTCGTTGGAGATCAACCCTTCGTTAATGCCCACGATGCCGTATTCCAGTGCCTCGGCAACCCGCCACACACGGCCGATATCGCGCGTGTAGAAATAGGACGCGAGGCCAAACTCCGTGTCGTTGGCCATCGCTATAGCCTCCGCCTCGGTGTGGAAACGCACTACGGGCGCAACCGGGCCAAAGATCTCATTGCGGAACACCGGCATGTCGCGGGTGACGTCTGTGAGAATGGTGGGCTGGTAAAAGCAGCCTCCCAGCGTGTGCTTGCCGCCACCGAGGGCGACCTGCGCGCCGGCGTCGATCGAGGCCTGCACCAGCGCGTCTACGTCGTCGACAGCCGCGGCATTGACCAGCGGCCCTATTTTGACGTTCTCGGCGAAGCCATCACCTACGGCTAATTCAGCGGTCGCGGCTACCAGCTTGCGCACGAACTCGTCGTAGACACGGTGTTGCACCAACATGCGATTGGAGCAGACGCAGGTCTGGCCCGAGTTGCGGTATTTGGAGGCAATGGCGCCCTCGACCGCGGCATCAATGTCGGCGTCGTCGAAAACGATGAAGGGGGCATTGCCGCCGAGCTCCATGGAGGTTTTCTTCATGGTTTCCGCGCACTGGGCCTCCAGCATCTTGCCCACGGGGGTGGAGCCGGTGAAGGTGAGCTTGCGCACGGTGGGGTTGCTGGTCAACTCGCCGCCAATGGCAGAGGAGCTGCCCGCGACAATGTTCAGCACACCGGCCGGCACGCCTGCGCGCTCCGCCAGTACCGCCATGGCGAACGCCGAGAGCGGCGTTTCGCTGGCGGGCTTGATGACGATGCTGCAGCCTGCTGCCAACGCCGGCGCTGCCTTGCGGGCAATCATGGCGTTGGGGAAATTCCACGGCGTGATGGCGGCGACAACACCAACGGGTTGCTTGATGCAGACGATGCGACGGTCCGCACTCGGGCCGGGTATTACATCGCCATCAATGCGCTTGGCTTCCTCGCCAAACCATTCGATAAACGAGGCGCCGTAGGCGACTTCACCACGCGATTCCGCGAGTATTTTGCCCTGCTCCGCGGTCATGATGGTGGCCAGGTCCTCCTGGTTCTCCAGCATCAGGTCGAACCACTTGCGTAGCACGCCCGCGCGGTGTTTGGCAGGCTGCGCTTTCCACCCTGCCATTGCGAGGCTGGCGGCTTCAATGGCACGCCTTGTTTCCGTGGCGCCCACCTTCGCCACCCGCACCAGCAATTCGCCGTTGGCGGGGTTGCTGACGGGGAAGGTGGCGCCGTCGTCGGCATCCACCCAGGCACCGCCAATATAGGCCTGGGTTTGCAGGAGAGTGGGGTCCGACAGTGAAAGGCTCATAGTGTATTCCTTGTGCATACAGGGTGTGCAATGTGTTGCGCGCCGTTCTGTACGGTAGTGTAGCGCAGAATGTATAACAGCCCTCGGTGGGCATGACGACGGAAACACTATAGCGATTATGGGACGTGTTTGCTGCGCCGTTGCGGCGTTCAGCGTGAACGCCGCCGGCGGCCGCTGAGCTTGTGTTTGCGCACTAGCCCGCGCAACTGGTCGTAACTGAGGCCCAGTGATTCCGCCGTGCGCCGTTGGTGATGGCCGTGATCCGCGAGAGCCTGGTGCAGCAAACGCCGCTCGATGGCCTGCATCCGTGCGCCGAAATCCGTGATGCCGGGCGTTGTGATGTCGCTGTTTGCCATACTCGCGGGCGCATGAGCGCCACGGGCAGCGGCTGCGGGTAGTGGCGCAAACGGTGACAAAAACGGGTCGAGCACGATCTCTGCAACGGGTCTCGCTTCCTTGCCCCAGCGATGCAGTGAGCGTTCCACCGTGTTTTTCAGCTCCCGCACATTGCCCGGCCAGTCATGTGCCTGCAGGCTGGCCAGTGCCGCCGCGGTAAAGCCCGGAAACAGTGTCCAGCCCAGCTCCTTGCACATGAGCAGGGCAAAATGCTGGGCGAGTTCAGGAATGTCCTCCGTGCGCTGACACAGTGCCGGCAAGTGCACCACGTCAAAACTCAGGCGATCCAGCAGGTCGGCCCGGAAGCGGCCTTCGGCGACCAGCGCACGCAGGTCCGCATGACTGGCTGCCACCACACGCACATCCACCTGCAGGGTCTGCTGACCGCCGAGGCGTTCGAACTCGCCGTATTCCACCAGCCGCAGCAGCTTTTCCTGCACCGGCAGGGGCATGGTGCCCAGTTCATCCAGAAACAGTGTGCCACCGTCTGCTCGCTCAAAACGGCCCTGGCGCAACCGTGTTGCACCGGTAAAGGCGCCGGCCTCATGACCAAACAGCTCGGAGTCGAGCAGGGTGTCGGACAGGGCAGCGCAATTCACCTTCACGAAGGGCGCCGCCCAGCGTGGTGAGAGGAAGTGCAGCCGTTCGGCGGCCAGCTCCTTGCCGGTCCCCCGGTCGCCGCGCACCAGCACTGGCCGGTTGATGCCCGCCAGTTGCGAAATGTGATCAAGCGCATGGGCCAATGCACTTGAACTGCCAATAATGCCCTCGCCGGATGCCATGGGTTTAATGAACCTTTTAATAAGGCTAAAAAAACCTATAAAAGGTTAAATAGACTCATAAATCAATAGCTGGCAGTAGGATTTTTTCCGTGAGACAGAGCAATTCCCATTTAAATCAGTTAGTTACGCGGTATGGCACGCTTCCTGTATTGATAACCCTGAAAACGCCAGTCACGGCATACGGCAAACGGGCTCGGCCCGGGGAGAAGACACATGGGCATTTTTTCGCGGATGAGCGACATCATTAACTCCAACCTCAACGCCCTGCTGGATCAGGCGGAGGACCCGCAGAAAATGATTCGCCTGATCATTCAGGAAATGGAGGACACATTGGTGGAGGTGCGCAGTTCGTCTGCTCGGGTACTGGCGGACCGCAAGGCGGCGGCGCGGCGTTTGCAGCAGGTGCAGGCAGAAGCGGAGGCCTGGGAGCGCAAGGCGAAACTCGCGGTGAACAAGGGGCGCGAAGATCTCGCGCGTGCCGCGCTGCAGGAAAAGCATGCCATTGAAGACGAAGTCGCGGTGGTGGAAGCCGAGTTGCGTGCTACCGATGAGCACATCGCCCAGCTCAGCACCGAGATCGGCCAGTTGCAGCAGAAGCTCTCCGACGCCAGGGCACGTCAGCAGGCGCTGCTCATGCGCAGCCAGACTGTCGAGTCGCGTATCAAGGTCAAGCGCCAGATGCACCGCGAAGCCCTGGACACCGCGTTCCAGCGTTTCGAGCATTTCGAGCGGCGTATCGATAACCTCGAGAGCCAGCTGGAACTGCTCGATGTGGGCCGGGACGTTGCCCCCGACCTCGCGGCCGAAATCGCATCGCTGGAAGAGGACGAGCGCATCAGCGATGAATTGCAGCGCCTGAAAGCGGAAATGTCCGGCGGCACAGAGCCCAGGGCGTGATGCCTGCTATGATCGCCCTAGTCGGCTTCGCCGGGTTCCCCACACAGTTCGAGGATACCGCCCATGCAGTTCTGGCAATTCATGTTCGTGCCAACCATTCTATTTTTGGTCATCGTGGCGCCCATCTGGATCACCATGCACTATCGCAGCGTTAACCGCTCTTCACAGAGCCTGAATGCGGCGGACCGGCAGGACCTGGAAGATCTGCTGGCCACGGTTGACCGGCTCACAGAGCGTATTGGCACCCTGGAAACGATTCTGGATGCAGACCACAGCACCTGGCGCGAGCAGTCTGGCCGCCAGCCGCGTAAGGAGGAATACAACAATGAGTGACAACTATCAGCGCAATCGCAATCATCACGGGCCCGACTGGCGCTCGGCAGAGCGGGGATTCCGGCAGCGGCGCGAAGCTGGTTGGGGGATGAACCTGTATCGCAGTAACCGCAGCCGCCGTATAGCAGGCGTGTGTGCAGGCCTGGCGGAGTATTTTGATGTGGCGCACTGGGTGGTGCGTTTGCTGTGGGTCGCGGCGGTGTTGTTTACCGGCACCCTGGCGCTCTGGGCTTACCTGGGAGCATGGTTGCTGCTCGCCCCCCGGCCACAGCAGCGAGGCAGGCCGGCAGGTAGCGCCGGCGGCCCCGGTGACGACCCTGAACCGGCGGTGGATATGGAGTACGACGAGCGGCATCACGACTACCGCCCGCGCAAGGTCTTCCGCTACAGCGAGCCAGGCCCCGTGCGCTTGCGCCGTGCCCGCGAACGCCTGGACACCGCCCTGCGCCGTGTTGAGGCGATGGAAAGCTATGTGACCTCTCGGCAGTACGAGCTCGACCGCGAAATATCCCGCCTCTAGGCCGCCCTTGCCGGGGCTTCCCCCGCCCCGGAGGGATACGCTATCCTGCCTCCGGTAATTCTTTTTACGCAAGTAGCCCCGCTCGTGGGCGCTGGCGAGAGGTGGATGGCATGACGGCGATGGAAACCTTTGACGGCGGCGCTCCGCTGGTACTTGAGCCGGTGGTGCCGCCACCGCACGCCCTGCTGGCGCTTACCGAGGCACACCGCGCCGCAATGGAAGCGGTGACCCTGGGTCTCAGTCGCCGGTTGCTGGATAAAGCGCCGCGCGGCGATGGTCACCCGGTGATGGTGCTGCCCGGGTTTCTCGGGGCCGATGGGTACAACGCCGGTTTTCGCCGCTACCTCACGAAACTGGGTTACGCGGTGCACGGCTGGGGCCTCGGCCGCAACCTGGGCCCGCGTGAAGGGGTGCTGGAAAGCCTGCAGGAGCGCATAACCTTTCTCGCCGAGCGCTATGACGGCCCCATTTCCCTTATTGGCCACAGTCTCGGCGGCATATTTGCACGAGAGCTTGCGCGCGCCTTTCCCGAGCGGGTGCGGCAGGTGATTTCCCTCGGCAGCCCTTTCGGAGAGGGGCGCATGATCGCCTCCTATCCTGCGCGCCTCTTTAGTGCCCTCAATCCGCCAGAGGAGCTGCCGATTGACCAGGGTATTCTGCATGTCGCCCCCCCGGTGCCCACCACCGCGATATACAGCCGTGGAGACGGGGTGGTGAACTGGCAGACGACTTTGCAGCGTGCCGGGCATGCCCTCACGCAGAACATCGAGGTGCGCGGCAGCCACTGCGGCATGACCTTTAACCCGGCTATCTGGTATCTGGTGGCCGACCGCCTGTCACAGCCGGTGGACGGCTGGAAGCCTTTCGAACGCCGCAGCTGGACCAGTCTGCTGTATCCCGCCGCCGCGCACTGACGCCGCAATTACCCCGCGGCGAGTGCCGCGGCGTGGAAGGCGATATGTTCACCGATAAATGAAGCGATGAAGTAGTAGCTGTGGTCGTAGCCCGGCTGGCGGCGAATGGTTGCCTTGAAACCGCGGTCAGCGCAGGCCGCCTCCAGCAGTGAGGTTTTCAGCTGCTGTTCGAGGAAGTTGTCTGCCTCGCCCTGGTCGACCAGTATCGGCAGTTGTGCCGCGCCGGCCCGAATCAGTGCGCAGCTGTCGTACTGCGCCCAGCCTTCGCGATCCGGCCCGAGGTAGTGACTGAAGGCTTTTTCTCCCCAGGGGCACTGTGTGGGCGCCACTATGGGGGCAAAAGCCGACACCGAGGCGAAGCGGCCCGGGTTGCGCAGCGCCAGCACCAGCGCGCCGTGGCCGCCCATGGAATGGCCGGCAACCGCGCAGCGTTCAGCCTGCACGGGGAAATTCGCCGCCACCAGCGCCGGCAGTTCCCGGTCGACATAGTCGTACATCTGGTAGTGCTGCTGCCATGGGGCCTGTGTGGCATTGACGTAGAAGCCGGCGCCGAGGCCGAAATCCCAGGCACCCTCCGGGTCATCCGGCACGTCGTCGCCGCGCGGGCTGGTATCGGGGCAGACGATGGCCAGCCCACGCTCTGCCGCGTAGCGCTGGGCACCCGCCTTGTGGATGAAGTTCTCATCCGTGCAGGTGAGGCCGGATAACCAGTAGAGCACCGGCACCGGGCCGTGCTCGGCCTGAGGCGGCAGGTAAATGGCACCCTGCATGCGGCAGGCGAGGGTTGTCGACTGATGCTCAAAGCGCAACTGGCGCCCCGCAAAGGTGCGGTGTTCGGCAATGATCTCCACTGTTGTCTCTCCGTCCTCAGTACACCACGACCGAGCGGATGCTCTCACCGCCGTGCATCAGGTCAAAGCCGCGGTTGATGTCGTCCAGCGGCATGGTGTGGGTGATCAGGTCGTCGATGTTGATTTTGCCGTCCATGTACCAGTCAACGATTTGCGGCACATCCGTACGGCCGCGCGCGCCGCCGAAGGCAACGCCGTGCCAGGAGCGGCCGGTCACCAGCTGAAAGGGCCGCGTGGCGATCTCCTTGCCCGCGCCGGCAACACCGATAATGTAGGACTCGCCCCAACCCTTGTGACAGCACTCCAGCGCCTGACGCATGACGTCGACGTTGCCGATGCACTCAAAACTGTAGTCGGCGCCGCCGCCCGTGAGTTCGACAATGGCCTCAACCACATTGGCGACCTGCTTCGGATTGATGAAGTCGGTCATGCCAAACTTGCGCCCCAGCGCTTCGCGCTCCGGGTTGAGGTCCACGCCGATGATGCGATTGGCGCCCACCATGCGAGCCCCCTGCAGAACGTTCAGGCCAATGCCACCCAGGCCGAACACCACCACATTGCTGCCGGGCTCGACTTTGGCCCGATAGACCACGGCGCCAACCCCGGTGGTGACGCCGCAACCGATGTAGCAAATCTTGTCGAAGGGGGCATCTTCGCGCACCTTGGCGACAGCGATTTCAGGCATGACGCTGAAATTGGAAAAGGTGGAGCAGCCCATGTAATGCAGCAGGGGCTTGCCGTCGAGCGAAAAGCGGCTGTTGCCATCGGGCATTACCCCGCGGCCCTGGGTTTCCCGAATCGCCTGGCAGAGGTTGGTTTTCGGATGCAGGCAGAAATTGCATTCCCGGCACTCGGGGGTGTAGAGCGGGATAACGTGGTCACCCGGCTTTACCGATTTCACACCGGCACCCACCTCACGCACGATACCGGCGCCCTCGTGGCCAAGAATGGCAGGGAATGCGCCTTCGGGGTCATCACCGGACAGCGTGAAAGCGTCGGTGTGGCAGATGCCGGTGGCCATCATTTCCACCAGTACTTCGCCCGCTTGCGGGCCCTCCAGGTCGACGTCAATCACTTCCAGTGGCTTGCCAGCGGCAAAGGCAACGGCGGCGCGGGTTTTCATCGGCAACTCCCTGTGTATATGCAGGCTGCCATGGTAAGTCGCAGTGCAGAGCAGGACAAGCGCGCGGTTTTACATTAGGCTGGCGCCACCACGGCGAAGTCGCTTTGAGGCGATGGTTGGGAGGCGTAATACAGCATGCAGGAAAGGTTGGAATCGTTCGGCGGCCGGGGCAACGCACTGGTTTTTGCACACGCCAACGGTTATCCCCCGGGCAGTTACCGGCGCCTGCTGGCACCGCTCGCCGAACACTATGCCGTGAACGGCTACCGTCACCGGCCGCTGTGGTCGCGTGAACCGGCCCCCGTGCGTGCCAACTGGCGGCTGTTTGCCGATGACCTCATTCACACGCTGGAGACCTGTTTCACGGAGCCGGTGTGGATGATGGGGCACTCCCTGGGTGGCGTGGTGGCCATGTTGGCGGCGCGCAAGCGCCCGCAGTTGTTCCGTGGCTTGGTGCTGCTGGACCCCGTATTCATGCCCACACGCCTGGCCCTGGGGCTGAACCTGACGCCCCCGGGCCGCCTGCGGAAAATTCCCATGGTGCGCCGCGCGCTGGGCCGTCCCGCCCGTTTCCCCAGTGTGGAGGAGGCCTACGCGTTCCACCGCGGAAAACGCGCTTACAGCGGCTTGTCCGACGAGGTACTGTGGGACTACATGCGCGCCGGGGTACGCAAAGCGTCTGAGGGTGATTGGGAACTTGCCTACTCCCCGGCCTGGGAGGCCGCCGTCTATTCCTCGCTGCCGCTGGTGTGGCCGCGGCTGTTGCGCCTGCGCCTGCCCACACTGGGCTTGCGCGGCGAACACTCGGACATTCTGTCCGCCGCCGGGCTGCAGCGCTGGGCATGCCTGCAACCGCAGGCAGAGCTGCACAGCGTGCCCGGGGGGCACCTGTTTCCGCTGGAGCATCCTGAACCCACCGCGCAGCGGGTGCTGGCTTTTCTCGCGCGGCATCCCAGCTGATGCTGCACCGTATCTGGCTCGGGTTTTTCCTGCTCGCCTTCCTGGCGGCGCTGGTGCAATGGCTGGTGGCAGGCGATGCGGCCGTGTTCCAGCGCATGGTCTCCAGCCTGTTCGACATGGCGGGATTGGCGGTGGAACTGGCCATCGGGCTGATCGGCCTGATGGCGTTCTGGCTGGGCGTGGTCGCCGTGGGTGAGGCATCTGGCCTGGTCGATCGTCTGGCGCGTTTGCTCTCGCCGCTGTTCACGCGGCTGATGCCGGAGGTGCCGCGCGGTCACCCGGCCATTTCTTCCATGACGCTCAACCTCTCGGCGAATATTCTGGGGCTGGACAACGCCGCCACGCCGCTGGGTATCAAGGCCATGAAAGACCTGCAAACCCTGAACCCGCAGCCGGATGTGGCGACTAACGCGCAGATACTGTTTCTGGTGCTGAATACCTCTTCGGTAACACTGTTCCCGGTGACTATTCTGCTCTACCGGGCGCAGATGGGTGCGCCAGATCCGGCTGCTGTATTTATTCCCATTCTGATCGCGACCAGCTGCTCGACCCTGGCCGGGTTGCTGGTCACCGCGTGGGTGCAGCGTATTCGCCTGCGTGACACCATCGTACTGGGTTTTCTCGGCGGGGCCTTTGCCGTGTTGCTGGCACTGGTGGGCTGGTTTTCCACGCTCGGTGCGGAGGAGTTGCAACGTCAGTCCAGTCTCATCAGCAACCTGCTGATTGTAAGCCTGATCATGCTGTTTCTGCTCGTGGCGCACAGGCGCGCGGTGAATGTGTACGACACGTTTATCGAGGGCGCCAAGCAGGGCTTCGAGACGGCGATCGGCATCATTCCCTACCTGCTGGCCATGCTGGTGGCGATCGGCGTGTTCCGCGCCAGCGGTGCCCTGGACCAGGCGCTGATGCTGCTGCGGAGTGGGGTGGACGCCCTGGGCATGGATACGCTGTGGGTAGATGCGATGCCAACGGCCTTGATGAAACCGCTGTCCGGCTCCGGGGCGCGTGCCATGATGATCGATACCATGAACACTTTCGGCGTCGATTCCTTCCAGGGGCGCCTGGCCGCCACGCTGCAGGGCTCCACCGAAACCACGTTCTATACCCTGGCGGTCTACTTTGGCGCGGTGGGCATCCGTCGCGCGCGTCACGCCCTGGGCTGCGGGCTTGCCGCGGACGCCGCGGGGATTGTGGCTGCAATCGTTGTGGCCTACTGGTTCTACGCCTGAACGGCTGTCATAAAAGTTTCATCAACAGTGTCCACAAAGCGGCTTTACTGCGCTTGCGGGCACGCTAGACTGGCAGCTTTTGACTGAGGCTGCCTGCGGGCAGGTGTCGACATGATGGACCCCCACAATTCCCTGCAGAGACGGCTGGCGGATCTCGACGAGAGCCTGTTCATTCCGCGGGAAATCAGCTGGCTGTCCTTCAATGCGCGGGTGCTGCAGGAAGCGGCTGATGAAAGCGTGCCGGTTATCGAGCGGCTGCGCTACCTGGGTATTTTCTCCAACAATATGGATGAATTTTTTCGCGTGCGCGTGGCGGAGGTGCGCCGGCTGATAACGGTTTCCGACGCCGACTCCAAACAGCGCGCCAAGGACCTGCTCGCCGCCATCGTCAAGCGGGTAGTGGAACTGCAGAAGCATTTCGAGAAGACCTACAACACGGTGCTGCGCGATTTGCGGGCACGCCAGATCTACATGGTCAACGAACGTCAGCTGGACGCGGGGCAGGCAGCGTTCGTGCAGGCTTATTTCACTCGCACGGTGTTGCCGGAGCTGGAGCCCATTCTGTTGCGTGATGGGCAGGCGATCCCGGCATTGAACGATGAGTCCATCTATCTGGCGCTGGATATACGCTCGGGTGAGGACTACAACTACGCGGTGGTGGAAGTGCCCACGGACCGGCTGGACCGTTTCGTGCAGATACCCAAGCGCAAGGGGCGTGCGGGCAAGGTGTTTATCGCGCTCGACAATGTCATCCGCTTCTGCGTGCCACAGATGTTTCGCGGCGTGTTCCACATCGACGAAACGGCGGCCTACTGCTTTAAATTCTCGCGCGATGCCGAACTGGAAATCGACCCGGGTATCACCGAGAGCCTGATCGACAAAATGGAGACCAGCCTCAAACAACGACGCAAGGCGGAAGCGGTACGCTTTGTTTATGACGCGGCCATGCCACAGCGGTTGCTGGACTATCTCTGTTCGCGCTTCGGGTTTGGTAAATACGACAGTCTCATCCCCGGTGGTCGTTACCACAACTCAAAGGATTTCATGTCCTTTCCCAACGTCGGGCCGAAGTACCTGGAATTTCGCCCCCTACCGCCCATTCGCCTGCCGCGCCTGGATGAGCCGGGCAGCCTGTTCGACAACATTCGTGAACGGGATGTGTTTCTGTACTACCCGTATCATCCGTTCGACTACATTATTGATTTGCTGAAGACGGCCGCGCTTGACCCCACAGTCTCGACCATCAAGATCTGCCTGTACCGGGTCGCCAAGGTCTCTCGGGTGATCGATGCACTGGTCAACGCCGTGCAGAACGGCAAGCGTGTGCTCGCGGTGGTGGAGCTGGCGGCGCGCTTCGACGAAGCCGCGAACATAAGCTGGGCCCAGCGGCTGACCGAGAATGGTATCGATGTTATTTTCGGTATTCCGGGTCTCAAGGTGCACAGCAAACTGCTACTCATTGAGCGTCGTGAAGAAGGTCAGGTGCGTTATTACAGCCACATCGGCACCGGCAACTTCAACGAGAAGACCGCCCGCCTGTACACCGACTTCACCCTGCTCACCTACGACCAGAACATCGGCCGCGATATCTACGATGTGTTTGACTTCCTGCAGTTCACCTACAAGCGCCCGCGCTACCGAACCCTGCTGGTGTCGCCCCACAGTACGCGGCCTGGCCTCATGCACCTTATCGAACAGGAAATTGCCAACGCACGCGCCGGTTACCGCGCAGAGATGACCTTGAAGTGCAATAACCTGGTCGACAACCAGTTGGTAATGAAACTGTATGAGGCGTCCGATGCGGGCGTAACAATCAAGCTGATTATTCGCGGCATGTGCTCACTGCTGCCGGGTGTGCGCGGGATTTCCGAGAACATCGAAGCGATCAGCATTGTCGACCGTTTCCTGGAGCACCCTCGTGCCTACGTGTTCTACAACCGCGGCAATCCTCGCTACCTGCTGGGCTCCGCCGACCTCATGACGCGCAATCTCGACTACCGGGTTGAGGTGCTGTGCCCCATCCGTGATCCGGCGGCACAGCGGGTATTGCAGGATATTCTCGATCAGCAGTGGCACGACAACGTCAAGGCGCGCATCATCGACCAGCATCAGGTGAACGATTATGTGCCGCGGCGCGCAAAAGCCGCCGTGATTCGCTCACAGGAGTCGATACACCGCTACCTCTCGGGTGGCAAGTTGCCGCGCTACCCTAAAACCCCGGCGGCGGTAACCAAGCCGCAGCGGCGGCGCAAGCGACACTAGGGCTGTTCTGGCGCAGAGAAATCTTCCATGTGTTAAGTTTTCTCTAAGTTTCGTACCTCACACTGCCTTTCATCGAGAGCATTGTGAGGTAGGCCCGTGACAGCTTCTCTGCAACACGCCCTGGGCGGCGGCACACTGACAGTACTGCAGGCCACCGCGCCAGTGACAGAACCGTTCGTGCTGCATGCCTGTGAAGGGCTTGATCCCCGGCGTGAGCGTATCGAGCGTTATATCTCCAGTGTGTTCCAGGCAGCCTGGGATGCACGTGTGCTGTCGTTTCTGCCCCTGCTTTGCAGCCTGGAGCGGGAGGGGACCCTGCTTGCCGCACTCGGTCTGCGCAGCGGCAACCACGGCGCCCTGTTTTGCGAGCAGTACCTGGATGTGCCAGTCACCGCTGCTGTGGATACGCTGCAAGGCGGTGCCAGTTGTCGCGGCGATATTCTGGAGCTGGGTAATCTGGCAGCCTCCGCGCCGGGGCAGGGCGCTGTACTGTATTTACTGGTCACTGCGGCAATTCATGAGGCCGGTATCCGCTATCTGGTTTTCGCTGCCAACCGTGCGGTGCGGCTGTCTATCCGTCGCAGCGGCTTTACGCCGCAGGCCGTGGCGCCGGCCCGACCGGAGCGTTTGGGTAGCGCAGCGCAAGACTGGGGTCGCTATTATGAGGGTGACCCGCAGGTGATGATCGGCGATATGCGGCTCACCCACCAGCAGGCTTGCGCGCGTCCGGCGATGGCCGCTGAGCTTGAGCGCCATGCGGCCACGATATCGGCCCTTGCCTCCACTATCCGAAACCACGCCGGGTGAACGTACTCACTGCAGCACTGGCGCACCGCGCGGCGCAGCAGCCACAGTCCACCGTGCTGGATGACGGGCGTGAGACGGTGAGCGCCGCGGCTCTCTGGTATGACGTGGAGCAATTGGCGCGGGCGTTCCGTGCACAGGGTGTCCGGCGGCTCGCGCTGCTGGCAGACAATGCGCCCAACTGGGTTCGCATTGATCTGGCTGCACAAGTGGCCGGTGTTTGCCTGGTGCCGGTGCCCACATTTTTCAGTGCCAGCCAGCGTGCGCATGTGCTGGAGGCGTCCGGCGCGGAGGCCATTGTGGTCAGTGCCGGGCTATGTGACGCACTGTCGGGTGTAGCCATAGCAGGCCGTCACGAAGCCCTGTTCACCGGGTTGACTATGGCACCGCTTGCCGCGAGCGCCGGTGGCGCGATTCCGCCCGGTACGGCGAAAATCACCTTTACCTCCGGCTCCACCGGTAGCCCCAAGGGTGTTTGCCTCTCGACGCAACAGTGCTTGCGCGTGGCGCAGTCGCTGCAGGCTGCCGTCGGGCTCTCAGCCCCTCGCCACTTGTCGATCCTGCCGCTGAGCACGCTGCTGGAGAATATTGCGGGTGTTTATATGCCACTGCTCGCGGGTGGCAGCATCATCCTGCCTGCGCCCACGGAGTTGGGGCTGGCGGGCAGTTCGGGTGTCGATGCACAGCGACTACTGTCAGCATTATCGCGATGGAACCCGCACACCCTCATTGTGATTCCACAATTGCTTACGCTGTTTGACCGGGCCTTGCGGGCCGGCTGGCAGCCTCCGCCTGCACTGGCTTTTGTCGCCGTGGGCGGTGCGCGGGTGGCGCCCGAACTGCTGCATCGGGTGCGCGAGGGCGGCCTGCCGGTGTACGAGGGTTATGGATTATCTGAATGTGCCTCAGTGGTCAGCCTCAACACACCGGCTGCCGACCACGCGGGAAGCAGTGGTCGCGTCCTGCCGCATGTAAAGGTCAGCGTGCGGGACGGTGAACTCATGGTCGACGGCAATCGCTTTCTGGGTTATCTGGGCGACCCTGCGAGCTGGGGGGCAGGGCCGGTGGCCACGGGTGACCTCGGCCAGCTGGATGCCCAAGGCTTCCTGACGGTATCCGGTCGGCGCAAACACCTGCTGATCAGCAGCTATGGACGTAATATTTCCCCGGAATGGGTGGAAAGCGAGCTACTTGCCGACGGTTGTCTGTTGCAGGCCGTGGTACTGGGTGACGCTCGTCCGTATTGCGTGGCTTTCGTTTACCCTGCGCGTGAGGACATCAGTAACGCCCAGATCAACGCCAGTATCGAGGCGGCAAATGCAGCGCTACCGGACTATGCCCGTGTACAGGATTGGATCCGCTTGGCATCCCCGTTGTCTGCGGACAAGGGATTGCTAACGGAAAATGGGCGGCCCCGCCGGGCACGGATTGCGGAGCACTATGCGGCGCGCCTTGCCCAGTGTTATTTACCCGAAAAGGAGTGCTTGGCACCATGAACACATCCGGCAATGGTTTTTTCCAAACCCTGCAGCACAGCACTAGCGACGAGCGGGAGGCGCTTGTTGCTACCCCGCTAGTGCAGGATGCACTGGGGGGGCAATTGACCACTGAGCGCTATGTCGCATTTCTGGTACAGGCCTACCATCATGTACGCCACACGGTGCCCCTGCTGATGGCTGCCGGCTCGCGCATACCGTTGGAAAAGGAGTGGTTGCGCACGGCGCTCGCCGAGTACGTTGAAGAAGAGATCGGCCACCAGGAGTGGATTCTCAACGACATCGAAGCCTGTGGCTACGACCGCGACCGCGCCCGCCTGAGTACGCCCAACCGTGCCACGGAGTTGATGGTGGCCTACGCCTACCACGTGATTGATAGAGTCAATCCGGTGGGGTTCTTCGGCATGGTCCACGTACTTGAGGGTACATCCATTCGTGTCGCCGACAGCGCTGCGGATGCTATCGCAGCGTCGACCGGCCTGCCGCGCAAGGCGTTCAGCTATCTGCGCTCCCATGGTGCGCTGGATATCGAGCACGTGCAGTTCTTCGAAAACCTGATGAATCGCATTGAGCCGCCTGAAGATCAGCGACAGATCGTGCACTGTGCCAGAATTTTCTATCATCTCTACGCGGACGTGTTCCGCAGCGTGAGTGCCGACCAGGCACAGCGTCTGGCGGCGTAGGGGGCGCTATGGGTGTTGCAGGCAAACGTATCGTTCTCACGGGTGCGGCAGGTGGTATCGGCCAGGCATCGGCACGGGCGCTGGCACAGGCGGGCGCTGCGCTGGTCCTGGTGTCACGCAATGGCGAGGTGCTGGAAGCCTTGAGCAAGACGCTTCCCGGTGAAGGGCATCGCATCGTCGTGGCCGACCTTGCCAGCGACGAAGGCCGCGCAGCCGTGATCGCGGCAGGTCAGGAAGCGGACGGGCTGATCAATAATGCCGGGGTGAATCACTTCGGTTTGTTTGCCGAGCAGACTGAGGTCCAGTGGCGTCAGACGCTGGAACTGAACCTGATGGTGCCGATGCTTCTGGTGCAGGGCTTATTGCCTATTCTGCAGGCGCGCGGTGGCTGGGTCGTCAATGTCGGTTCCGCATTCGGTAGCATCGGTTTTCCGGGATACGCCGCGTACAGCGCCAGCAAGTTCGGCTTGCGCGGGCTCACCGAGGCTCTGCGTCGGGAGCTGTCCGGCACTGGGGTCACCCTGCATTACCTGGCACCCAGGGCCACGGCGACGGAGATGAATGTCGGGCCCACGGCGGCCATGAACTCGGAACTGGGTACTGCGGTGGATGAACCGGAGCGCGTAGCCAGGGAATTATTGGCGCTCTTGCACTCGGGTTGTGGCCTGCGCTTCGTCGGTTGGCCTGAGCGTTTTTTCATCAAACTCAATGGCCTGTTTCCTTCTCTGGTAGAGAAGTCACTGGTGAAACAGTTGCCGGTGATTCGGCGCCATGCGCTGGCTGGCAGGGGAGCCGGCGAGTAGACTAAGCCCATGCGTATCCTTCTGGTTGAAGACGACAGATCACTCGCGGCAGGCCTGCAGGCGGCGTTAAGCCGTGAAGGTTTTGCCGTAAATCATGTCGCCTGCGGAGCCCACGCCCTGGCTGCAGTCCGTGCCGAGCCGCCCGACATGGTAGTGCTCGATCTCGGCCTCCCCGACATGGACGGCTTGCAGGTACTGAGTGCGCTGCGCGAAACCAATCGAAGCCTGCCGGTGTTGTTGTTGACCGCGCGCGACGGTGCCGAGGATAAAGTGCGCGGACTCGATCGCGGCGCCGATGACTACATGGCCAAGCCGTTTGACGTAAAGGAACTCGCCGCCCGCTTGCGGGTGATTGAGCGACGTCTGTCCAGCGCTGCTTCCAACAGCTGTCTCACGGTTGGTGCCGTCGCGCTCGATACGGCTGCGCATACGGTATTGATCGGCGCACAACCGGTCGACCTGCCGCGCCGCGAGTACATGCTGCTGAAAGCGCTGATGGAAAGTGTGGGCAAAGTGCTGACTCGTGAAGCGCTGGAGGGGCGGCTGTACAGTTGGGGCGAAGAAGTCAGCAGCAACGCATTGGAGGTGCATATCCACCACTTGCGCAAGAAGCTCCCGGACGACTTTATCAAGACCGTACGGGGTATTGGTTACACCGTGCCTCGGCAATGAAGTCCATTCGTCGTTCGCTGGTTACTATGCTGGTTGCTGCGTTCACGCTGGTGTCGTTTGTCGCGGCGCTGAACGGCTACCGCGCGAGTATGGACAAGGCGGAAGCTCTGCTGGATGCGCAGCTGCAATATTCAGCGGAAATTCTCGTTGGCCTGGGTGCCAGTGAAACCATAAGGCAAACGTTGGGCGGTGGCGTGGAGGGATTTGTTTTCCAGATATGGGACGCTGATCATCCCGTGTTGCGCTCGGCTGCGGCACCGGAGTCGCCTATTACCGCGTTCGAGGAGGGCTATCGCTATGCCAATTTCGGCGGCTTTCGCTGGCGCACCCTGACCGTATCGATGGGCGGGCAGCGCTGGGGAATGGTCGCAGAGCGCGCGGATGTTCGCCACACCCTGGCGGAGAGCGTTGTGCTGGAGTCGGTCATCCCCCTGCTGCTCTGGCTGCCGGTTGCGGCACTGCTGATCTGGGTGCTGGTGGGTTGGGGCCTTGCACCTCTGCGCGAACTCAGTGCGCAGATCAATCGCAAGGCGAGTGATGACCTGGCGCCCCTGGACTATGCGGAGCCGCCGGCCGAGCTGCAGCAGGTTATCAGCTCTACCAATGGACTTCTGCTGCGCCTGGCAGCTGCACTGCAGCGGGAAAAACATTTCGCTTCCCATGCGGCGCATGAATTGCGCACGCCCATCAGCGCGCTGAAGATTCATCTGCACAATCTGGAAAGCGAGGTTCCTGCGGGAAGCAGTGCCCTGCAGCATGCCAACGAGGGCATCGAACGCATGCATCACCTGGTCGAACAGCTGCTGGACCTTGCGCGCACACAGCCGGAATTGATCACGGCGAACTTTCACACCATTGACCTGCACACATTGGCACAGCGGGTAACGGCAGAATTGTGGCCGGCATTCGAGGCGCGTCAGCAGTCGCTCTCCCTGCAGGGCGAGCCCGCGACGATGCAGGGTGATGAAACAATGCTCGCCATTCTTATACGCAACCTGCTCGATAACGCGCGTAAATACACCCCGGCGGGTGGTGAAATTACGGTATTTGCTGGTTACCGCGATGGCACGCCAACACTTGAAGTGGCCGATAGCGGCCCCGGGATCCCATCCGGCGAGCGGCAGCGTGTGTTTGAGCGTTTTTACCGGGTGGGTGCACGAGCAAGCGAAGACGTATCAGGCGCCGGGCTTGGTCTGGCCATCACCCAGCATATTGTGCAGTTGCACGGTGCGCAGGTGCTGCTTGCAGATAGCCCGCTGGGCAGCGGACTGGCGGTTGTCGTGCGCTTTCCCAACACCGCGGTATCCGTGTGAGTACCTTCTGCCGATACCTGTCTGTGACCCTGTGTCTGCTGATGCTCAATGCGGCCCAGGCAGCAACGCCGGTCATCGAGTTGGAGATACGCGATCATCTTTTCATTCCGGAGGAAATCAGCATTCCGGCCAATACCAAGGTGAAGCTCGTGGTGTACAACCGCGACGCTACCCCTGAGGAGTTCGAGAGTTACGAGCTCAATCGCGAAAAGGTCATCCTCGGCGGCAACAAGGCGAATATTTTCATCGGGCCCCTCGCGCCGGGTGTCTACCCGTTTTTTGGCGAGTTCAACCCGCGCACGGCGCAGGGCAGGGTGGTGGTTGAGTGAGGCGTCATCGTGTTTCTTAATTCGGTGGTGATCGTGTTGCGGGAGGTGCTCGAGGCCGCGGTACTGGTCAGTGCACTGTTGGCGCTGGCACGTACGATACATTTGGGACAGCGCTGGCTCTGGCTGGCGCTGCCGCTGGCGGCCGTTGGTGTGGCGCTGTACGCCTCGTTTCTGGCTGTGATTACCGATGCCCTGGACGGTGCTGGCCAGGAAGTGCTCAACGCCAGTCTGCAAGCCGGTGTATACCTGCTGTTGCTGCCTATTCTTGTGCTCGCCTGCAGCGCTGAGGGGCGACGGCAATGGCTGACCGTGTTGATGACCCTGGCAATCACCTGCGCCATGGTGCGCGAATGCGCCGAGATTCATATCTATGTGCGCGCCTTTGCTGCACTCGGTGAGCACGCCGCTGCCGTGTGGGCGGGCAGTGCGCTGGGCATGGGGATCGGTATCAGCGCTGGCGTGTTGGTCTACGGTGCCCTGCGTGCCGTGCCCCGGCGCTGGGCGTTACCGGGCTGCTGCGCCACGCTGGCACTGATCGGCGCAGGGATGATCATGCAGGCCACGATGTTGCTGGAGCAAGTCGATTGGCTGCCGGACCAGTCCCCGCTGTGGGACAGCTCGGCACTGCTCAGTGAACAGTCGTTTGTGGGCGAATTGCTTTACGCGGTACTGGGTTACGAAGCGACGCCCGGCCCGCTGCAGGTGAGCCTTTATCTGGGCTGTCTGCTGCTGGCGGGTATGGCGCTTTGGTGGGGCAGTTCGGGGAGGGCGAAGCATGCAGTTCTGGATTAACCACTGGGGAATATCCCTGGTGATGGGCGTTTCATTGTCTGCCGGGGTGCTGGCGGATGGCAGCGTTGTGGACAAGGTTTATCACCCCTATGTAGAGCAGCTTGAGTGGGAGCTGGAGTGGCGTGCGGTGCAGGCCTACAACGCGCCGCCCAGCGTCGAAGCGCGTCAGTCGACACATCGCGTGGGCCTGGGTCGGGCGGTGTCGGAATTTCTGTTTGCCGAGGCTTACCTGATAGGGCGCGAAGGCAGTGATAGTGCCTTCAGCGTTGACGCCTGGGAATTGGAGGCGCTGTGGCAACTCTCGGAACAGGGTGAATTC
Organism: uncultured Halieaceae bacterium; assembly: GCA_964022665.1. GTDB lineage: Bacteria > Pseudomonadota > Gammaproteobacteria > Pseudomonadales > Halieaceae > Haliea. The sequence goes on from CAXIDF010000012.1 coordinate 93,132, forward strand.
CTGCTCGACTACGGCGTGCTGTTCGAACTGGAAAAATACCGGCACGAAGAAATCTGGGAGTACGCGACCACACTGTTATTGGAGCGCGAACTGGGGCGCTTCAGCGCAACCGCCAATCTCAGTGTGATCTACGAATGGGGCGACGATATCGAAGACGAGTTCGAAACCGCCGCCGCATGGCAGGCGCGCTATCGACATTCCCCGTTGCTCGAGCCGGCGCTTGAATTGTACCTGGGCGAGGATACCCGGGCACTCGGCCCGATGCTGCAGGGCGTGGCCCGTTTGGGCAGCCGTCAGGCGCTGCGTTGGGAAGCGGGCGTGGTGTGGGGGCTGGATACCACCACGGCAGACTACACCCTGCGCGGGGTACTGGAATACGAGTTCTGAGCCAGCAGCGGCAACTGTTGCAGCAGGGCCTGGGAAACAAAGTAGAGCATGAAGTTGGCGTAGGCGATGCCCGGGTAGTAACCACTGCCGTAGAGCCAGAACTGGCCGATCAGGCCATCGGCTGCTGTGGCCAATGCCGCTCCAAGCGCCACCCAGCGGCCGCTGCGGCCAAAGGCCAGCCAGATCCAGAGCGCACAGGGCAACATGAGTGCAATCAGGACTGAATAGGCGCCAGTCAGCCAGGCAGTATAGGCCGCAGTGCCGGGCAGCAGTACCTGACTGAATGCGAAGCCGCCACCGGCAGCGGCCACGGCCAATGACAGAGCGCGCCACACAGGGCTAACGCGGCCTGCAGTTGCCAGCCACACGGCAGCGATCAGCAGCGCATAGCCGGGGAAAAAGAACCAGACGGAATCCGCCAGGTAGCTGTGCTGCACAACGGTGTCATAGCTGTAGAAACGCGCGGGCACATTGCGATTCACGGCGTCGCCAAGCAGGCAGACTCCCAGCCCGGAAACCGTCAGGTCGGCGACCGCACGCGAGCGCGCCTGCGCGCTGCTGGTGCGGTAAACCCATCTGCGTATGCGCCAGCCGTTCCACAGTAAGCCACCGAGCAGTCCCATTTCCAGCGCGGCCAGCACAGCTTTCCACAGCCCCCCGGTGACACCGGCCGCCCAGAAACCGCACTGCAGCAGGATGATGGCGGTGCAGAGCGCCCAGGGCAGTCGTTGGTAGCTCGTGGGCGATGTGCGGCTCAGGGGCGGCTGGGGTTGGCGCTGCTCCATTGCCCGGGTCAGCCCTCGCCGGTAACGGCGGCAATATAGTCGCCGTAGCCTTGCTCGGCCATGTCCTCAAGCGGGATAAAGCGCATGGCAGCCGAGTTCATACAGTAACGCAGGCCACTCGGTGCAGGGCCATCGTCAAATACATGACCGAGGTGTGAGTCGGCATGGCGGCTGCGTATCTCGGTGCGCGAGATGAAAAAACTGCTGTCATCTTTCTCAACAACGCTGTTTCCCGTGATGGGTTGGGTAAAGCTCGGCCAACCGGTTCCCGAAACGTACTTGTCCCGAGAGGAGAACAGCGGTTCGCCGGAAACGATGTCGACGTAGATCCCGGCACGTTTCTCATCCCAGTAGGGGTTGTTGAAGGCGCGCTCGGTACCGTCCTCGCGCGCCACGCGATACTGTTCTGCGCTCAGCTGCTGTCGCAAGGCGGCGTCCGACGGGCGCGTGAAGGTTGCTGGATCGAAGCCGGCCTGTTTGCCTTCACTGTTTGTGGTGGGCTGGAAACGCGAGAAATCAAGCGTCTGGTCGTTGCCCCACACCTGGTCAATGAATTGATAGCGGCCGGAGTTGAAGGTGTAGAACTTGTAGCGCAGCGGATTCTTGCTGGCGTAGTCCTGATGATAGGCCTCGGCGTCGTAGAATGTCGTGAAGGGCGTAATTTCAATCACAACCGGTTCGTCGTAGCGTCCGGATGCCTGCAACGCATCGCGCGATGCCTGCGCGATGCGTTGCTGTTCCGGTGAATGGTAGAAAATGGCCGGGCGGTACTGGCGACCACGGTCGACGAATTGTCCGGCGCTGTCGGTCGGGTCCATGAAACGCCAGAAGCCTTCTACCAGGCCTTCGTAGGTGATTGCCGTGGGATCGTAGTACACCTGCACCGCCTCCGTGTGACCGGTCTGGCCCGCGGAGACCTGTTCGTAGCTGGGGTTGGTTTCCTTGCCGCCGCTGTAGCCGGAAACGGCTTCCACCACGCCGGGTATCTTCTCGAATCCTTCCTCGACACACCAGAAACAGCCGCCGGCAAAGGTCGCGACGGCCAGATTCTCGTTATCGGGCGCGTAGGCCGAACGAGCATGGCCCGCGGTGGCAGTGATGAGTGAAACCAGCAGCATGGCTGCCAGCCTGGCGGTATTGCGCATGAGAGCTCTCCTGTGAGATGGGTTGCGGTTGTTACGCGCGGCAGCGCGCAGGCGATGACAGGGCGATTGTCAGCAGTAGACCGCGGGAACCAAAGGCGAGTTCCATCGGGCACGCAGCGGGCGGCTCACTTGAGCAGGGAGCCGAGCAGCCCGCGAAACAGTTTGCGACCCAGGCTGCTGCCGGCTGCGGAGCCGAGGCTGCGTGCCATGCTCTTGATAAAGGCTTCACTGGTACTCTGGCGTCCACCCGAACTGCGGGTGGTAGATTTGTCGCTCTTCTTCGCCGCATCTGCGGCTTGTTGCGCGCCGGCGGCTTCAATTCTTTCGCGCAACACCTCATGAGCGGAACGCGGGTCCACCGCGTTGCCGTAGATGCGCTGGTTGGGGTCGTGTGCCAGCACGGCGGCGCGTTCCTGTGCAGTCGCGGGGCCCATGCGGGAGCAGGGGGGTCGGATCAGCACGCGCTGTACCGGGGCGGGAATACCCTTGTCCTGCAGCATGGACACCAGCGCTTCGCCCACGCCCAACTCGGTAATGGCAGTGACCGTGTCCAGCGCCGGATTTGCGCGGAAAGACTGCGCCGCCACACGCACCGCCTTCTGTTCCCGCGGCGTGTAGGCTCGCAGCGCGTGCTGAATGCGATTGCCCAGCTGCCCCAGCACCGCATCCGGGATATCGCTGGGGCTCTGGCTGATGAAGTAGACGCCGACACCTTTCGAGCGGATAAGGCGCACAACCTGCTCGATTTTTTCCAGCAGTGCGCGCGGCACGTCGCGAAACAACAGATGTGCTTCATCGAAAAAGAACACCAGCACCGGTTGCTCCGGATCGCCCAGTTCAGGAAGCGTTTCGAACAGCTCCGAGAGCAACCAGAGCAGGAAGGTAGAGTAAACGCGCGGGCTCTGGATCAGCGTGTTGGCGGCGAGCAGGTTGATAACGCCACGCCCGTCGCGGGTGGTTTGCATGAAATCGCTGAGCGCCAGTGAGGGCTCGCCGAAGAACGCGCGGCCACCCTCGCGCTCCAGCACCAGCAGCCGGCGCAGTATGGCATTCACCGAGGCCTTGGCCACCCCAAATCCCGCGCCGAGGTTCGAGCCATGCTCGGCGAGGTATTCCAGCGTGGTGCGCAGGTCGGCGAGGTCCACCAGCAGCAGTCCTTCGCTGTCGGCGAACTCGAACACCACGTTCATCACGCCTTCCTGGGTCTCGTTCAGGTCGAGCAGGCGGGTGAGCAGTGCGGGGCCCATTTCAGTCACAGTCGTGCGTACCGGCGTACCCAGCTCGCCGAAGACATCCCAGAACGCTACGGGAAAGCCGCGCTGCTGGTAGTCTGTAATGCCGATGCGCTGGTTGCGCTCATCCACCTTGGGGTGGGGTGTGCCTGCCTGGCTGATGCCTGACAGGTCGCCTTTGACATCCGCCATGAACACCGGCACGCCGCGGTCGGAGAAACTCTCCGCCAGGCATTGCAGGGTCACCGTTTTGCCGGTTCCGGTGGCGCCGGCGATGAGGCCATGGCGGTTGGCGTAGCGTGGCAACAGCCCGCATTGTGCCTCGGCGTTACCACCGATCAGGATCTGCTCTTTCATTGTTACCCGGTCATCCTTTTGCTGTAGCGGTGCCCGCCAGTTTGGGTTTGCTGGCACGCGGCGGTTTGGTGCGTGCAGCCTGCCTGCCGGTGGTAGCCTTGCCAGCTTTGGCTTTGGCTTTGGCTTTGGCTTTGGCTTTGGGCTTGGTAGCCGCGGCCGGCTTTGCTTTGGCGCTGGGTTTGCGCCGCGGTGCGGTGCGCAGACCGGCGAGCTCTTCCAGCTCCACCAACGCCTCTTCCAGGTAGTCGATGATGCGCTGTACCTGTGGCATGGAGCGGCGGCAGGCGACGATGCCGAAGTCCAGCTGCTTGCGGTAGCTTACCAGAGTGATGTTCATGGCGAAGCCGTCGAAGACGATGGACGCGGGGTAGACGCCCTCCAGACTGGCTCCATTCCAGTAGAGCTGCTCGCGCGGCCCCGGCACATTGGAGATGACGGTGCTGAAAGCGGGGAAATGGCCGGCGAGTCCAAGCACGGATGAGAGCAGCGCGGGCACCTGGGTGATCTGCATGAACAGCGTCGCCTCCCGTTGCGACATGCTGCGCAGCAGGTCTTTGCCGGCCGCCATGGAGGCCTGGATCTTGCGCAGGCGCTGTTCAGGATCGGCCACATCGGTGGCCAGGTCGGCCGTAATGAAACCGACGGCGTTGGACGAGTCAAGGTCGTTGTCGTCGCGCAGCGACACCGGTGCCATGGCCTTCAGGGAATGCGGTGGGCGCTCATGCTGGCTGGACAGGTAGCGGCGCAGGGCACCGGCGCACATGGCCAGCACCACGTCGTTTACGGTGGCATCGGTTGCCTTGCAAACACCGCGTACGCGCTCGAAGTCGAAAGATTGCGCCACAAACCGCCTGGAACCCGTGACGTTGGTATTGATAGATGTGCGGGGCACCTGATGCCAGGGCACTGCGAGGCTGCCGCTGCGGCCAAAAAAGGCGCCCCCGAACTGACGGAAGGCACTCATCAGGCTGGCGGTGGTGTCGTACTGCTGGCGCAGCGCTTCCAACACGTTTTTCAACTCCCGCCCCCGGGGCTCGACACGGACCGCCGCCGGCAGTCGCTGGGACTTGTAGCGTTCATAGGCCTCGTGTGACAGCGCGGAGTGGCGTGCTCGGGTGCGCGTACTCTTTGCGTACATGGCATTCATCATGTGCATCGCAGAGGCGCCATCGGTGGCCGCGTGGTGCATCTTGCTATAGAGCGCGAACTGATTGTTTTGAAGCCCTTCGATCAGGTGGGTTTCCCACAGGGGGCGGGTACGGTCCAGTAGCGTGCTGTGCAAGCGCGAAACGAGCATGAAGAGCTCGCGGTAGCGGCCGGGCTGGGGCAGGGCAGAATGCCGTACGTGGTAGTCGATGTCGAAATGGTCGTCGGTTTCCCAGTAGAGCCGCAGCGGTCCGGCGCGGCCGGTGGTGACGTATTCGCCGAATGGGCGCCGATACTCTTCTTCTGTGCGCAGGGCGGTGAGAATTTCCTGCAGGAATTTACGCTGGTCGACTCCCTTCGGGTAATTGAACAGGTGCAGGCCCCCAACGTGCATCGGGGTCTGGCGTTTCTCCATTATCAGGAAGCCGGCATCGGCGAGGTTCACTGGGCGCATAGGATTTACCTGTTGTTATCGTATTTTCTTGCCTGAACGATAGCGTTAAAGCCCTTGCCCGTGAAGGGGGAATTGCAGGCTCACAGCCAGCGCACCCGCCGGAACAGGGTGAGCATACCCACCGCCAGCGCGGCCATCAGCCCCAGAATCACGAAGTATCCGTAGCGGAATTGCAATTCGGGTATGTACTGGAAATTCATGCCGTACAGGCCGGCGATAAAACCCAGCGGGACGAAAATGGCGGTGATGATGGTGAGAATCTTCATGGTCTGGTTGAGCTGGTGCGAGCTGATGGAAATATGGCTCTCCACCAGGTCACCGCAGATCTCGTAGTACATGGAACACAGGGTTTGCAGGCGTTCGCAGCGATCGAACAGATCGCGGCGCACGTGATGGCTTTTGTCCTTGCCGGAACCCAGGTGTGAGGTGCCGCTGTGGAGAATATGCTCGGCCAGTGCCTCGTGGTAATTGAAAATGCGCAACAGCTTGCGCAGCCGGGAGCGGTAGACCACCAGCTCCTTCATCACGGTATCGGTCTGGTCTGTGAGCAGAGCGTCTTCCAGCCCGGCGAGGGTATCCTCAAAATCCATGAGTTTTTCCAGATAGCGCCCGCCCACATAGTGCAGGATGCGCAACGCCAGTACATTGGGCGTCTTCAGTAGCAACTCCTGTTCTTCGTGGTCCCAGAAGTGGTTTACACTGATCGCCGTGCCCGGGTGCGTCGTGATCAGCAGCCGCTTGCCCACCCACATCCCCACCGGCATGGGCTGCAGTTCCAGATCGTCGTCCAGGCTGGTCATGCCGCGAAAGAGGATAAACGTGTCGTGGTCGAATTCTTCGACTTTCGGCGGGTGGCGGGTGCGCACACAGTCGGCCACTGCCAGCCGGTCACAGTTGAGTGCGGCGAGCAGCTCCTGCCTGTCCGCGGTGAGTTCGCCTTCCAGGTCCAGCCAGAGGGTACTGTTCTCCTGTTCGCGCCAAAGCGCGATCAACGCTTCGTCGCCGGTCTGGTACTGCCCTTGCGAAGAGAGTAATTTTGCCCTGATCATGTATCCGCAACCCTTCAAGGAAACTCTGCATGGAACAGCTTAACCGAATCCTCCAGGTGCCTCTAATCGTTTTTGGCGATGTCAGTATCACCATGGCGCAGGTGCTGACGGTACTGGCGTTGCTGGTCGGCGGAATTTTCTTTGTGCTGTGGAGTGGCCGCTTCCTGCGATCACGCATGCTCAAGCGCAGCATCGACCCCAATGTCGTGCAGCTCACTTTTCGCGCCTATCTCATTCTGGGCATGGCGATTGTAGGCATGTCCACGCTGGACCTGCTGAGTGTGCCGCTGGCGGCCTTTGCCTTTGTCTCGGGCGCCGTGGCAATCGGCTTCGGTTTCGGCGCACAGAACATCATCAACAACTTCATCAGCGGCTGGATATTGATGTGGGAGCGCCCCATCAAGATCGGCGACTTTCTTGAGCTGGGTGAGGTACGTGGCACTGTGGAGTCGATCAACACGCGCTCCACACGGATCCGTCGCGTCGACGGTGTGCATTTGCTGATACCCAACAGCCAGCTGCTGGAAAATACGGTGACCAACTGGACGCTGGTGGATGATCTCGTACGCACCGCTGTGCGCGTGGGTGTTGCCTACGAGAGCGACGTGCGGCTTACCGAGACCCTGATGTATCGCGTGGCGCAAGAGCACCCCGATGTCTTGAAAACACCGGAACCCCTGGTGATATTCGACAATTTCGGCGATAGCTCACTGGAATTCGAACTGAATTTCTGGGTGCACTCCACCGCGGAGCGTGGGCTGCGCATGATCCGCAGTGATCTGCGGTTCCAGATCGAGGCGCTGTTCCGCGAGGAGGGGCTGGTCATCGCCTTCCCTCAGAGGGACGTACACCTGAACGGTGAGCTGCGGCTGCTGAATCCCTAGTGCGTGGCGCACGGCCGCAGTTCGGCGTAGCGTCCTGCGTTGCACTATACTGGGTGCCATGAACAGGCTCCCTCAGCGCCATCACTCCAATCTCCTGTGCCTGCTGGCATTGGTCTGCGCCTTGCTGGCGCCGGCTGCGTCTGCGCAGCAGATCTGGGTCATTCATATTGACGGTGCCATTGGCCCCGCGGCCGCGGATCATACGATTCGCTCGCTGGAGCGGGCGGTCGCTGCCGACGCGGAAGCCGTTGTGCTGCGTATCGACACGCCCGGTGGACTCGACAGCGCCATGCGCGACATGATCAAGGCGGTGCTGGCCGCGCCGCTGCCGGTGCTCGGCTATGTCGGCCCCAGCGGCGCCCGTGCGGCGAGCGCTGGCACCTATCTTCTCTATGCCACACACATTGCGGCGATGGCGCCGGGCACCAACCTGGGTGCGGCAACGCCTGTGCAACTGGGAGGGGGTGGCTTGCCCGCACTGCCGGGCGAGAGCGAGGAACAGGATGGCGATGCCACCTCACCCGATGCCGCAGGCGGCACGGCCATGGAGCGTAAAGTGGTCAATGACGCGGTTGCCTACATTCGCAGCCTGGCGCAACTGCGTGGCCGCAACGGCGACTGGGCGGAGCGCGCCGTGCGTGAGGGGGTTAGCCTGTCTGCCGAGGATGCGTTGGCCGCGGGCGTTATCGAGCAGCTGGCCGATTCGCTCTCGCTGTTATTGCAGAACGTTGATGGCACCATCGTGCAGGTCGAAGGTGAGGCGCGGGTGCTGAACACGGCAGGAGCGGACATTGTGCAGCAGTCGCCGGACTGGCGCAGTGAGTTTCTCGCCGTGATCACCAATCCCAATATGGCCTATATCCTGCTGCTGGTGGGTATTTATGGCCTGGTTATCGAGTTCTATAACCCGGGGATTGGCCTGCCCGGTATCGTCGGAGCCATGAGCCTGCTGGTTGCGTTGTATGCCATGCAGATGCTGCCCATCAGCTATGCCGGCATGGGGCTGCTCCTGCTCGGTGTGGCGCTGATGGTGGCGGAAGCGTTTGCGCCCAGTTTCGGTGTACTGGGCCTGGGGGGCGCAGCCGCGTTCGTCACCGGTTCCATCATGCTGATGGATACCACGCTCCCTGCCTATCAACTGGCGATGCCCATAGTGCTGGCGGTAACCGTCTTCAGTGTGGGTTTGTTGGTCTTCGCCCTGGGGATGGTGCTGCGCGCGCGCAAGCGGGCGGTGGTGACCGGGGTGCAGCGGCTGGTGGGGACCAGCACCCGCGTGGCACGCATGCACGACGGCGAGGCCTGGGTATGGCTGGATGGGGAGCTCTGGCATGCGCGCAGCGAAGAGTCCCTGCAAGCGGATGTGCCAGTGGTTGTACTGGCAATTGAGGGACTGACGGCGGTGGTTCGCCGGCAGTCGACAGAAATCAACTCAGAAGGAAAAGCCTGATGTTCGAGATCGAAATGTTCAGTGCCGTTTTCATCGTGCTGGCGATAGTGCTGTTGCTGTCGATGTTCCGGGTGCTGCGCGAGTATGAGCGCGGTGTGATTTTCATGCTGGGCCGCTTCTACAAGGTCAAAGGGCCCGGTTTGATCGTGATCATTCCGGTACTGCAGCAGATGGTGCGGGTGGATTTGCGTACGCTGGTAATGGATGTACCCACCCAGGATGTGATCTCCCGCGATAACGTGTCGGTGCAGGTCAACGCCGTGATCTACTTCCGCGTGGTGGACCCGGAGCGTGCCATCATTCAGGTGGAAAATTACCTGGAGGCAACCAGCCAGCTTTCCCAGACCACCCTGCGTTCGGTGTTGGGCCAGCATGACCTGGACGACATGCTCGCCGAGCGAGACCGCCTGAACGACGACATCCAGTCCATCCTCGACAAACAGACTGAGGCCTGGGGCGTCAAAGTGGCCAATGTGGAGATCAAGCACGTCGATCTCAACGAGTCCATGGTGCGTGCCATTGCGAAGCAGGCGGAGGCGGAGCGCGAACGGCGCGCCAAGGTGATTCACGCCATGGGCGAGGCAGAGGCAGCCGAAAAACTGGCGGAGGCCGCCAAGATGCTGGCTACGGAAGAATCCGCCATTCAACTGCGTTACCTGCAGACCCTGGTCGAAATTGCCGGCGACAAGAGTTCGACCATTGTCTTCCCACTGCCAGTGGATATCATGAAGAAATTCACCTCATAAGCCCTCGGAGCAGAGTCTTTTATGCAGTGCATTGAAATCAGTGAGCCCGGGGCACCGTCTGTATTGAAACCGGTGCAGCGGGAGGCGCCGGTCGCCGGGGCCGGTGAGTTGCTGATCAACGTTTTTGCGGCCGGGGTAAACCGGCCCGATGTGATGCAGCGCCTGGGGCTTTACCCGGCGCCCCCCGGCGCCTCGGACCTGCCGGGGCTGGAGGTTGCCGGCGAGGTGGCAGCTGTAGGCCCGGGCGTGACGGGTTGGCAGGTCGGCGACCGCGTGTGTGCGTTGACCAATGGCGGCGGCTACGCGGAGCAGGTCGTGGCGCCGGCCGGGCAGTGTTTGCCTGTGCCCGCGGGCATGGACTTTGTTGCCGCCGCCGGCCTGCCGGAAACCTTTTTCACGGTGTGGATCAATGTATTCATGCGCGGGGGATTACAGGCCGGCGAGAGCCTGCTGGTGCACGGTGGCAGTTCGGGTATCGGCACCAGCGCCATTCAGATGGCGCGTGCTATGGGAGCGACGGTGTACGCCACGGCCGGCAGCGCCGAGAAATGCGCTGCCTGTGTAGAACTCGGAGCGGACCTTACGGTGAACTATCGCGACGAGGACTTCGAAACCGTGCTGCAGGAGCGCACCGGTGGTGCCGGAGTGGATGTCATCCTGGATATGGTGGGGGGCGATTACATCAACCGCAATATCCGTCTGGCCGCTACCGATGGCCGTATCGTGAATATCGCGTTTCAGGGCGGGTTCGAGGCCCCGGTCAACTTCGTGCCGGTATTGCTGAAGCGGTTGACGCTCACCGCCTCGACCTTGCGCCCGCAGTCCGCCGAGGCAAAAGCAGCCATCGCCGCTCAGTTGCTTGAGCACATCTGGCCGCGGCTGGAGAGCGGTGATATCCGCCCCGTGATTGCGGCCACATTCCCGCTGCAGGATGCGACCGCGGCGCACGAGCTCATGGAGAGCAGTGCCCACATCGGGAAAATCATCCTCACCCTGCGCTGAACAGCCAGGGCGCCAGTTGCGCCCGGTTCTCCACCACGATCTGCTGCGCCATGGGGTCCGCCAGTGCCGGTTCGGGGTCGATGTGCAGGAGTTTCAGGGCGTAGGGAACCAGCCGCCCGCGCACCGTAATGTCCAGAACGCCGTCCTGCATGCCGTAGTCGGTCGCCACCACCTGTTGCTGGGCAGGGTTCAGACGCGGGTCGGGCACAACCCGCAAGGTCACGTGGGTGTTCCAGTCCTCATCCTGTTCCACGCCCTGGCTGGAATCATCCAGTATTTCAGGAATGTCGCGAAAGCGGCTGAGCACAAAGTCGCGATAGGCCTGGTTCTTCTCGCACCAGGCGCGCACATGCCAGCGCAAGCCGGTAAACACGAGCGTATGCGGTACAATGATGCGCCCCTCCCGGTCGGGGTTGTGCAGGGAAACGTAGTCCACCTCCAGACGCTTGCGCTGGCGCGCAGCCTGCATAATGGGGCGCAGCACCTCGGGGCGCACATCGCGTACCGGCACCCGCAGCACCTCGATGTTCGCCACGTTCAGCGCCAGCGACTCAAATACATTGGACAATTCATTGTTGCGCGCCATCAGGTGCAGGTATTCGTCGGCAACACCCTCGGTTACCCGTGGCCGGAACTCCGGTGCCGGCATGTAGCCTTTGAGGGATGCATCGTAGACGAGGTTGCCAGGGCCGATATCCCGGATGTAGCGATTGATATCCTTGCTCGCCTGCTGGCGACCGATGCCGAATGTTTCGCAGAGATGGCGGGTGGTCAGCCGACCTTCCCACAGCGCAATGGTCTCGATGTAGCGGTAGCGCACCAACAGGTCCCAGCGGATAGGCCAGGGGTCGGAGTGTGTTGCAGTCATGCCTGTTCCCGTTCAGGGTGAATTGCCTGTATCGTACACGTCAGTGCAGCCAGCGAATACCGAGGCCATGGCTATCGCATCTCCCGACATCAGTGATCTCTACCACCTTGCCGGTCAGCTCCAGCACGACCGGGACCTGCCGCTCGACCAGCTGCGCCAGCGCGACCGGGAGATTGGCCAGGGCTGCAGTGGCAAGGGTGACTGGCAACGGCTGCGCTACTGGCTACACGCTGTCGATCCCGAGGCGCATCACCAGCCCGCCTGGGCCGGCGGTGCCAATCCGGCGCTACTGTTGAATGTGGTCGCGCTGATCACCGGTTTCGGTGCCATGGCGGGCTTGTTGCTCGGCAGCACCCAGGCGCTGGTCAATGTGCTCTTCTGGCTGCTGTTGTTTGTTGGGCTGCAATGGCTGTTGATGGCCGGTTCCCTGCTTGCGCTGCTGCAGTTACTGCGCGGCCGTGTGCCGCCGGCTTCGCCGGTACAGCCCATGCGCTGGGTGTTGCGCCGGCGCTGGCCAGATAGCCGCGCGCTGCGTGAAGCACAGCCGCTTTTGCGCCTGCTGTTTTTACGCCACGGACAGACCGTGGGCGCTCTGTTCGCCGCGGGCGCGGCGTTGGCATTTATTGTCTTGCCCGCTGTGGATAACTACGGTTTCGTGTGGGGCTCTACCTATCCCCTCAGCGATCAATTCATGCAGTGGTTGGTCAATTCCCTGGCGCGCCCCTGGCGGGAACTGCTGCCGGCGGCAACCATCGATCCGGAACTGTTGCGCGCCAGCCGTTATCACGCCGCCCTGCAGGTGCTGGATGCGCAGCGCCTGGAGCGCATGCGCGGCTGGTGGGGGTTTCTGTTGCTGTGCCTGCTGGTTTATAGCCTGCTGCCACGCTTGTGTCTCTATGCGTTGTCGCGCTGGCTGTACCGGCGTCAGCTGATTGCCAGCCTGCTGGGTTACCCGGGGGTCGAACGCGTACTGGCGCGCATGCAGGCGCCATTGGTCGCCACTGGCGGCTCGGCGAATTCCGCGTCACCCGTCGTTGTCAGCACGGGTGGCGACGGCTTGCGTGACGATGTCCCGCGCGCCACCTGGCCACGGGCACTGTTGCTGGAGGTGGCGGGGGCCTTCGGTGAGCGTGCCCCTGCAAGCTACGAAGAATTGGCAGATGGACAACCGGCGCAGAGCGCGAGCCTGGCCAGTGGCGACCTTGCCGCGGATCAGCGCACTCTCGCGGCGCTGCCGCTGCAGGATATCGACCGGCTCTATCTGGCAGTGAAAGGTTGGGAGCCGCCGGTCGCGGAATTGTCAGACCTGCTGGAGCCTCTGTCTGCGGTTTCCCGATGCAGCATTCTGCTGGTGCCGTTGCCTGGCCGTCCGTTGCCGCATCGCAAGGTGGAGGACTGGCGCCTGTTTGCTCGCGGTTTGCCTTTTGAGGGCGTGGATGTGCAGTTGCTGAACCCGGTGGTGGCTGAATGAACGTGCCGGTTTTTGCGGTGGTTGGGCGCCCCAATAAGGGCAAGTCCAGTATTGTCGCGACACTGGCGCGAGACGACTCAGTGGGCATTGAAGCCCGCGCGGGCTCGACCCGGGAAGCGCGTGAGTTCCCCATGCGCGTGGATGGCGAAACGCTTTATACGCTGGTGGATACGCCCGGCATCCAGCGTGCGCGCGCCGTACTCGAATGGCTGCGTGCGCACGCCGAGGACGCTGCCAGCAGGCCGCGTGCGGTGCGTGATTTTGTCGCCGAACATCGCGGTGATGCCCGCTTTCACGATGAGTGCGCGTTGCTGCAGCCCATTGTCGATGGGGCCGGTATCATTTATGTCGTTGATGGCTCGGTGCCCTTTGGAGCGGACTACGAAGCGGAAATGGAAATTCTGCGCTGGACCGGACGCCCCAGTCTGGCGCTGATCAACCCCATCGATAATGAAGACTATGTGGCCCAGTGGCAGGCCGGGCTGGGGCAGTATTTCCAGACCGTGCGGCTGTTCAATGCGCAGCGCGCCGAAGCGGAAAAGCAGCTGGAGCTGCTGGTGCTGTTCGGGCATCTGGACGAGCAGTGGCGACAGGCACTGGACCGCGCCGTGGCCGTTTTACGCAGCGAGCGCGGCCGCGAGCACCGTGAGGCGGTGTCCCTGATTACCGAGTGGATTGCCGATGCGCTGACATTCCAGTTGTCGCAGCGGGTGCCGGAGGGGTTGCCGGTAAAGCCTGTCGAGGACCTGCTGTTCACCCGTTATCAACACGAGCTGCAGGCGCGCGAGCGCCGCTGTCGGCGCCAGGTGGAGGAGGTGTATCACTATCATCGCCTGCAGCGCAGTGAGCTGGATATCGACCTCGAGGCTTCTGAACTGTTCAACGTGGAGCAGTGGTACCTCTGGGGGCTGGACCGCCGCGCACTGACGCTGGTGGCCGCGTCGGCGGGTGCGCTGCTTGGCGGCGGTACCGGCCTGGCGCTGGATGGCATGACGGCGGGGCTTACCGGGGGCCTGGGAACGCTAATCAGCGGCACCCTGGGCGCCGCTTCCGGTGGCGTAGCGGCCTTGCGGTACGCCGATGAAATCGCGCAGCTGCGGGTCAAGGGTATTCCCAGTGGCGGTAAACTGGTCAGCTACGGGCCATCGCGCAACCCCAACTTTCCGTTTGTTCTGCTGGGCAGGGCGTTACTGCATCAACAGCGCCTCTGCAGCCGTACCCACGCTGACCGCAGTGCCTTGCAACTGGATACGGCGCTGTTGGCAGATGTCAGCGATGCGGAGCGCCGGCAGTTGGCGCGCTGGTTCGCTTCCCTGCGCCAGCCGCGCAGCGCCGCCGCAGCACGCCAGGCGCTGGCAGAGTGGATGTTGGCGCGCACTGGCGCGCCATCCGGCTCTGCCTGAGCGCAGCGGGTCTCAGCGAATCGCCGATTCCGGCTTGCCCTGCCAGTAGAAGGGCTGCAGGGTGCTGTCGCCGGTGAAGACTTCCGACAGAGAGTCCGCCGCGTACACGCGTCCATTCAGCACCACGTGGCTGATGTGGTCGGTGTGGCGGATATCTTCCAGCGGGTTGCCATCGATAATCACCAGGTCAGCCAGTTTGCCGGGCTCCAGCGAGCCGAGGTCGGCATCCATACCCAGGTAGCGTGCCGGGTTGATGGTGGCCGCAGCCAGCGCTTCCATGGGCGTGAATCCGCCGCGCACAAAACTCCACATCTCCCAGTGCGTGGCGAGCCCCTCGCGCTGGCCATGACCCCCGGTGTTGACCAGTACGCCGGCGTCCAGCAGTGCCTTGGCCGCCGCTGCTGCATCATCGTCGCGGTAGTCGGCTTCCGGTGCCATGGGCCGGCGCACTGACCGCGGTTGCAACACCGCCGGTGGCACGAAATTGGCGAGCAGCGGGTGTTTCCACACCTCGGTGTCCTGGTAGTAGTAGTCCTCCGAGGTCAGGCCACCGAACGTCACCACGAGGGTGGGTGTATAGCCGGTTTCGCTTTGGCGCCAGTATTGCTGCACGTCGTCATAGAGCCGCAGGGTGGGGACGTTGTGTTCGACACCCGTAATGCCGTCTCCAATCAGGTTCATGTCCATATGGTAGAGCGCGCCGCCTTCGGCCACGGGCATCACACCCTCGCGGCGTGACGCCTCAATCACCATCTGGCGCTGGTCGCGGCGCGGCTGGTTGTAGTTCTTGACGGTGACCGCGCCCTGGGCCTTGAGACGGCGCACGTGTGCCAGGGCATCCTCGAGTGTTTCCACCGGGGCGTAATAGGTGGATTTTGCACCGTAGATGATCTCTGCCGTGGAAAAAATACGTGGCCCGAGGATGCGTCCGGCGCGGGCGTATTCGGCGGCAGCAAACACCAGCGAGGCCTGGCTGGACGGGTTGTGCACAGTGGTAACGCCCAGTGCCAGGTGAGCCAGCAGATCCCAGTTCTGCTGAGGAATGATGTCGGCTCGGCCGTAGGGGCCGTGCGCGTGTATGTCGACAAAACCGGGCACGACGGTTTTGCCGTTGAGATCAACCTGGCGGAAGCCATCGGGGATAGTCAGGCTGCTGTCCCCCACAGCGCGGATGCGGTTGCCCTCCAGCAGCACCGTGCCGCTGTCGATCACGTCGCGCTGTGCATTCAGCGTGACGACCCGCGCGTTGGTCAGTGCCAGGCGCGTGTCGGGGCGGGCCGCAGCGACGCGCATGCTCAGGTTGGTGCCGCTCTCAGGCGGGCTGAAGCCGGCGCGCATGGCGTCTGCGACTGGCACGGTCTTGAATTCAGCCCCGGTGCTCCAGCTCACGGCGCTGCCATCGGCATTCCATGCCAGGTACTCACCGCCCACGCGGCTCAGCCGCAACGTGGGAAACGCGGGTTTAGCCGCGTCCAGGATGAGCGTTTCACCCGCGCTGGGCGCGGTTGCCGCGAGGTGCACCTGATGCCCGTTGATGAAGGCAATATACTGTCCGTTGGGCGCGAGCTGGATGCGCGTGGCGAGTTCTGCGCTGGCCACCTGCTGCACGTCGTGGCCGCTGCGGGACATGGAAATCAGCACCGTGCTGGCGGTGCTGCTGCCACGACCGCTGGCGCTTTCGGCGCGTTCCTGGGCATACAGGCGGCCGTCGGGGCCGAAGTGCGGGTGTTCACCGCGCGCACTGATAAACTGCATATCCCCGGACTTGCGCCCGACCAGATAAAGCCCCGGCTGCACCGACCACTCGGGGTTGAGCAGAGCGCTGCCGGCGAGTTTACGTACGGCGAGAGTTTCACCGCTGCGGTCGATGGCAAGCTCCGTATACTGGCCTTTCGGATGGTCCAGTGCACGCGCCTTGCCACCGCGCGCGGCCACGCGATGAATGCGGCTGAGCTCGCTGTCACTCCAGCGCAGGAATAGTATTTCGCGGCTATCGGGGCTCCACACGGGTGCGTAGTCGAAGCCGTCTGTGTCACCGTTCGTCAGGCGTTGTGGAGCATTGTCGCCACGCTTCACATACAGGCGCCCCAGTGACTCGAACACAATGGCTTTGCCGTCCGGTGAAGGCGTGGCAAAGCGGACCATGCGGGTGTCGAATTCTTCCGGAGCGACCTTTACCGGAAAGCGCACGGCGGGATAGATGTCGCGGCTGCCGCTGACCTCGAAGGGAATTTCGGCCAGCGACTCGTCGGCAGTATTCAGGCGCCAGAGCTTGCCCTGCGCCCAGAACACGATATCGCGGCTGTCTGGCGTCCATTCCATGGTGGGATAGAGGCCGTGCACCGCCCAGGTTTCCTGCATGTCCAGGTCCAGGCCATCAAACAGCATGCGTTCCGTGCCGCTTGCGAGGTCCTGCACGAAGAGTCGCGACTGCGCGCGCACCCGCTTGACGTAGGCGAGGCGCTTGCCATCCGGCGATGGGGTGGCGCGGACCGCACCGCCAGGCCCGCCGGCAACTGTGCTGATATCGCCCGTGGCCAGGTCTAGCCGGCGAATCTGGAACAGCTCGCTGTTGCTGTCCTGGTGGTAGATGAAGGTGTCGCCCGGCGTGGTGTTCAGCGAGAAGTACAGGCTCTTGCCGTCCGGGCTGAAGGCCGGCTCACCCTGCTCTTTCTGGAAGGTCGGGCTGGGGCGGGGAACCAGCATCTGACCACTGTTCTGCTCGCTGCCGCCCAGGTGATACAGCCAGATTTCCCCGGTGCCGAGGGAGCGGGAGGTCGTGAAATGCTTGCGCGCCGCCAGATAGTTGCCGTCCGGGCTCCAGCTCGGGCTGTTGAGCAGGCGGAAATCTTCGAAGGTCACCTGGCGCAATGCGCCGCTGGCCCGTTCCAGCACCCACAGGTTGTCACCGCCGTCGCGGTCGGAGGTAAATGCGATGTGGCGACCATCGGGGCTGTACTGGGGCTGCATGTCCCAGGCGAAGCCGCTGGTCAGTGGTTTTGCGGGGCCGCCTTGCAGGGGGATTTCGTACAGGTCGCCAAGCAGGTCAAACGCAAGGTGTTTGCCGTCCGGCGAGACGTCAATACTCATCCACGTACCCTCGCTCACGTCAATCGTGGCGCGGGTGGCGGGGACAGAGAAATCGGGCGCGTTGACACGCCAGCTGCCCTCGTCCCGGGCCTGGGACGTGGCGGTGGCCAGTGCATTGGCGAGTAGCAGGAAACACAGTGTTCGGGTTAGGCTGGGCATGGCAGTATCCGGGATTGTCAGCGTCAACAGGGCGGCGGATGCTGTGCTGCGGTGATCCAGCCGCTAACAGGCGCGTACCTTACTACGGAGTATGCGCGCAGGGAAACGCGCCCAACCTTGACACTGGAGTACACATGAACATCATCCGATCATTCACGTTGCTGCTGGCCCTCGCCTGTGTGGCGCCTGCCATGGCGGGGGAGTTGGCAGTGGGCGATCCCGCCCCCGATTTCAGCTTGCTGGGCAGCGATGGCAAACGCTATTCCTTGGCCGATTTCAAGGGCGAGCAGGCTGTGGTGCTGGCCTGGTATCCGCGCGCCTTCACCTCGGGCTGCACCGTGGAGTGCAAGTCGCTGGCTGAAAACGGCCATCTCATCCGGGAATACGACGTAACGTATTTCATGGCCAGCGTGGATGAGGCAGAGGAGAATCGTCGCTTCGCCGAGGAGACGGAGGCGGATTTTCCGCTGCTGAGTGACCCCGACAAACAGGTCGCGGAGGCCTATGGCGTGTTGGCCATGATGGGGTTCGCCAAACGTCATACGTTCTACATTGGCGCTGACGGAACCATTCTCAAGATCGACCGTGCCATTAGCCCCGCCACGGCGGCGCAGGATATGGCGGCAAACCTCGCCGCCCTGGGCATCCCGAAACGCTAGTGCGCTACCGGCACCGGGCAGACTGGCGTTCGTCGCGCCAAACTGCCGCTGGTCTTTTTACCTTTCCCGGCGCTGGCACTTGAGCTGCCTGAGCCTATAATGTTCGCCTTTTTCTGCAAGCGAAGCTGACTGCGGTGCGGTGTCTGAGGTATCAGGTGGCGTGCCATAGTCAGCGGCGGGCATTGCGTATGCACCGCTGGAGAGGGTAATGCTCAGCACGGGTCAAACACGCGAATTGCTCCGCATGGCGCTACCGATGGTGGTGTCGCAGAGTGCGTTCGCGCTGATGGTATTCACCGACCGCTTTTTTCTGTCACGCATTGACGCCCTGCACATCGCTTCAGCGCTGGGCGGCGGTGTCACCTTTTTCGTCAGTGTGTCGCTGTTCATCGGCATCATGTCCTACGCTACGGCACTGGTGGCGCAGTACTACGGTTCCGGGCAACTGGAAAAATGCCCGCGCGTACTCACTCAGGGCGCGATCATGGCGTTGGCGTGTCAGCCATTGCTGCTGGTTATCGCCTGGGGCATGGGTGGACTGTTTTCCGCCATGGGCCATTCACCCGAACAGGTTGTTCTGGAGCGCCAGTACTACTTCGTGATGATGAGCGGCGCGTTCTTTGCGTTGTTGAAGGCCTGTGTCGCGGGGTACTTCTGTGGCATTGGTAAAACCCGCGTTGTCATGATTACCGATGTGCTGGGTGTGTTGATTAACATTCCGCTGACCTGGGCACTGATCTTCGGCAAACTGGGTCTGCCGGAGCTGGGCATTCGCGGGGCGGCGCTGGGCACGGTGATTGCCACGGCTTGCAGCCTGTTGATCTACGCAGGCTTCTACTTCAATCGTATTCACCGCGAGCGATTCCACGTGGCCGACTCGTTCCGTTTTGATCGGGGCATTTTACGTCGCTACGTGCGGCTGGGCCTGCCCTCCGGCTTCGAGACCTTTGTCGGCGCGGCAACGTTCAATTTCTTTCTGTTGTTATTCCAGTCCTACGGCATCGCCGAGGGCGCGGCCATGGCGATTGTTTTCAACTGGGACATGCTCAACTACGTGCCGTTGATCGGCCTGAATATTGCGGTCACCAGTATGATTGGCCGCTATGTGGGTGCGCGGGACATGACGCGAGCGGGCCAGCTTATCGCCGCGGGTTTCACCATTGCGCTGGGTTTCTCGGTGGTACTGGCGCTGCTCTTTGTGCTGTTCCGCTACGAGTTGATGATGGTGTTCGCCACGCCCGAACAGGACTTCAGCGAAATTGCCAGCCTGGGCGCGCGCATGATGCTGGGTATGGCCACTTATGTCGTGGCCGATGCAGTGATACTGGTCTGCAGCGGTGTGTTGCGTGGCGCTGGAGACACCCGCTGGCTGATGAACACGTCAATGAGCCTGCACGTGCTGATGCTGGTCGCCCAGTACGTGATGATCAAGCATCTGCAGGTGGGGCCGTTGGTCAGCTGGTGGGGTTTTGTGGCCATGTTGTTGGCGCTCGCGGTTGTCTACCTGCTGCGATTGCGCGGTTCAACCTGGCGCAAGCCCTCGCGGCTGGCGCGGGTGATGGCGGACTAGCGCAGCCTGCCTGTTACAGCGTCAGGATACGTCGCAGCAGGCTGTTCTCGCCGCGTTGCTGCTCCCGCAACAGGAGGAGTTCGCGCAGCTGCTGTTCGATCTCACCGGCAATCTGGTCGCGAATTTTGCGTTGTTGCACCTTGCCCGGTTTGCGCTGGGCGTAGGCCGCGAGGCTGACCGGTTGGCCAAAGCCCAGATAGCAGCGCTGGGGTTTTGGCAGCAGGCTACCGAGTGCGCCCATCGCAATGGGGGGCAGGGCATCGCCGCGGGTATCATCGGTGAGCAGGCCCACGCGCTGCAGGAGCCGGCCCGGGAGTGAGTCGGGCAGGGCTTCGCTCTCGATCAGGTGGTCGTAGAACTCGTCCGGGCCAACGATGCCAAAGGGCATGATGGTGTAACCGTGTTCCGCGGCCATGCGAATGAAGCCGAAGCGCTCCTTCCACTGCAGCTGGTAGCGCAGCCGGTTGGGCTTCACGGCCTCGTGCGCGCCGCCTGGAAACACCAGCAGGTCCTGTCCGTGGGCCATCAGCGCGCGGCAGACGTCGGGGTGGCCCATGGCCGCGCCGCGTGCCAGCAAGGCATTTTCCAGCGATGGATGCGTGAACAGGAACTTGTCGCCCAGCGGGCGCAGGAAACGTCCGTACTGTTGCTGCAGCATCGAAACAACAATCATGCCGTCCAGTGCGAACAGGCTGTGGTTGCCCACGAACAGGCACGGTTTATCGGGAATGTGCTCTACGCCGCTGACCACCGGCCGGAAAAGGCGTTTGATGAGCTGGTAGGCAATTTGCAGATCACGGCTCTGCGGTACTTCAGTCAGTGCCAGTGCGCGCTCGATATGCCGTTGCAGGCGTTCGCCCGCCAGGGGCTGATTGTCCTTGTCCAGAGCCGTCATGTCTTTTCCCGATAGCGTGAACGCACGATTGTATCATTCACTGCCCAGCAGGCGCCCAAGGCCGCGTTGATGCAGCGCACCCTCCAGCAGCGCGCGAATGTCAGCACTGTTATCCAGTGTGAGCGCCTGCCGGGCGAGGTCTGCGGCGTCCCGGGCTGACATGGAGCGCAGCAACCACTTTATTCGCGGCAGCTTCGACGCGCTCATGCTCAGGGTGCGAATGCCAATGCCGAGCAGGAATACAACCGCTGCGGGGTCTGCTGCCATCTCGCCGCAGAGGCTGAGCGGCAGCCCACCGGCACGGGCATGGGCGGTGATGCGTGCGATCTCCTGCAATACCGCCGGGTGAATGTGGTCGTAGGCCCCCGCCACGCGGGGGTTATTGCGGTCCAGCGCCAACAGGTACTGGCTGAGGTCATTGGAGCCGATGGAGATGAAATCCAGGCGGCCTGCCCAGGCCGGTAGCAGCGATATGGCGGCTGGCACCTCGACCATAATACCCACCCGGGGCCGCCGCACGTCAAAGCCCTCACCCTGCAACTGTTGCAGGGCATCGTCGAGTACGCCCTGAAAAGCAGCGATTTCCCCGCTGTTGCTGATCATGGGCAGGAGAATATGCAGGTCTGCACCACCCTCAGCAGCGCGCAGCATGGCGCGCACCTGGGTCATGAGCAGCGAACTGTTGTCCAGGCAGAAACGGATGCCCCGCCAGCCGAGGGCGGGGTTTTCCTCGTGTATCGGAAAGTAGGGCAGGGGTTTATCGCCGCCGATGTCGAGGATGCGCATATAGACGGGGCGCCCGCGGTAGGCATCAAGTACCTGGCGGTAGATGTTCAGCTGCTCTTCTTCCGAGGGGAAGGTCTCGCTGATCATGAACGGCATTTCGGTGCGGTAGAGCCCGATGCCCTCGGCGCCGTTGGCGAGCCCAGGCGAAATATCCGCCAGCAGGCCGGTGTTGGCCATGAGTCGCACCCGTTCACCATCCGTCGTGGTGGCCGGCTCGTCCCGCAGGCTCGCGAGCTCCCCCTTCAGTGCCTGTTCGGCGCGCTGCAGCCGCTCGAATTCCAGCCGGATGGAGGGGCTGGGGTAAAGTATGACCTGCCCTGTATTGCCATCCACAATCAGGGGGCTGCCGTCATCAATGCTCTTCAACTTGCCGGTTCCCATGACCGCGGGTACGCCCAGTGCGTTGGCCAGCACCGCCGTGTGTGACAGGCTCGACCCTTCGTAGCAGACGATGGCCGCGAGGCGCAGCGGGTCACAGGCGGCGATATCCGACACGCTCACCTTGGCGCCAACCAGCACCAGGGGGCCGTGATCGTCGGCAGGCGCATTGCCACTGGCGCCGGCCCAGGACTGATAGAGTTTGTTGCCGAGGTGATGGAGGTCTTCATTGCGCGCACGCAGATAGGGGTCTTCCATCGCCAGGAACACCTCGGCGTAGTGATGCACGACCTGCCGCAGCGCACCGGGTAACCATTGTCCACCTGCGATGGCCTGTTCCACACCCAGGCGCAGCCCCGGGTCATTGAGCAGCATCTGGTAGGCCTTGAACACCGCGCTGACCCCTTCCGAGAGCTGCTCACCCAGTTGCCTGCGTTCGTTCTCGACGTCATCGCTCACTTTAGCCAGCAATTGGTGCCACTCGCTGATCGCGGCGGCGGGGTCTTCGCAGGGGCGGTCGGGAACCGCATAGAGGTCGATATTCTCGCACAGCCAGGCCTTGCCGATGCCGGTGCCGGGCGCACCCTTCACACCCCGCACCCGCCGCACCGCGTTGGCCGGCGCATGCACCGCCAGGGGTTCGGGTGGCAGCACCAGGGCCAACTGGGTCGAGAGCGTCACCAGAAACGCCTGTTCATCGGCGGACATCAGGCGGCCTTCGCGAGACTGCACCACCAGCACACCGATAACGGCACCGGCTCGCACCACGGGAACCCCGCAGAAGCTGATGAATTCGTCTTCACGGGTTTCCGCCAGATAGCAGAAATCGGGGTGCGACGCGGCCTCGGCCACGTTGATGGGATGTCGCGTTTGCGCCACGCGACCCACCAGGCCGCGGCCCGCGGGCAAGCGGCTGTAGCCGACGGCCTGCTGGTCCAGGCCGTGGCTGGCCACCAGCACCATGGCGCCATCGGTTGCGGCAATGTACAGGCTACAGACATCGACCGCGATCGCGCGGTGGATCGCTTCCACGATCAGCTTTACCTGGTCTTCGGTCTGGTCCGCCTGGGCGGCGGCTTGCACAATGCGGGTCAGTTCCTGCAGCGTATTCATCGATTGGTGTTCCGGTGCCTTGGTGGCGGGGAGTGAAGCACTTGCTTCTAGTATCCGCTATAGTGCCTGATCGTTGCCAGACTACAAAGAGAGGAAACCCGCATGGCAGATACCGGATTGCAGTTGCGTACGCGCGTGAACGATGACAACACCCTGACACTGTGGCTGGAGGACGTAGCTCTGCCACAGCCCGGCCCCGACGAGGTACTGGTGCGCGTGGAGGCGGCGCCGATCAACCCGTCTGACCTCGCCCTGCTGTTCGGGCCGGCCGACATGAGCACTGCACGCAATAGCGGCAGTGCTGAGCGTCCGGTCATCACCGCAGATATTCCGGCCGCGGCCATGCGCCTCGTGCAGGCGCGCCTGGGGCAGGCGCTGCCGGCGGGTAACGAGGGCGCCGGTACCGTGGTCGCCGCGGGCAGCTCCGATGCCGCTCAGGCCCTGCTGGGCAAAACCGTCGGCGCATTTGGCGGTGAGATGTTTGCCCAGTATCGCTGCGTCAACGCACACGCCTGCCTGGTGCTGAATGAAGGGACAACAGCCGCTGAGGGTGCGTCCTGCTTCGTCAACCCGATGACGGCACTGGGCATGGTGGAAACGCTGCACATGGAGGGTCACCAGGCGCTGGTGCACACGGCGGCCGCGTCGAACCTGGGGCAGATGCTGAACCGGCTGTGCCAGGCTGACGCCATTCCGCTGGTGAATATTGTGCGCAAAAGCGAGCAGAGTGAGCTGTTGACGTCGCAGGGAGCCGAGTACGTCGTGAATTCCGGGTCCGATTCGTTCCAGCAGGATTTGCTGGCAGCGCTGGACGCCACGGATGCGACGATTGCCTTTGATGCCATCGGTGGCGGCAAGTTGGGCGGCACCATCCTCAACAGCATGGAGGCGGTCGCGGCGCGCAAGATGACCGAGTACAACCGCTACGGGTCCAACACGTTCAAGCAGCTGTATATTTACGGCGCTCTCGACCTGGGTCCAACGGTGCTGACGCGCAATTTCGGGTTTGCCTGGAACATTGGCGGCTGGTTGTTGCCCCTGTTTTTGCAGAAAGCCGGTCACCAGAAGGTGGGCGAGATGCGTGCGCGGGTGGCGGCGGAAATCAAGACGACCTTTGCCAGCCACTACACACGTCGGGTTACGCTCGCTGAGGCGCTCAGCCTCGACGCGATAGAAGCCTACAATCGCCGCGCGACGGGTGAGAAATACCTCGTGCTGCCGCAGGACTGACGCGGCGCTGCTCGTGATCGCGCTACCCGCACCGGCTGGCCCGGCGCGGGTAGCGCGTGGTGTGAGCATGTTGCTCCTTTCAAGGGAAGCGCACGTCCGTGACGGTCACTTTAAAAAACGGAAAATAGTCCGGCGTGCCATAGTGGTTGCCTGCGATCACGCGCGTGGGTAGCCGGTAGCCATCAAACTCTTGAAATCCGGAAAGCTCACCGCCGAAGGGCTGTAGTCGATAAACCTGATCGCGGTTGGCATTGCTCCAGCGCTGGAAGATGACGCGCTCGGGTGCACCCTGTGCATCCACGTGAATCTCCACGGACTGTTGCAGGGGGCCTGCCATCAGGGGGCCTGCCATCAGGGGGCCTGCCATCAGGGGGCCTGCCGTCAGGGTTACACGAGCGCTGTTGGCACTGAGAACCTCCCAGGTTACGCCGGCACCGGGTAGCAGGCTGGCGGGTGCCCAGAAGGCACTCTCGGCGACCAGGCGGCCAAACGCCGAGCGCAGGTGATCCTGCCCGCCGACGCGCGCCACGGGCAGCAGTCTCAACAACCAGAAACGGGTCCAGGACGCGCCCTGCAGAATGCCCTCCGTGCCGCTGATGGCTCCGCACCGCAGTGACCAGATAAACCCGCAGGGCGGGCAGAGAATCTCGCGGGCGCTCATGGGGCGGTAGACGGGCGCCTCGGCTGTGCCCAGGCTCAGCTCACCGGTCATGTCGATTTCGACTGCTTGCACCAGCCTGGTGCCGGGCTGAATAGTGAAGTTGAAGTAACGCCGAGCCGGCTCGGGAAGATCGGCGACCATGGCGGGTTGGAACGTTTCACCGGCGTCGGACTGTGTGCCGGCGAGTTCGCGCCAGGCGTTGTTTTCCGCTTTCTGTTCACGCACCCGCCAGCAAACAAGCAGTGCAACAAGCAGCGCTGCCGCGGTCACAATACAGCTCAACCAGACCATCAATACCCCTAACGCCAAAGGCGCAGCAAACACTGGCAAGACCCATCCAGAGATTAGCACGAGTGCCGGAGGACGTGCGCAGCGATGGCGCCTATGGCGAGGCGGAGGTTGCCAGGCCTGCCGTGAGCACCCACGACACACGGCGTCTGGTGCAGTTATGATTCCCCTTTTGGACAGGAGGCCTACATGAAATCTTTACTCTTTGCCTTGCTCATGCTGGGTGCCAGCTGCGCAGTTGCCGCGCCGGCCGATGAGTTCAACGCAATAGTGGATGCCCACTGGTCCTGGACACTGGAGCAATCACCGCAGTTGCGCACCTACCTCGGGGACACCGGTGCCAATGACCGCTGGGACGATATGAGCCTGGCAGCGCACGCACAGCGCGACGCACAGCGCGCTGATTTTCTCACGCGGCTTGAAGCGGTGGATATTGATGCCCTGAACGAGCAGCAGCAGCTTAGCCATGCCATGCTCCTGCGGCGCCTACGCAGCGAGCGCAGTGAATACGCCCTTGGCCTCTACCTGATGCCGATCAATATGCGTTCAGGACCGCAACACCTGCACACCCTGCAGGAGCGTGTGTCCTTCAATAGCGAGCGCGATTACCGCGACTGGCTGCAACGCCTGCAGCAGCTGCCGCAGCTGTTGGCTGAGTATCGAGCGCTATTGCAGGAGGGTATTCGCCAGGAGCGCACCCAGGCGCGCGTCGTCATGGAACGTGTTCCCGCCCAAATCGACCGCTTGCTGGCGGGCGAACCTGAGGATAGCCCATTCTACAAACCATTCAACAGCACCACCGCGGGCCTTGATGAAGCCCGGATGGCTGAGTTGCGGAACGAGGCCAGTGTGGTGATTGAGCAGGGATTGAATCCGGCGCTGGCTGAATTCCGCGAATTTCTCCTCGCCACCTATCTGACTGCCTGCCGCGAACAGCCGGGCATCGGCAGCCTGCCCGAAGGCAAAGCACTGTACCGCTTCCTCGCGGGCTATTTCACCACCACCGACATGACGCCGGAGGCTATCCACGAAGTCGGCAAGGCCGAAGTGGCGCGCCTGCTGGAGGAGATGGAAGACGTAAAACGCAGTGTTGGCTTTGCGGGAGACCTGCAGGCCTTCAATGCGTTCCTGCGTTCGGACCCGCAGTTCTACTACAACAGCCCGGAGGCACTTTTCGAGGGTTACCTGGCCATTGCCAAGCGCCTCGATCCGCAGCTGGTCAAACTGTTTGGCAAGTTGCCGCGCATGCCCTACGGTGTGCGTCCAATCCCCGATACCATCGCCCCCGACACAACAACCGCGTACTACAGCCGGCCAGCAGCCAACGGTACCCAGCCCGGTTATTACTACGTGAACCTGCATCGCCCGGAGGTGCGGCCGAAGTACGAAATGGAAGTCCTGTCGGTGCATGAGGCGGTGCCAGGCCACCATCTGCAGATCGCATTGGCCCAGGAGCTCGAGGGCCTGCCCATGTTTCGCACCACGGGAGGGGAGACGGCGTTTATCGAAGGTTGGGGCCTTTACGCCGAGCGGCTCGGCTACCAGATGGGGCTCTATACCGACCCCTACTCACGCTACGGACAGCTGACTTACGATATGTGGCGTGCGGTGCGGTTGGTGGTCGATACCGGCATGCATTACTTTGGCTGGAGCCGGCAGGAAGCCATCGATTATTTCACGGCGCATGCGGGCAAGAGCGAAGCCGATATCGTCAACGAAATTGACCGCTACATTGGTTGGCCGGGGCAGGCACTGGCCTACAAGATTGGCCAGCTGAAGATTCTGGCGTTGCGTGAACGCGCCGAAGAGGCGCTGGGTAACGACTTCGATATTCGCGCCTTTCACGACTATCTGTTGGGCGCGGGTGCGATTCCGCTGGATGCCCTGGAGCGCCGTATGGACGCATGGATTGCCAGTCAGCGCAGTTGATTCAGCCTGCCGAGGCCAGCTGCGGCCGGTGTGGCTGGCCTAATCGACTGCGGTAGGCCCCCTCCACCTGTGCACACAAGCCGCGTACGTTGCGCTCGGCATCGTGCGCAACAGCGGGCAGAACAGAAACCCGCACGGTAGCCGGTCGCAGGAGCAATCCGCCCTTTGGCAGGGCATCGTGAACATTGTGCAGAACGATAGGCACAATGGGCACACGGGCCTTTTTTGCCAGAAAGAAGGCGCCGTGGCGAAACGGTTGCAGCGCGCCGCTGGCACTGCGGGTGCCTTCCGGCGCAATCACCAGCGAGCGACCGTCGGCAAGCACAGCCTGCGCTGCCTGCAGTACCGCGGACTGGTCCGGTGCATCGCGATCAACAAAAATAGTGCCGGCGTTGGCCAGCAGGGCGCCCAGCAGCGGCTTGCCCGCCATCTCCTGCTTGCAGAACGGTACGACGTCGCGCCGCAGCAGCCGCGCCAGGATCATCGCGTCGAGGAGACTCTGGTGGTTGAATACATAGATCACCGGCCCGCGCTGGCGCAGAAATTCAGGACCATCGATATCCAGCTCCAGCCCGGCGAAACCGCAACCCAAGTCACCCAAAAGCTGGGTAATGCGATTGGCATTGCCCCGTGACGAGCCGCCGAAACGTGCAGAGAGTGTGCCCAGCAAGGATGTGGCTGCCACGGCCTGGCCGGTGAGGGCCGTGCGCAGTACCGATTCGATGTCCGGCAACCGGCGCTGCAGCGCCGGCGCGTTCTTTTCATTGCGCATCGCCAGGGTGTTCATATGCCTGCTACTCCTCTGCGTGTGCCGCAGTCGTCGTCAGCCGGGTGCCAACCGGGGTACTGTGTGCCGCAATACTTGCAGCAATAAGCCTGCCACCTGCGTTATAGGCTGCCTCTTAACGGTGACAAAGGCATGACCGAGGCTTGAAGCTGGTGTGACAGTGCGATGCAGGCGTGTGTATAGCCACGCCTGAACGAGTCTGTGTGCACCAGGGCGGTGCAAGTGATCGCCGCTGCGCACCAGCATTGGCCAGCCCGGCGTGCTCAGCTACCATGACGCGATGCCAGCACCTAACCTGCCAACACTACCCGTTACCGACGTACTGCCACCATTGCGGGAGGCACTGGCGGCGGGCCTTGACGTGGTGCTGGAGGCGCCGCCCGGGGCGGGCAAAACCACCCTGGTGCCACTGGCCCTGCTCTCTGAGACGTGGCTGGCAGAGCAATCGATTCTTCTGGTACAACCACGTCGCGTTGCCACGCGCGCAGCGGCGGCCCGTATGGCACAGCTCCTGGCCGAGACGACGGGTCAGCGGGTGGGCTATCGCATGCGTCTGGAAAGCCGGGTCAGCGCAGCGACACGCGTGGAGGTCATCACCGAAGGTGTGCTCGCGCGCCGTCTGCAGGCGGACCCGGGTCTGTCCGGTGTGGGGCTGGTCATTTTCGATGAGTTCCATGAGCGCAATCTCGATGCTGAACTGGGCCTGGCCCTCACACTGCAGAGTCGTGCGCTTTTTCGTGATGACCTGCCACTGCGCATCATGGTCATGTCGGCAACTCTGCAGGGGATTCCGGTGGCGGGCTTGTTGCAGTCGCCATGCGTGCTGGTGTCCCCGGGGCGTCAATTTCCGGTGCACATCGAATATGGCGCGGGCCTGCCCAGCACGGAACCTGTTGAGGGGCCAGTAGTGCGGGCCGTACAGCGCGTACTCGCGGAACGCGCCGGGAATGTGCTGGTTTTCCTGCCCGGGCAGGCGGAGATTCGTCGTGTGCAAAGCCGGCTTGCCGGTCGTGTGACAGATGATGTGCGCATACTGCCGCTATACGGTGGCCTTTCCCTGGCCCAGCAGCAGGCGGCGATTGACCCCTGTGATGCCGGACAGCGCAAGGTAGTGTTGGCGACCAACATTGCCGAAACCAGCCTGACCATTGAGGGGGTTACCACGGTGATAGACAGCGGGCTGGAGCGACAGGCGCTGTTTGCCGCTGCCACGGGTACCACCCGCCTTGCCACGCGCCGAATTTCCCAGGCGTCCGCGGCTCAGCGGGCTGGCCGCGCCGGCCGCCTGGCCCCCGGCTATTGTCTGCGTCTGTACAGTGCGGATCAGTATGCCGCGCTGCCGGAACAGCGGGTTCCCGAGGTACTGCAATCCGACCTCGCGCCGCTGGCCCTGCAATTGCTGGCCTGGGGGGTGAGCTCGCCCGCGGAACTGGCCTGGCTGGACACCCCGCCGACGGCACACTGGCAGCAGGCCCTGGAGGTATTGCAGCGTTGCGCGGCGGCGTTTGCGCGTGACACGGGGCAGTGGCAGTTGACCCGGCACGGTGTGCAGTTGGCCGGTTTGCCTCTGCACCCGCGGCTGGGCCACATGTTGCTGTGCGCGGCCGACATGGGTGCGGCTGAAACCGCAGCGTTACTCGCGGCGCTGCTCGCCGACCGCAACCCGTTCTCTTCCGAGGGGGTGGACCTGAGCCCTGCGCTGGCGTGCCTGCGGGGAGAGTTGCCCCGGCAAGCGCCGCTGCGCGCCTGGTTTCAGCGTACCTGGCAACAGGCACGGCGTTACACCAGCCTTGCGCGCAAGCACGGATCAGCGCCGGGTGCGCATGAAGTCGAGGTGGGGTCGCTATCCCTTGCCACAGATGAGCAACTGGCCGTGCTGATCGCGCTGGCCTGGCCGGAACGGGTGGCCTGCGCCCGGTCTGGCGCTGCGCCGGGCGCTTTTCAGCTGGCCAATGGCCGCAGCGCCAGCCTGCCGCCGGAGGACGCTCTGGCCGCTGCACGCTGGTTGGCGGTAGCGGATCTGGGCGGTGTGCAGGGGCAGTCCAGTGACCGTGTTTATGCCGCTGCCGCATTGGACAGTGTGCGCTTTGAAGATTTGTTGGCGCCGCTGGTAAGGGTTGTGGAACGGGTGGAATGGGATGATCGCCAAGAGCGGTTTGTAGCTGAACGCCGGCGGCAGGTAGGCCAGTTGCTGCTGCAGCGCGAAACCCTCGCAGTGGTGCCAGCCGGTGCCCGAGACGAGGCACTGCGTGCACTGCTGCACAGGCGCGGTTTGCAGCTGCTGCCGTGGACACCGTGGCTGGAGCAATGGCGAGCGCGGGTGAGGATGTTGCGGCACCTGCAACCAGCGCGTCCGGATGCGCCGTGGCCCGCGTTGGACGATGCAACCCTGTTGGCTACGATCGACGATTGGTTGTTGCCCCATCTGGGTGGCGTCACACGTCTGGCCGACTTCGGCCGCGTTGATCTGCGCAGCATACTCGCCGGTCTGCTGCCCTGGCCCCTGCCGCGGGAACTGGAGCGGCTGGCACCGGAGCGCATCCAAGTGCCCTCCGGCAACAACATCAGCATTGATTACACCGGTGACATACCCGTGCTGGCGGTGAAGCTACAGGAGATGTTCGGCTGCGAGGACACCCCGCGTATCGCCGGCGGCTTGCAACCCCTGCAACTGCAGCTGCTGTCGCCTGCACGCCGGCCTCTACAGGTGACACAGGACCTGGCCACCTTCTGGCGCAATGTGTACCCCGAGGTGAAGAAGGAAATGAAGGGGCGTTATCCCAAGCACCCCTGGCCAGACAACCCGCTGACCGCCGTCGCCACGCACCTGACCCGTAGGCGCGCAGAGAGCGGTTGAGACCGGGATCAGCCGTGCCGTGCTTCAGTGAACGGCATTGTCCGCCAGGTCGGCGGTCAGCGCCTCGCGTATGCCGGGCTCGATGGTGAACCCCTCTATGGGGTACGCAGGGTGGTCGATGCCCGCCTGAATTGGCTCGCCGTGTTTGGCGGCGGTGATCATGTCGGGGGACAGCTCGAAGCGCATGAAGTGTACCGACGAGGTTTTTACCGCGTTGCTGCGCTCAAGATCCTCATCGGCAATGGCATAGATACGTTCGCCATTGCCCACCTGTAGCCAGACCCTGTCTTCTATCCCGATCATTTCTGCCAGCCGCCGGGCGCGCTCGTCAGGATCGGCGTACTCGAGCATGAAGGTAGCCTTCCAGTTGTGTCCAGTTGGAATCAGCGGGTTGTAGGCCTCCAGCTCCTCATTGATGCCGCTGGCTTCGAACACTTTTTCAATGCGCAACATTTCCTGGATCTGGTATTTGATGGTCAGCGCATCCTCGAAGTAGAGGCGAGCATGCTCACCGAGCGAGAGTTGTCGTGTTTTCTTGTGCTCGAGTACCTGACTGCGGAACCGGGGGCGTTCCTCAGCGTACTCTTCCAGTGACCAGAGGTCTGCACGTGTCAACGGACGCATAAATCCCTCCTTTCAATTACAGGCCGTAGGCCTGACGCAACAGGGTCATGGGATGTTCTGCCCGTTCCACCGTGTCTGACAGGTTGGCGATGTGTGTAGCCGCCATCGGGCAGTCGCTCATGAAGTGGTCCGCTGCCTGCTGATCGACTTTGCGTACCACAGGTCGGGCGATCTTGACTGACTTGTCGCGGGTTTCCTGTTTGATCGCATAGGTGCCATCGTGGCCGGAGCAGCGTTCCTGAGCGGTGACGGCCGTCCCCGGCACGAGTTGCAATACGTCGCGGGTTTTCAGACCGATGTTCTGCACCCGCTGGTGGCAGGCTACCTGATAGGCGATATTGCCCATCGCGTTGGGGAATTCCGTCTGCAGGGCGCCACCCTTGTGGCGCAGCCAGAGGTATTCGAAGGGGTCGTAGAAGGCCTGTTTCACTTTCTGCACGTCGGGATCTTCGGGAAACAGCAGGGGCAGTTCCTGCTTGTACATGAGCACGCAGGAGGGAATGGGGGCAATAAGATCGTAGCCCTCGTCTACCAGTTTAGCGAGCACAGGGATGTTGGCTTTCTGCAGCTTTTCCACCGCATCCAGGTCGCCCAGTTCCAGCTTGGGCATGCCACAGCATTTCTCTTTGGGCACGATATCGATGTGGATGCCGTTGTGCTGGAATACCCTGATGAAATCCTCGCCGATGTGCGGGCTGTTGTAGTTGCCATAGCAGGTGGCATACAGCGCGACCTTGCCGGTGGTTTCACCCACCGCCTCGGGCGCCAGGTTACGCACCAGGGGCTTGACCCGCTGGCGCAGGGTGTTGCTGCTGAAGGCGGGCAGCGGCGCTGCGTGGTGAATGCCAAAGCCCGACTCCAGCGCTCGGCGAAACGTGCTGTTGTTGTTCAGCGCATTCACCGTGATATCCACCAGCGGAATGGTCGCCAGACCGAAGGTACGATCGGTACTGGTGAGGACCCGGTCGCGCAGTCGCACGCCTTCCTTGCGAAAGTGGTTGGCTTTGGCGCGCAGCATCAGGTGAGGAAAGTCCACCGCCCACTCGTGCGGGGGCACGTAGGGGCACTTGGTCATGTAACAGAGGTCGCAGAGGTAACACTGCTCGACCACCTTGTGGTAGTCGGATTTTGCGACGCCGTCCACCTCCAGGGTTTCGGATTCATCGACAAGGTCGAACAGGGTGGGGAAACTGTCGCACAGGCTCACGCAGCGCCGGCAGCCATGGCAGATGTCGTAGACGCGCTCCAGTTCGGCGTCGAGTTTGGCCTGATCCCAGAAGTCATCCGAGCGCCATGCAACCGGGTGTCGTATGGGGGCTTCCAGGCTTCCTTCTCTCACGGCGAATTCCTCGTCTGCGGGCGATCACGAAAAACGGGTTCGCAGGGGCGCCACGAACCCGTTCTCAGGTGAAGCCAGAGTGGCGTCGGCAGGTGCCGGCAGCCGGTTCAGGCGTCCAGCGTATCCAGTGCTTTCTGGAAGCGGTTGGCGTGGCTGCGCTCTGCCTTGGCCAGCGTTTCCATCCAGTCGGCTATTTCATCAAAACCTTCGTCGCGCGCTGTCTTTGCCATGCCCGGGTACATGTCGGTGTACTCATGGGTTTCGCCGGCAATGGCAGCCTTGAGGTTGTCGGCGGTGGCACCGATGGGCAGGCCGGTGGCGGGATCACCGGTTTCCTCCAGATACTCAAGGTGGCCGTGTGCGTGACCCGTTTCGCCTTCCGCCGTGGAGCGAAATACCGCCGCCACATCGTTGTAGCCTTCGACGTCAGCCTTGGCCGCAAAATACAGGTAGCGACGGTTGGCCTGGGATTCACCTGCAAACGCATCTTTGAGATTTTGTTCGGTTTGACTGCCTTTCAAGGACATGGCGTTTCTCCTGTTGGCGATAGAGTGCCGACACTGGCGTGCGGTGTTAATAAACTAGGCTATCGGTTGCTATTCGTCCAGCTTGAAAAGTGGTTAAATCTGATCGATAAAAGCGATTGGATGAGCATGAGCAGACAACCGACATTGAAGCAGTTGCGCTACCTCTGCGCGGTGGCTGAGTACGCCCATTTCGGCCAGGCGGCGAAGGCCTGCCATGTCAGCCAGTCCACGTTGAGTGCGGGTATCCTGGAGCTCGAGGACACGCTCGGCGTGTCACTGGTGGAGCGCAACAACCGGCAGGTGTTGCTGACCACACTGGGAGAGGATGTGGTGCGCCGCAGCCAGGATCTGCTGCGGGATGTCGAAGACCTCGTGACCCTGTGCGATGCGGCAGCCGAGCCTTTCTCGGGCAAAATGCGCCTGGGTGTTATTCCCACCGTGGCGCCGTTCATCCTGCCGCGGCTGTTGAACCGTCTGCGTGAACAGCACCCCGCATTTCAGCTGTTTATCCGCGAGGATCTCAGCCAGCACCTGGTCACGGCGCTGCATCACGGTGAGCTGGATGTACTGCTTCTGGCGCTGCCGTTTCCGGCGGAGGGTGTGGAAACCATGCCCCTGTTCAGCGATGAATTCCTGCTGGCCAGTCCGCCCGGCCATGAACTGGCGGGGCAGCCTGTGGTGCGCACGGCACAGTTGAAGGGCGAGGGGCTGTTGCTGCTGGAGGATGGCCACTGCCTGCGTGAGCACGCACTGGAGGCCTGTAAACTGCGCGATTCCGATGTGTCGGTGCCGTACCAGGCCACCAGCCTCAATACAATTGTGCAAATGGTGGCAAACGGCATCGGCATTACCCTGTTGCCGCGCATGGCCCTGGATGCCCATATACTCTCGGGTACCAACGTGTGCATCAGCGAGTTCAGCGAGCGCAATGTCGCGCGCAGCATCGGCTTGATGTGGCGGCGGAAAACACCGCGCCGGGCCGAGTTCCGCTTGTTGGGTGACTTTGTCAGCCGCTGTCACGCGGGCCCTTGAAGCGCCGTCAGGGCAACGTGTGTGCGTGCGATAACGCCGCGATCTAGCCGCGTGTGTCCAGCGCACGGGCGCGCACGCTGCGCCCCTTCAGCTTGCCCTGCTGTAGTTTGTACAGGGCATCGCCGGCTGCGGCGCGCGCTACCGCAACAAACGCACAGTTGTCCTGCAGCGTAATCTTGCCTACCGCGCTGCCGTCAACGCCGTTCTCACCCGTCAACGCGCCGAGAATATCCCCGGGGCGCAGCTTCTGCTTCTTGCCCGCCCCGATCTCCAGAGTCACCATGGGCGGTTTGTAGCCTGGTTGTCCCAGAACGGTTGCCGGGGGTAGCGCTGTCGGCGTGATGCCTTGGTCCAGCAGTGCCTCGAGCTTCGCCAGCTTGTGCTGCTCCTTGTCGCTGAACAGGGTGCAGGCCAGACCACGCCTGCCGGCACGTCCCGTGCGGCCGATGCGGTGTATGTACACGTCGAGGTCGCGTGGAATGTGGTAGTTGATAACCGCATCCAGCGCGTCGATGTCCAGCCCGCGCGCGGCAACATCGGTGGCAACGAGCACGGAAAGGCTCTTGTTGGCGAACTGCACCAGCGTGCGGTCCCGGTCGCGCTGCTCCAGGTCGCCGTGCAGGGCGAGCACACTGAAACCACTGCGGCGCAGGTCGCCGGCGACGGCGGCACACTCCTGCCGTGTATTGCAGAACACCACAGCGGAATCGGGCCGCTGCTGCAGCAAGAGTTGGCGCAGTGCGGTCATGCGTTCGTCGTCTGCAACCCGATGAAACGCCTGGGCGATGGTGCCGCTGTCGTGCGTCGACTCGACCTGCACCTGCAGGGGTTCCTGCATCACGCGCTGTGCGATGTCGGCAATCCCCGCTGGAAATGTGGCGCTGAACAGGAGGGTCTGTCGCGGTGCGGGAACGTACTCGAGAATGGCATCCAGCGACGGCTGAAACCCCATATCGAGCATGCGGTCGGCTTCGTCAAGTACCAGGGTGCGCAGCTCCGCAAGTTTCAAGGTACCTTTGCGCAAGTGCTCTTCAATACGTCCCGGCGTGCCGACAATGATGTGCGCTCCGTGTGCCAGCGAGCCAATCTGCGGGCCAAAGGCCGCGCCGCCACAGAGGGTGAGGATCTTGATGTTGTGGATGCCGCGCGCCAGGCGCCGCAATTCGTTGGC
Organism: uncultured Halieaceae bacterium; assembly: GCA_964022665.1. Taxonomy (GTDB): domain Bacteria; phylum Pseudomonadota; class Gammaproteobacteria; order Pseudomonadales; family Halieaceae; genus Haliea. The sequence continues at coordinate 128,603 of CAXIDF010000012.1, forward strand.
GACCTGGTCGGCAAGTTCTCGTGTGGGGCAGAGCACCAGTGCCTGCACCGCAAACTGCTTGACCTCCAGTTGTTGCAGCAGCCCCAGTCCGAAAGCTGCGGTCTTGCCGGAGCCGGTTTTACCCTGGGCGATGACATCCCGCCCGGCAAGAATCGGCGGCAGGCTTTTTGCCTGTATCGGCGTCATCCGGTGGTAGTCCAGCGAGTCAAGGTTGGCCAGCAGGTCGGGGTGCAGCGGCAGTGCGCTAAAGGATTCAGTGCTCACGGGAGTGTCCTGTGTCGGTGTAACGCCGGCCTGGCGGCGGTCTACGGGGTACTGTGCGGCAGCCCCGGGGCTGCCTCAGCGCCGCTTGCGTCGCGCCGGGTTGCGGGGCAGTCCATTGTGCTGGGTGGCAAAGGCACGCGTGCCGGCGGGGACGGTGGCGTGGCGCTTGGCGGGTTGCCGGGGCGGCACCAGGTGCAGCTTGCCATTGCCGATCAGGTCGGCCCGGCCCATTTTCTTCAGCGCAGTGCGCAGTTCCGGCCAGTTTTCCGGGTCGTGATAACGCAGGAAGGCCTTGTGCAGTCGGCGCTGCGAGAGCTTGCGCACGGTGGGCATGGAGTCGCTCTGCCGGCTGACGCGTTTCAATGGGTTCTTGCCGCTGTGGTACATCGCGGTGGCAGTGGCCATGGGCGAGGGATAGAACGTTTGCACCTGGTCGGCGCGAAATTTGTTGCGCTTCAGCCACAGGGCGAGGTTCATCATGTCCTCGTCCCGGGTTCCCGGGTGTGCGGCGATAAAATAGGGAATGAGGTACTGTTGCTTGCCGGCTTCCTGGGAGTACTGCTCGAACATGGCCTTGAAGCGATCGTAGGTGCCCATGCCGGGCTTCATCATCTTCGACAGCGGCCCGTCTTCCGTGTGTTCCGGGGCAATCTTCAGGTAGCCGCCCACGTGATGCTTGACCAGCTCCTCCACGTACTCGGGCGTTTCCACCGCGAGGTCGTAGCGCAGCCCCGAGGCAATCAGCACTTTTTTCACGCCACTCACGGCACGGGCACGGCGGTAAAGGCTGATCAGCGGTGTCTGGTCGGTGTTCAGGTTCTTGCAGATACCGGGGTACACGCAGCTCGGCTTGCGGCAGGCCGCCTCAATGGTCTTGCTTTTGCAGGCCACGCGCCACATGTTTGCGGTGGGGCCGCCGAGGTCGGAAATGACGCCGGTGAAAGCCTTGGAGGTATCGCGAATACGCTCGACCTCGCGGATGATCGAGTCTTCGGAGCGGTTCTGGATGATGCGTCCTTCATGTTCCGTGATGGAGCAGAAGGTGCAGCCACCGAAACAGCCACGCATAATGTTCACCGAGTGACGGATCATCTCGTATGCCGGGATGCGCGCATCACCATAGCTGGAATGGGGCAGCCGTGTGTAGGGCTGCTCGAAAACGAGGTCGAGCTCATCGGTTTCCAGCGGGATGGGCGGCGGGTTCAGCCACACATCCCGGTCGCCGTGGGCCTGCACCAGAGGCCGTGCATTGTAGGGGTTGGTTTCCTTGTGCAGGATGCGCGAGGCGTGGGCATACAGCGCTGGGTCTTCGCGCACCTGTTCGTAGGCGGGCAGGCGAATGACCGCCTGCTCGTCCTCCTCGGGCCGGTCCAGCAGACGCACCGGTACCACTTCCAGTGCTTCGCTCTGGCCGGCTTCGGAGGCGTCTGCACAGGCGGGGCTGCTGGTATCTATATACGGGTTCACCGGCGGGTCGATGGGGCCGACCAGATCGATACTGGTGGAGTCTATGACCCGGTAGGCCTCAGGCAGGCGCTTGCAGACATAGGCTGTGCCGCGCACATCGCGAATCTGTTTTACCGGCTCGCCGGCGGCGAGGCGGTGCGCAACATCGACCAGGGCACGCTCCGCGTTGCCGTAGAGCAGCAGATCAGCCTGGGAGTCGAGCAGAATGGAGCGGCGCACCTTGTCGCTCCAGTAATCGTAGTGCGCAATGCGTCGCAGGCTGGCCTCAATGCTGCCGATGATCAGGGGCACATCCCGGTAGGCCTCACGCACTCGCTGGCTGTACACAATCACCGCTCGGTCGGGGCGTTTGCCCCCCACGTTGCCCGGTGTATAGGCGTCGTCGTTGCGCCGTTTGCGGTCGGCCGTGTAGCGGTTGATCATGGAATCCATGTTGCCCGCAGACACGCCGAAAAACAGGTTGGGCCGCCCCAGTGCCGTGAACGCGTCTGCGCTGGTCCAGTCCGGCTGGGCGATGATGCCCACTCGGAAACCCTGCGCCTCCAGTGTGCGCCCCACAACCGCCATGCCGAAACTGGGGTGATCCACGTAGGCATCGCCGGTGACAATGATGATGTCGCAGCTGTCCCAGCCCAGCGCATCCATCTCCGCGCGGGACATCGGCAGCTCCGGGGCTGCCCCATAGCATTCCGCCCAGTACTTGCGGTAGGAAAACAGGGGTTGTGCGCTGTGGCTGTTGGACATGACTGTGGTTGGAGAACGGTAGCAGAATGACTGCGTAGTATACGCGATTGCAGCGCTTCCTGCCGCGTGACCCGGCGCGCCTGGCGGTATTATTGCGCATCCGGGCCATGTCGGGATCGACTCTGGTAGAATTCCGCGTCTGATTTCCACGTAAGAAACTTCACCTATGTCTACCGATGTAACCTCAGAATCACCCCATGGCGGTCAGGAGCTGGTGGCCTTTGCCAGTTGTGAGCTGGTGCGTATCAGCGCGACAGCTGTGCTAGCAATCAACAGGGAGAATGGGCGGCAGCAGATGATGTCACCCGCGGTCGTCGACGGCTTGGCCGCTTGCACTGAGTTCCGCTCGATCGCGGAGCATGCGCGGGTTCTGGCAGAGATACGACCTGAGCTAAAAAATAAACCCGAGCTCGCAGAAGAGGCTCTAAGCACTCTTCTGGCCAATGGCATGATGGTGCGGGCCGGGCAAGTTGCCGGGCGCTTTACTGGCGCTGAGAGCGCAGAGTTGGCGCCCTCCAGGGTTTTTGTTGTCACCTGCGATCGGCCCGCAGCCGTCGAGCGATTGCTGGAGTCGATGCTACGCGATGCCAAGTTGTCGCGTCATGAATCCCTCTGGCTGGTCGATGACTCTCGTCAAGCCGACTCACGCACTGAGAATCGCGAGCTTGTGGCGAGGTTCAACACGCGCAGTCCCAGGGAAATGCGTTACGTGGGGGAGGAGGCGCAGCGAACGCTGCTTGAAGATTTGATTGCCAACGAACCTGCCGCTGAGGCGGGCCTGCGTTTTCTTCTCGACGCTGCTCAGTGGTCCGGACATCCCACCTATGGCCGTGCCCGTTCGGTGTGCGTCCTGCTGTCGGTGGGCTTCCGCACAGTTCTCATGGATGACGATGTGCTTTGCCAAACCGTGCTGCCGCCGAATTCTGAAGATGGCCTGGGTTTTCATCATGCGGCTCCTCGCGAGGCGGTGTTTTTTGCCAACCGCGATGAACTGATGCGGGCGGCCAGGCCTGTTGGTCTCGACCCGCTGGGCGGCCACATTAGCCTGCTGGGGCGAACTGTTGACGCAGCCATCGAGTCTTGCGTACCTGGAGGGTTGTCACCCGAGCAGCTACATGCGGTGGAGGCCTCCGATGTGCGTAATCTGCGGGCCGATGCACGTATATTGTTGACCCAGAGCGGTTCCTGGGGTGATCCGGGCACGTCTTCTCCGCATTGGGTTCTAAATCTGGATGATGGATCAGTGGCTCAGTTACTGGCGCGAGGTCAGCCCCTGGTCGATTTGGTTGAAAGTCGGTGCGTGGGGCTGGGCAGCTCGAGGACGTCTCTGCTCAGAGTCCCGGCCATGTCGCAGGTGACGGGGCTGGACAATACGGCCCTGTTGCCGCCCTATTTCCCGGCGTTTCGCGGCGAAGATCAATTATTTGGCGCCATGCTCATGGCGCTGCACCCACAGTCTGCCGCTGTCGAGTATCCGTGGTGCGTACCACACTTGCCAATGGAGGAACGCCATTACAGTATTCGCGAGCCAATTGTCGTTGCGGGTGGCGTTTCCCTGTTGATTCGGCATTTTGCTGGCTCAGTCAATGCGATGGCGGTATCGGATCCTCAATTGCGTCTCCAAGTGCTGGCTCAAACATTACGTCATTGTGCGACACGCAGCGACGGCGACCTGCTAGTAGACTACCGAGTGGTTTTGGCGAGCAACCATGCAGAGAAGCTGGCGATTTTTACCCAACATCAGCGCCAGGCAGCTCAAGCGGGATCGACTACTTCCTGGGACGCGTACCTGCAGCGCGCAGTAGAAGAGGCGCAGCGTGCACTGGCTGAGCCGCAGTCCCCCGTGAGTATGTACACTGGTTTTGGCGACAGCAGCGAGCAGGAAATTGTGGACAGGTTTCGTCGCTACGCGACAGGCTTCGCAGATGTACTCGAGCATTGGGTAGCAATACGCGAAGCCAGTGTTGCAGTTGCCGGCAAACTGGATGAGAGTGGCGCCCTGATGCCCTGATTCTCACTCAGGACCATTGACTAGCGTATTTCAGCTACGGTTTCCACCATAGCATTTGTCAACGTCGTGAGGTCGTCACTGCTCATGATGTAGGGCGGCATGCAGTACACCAGCCGGCCGAAGGGCCGCACCCAGACGCCCCGCTGTACGAACAGCGGCTGCACCTCCCGCATGTCCACGGGCTCTGCAAGCTCGATAACACCGATCGCACCCAGGGTGCGCACATCGGTGACGCCGGGCAGGTCCTGCGCCGGCGCGAGCCCGCTCTCGAGGCCGCGCTGAATGCGCTGCACACAGCGTTGCCAGGGCTGTGAAAGCAGCAATTCTACGCTGGCCACGGCGGTCGCACAGGCCAGCGGATTGCCCATGAAGGTCGGCCCGTGCATGAAGGCTCCGGCTTCGCCGCCACTGATACCGTCGCTGATGCGGCGGGTACACAGGGTGGCCGCGAGCGTCATGTAGCCGCCCGTCAGCGCTTTTCCAAGGCAGAGTATGTCCGGCTCCACACCGGCGTGCTCAAGGGCAAAAAGCTTGCCGGTGCGACCGAAGCCGGTAGCGATTTCGTCGTACACCAGTAGCACGTCGAATGCATCACAGAGCGCCCGCAGGCGCACCAGATAGTCCGCCGAGTAGAAGCGCATGCCGCCGGCACCCTGCACGATCGGCTCGACAATCACCGCTGCCAGTTGCCGATGGTGGGTCGCCAGCAGTTCCTCCATGGCCGCCATCGCGCTGTCGTCGCAGGTCTCCCCGAAGGGGGTGGTCGGTGCCGGGGCAAAATGGTGTTGCGGCAACACATCGCCGAACAGGTGGTGCATGCCGGTGATCGGGTCGCACACGGACATCGCGCCAAACGTGTCGCCATGATAGCCGTTGCGCAGGGCGACGAATTTCTGCTTTTCCGGGTGGCCGGTCGAGTGCCAGTACTGGATGGCCATTTTCAGTGCGACTTCCACGGCCACGGAGCCGGAGTCACTGAAGAACACCCGTTCCAGCGCAGGGGGCGTGATTTCCGCCAGCAGCTGTGCGAGGCGCACGGCCGGGGCGTGGGTCAGGCCGCCAAACATGACATGCGACATGGACTCAAGCTGGGCCTGTGCGGCGCGGTTCAGTACCGGGTGGCTGTAGCCGTGAATGGCGCACCACCAGGACGCCATACCGTCGATCAGCTCACGACCGTCTGTGAGGGTGAGTCGCACCCCCCGCGCGCTGCGCACAGGGTAAACCTCAGGCGGATCAATGGCGGATGCGTAGGGGTGCCAGATATGCGCGGCGTCGGCAGTTTGCAGCTGCATCCAGTCGGGTGCTGTTGCGGTCACAGAATCTCCAGCAGGCTTGCGATGATATTGTCGAGCAGCAGGGGTTGTGCTGCGGCGGTGGGGTGAATGCCATCATCCTGCATCAGCGCGGCATCGGTGGCGATACCGTCGAGAATGAAGGGCCCCAGGTGTGCGTTGGTTTGTTGCGCCACGGCGGCGAAACTCTCCCGAAAGGCAGCGGTGTAGCGCTTGCCGTAGTTCGGGGGGATCTCCATGGGCAGCAGCAACACTTTGGCGCCATTGTCCTCAGCCAGTTCCGCCATGCGCAGCAGGTTGCTGCGAATCCGGGCGGGTGGGTGGCCGCGCAGGCCATCGTTGCCGCCCAGTTCCAGCACCACCACCTGCGGGCGGTGTTGCGCCAGCAGGCCCGGCAGTCGGCGCAGGCCGCCACCCGTGGTTTCGCCGCTGATGCTGGCGTTGACCACTGTGTAGTCGGGGTGGCTGCTGTGCAGTTGTGCGGCAAGCAGGCTCACCCAACCCTGTTCCAGAGACATGCCGTAGGCCGCGCTGATACTATCACCCAACACAAGCAGGGCTTTCTCCGCCAGGGCCGACTGCGGCATTGCCAGCAGCAGACACAATCCGGCGGCGCGTGAAGTGCGTATCAGTGCGAAAAGGAATCGCGACATGATCAAGGCTGAAAATCTCCAGAAACGGGTGCCCATGGCGGGCAGCGAGCTGGAGATACTGAAAGGGATCACTCTGGAAATCAAGTCGGGGGAGTCGGTGGCGATCATCGGTGCTTCCGGATCCGGCAAGTCCACCCTGCTGGGCTTGCTGGCGGGGCTGGACGAGGCGAGTGCCGGCAGGGTGGTCATCAACGGCACCGACATCAGCGCGCTGGATGAGGATGAGCGCGCGCTGTTTCGCGGGCAGCACGTCGGCTTTGTGTTCCAGTCATTCCAGTTGTTGCCGGCCCTGACCGCGCTGGAGAACGTCATGCTGCCGCTGGAGTTGCAGGGGCAGGGCAAGGCATTGACCCTCGCCCAGGCCTTTCTCGAGCGGGTGGGCCTGGGTGAGCGTATCCAGCATTACCCGCGGCAGATGTCCGGCGGTGAGCAGCAGCGGGTGGCGATTGCCCGCGCCTTCGCCAACACGCCATCGATCCTGTTTGCGGATGAGCCCACGGGCAACCTGGATACCGCAACCGGAAGTCACATCATCGACCTGCTGTTCGAACTCAACCGCGAGCAAAATACCACCCTGGTCCTGGTGACCCATGACCTGAGCCTTGCGGAGCGTTGCCAGCACCGGTTTCGCCTGGAAGCCGGCGCACTGGTTGACGGAGACTGAGCCATGTCGATGACTGCAACGCGCATGCTGGCGCGGGACTGGCGTGGCGGCGAGCTGGGTGTTTTGGTGGCAGCGCTGGTACTGGCGGTTGCCGTGGTTTCCGGCATCAGCGCCTTTACCACGCGCCTGCAAACGGCACTGGCGCAGGAGAGCCACCGCTTCCTCGCTGCAGACCGGGTGGTGCGCAGTGGGCGCGAGGCGCCGGCGGACTGGTTGCAGGAGGCGTCGCGTCGGGGCTTGGATACTGCACAGGTACTCACGTTTCCCTCCATGGTCTACGCGGGTGAGGAGGGCATGGTGCTGGCCTCCGTCAAGGCAGTGAGCGATGCCTACCCATTGCGCGGAGAGCTGCGCTACAGCGAGCAGCCCTTCGGTGATTTGATCACGGGTGGCCGTGGGCCCGAACCCGGCACCGTGTGGCTGGACTCGCGGCTGTTTCCGCTGCTCGACATTGCGATAGGCGACACTGTGGCGGTAGGTGAGGCGGAGTTTCGGGTCGTGGCGGCGGCGCGTACCGAGCCTGACCAGGGCGGTTCTTTCCTCGGTCTGGGGCCGCGCGTATTGATGCATTACGCCGATATTGCGGCGACCGCCGTGGTACAACCCGGCAGCCGGGTAGAATACCGACAGCTGTATGCCGGGGAGCCCCCCGCCGTCGAGAGCTTCGAGCGCTGGCTGCAACCGCAGCTCGGGGAAGGGCAGCGGCTGCTGGATGTGAACGAGGGGCAGCCAGGCCTCGGCGAGGCGCTGCAGCGAGCCGAGAGCTTTCTTTTGTTGGCGGGCAGCCTGGGTGTGGTGCTCGCTGGCGTGGCCATCGCGCTGGCCGCTCGTCGCTTCAGTGAGCGCCACAACGATTATGTCGCCATCATGAAAAGTCTTGGCGCCACGTCCGGCAGCATCACACGTCTCTACGGCCGCAGCCTGTTCCTGCTGGGTTTGCTGGCCACGCTGTTGGGTTGCTCGCTGGGCTGGGCGTTGCAGTCAGCCTTCTTCAACCTTTTCGGCGACCAGTTGCCTTTGGCGCCCGGGCCCGCGGGCATTCGTCCTTACGGTATTGGCGCCGCCACCGCGCTGGTCTGCCTGCTGTGTTTCGCCTGGCCGCCGCTGCGCCGCTTGAGTCAGGCCAGTCCCTTGCGTGTGCTGCGTCGCGACATGCCACAGGAGCAGCGGCGCACCCTCACCGATTACGCGGTGGGCCTGGCCGCCGTATCCAGCCTCATGTGGTGGTACAGTGGTGATTGGAAAATCACCGTCGCGGTGTTGAGCGGGTTGGCCGCCACGGTGTTACTCGGGCTCGGCCTGGCCCTCACACTGCTGCGCGGTGGCCGTCTTGTGGGTATGAGCGCCGGCAGCATCTGGCGTCTGGCGCTGGCGGGCCTGCAGCGACGCGGCACCGCCAATGCGCTGCAGGTGGTGATATTTGCCATGGCTATCATGCTGCTACTGGTGCTGCTGCTGGTGCGCACATCGCTGATAGATGCCTGGCAAACCCAGCTGCCCGAGAATACCCCCAACCATTTCGCCCTGAATATTGCCCCTGAAGATGTGCAGGGCGTGGAGCAACTGCTGCGCAGCGGCGATATTCCCGGGGCGCCGCTGTACCCGATGATACGCGGGCGTATCCTGTCGGTGAACGGTGTGGCCCTGCCGCAGACGGATGACCCCGAAGAGGGGCGCCGTCAGCGCGAAGCCAACTTCACCTGGGCCGATACGTTACCCGGAGATAACCGCCTGCTGGAAGGCCGCTGGTGGGCACCGCGCAGTGATGCCGCCGAGGTGTCGCTTGAAGTCGAGTTTGCCGAGCGCTTCGGCGTGGGGTTGGGTGACAGAATCGGCTTTCAGGTGGGATCAGAGCCGTTCGAGGCCACGGTCACCAGCATTCGTGAGCTGGACTGGCAATCTTTCAATCCCAACTTCTGGCTGGTATTTCCGCCCCGCCTGCTGGCCCCGTACCCTGCGACCTTCATGACCAGTTTTTATCTGCAGCCGGAGCAGAAACCGTTTCTGAACGGGTTTATCCGGCAGTTCCCCACGGTCACGGTGGTTGAGATGGACGTGGTGGTTGCGCAGGTACGCGGCATAGTCAGCCAGGTTTCCGCGGCGGTGGAGCTGGTGCTGGCCGTGATCATGGCCGCGGGCGCTCTGGTTCTGGTGGCGGGTGTGCAGGCCAGCGTGGATGCACGCATGCACGAAAGCTCCATCCTGCGTGCCCTCGGTGCCCGCCGCCGCCTGGTGCTGGGTGGCCTGTGGATCGAGTTTGCCGCGCTGGGTGTGTTCGCCGGCGTGCTCGCCACCGTGGGGGCAGAGTTGTCCGTGTATATCCTGCAGGCTCAGGTCATGGGCATGGACTATGCGCCGTCGCCCTGGGTGTGGCCCGTGGGTATTGGGGGCGGCGCGCTGCTGATTGCCGGCCTGGGTGTGTTCAGTTGTCGGAAAGTGGTGTCCAGCCCGCCATTGGCCGTGCTGCGCGAGCTCTAGGCGCTGCACTCACGGATCAGTGCGTGCTGATGCCGTCGATAAAGGTCTGCACGCTAAGCTGAATCTGCCGCTGCAGGTCAATGTGGCGCCGGAACAGCTGGGGGGCGTCAACCAGCAGGGTGGCGAGGCCGTGAATGCCAGCCCAGGCCGCGTTGGTCAGGTAGGCGAGGTCGAGTTCACGGAAGGTGCCGCGCTCGATACCGTGCTGGATGATGGACTGCACCTGCTGGAAGGTATCGCGGCTTGCCTCGCGCAGTTCCGGGTAGGCCTCAGCGGGTTGTACGGCGGGCCCGAACATCAGCTTGAACATCTGCGGGTAGCGCCCGGCGTAGGCCACGTAGCTGTTCGCCAGGGCGTGCAGTTGTTCCTCAGGGCAATCGCCGGTTTCTTCCGCCGCCTGACGCAAGTCGTTGAGCAGGCGCCGGTAGCCGACCGCCGCCAGCGCGGCGAGCAGGTCGCCTTTGTCGTTGAAGTGTCGGTAGGGTGCTGTCTGCGAGACGCCGACACCGCGGGCGAGCGCCCGCAGGCTCAACGCGTCGGCACCGGCAGTCTCGAGCTGCTCCAGTGCCGAATCCAGCAGTTCCGCTCGCAAGTTACCGTGATGGTAGCTGCGTTGCCGGGGGGCTTGCGGTTCAGAAGCCGTCATTCAGGGCAGCAAATGCGCAACGGCATCGCGTTCCTCGGCCAGTTCCTGCTCGGTGGCCTGCATTTTACCGCGGCTGAAGTCGCCGACGTCAACGCCCTGGACGATTTCCCAGTCGCCGTTGTTGCAGCGGCAGGGGAAGGAGTAGATGAGGCCCTCGGCAATGCCGTAGGAACCGTCGGAATAGACGCCCATGGAGACCCAGTCGTCACCGTCCGTACCCAGCGCCCAGCTGCGCATGTGGTCGATGGCGGCGTTGGCGGCAGAGGCGGCAGAGGATGCACCACGGGCCTTGATGATTGCCGCGCCACGCTGTTGCACCGTGGGAATGAAGTCGCCTTCGTACCAAGCCTGGTCGATCAGCGTGATGGCTTTGCTGCCATCGACTTCGGCGTTGAACAGATCGGGGTACTGGGTGGCGGAGTGGTTGCCCCAGATGGTCATCTTTTTCACGTCGTTGACGGTTTTGCCCGTTTTCTGGGCAATCTGCGTCATCGCGCGGTTGTGATCCAGGCGGGTCATGGCGGTGAAGTTGCGCGGGTTGATGTCCGGCGCATTGCGCTGGGTGATGAGGGCGTTGGTGTTCGCCGGGTTGCCCACCACCAGTACCTTGATGTTGCGGCTGGCGTGCGCGTCGATGGCCTTGCCCTGCACCGAGAAGATGGCGGCGTTGGCTTCCAGCAGATCCTTGCGCTCCATGCCGGGGCCGCGGGGGCGTGCACCCACGAGCAGGGCGTAGTCGGTGTCCTTGAAGGCGACAGCGGGATCGTCGGTGCAGATGATGTTGGTCAGCAGCGGGAACGCGCAGTCGTCCAGCTCCATGCGCACGCCGTTGAGGGCTTCCATGGCCGGCGTAATGTCCAGCAACTGCAGGATCACGGGCTGATCGTCGCCCAGCATGGCGCCGGAGGCGATACGGAACAGCAGCGCGTAGCCAATTTGGCCGGCGGCGCCGGTAACGGTCACTCGAACAGGTGCTTTCATGGGAAGGGAGTCCTCAAGGGTCGGGTGGATGGCAAACAAGGGGGCCATATTGTCGAGTGAAACGGGTGAAAAAACAAGCCGCTGCCTGTAAAATGCGCCGCTTCCGGGTGATCAATGGCAGGCGGGTAGTGCGCGAGCTTTCCAGAAAAGAACGAACCGAATTCAACAAGTTGCAGAAGCGCTTGCGGCGCAATGTGGGCAATGCCATCGCCGACTACACCATGATAGAAGCCGGTGACCGGGTTATGGTGTGTCTGTCCGGGGGCAAGGATTCCTACGCCATGCTGGATGTGCTGCTGGCCCTGCGCAGCAGCGCACCGGTGGACTTCGAACTGATAGCGGTCAACCTCGACCAGAAACAACCCGGCTTTCCGCAGCACGTGCTGCCGGCCTACCTGGAAGCGCTGGATGTTCCCTATTACATCCTGGAGAAAGATACCTACAGCGTGGTGCGCTCGGTGATCCCCGAGGGCAAGACAACCTGCGGCCTGTGCTCGCGCCTGCGACGGGGTAGCCTGTACGGTTTCGCCGCCGATATCGGGGCCACCAAAATCGCCCTCGGGCACCACCGTGACGATATCGTCGAAACCCTGTTCCTGAACCTGTTTTTCGGTGGCAGCCTGAAAGCGATGCCGCCGAAGCTACTCAGCGATGACAAGCGCAACGTGGTCATTCGGCCGATGGCGTACTGCAAGGAAAAAGACCTGATAGCCTACGCCGACTACAAGGCGTTCCCGATCATTCCCTGCAATCTCTGCGGTTCCCAGGAGAACCTGCAGCGGGTGCAGATCAAGCAGATGCTTGCGGACTGGGAGCGCCAGTACCCGGGTCGCACAGAGACTATTTTCCGCGGAATTTGCAACGTGGCTCCCTCGCAGCTGGCGGATACCGCCCTGTTCGATTTCAGCAACCTGCGCGCCGAGGTCGACCGCGACCTTCACCTGCCCGCGATCCGTGTCGTTAACCTCTAGGTGACAGACGGCGGCGCGGCAGATGATGTATTGCTCAGTGCGTCCGGGTTGAGCCTGGAGCGCGGTGGCAGGGAGCTGTTCAGCGGCATAAGCCTGCAGCTGCTGCGCGGTCAGCTGGTGCAGATCGAGGGCGCCAACGGCGCCGGCAAGACCAGCCTGCTGCGCATTCTCGCCGGGCTTTCCCGCTACGGCTTCGCCGGACGTGTTGAGTACAGGGCACCCCAACTGTTCCTCGGCCATCAAAGTGCCGTCAAGGGGTTGCTCACGCCGCGGGAAAACCTCGCCTGGCATGTGGCGGGGGAGGCCGGTTTTAGCGCAGCAGAGATCGACGCGGCGCTGGCAGCAGTCAACCTCTATGGCTACGAGGATGTGCCCAGCCATGCGCTCTCCGCCGGCCAGCATCGCCGTGTCAATCTCGCCCGGCTCTACCTGTCCCGGGCACCGCTGTGGCTGCTGGACGAGCCCTTCACGGCCATTGATCGGGCGGGCGTCGGCGCGCTGGAGGCGCGTCTGCTGCAGCACCTGGAGCAGGGCGGTGCCGTGCTCCTGACCTCTCATCAGCCGGTCACCCTGGCCTATCCGTTGCTGCGGCTGGACCTCGCCACGGGTACCCTGCAATGACCCCTGCAGCCACTGCCACCTTCTGCCTGCGCCTGCTGCGCCGACAACTGGTGTTGGGGCTGCGCCGGCCGGTAGAGCTCGGTAATCCGTTGCTGTTCTTTGCCATGGTCGTGGCGCTGTTCCCCCTCGGTCTGGGTCCCGCGCCCGACACGCTGGCGGCGTTTGCCCCGGGTATCCTGTGGATTGTGGCCCTGCTCTCGAACCTGCTCACCTCCGATGCGGTGTTCCGCAGTGACCTTGAGGACGGTAGCCTGGAGCAGTTGCTGCTGGCACCTCAGCCGCTGTATTTCTCGGCGCTGGCCTATGTGCTGGCGCACTGGTTGCTCACTGGCCTACTGTTGGGTCTGGCCTCGCCCCTGTTCGCGCTGATGCTGGGCCTTGCGCCTGCCGCCATCCCCGCGCTCGCGGCGAGCCTCCTGCTGGGTACTGCGGTGCTCAGCCTCATCGGGGGTATTGGTGCCGCGCTGACCGTGGGGTTGAAGCGTGGCGGCATGCTGATTTCCCTGCTGATTCTGCCGTTTTACATGCCGGTGCTGATCTTCGGCAGTGGCGCCGTGCAGGCGGCGCTGAATGGCAATCCGGCGGGGCCTTTTCTGGCGATTCTCGGGGCTCTGCTGTGCATGTCGATCGCGCTTGCCCCCATGGCGATTGCCGCGGGTTTGCGTATCAGCGTCGATACCTGAGCGATTTCGTCTGAATTGGATTGTTCAGGGCCGCGGTCGCTGTATAATCGCGCGCCATGTGGACGCTCTTCCATAAATTCGGTTCCCCGCCCTGGCTTTATCGCCTGTCCGGGTCCATCTTGCGCTGGCTTCTGCCGATTACCCTGCTGGCATTGATCGGCGGGGCGATTTGGGGATTGTTGTTTACCGCTCCGGATTTCCGCCAGGGCAATAGTTACCGCATTATCTACATCCACGTGCCGGCGGCCGTGGTGGCCCTGGCCGGCTACTATGTGATGGCCATAGCCGGCGCGGTGAGCCTGATCTGGCGCATGAAAATGGCCGATATCGCCATGCGCGCCTGTGCACCGATCGGCGCGGCCCTGACCTTCGTTGCGCTGGCAACGGGCAGCATCTGGGGCAAGCCCACCTGGGGTACCTGGTGGGTGTGGGATGCACGCATCACGTCAATGCTTATCCTCCTGTTCCTTTACCTCGGGGTTGTGGCGCTGTACGAAGCCTACGAGAACAAAGCCCTTGCCGCCAAGGCCTGCGCGATACTCAGCCTGGTTGGCACGGTGAACATTCCTATCATCTACAAGTCGGTGGACTGGTGGTACAGCCTGCACCAACCGGCCTCCATCAAGTTCACTGGCGGCAGCACGATTGACCCCAGCATGCTTTATCCGCTGCTGTTCATGATCACGGCATTCTATTGCCTGTTCACCTGTGCCCTGTTGCTCAACATGCGGGTGGAAATCCTGCAGCGCGAGCAACGTACCGCATGGGTCAAGGCGCTGGCCAGCAAGGGGGCGGCAGGCTGATGTACTTCGACTCATTGGCAGCAGCGTTGCAGATGGATGGCCACGGCGCGTTTGTCTGGTCTGCCTACTTCATTACAATTGGTGTGGTGGCCCTGATGGTCTACGCACCCCGGCGGCGGGAACAACGGTTCCTGCACCAGCTCGAGGGGCAAATTCGGCGCAGCGAGGGCGGTAACCCGCCTGGCGCCAGCAAGGAGGTGTGATGCACCCGGTTCGCAAGCAGCGTTTGTGGTTGGTGTTGTTTCTTGTTGTTTTCTCCAGTTCCGCGATCGGCCTCATGGCCTACGCCCTGCGCGGCAATATCAATCTCTTCTATCCCCCTGTTGAAGTGGCCGCCGGGCTGGCGCCAGTCGGGCAGAACATTCGTGTGGGCGGCATGGTGGTTGAGGGCAGTGTGCAGCGCAGCGACAGCAGCCTGGAAGTGCGCTTTGATGTTACCGATTACGAGGCTGTTGTGTCAGTCGTCTACACCGGCATCCTGCCGGACCTGTTCGATGAAGGGCAGGGCGCCGTCGCGGCGGGCAAACTCGACGAAAATGGCGTGCTACAGGCGTCGGAAGTGCTGGCCAAGCACGATGAGAACTACATGCCGCCGGAGGTTGCCGAGGCACTGGAGGCGTCTAAATCGCGCATGGCAGAGCAGAGCGGTGAACAGGGGTATGGCCAATGATCCCGGAGCTGGGTCACTTCGCGCTCATCCTGGCGCTTTGCCTGTCCGTGCTGTTGTGCACGATTCCGCTGTGGGGTAGCTGGCAACGCAACGTCACCGCCATGGCGCTGGCCCCCAATCTCGCGATTGGCGTGCTGGTCTTTACCACGCTCAGCTTTGCCTGCCTCACCTGGGCCTTCCTGCAGGACGATTTTTCGGTAGAGGTGGTCGCCAATAACAGCAACAGCCTGTTGCCCTGGTACTACAAGTTCTCCGCTGTGTGGGGTAATCACGAGGGCTCGCTGTTGCTGTGGGCGCTGATTCTCGCCCTCTGGACCTGTGCTGTGGCCGTGTTCAGCCCGCAGTTGCCGCTGCTGATGCTGTCGCGTGTGTTGGCCATCATGGGATTTGTCGGCGTTGGCTTTCTCGCCTTCTCGTTGTTTACGTCGAACCCCTTCGCGCGCCTGCTGCCGGGCATACCCGCAGATGGTCAAGACCTGAATCCGCTGCTGCAGGACTTCGGTCTGATTATCCACCCGCCGCTGTTGTACATGGGGTATGTGGGTTTTTCGGTGGCCTTTGCCTTTGCCATCGCCGCCTTGCTCGGCGGTCGGCTGGATGCGGCCTGGGCACGCTGGTCGCGGCCCTGGACCAATGTCGCCTGGGCCTTTCTGACCCTGGGGATCATGCTCGGCAGCTGGTGGGCATACTACGAACTTGGCTGGGGTGGCTGGTGGTTCTGGGACCCCGTGGAGAATGCATCCTTCATGCCCTGGCTGGCGGGCACCGCGCTCGTGCACTCACT